>NZ_JBIVDS010000014.1:0-101919 GCF_044747265.1 Streptomyces sp. NPDC090106 | reverse complement strand
CGTGGGGGGGGGGGGGGGGGGGGGGGGGGTGGGGGGGGGGGGGGGGGGGGGGGGGGGGGGGGGGGGGGGGGGGGGCGCGGGGGGGGGGGGGGGGGGGGCCCCCCCCCCCACCCCGCACACCTCCACCCCCGTACGTCCGCACGTCTCCCCCCTAGGACCACCCATGCGCCTCGACGCCCTGTTCACCAACGGCCGCTTCACCACGCTCGACGCGGACCGTCCCACCGCCCACACCCTCGGGGTCGTCGGGGGCCGTGTCGTCGGCCTGGACGACGAGGTCGCCGGCTGCACCGCCGCGCAGGTCCACGATCTGGGGGGCGCCCCCGTGGTGCCCGGCTTCAACGACGCCCACCAGCACCTGAGCATGCGCGGCCGTCGTCTCCTCCAGCTCGACCTGCACGCCCGGACCGTCCCCAGCCTCGACGCCCTGTACGCCGCGGTGCGTGAACGCGCGGCCCGTCTCGGGCCCGACGAGTGGCTGTTCGGCGCCGGGTACGACCAGAACAAGATCGGCGCCCATCCCACGGCCGAGGCGCTCGACGAGGCGGCGCAGGGCCGTCCCGTATGGCTGGAGCACGTTTCCTGCCACATGGGCGTGGCCAGCACCGCGGCGTTCGCCCGCGCGGGCTTCGCCGGCCGGCGGGGCGTGCCCGATCTCGACGGCGGCAACGTCGAACGGGACGCGGACGGCAGGGCGGTGGGCCTTCTCCAGGAGACCGCGATGCACCTGGTGACCCAGGCCTTCCGGCCCTCCCCCGTGGACTCGATCGTCGCGGCGATCGCGGCCGGCAACGCCCAGGGCGTCACGGAGGGCATCACCAGCCTCACCGAGCCGGGCATCGCCGCCGCCGAGCACGTCGGCCACGGCCCGGCCGACCTGCACGCCTTCCACCGTGCCGTGCAGGAGGGCGTCCTGGACATCCGCACCACGGTCATGCCGTACATGACCGTCCTGCACGACATGGGGGCGGTCGGGGGCGGCGACACCTGGTTCGGGCTCGACCTCGGGCTGCGCAGCGGGTTCGGGGACGACCGGCTGAAGATCGGCGCCACGAAGATCGCCACGGACGGCTCGCTCATCGGCCGCTCGGCGCACATGTGCTGCGGCTACGACGACGAGCCCGACAACGTCGGTTTCCTCCTCTTCGACGAGGGCTGGCTGCACCGCACGATCACCGAGGCGCACCGGTGCGGCTGGCAGATCGCGGCCCACGCCATCGGGGACGCCGCCATCGACGTCGTCCTGGACGCCTTCGAGGCCGCGCAGGCCGCCCACCCGCGGCGGGACGCGCGCCACCGGATCGAGCACTTCGCCGTCGCCTCCGACCAGCAGGTCCGACGTCTCGCGGACAACGGGATCGTCCCGGTGCCGCAGGGGCGGTTCGTGTCCGAGATCGGCGACGGCATGATCGCCGCGCTGGGGCCGGAGCGCGCGCACCACTGCTACCGCATGCGGAGCCTGCTCGACGCCGGGGCCGTCCTGCCCGGCAGCAGCGACGCGCCCGTCGCGCACGGGAGCCCGCTGCTGGGCATCCACGACATGGTCAACCGCCGCACCGCGAAGGGCGCACCGCTGGCCCCGGCCGAGGCGATCACCCCGGAACAGGCCCTCCACGCCTACACCGTGGGCTCCGCCTACGCCGAGCACGCCGAGCACCACAAGGGCCGCCTCGCCCGCGGCATGCTGGCGGACTTCGCCGTCCTCTCCGACGACCTCCTCACCGTCGACCCGGCACGGATCGACACGCTGACGGTGGGCGCGACGGTGATCGGCGGACGGGTGGTCCATGACGCGGGGGCGCTGAGCTGAGACGGGGCGCCCACGCGAGTGGCGGGGCGTTGACGGGGCGTTGAAAGGGCGTTGAAGGGGCGTCGGTGACCGGCTACGGTCGTCGGCGCCCGTCGTCTTCCGTGAAGTCCCGGGCGAGGGGCGGCCGTCAGGATCACACGGGGGTGGGAATGGGAGAACGGGAAGGCGGGCCGACCGCGCAGGAGGCCCGCGAGGCGTGGAGCGCGGAGGCGTACACGGTCCTCGTGGGTGTGGCGGGGACGTACCACGCGGTGATCACCTACGGCGAGCTGGCGGAGGAGATCCAGCGCCGGACCGGCATCCGCACGAGGAAGCTGCTGCAGTACTGGATCGGCGAGGTCCTGGGCCAGGTGGTGCGCGAAGCCCACCGGCGCGGCGATCCGCCCCTGACGGCACTGGTGGTCCACACGGGCGACGGCAAGGTCGGCAGCGGCTACAAGGAAGTCCTGTCGGTCGCCGGGGAGCCGCCGGTGGACGACGAGCTGGAGCGCGAACACCACGCCGCCGCGTCCCGCCTCGCCTGCTACCGCCGCTTCGGGGCGACGATCCCACCCGACGGAGGCACCCCCGCCCTCGCCCCACGCCTCCAGGCAGCGATCACCCGCCGGGAGGGAAAACCGGACAGACCGGTACGCGTCTGCGAGCGCTGCTTCGTGGAACTGCCTGCTACGGGGGTGTGCGGCACCTGCGAGTAGACGAGCTCGGCTGCGCCTGTGCTGGTCTGGTGGTCGGGTGGTCGGGTGGTCGGGTGACGATCGGCCACTGCCGGCGCTAGCGTGCGGCGGTGATCAGCGATGAGGGAGTACGCCTGGGCGCGGACGCCGCGCGCCGCTTGGCGCAGACAGGTCTCTACGCGTTCGAACCCGGTCTGACGGACGCCGAGTTCACGCGCGTCGAGCGCGAATACGGCTTCGAGTTCGCGGACGACCACCGGGCGTTCCTCGCCGCCGGGCTACCGGTCAACGTCCCTCCGGAGGACGGACAGACCTGGTCAAGGCCCTGGCCGGAGTGGCGCGGCGGCGATCTGGACAGCGTGCGCCGACAACTCGCCTGGCCGGTCGAGGGGGTGCTGCTCGATGTCGAGCACAACGGGTTCTGGTACGAGGGCTGGGGTGAACGTCCGGCCGACGGAACGGCCGCGCTGGCCGCGGCGCGGCGGCATCTGGCGGACGTACCGGTACTGGTGCCCGTCTACGCCCACCGCTACCTGCCCGCCGGCCGGGGAAGCTTCGGCCATCCCGTGCTCTCGGTGTGGCAGACCGACATCATCTATTACGGCCTTGACCTGACCGACTACATGCACCAGGAGTTCGACGAGGCACGGGGCGAGACCGACGAGAACTGGAACCCCCAAGCCACGGCCCCCTTCTGGCGAGACCTCCTCTGACGACACCCACACCCTCCGACTCCCTCACGGGCGAGTCCGACGCCCCGGCCCCCACACACACAGAGCCCCCTCCCCGCGGACAAACGCAGGGAGGGGGCTCGATGCAAGGAGGGCTTACTTCTTCTTGCCCTGAGTGTTGTCGGGGATGTTGGGGAGCTGGGTTTTTGCTGGTCAGGGGCGGTGGGCTCGTGCGCCTGGTGGTTTTCGTTGGTCGTCATTGGCCACTGTTGAGCGACGTCGGACGGCCCAGGGGCGGCCCGGCAGGGGATCACGTAAGCGGCCTCAGTCGGCGGATGCAGCCCGCCACTGCGCGGTGATGCACCCCTCTTCCATGTGCCACCACTCCTTGGTCACACCATGGTTGAGCAGTTTCTGCACCTTGGTGAGATCGGCGGTGGGCGGGACGTCCAGGGCGACCATCCGGAACCGTTCTATGCCCTCGCCGCTGACTCCGAGTGCGTGGAACGCGTTGAGCACGCTCTGCCGTGCGGCTCCTGAACCACCGTCACGGAGCACGATGAGGCGGATGGTGCAGTTCTCCGAACGACGAACCACCTCGCCGGCCCATCGCACGCCCTCCTCATCGGGCTCGGTGGCCACGATGTCCCCGTAGGCAATGCCCCGTACGAACCAGGGAGTGTTATCGAGCCGTGCGGTGCCGTCGCCTTGGTCGACCGCCCACAGACTCTCCACGGAGGCCGGCGGCCAGTCGTCCTCGATCTCCATCCGGAAGTGCACCTTCACGTATGGGCCCTCGGGGTTTGTCATGGTGCTCAGGATGCAGAACCCCAACGTGCCAGACGCAAGCGGGTGACCAATGAACTGCCCGGAGCTAGATACGGGGGTTCTTACCTCAGACGACGACAGCCAGCCACGACGGCGAGGCGGCCGACCGAGCACGCGCGCGTATGCCTCGCTGCACCCCCACCGGCCTCAGCCACGCTGCCGCTGCCGTCGACTAGAGCAAGTCGCGACGACGGTCCCGTAACTACGGTGCGTGGGCCCTCAGCTTGGGAAGCTTGGGTTCTACGGGGTCGACAGTCCCCGCTGACCTGCTGCTGAGCGGTGTCATGACCTGGAGGCTGCCTCTGGGGTGTGACCGCTGTTCCCCGTGGTTCCCCGCAGTATCTGGCACGGTTCTGGCACGACACATAACTCTGTGGCCGCAGTGCGGCGTTACGCCTGATGATTGGGGCCATGGATGTTGTCGTTCAGCGGGTGTGCACGTCGTGGACGAAAAAGTCGCGCGGTGGCTCTGAAGCTGCTCGCAGAAAGCCGCCCCAATGGCCTTCTTGCTGCCTCCGGGCATGACTGCTGGTTTCCATGAGGTCGCCATGCGGGAATCCGATCCCTTCGAGCCTCGTACACAGGTGCAGGATCTGTCGGCACCCGGGAAGATCCTCCGCGAGGTCGAGGGGCTGCTGCGCGTGGACCCACCAGAGGTGAGCATGTTTGCCATGCCACGACGCAATCGGCGCCCACCTGCCGTTCATCTGGCTCGTGACCAATGGCCGCAATGGCATATAAACTACCGGTTCGTCGGCCGTTGTGATGGGGCTTGGTCCTGTCGACTGGAGACGTTCAACATCCTCTACGGCTCTGCGATGCCCGACGTGTTCCTAAGTGTGCCGGCACGCCACGTAGACGAGCGGCGGTCCCTGCGCTGAACTCTGCAGCACCAAACCGCAACGGCTCCGGAGGGCGCGTGTGCCTCTCTTGTTGACCCAGGTCAGAAGCAGTAAGGTTACCTTCTTGGCCACGCCGGTCCGCGCATAGGCCGTGCTGAGAGACACTCTCAGGTTCCGCGCATCAAAGGAAGGCCGTTAAGGCGGTCACGAAGATGATCAATAACGAACTCCGGCGCCCCGACGGTGTCCGCGACGGTCGGCAGCGTGTGATGCAGATTGGCGACCGCCTCATCTACTACGGCCAGGACAGGTGCAGGATCAGTGTCCACCGCTTCAGCGAACCGCCGGAAATGATCACGGGTGATCCAACGCATATCCTTCTGCTCGCCGATCGACAGCGTGAGGCCTTGGCGGCGAAACGCACTGTATGCCGTGGCTGAGAGCATGTCGTAAGCGGGTGATAGGCGGGTGGTGTGACCGTCCGCGTAGCGCAAAGACCAGTTCTTTAGGTGTTCATCGTTATTTCCGGCAGCAATACACAGAACGATCCGTCGTACGTATTCATCAAGGTCTTGCGGACAGTTTTCAAGGAGAACTCGAGCAATGGCCTCATGCTGGCCGCGATCTTTGTCGGCGGGAAGCACATCGAATACCTGCGTAAAATCTTCTTGGTGCACGCGTCCACCGTCGGGGGTACGGTCGAAGCGTCGAATAGCGAAAGCTGTGGTTCCACCTTCCAGGTAGTCCTCTTCGACGCCAGTGATGGCGGTGAGTGGCACCAGTCGGTGCTCCGGTACGTCGATGCCAATGGATTTAGCCCAGCTCATGACGAGATGCTCGTTGGCAGGGAGATCCGGGAGTACGGTGCTGGGTAGCTTGACGATCCAATCGCCCAACTCGCCTTTGTGCGGGGGGAGTCGGAACGCAGTGCCATCTTCCTGCATGGAGAATTTTAGTTGCATTCCAGACAGAGAGAAGCCCAGGGTCTCGGTCTGGGTGGCTGTGTGGGCTTCTTCGAGCGCCTCTGACATGTTCTGAGGGAGCTCACCATCAGCCTCTACGACTACTGCGCCAGGAAGATCGTGGCCGAGATAGATAAGCAAGAGAAAGTCGTGGGCTTCTCGGCGGAGGCGCTGGTTGTAAATTCTGCGCAGCGCCGATCCGCGTTCTGGGAGCAGGTTAGCAAACCAGCTTGGTACCCCGGTGACCTGACTGCTCGCGACTTCAGGGTCATACTCGAAGGCTAGACCAAGGATGGGGTGGTCGGGATCCAGATCCTCGTACTGGAAAGCGGATCGTCCATTTTGGAAACTTAGTGTACCGACCTGACGGCTACCGAGTAGAACGCGGGCTCTAGTTGTTTGTGGGGCCATTGAGGTCCTTGGGTGTGTCAGACAGAGTTGGCCTGCGGCCTTCACGGAATCCCCAGCGGGCAAACGATTGGACTCGCTTGCCAATGGTTTCTTGAAGTGTGCGCTCACGTTGCTCGACGAGTTCGAGAAGTCGACCCTCGTCCAGGAGTTGGATCTGGTGTGCGTCGAAGAGGTGGTGATGCAGTGCACTAATATCGCTGCCGGCTAGCTCCAGGAGCCCTTCCCGAAGTATTGCTGCAGGTGCAGGTGGGTGCAGGAGGAAGCAGCCCAGGCTTAGGCGCTGACCGTAACTCTGAGGGACAAACGACGAGAAAACGTCTGCGCCGCTGTCTAGCCACGGAGTCAAGGCTTGTGGTGCTTCTAGAGGGAAACCCGCAGGCACACCCATGGGGTTATTAGCTACGGCCACCGGCCAAGCATGCAGCATTCCAAGAGCGTTGAGGCGGCCGGCCGCCGAGGAAAGGTTGAGTGCCGATAGGTCTGCACGGTAGCGGTGGGCCTCGCGTAGAGGAGCTGACGCGAGCAGACGCTGCGCTTCCTCAAAGGCCGTCGGGGCAACAGGTGCGTATGCCGTCTCGATGGTTTGAGGGCTGCTATCCGCGCGCCACACCCACCGGCGTAGCAGTTCTCTTGCGCGCGGGTCATCGGTGTGGCGGCAGTGGGTGAAGGTGCGAACGAGCACGACGAGTACTTCAGGTTGCGGCAATAGTCGCAAATGGGGGATTCGGGCAGTCTGCCGAATGTAGTCGATGACCCGTCTCAACGCCTGGCGGGCGCGGTGTTCAGCCTTGGTTTGCTCGATAACGGACATACTCTCGTACGCGTACAAGGTCTCCACCCCGGCTGGCGGCAGCTGGCTGCGCCCACTCCTGGCTGCTGCTACGACACAGCTTGCCGCAACCTCGGGGCTCATGCGGCCAAATCCCTGCGTCTCTACGCTATGGGCGATGCCCTGCAGCCCCCTGGGCCGTTCTTTGGGGCGGGACTGGGCGCGTTCGATATCTGTCTTGGTGAGTGACGCTCCGCTTTGATTGAGGCGCTGGAATAGTTCATAACGGTCGTCACCCAGGTTCATCATGACCGTGACTGGGATGCTGTAGTTGATGAGGGTGCTGGAGAGCGTGCGCAGATCTGCTTTTTCTGCTTCGGATAGGAAGGGACGGTCCTCAAGCCACTCCTCTAGCCAGGTTGGATGTACAGCTGCAGATACAGGCAGCATCAGCGGATGCCTGGCGGGCCCGGCTACGAAGCGCTGTCGCTCAAGGTCGTAGCAGACGGCATAGGGTGAGTCATCGCTAGCCCTCCAGGCTCCGATGAGTGTGGATAGCCGCTGCAGACCGTCGATGAGAAGCCAGGCCCTCGAGTCCTCCGATGCGTGAATCGTCGTGCCGCCGATTTCGACATCCTGGGCTGGTGCTGGGGCTTCGTAGACCACCAGTTGCCCTACAGGGAAGCCTCGCGCAAATGAGTCAAACAGTTGTTCGATTTGACTAGGGCCCCAAACCATGGGGCGAGAGAAAAAGGAGGAGCGGAACCGGCCTGCCAGTCCCTGCCGAACAAGGTCTTCCAGTGAGAAGACTAGAACGCGTTGTTGCGTGCCCTTTGCCATCACGACGACTCCTCCTTCCGGGCTTCCAGTACCTACCGATAGTAGAACGCTTGTTTACCCTTCCCTCGGGCAGGCTCGCAGGTCAGATCGCATCCCTCGGTTGCTCATGTAGTTCCTGCTGCTGGCCTGTAGCGTGTCGGGCGAACGCTACTACTACCGATACCCGGGATCTTCTCGCCTGCCATCGCCCCAACTCCCATCCCGTCTGCCGTCGACCCACACTCCGTGGAGCAGGCGCGGTGCGCCCGGTGCCGTGTCTGCTCGGCTCTGCCTGAGTCGACGGCAGACGGGATGGGAGTCCCCCACCTCAGTAACCCACGGGTCGGCGGCCGCCCACGGAGCCCCCTCCACCCCGGAGTTTGAGCGCCCCCGCCGGAGGCGCCGTCTTGAGCCGCACTCGCGTACCGCCTCGGTCGCCTCGGGGGTTCGTCACTTATCAACCCGAGCTGTCAGGCGTGCGGACGGCGGCCGGGCTGGAGCGGGGCGCAGACAGGAGCGCAGGCCCGGGCGACGGGCCGCGCGCCGCGCTGTGCGCGGCGGGTGCCTTGAACCAGTAGAGAAAGTTGTAACTCAGTCGGTCGCGTGGGGCTTGAAGTCGTGTGCGCAGGCTGGGAGTTCAACCCCTTGGCGATGCGCAAGCGGTAGGAAGAGCACTGGCCTGATCGTCCACGTGATGCGCGTCTGGCCCTGCGTGACCGTGACCGCGCAGGGCTCGCACCGTAAGAGGGCCTGCCGGGTGGCGATACGCCCTTCCGAGAGCCACGCCCACGCCACATCCGAAGCATCGGAGTCCAGGGCCGGGGAGATCGTGCGGAGTGTCACCGCAACCCATCTGTCCGCCTGGGAAGCCGAGTAGGCATCGAGGGACGCCCGGAGCGCCGGCACCCCCTCCTCGCTGAGGTCCTGCGTCCAGCACTCGCACCAGTACCCGCGTCGAACCGCTCCGTCCGTCAGCACGGATGTCCTCCCCTGCTTCCAGCCTCGGTGAACAGTTCCGCGGTGATCGTGTGGCCGGCGTCGGTGTCGTGGACCACCACCCGGTGGGCGATGACGCTGACCATGCCCAGCCCTCGCCCGTGCTCCGCCTCCTGGTCCTCGTTCTCGACCTTCGGCGTCGTCCCCGCACCCCCGTCATCCGTCACCGACACCGCGAAGGTCTGGCCGCCTGATGGCCGGGCACATCCAGGACCGCTGGTACAAGGCTGATACCGGCGCAGACGGCAAGGCACGCAAGGTCAAGACCGAGCGCCACGGAACGGGCCTGCGTTACCGCGCTCGCTACGTGGGGCCGGACGGTACGGAGAAGGCGAAGAGCTTTCCGGACCGACAGAAGCGGCTTGCCGAACAGTGGCTCGCACACACCGAAGCGGACATGGCTCGGGGGCAGTACATCGACCCTCGCGCGGCACGGACCACCTTCCAGCAGTACGCCGAGAAGTGGGTCACGCACGCGCCCGACCCGAACACTCAGGCGTCCATGGAGTCGCAGCTTCGGCTGCACGCGTATCCGTACCTGGGTACGCGGCCTCTCGGCTCCTTCCAGCCCGCGCATATCCGTGACTGGCTGAGGCAGCTCAAGGAGAACGGCGTCCATGGGGCGTATGCCCGGACGATCTACTCCAACGTGCGCGCGGCGCTGAGTGCGGCCGTGGACGACGGGCACCTTCCCCGGAATCCGTGCGCTGCTCGCTCCGTTCGGCCGCCCACGGTGGACGACAGGCGGGTGAGCCCGTGGACGCCGGAACGTGTCTTCTCCGTCCGGGCCGGCATGCCCGAGCGCTTCCGGGCCATGGTCGACCTGGGTGCTGGTTGCGGGCTTCGACAGGGCGAGATTCTCGGCGTCGCGGTCGACGCGATCGACTTCGACGCGGGCACGCTGCACGTGGTCCAGCAACTGAAGCTGAGCCGGAGCAAGGCGGTGTTCGCCCCGCCGAAGGGCGGCAAACTCCGGGACGTGCCGCTTCCGGGGCCGGTCGCCGATGCGCTTCGGCTGCACTTGCAGCGGTTCCCGCCGGTGGAGATCACCTTGCCGTGGAAGGTGGCCGACGGGCCTCCGGTGACCAAGCGGTTGATCTTCACCGGGCCTCGGGGTGGGCATGTCTGGCGGACGTCGCTGAACGAGGAGGCGTGGAAGCGGGCGCTGGCCTCGGCGGGGGTGATCCCCGAGCGCAAGCGGGGTGAGTCGTACGCCGAGTCCCGGGAGAACGGCATGCATGCGCTCCGCCACTTCTACGCGTCGGTGCTCCTGGACGCCGGGGAGAACGTCAAGGCCCTCGCCGAGTACCTCGGCCACTCGGACCCGGGCCTGACGCTCCGGGTGTACGCGCACCTGATGCCGTCGAGTCTGGAGCGCACGCGCAAGGCCGTGGCATCCGTCTTCGCTCGCCGGTGACGAGCAGCGGGGTAACGATCAGGGATGTGTCTCCCTAGATAGCCACCGCGAACAGTTCAACTACGACGACGTTCTCGGAAGAGAAGAGAGATCTAGCTTCCCTCACAGGCTCACAAAGTTGATTGGATTAGCAGCTCGTGAGAGATTGGTATGCAAGCTCTAGAAGCATCTAGTTAGATTGAGATAGCTCGCGAAGGTTCTAGGAGACTCTAGAACGACCGAGGGCCCAGATCCGGTGGCACCCAGATCCAGGCCCTCTAGCAGTCAACGAGCCCGGTCGCCCAAGCGTAGACCGGGCTCGCTGCATGCGCAGCACCCGATCCCGACCGTTCTCGCGCGTGAGTCGCTCATCGAGCGAACTGCATCACGCTGGTAGCAATGGTCGCCAGTAGGTCGGCCCCCGCAAGCCAGACCTGCCACTTCTCGGCACCGGTCCACCTGCGAGGCTTGTCCTTCTCAAGACTCACCTCTACCACCTCCCTTCTCCTCCAGCCGACCCGCATGCCGGGCCGGGGCCTTGGAACTCACGTGCGCCCACACGGAGTTCAAGGGAGGTTCAGGTAAGGCGGGCTAAGCATACCGGTAGCACCGACAACCATTGGGGTACGCAGCACACCTCTGGAAGCGGCCCACATATCGCTGACGGCCCAGGGACGGCCCAGCCTCACCAAAAAGCCCCCGCCCCGCGAGAAACTCGCAGGTCGGGGGCTGATCGGCGTCGCGTTACTTCTTCTTGCCCTGGTTCTTGACCGCCTCGATCGCCGCCGCTGCCGCGTCCGGGTCGAGGTAGGTGCCGCCCGGGGTGAGGGGCTTGAACTCGGCGTCGAGTTCGTAGGCGAGGGGGATGCCGGTGGGGATGTTGAGGCCGGCGATGTCGGCGTCGGAGATGCCGTCGAGGTGCTTGACCAAGGCGCGCAGGCTGTTGCCGTGGGCGGCGACGAGGACCGTGCGGCCGGTGAGGAGGTCGGGGACGATGCCGTCGAACCAGTACGGCAGCATGCGGACGACGACGTCCTTCAGGCACTCCGTGCGGGGGCGCAGCTCAGGCGGCAGGGTCGCGTAGCGCGGGTCGTCGAACTGGGAGTACTCGGCGTCGCGGTCCAGCGGCGGCGGCGGGGTGTCGTAGGAGCGGCGCCAGAGCATGAACTGCTCCTCGCCGAACTCGGCCAGGGTCTGGGCCTTGTCCTTGCCCTGGAGAGCGCCGTAGTGGCGCTCGTTGAGGCGCCAGCTGCGGTGGACGGGGATCCAGTGGCGGTCGGCGGCCTCCAGCGCGAGCTGGGCCGTGCGGATCGCCCGCTTCTGGAGCGAGGTGTGGACCACGTCGGGGAGAAGACCGGCGTCCTTCAGGAGCTCACCGCCGCGGACCGCCTCCTTCTCGCCCTTCTCGTTGAGGTTGACGTCCACCCAACCGGTGAACAGGTTCTTCGCGTTCCATTCGCTCTCGCCGTGGCGGAGGAGGATCAGCTTGTACGGTGCGTCGGCCATGCCCCTGAGCGTAATCCAAGGGGCCATGGGGCGCCGCGCCCGTTCGGTGGCCGGGACAGAGGCCTGCGCAGGGCCAGGACAGGCCTCGGGACTGTTGACCGGATCTGTTAATTGAGTGGTCCACCGGGACCCCCTCGCCGTAAGTTCTGCCTGCCCCCCGAGCCACTTACGCACGTACAGTCGAGGAACCCGCCATGCCGCTCGCCACCGTCCGACGCGCCGCGCGGGAAACCGTCTCCGGCCTGCCCAGAGAGTTCTGGTGGCTGTGGACCAGCACCCTCGTGAACCGGCTCGGCGCGTTCGTCGCCACCTTCATGGCGCTGTACCTGACCCTGGACCGCGGCTACTCCGCCGCCTACGCCGGTCTCGTCGCCTCGCTGCACGGTCTCGGCGGGGTCGTCTCCTCGCTGGGGGCCGGGGTGATGACCGACCGGCTCGGGCGGCGGCCCACGCTGCTCGTCGCGCAGGCGTCCACCGCGGCGGCCGTCGCGCTGCTCGGGTTCATGCACCACCCCGTCGCCATCGCCGCCGTCGCGTTCCTGGTCGGCATGGCGTCCAACGCGTCCCGGCCCGCCGTGCAGGCGATGATGGCGGACATCGTGCGCCCCGAGGACCGGGTGCGGGCCTTCTCGCTCAACTACTGGGCCATCAACCTCGGCTTCGCCGTCTCCTCGATGGCGGCCGGGTTCATCGCCGAGTACAGCTACCTCGCCGGGTTCCTGATCGAGGCCGGGATGACGGCCGTGTGCGCCGTCGTCGTCTTCCTCAAGCTGCCCGAGTCCCGGCCCGTAGCCCTGGACACCGGAGCCGAGAAGGTTCCGGACGTCGGGCTCGGCACCGTGCTGCGCGACCGGCGGTTCATGGGTGTCGTCACCCTCTCCTTCCTCGTCGCGCTCGTCTTCCAGCAGGGGTCCGTCGGTCTGCCCGTCGCGATGGGCTCGGCCGGGTTCACGCCCGCCGACTACGGCATGGCCATCGCCGTGAACGGCGTCCTGATCGTCGTGCTCCAGATCCCCGTCACCCGGTTCATCCAGCACCGCGACCCGAAGCGGCTGCTCGTCGTCTCCTCGCTCCTCGCCGGGTACGGCTTCGGGCTCACCGCGTTCGCCGGGTCGGTCGGCGTCTTCGCGCTCACCGTCTGCGTGTGGACGCTCGCCGAGATCGTCAACGCCCCCACCCAGACCGGTCTCGTCGTACAGCTCTCCCCGGTGCACGGACGCGGGCGCTACCAGGGCATGTACACGCTCTCCTGGGCCGTCGCCTCGCTCGTCGCGCCGCTGATGTCCGGCCTCGTCATCGACCACTACGGCGCCGAATGGCTGTGGGGACTGTGCGCGCTCGTCGGCACGGTCGCGGGACTCGGTTACGCCCTGCTCATGCGCAGCCTGCCCGACGAGGAGGCCGTCTCCGCCGAGACCGTGTCCGCCGAAGCCGTCTCCGCCAAGGCCCTCGCCGCCGAAGCCGTCTCCACCGAGGCCCTCTCCGCCGAGAACGTCCCCGCGCCGCAGGCCCCCCTCGCGCCCCGGCCCGAGGTCAGCGCCGGCTGACGCCCGCGTCAGCGCCGACAGCCCCCCGCTGTCCTCCCTGTTTTCCGCCACGTCCCGCCGCGAGCCGCACACGGACGGTATACAGGGAGGAGCGGGGGGCCGCCGGGGCCGCTGGGGTGGGAGACGGGCATGTCCGACAATGCCGAGCTGATCTTCATCAGTCACGCCGGTCCTGACAAGGAGTGGGCGGAGTGGGTGGCGTGGCATCTCCAGGAGGCCGGTTTCGAGGTCGTCCTCGACCGGTGGCACTGGCGTGCCGGTGACGACTTCGTACAGAAGATGAGTGAGTCCCTCGACAAGGCATCCGCCGTCGTAGCCGTCTTCTCGCCGCACTACTTCGCACCAGGACGGTTCACCGAGGAGGAGTGGTCCGCAGCCCTCGCCCGTCGAGGCCGTCTCGTTCCTCTCGTGGTCGAGCCGCTGACGACGGGTCTGCTTCCGGCGATCCTCGCGCCGCGCCTGCGCAAGGACCTGCACGGCCTGAGCGAGTCCGACGCCCTCACCGCGCTGCTGGAAGCGGTCCGCGGGCCCTCGTTGCCGACCCGCCCGCCCGCTTTCCCCGGCGCGGCGACCGTGCCCACGCCCGCGCCCGCCCCGCACGGCCCGCAACCCCCCTTCCCGGCCGCCGCTCCCAGACACCGCCCCGCCGTCTGGGACGTACGCGGCCGACGACGCAATCCGCATTTCACCGGGCGCGATGGCGTCATCGACGAACTCCACACCAAGCTGCTCGCCGAACGCCACGCCGCCGTCCAGGCCGTGCGCGGCACCGGCGGCATCGGCAAAACGCTCGTGGCGCTGGAGTACGCCTACCGGTACGCCGACGAGTACGACCTCGTCTGGTGGGTCGACGCCGAGCAGAGCGAGCAGGTCGCGACGCGCTACGCGGAACTCGCGGAGCGGGTGGGCGTGGCCAAGCCGGAGGCGGGGGTCGAGGTCAACGCCCGGTACGCCAAGGAACACCTCCGTACCGTGGGCCGCTGGCTGATCGTCCTCGACAACGCCGAGGATCCGGACCAGTTGGCGGCCTGGCTGCCCGAGGACGCCGGCGGCGGCCACGTGCTGATCACCACCCGCAACGCGGCCTGGAGCCGTGTGGTGCAGGGGGTGTCGCTGGGCGTCTTCAGCCGCGGCGAGTCCGTCGCCTATCTGAAGGGGCAGCTGCCGACCCTGACCGACGAGGACGCGGACGCCTTGGCGGACGCGCTCGGCGATCTGCCGCTCGCCCTCGCCCAGGCCGCCGGGGCGATGAGCCAGGGCATCCCGGCCGACCGGTACCTACGGCTGCTCGCCACGAACACCGCCCGGCTCCTCGGCCACAGCGCCCCGCACGACTATCCCGCGTCCCTCGCCGCCACCGTCACCATCGCCGCCAGACGCCTCGACGCCGATCACCCGGAGGCCGCGGCTCTGCTCCGCCTCGCGGCGTTCCTCGGCCCCGAGCCGATCCCGACCAGCTGGCTGGAGACCGCCCACCCCGACCTGACCACCATTCCCGGCGCCCCGGACGACTTCCTCTGGCCGGGCAGCGCCCTCACCCCGCTCGCCCGGTACGGGCTGGCGGTGGTGAGACCGGACGCCTTTCAGGTGCACCGGCTCACTCAGGCGGTCGTACGGCAGCAGGACGACGGCGCCCCGGACGCCACAGTGGAAGACGTGGCGTCGCTGCTGGCGACGGTCCATCCGGGAGATCCGGAGTCACCGGGGAACTGGGCGGGGTGGGCCACGCTCAGCCCTCACCTGGCGGCGGCACTGCCGGTGCTGCGCGACCGGGCCGCACTGCGAGGCGTCCTGCTGGACTCGGCGCACTATCTCGTACGCAGCGCACAGTCGCAGACTGCCCGCGTACTCGCCGAGCACCTGTACGAGACATGGTCCTCGACTCTGGGAAAGGACGACCCCGACACCCTGCGCGCGGCGCACATGGTGACCTGGGCGCTGGACGGACTGAGTGCGCACGCGGAGGCTCTGCCGCTGGTGGAGGATGTGCTGGAGCGGCGTCGGCGGGTGCTGGGCGAGAATCACGACGAGACCCTGTCCTCGGCCAACGACCTCGCTGTCACGCTGGCCGTCCTGGGCAGGATGGACACCTCGCACGCCATGTTCCAGGACATTCACACCCGGCGCCGGAATCTGCTGGGGGACGACCATCCCGAGACGCTCAGATCCGCCCAGCGTCTGGCGACCAGCCACGGGACACGGGGCAGATGGCGGGAATCGCTCCGCATCCTCACCCGCGTCGTGGAGCGGCAGCGGTCCCTGCTAGGCGACGACCATCCTCACACCCTCCAGAGCCGTCACAGCATGGGGAACTCCCTGCAACAGCTGACCCGGTTCGACGAGGCCCAGCCGGTCATCGTCGACACCTTGGAGCGGATGCGGCATCTCCTCGGGGAGGACCATCCGGACACCATCGACGTCGCGGACACCCTGTGTCTCGTCCTGCTCGGCCACGGCCGCCGCGCCGAGGCCGAACAGCTCGCCGTGGAGACGGGACGGCGGGCGCTCCGGGTGCTGGGGGCGAACCACCACCACACCCTCAACACGGCCGACACACTGAGCCGCGTCCTGCTCTCACTCGGCCGGCACGCCGAGGCCGAACAACTCTCCCGAGACACCCGGCAACGCGTACGCACCGCGCTGGGAGAGGCGCACGCACTCTATTGGCAGACCACGAACACCCTCTCCAAGGTGCTCGAAGCCCGCGGCAGAAAGTTCGAAGCCCAGAAGCTGAGAGCCTCCCTCCGGCGGAAGCGCGACCCCGGGCCCCGGCCTCGCTGACCCTCACGACCTCAGGCCTCAGGGGTGCATCCGCGCCCCCTTCACCACCTTGTCCACCGCGTTGCGCGGTCCGTACACCGCCAGTCCCACCAGGTCCAGGTCCGTCGTTCCCACGGCGCGGACCGCGGCGCGGTTGGCGCGGTCGTGGCCTGTGGCGAACAGGTCGGACGTGAAGACCGCGCGAGGGAGAGCGCGGGACAGCACGCGTGCGTGGGCGGCCGTCAGTGTCTCCTTGGCGGCCTCGAAGACCATCACCGGCTGCCGGAACATCGGCAGGTACGGCACCCCGTCCCCGTCCTCGTACGGCTCGCCGATCACCTCGGGCAGCTGCGTGCCCAGGCCGCTGACCAGGAACGCGGTCACGTTCAGCCGCTGCCAGGGCTCCAGGTCGTCGCGCAGCAGGACGGCGATCTTCGTGTCGAAACGGACGGGCGCGCCGGCGTCCAGGACGTCCACGACTTCGGTGGTCACGGTGGTCACGGTGGTCTCGGTCGGTCCCGTGGTCCCGGTGGTCTCGGTCGGTCCCGTGGTCCCGGTGGTCTGCATGCTCATGGGACGAGACTGCCGGGCACCCCGCGACAGCGTCTTGTACGTTCTTTGCATGGCCAGCGGCGAGGACGTCACCGCGTGGCGCCCCGCCGTCCCGGGCGTCACCGAGGTGTTCCACGCGCACTTCACCGAGTACGCCTATCCCATGCACGTCCATGACGCGTGGACGCTGCTCATCGTGGACGACGGCGCCGTACGGTACGACCTGGACCGGCACGAGCACGGCACCCCGCACGACACGGTCACCCTGCTGCCCCCGCACGTCCCGCACAACGGCTCACCGGCCACACCGGACGGTTTCCGCAAACGGGTGCTGTACCTGGACGAGTCCGTGCTCGGCGAGGACCTCATCGGACCGGCGGTCGACGCACCCGACCTCCGTGACCCCCTTCTGCGCCTCAGGGTCGGGCAGTTGCACGGCACGCTCACCCGTCCGGGGGACGAACTGGAGGCGGCGAGCAGGCTGACGTTCATCGGGGAGCGGCTGGTCGAGCACCTGAGACCGCGCGGCCCGGCCCTGTCGCCGCCCGCCCGGCCCGATCCCCGACTCGCTCGTGACCTGCGGGAGTTGCTCGACTCCCGGGTCGTGGAGGGGGTGACCCTGGAGCAGGCCGCGGTGCTGCTGCACGCCCATCCCGCCCATCTCGTAAGGGCGTTCAGCACCGCGTACGGGATCGCCCCGCACCAGTACCTCACCTCCCGCCGTGTGGCCCGCGCCCGGCGGCTGCTGCTGGACGGGCGGCGGCCCGGGGAGGTGGCCGCGGCGACCGGGTTCTTCGACCAGTCCCATCTGACCCGGCACTTCAGGAAGTTGGTGGGTGTGACACCCGGGCGGTTCGCCGGCCCGGCGTCCGGGAGGGTCAGTCCGTCGGCTTCCGCGTGAGGTGCGCGAACGCGTCCAGGTTCCGCGTCGGCTCGCCCCGGGAGACCCGCCAGGCGTACTCCTTGCGGATGGCGGTCGCGAAGCCGAGTTCGAGGAGGGTGTTGAAGGCGCCGTCGGCGGCCTCCAGGGTCTGGCCGAGGAGACGGTCCAGCTCGTCCGGGGTGACGGAGGCCAGCGGCAGCTTCGCCGTGACGTAGATGTCGCCGAGGGGGTCGACCGCGTAGCCGACGCCGTACAGCTTGAGGTTGCGTTCCAGGAGCCAGCGGTGGACGCCGGGTTCGTTCTCGTCGGGGTGCCGGATGACGAAGGCGTTCAGGGAGAGGGAGTGGCGGCCCAGGCGGAGGGAGACCGTGGTGCGGAGTTTGCGGGTGCCGGGGAGCTGGACGACGTAGGTGCCCGGCGTGGGGCTCTCCCACTCCAGCTCGGCGTCCTTGAGGGCGGCCTCGATGACCTCGTGCGCGTCAGCCATGGTGGGAGCGTACGCGACGCCGGTGGGCGTGCAGGGCGGCCGTGTAGACGTCCGCGGTGGCTCCGGCGGCGGTGTCCCAGCCGAAGGACAGCGCGTGCCGGGCGGCGGCCCCGCCCATACGGGGCACGAGGTCGGTGTCGTCGGCGAACATGCCGAGCACGCGCGCGTACGCGGCGGGATCGTGCCCGCGGACGAGGAACCCCGTCTCGCCGTCGCGCACCGCGACCGGCAGACCGCCGACGGCCGCCGCCAGCACGGGCGTCCCCGCGGCCTGGGCCTCTATCGCGACCAGGCCGAAGGACTCGCTGTAGGACGGCATGACCAGGACCGACGCTGCGCGGAACCAGTCCGCGAGCTGGTCCTGGCCGACCGGCGGGCGGAAGCGCACGACGTCCGCGATGCCGAGCCGCGCGGCGAGCTTCTGGAGGCCCTCCGGCTTGGCGAGGCCGCTGCCGCTGGGCCCGCCGACGATCGGGACGATCATGCGGGAGCGCAGCTCGGGCCGCTCGTCGAGCAGGACCGCCACCGCGCGCAACAGGACGTCCGGGGCCTTCAGGGGCTGGATGCGGCCCGCGAAGAGCGGGATCAGCGCGTGCTGCGGCAGGCCCAGACGGGCGCGCGCCGCAGCCCGGCCGTCCGCCGGGGAGAAGCGGTCCAGGTTCACGCCGGGGTGCACGACAGCGACCTTGGACGGGTCGGCGCTGTAGTGCCGTACGAGTTCGTCGGCCTCCTCGGCCGTGTTCGCGATGAGGCGGTCCGCGGCGTCGACGATCTGCGTCTCGCCGATCACGCGCGCGGCGGGCTCGGGGGTGTCGCCGTCGGCGAGGTTGGCGTTCTTGACCTTGGCCATGGTGTGCATGGCGTGCACGAGGGGGACGCCCCAGCGCTGGGCGGCGAGCCAGCCGACATGGCCGGAGAGCCAGTAGTGGGTGTGGACGAGGTCGTAGTAGCCGGGGCGGTGGCCGGCCCACGCCTGCATCACGCCGTGCGTGAAGGCACAGAGCTGGGCGGGCAGCTCCTCCTTGGCGAGGCCCTCGTAGGGGCCCGCGTCCACATGGCGGACGAGGACGCCCGGGGCCAGCTCCACGACGGGCGGCAGCGAGGCCGTCGTCGCGCGCGTGAAGATCTCCACCTCGATGTTGATCGCGGCGAGGCGCTGGGCCAGCTCGACGATGTAGACGTTCATACCGCCCGCGTCGCCCGTGCCGGGCTGGTGGAGCGGCGAGGTGTGCACCGAGAGCATGGCCACGCGGCGGGGGCGGCGGTGCAGCCGCAGCCGCGGGGATGCCGTCGGGGAGCGGCGAGCGAGCCTGCTGACGTACTGGCTCACGTGGCGGTCCTCCTTGGTGCGGGCATGCCGTGGCGGAGGGTGTGGGGACCCTCCACGAGGGTGCAACATCGGTGGGCGGGGGTCGCATTCCGGCCGGGGCGTTTTTTGCCGGAGGATTACCGACCCTCGCTCAACTGTTCGGGGCCACTCCGCGTCCCCCTCTCCGGACCCGCATCCCCCTTTCCGGACCCGCATCCCCCTTTCCGGGCCCGCGTCCCTCGTCCAGGGACCCCGGTCTCCTTCCAGGGCCCGCGTTCCTCGTCCAGGGACCCCGGTCTCCTTCCAGGGCCCGGGTCCCCGTCCCCGGGCCTGCGCATACCCTCGTACCTATGTCAGCCCGCGCCCCGTCCCGCCCGGTGGGCTCGGTCACGCGCGGGACGACCAACCCCAACCGCCTGCGCCGCATGGACCGCTGGATCGCCGCCGTCCACGGCGCCGCCCTGCGCCGCGCCGCCGACCCCGTGGCGGTGGATCTGGGATACGGGGCCGCGCCCTGGACCGCGCTCGAACTCCTCCGGCGGCTGCGCGGCACGGCACCCCGCGCGCGGGTCGTCGGCATCGAGATCGAGCCCGCGCGCGTGAGCGCCGCGAAGCCCTACGAACGCGAGGGCCTCGCCTTCCGGCACGGCGGCTTCGAGATCCCGCTCCCCCAGCGCCCGCTGCTGATCCGCGCCGCCAACGTGCTGCGGCAGTACGACGAGGCCGAGGTGGCCGGGGTCTGGGAGCGGCTGTGCGCGCGGCTGGACCCCGACGGGCTGCTGGTCGAGGGGACGTGCGACGAGATCGGGCGCCGGCACGTGTGGGTCGCGCTCGGGCCCGAGGGCCCGCGCACGGTCACCTTCGCGACCCGGCTCGGTTCCCTGGAACGCCCCTCCGACCTCGCCGAACGCCTGCCCAAGGCGCTGATCCACCGCAACGTCCCCGGTGAGCCGGTGCACGCCTTCCTCCGCGACTTCGACCGCGCGTGGGCCGCCGCGGCGCCCTACGCGTCGTACGGCGCCCGGCAGCGGTGGATGCGGACGGTGCGGGACCTGCGGGGCGACTGGCCGGTGGCGGACGGGCCGGGGCGGTGGCGGCAGGGGGAAGTCACCGTGACGTGGGAGGCGTTGGCGCCCCGCGCCTGACCGACCGGCCCGCCGGCCCGCGACCCCGGCCCGCCCCACCGGCCCGCCCCACCGGCCCGCCACCCAGCAACCCCGTCGCCCCGTCGATCCGTTGCCCCGTCGATCCGTTGCCGCGCCACCCCGTTGACCTGCGGGGAACGATCTCCCTGCGTCGTTCGTCACATTGGCGGGGAGATCGTCTTCAAGGACGGAAACGGGGGAAGCACTACCTCTGTCACACGAGGCACTACCCCTGTCGTTTTGCGGCACGGCATGGCACGATCCCCCGGGAACCGTAAGTTACTGACGGTAAATCAGGTATGGGGGCTGGGGTTATGGGTGCGGGCAAGCGCGGGCTGGTCTCGGTGGCCGTAGCCGTGGTCTGTGCGGTGACTGTCCTGGGGGCCGCGGGCAGCGCCTCCGCCGCTCCGAGCCCGACGCCTACAGCGAGCCCGACACCGGCATCGAGTCCGGCCTCGACGCCCGGCGCCTCCGCCGCACCGGTGACCACCAAGGACCTGGAAGCCGTCCGAAAGAAGCTGGACGAGCTCTATCACGACGCCGCCGTGGCCACGGACGCCTACAACGCCGCCGAGGAGAAGGCCGACGAGCAGTCGGCGGCGATCGTGGCGCTGGCCAAGAAGATCGTGAAGGGGCAGGAGAAGCTCGCCGAGCTGAAGAAGCGGGCGGGCGCCGCCGCGGCGGCGCAGTACCGCACGGGCGGACTGCCGGACGAGGCACAGCTGATGCTCAGCGACAACCCCACCCAGTTCCTCGACGGTGCCGGACGGGTGATCCAGGGGCAGCGCGCCACCAAGGGCCTGATCGCGGAAATGACCCGCACCCAGGAGGACTTGGAGCAGTACGCCGCCGACGCCTCCGCCCAGTGGGACAAGCTGGAGGCCAACCGGAAGGCCAAGGCGACCGCGAAGAAGAAGGTCCAGAAGCAGATCAAGGCCGCCGAGGAGCTCGAGTCCAAGCTGGAGAAGGAGGAGAAGGAGCGGCTGGCCAAGCTGGAGCAGGAGGCCGCCTACCAGGCCCAGACCGCCTGGCTGGACTCCGGCATCCTCGACGAGATCCAGGGCGAGGCCTCCGAACAGGGCAAGAAGGCCGTGGCGTACGCGACCGCGCAGCTCGGCAAGCCCTACGAGTGGGGCGCCGAGGGACCCGGCTCCTACGACTGCTCGGGGCTGACCAGCCAGGCCTGGGCCGACGCGGGGACGGCCATCCCGCGGACCTCGCAGGAGCAGTGGAAGCAACTCCAGCACGTCGACGTCGAGGACATGCGGCCCGGCGACCTCATCATCTACAACAGCGATGCCAGCCATGTCGCGATGTACATCGGTGACGGCGCCATCATCCACGCGCCGCGCCCCGGGCGGACGGTGACGATCGCGGGGGCCGGCTCGATGCCGATACTCGCCGTCGTACGCCCGGACGCCTGACGCCGGACGCCTGACGCCTGACGTCCGACGCCCTGCCGCGCCCTGCCGCGCCCTGACCTGACGCGCCCCGCACCGCCCTGAGACCGGGGTCACGTGACCCAGCGCACCCGGGCCGCCGGATAAACCCGCCGCGGACGTGACGTTCGTCATTCCCGCACCTCGGGCGGGGTGTCCAACTGCGGTAGGGATCGCGGCATATGACAGCGGCTGCCTGCCCGACCGGGTGTCGCACACCATTCCGTTGCGGCGCCGACTACCGCTATGGTCCCCGTCGGTGGGTCGAGGTCCCTCGTCCCCGCCATGCCCTCGGGGGGAGGGAAGGAACCCAGACGATGCCCGTACCCGTACCGCGGCAGAGAGCGATCCCGGCCGTGGAAGGTGGTCAGGCGCCGCAAGCCGCACCCGCACCCGCTTCCGCATCCGCATCCGCCGCCTCCACGGACGCCGTCGCGTCCAAGAACGGCGCGAAGGCCGGCGCGAGGAACAACGCCAGGAACGGCCCCAAGAACGGCTCCAAGAGCAGCGGCAAGAACGGCGGCAGGAACGGCGCCAGGAGCGGCACGAAGGACAGCGCGAAGGACAGTACGGTCGAGAAGAACGGCAGCACTCATCTGACGCTGCTGGTGATCGAGGACGATCCCGGCGGCTCGACACTCGTGCCCGAACTCCTGGACTCGGCCGGCAACCCCATCCGCGTACGCACCGCCCGCAACCTCACCGAGGCCGAACGGCTGCTCACCGACGACGTCCACTGCATCCTGCTGGACCTCGAACAGCCCGTCCCCGTGCGCGGCGACAGCGACGACGAACTGGCCCTGCTCAAGCACGTCCTCCAGCTCGCGCCCCGCCACGCCGTGCTCGCCCTCACCGCCACCGGCGACGCCGAACGCGGCACCGAGGCCGTCCGCGTGGGCGCCCAGGACTATCTCTTCCGGGACGAAATGGACGGCCGGCTGCTGAGCCGCGCGATCCGTTACGCGGTGGAGCGGAAACGTTCCGACACCGCCGAACGGCGCCTCGCGGAGGGCCGCGTCCGGGCCCAGGAGAACCGCCGCCTGGAACGCGGCCTGCTGCCCACGCCGCTGCTGGAGGGCTCGTCCCTGCGGTTCGCCGCGCGCTACCGCCCGGGCCGCTCGCGCGCCCTGCTGGGCGGTGACTTCTACGACGTCGTACGGACCGCCGACGGCACCGTGCACGCCATGATCGGCGACGTCTGCGGGCACGGCCCCGACGAGGCGGCGCTCGGCGTCGAGCTGCGCATCGCCTGGCGGGCGCTGACCTTCGCCGGACTGTGCGGCGACGAACTCCTCGGCACGCTCCAGCAGGTCCTGGAGCACGAGCGCGCCGACGACGAGATCTTCGCGACGCTGTGCACGGTGGACATCGCACCGGACGGCCGCCGCGCGGGCCTGTGCCTCGCCGGGCACCCGGCCCCGCTGATCGCCCGCCCGGGCAAACCGGCACGGCTCCTGCCGTACGACAACAACGGCCCCGCGCTCGGCCTGCTGCCCGGGGCGCGCTGGCCGCGGATGCAGGTGGAGCTGGGGCGGGAGTGGAGCCTGATGCTCTACACCGACGGCCTCATCGAGGGGCGGGTCGGCGAGGGCCGGGAACGGCTGGGCCAGGACGGGATGGTGTCGCTGGTCCGGCGGCAGCTGGCCGAGGGACTGCGCGGCGAGTCGCTGCTGCGGGCCGCGGTGAACGAGGTGCGCGATCTCAACGGCGGTGAGCTGACGGACGACGTGGCCGTGCTGCTGCTGGACCGGCTGGGCTGAGCCAGGACACCGGGTCCGGCCCGGTGTCCATCACGCCGTCACGCCGGTGGCAGGCGGGGTGCTGCCGGGTACTACCGGCCGCCGTTCCAGGGCCCGTACGGGCCGTCGCTGCTGCTTCCGCCGCCCTGGCGGCGGCCCCAGCGACCGCCCGACACCTGCTTGAGGGCCGGGAAGACGTCCACGATGAAGACGATCGAGGCGATCAGGCCCGCGATCTGCAGGAAGAGCATCGGCACCAGCAGGTTCACGACGACCGCGATCCCGAGGATGATCAGCCAGAAGCCCTTGCCCTGCTTGTTGGCGGCCCGGTACGCGTCGTCACGGAACACCGCGGCGAGGACGAAGGCCACCACCGCGAATCCGAACATGGCGAGGTAGATCAGCCACATCAACCCCGCGAAGCCCTGCATCAGCACAACGTCCACCACCAGACTCGGCTCGTCGTTACGCGGTCACCGTACCCGTAGAACGGGCCGGGCACCCCAGAGGTGCCCGGCCCGTGCCGGGGTCGTGATGTCCCGGCCACCGGACCACTGCCCGGTGCCGTACGGCCGTACTGCTCGGCCGTACTACTTGGCCGGGGGCGTGGTCTTCTTGGCGGTGGTCTTCTTCGCCGGGGTCTTGCGGGCGGTGGCCTTCTTGGCCGGGGCCGCCGCCGCGGGGGCGGGCACGACCGGCGTGGGCTTCGGCTCCTCGGCCTTGACCTCGACGGGCTCGGCCTTCGGCTCGACGGCGATCGCCAGTTCCTCGATCTCCTCGGCCGCCTCGCCGCGCCAGGTCTTCACGGTCTGCTCGCCGTGCTCGGCGACCTTCTCGTAGGTCTCGCGGGCCTTCACGGCGTACTCGGCGGCGACGCCGACGCTGCGCAGGGCGAAGTCCTGGGCGCTCTCGCCGAACTTCTTCAGGTCGGCGTCGAGCGTGGTGCCGAGCTTCTTGATGTCCCCGTCGAGGGACGCCAGGAAGTCGGTGACCTTGGCCTGCACGGCCTCCTGGGTCTCCTTGACCTTGGCGCCTGCCTCCTTGGCGCGGGCCTGGGCCTTCTCCTGGACGACCTTCGGGTCGGTGCCGCGCACGGCCTCGATCCGGGACGGCGCCTCGGCGCGCAGCTGCTCCACCAGGCCGGGCACCTTCTTGGCCTCCTGAAGAGCGAGGTCACCGGCGCCGGCGAGGAAGTAGAGCGGGGTCGGGTCCGTGACGGCCTTGCGGATGTCGTCGGTGATGGCCATGGTGATGGTCCTCCCGGTCGCTTTCTTTATGAGGGTTCGTGTGAGGGTTTTTCAGGGTCTGCGGTGTCGCTGCCCGCGGCGTCCCCACCCTGCGGGGCGCCCTGGCCCTGCCGGGTGTCCTGAACCCGCGGGGGTTCCTGAGCCTGCGGAGGTTCCTGAACCTGCGGAGGTTCCTGAACCTGCGGGGTGTCCCCGATGTCGCTCCCGAATCCGTTCTCCTTGCGGAAGGACTCGTAGATCTGGAGCAGCACCTGCTTCTGCTGCTCGTTCAACGAGGGGTCGGCGAGGATGACCGCACGTGTCTCGACCTCGTCCCGGTCCCGCTCGGCGTCGAGGATCCCGGCGCGGACGTACAACGTCTCGGCGGAGATCCGCAGGGCCTTGGCGACCTGCTGCAACACCTCCGCGCTCGGCTTGCGCAGCCCGCGCTCGATCTGGCTCAGATACGGATTGGACACCCCGGCGGCGTCGGCGAGCTGCCTCAGCGAGAGCTGCGCGTTGCGACGCTGCTCGCGCAGGTACTCACCGAGATTGCCGACGTTCAGCGATGCCATGCGTCCACCTTGCACCACCCCTGCTAACTATTGCAAGCACCCGCTTGCAAAAGTGCGCCACACCACGCCGGGCGGCGCCCTCGGGCGCGCGGCGCGTGCATAGGATCGACCCCATGCCGCTCCGACCCGTGCATGTGATCGTCAAGGCCGTCGACGCCCCGGTGGTCGGGCGGTTCTGGGCGGAGGCGCTCGGGTGGAGCGCCTACGGCGCCGGTGCGGCCACGTACGTCGGGCCCGCGGGCGGGCTCGTCTGGCCGGACCCGGTGTACGTCGGGGTGGACGTCGTCCCGGTGCCGGAGGGCAAGCCGGCGGTGAAGAACCGGACGCATCTGGACCTGGCCACCATCTCGCCCGCCCATCAGGCGGAGCTGATCGCCCGCGTCGAGGCGCTCGGTGCCACGCGGGTGGACATCGGTCAGGGCGCGGTGCCGTGGACGGTGCTCGCGGACCCGGAGGGCAACGAGTTCTGCGTGCTGGAGCCCCGGGAGGTCTACCGGGACACCGGACCGATCGCCGCGGTGGTCGTCGACTGCGCGGACCCGCGGGCCATGGCGCGGTTCTGGGGTACGGCGACGGACTGGACGGTGTGCGAAGTCGCCGACACCCACGCCTCGTTGCGCTCCCCGCGGGGCACCGGGCCGTACCTGGAGTTCCTCCGCGCGCCCGAGGCGAAGTCCGTGCCGGACCGCGTCCACGTCGACCTGCTGCCGTACCCCGACACCGACCGGGCGGCGGAGGTGGCCCGGCTGCGCGGGCTCGGCGCGGCCGACCTCGACGTCGGTCAGGGGGACGTGCCGTGGACGTGTCTGACCGACCCCGACGGCCACGAGTTCTGCGTCCTCGCCCCGCACTGACCCGCTGAGGGAAAACGGCTTTCGCCTTCCGTGGGGCGGGAGTTAGCGTGCCGCCCTTGAGGGGCGGTCGCCGGTGGCGCGCGGTACGGCGAGCGCTCCTTCCGCCTGCCCGCGGCGCGCTGGGAGGGGTTCTCGTGCCACTGCCGTCCTCGTCCCCCGCCCCTGACCTGCTGCGCGACCGGGACTTCCGCCGGCTCTGGGTGGGGCAGACGGCCTCCCAACTGGGCGAGCACGCGACCCTGGTGGTGCTGCCGCTCTTCGCGGTGCTGACCCTGCACGCCGGGGCGGGCCGGTTGGGGGTGCTGCGGGCGGTGGGCCAGGCGCCGGTTCTGCTGCTGTCGCTGTTCGTCGGCGCGTGGGTGGACCACTGGCGGACCCGCACGGTGATGGCGGTGACGGACGCGGGCCGGGCGCTCGCGCTGGGGGCCGCCGCCGTGGCCGGTCTGCTCGGCCTGCTCGGTCTGCCGGCGTTGCTGGTGGTCGCGTTCACGGTCGGGGCGCTCTCCGTGTTCTTCGACGTGGCCTACCAGGCCTCCCTCGTACGACTGGTCCGGCGCGACCAGGTGGACCAGCTGGTGCGGGGCAACAGCGCGCTGGAGGGCAGCCGTTCGGCCGCGCAGATCGGCGGACCGGCGCTGGGCGGCGCGCTGGTGACGATGCTGTCGGCGCCGGTCGCCGCCGCCTGCGCGGCCCTGTTCTTCACGCTGTCGTTCCTGTCCGTACGGCGGATCGGCCGACGGGAGCCGCTCCCCGGACCGGACTCGGCGCGGCGTCCGCCCCGGGTCCGGCGGCGTATCCACGAGGGCCTCCGTTTCGTCGCCGGTGAGGCCGCGCTGCGGACCGTGTGCCTCGCGTCGGCGGCCTTCCAGTTCTCCTTCTCGGCCGTGATGACCGTCTATCTGGTCTTCCTGCCAGGGGAGTTGGGGCTGTCGGGGACGGCCGTCGGGCTGGTGCTCGCGGCGACGGGGCCGGGGGCGCTGCTGGGCGCGGTGCTGGCGGCGCGGCTGCCGCGACGGTTCGGGTACGGCACGGTCCTGGTGGGCGCGGCGGCGCTCGGCGACGGCGTGTTCCTGCTGGTGCCCGCGCTGCACGGCACCTCCGCGGTGACGGTGCCGGCGCTCCTCGCGGTCAACTTCGCCTTCGGGACGTTCGGTCAGCTCGTGAACGTCACCGTCATGGCCGTACGGCAGAGCGTCACCCCGGACGGGATGCAGGGCCGGGCCGCGGCGACGGTCAGCTTCGTCGGGATGGGCATGACGCCGCTCGGCTCGCTGCTCGGCGGGTTCCTCGCCCAGGCGTGGGGGACGCGGACCGGTCTCCTGGTGACCGCGGCGGGCATGCTGCTGTCACCCCTGGTGATGGCGCTGTCCCCGCTGGCCCGGCTGGGCCGTACGCTGCCCGCGTCCGCGCCCGGCGTGTGAGGTCACCCGGTGCGCAGGGTCCGGAAGCGGTCCGGGTCCTCCGGGTCGCGGTCGGCCACCTGGACCGGCGGCCAGGTCCACTGGTGTACGCCGATGCCGGGCACCCGGGAGAAGGCGATCCGCCCCCGGGTGCCCTCGGCCTCGACGTGGGCCCAGGACGCGGCGACGCCCTTCCGGTCCGTGCCGTGCGTGCGCAGGGACTCGGCGAGGACGGCGATCGTGTCGTACCCCTCGAAGGCGGCGAAGGAGGGGGAATGGCCCAGGTGGTGGCGCAGGGCGGCCTCAACTCGGCGTCCCGGTGGGCCGATTCGCTCGGGCAGATGGCGCAGGAAGGGGATGCCGGTGCCGTCCGCCCCGAGGAGTTCGGCCCACTCGGGGAACTCCGGCTGCCCGGCCGGGGCGCCGATCAGGAGGTCCGCGAGACGCGGGTCGCGGCGTACGGCCCGGACGATCGGCACCACCGGGTCCGGGTGCCCGGCCAGCAGCAGGAGGGCGGTCGCGCGGGCCCCGACGAGGGCGTCGCACAGGGCGTCGGGCGGGAGCGCGCGGGTGTCGAGTTCGGTGACGGTGCCGCCGTGCGGGGTGAGGTGGTCGCGCAGGACGCGGGTGCCGGTCGCCCAGTAGAGGCTCGGCTGGGTGGCGACGGCGACGCGGCGGCCCCGGCCGCCGGAAAGGCCGAGGAGGTGGTCGGCGTAGATCCGCCAGCCCCGGGACTGCGCCGGGGCGATCCGCGCGACCCACTCCGTCGGCTGCTCGGTGAGCGCGTCGAGGACGGCGGAGGAGCAGAGGAAGGGCAGGCCGAGGGCGTCCGCGCGGATGGCGGCGGACCGGGCGACGACGCTGTGGTACTCCCCCACCAGCGCGGTGACGCCGAGGCGGGCCAGCTCCTCCACGGCGGCCTCGGCCCGCCCCGGATCGGCGGCCGTGTCCCGGACGACCAGCTCCAGCGCCCGACCGCCCACCCCTCCCCCCGCGTTGACGTCCCGGATTCCCAACTCCAGTCCGGCCAGAAGGTGTTGACCGGCCTCGGTCCAGCCCGGAGGGGTGAGCGGGGCGAGGGCGCCGACACGGATCGCGCCGCTCATGAGCCGCCGCCCGGGCCGCCCGCGGGGGGTTCGGGCATCCTCATGCCGTGGCCCCCTCGCGGAAGGCGTACCCGGTGTACTCGCACAGGGGGACGTAACCGATGCGCCGGTACAGGGCGTTGCTCGTCGGATTGCCGGGGTCGGTGAACAGGACGACCTCCTCGGCGCCCGCGGCGAGCGCGGCCCGGGTCACCTCGACGGTGACGGCCGCCGCGTAGCCGTGTCCGCGCAGGTGGGCCGGTGTGGAGACGGGGTCCACCCGGACCATGCCGCCGACCAGGCCGGTCGATCCGGCCATGGAGACGGGGGTGCCGTCCGGGGTCTCCCAGAACGTGAAGTGCTTGTCCGCGAACCGGGACGCCTCCCAGGCGCCGGAGTCGAGCAGGTCGACGGTCGCCCGCTCGCCCACGTCGACGCAGAACTGGCGGCACCAGCATACGACTTGCTCATGGCCGGCCCTCGCGGCGACCCGCCCCTCCGGCATCCGCTCGGGCGGGACGAGCGCGTCGAGCCGGTGCAGCCGCCCCCGCCAGTCCCGCACCGCCTCCGCACCCGTCCGCCGCCGCCACGCCTCGGCGAACGCGGTCGCGCTGTCGTGATCGGCGGTGACCCCGCAGGCCCGCTCCCCGAGCCCGACCAGCCGTACGGCGAGGGCGTCGGCCTGCTCGGGGCCGACCGGCGTGACGGTCACCCGCCCGGTGCCGAGCCGGTAGAACACGGCCCCCACCTCACCGCCGTCGCCCTCGGTCCAGCCGAAGACGACCCCCTCGGACCCACGCCGCCGCAACCGGTCCAGGATCGTCAACGGCGTGTTGTGCCGGTCGGGTTCAGCCCGCAGGAAGTCCTCCGCCGCCGCGACGAACTCCTCCAGCTCCTCTGTGATCTGCCAGCCCTCTGAGCGCATCCCTCATGATGTCCCACGGCCGGCGACCGCACACGCGAGGCACGGGTGCCCCGGGCGACGCCCGCCGCCGCGCCCGCCCCGGCGACGGCGTCAGAACGGCAACTCCCGTCCGTGCACCACCTCCAGCCCCGACACCGCCCGCGTGAGCACCACGTACAGCCGCTGCAAGCCGCGTTCCTCCGCCTCCGCGATGGCGGCGGGCTCGACGGCGACGACATGGTCGTACTCAAGTCCCTTGACCAGGGAGGCCGGTACGAGGGTGAGACGGGCGGTCAGGTCGTCGGGGGCGGAGGGCGGGAGTCCCGCCGTGCCGAGTGCGGAGCGGAGCCGGGGGACGTCCGCTTCCGCGGCGACGACGCCCACGGACCCCTCCCGGGCGAGGGCCTCGCGTACGGCGTCGACGACCGCGCCGGGCAGGTCGTCCGGGGCGTACCGCAGGCGCAACTCGCCGTCGCGGCGCAGGGATCGGCCGGCCGGTACGTCGACGTCCAGGCGCGGCAGCAGCCGGTTGGCGAGCCCGACGACCGCCTCCGGCACCCGGAATCCGACGGTCAGCGGCAGGACGGCCGTGTCCGGTTTCCCGAGGTGGGCGAGCAGGGTGCCCCAACTCCGGGCCGCCCAGGGCGTAGTGCCCTGGGCGAGGTCACCGAGCACGGTCAGCGATCCGAAGGCGGCCCGGCGGGCGATGGCACGGCACTCCATCGGGGACAGGTCCTGCGCCTCGTCGACGACGACATGGCCGTACCCCTCGGGGTGTTCGATCAGCCCGGCGACCTCGTCGAGGAGCACGAGATCGGCGGCCGACCAGCGCGCCGACCTCCAGGACCGCGGCGGCCGTTCCCAGAGCAGAGCCCGCCGTTCGCGCACCTCAAGGGTGTCCGTCTCCCGCTCCCCCCGCAGCAGTTCGGCGACCACCTCCTCCGACCGCACGCGGGGCCACACGGCGTCGACGTACGGCCCGACCGCGCGTGTCATCCGGCGCAGCCAGGAGTGGGGCGGTGGTCCCGCGCGCCGTTCCGCCCGCGCCCGCAGGTGGGCGACGAGCCGCTCGCGCACCCGCTCCCGTCCGACGCCGTACGGCGGTTCCTCCGCCCGTACCCCGGCCACGATCGCCGCGAAGGCCTCCTCCGGCACCCGCCATCGGTAGGACCCCTCGGGGATCACGACCGGCCCGGCGGCATCGGCGGAGACGCGTGCGTACAGCGCCCGCCGCAGCACCTCCGCCATCCGCACATCGTGCTTGATCCGCGCGGTGTCCGGCCGGTCGACGCCGGTGACGGCGTGCCGCCCGATCTCCTCCCCGAGCGTCGACTGCCGCACCCCGGTCTCCCCGAGCGCGGGCAGCACCTCCGAGATGTACGTCAGGAAGGTGCGGTTGGGGCCGAGGATCAGCATGCCGCCGCGGCGGATGCGCTGCGGGTGCGTGTAGAGGAGATAGGCGGCGCGGTGCAGCCCGACGGCGGTCTTCCCGGTGCCGGGAGCGCCCTGCACACACACGGAGACGGCGAGGTCCCCTCGTACGAGATCGTCCTGTTCGGGCTGGATGGTGGCGGCGATGTCCCGCATGGGCCCGACCCGCGGCCGTTCGATCTCCTGTACGACGATGCCGCCGGCCTTCGACTCGCCGCGCCCCAGATGCTCGTCCTCCAGCCCGGTCAGATCGGCCGAGTCCCCCTTGCTCCCCGGCGCCCACCCGAAGCGGCGGCGCACGGCCACGCCCTGCGGGTCGCGGGCGCTCGCCTGATAGAAGGCACGGGAGACGGGGGCACGCCAGTCGACGACGAGGGGCGGGGCGGCGGGATGCTCACCGACCCGGAGCCGCCCGACGTGGTACGTCTGCCCGGCGTGCTCGCCGCCCTCGTCGCCGAACTCCAACTTGCCGAAGAACAGCGGCCCTTCGGGCAGTTCCCGCATCTCCTTCGCCTTGCTGCGCAACCGGTACCCGAGCACCTCGGCGTCGGCCCCCGACGCGGACACGTCCACCCCGCTGACGACCTGCTCCTGAGCCCCGTCGACCATGGCGGCGAGCGCGGCACGGCAGGTGTCGTGGTGGGCGCGTTCGAGGTGGAGGGCGGAGGTGAGGGCGGGTGCGGGGGAGGGGTCGGAGGGCGTCGTCATGGAACGAGCGTACGCCACTTTCGTAACCGAGTTACATTTTTAACCGAGGATCAATGCTCTGGCCGGACACTCACGCGTACTGCGGCAACCCGGCCTCCAGCCGGTCGAAGGCCAGCCCCGCAGCGGCCAAGGCGTCCGATGTCACCGCGCCCACGCCCTCCCCCGCCGTGATGCGCCGCCAGTTCTCCTGCGCGAGCACGCGCCGCACCGCGACGATCTGCGCTGCGGCGAGCCGCGCGTCCAGATCCCCGCCGAGCGCCTCGGCGAGGGCCAGCTCGGAGCGTTCCAGGTGGAGGTGGAGGCGGGCGACGAGGGCGGGGGTGCCGTAGAGAAGGTCGTAGAAGGCCAGCACCGCCGGGTGATCACTGAGCCCGGTGATCGGATCGGCCCGCCCGATCCCGTCGAGGAAGTCCCGCCGCAACGCCACGAGCGGCGCCACGTCCCTGTCCCGCCGCACGACCCTCGCCGCCTCGTCCTCGTGATCGGCGATCCGGTGGAAGACGAGGTCTTCCTTGGCCGGGAAGTACCGGAACAGGGTCGGCTTCGAGATCTCGGCCGCCGCGGCGATCTCCACCACGGACACCTCGTCGTACCCCCGCTCCAGAAACAGCCTGATGGCGATGTCGGAGACGGTCTCGTACATCCGCTGTTTCTTGAGCTGGCGCAGGCCGGGGGTGGTCATGGGGTGAGGGTACGGGGCGAGGGCCGGCGGACCCGCGCCTCCGGAGCCGCTTCCGGGCTATGCCAACGCGCGAGCCAGGTAGGGGTTCACGCGCGGCCGCACGGAGAGACCGAGGAAACCGATGGCCGCTTCCAGGGTCAGCGCGTACGAGTCCACGGCGCGCCGAACGTTAGGGGCGTCCAGATCCGCTCCGGTCACCAGCCGGTCGAGGTCGATGTATGCGGATCGAACGGTCTCGATCATCCGGTAGACGCGCCAGTCCAGCTCCCAGCCACGGGTGAACTCGGCGGACAGGTCCCTCGTCCACATGTGGAAGAGCCGACGCCGGATCTCCGGCCGGGTCGGGGTGAGGTGCATGTGCCGGACCAGGTCGTAGAGCGGATCACCGACCACCGCCATTTCCCAGTCGATGAGAGTCAGTGCGTACGCATCGGTGCGTCGCACCAAATTCCAGGGGTTCAGGTCACCGTGCAGCAGGGCGGCGCTGCGCCTGCTGACATGGTGCTGCGCCAGGATCTCGCGAAGCCTGGCGGCGGAGGGAAGCCCCAGCACACGGGCGAGTTGCTGTGACTCTTTCGGCAACTCCGCCACCAGTAGGACAAGTTGTTCACTGAGCCAGTTGAAGAAGTCCGTCCCCTGACCCGCGAAAGGATCAAGTGGGGAGCAGTCCACCGCGGTCAGGGCGGCGAGCTGACGGATCAGACCATCGGCCTCGTGCGGCAGAAGGCCGTGGACCGGATGGTCGGGCTTGTGACCCGAGTCGGCAGGACCTTCGTAGGTATGGATGGCGAATGGATCCTTCGCATGACTCTCGCCCAGCGCCAGAACCCGAGGCGCGGCAACCTTCACCGCCGATTTCTCGATGAGCGCCAGGACGGAATGCTCGCTGAGGAAACTCCGCTCGCGCCGACACAGGTTCGCCACCTTGCGCCGCACCACGACGGGAGTCGGGACTCCGGGCACCCGGACCACCGAGTTGAGGTGAGCGGTTCCTTTGAACACCCTGCTCGCAGGCGCGGCCCCTTCCAGCAAGAGGGCGTCGGCGACGGCGGAGTGGGGGAAGTCCCCTCGCTCCGGCACCCGCCCGTCCGGGGTCCAGCTGATCCGGCCGCTCAGTGTCCGCCACTCCGTGCCGGAAGGTTGCCTGGAGGCTCGCCAGCGCAGGAGGATCCGCTCGATCTCGGGCTCGCTCGGCACATCACGCAGCCTGAGCGGCTCAGCGGCAGCTTCCAAGGCGCTGCGGACCTGCGCCGTGGCTTCGTCCAGCCCCTTCTGGTCGCAGGACTGCTCCAGTGACATCGCGGCCCGCATGACGTCGGGGTAGACGGACTGCGCGCGCTCGAAGGCCACGTAGTTCCGAAGGTCTCTGCCCACAGCGTTGACGGCAGCCGGACGGACCAGTGACATCGCGTCCGTCCATGCGCAGATGACCTCGTCCCACTGATGGGCCGGATACCGCATGCGCACCAGATGGGTCGCGAGATCGTGCAGAGGATCGCCGTAGGTCGCCAGTTCCCAGTCGACACAGATCAAGGGCGGAGCACCGCCGTACGTCACGATCACGTTGTCGCGGTGAAGATCCGCGTGGAGCAGGCTGTACGGACGCCGGCCCATGGTGGGGACCCGCTCGGCAAACCGGATCAGCGCGTCCTCGGGAATTCCCAGTGCCGCGAACAGTCCACCGAATGCGGGCCAATTGGACTGCCGAACATGTACATCCGCCATGCCCGCCAGAGCCCGCAGGAAGCCCTGGCTGTCCGTGTGGTTGCTGGGCCAGGACAGCGGCAGCGCCGGCAGTGCCGAACCCCGCACCCTGGCCATTCCCGCGAGCAGAGTGGCAAGCGCCTGGATCAGAAGGCGGTCCACCGGTTTCCCGTTGTCGCAGACGCTGGAGAGCGGAACACCTTCCACATAGCTGTGGATCGCGAACCCGTCCCCCTCGTGAAGGCACTCCGGCACATGCGGCAGAACACCTTTGACGGCCCGGAGGATCTCTCCTTCGTTCAGCCAGGTCCTGATCACCACGGGCAGCGCGTCGGCTTTTCGTCGTCGCACGATCACCGAGGTACCGGCGGCTAGATCCATCAGTCTCGCCAGAGGTCCCGTCACCGGCAGAACGTGATTGCGATTGTGAAATCCACTGATGGCGTTCCCCGACGCCTCGGCATGCCGCAGGAACTCCTCGAACGCCTCGGAGGAAGCGATTCGAGGCCGCTCGACGGCGGCACTCCCCCCGCCGCCAGGGCTGGGGACGAAGGGTGGGGCCACTGGGCCGCTCCGAACTCGCACGAACTAGAACACCACGGACTGAAAGGGCGTGCTCCTTGATATTGGACGCGACGCGCCTAGGGTGACACTCGAGCTGCGCACAACGAGTGGCTTGACACGTGTTGGCTGGACTCGACAGAGGTCTTGCTTGATCTGCAGGCCTCCGCTCGCGATCCGGAAACTTTTGTTTACCGGCGTTGCGGTAGGGGCACCGTACAGCATTCACACCCCCTGGAATCATTGGCCTCAGGGTCACCACCGCCCTTGAATACGAGCCGTTGGTGCACTCCGCTCAATTCGCGAGAAGATCCCATACGGAGTCGTACCAGGACTTCATGTTCGCCACGAAGAGGGACCCCGGAGAGTACGGGTCGTCGTCCTTGACGTGATGGGTCAGCCTGGCGCTCAGCCCGATGACGTCCAGCGCCTGCACCGCTTCGCCATCGTCCAAGGTCATCGTCCGCTCCATGACGTTGTACATCCCGAGCAGCGCCTCGACGTCATTGAACAAGTACAGCTTGAACGCGGGAACCATCCGCACCCGACGGATCTCCACCTCGACATCCGGCACCAGCTTCAAATCACGCAGTTCCACAAGCAAATGCTGCAACGATTCGCTGTGCCGTCGGCTGATGTCGTGCAGCCTCCGCTGCGGACGAAGATCGTCCGCGTCGTCCTTCACCCTGGGATAGGGAAGACTCGCCCCGTCCTCGGGCAAGAGCATCCGCAGAGCGATGCGCTCCGGGGCGATTCGGCGCCGCCGGATCCGCTCGGCCTGGAGGTGGAGGTAGGCGTCCAGCGACTCGGATGTCAGCGTGAAGACGTCCAGACGGACTTCCTGCTTCTCGAACACGGCGTCTATGAGGGGGCCCAGCGTCGTCCCTTCGGCCGACTTCGTCGGGCCGGGCACCTGCGACTGGACGAGCGGAGTGCTGATCACTCGTGACCCGCTTCCCTGCCGCGTCAGGATCAGTCCCTCTGCGGTCAGTTCGCCCAGCGCCCGTTGGATCGTGTCCCGCGAGACATCGAAGAGCTCAGCCAGCTCACGCTGCGAAGGCAGGACGGAGTTCAGCGGATAGGTGCCGTTCGCGATGCGCGCACGGAGCTCTTCGGCGACTCTCGTGAACTCCTTGCCGCCGTCACCGGCCCGGGGTGCGCTCATGATTCGACCGTACCGCCCACCAGCCACCTGCAAACCAGAACAGGCCACTTGCACAGTCCAGTTGGCCGACTGGTTAAGGGATCAGATGAGCTGGGCAGACCAGCAGTACATCAACCAGTCCAATTGGACGGCATGTTGGTGGGTTGCTACCCACAAGCCGGAAGGTGGTGGGGTCAATGCTCACGTTCCAGGAGCAGTTCCCGAACCAGCTCGAGCGAACCGACCACGGACGAGGCCCCAGCCTCTCGCAACAGCTTCTCCTTGTCCTCGTTACGCGCGTAGCCCAGGAACGGCACACCGGCGCTCCGGGCCGCCCGATAGTCGGTGGGCGTGTCACCGATCATCAGAGCCGCGGAAGGGGCGGCCCCCATGGCGCTCAGGGCGCGGTTGAGACAGTGGGGGTGGGGCTTGAGGTGATGGAGATCCTGGGTGCGGCCGTAGATGTGGGGGTGGAAGCAGGCTGTCAGACCGCGGCTCTCCAGGTACTTGCGGACGACCCGCGGGGAATTGTTGGTGGCTATGGCGAGGCGGGAGCCGACTGCGGCCCAGGTGCGTATCAACGGGTCCGCGTAGGGCGTGGGCATCGCCGAGGACGCCGCATGCAGTTCTTCCTTGGTGAGACGTTCCTCCAACTCCGCGACCAGGTCACTGCCCGGGTGCCGGCCGTCGACGGCACGCAGAACGACATGGGGGTCGAGTGACTCCCGTTCGTCGTCCGTCACCAGGCCGTGCAGTCCTCGGCCCTCCAGCCACACGACCAGCTTCCTGGCCACCTCGTCCGCCGAATGCCCCGCGAACAACCGGCAGATCGGGCCGTCGAAGTCCCACAGCACGACCCTCGCACCCTTGATCAGTTCCCGGAGTTCACCGAGTTCTTCTGGAGCGTTTCTTGTCTCTGCTGTCACCGAACCAGTCTGCTTCGTCTCAGAAGTCACTAGGAGAGTGTCAGGTCCGTCGTGATGGTTTCCCAGAGGGCGTCGAACCACTTCTGGGATTCCTCAACGAACGCCGCGTCCCGTTGGCCCGTCGCCTTCGCGAAGGAGAAGAGGAGGGACTGGGAGCCGAGGGCGTCGTACATCTCGAGGGTCTGGCTCTCGTACTCCTCCTCGCGCTCGGTCAGGACGTAGTAGCCGATGAGCGCCTCGTCGCCGTTGAGCAGGTACAGCTTCACGGGCGGGGTGAAGGGCAGGGCCCTGAAGGTGACGCTGACCTCGATGCCGTGGGTGGAGCGGAAGCCCTGGAGGTTGTGGCGCAGGACCTGGGCCTGGGCGTTGCGCATCGAGTACCAGCGCTCGTGCACGACGGTCTCGTCGGCGCCGCCCTCCACCGGGACCGGGAACGCCAGGTTGATGTCCCGCGACGGGAGGAGGATGCGGACGTCGATGGACTGCGGGCGTATGCGGCCTTCGTGGATGAGGCGGACCGGTTCACCGATGGCCACCATGAGGCTCTCCGCCGTCAGGCATGCCGCGTCCACGCGGACGTTCGGGACCGAGAACGCCTCGGCGAGGCGGGGCGCCAGGCCCACCATCGTGGGCTGGGGTTCGCCTCGGGACGGGGCGGGGGTGGCGATGCGGGGTGGGCTGCCCTTGCTGACGTTCGTGAGGAGCCCGTCCTCCTGGAGGGCGCGGAGCGCCTGGCGGACGGTGCCGCGTTCGACGCCGAACTCCTCGGCCAGTTCGGCCTGTGTGGGCAGGCGGTCGCCCGCCTTCAGGTCACCGTTGCGGATCCGGTCCCGGAGGATGTCGGCGATCTCCTGGGGCGAGAGCTTTCTGCTGCCGTTCACTGCCACGTTCTCCTGGGTCACGACCAAACGCTACAACTTAGTTCCAGCCCTGGGGAGTTGCCCGGAAGTTGTTTCAAAGCAGGGGCCAAGTGGGGACAACTACATCAGAGTTGGTTGCCAACTTGGTTGAGTTGGCGGAAGTTTTGCCTCCCGTCCCGGGCGTCCTCGCCCCGGATACCCGCCTCACGCCCGAAGGGGGAAGCCCGTGCCCGTCATCTACCTCTTCTCCGCCGTGTTCGTCGTCGGCGTCGAGCAGACCCTTCAGTGGAAGTACGGCGCCGCCGGCATCCTCGGTCTGCTGCTGCTCAGCATCGGCGTCAAGGCCAAGAGCCCGGTCGTCAGTTCCGTCGGCGCGGTGATGCTGGCGCTGCTCGTCTCCGGCCCGGCCCTGCAGTAGCACCGCCGGGGGCACCCTCGGCGCCCTCGGCACCCCCGGCGCGCTCAGTCCGTCAGCGTCAGCTCCGAACTGATCGTCTCCCACAGGGCGTTGAACCACAGGTGGGACTGCTCGACGAAGGTCGTGTCCCGCAGTCCGGCGCCCTGCTCGAAGGCGAACAGTGTCGACTGGGTGCCCTCGGCGTCGTACATCACCAGATGCTCGTGGTCGATCTCCTCCTCGCGCTTGCTGAGCGTGTAGTACGCGAAGAGGGCCTCCGTGTTGTTGAGCAGGTAGAGCTTCACGGGCGGAGTGAACGGCAGCGCGCGGAAGGTCACGCTCACGTCGATGCCGTGCGTCGCGCGCAGGGCGAGCAGATTGTGCTTGAGCACCTGCCCCTGGGCGTTGCGCTGGGCGAGCCAACGGCGTTGCAGGCGACCGTCCGTGGAGGCGTCGACCGGGGTCGGGAACGCGAGATCGATGTCGCGGCTCGGCAGCAGGACACGGACGTCGACCTTGGCCGGATTCAGTCGTCCGGCGTGAATCTGGCGCAGCGGTTCGCCGAGGGCGAGGTTGAAGGAGACCGAGGTCAGACAGAGCGCGTCGATCTCGACGTGCGGTGCCGCGAAGGCCGCCGCGACCCGGGGCGCGAGCGCGACCATCGTCGGCTGGGGCGGGGCTCCCGGCCCGGTCAGCGCCCTGCCGAGGTCGTGGGCGACCGTCGCCGGACTTCCCTTGGACACGTTGGTGAGCAGATGCTCCGACTGGAGAATGCGCAGGGCCTGCCGGACGGCGCCCCGCTCCACTCCGAACTCGTCGGCCAGCACGGCCTGGGTGGGCATGCGCTGACCCGGACGCAGCTCACCGGAGCGGATGCGGGCACGCAGTTCGTCGGCCACTTCCCGATGGGATCTCTGTGGCCGTTGTGCCCGCTCCCGCCCATTGACGGAGGCGTGTTTCGGGTCCACGACCAAACACTACAACTTCCCGCCATCTTTGGGCAGTTCGAGGGAAGGTGGTTATGAGACGCTTCCAAACGGAGATAACTAACTTTGAGTTGGTCGCCAACTTCTACAACATGGTCAAACTTCATAGAGGTTGGTGCCAGACCGGCACACAGGATCAGGGGGGATCGTCATGCCGTTCGCCATCGCCATAGCCGCCCTCGCCATCGGGTTCGAGCAGCTCGTCCAGTGGAAGTGGGGGCCGATGGGCATCATCGCCTTCGTCCTCCTCACCGTCGGCATCAAGGCAAAGAGCACCATGGTCGGCGGCATCGGAGCGGCGATCCTCGTGATGCTGCTCGCCCAGTCCGGCTGACCGGACCGCCCAAGTCCGTCGTCAGTCCGGCCGATCGGGCTCCCTTCCGGAGGGGAGCCGGGAGCCCGGTCGGTCAGCACATCGAGCAGCACTCCATCGAGCACAGCCACAACTGAACATCGGCAACCGAACACCGACAACTGAACATCGTCTCGTCGTGCACAGCCACAACTGAAGAGTCAGACCTCACGCAGTACAGCTACAGCTACAGCTACGGATTCGTTCCTGTCGGCCATCGAAAGGAGCACTCAGAAGATGTCCGGGCACCAAGGCCGCCTGGACGTACGCAGCAGGGCGTCGGCCAACCGGGCGGCGCCCGCTCGTTCTTCCCGGACCCGGCCCAGCGCCGCGAGCCGCACGGCGGACTCGTCGCCCAGCCACAGGGCCGCCAAGTCGCCCACAGTCAGGGCGAGTTCCGCGCTCGCGTCGGTCGGCGCGCAGGTGCCGCGGCCGTCGGCCGCCGCCTCCAGACGGTACCGTCCGCCGGCCAGACCCGCCGGGTCGGTCACCTCCAGGACCAACGCCCCCTCACCCTCGTACGTCCGTGCCTCCAGGGCCCTGACGACGTCCAGGAGGCGTACCCACAACCAGTCCGCCTGGCCGGTGATCCGGGCGGCGCGCGGGTCGGGGAGGAAGAGGGGGAGCAGGTCGTCGGGGGCGCGCCAGCCGCTCTTCACCTTCGTGACCCAGTCGATCGAGCAGAGGTGGCGCCACAGGGCGTGTTCGGCGGCCGGGGTCGTGGCGATCATCCACTTGACGGCCGCGGTCTCGTCGGGCTGCTTCTCGGACCACTCGGAGTCGCACGTGTACGCCACGAGGCCCTCGGTCTCGCCGGACGGCGAGCGGTACAGGGCGTAGAACGGCTCCGTCCAGGGGTCCCGGTCCAGGCGTACGGCGCCCGTGGCGATCTGCCACCAGCGGTCGTCGCGGCTGATCGCGCCGGGCTGGGCGCGGCGGACGCGCTCGTGGAGTTCGGGGCCCAGCTTGCGCACGTCCTCGGGGTCCACGAGGTCGACCCGGCCGCCGTCCTGCGGGCCGGACCAGCGGGGGTCCAGACCGCTGCGCGGGACCTCGATCGTCCACTCGGTCGTCGAGGTGGCGGGGCCGAAGCCGTAGCGGCCGTAGATCGGGTACTCGGCGGCGATAAGCGTGGCGACGACGTCACCGCGTTCCTTCGCGGCGGCCAGGTCGGCGGCCATCATCCGGGAGAGGATGCCGCGGCGCCGGTGGGTGGAGGTGACGGTGACGTTCGAGATGGCGTTCGCGGGGACGAGGGCACCGCCCACGGCGGTGAGCTGCTGGTCGAAGGAGCGGAACGTCGCCACGCAGCGGTGGTCGTCGAAGGCGCCCTGGGTGCGGTGGTCCAGGAGGTAGGTGGCGCGGTCGGCGACCTCGGCGGCGGTGACGGCCGGGGTGCGCAGGAAGCCGGTGTTGAGGGCGCGGATCCAGTCGGGGAGGTCGGCCTCGGTGACGGGGCGGACGACGGTGTCGGGACGGACGGCGGTGTCACGGTGGACGGCGGTGTCGGGGCGGCGGGTCATGGAGCCACCGTAGGCAGAGGGGGTGGGGGCGTGCGCGGGGATTTTCCCCGCCTCGGCCCCGCCGCCCGCGCGCCCGGCCCGGCCCGGCCAGGCCCGAACCCGCCGCCCGTCACCGGCTACCAGTCACCGGCCACCCGTCACCCGTCACCCATTGCCCGCTGCCGCTCCCGCGCCAGAGGTGGTCACATCAGCAGGTCGTCCACCTGTGCCTCGCCCTCCCGGTACCGGCGCGCGATCTCCGCGCTGGAGTCGTCCGCCGTGTGCTGGAGGCTCTGGCGGCTGCGGGAGACCTGCTGCTCGTAGCGGACGAGGCGGCCCATCGCGTCGGTGAGTTCGGTGTCCGTGCGGGCGGCGAGGTCGGAGAGCTCGACCTCGGCCAGCATCGCGGCGGCCAGTCGCCCGTACTCCTCGTTGTGCGGGGTGCCCAGCGTGACGTGGCGGGCGGAGGAGCGCTGGCGCGCGGGGGCGTCGGTGAGGATCTCCGACAGCCGGTCCACGACGGAGCCCTCGCCCGCCGGGGAACGGCGGGCCAGCTCCGCGCGCAGGATGTCGATACGGCCCTGGAGGAGCCGCCGGACATAGCTGAGGTCGGCCTCGTCGCGCTGCGCGTCCCGGCGCAGGGTGCGCAGCTCGGGCAGGCTCAGTACGGCGAGGTCGGGCTCGGCCGGGCCGGTGGGCGACCACTGCCCCGGTACGCCGCCGTCCCGGTCCGTGCGTTGCCCGGTACTCGGTGTGCTCATGTGCCTCAACCGTCCCCTCGACCGGCGTGTGGAAGCATCGTGCCACCCCCGGTGGCCGCTATGTGACCGAGTGCCCCCGAACGGCCCAGATGGACGGTTAATGGACGGTTGAAGGATCATTGGACGACCCCCCGGACACCCGCACACACGTACGTCTGGGTCCCCGCGTCCCCGCAGCCCCGGGCCCCGCGTTCCCGGACACCCGGAGATCGCGCGTCCGCCGCGCCACGGCATCATGGGGGCCATGCGTGCAGTGGTTCAGCGGGTCGACGGCGCGAGCGTCGTCGTCGAGGGCGAGACGGTCGGGGAGATCAGCGGCGAGGGACTGTGTGTCCTGGTCGGGGTCAGTCATGAGGACACCAAGGAGAAGGCGGCCCAACTCGCCCGCAAACTCTGGTCGATCCGCATGCTCCAGGACGAGAAGTCGTGCAGCGACATCGACGCACCGCTGCTCGTCATCAGCCAGTTCACCCTGTACGGCGACGCCCGCAAGGGCCGCCGCCCCACCTGGAACGCCGCCGCCCCCGGCGATGTGGCCGAACCCCTCGTCGACGAGGTCGTGGCCCGACTCCGCGCCCTGGGAGCCACCGTGGCCACGGGCCGCTTCGGCGCCCAGATGCGCGTGACCCTGACCAACGACGGCCCGTTCACGGTCCTGGTCGAGATCTGAAAGCCGTCCCGACCGGGTGTTTACGACCGGGTGCCAACTGGGGACAACTCCTTAGAGTTGGCAGTCCAATTGGTCGACATGACCGCTCAGCAGCCGAACACCCTTCTCCCTGTCAGCCCAGGTGAGCCAGGTTCTCGGGTTGTCGGACAGCCAGTCGCGGGGCTCGTGACAGCGGGCCCCGGACAGCGGTGGACCCCGCCGGGGAGGAACATCCCGGCGGGGCGCCCGTCGTCTGCGTCGTACTTTCCGTACCGCAGGCAGGGGAGCATCGCCCCCTGCGTCCTCCGTCCCCAAATTCCGTACGTCTGGGGTGTGTTGGCCGTCCCGGCCGCTGGGCATCTCTCGGAGCACAGAACATCACGGCATATGCGGCTGTCACCGCGTGGCCGTGACGAGGCAGTTCGCCTCTCGTTCCACCCGTCATTCACCTGGGCTGACGTGATCACCGATGTGATCGTCGAAGGGAGAGCCGGCATGCAATCCGACCCGCCGACAGGACAGGACCCTGGACACCCGAACGGCGCCGACAGCGGCGGCATCGCTCGGATTCCGATGTCGAACGCCGTCACGGCTGTGATCATCGCGGTCGCCGCGCTGGCCGGCGCCATCACCGTGCTCATCGTGATGCCCGGGGTGCTGGAAGCTCTCGGCAGTGCCGTGACGATCACCGGCCTGGGCTTCACCCTGGCAGGCAAGATCGCCATCCCCAAGTGACGACCGCGCCCCGCCGTCCTACGGCTCGACCACGAGTTCCTGGGACGCGGCTGTCGTGTCGGCCACCAGGGGGGCGTCCGGCGGGGTGTTGCGCTTGATCAGGGCCAGGGCGACCGGGCCGAGTTCGTGGTGGCGTGCGGATGTGGTGATGAAGCCGATCCTGCGGCCGTCGGGGCCGTCGTCCGCGAGGCGGATGCCGGTGCCGGCCGGGGGCAGGTGGACCTCGCTGCCGTCGAGGTGGAGGAAGACCAGACGGCGCGGGGGCTTGCCGAGGTTCTGGACGCGGGCGACCGTCTCCTGGCCTCGGTAGCAGCCCTTCTGGAGGTGGACGGCGGTGCCGATCCAGCCCAGCTCGTGCGGGATGGTGCGGTGGTCGGTCTCGAAGCCGAGGCGGGGGCGGTGGTGTTCCACGCGCAGCGCCTCGTAGGCCAGGATGCCGGCCGCGGGGCCGGCCTTCTCGGCGTACGCCTCCAGGTTCGCGCGCGGCAGGAAGAGGTCACGGCCGTACGGCGTCTCGCGGACGACCGCGCCCTGCGGGGGCTCGGCGATCGAACCGGCGGGCAGATGGACGACGGCGGTGTCGGCGGTGCGGTCCGCGGTCTCCACCCGGTAGAAGAACTTCATCGACTCCAGGTAGGCGAGGAGCGCCTCCTGGGTGCCGGGCTCGACATGGGCCCACACGGTCGTGCCGTCGTCGACCAGGTAGAGCGCGTGCTCGATGTGGCCGTTGGCGGAGAGGATCAGCGCCTCGGTGGCCTGGCCGACGGGCAGCTCGCTGACGTGCTGGGTGAGCAGCAGGTGCAGCCAGCTCAGCCGGTCGTCCCCGGTGACGGTGATGACGCCCCGGTGGGAGAGGTCCACGAAACCGGTGCCGTCGGCGAGAGCGCGCTGCTCGCGGAACAGGTCGCCGTAGTGGGCGGCGACGTCTTCGTCCACGCCCTCGGCGGGAACGGCGCCGGGCAGGGACAGCAGAGGGCTCTTCATGTGTCTACCCTACGACTCGGTAGTTGAAGTCTTCAATGAACAGTCGCGGCAGCGGCCGAAGATCGCGAAGTGCTTCATGTCCGTCTCGAAGCCGAACTCGCTGCGCAGCTTGGCGGTGAAGTCGGCGGCCACCTGCACATCCGCCTCGATCACGTTCTCGCAGTCGCGGCAGACCAGGTGGAGGTGGTGGTGGCGGTCGGCGAGATGGTACGTCGGCGCCCCGTGCCCGAGGTGGGCATGGCTGACGAGGCCCAGCTCCTCCAGCAGCTCAAGAGTCCTGTACACCGTGGAAATGTTGACCCCCGACGCCGTCTTCTTCACTTCCGTGAGGATGGCGTCGGGGGTCGCGTGCTCAAGGGTGTCCACGGCTTCCAGCACGAGTTGCCGCTGCGGCGTCAGTCGATAGCCGCGCTGCCTGAGGTCGCTCTTCCAATCGGTGCTCACCACACAGAAGAGTCTAGGACTACTTGAAGAAGGCGATCCCGTCGTCCGGCATGTCGTCGGGCAGGGCCTTGGCCCAGCGCTCGACATCCTCCGGGGTGACGACCTTCTTCAGGTGCGCGGACATGTAGGGGCGCAGCTCGACCTCGGGGGTCTGCTTCTCGCCGACCCACATCAGGTCGCTGTTCACATAGCCGTACAGACGCTTGCCGCCGCTGTAGGGGCCGGAGGCCGCCGTACGGGCCACCGCGTCCGTGACCAGGTCGATCTGCGGCTTCTGCTTGGCCAGGTCGCCGTACCAGATCTCCACGACGCCGTCGTCGCGCACCATCGTCACCTCGACCTTGCGGTCGGCGTCGACGCGCCAGAAGCCGTACTCGGACTCCAGGGGGCGGACCTTGTTGCCGTCGTTGTCGAGCACCCACGTGTGCGAGCGGTACTCCAGGAAGTCACGGCCGTCGTGCGTGAAGGAGACCTCCTGCCCGAAGTTGCACTTCTCGGAGCCGGGGAAGTCGTGCACTCCCGCGCCCGCCCAGTTGCCGAGCAGGAAGACGAGGGGGACGAGGTCCTTGTGGAGGTCGGACGGGATCTCGATCATGAGCTTCTACTGTTCCTGGATCGCGTGGGAGGGGTCAGCGCTGGCCCTGGTACAGCTTCTTCACCGTCAGACCGGCGAAGGCGAGGACGCCGACGCAGACCAGGACGAGCAGGGACTCGAAGAAAACCTCAAGCACGGGGTGCTCCTTGATGAGCGAGGGTGGGCGGTACCAGATCCGGGCCCCAGCTTAGTCGGCCGGGGCCCGGGGTTCTCTGCGAGGTGCCCCGACGGGGTCAGCGGAGCAGCTGGCCCTGGAGCACGACCGTCTGCCAGAAGGGCGTGGCCTCCGCGCCGCCCGCGCGGGACTGCACCACCAGCGCGAGGACGTCCCCCGCCGAAAGGTACGCCTGGCGGACCTGCTCCTTGCCGTACGGCTTGACCTCGAGGTAAGGAGCACGCACGACGCCGGGCAGTTCCGACTCCAAGGGGAACTGCTCGTCCCGGGTGTACCCCCCGTCCGACCCCCGCACCTCGAACTGCGGGCTGTTGTAGTTGGTGAGCCGGTCGGAGTACAGCGTGTCCACGACGGCCGCGGTGCCGAACTGCAGGAGGTAGATCCGCGTGTGGGTGCCGTCCGGCATGGTCCAGCCGCGGGCCGCCACATGGCGCAGCCCCTGGTCGACGAAGTCGTGCCGGAGAGCGTCCACGTCGTCGTCCTGCGCGTACTCCTTCAGGAGGTCCTTCGTCGACAGCCAGCCGTCCTGCCCCTCCAGCGCCTTGTCGGTCTTCGCACCCTCGGGTGCGGGCAGCAGGAGCTCGCGCAGGTCCGCGTAGTGGCTGCCTGCCGGGTTCGACCCGGCGAACGGACCCGGGCTGCCGGAGGGCAGCGGCGGCTTCACGAGCTCCGGGTAGTCCCAGCGCCCGTCCGACTCGGTCGCGAGCCCCGGGACGTCCGTACGCTCCATCCGGCTGACGCCGTACGCCGTGCCCACGCCGGCGACCGCGAACACGACGACGGTGGTGGTCCACCGCAGTACGGCCCGCAGCACCCGCCGGTTCCTCGGCGCGGCCGGGACGACGAGCGGCGGAGGCACCGCGGGCACCGCAGGCGCCACGGGCGGCGCAGAGGGTACCGGCGGCACAACCGGTTCGGTCTCGATCTCGGGCTCGGTGCTGGTCTCGGCCTCGGGCTCGGTCCTGGTCTCGGTCTCGGTCTCGGTCCTGGTCTGCTCGGTCATACCGCCTCCCCCGGCTCCGCGATGCGATCGAGCTGTTCGGCGAGAAGTGTCACGATCTCCTCGGTGGGCAACGGCTTGACGCCGAAGGCGGTGGCGCTGATCAGGATGTCTCCCTGGTAGGCGGAGCAGTACATCGCGTCGAGCGCCAGGTCCGCGTCCTTGGGCAGCAGGAAGCACTTGGCGTTCTTGAAGCCCTTGACCTCGGGACCTTTACGGAAGAGGTCCAGGGCGTCGATGAAGGCGTTCTGGGACGTCACGATGTCCTTGGCGGCGGCCCTCCGCTCCATCTGGGTCAGCGTGATCTCGACCGAGGAGACACCCGATCCCGTGCTGCCGTACGTACTGACATAGCTGCGCATCACCATGCCGGTGGTCGCCTGCCTGTCGATCTGCTTCTCCAGTTGCCGGCGCTGTGTCCGGGGCAGGCCGGTCAGCGACTTCTTGCGCAGCGCGGTCGCCTCGGCGCCGCTGAGTGCCACGTCGGAGCCGTACTCGGCGATGTCCGGGCCCCGGTTCCAGTAGTGGGTCCCGTACGGCACCAGCATCCCGGCCAGTCCTTCGGCGTCGGCGGGCCGCTTCTCGTCCGTCGTGGCCTTCGGGAAGTCCCAGACCGGGGCACCGGCGTCCCGGTCGGCGCCGTCCACGGTCACGACCGTGTACCCGACACCGGACACGACCGCGCCGACCAGCAGCACGCTCCCGGCGATCGCGAGAACACGACCGCGGCCACGAGCACGGCGGACGGGCTTCCCGGCCTGCTCGGCGGGTACGGCGGACCCGTCGACCGCGGGCCCAGACCCAGGCACGACCTCCGGCAGGACCTCCGGCTCGACCTCGGACACGGCCTCGGACACGGCCTCGGCCTCGGGCTCAGGCACGCTCTCGGGCTCGACCGGCTCGTTCTGGTTCTCCGTCACAGCCGCTCCATCTGCCGCTTCGCGAGGTCCATGATCCTCTTCTTGCTGATCGGCTCGGTGTCGTAGACCCAGACCTCCACCGCGATGTCCCCGCGAAAGGCATGTGCCTCCGCGCTGTACATCGGCATGTATCCCGGCTCGGTCCGGGGCTTGTTGTGGACGTACGCCGTCCCGTCCCCGGTGCCCGGGACGACCCAGACGTCGGTGTCGTCCTCCTCGTACGCCCAGTACTGGCCGTCGCCCGCGGCGTCGGCGGCCGCGAGGTACTCCTCCTGCCGGTACTGGACCAGCCGGATCTCCACCGCGAGGTGGCCGCTCTTCCAGCCGGTGACGGCCGCGCGGCGGAACTGGTCGTCGATGAGGTTCTCGAAGGCCCCGCCCGGCTTCTTGTACTCGTCGGCGTAGGCATCAAGGCTCATCCAGTCGGCGCCCTCGGCGAGCCAGTCGGCCTTCTGCGCCCCGCGCGGCTTCTTCAGCAGCAGCTCGCGCAGATCGCCGTCCACCTTGACCTGCCGGTCCTGGGCGGCGGACAGCGGTACGACCTCCCCCTTCGCCTGGCGAAGGCTCGGCTGCGACAGCGGTGGCAGGGCCGTGGGCTCGTGGCCGGCCTGGACGACGAAGCCGGTGCAGGTGCCCGCGACGGCCCCCAGCACGGCGGCGGTGGCGACGAGCAGCGTCGTACGGCCCCGGCGGCGCGGCGGCGGACCGGACAAGTCGAACTCCGGTTCCGCTACCGGTCTTTCCTCTGTTTCTGGTACTTCCAAGACGTCCCCCCACAGAACGTGAATCGCGTATTCCGAATGCGCGCACAGGAGACTCACGGGTGGGGAAAGAGGTTGTCGCGCCGTTGATTACGATTCAGCCATGGCGAAGAAGCTCGTGATCAAGGTGACTGCTGGGGCCGATGCCCCGGAGCGGTGCTCTCAGGCGTTCACGGTCGCGGCGGTGGCCGTCGCGAGCGGCGTCGAGGTGTCGCTGTGGCTGACCGGCGAGTCCGCGTGGTTCGCGCTGCCGGGCCGGGCCGCCGGGTTCGAACTCCCGCACGCCGCCCCGCTCCCCGACCTCATCGACTCCGTCCTCGCCGCGGGGACGCTCACGCTGTGCACGCAGTGCGCCGCCCGGCGGGACATCACCGAGAAGGACGTGATCGAGGGGGTGCGGATCGCCGGGGCCCAGGTCTTCGTCCAGGAGGCGATGGCGGACGGCACCCAGGCGCTCGTCTACTGACCCGCGGCGGATCCGCTCGCGCTACGGGCGGCGCTTCTTGCCGTCCAGTTCGTCCCACCACTCGTCGGACTTCGGGTCGCCGGACGGGTCGTCCCACCAGCGGTCGTCGGGGCCCCGCCGGTTGGCGACCATCGCGGCGACCGGGGGGATCAGCATCGCGACCACGCACATGCCGACCGCGACCGGGACCGACCACAGACGTACGACGCCCCAGGCCAGGACGAACAGGCCGATGCAGGTGCCCATCATGGCGAAGTAGACGTGCCGTCGTCGCGCCAGCATGTCTCCAGCGTAGGACGGACGACGGAGAAAGGCGGAAGGGCCGTGTCCGGGTTCCGAGGAACCCGGACACGGCCCTTCGCCGTTCAGGCGTGCCGTCAGACGGCGATCGCGACCTCCGCGAGGTCGCCCTTCTCCGCGACGACGACCGTACGGTCCGCCGTCCCGCCCGGCACCAGCGCGCGCACGGTCCAGGTGCCCTCGGCCGCGTAGAAGCGGAACTGGCCCGTGGCGGAGGTGGGGACCTCGGCGGTGAACTCGCCCGTCGAGTCCAGCAGACGCACGTAGCCCGTCACCGGCTCGCCGTCCTTGGTCACCTGACCCTGGATCGTGGTCTCACCGGGCTTGATCGTCGAGGCGTCGGGGCCGCCGGCCTTCGCTCCACACATGTCTTTCTCCAGATTCAGAAGGGGTCTGACCGGGAAGGAAGGCCGGTCGGTCGGGACTGCGGGGTCTTACTTGGCGGCGCCGAGCTCGATCGGGACGCCGACGAGGCTGCCGTACTCGGTCCAGGAGCCGTCGTAGTTCTTGACGTTCTCGACACCGAGCAGCTCGTGCAGGACGAACCAGGTCAGGGCCGAGCGCTCGCCGATGCGGCAGTACGCGATGGTGTCCTTGGCGAGGTCGACCTGCTCGTCGACGTAGAGCTCCTTGAGCTCGTCGTCCGACTTGAAGGTGCCGTCGTCGTTGGCGTTCTTCGACCACGGGATGTTGCGGGCGGACGGGACGTGGCCCGGACGCTGCGACTGCTCCTGCGGAAGGTGCGCCGGGGCGAGCAGCTTGCCGCTGAACTCGTCGGGCGACCGCACGTCGACCAGGTTCTGCGAGCCGATGGCCGCCACGACGTCGTCGCGGAAGGCGCGGATCGCGGTGTTCTGCGGCTTGGCCTTGTAGTCGGTGGCGGCCCGCTCCGGGACCTCCTCGACCAGCTCGCGGGCGTCCAGCTCCCACTTCTTGCGACCGCCGTCGAGCAGCTTGACGCTGTCGTGGCCGTACAGCTTGAAGTACCAGTAGGCGTAGGAGGCGAACCAGTTGTTGTTGCCGCCGTAGAGGATCACCAGGGTGTCGTTGGCGATGCCCTTCGCGGACAGAAGCTTCTCGAAGCCCTCCTGGTCGACGAAGTCACGGCGTACCGGGTCCTGGAGGTCCTTGGTCCAGTCGATCCGGATGGCGTTGCGGATGTGGTTCTTCTCGTAGGCGGACGTGTCTTCGTCCACCTCCACGATCGCGATGTTCGCGTTGTCGAGGTTGGCCTCGACCCAGTCGGCGTCTACGAGGACGTCGCTGCGGCTCATGCTCTTTCTCCTCCGGGGCAGTTGCGGCGGGGTGTGCGGGGTGCCTTCCGGCGGCTTGGCCGGGGGCGCGCAGGGGTGATCCCTGGCTGCTGCGCGAGGCAGGCGTCGGGAAACGCGACGGCAGAGGGCCGTCGCTCAGAAAGTGCGACAGAGCATGGCGGCAACGCGGCACAGGTCCACTGCCCGCCGCTTCGTGAGATCCGCCTGTCCCCGTGGCCGGAGGACACTCGAGTAGCACTGCATGGCGTCGAGCTTAAGGACGGATACCGGGGCATGTCACCGGTGTGTCGCATCCTGAGACGCGATCGTCCGGAATATGGGATGGGATCTTCCCTCACCCCGTGCCCGCACGGGTTCCGGGCCTCGGGGGCCCGTGTCACGGCTACTGGGCGGACGTCCCCGTCTCGCCCTTCGGACGCCCGATGTCCATCGGAGGCCGTCCTACCCCGCCAGCGGGACGTTCGAACCCTTCACGGTGATCTCCACGCCGTTCTCCGCCGCCACGACCTTGTCGAGCTTCACCCCGCCGGGCAGGGCGCCGATCTTGACCCGGGAGATGTCGAGCGCCTGGCCGCCCAGCTTGTCCACCGCGTCGACGTGCAGCTTCACCGTGTCGTCCGTGACGGTGACGGAGCCGACCACGGGGACCGAGAGACCGGCGGCCTCGACGGTGGCCTTGTACTTGCCGTTGCCGCCGTAGGCGAGGCTGGTGACCTTGCCGTCGATGCCGAGGGGCAGGTCGACCGGGTCGTCCTTGATGGCGTCCAGCAGCTCGGCGTAGGAGATCGTCGCGGTGCCGGAGGCGGTGGCGGCGGTCGCGGAGCTGTAGTCGCCGGAGAAGGTGACCGACCGGAACACGGCGTCGATCCCGTCGATCCGGATCTTCCCGCCCTCGGTCCCGGTGTCGGCCTCGTAGTCCTTGATGTCTATCTCGGTCTCGTCCAGCGTCCCGGCGGCGACCTGGGTGAGGAAGGGGAAGCCCTTGATGGAGACGTCGGGCGCGGAGGCGAGACCCTCTCTGCTCTGCAGCTTGTCCGCGACCTCGCCCTCGGCGAAGTACACCGCGACCCGGTCCGCGATCACGAAGAGGCCGCCCAGAACGACGACGACGATCAGAAGTATTCGCAGTGCGCGCATTCTTCGGTCTTCCCCCACCTAGGCGGTCTACGTGGTTTCACCGTAGCGCCGGGGACCAGGGCCCCCGGCGCTTTGTAGATCACCTGTGACAGGAGGGACCCGGGAGTCGGGCCCGCCGGCCCGCTCAGCCCAGCGCCCGGCCCAGCACGTAGACCGCGGGGGCCGCGGCGGCCAGCGGCAGGGCCACGCCCGCCGTGAAGTGCACGAACCGGGACGGGTAGTCGTAGCTCGCGACCCGGTGGCCGATCAGCGCGCACACACCCGCGCCCGCGCCCAGCAGCGCGCCCTCGGAGCCGATCCCGGTCATACCGCCCACCGCGATGCCCGCGCCCGCGGCGGCGAGCAGGGAGACGACGACGGAGGCCGGCGTCGGCAGCGGCAGCGCGCGCGCCAGCACGGCGACCGCGACCCCGGCCGCGCCGACCGTCACCGCGTCCGCGTCGGCCGCGAGGTACCCGGCGGCGACGATCGCCAGCGCCGAGGAGGTGACGGTGGCCATCAGGCCGTACATCCGCTCGTCCGGGTCGGCGTGCGAACGCAGCTGGAGGACCAGGCAGAGCAGCACCCACACGCCGAGCGTGCCGAGGATCGCCGAGGGCGCCCGGTCGGCGACGAGCAGCGCGGCGTCCGCGACGAGCGCCCCGAGGAACGCCAGCGCGATGCCCTGGCGGGCGGGCCACATGCCGTTCAGCCGGAACCAGCCCGCCGCGGTCACCGCCTGGAGCGCCACCAGCGGCACGAGCAGGGCGTACGACCCGACGGCCGCCGCGCCCGACAGGAGCAGGCCGAGCAGCGCGGTGAGCGCGGCGGGCTGCATGCCGGGTTCGATGACCGGGGAGCGGCCCTCGGCGCGGGCGCGCTGGGCGTCGGTGACCCGGGTGTTGCCGCCGAGCGTGGCGGGACCGTAGTCACCGCCGTCGGGGGCGGCGGGCTGCGGCGCCTGCGCGTACGGCTGGGGCTGCGGCTGGGGCTGCTCCGCCCGGTACGCCGGGGCCGGTGGCGCCGGCTCATAGGTCTGCGGCGGGAGATACGCCGTCTCGGCGGGGGACACCGGGGGCACGGGCGCCTGGTGCACCTGGGTCTCCCAGGTCTGGCCCTGCCACTGCTGGGTGTGCTGCCCGTCGGCGTGCGGATCCTCGTACGCCTGCTGCCAGTACGGGTCGTACCCCTGCTGGTACTGCTGACCCTCGTACGGCTGGTTGCTCATCGTCACCCTCCTGCGAACGGCGGGAGCACCTCGACCGTGCCGCCGTCGGCCAGCCGTACCGTCTCATGCCCGCGGGTGCCCACGGGATCACCGTCGACGAGGAAGGAGCATCGCAGCAGCACGCGCGGGAGTTCGCCGGGGTGTCGCCCGCGCACCGCGTCGAGCGCGTCGGCGAGCGTCTCGGCGTCGAACGCCTCCTCGGCGATCCCGGCCGCGGCCTTCGCGGCGGCCCAGTAGCGCACCGTGACCTTTGGCATCCGCTGCTTCCTCTGTCGGTCCGTATCAGTTGCCGCCCCAGGCTAGCCGCCCGCTGTGACAGCCCAGTCCCCGATGCGGGCCAGCAGTTCCGCGGAGACCGCGTGCTCGGCGTGGCCCATGGGCTCCAGCCACAGGTCGGCGTGGCCGCCGGCCGCAGCGGCCAGCATGCGGGGGTGGTCCAAGGGGAAGTAGCCGTCGCGGTCGCCGTGGACGATGAGCAGCGGGACGGGGGCGATCCCCGGGACGGCCTCGACCGGTGAGAGCGGGACCGGGTCCCACTCCTGGCGGTCGATACGGGTGCGGAAACCGTAGCGGCCGACGAGCCGGCCCGCGGGGCGGGTCACCAGCCAGTGGAGCCTCCGCATGGGGGCGGTGCCCCGGTAGTACCAGCGGGCGGGCGCGCTCACCGAGACGACCGCGTCCGTGTGCGCATCCGTGTGCGATTCCCCGTCCGTACGCGCCGCCGTGTGCGCTTCCGTGCGCCCCTCGTGCTCCGGCGGATGGAGCGCCGCGTGCCGCAGCACCACGGAGCCGCCCATGGAGAAGCCGACGGTCACCACGCGCGCGTGCCCGAGCGAGCGGGCCCACGCCACGGCGGCGGCCAGATCCAGCACCTCGCGGTCGCCGACCGTCGAGCGCCCGCCGGAGGCGCCGTGCCCGCGGAAGGAGAAAGTGACCACGGCCCCGTACTGCGCGAACGCCTCCGCCACCCGTCGAACATGCGGTCGGTCCAGATCGCCGGTGAATCCATGGGCGATCACGAACACCAGGTCACGGGCGGGTGTCCGGGAGCCGTCGTATACGACCGCCGGCGGTTCGTATACGGAATCGATCGTGATCCCGTCCTCCGTGGTCAGAAGCGTCCGCAAAGGGGGGCTTTTGATCGTCTCGCCATACGGACTGTCCGTGGATCGCACCACATGACCTGCCGGACCGTTGCTCATGTGGGCTATTCTGCTGGGCAGAGGACTCGGGCGATGTAGCCCCCGGGTCCTTTTGTGCTTTCGGAAGCGTTGTATACGAAACGGGAAACCTCAGGTGACCGCGGGTATACAGGGCCTCGGAGAGCACAGCGCAGTGCCGCACCGCACACGTCCTCGCAGGGACCGAGGAGGAACCAGACAAATGAGTTCTCTGCTGCTCCTGACCAATGCCCTCCAGCCGTCGACGGAGGTGCTGCCCGCGCTCGGCCTGCTCCTGCACAACGTGCGTGTGGCCCCCGCCGAGGGCCCGGCACTGGTCGACACCCCGGGCGCCGATGTCATCCTCATCGACGGCCGCCGCGATCTGCCCCAGGTGCGCAGCCTGTGTCAGCTGCTGCGCTCGACGGGACCGGGCTGTCCGCTCATCCTCGTCGTCACCGAGGGCGGCCTCGCCGCCGTCACCGCCGACTGGGGCATCGACGACGTACTTCTCGACACCGCCGGCCCCGCCGAGGTCGAGGCCCGCCTCCGGCTCGCCATGGGCCGGCAGCAGATCGTCAACGACGACTCCCCCATGGAGATCCGCAACGGCGACCTGTCCGTCGACGAGGCCACGTACAGCGCCAAGCTCAAGGGCCGGGTCCTGGACCTGACCTTCAAGGAGTTCGAACTCCTCAAATACCTCGCCCAGCACCCGGGCCGCGTCTTCACCCGCGCCCAGCTGCTCCAGGAGGTCTGGGGATACGACTACTTCGGCGGCACCCGCACGGTCGACGTGCACGTACGACGGCTGCGGGCCAAGCTCGGCCCCGAGCACGAGTCGCTCATCGGAACCGTCCGGAACGTCGGTTATCGATTCGTTACGCCCGAGAAGGGCGAGCGGGCCACGGACGACGCGAAGGCCAGGAGCGCCCGAGCAAACACGGAGGATGCGGACGAGTCGGCCGCGCTCGACGGCGCACGGGTCGACGCGGACGCCTAGCACACGCTCGGGCAGGGCGCAGGGAGGCTCCCTCACGCCCTGCCCAGAGCGGGTCCATCCGCGTAGACTCCGCGCGTGGCCAAGGTGACTAGAGATGATGTGGCGCGGCTGGCGGGAACATCCACCGCCGTCGTCAGTTATGTCATCAACAACGGACCCCGGCCGGTCGCCCCGGCCACGCGCGAGCGCGTTCTCGCCGCGATCAAGGAACTGGGGTACCGGCCCGACCGGGTCGCGCAGGCGATGGCCTCGCGGCGGACCGATCTCATAGGTCTGATCATCCCCGACGCCCGTCAGCCGTTCTTCGGCGAGATGGCGCACGCGGTCGAACAGGCCGCCTCCGAGCGCGGGAAGATGGTGCTCGTCGGCAACACGGACTACGTCGCCGAGCGCGAGGTCCACTATCTGCGCGCCTTCCTCGGCATGCGGGTCTCCGGACTGATCCTCGTGAGCCACGCCCTGAACGATCTCGCCGCCGCCGAGATAGAGGCCTGGGACGCCCGGGTCGTGCTGCTGCACGAACGCCCCGAGGCCATCGACGACGTCGCCGTCGTCACGGACGACCTCGGCGGCGCCGAGGCCGCCGTCAAGCACCTGCTGGAGCACGGGCACGCGTTCGTCGCGTGCATGGGCGGCACCGCCGAGACCCCGTCCGTCGGCGACCCCGTCTCCGACCACGTCGAGGGCTGGCGGCGGGCCATGGACGAGGCCGGCATCCCGACCGCGGGCCGCCTCTTCGAGGCACCGTACAACCGCTACGACGCCTACAAGGTGGCCCTGGACGTCCTCTCCGGTCCCGACCGGCCGACCGCGTTCTTCTGCTCCACCGACGACCAGGCGGTCGGTCTGCTGCGCGCGGCGCGCGAACTGCGCATCGACGTGCCCGGGGAGCTGGCCGTGATCGGCTTCGACGACATCAAGGAAGCGGCGCTCACGGACCCGCCGATGACCACGATCGCCTCCGACCGGCCCGCCATGGCCCGGGCCGCGGTGGATCTCGTCCTGGACGACGGGCTGCGGGTCGCGGGGACGCGGCGGGAACGGCTGAAGGTGTTTCCGTCGCGGCTGGTGGTGCGGCGGTCCTGCGGCTGCGAGTGAGCACCGCGGAGGCGCTGCCGCGTCGCCGGCCCGCCGTCCGCGACGCTCCATGAGGCTTGTCTGAGAGCGGTCCGCGCTCGCCCTGATCCGGCTTTATATCGGGCAAACAAGGTTCTGGCGGCGTTCTCAGCGGGCACTCAGGGAGCTCTCATGGTCGAGGGACAAGCTCTTTTCCATGACCGAGAGCTTCCGCCGCGACGGCGAGTACGAGCAGTACGCCAACCCCTACCAGGGCGCCCAGCAGCACGCCTCCTCCCCCGTGGACCCGCAGTGGCCCGCCCCGCCGGCGCAGCCGCCCGCGCAGCCGGTGACGCACGCCGCGTACGACGGTGACGGCGGCCACGGCGGCGGCACCGCTCTTCTCACCGCCCTCCCGGCGGAGCCCGCGCCCGCTCCCAAGAAGCGCACCCGCGGTCCCGTCGCCCTGCTGGCGGCCGTCGCGATCGTCGCCGCGGCCATCGGCGGCGGCACCGCGTACGGCATCCAGGAGCTGACCGGCAGCGACACCGTCACCTCCAGCAGCACCAGCACCAACGTGGTGGCCTCCGCCGACAAGGGCACGGTCTCCGGGGTCGCCAAGGCGGTCAGCCCGAGCATCGTCGAGATCAACGCGACCCTCAGCAACGGGTCCTCGACCGGCTCCGGCGTGATCATCACCAGCGACGGCGAGATCATCACCAACAACCACGTCATCTCCGGCGCCACTTCGATCAAGGTCTCCCTGAGCGACGGCAAGGAGTACACCGCCCAGGTCGTCGGCACCGACGCCTCCAAGGACCTCGCCCTGATCAAGCTGGAGAACGCCTCCGGCCTCACCGCCGCGACCCTCGGCGACTCCGACGGCGTCCAGGTCGGCGACGAGGTCGTCGCGATCGGCTCCCCCGAGGGCCTCACCGGCACCGTCACCAGCGGCATCGTCTCCGCGCTCGACCGTGACGTCACCGTCTCGACCGACGAGAGCCAGAGCCAGAGCCAGGGCCAGGACAGCCAGGGCGGCGGCAACGGCCAGTGGCCCTTCCAGTTCGGCGGCCAGGAGTTCAACGGCGACACCGGCTCCTCCACGACGACCTACAAGGCCCTCCAGACCGACGCCTCCCTGAACCCCGGCAACTCCGGCGGCGCCCTGATCGACATGAACGGCAACATCATCGGCATCAACTCCGCGATGTACTCCGCCAGTTCGAGCTCCTCCTCGTCCGACGCGGGCAGCGTGGGCCTCGGCTTCGCGATCCCGATCAACACCGTCAAGTCCGACCTGTCGACCCTGCGGGCCGGCGGCACCAGCAACTGACCGGCGCCCGGCCCGTCCCGTAAGGAGCACGTCATGATCCAGCAGGTTTCCCACCAGGTGGCCTCCACCGGCCCGGCCGACCTCGGCCTGGCCCTCGCCGTGGCGTACGAGCTGAACGCTCCCGCCGCCCCGGTCCGCGCCCCCGAGGTCTCCACCCGGGCGGCCTCCCGCCGCTCGACGGCCCGCCGGCGCCCGGTGCGTGCCTGATCCGCCGGTTCTGCCCCTGGTTTGACCCGACAACCCGGAAACGTGCGACGCTGAAGGCGCCCACGACCCACCGCACCCCGAGGAACAGCGAGCGATGAGCCCCGCCGATGGTGACCGTGACCCCCAGCGCATCCTGATCGTCGACGACGAGCCCGCGGTGCGTGAAGCCCTCCAGCGCAGCCTCGCGTTCGAGGGGTACGACACGGAGGTGGCGGTCGACGGCGCGGACGCCCTGGAGAAGGCCACGGCGTACCAGCCCGACCTCGTCGTCCTCGACATCCAGATGCCCCGCATGGACGGCCTGACCGCCGCCCGCCGGATGCGCGGCGCGGGCACCACCACGCCGATCCTCATGCTGACGGCACGGGACACCGTGGGCGACCGGGTCACCGGGCTCGACGCGGGCGCCGACGACTACCTGGTCAAGCCCTTCGAGCTGGACGAGCTGTTCGCCCGGGTCCGTGCCCTGCTGCGGCGCAGCTCCTACGCCGCCGCCGCGAGCGCCGGGGCCGTCCAGGAGGACGAGGCCCTGACCTTCGCCGACCTGCGCATGGACCTCGCCACCCGGGAGGTCACCCGGGCCGGGCGGCCCGTCGAACTGACCCGCACGGAGTTCACGCTCCTGGAGATGTTCATGGCCCACCCGCGTCAGGTCCTCACCCGTGAGCAGATCCTCAAGGCGGTCTGGGGCTTCGACTTCGAGCCCTCCTCCAACTCCCTCGACGTCTACGTCATGTACCTCCGCCGCAAGACCGAGGCCGGCGGCGAGCCGCGTCTCGTGCACACGGTCCGGGGCGTGGGGTACGTCCTGCGCCAGGGCGGCGCGGAGTGAGAAAGGTCCTGCGCCGCTTCCAGACCCTCCCCATTCGGGCCCGGCTCTCCCTGCTGGTCGCGGCGGCCGTCGCGTTCGCGGTGGCGGCGGTGTCGGTGACGTGCTGGTTCATCGTGCAGGGCAAGTTGTACGACCAGGTCGACGAAAACCTCCAGCAGGTCGTGCAGCGTCCGGGCCAGGAGATGGCCATCCAGCAGGCGATCAACAACTGCAGCGAGGACCCGCAGGACGACGACAACGGCTTCCTGCGCAACGACTCGTACGCCGAGGTGCTCCAGTCCGACGGCCAGATCTGTGTGCACAGCCAGTCCACGGGCAAGATCAACGTCACCGGGGCCGACAAGAACGTGGCCGCCGAGGGCGTCGCCAACCACATCTACTTCCGCAACGGCACCGCGACCGACGGGACCTCCGTGCGGGTGGCGACCGTCCCGCTGTTCGCCCAGGGGTCCAGCACCCCGGACGCGGCCCTGCTCATCGCGATGCCGCTGAAGAACACCCAGTCCACCCTCAACGAACTCGCCCTCATCCTGCTCCTCGTCTCCGGGATCGGCGTGCTCGGCGCGGGAGCCGCGGGCCTCGCGGTCGCCCGTGCGGGACTGCGCCCCGTCGACAAGCTCACCGAGGCCGTCGAGCACGTGGCCCGCACCGAGGACCTGAGCGTGCGCATCCCCGTCGAGGAGGACGCCGAGGACGAGGTGGCGCGGCTGTCGCGTTCCTTCAACTCGATGACGTCGTCCCTGGCCAACTCCCGTGAGCTCCAGCAGCAGCTGATCGCGGACGCCGGGCACGAGCTCCGTACACCGCTCACCTCCCTGCGCACCAACATCGAGCTGCTCACCCGCAGCGAGGAGACGGGCCGGCCGATCCCGGAGGCCGACCGCAAGGCGCTGCTCGCGTCGGTGAAGGCGCAGATGACCGAACTGGCGGCGCTGATCGGTGACCTGCAGGAGCTGTCGCGGTCGGAGGGCCAGCGCGGCGAGCGCGTGCAGGTCGTGTCGCTCCAGGACACCGTCGAGTCGGCGCTGCGCCGGGCCCGGCTGCGGGGGCCGGAGCTGACGATCGACGCGCAGGTCGAGCCGTGGTTCACCCGGGCCGAACCGGCCGCCCTGGAGCGTGCGGTGGTCAACATCCTCGACAACGCGGTGAAGTTCAGCCCCGAGGGCGGCACGATCGACGTCCGGCTCATGGACGGCGTGCTGACCGTGCGCGACCACGGCCCCGGCATCCCCGCCGAGGAACTCCCGCACGTCTTCGACCGCTTCTGGCGCTCCCCCAGCGCCCGCGCCCTGCCGGGTTCGGGTCTCGGCCTGTCCATCGTGGCCCGCACGGTCGAGGAGGCCGGCGGCCAGGTCGCCCTCGGCCACGCGGACGGCGGCGGCACGATCGCGACGGTCCGGCTGCCGGGCGCGCCCACGGCTCCGCCGGAGACCGCGGAGGCCTAGGCCGTGTCCGCCGGCCCGGCCCCGGGAGTCGGACCGGCCCCGGGAGTCGGACCGGCAACCTTTCCGTGTCGCGCGGCGACCCTCTTGCGTCCCGTACCCCCACCACGGAACGGAAGAGCCGCCGCCATGACCGAGACGATCAGCCGCCCCCACCTGCTCCGGCGCCGACGCGCCCTCCTGGTCACCGTGCCCCTCGCCGCCACCGCGGCCGGTGTCCTGCTGGTGCGCGCGCCCGTGGCGTCCGCCGCCACCACCCTCACCGTCGCCCAGGACGGCACCGGGCAGTACACGACCGTCCAGGCAGCCGTGAACGCCGTACCGGCGAACAACTCCTCGCGGGTCGTCATCTCGGTGAAGCCGGGGACGTACCGGGAGCTGGTGAAGGTTCCGTCGAACAAGCCGCACGTCACCATCCAGGGGTCCGGCAGCAGCCGTAAGGACACCGTCATCGTCTACGACAACGCGTCGGGGACGCAGAAGCCGGACGGGTCGGGGACGTACGGGACCGGCGGCAGCGCCACCGTGGCCGTCGAGGGCGACGACTTCCAGGCGCGCAACCTGACCGTCTCCAACGACTTCGACGAGGCCGCGCACACCGACATCGCCCAGCAGGCCGTCGCCCTGCGCACCAGCGCCGACAAGGTGTTCCTGGACGGGGTCATCGTCAGCGGCGACCAGGACACACTGCTGGTGGACACCGCGGCGAAGGAGAAGCTGGGCCGGGTCTACATGACCAACTCCTACGTCATCGGCAACGTCGACTTCATCTTCGGGCGCGCCACCGCGGTGATCGACAAGTCCGTCATCACGCTGAAGAAGCGCTACGACGGCACCTCCGCCGGTTACGTCACCGCCCCCAGCACGGCCGCCGACCGCAAGGGCTTCCTGATCGCCAACTCCACGGTCGGCGGTGACGTCTCGGCCGCGAGCTTCTGGCTGGGCCGCCCCTGGCACGCCGGTGGCGACACGACCCTCGACCCGCAGACCACCGTCCGCAACACCAGCCTGAGCGCGGCGGTCAAGTCGGCCCCGTGGACCGACATGAGCGGCTTCTCCTGGAAGGACGACCGGTTCGCCGAGTACAGGAACACCGGTGCCGGATCGGGTGCCGCGAGCGCCGACCGGCCCCAGCTGACCGACGCACAGGCCGCCGACCAGGAGATCGCGGACTGGCTGGGCGACTGGACGCCGACGGCTTCCTGACCCGGCGGCGGCGGGGCGGTGGGTGATCGTCTCTCAGCCTTAAGCCCAGACCCAGCGCCCTGCCAGCTCCGGCACAGCCGTTGGTCACACCGTGTTCAGATGGCGCGGAAGATTCTGCTGGCCGACGACGACGAGGCCGTGAGAGACGCACTGGGGCTGCTGCTGCGGTTCGAGGGGTACGAGACCGTGCTCGCCGGCGACGGACGCAGCGTGCTCAGGCTGGTCGAGAGCCAGGACGACCCGCCCGACCTGGTGCTGATGGACGTGACGATGCCGGAGCTGGACGGGCTCGCCGCGACCCGGCGGATCCGGGCGTCCGGCTGCACCGTACCGATCCTGATGATCACCGGCCGGGCGGCGGTCGGCGACCGGATCGTGGCCCTCGACAACGGCGCCGACGACTATCTCGCCAAGCCCTTCGACACCGACGAGCTGCTCGCCCGGGTGCGGGCGCTGCTGCGGCGCAGCCCGCGGGCCCCCGCGGTGCCGTCGCAGCCGGGGCCCGCGGAGCGGCTGGCGTACCAGGATCTGGCCCTCGACCTGCGGAGCCGGACCGTGACGCGGGCGGGCCGGCCGCTGGACCTCACCCGGACCGAGTTCTCGCTGCTGGAGTACCTGATGCGCAACCCGGCCAAGGTGCTCAGCCGTCCGCAGATCCTCAAGGAGGTGTGGGGGTTCGACTTCGAACCGTCCTCCAACACCCTCGACGTGTACGTCATGTACCTGCGCCGCAAGCTGGAGAGCCGCGGCGAACCGCGGCTCATCCAGACCGTGCGGGGCCTCGGCTACACGCTCAGGAGCCCGGCGGGGTTCGCGGCCGGGAGCGCCTCCTGGTCGTAGGGGCCGGCCAGCCGGGCGTAGATGCCCTCGCGGGCCAGGAGTTCCTGGTGCGTGCCCGACTCGACGAGGCGTCCGCCGTCGACGACGAGGATGCGGTCGGCGTCGGGGGCGAGGCTCAGATCGTGCGTGATCATGATCGTCGTACGGCCGGACATGAGCCGCCGCAGGGGCTGCACGACCCGGCGGGCGGCCATCGAGTCCAGGCCGGCCGTCGGTTCGTCGAGGATGAGGACGGGCGCGGCGCGCAGCATCGCGCGGGCGATGGCGATCCGCTTGAGCTGGCCGCCGGAGAGGGCGGCGGTGCCGGGGGCGATGAGGGTGTCGTAGCCGTGCGGGAGTGCGGCGACGAAGTCGTGGGCGGCGGCGGCTACCGCGGCGGCCTCGATCTCCTCGTCCCCGGCTCCGGGGCGTCCGCAGACGATGTTCTCCCGGACGGTGCCGTGCAGGATCAGCGTCTCCTGCGGGAGCAGGGCGATGTTCTCGCGCAGGAAGTGCAGCGGTACGTCGGTCAGCGGCACCCCGTCGAGGCAGAGCACGCCGGCCGAGGGGTCGTAGAAGCGCAGCAGCAGCTTGGCCAGGGTGGACTTGCCGGCGCCGCTCGGGCCGGTGACGACGACGAGCTCGCCGGGGGAGGCGGTGAGGCTGACGTCGGTGAGGGAGTCCCGCGCGGCGCCCGGGTAGCGGAATCCGGCGCCGTGCACGCTGACCCAGCCGCGGACCGGCCAGGCGCGCACCGGGTCGGCGGGGTCGGTGACGGCGGGTTCCGCGTCGAGGATCTCGTTGAGGCGGTGGGCGCCCGCGGTGGCGGCGGTGAGGGTGAGGCCGAGCTGGCCGAGGTTGCGGACCGGCGGGTAGAGGTAGCCGATGAACGCGGCGAAGGCGAGGAGCTGCCCGAGGGTCATCCGGTCGGCGGAGATCTCCCACACGCCGAGCCCGATGACGGCCAGGACGCAGAACGTCTCGACGACCTCGACGAACTGCTCGTACATCTCGCTGAGCCGGGCGCCGCGGACGCTGGCCCGCATCCAGGCGCGGGCCTCGCGGTCCAGGCGCTTCTCCTCGTCGCCGCGCCGGTTGTAGGCCTGGGTGAGGACGACGTTGCCGAGGGACTCCTCGACGACGGAGGTGATGGCGCCGTCGGCGACCCGCTCGTCGGTGGCCGCCTCCTTGATGCGGCCCGCGAAGCGGCGGGCGGCGAGGAGGAAGAGGGGGGCGAGGACGAAGGTGGCGAGCGCGAGGTCCCAGCGCAGCCACAGCGCGGCGGCGGAGTAGAAGACGGCCGAGAACGCGGCGGAGGCGGTGCCGACGACTCCGGAGACGACCATCTGCTCGATGGCCTCGACGTCACCGGTGAGCCGCTCGACCAGGTCGCCCTGGCGGTGCTGCTGGAAGAAGTGCGGGGGGAGGTCCTGGACGTGCCGGAACACCTTGGCGCGCAGCCGCAGGACGAATCTCTCGGCGGTCCAGGTGGCTAGGGAGTTGCCGAGGTAGCCGACGGACGCGCCGAGCGCGGCGACGGCGAGCCAGGCGCCGGCGGGGCCCCAGAACGCGGCGAGCGACCCGGCCTCCAGGGCGTTGTCGGTGAGTTCCGCGAACAGCAGGATCGAGGCGGTCTCCGCCAGCGCGGCCACGACCACACAGCCGACGATCGCCACCAGCCATCTGCGGTCGCCGCGGGTCAGCGGCCAGAAGCGGCTGAAGGCCTCCCGGACCTCTCTCATCGTCCCTCCCTCTCCCGGGCTCTTTTGTTCATGGACATGCCCGAGGCGGGGTCACCGTTCGCAACGGTGACCCCGCCTCGTGACGGGCGTCAGCAGTTCTTGTTGCCGACCGGGCGGCGCTGCGACGTGGCGGCGGCCTTCTTCGCGGGCTGCTGCCGGGCGGCCTGCTTCTGCGCCGGGGCGGGCTTGTTGTTCTTCTTGACGGGGGCGACCTTGTGGAAGCTCATGGGGAATTCCTTTCGGGTTATCAGGTATTGATTAGCTGCGGCTTATTTCAGCCCTTATGGGATACCGGGCGGCGCTGCTGCTTCTTGGCGGCCTGCTGCTTCGCGGGCTGGCGCTTGGCGGCCTGCTGCGGAGCCGGGGCGGCCTTGGTGTTCTTCTTCTTGACCGGGGTGATCTTGTGGAAGCTCATGGTGTTCCCTCCGAGTTGTCGTCGTCCGCGCCGTTCGCTTTCGACATGGAAAACATTACGGGAGCCCCGGAGTGCAAATTACCAATTCCACTGAGACCTCGATGAATTCAACCTGAAATGAATTTTCAGTCGCCGTCAGGAACCAAACCGCGCTTCACACAGGTTTTAATACGCGAAGAGGCGGCCACGTCTGGGTGACGTGACCGCCTCGGCCGGCGAGCGGGGTGGGACTAGCTGACGATCGTGATCCGGTTCGCCGCCGGAGGAGCGATCGGGGTGGTGGCCGTGGAGTTGGCCGTCAGGTACTGGGCGAGCGCCGCGAGGTCGTCGGTGCCGACGAGGTCGTTGGTGCCGAGGCCCAGGGTGGTGAAGCCGTCGCCGCCGCCCGCGAGGAAGCTGTTGGTGGCGACGCGGTAGGTGGCCGCCGGGTCGATGGCCGCGCCGTTCAGCCGGACGGAGTCGGCGACGATCCGGTCCGCGCCCGTCTTCGTCAGGTCCAGCGTGTACGTCAGGCCCGAGGACGGCTGGAGGATCTTCGGGGACGCCGCGTTGGAGCCGCTGACCTGCTCCTGGAGCACCGAGATCAGCTGGGCGCCGGTGAAGTCCTGGAGGTTGACGGTGTTGGAGAACGGCTGGACGGTGAAGCCCTCGGCGTAGGTGACGACGCCGTCGCCCTCGGTGCCCTTCTGCGCGTACGTCAGACCCGCGCGCACGCCGCCCGGGTTCATCAGCGCCAGGTCGGTCTCCGGGTCGAGCTCCTTGCCGTAGGCGAGCTGGGCGTCCGCGATGAGGTCACCCATCGGGGACTCGGTGCCCGTGCTCGGGATGTCGGCGGAGATGTAGCCGATCGCGCGGTTGCCGATCGGCGCCGCGAGGGTGTTCCACTTGCTGATCAGCGCGGTCATGTCCGCCGCCTTGGCGACGGTGCGGGTGACCACGTGGTTCGCCGACGCGACGGAGGTGCGGGCGATGTCGCCGGTCCGGCGGTCGTAGGTCAGCGTGGTGTCCGTGTACAGCCGGCCGAAGGACGCCGCCGAGGTGACCGTGCGCGGGTTGCCCGCCGGGTCGTCGATCGTGCAGGCGTAGGCGGCGTGGGTGTGACCGGTGACCAGGGCGTCGACCTGCGGGGTGACGTTCTTGGCGATGTCGACGATCGGGCCGGAGATGCCGTCGCCCGCGCCCGGCGCGTCGCAGTCGTAGTTGTAGGAGGACGAGGCCGGCGAGCCGCCCTCGTGGATGAGGGCCACGATCGACTTCACGCCCTGGCGCTGGAGTTCCTTGGCGTACTTGTTGATCGTCTCGACCTCGTCCTTGAACTGGAGGCCCTTGACGCCCTCGGCGGAGACGACACCGGGGGTGTTCTCCAGCGTCACACCGATGAAGCCGATCCTGACGTCCTTCTTCTTCCAGACGAAGTACGGCTTGAGGACCGGCTTGCCGGTCTTCTCGTCGAGGACGTTCGCCGCCAGGTACGGGAAGTCGGCGCCCTTGAACTTCTTGTCCGTGTAGCAGCCGTCCGTCGGGTGGCAGCCGCCCTTCTGGAGCCGGGCCAGTTCCCTGGCGCCCTCGTCGAACTCGTGGTTGCCGACGGACGTGACGTCCAGGTCGAGGTCGTTGAGCGCCTCGATGGTGGGCTCGTCGTGGAAGAGGCCCGAGATCAGCGGGGAGGCGCCGACCATGTCGCCGCCGGCCGCGGTGATCGAGTAGGCGTTGCCCTCGCGGGCCTCGCGCAGATGCGTGGCGAGGTACTCGACACCGCCCGCGTCGATGGTCTTCGTCGTGCCGTCCGCCTGGAGCTCGGTGACGCGGCCCGAAGAGCCGGACGGCGGCTCCAGGTTGCCGTGCAGGTCGTTGAACGACAGCAGCTGCACGTCCTGGTAGCGGCTCGGCCCGTGACCGTGACCGCCCCGCTCGGACTCGTGCGCGTCCGCGGGCAGGGCGGCGGCGAAGGCACCGGCGGTGGCGAGACCGGCGGCAGCGGCGAGCAGCCGGACACTCCGTCTGTACCGGCGGCCGGGCTGGGACATGGCTGACATTGGCGCCCCCCTATGGGCAGTCCGAGCAGGTGAGCAAGGTCGTCCGGGAGGTGGTCCCGGATCCTCCGAGCGGACGGGCCCCGTGGTGAGCACGTGGAGCCCGCCCGCGCGGCAGCCTAAAGTCAACGCGCGTAGCGCGACAGGGGGTTCTTGGTTACATCCTGGTTTCCCTTTGACTCCCGCTTGCCGGAACGGGGCACCGCCCGGGACGCCGGTACCCGTGCCGTCACTTTCCCCGCCCGCCCCCGTACCCTCGTACGCATGACCAGCGACGACACCGACCGGACCGCCGGCAGCACTCGCTCGATCCAGTCCCTCTCCGCGCTCTCCCCCGACCAGACCGAGGCCGTCCTCGCGCTCCTCACGGAGGCCGCCCGCGGCGACGGGCAGCAGGCGGTGTCGGAGCAGGGACGGCTGCAACTGCGCGGCGGGGAGCGCGCGGGCGTCTCCCATCTGCTGCTGAGCGCCGGTGCCGAACTCGTCGGCTACGCCCAGCTGGAGGACACCGATCCCGTCGAGGCACCGGCCGCCGAACTGGTCGTGCACCCCGCCCACCGGGGCCGGGGGCACGGCCGCGCCCTCGGTTCCGCCCTGCTCGGCGCCTCCGGCAAGCGGCTGCGGGTGTGGGCCCACGGCGGCCATGCCGCCGCCCGGCATCTCGCCCAGGTGCTGGGGCTGACCCTCTTCCGTGAGCTGCGCCAGATGCGGCGGCCGTTGACCGGCCTCGCACTGCCCGACCCCGTCCTGCCGGACGGGGTGAGTGTGCGGGCCTTCGTCCCCGGGCGGGACGACGCCGACTGGCTCGCCGTCAACTCCGCCGCGTTCGCGCACCATCCGGAGCAGGGCTCCCTGGTCCAGCGTGACCTCGACGACCGGATCGCCGAGCCCTGGTTCGACCCGGCCGGCTTCTTCCTCGCCTTCCGCGGGGACGAACTCGTCGGGTTCCACTGGACCAAGGTCCACCCGGACGAGGGGCTGGGCGAGGTGTACGTGCTCGGGGTGAAGCCGGGGTCGCAGGGCGGAGGGCTGGGCAAGTCCCTCACCACGATCGGGCTGCGGCACCTGGAAGGGCTGGGGCTGCCCGCGGCGATGCTGTACGTCGACGCCGACAACAAGGCGGCGGTGTCGGTGTACGAGCGGCTCGGCTTCTCCACGTACGAGACGGACCTGATGTACCGCACGGAGACGTGACGAAGCCTTTTCCTCGCCCCCGCCGCCCCTTCCCGTCCCGACCCTGAGGGCCGCGCCCCCGGACCCCCCTTTGTCCTCGCCCCCGGACCCCCCTTTGTCCTCTCTCTGTCCTCGGACGCCGGACGGGCTGAACGACCAGCCCCTCCGGCGTTCGAGGAGCGGGACGCGGTCAACGGCCGGTTCGCTCCGGGCCGCAGGCCGCCCAGACCGCCGCCGCGGCGACCAGCACCGCCGCCCACCGGTCGTGCGCCCCGTCCCACCGCGCGTCCTGCGGAGCGACGAGCAGCGCCCACCGCTCGGGCACCAGCAGCGGAGCGAGCACGGCCGCGGTGAGCACCGCTCCGGCCACCGCCTGCCCCGGCTCCGCCGCCCCGCCGAAGCGCACCGCGACCGCCGCCGCGGCGAGCGCGAAGGCGAGGCAGGCGGCGGCCTCCAGGGTGAGGTCCCCCACGGGCGGTCGCACCGGCGCGGGCACGAGCAGAAGCGCCCCCGTCCACCACACCGCGGCGAGCGGGACGACGAGCGCGAGCCGCAGCGCCTGCCGCAGGGGCCGCCGTGTGGGCACCGTCGCGGTGGTGTGCCGGGCGGGGTCGTCCAGGAGGAAGGCCAGCCCGAGCGCGAAGGCGAGCGCGGCGACCCGCAGCAGCTGGAGCGCGAGGAACGCGTCGGCGTCGCCGGACATCCGGGGCACGGAGGCGATCAGGAGCCCGATCGCCCCGGCGGCACCGATCACCCGCCAGGGCGACGACCGCAGCACGGGCAGGAGCAGCGGCGTCAGTCGCACGTGTCGGCCCCGAACTTGCCCTTGACCCCGGTCAGTTCCGCGACCCGTGCCGTCGTCACCTTCGGGGACACCAGCTCGGCCCAGTGGGCCTTCACCGTCGGCGCGACCTCGGCGGCGGGACGTTCGAGGAGTTCACGGACGACCTCGGTCTGACCGGCCGTCATGGACAGCGGTTCGGTCGGGGCGAGGACGATCGCGGAGCCCTTGACGCTGTCATCGAGGCGGACCCGCCTGAGGGCGTCGAGAGGGTCGGACTGCCAGGCGAGGGCGAGCCACATGACGGTGACCATGCGGCCGTCGCACAGCTCGGCCGCCTCCTTCTCGCCGCCCGCGACGAGGACGCCCGCGACGGCGGCGGAGAACTCGGGGACGCGGTTGCCGCCCCAGGACGTACCGACGCTCACCACGCCGGCCTGCTTCGACGGCAGGAGCCCCGCGTCGGATTCGAGTCCGTACGTGGCATCGATCCGCTGCCGTACGACGAGGGGCTGTGTCCGTGCGGTGCCGCCCGCGAGGGAGCGCACCTCGGCCACCACCGCGGCCCAGTCGGCGGTCCGGCCCCGCCACTCGGGGAAGGCGCAGTAGCGCGAGCCGTCCCGTGCGACGCAGGTCTGCACCTGCTCGGGGTGGAAGGTCGCCCGCTCCCGGGCCGCCGTGAGCTGTGGTGAGACGCCCGCGCCCTGGGCGACCACGGCGACGGCCGTCAGGGCCACCGCCCCGGCGAGACCCACCCGCGCGGACCAGGCCCGCGCGCCGCCGCCGGCCAGCACCGCGAGCAGCGCCACGCTCAGGGCCAGGGCGGCGAGGTAGAGCGCGTGCCAGGCGGCGGGTCGGCCGATCAGGCCGGAGGGGAGGACCTGGCTGCTGTTCTCGGTGACGACCGGGGTGAGCCAGCGGACCCAGCCCGCGTCCCCGGCGACGCTGGAGCCGAGGAGCAGCAGGAACATGAACAGGACGATCACCAGGGGCGCCGCGAACACCGACGGCAGCAGCCGGGCGGCCAGCACCCCGCCCGCCCCGAAGAGCAGCACGGTCAGCGGTCCGACGAGCAGCTCACCGGGTGAACCGTGGCCGAGCGCACCGGGCTTGAGTGCCTGCCAGCCGTACTGGGCGGCCACGCACACCGCGGTGAGCAGGGCGACGGGGACGACCGAGAGCAGATGGGCGAGGGTGCGGCGCAGCGGCGTCATGACGAGGACCGCGAAGTGCCGTTCGGTGTCCCGGCGCCGGGAGCGCAGCACCGCCTGGTTGACCGCGAGCAGCACGGCGAGCCCGATGAGCAGGGGGACGCTCTGGGTGGCGCGGTCGGCGTCCTGGAGGGCGGGGTTGCCGTCGGCGTAGTCGCGGCCCTTCCAGACGATCCAGGCGAGGTAGACGGCGAAGCCCAGGAGCAGCGGGAGGCTGCGGAAGAGCTGCCGGGTCTCGAACACGGCCAGGACCGGGACCGCTCTCCAGGAGTCCGGGGTCTCGGTCCGCGCGGCCGGGCGCGCGGTCTCGTGCAGGACGGCGCTCATGCCGCCACCTCCGCGCCCGCGCCGTCCAGGGTGAGCAAGTAGCCGTCCTCCAGGGTCGGTTCGGTCAGTTCGGCGCCGGCGGGCGGGTCGCCCACGTTGCGGAAGACGCCCGCTCCGGTGCGCCAGCCGGCCTTGGCGCCGGGGTCGCGTCCGTCGCTGTTCCAGACCCGTCCGGCGGCTGCGGCGGTCAGTTCGGCCGGGGTGCCCTCGAAGCGGATCCGGCCGCCCGCCATGACCACGACCCGGTGGCAGAGCATCGCCACGTCCTCGGTCTGGTGGGTGGACAGCAGGACCGTGCGGCCCTCGCCCGCGGTCGCGATCAGCTCCCGGAAGCGCATGCGCTGTTCGGGGTCGAGGCCGACGGTCGGTTCGTCCAGGACGAGGAACCCGGGGTCGCCCACGAGCGCGGCGGCCAGCGCGACCCGTTGCCGCATGCCGCCCGACAGTTTCCTGATGCGCCGGCCGCGCACGTCCGCGAGGTCGACCCCGGCCAGCACCCGCCGCACCTCGCGGTGGCGTTCGGCGCGGTCGGTGTGCTCCTTGAGGATCGCCACGTAGTCGACGAACTCGAAGGCCGTGAAGTCCGGGTGGAAGCCGGGCGTCTGGGGGAGGTAGCCGAGCGCGCGCCGGACCCCCTGTCTGCCCCGGGCGGTGCCGGGGTCGTGGCCGAGGACCTGGAAGGTGCCCCGGTCGGCGGGCACGGCCGTGGCCAGCACCCTGAGCAGGGTCGTCTTCCCGGCCCCGTTGGGCCCGAGCAGCCCGGTCACGCCCCGGGCGAGCCGCAGCGACACGTCGTCGAGGGCGCGGGTGCCGCCGTAGGAGAGGCCGAGCCCCTCGGCGGTGACGGTGGCGGGGTCGGTGGGTGCGGAGGTCATACGGCACTCCTGTGGGAGAGGTCGAAGCGGTCGCGGGCGGCGAACAGCAGGAGCGCCGCGAGGACGGCGACTCCCGCGGCGGCGCCCTGTCCGGCCGCGGTGAAGGGGGCGAGGGTCGCGCCGTCGCCGCTCGCGCGGGCGGTGGCCAGCAGCGCCACCCAGGCCCCGGCCACCAGGGAGGGGGCGAGGACGGGGCCGAGGCGCGACGCGAGGGCGAGGCCGGTGGTGGTGAGGGCGAGCGCGGGCAGCAGCCAGGCCAGCGCGCGCAGCCCGTAGGCCGGCAGGGCCAGCGTGGCCAGGCCGTTGAGGCCGAGGGCCGTGGTGAGGACGGCGACGGTGCGGATCATGAGCAGCTTGAATCCGTGGACGGGGCTGACGACGGCCATCTCGTAGGTCGGGTCCAGCGCGGGCCCGTACGACAGGGCGACCCCGGCGAGCGGGAGGAGCGGGGCGAGGGCGAGGAAGAAGGTGGGCGAGTCGGCGGTGTGCACGACGCCGACCGTCGTGACCAGCACGAGGACGACGGCCGTGAGCCAGGAACCGCGCAGCACCGGTGTCGCGGTGAGGAGCCGCGCGACATGGTCGGCGACGCCGAGCCGCACGAGCAGCGCCTCGGTGAGCCCGCGCCGCGGTACGTCGAGTTCGGCGTCCAGGCGTTCCCAGCCCGCGTCGAGCGCGACCGGGTCGCTCACGGCGGCGAGCCGGGCGCGGCAGTCCGCGCAGGCCAGCAGGTGGGTGTCGGCCGACCACAAGCGTGGTGGCGCCAACTCGCCCTGGGCGTAGGCCCGTAGGTCCTCGGCATCCACATGCCACGTCATGCCAGCGCCTCCCTCAGTTGCTTGCGGGCCCGCAGGGCCCGTGTCTTGACCGTCCCGGGCGGGATCCCGAGCAGGACGGCCGCCTCGCGGGTGGTCAGTCCGTCGATGACCGTCGCCTGGAGCACCGCGCGCAGTTCGGGTGAGAGCCGGACCAGGGCGCCGGCTAGGTCGCCGTGCTCGACGCCGGCGAGCACGCGTTCCTCCGCGGAGGCCTCGTCGCGGTGGCGCAGCCTGGCCAGTGCCTGCCGCAGCCGTCCGCGGGCGCCGTCGCCGCGCAGGGCGTCGATCAGCCGCCGGGAGCCGATGCGCCACAGCCAGCCGGCCACGTCGCCGTCCTCGCGGTAGCGGGCCTTGCCCCGCCAGATCGCGAGGAACGTCTCCTGCACGACGTCGTCGACGACGCCGGTGTCGGCGCAGCGTCCGCGCAGCCGGGCGGTCAGCCAGGGCGCGTACCGCCGGTACAGCTCCTCGAAGGCGCGCCGGTCCCCGTCCGCCGCATGGCGCAGCAGCTCTCCGTCGCTTCTCGTCTCGCTCACATCCCCTCATCGCACGAGCAGGGCCGGCCGGTTCACGGAACCACGGTTGACTTTTCCGCCCCTCCTGCACCACCCTTTCACTACTCAATTAGTGAAAGGGTGGTGGAAGGGGTGGTCGAGTACCGCATCGACCGGCGCTCCGGCGTCGCCACCTACGTCCAGATCGTCCAGCAGACCAAGCAGGCCCTGCGTCTGGGCCTGCTCGAACCCGGCGACAAGCTGCCCACCGCCCGCGAGGTCGTGGAGGCCACCGCCATCAACCCGAACACCGTCCTGAAGGCCTACCGCGAGCTGGAGCGCGAGGGACTGGTGGAGGCCCGGCGGGGGCTCGGCACCTTCGTGCGCCGCACCCTGGGCACCCACCCGCCCGCCGAGAGCCCGCTGCGCGCCGAACTCGACGCGTGGGCCACCGGCGCCCGGTCCGCGGGGCTCGGACGCGAGGACGTCGAGGCGCTCTTCACCGCCGTGCTCGACGCGCGCTTCCCGCTCGCCGACGAACACCTCTCCAAGGGGGACCAGTGAGTTCCACCAGCACCACCCCGACCGCCGCACTGGCCGCCGCAGGGCTCGGCCTGCGCTACGGCCGGCGCGGCGCCGCGCTCGACGACTGCTCCTTCCGGCTCCCGGCCGGCCGGATCAGCGCGCTGGTCGGCCCCAACGGCGCCGGCAAGTCCACGCTGCTGGCGATCGCGGCGGGGCTGCTGCGGCCCACCGCCGGCACGCTGACCGTGCTCGGCACGGCGCCCGGCGAGGCCCGGGACCGGATCGCCTACCTCGCGCAGAACAAGCCGCTGTACCCGCAGCTGACCGTCGCCGAGACCCTGCGGATGGGCGCCGAGCTCAACCCGGGCCACTGGGACGGCGCCCACGCGCGGCAGATCGTCGACCAGGGCTCCCTGGACCCCAAGGCGCGCGTCCGCAGCCTCTCCGGCGGCCAGCGCACCCGCGTGGCGCTCGCCCTCGCGCTCGGCAAGCGGCCCGACCTGATGCTGCTGGACGAGCCGATGGCCGACCTCGACCCGCTGGCCCGGCACGAGCTGATGGGCACACTGATGGCGGACGCCGCCGAACGCGGCACGACCGTGCTGATGTCCTCGCACATCGTCGCCGAACTCGCCGACGCCTGCGACCACCTGCTCCTGCTCGGCGACGGCCGCATCCGGCTCGGCGGCGGCATCGACGACCTGCTCGGTGCGCACAGCCTGGTCACCGGCCGGGGCACCGCCGACGACCTCACCGGCGCCGGGCACACCGTCGTCGAGTCCCGCGCCACGGGCCGCGGCCTGACCGCGCTGATCCGCCGCGAGGGCCCCGTCGCCGGCACCTGGGCGACCGAGCAGCCCTCCCTGGAGGAACTCCTCCTCGCCCACCTCCGCTCCCCCGGCGCCCCCGCCCTGATCACACCGGGCACGACCGCACACCCCGAGACGGTGACCGCATGACCGCCACCCTGGAAGCCCCCCACCCGGTCCGGGCCCACCGGGTCCGCTCCGCGATACGGCTGCACCGCCCGGCCCTGTGGATCTGGCTCGCCCATCTCACCGTCACCGCGGGCCTGCTGCTGTGGCTGATCGGCCCCGGCGCCGACTCCACCCAGCGGATGCTCGACCGCTACGGCTACGCCGGCGTCTCCGAGGCCGCGTGGACCGGCGGCGTGAACGGCACCTACGGACTGGGCTCGTACAACGACCTCTTCACCTACCCGGACACCCTGCTCACCCTGAGCGGCTTCGCCGTCGCCCTGTTCGCCGGCGGCCCGCTCATCGCCCGCGAGCTGGAGACCGGCACCGCCCGGCTCGCCTGGACCCAGTCCGCCTCGCCCGCGCGCTGGCTCGCCCTCCAACTGGCCGTGCCCGCCGCACTCCTGGTCACCGGCACCACCCTGCTGACCCTGCTGTACCGGTACCTGTGGTCCGCGCACGGCGAACTCCTGCTGGCCGGCATCGGCCCGCGCGCCGTGTACTTCTCGATCGGCCCGGCCACCGTCGCGGCGCCGCTGCTCGGACTCGCGCTCGGCGCGCTCATCGGCCTCCTGGTGCGCCGCACCCTGCCCGCGCTCGTGCTCAGCGGCGGCGCCTACTTCCTCGTGTACGCCTTCCGCGGCAACCACTGGCCCTTCCAGGGCTCCTACCAGCAGCCCGACCTGGTCTCCCGCTCCACGGCGATCACCTCCACCGGCGCAGAGGTCCGCGACCCCGGCTGCTACTTCGACCAGGGCTGCCTGGCCCGGCACGACATCGTCCGCTTCACCCGCGCCTACCTGCCGTCCCCGGACTACTGGCCCCGCCAGCTGCTGGAGACCGGCGTCCTGCTGGCGCTCACCGCCGTCGTCGTCGCCGTGGCCTTCCGGGTCCTGCGCGGAAGGGCCACCACCGTATGACCGTCATCGCGCCCCCGGCCGCCGCACCGGCGGCGGACCGCAGGGCCGGCACCGGCCTCGTCCGGACCGTCCTGCGCCTGCACCGCACCGCCCTGATCGTCTGGACCGTGTACGTCCTCGGCACGGTCGGCGCCCTGATCTGGCTGACCGCGGTCACCGCCCCGGCGACCCGGGCCACCCTCGACGGCCAGCTGTACGACACCGGCTACTCCGAGACGCTGAGCTGGCTCGCCAACCTCTTCTGCTACAGCTTCTGGGCCGTGGCCGCGTGGGCGGGCGGCTCGCTCATCGGCCGCGAGCTGGAGTCCGGCACCGCCCGCCTGGCCTGGACCCAGGGGGTGACCCCCACCCGCTGGCTGGCCGCCAAGCTCACCGTGCCCGCGGCCGTGATCGTCGTCGGCGGCGCCCTGTTCGTGCCCGTCTACCGCTGGGTCTGGTCCGCCGACCGGGACCTGCACGGCGACGACTGGACCTGGAGCGAGGTGTTCGTCGGCCACGGCCCGACCGTCGTGGCGTACGGACTGTGCGCGCTCGCCGTGGGCGCCCTCGTCGGTCTCCTGATCCGCCGCGCGCTGCCCGCGCTCGGGGTGTCGGTCGCCGTGATGATGGTGGTCAACGTGGTCCTCGCGACGTTCCGCACCAGCCTGTGGCCCTCCCTCACCCGCACCTCCGAGACGATGTTCTTCCCCTCCGAGAAGGTGTGGCAGGTCGACTCCGGCGTCCTCGTCGACGGCCGGCGCGCGAGCGGCGTCGACTACCGGACGTGCGGCGGCACCGCCGCCGAGCAGCGCGGCTGCCTCGACGACCTCGGCGTCACCGGCTTCTGGTCCGACTACCACCCGCCGTCCCACTTCTGGCCCATCCAGCTCGTGGAGACCGGCATCCTCCTCGCCGTCGCCGCCCTCGCGGTGGCCGTGTCCTTCCGGCTGCTGCGCCGCCGCACCCGCTGACCCCCGCCGCGCGCCCCGGAGCCGTACGCCCCTCCCACGGGGGGAGGGACGTACGGCTCAGACGTGCGGACGCCCGGGATCCGCCCCCAGATATCCCGTACGCCATGTCGCCGTAACCATTGGTTCAGACGGACTTGCGACGCTCGGCGAATGAAGCCCGCCGTGCCAGAGCCTTCGCCTCCACCCGAGGGGTCCGCGGGGAACGGAGAGATCCGGGTCGCCGCCGTGCTCCCGCTCGCTCTTTCCGACGCGCCTGCAACGCCCGTGACGCGGAAGAATGGGTCCATGAGCCAGTCCAACGCCCAGGCAGCAGAAGTCGTCCAGCACGCGCAGCCCTCCGTGGGCTCCATAGCCGCGCACCGCCCGCACACCGTGGCGGCCGCGGTGTCGGATCTGGAACCGGACATCGACGCCGATCTCGACGCGTACGAGGAGTCCCAGGAGGACGGGGCCCTGCTGCCCCAGGGCCGCTTCCTGGACCGGGAACGGAGCTGGCTCGCGTTCAACGAGCGGGTCCTCGAACTCGCCGAGGACCCGAACACCCCGCTCCTCGAACGGGCGAACTTCCTGGCCATCTTCGCCAGCAACCTCGACGAGTTCTTCATGGTCCGGGTGGCGGGCCTCAAGCGCCGTATCGCCACCGGCGTCGCCACCCGCTCCGCCTCCGGCCTCCAGCCGCGCGAGGTGCTGGAGATGATCTGGGCCCGCTCCCGCGAGCTGATGGCCCGGCACGCCGCCTGCTACCACGAGGACGTCGCCCCCACCCTCGCGGAGGAGGGCATCCACCTCGTCCGCTGGAGCGAGCTGACGGAGAAGGAACAGGCCCGGCTCTTCACGCTCTTCCGGCACCAGATCTTCCCGGTCCTGACCCCCCTCGCGGTCGACCCGGCGCACCCCTTCCCGTACATCTCGGGCCTCTCCCTGAACCTGGCCGTCGTCGTCCGCAACCCGGTCACCGGCCACCGGCACTTCGCCCGGGTCAAGGTGCCGCCGCTGCTGTCCCGCTTCCTGGAGAGCTCCCCCGGCCGGTACGTGCCCATCGAGGACGTCATCGCCGCGCACCTGGAGGAGCTGTTCCCGGGCATGGAGGTGCTGGAGCACCACGCCTTCCGCCTCACCCGCAACGAGGACCTGGAGGTCGAGGAGGACGACGCCGAGAACCTCCTCAAGGCCCTGGAGAAGGAGCTCATGCGGCGCCGCTTCGGCCCGCCGGTCCGCCTGGAGGTCGAGGAGTCCATCGACCGCGAGGTCCTCGACCTGCTGGTGCGCGAGCTGAAGATCTCCGAGGCGGAGGTGTACCCGCTGCCCGGCCCCCTCGACCTGACCGGACTCTTCCGGATCGCCTCCCTGGACCGGCCCGAGCTCAAGTACAAGAAGTTCATCGCCGGTGTCCACCGTGACCTCGCCGAGGTCGAGTCGGCCTCCGCGCCGGACATCTTCGCGGCCCTGCGCTCCCGGGACGTCCTGCTGCACCACCCCTACGACAGCTTCTCCACGTCCGTGCAGGCCTTCCTCCAGCAGGCCGCCGACGACCCGGACGTCCTCGCCATCAAGCAGACCCTGTACCGGACCTCGGGCGACTCCCCCATAGTCGACGCGCTCATCGACGCCGCCGAGGCGGGCAAGCAGGTCCTCGTCCTGGTCGAGATCAAGGCCCGCTTCGACGAGCACGCCAACATCAAGTGGGCGCGCAAGCTGGAGGAGGCCGGCTGCCACGTCGTCTACGGCCTCGTCGGCCTCAAGACGCACTGCAAGCTGTCCCTGGTGGTCCGCCAGGAGGGCGAGACGCTCCGCCGTTACAGCCATGTCGGCACCGGCAACTACCACCCGAAGACGGCCCGGCTGTACGAGGACCTGGGCCTGCTCACGGCCGACCCGCAGGTCGGCGCGGACCTCTCGGACCTCTTCAACCGGCTGTCCGGCTACTCGCGCCGCGAGACCTACCGGCGGCTGCTGGTGGCCCCCAAGTCCCTGCGCGACGGTCTGATCTCGCGGGTCAACAAGGAGGTCCAGCACCACCGCGCGGGCCGGCCGGCGTTCATCCGCATCAAGGTCAACTCGATGGTGGACGAGGCCCTCATCGACTCGCTGTACCGCGCGTCCCAGGCGGGCGTGCCGGTCGACGTCTGGGTGCGCGGGATCTGCGCGATCCGGCCGGGCGTCGAGGGCCTGTCGGAGAACATCAAGGTCCGCTCCATCCTCGGCCGCTTCCTGGAGCACTCCCGGGTCTTCGCCTTCGGCAACGGCGGCGAGCCCGAGGTGTGGATCGGCAGCGCCGACATGATGCACCGCAACCTCGACCGCCGTATCGAAGCACTGGTCCGGGTCACGGACCCCGCCCACCGCGCAGCCCTCAACCGTCTGCTGGAGACCGGCATGTCCGACTCCACCTCGTCCTGGCACCTGGGTCCGGACGGCGACTGGACCCGGCACGCGACCGACGCGGACGGCGGGCCCCTGCGCAACATCCAGGAGATGCTCATAGACGCCCGGAGGCGCCGGCGTGGCACAGCAACACCTTGACCCGACGGACCCATCGGCCGCGCCGGCCACCGGGGACGCGCTCGCGGGCTATCTGCGGGCCCAGGCGACGGAGTTCCTCCGCGCCCTGCGGCTGCACCGCGAGACCGGCGGCGCGGCGGCGGGCGGTTCGGCGGACCCCGTCGACGCGGCCCGGGCGCTGCGCCGCTCGGCCCGCCGGATCAGCGGCAGCCTGCACACGTTCCGTCCACTGCTGGAGGCCGACTGGTCGGAGCGGATCCGCCCCGAACTGGCCTGGCTGTCCGGCACGCTGGCACTCGAACACGCCTGCGAGGCACGGCTGGAGCGGCTGCTGACCGCGCTGCAACGGCTGTCGGGGGCGATCGTGCCGGCCCAGTCCGACACCGGCGGCCCGCCCGCCCCCGCGCCCGCCCCCGACCGCGGCAACCTCACGGTCGGGGCGGCGAAGGCGGGCGCCCTGCTCGACCGGCAGCTCACCCTCGCCCGCACCCGCGCCCACAGCACCGCCCTGCAAGCCCTCGGCTCCTCCCGCTTCCACGCGGTCGCCGACCACATCGCGGTGCTGGCCAGCGAGGTCCCGCTGGTCGCCACCGCGCCCACCGCCGACCTGCGCCCCCTGGCCCGGGCCGCCGAGGAGCGGCTGACCGACGCGGTCGCCGCGCTCCCCCTGCTCACCGCGGGCCACCCCTACAACGCCGAGGCCCTCGTCCACGGCCTCTCCCCCGACCCGTCCCCGCACGCCCAGGACGCCCCCTGGCACCAGGTGCGGCTGCTGCTGCGGCTGCACCGGTACGCCACCGAGATCCTGCTCGGCGCCGGCGGTGACGTCCTGCTGCTCGCGGCGAGCGAGGCGCTGGACCGGCACCGGGACGCCTCGGAGGCGGCGTCGGCGGCGGCCCAGGCGGCGCGCACCCCGCGCATCGCCCCGGCCACGGCGTACGCCCTCGGGGTGCTGCACGCCGATCAGCGTCACGAGGTCGAGGCGGCGAGGTTCGCCTTCCAGCAGGCGTGGCAGAAGGAACCGGTCAGCACGTCGTAATCGAGCGATCGAGCCCTCGGCGATCGAGACCAGGAGGCGGTGACTCCCCGGTGAGTACCCCCGACAGCACCACCGTCCAGGCAGCCGGCTGCGTCCTGTGGCGCCGTTCCCCGACGGACGGCGCACTGGAGGTGTGTCTCGTCCACCGGCCCAAGTACGACGACTGGTCGCACCCCAAGGGCAAGCTCAAACGCGCGGAGGACGCCCTCGCCGGCGCGCTGCGCGAGGTGGCGGAGGAGACCGGTTACGGCGCGGAGCCGGGCTCCGAGCTGCCGGCCGTCCACTACTACGCGCACGGCCGCCCCAAGCGGGTGCGCTACTGGGCGGCCGAGGCGACGGACGGCGGCTTCACCCCCAACACCGAGGTGGACCGCATCCTGTGGCTCTCCCCGGCGGCGGCCCGCGACCGCCTGACCCAGCACAGGGACCGCACCCTGGTGGACTCCCTGCTCAGCGCGCTGCGCCTGGCCTAGGACGCGTCCGCGGGCCTCTCCTGAGCCCCGCCGCCGGATAGCGCGGTGACAACGCCGTGGATGTGCGTGCCAGGGCCCGCGGCCCTTGGCATGATCCGCGGGAGAGGCCCCGGACCGGAACCGGCTCGTGTCCTCGACGTAAGCCTTCCGTGACCTAACCACACCGTCGGCAGGGGTTCACCCCCCGTTCACTTACGCCAGTCGGCGCCTTCACCTGATCTGCCTAATTTCGGCCTTACGCGGTGCGGACCGCGCCCCGAAAGGACGCTTCCGCGCCACCCAGTCTTCGCACGCCGCCGGATTCAGGACGGCGGCTCTCGGAAGGAACTCCCTCAGTGAAGCTTCAGCGCAAGAACCGGCGGGCACTCGCTCTCGGCGCTCTCGCCGTCTCCGGCGCCCTGGCCCTCACGGCGTGCGGCTCGGACGACACCAGCGCCGGAGGCGACTCCAGCGCGTCCGCCACCGGCGCGGCGAACAGCATCAAGTGTGACGACGCCAAGGGCCAGCTCCTCGCCGACGGCTCCTCCGCGCAGAAGAACGCCATCGACGCGTGGGTGAAGCAGTTCACCGCCGCCTGCTCCGGCGTGCAGATCAACTACAAGGGTGGCGGTTCCGGCGCCGGCGTCACCGCGTTCACCCAGGGCCAGGTCGCCTTCGCGGGCTCCGACTCGGCCCTGAAGCCCGAAGAGGTCACGGCCTCCAAGGAGGTCTGCTCCAGCGGTCAGGGCATCGACCTGCCGATGGTCGGCGGCCCGATCGCGGTCGGCTTCAACGTCCCGGGCGTGGACAAGCTCGTCCTGGACGCCGAGACGCTCGCCAAGATCTTCGACAGCAAGATCAGCAACTGGAACGACAAGGCGATCGCGGCCCTCAACCCCGACGTCAAGCTGCCCGACCTCAAGATCCAGGCGTTCCACCGCTCGGACGAGTCCGGCACCACCGACAACTTCACCAAGTACCTGATCGCCGCCTCCCCGGCGAACTGGAAGTACGAGGGCGGCAAGGCCTGGCAGGCCAAGGGCGGCCAGTCCGCGGCCGGCTCCTCCGGTGTCGCCCAGCAGGTCAAGCAGACCTCCGGCGCCATCTCCTACATGGAGCTGTCGTACGCCAAGGACGGCATCACCCCGGTCACCATCGACACCGGCGCCTCCGCCCCGGTCGAGGCCACCGTCGAGAACGCCACCAAGGCGATCGCCGCGGCCCAGGTCGTCGGCACCGGCAGCGACCTCTCGCTGAAGCTGGACTACGCGACCAAGGCCGACGGCGCCTACCCGATCACCCTGGTCACGTACGAGATCGTCTGCGACAAGGGCAACAAGGCCGACACCCTGCCCGCGACGAAGGCGTTCCTGCGCTACATCGCCTCCGAGGACGGCCAGGCGGTGCTCGCCGACAACGGCTACGCCCCCATCCCCGACGACATCATCGCCAAGGTCCGCACCACCATCGAGGGCCTGAGCTAAGCCAGTGTGCGGTCCGGTGCACCGCCGCCAGGAGCCGCGCAGACCGCACGGCTCCGCAGACCGGAGAACCCGATGGACACCACACAGATAGCTGACACTCCCCCCACCCCACAGCCCACGCTGACCGAGCAGAAGCGCGCGGCCCGAGGCGCCACCCGCCCCGGAGACCGGGTCTTCCTCGGTCTCTCCCGCGGTTCCGGCATCTTCCTGCTGGTGATCATGGCCGCCATCGCGGCCTTCCTCACCTACCGCGCGGTCCTCGCGATCAGCAAGGACCACGGCAACTTCCTGACCACCTTCGAGTGGAACACCGGCCTCGCCGAGCCGAAGTTCGGCATCGCCGTCCTCGCCTTCGGCACGGTCGTCTCCTCGATCGTCGCGATGGCCATCGCCGTCCCGATCGCCGTCGCGATCGCCCTCTTCCTGACGCACTACGCCCCGCGCAAGCTGAGCGGTCCCATCGCCTACGTGATCGACCTGCTCGCCGCCGTCCCGTCCATCGTGTACGGCCTGTGGGGCGCCCTGGTCCTCGTCCCGAACATGAACGGCCTCTTCGGCTGGCTCGACGACTACCTCGGCTGGACCGGCATCTTCTCCTGGCAGGGCGGCGCGCCCCGCTCGATGCTCACGGTCGGCATCCTGCTCGCGATCATGATCCTGCCGATCATCACCAACGTGAGCCGCGAGGTCTTCCGCCAGGTCCCGCAGATGCACGAGGAAGCGGCGCTGGCGCTGGGCGCCACCCGCTGGGAGGTCATCCGCATGGCGGTGATCCCCTTCGGCCGCTCCGGCGTGATCTCCGCCTCGATGCTCGGCCTCGGCCGCGCGCTCGGCGAGACGATGGCCGTGGCCACCGTGCTCTCCCCGACCTTCGACATCCAGGCCAGCCTGCTCGACCCGGGCGGCGGCACCTTCGCCCAGAACATCGCCAGCAAGTTCGGCGAGGCCACCGAGTTCGGCCGCGACGCGCTGATCGCCTCCGGCCTGGTCCTCTTCGTCATCACCCTGCTGGTCAACGGCGCGGCTCGCGCGATCATCGCCCGCCGCAAGGAGTACTCGGGGGCCAACGCATGAGCACCGCCACTGTCAGCACCCTCAAGGGTGCGAGCCTGCCCAAGTGGTCCCCGTACGCCATCGCCGTCGGCTCGATCGCCGTCGCGATCGGCATCGGCCTGGGCGCCGGTCTCGACAGCCGGGTGCAGTGGGGCCTGATCGCCGGGCTCCTCTTCCTGCTGAGCACCTTCGTCCTCGCCGCCCGCGTCGAGGGCCGCCGCCAGGCCAGGGACCGCATCGCGACCTCCCTCGTCTGGACGGCGTTCATCCTCGCCCTGGTCCCGCTGATCTCCCTGATCTGGGTGACCGTGGCCCGCGGGGTGAAGGTCCTCGACGTCTACTTCCTGACCCACTCCATGGGTGTCGTCGCCGACACCGAGCCGGGCGGCGGTATCTACCACGCCATCATCGGCTCCCTGGAACAGGTCGCCCTCGCCACCGTGATCGCCGCGCCGATCGGCGTGCTCACCGCGATCTACCTGGTCGAGTACGGCCGCGGCGGCCTCGCCCGGTCCATCACGTTCTTCGTGGACGTCATGACCGGCATCCCGTCGATCGTCGCGGGCCTGTTCATCCTCAGCCTCATGCTGATGTGGGACATGCAGCCCTTCGGCTTCGCCGGCTCGCTGGCCCTGGCCATCCTGATGATGCCGGTCGTGGTCCGCTCCACCGAGGAGATGCTCAAGCTCGTCCCGAACGAGCTGCGCGAGGCCTCCCTCGCGCTCGGCATCCCGAAGTGGCGCACGATCCTGAAGGTGGTCCTGCCGACCTCCATCGGCGGCATCACCACCGGCGTGATGCTGGCGGTGGCGCGTATCGCGGGCGAGACGGCCCCGGTCCTGCTGCTCGTCTTCGGCAACCCGTTCATCAACAACAACCCCTTCGAGGGTGCGCAGGCGTCGCTGCCGCTGTACATCTATCAGCAGTACGCGAACAGCGCGGGTTCCGGAGCGGCGTACGACAGGGCCTGGGCGGCGTCCCTCACCCTCATCGCCTTCGTGATGATCCTGAACCTGGTGGCCCGCGGCATCGCCCGCTGGAAAGCCCCGAAGACCGGTCGCTGACGCGGCCATAGGCGACCGAACCCTCCGGAAGTGAAGTAGAGAAGACATGGCCAAGCGAATCGACGTCAGCGGACTGACCGCCTACTACAGCGCCCACAAGGCGATCGAAGACATCTCGATGACGGTCGAGCCCCGTTCCGTGACGGCCTTCATCGGGCCCTCCGGCTGCGGCAAGTCGACCTTCCTGCGCACCCTGAACCGGATGCACGAGGTCACCCCCGGCGGTCGCGTCGAGGGCAAGGTGATGCTGGACAACGAGGACCTGTACGGCCAGGGCATCGACCCGGTGTCGGTGCGCCGCGAGGTCGGCATGGTCTTCCAGCGGCCGAACCCGTTCCCCACGATGTCCATCTTCGACAACGTGGCGGCGGGCCTGCGCCTGAACGGCAGCTACAAGAAGTCGGAACTGACGGACGTCGTCGAGAAGTCCCTCAAGGGCGCGAACCTCTGGAACGAGGTCAAGGACCGCCTCAACAAGCCCGGCTCGGGCCTGTCCGGCGGCCAGCAGCAGCGTCTGTGCATCGCGCGGGCGATCGCGGTGGAGCCGAAGGTCCTTCTCATGGACGAGCCCTGCTCGGCCCTGGACCCGATCTCCACCCTCGCGATCGAGGACCTCATCGGCGAGCTGAAGGAGCGCTTCACGATCGTCATCGTGACGCACAACATGCAGCAGGCCGCCCGTGTCTCCGACCGCACGGCGTTCTTCAACCTCGCCGCGGTGGGCCAGCCCGGCAAGCTCATCGAGATAGACGACACGGAGCGGATCTTCTCCAACCCCTCCGTCCAGGCCACCGAGGACTACATCTCGGGCCGCTTCGGCTGAGCCCTCCCCCAGCCCCTCGCGGTGCTGCATGGCGGTGCCACCGCGAGGCCGAAAAAGAGCCCGCCCCCTGACTCCCAGGGGGCGGGCTCCGCCATTCACCCGCTCTTTCAACCGACCCGGCGCCACCTGCCTCTTTCATCCCGCCCAGCGCTGCCTGCCGTTGTCTTTTCATCCCGCCCGGCACTGCCTGCCCTTGCCCTTTCAGCCCGACCAGCGCTGCCTGCCCTTGCCTTTCAGCCCGTCCGGCGCTGCCTGCCCTTGTCTCTTCAGCCCGTCCGGCGTTTGAGGACAAGGCCCGTTCAGGGCCGGCGGGGGGTCCAGGGGGCGGAGCCCCCGGGGAGCGGAGCGGGCGGGGTCGAAGGGGCGGCAGCCCCTGGGGACGGGAACGGGAAGGGGCGGCGGGGGCGAACCAACTCCCCCACCGCCCCTACGCCCAGCCCCCTAAAGCAGCGCCAGGTTCACGACCCAGAACACCCCCGCGGCGACGATCGCCGCAGCCGGCATGGTGATGAACCACCCCAGGATGATGTTCTTCGCGACACCCCACCGCACGGCGTTCACCCGCTTCGTGGCCCCCACACCCATGATCGCCGAGGTGATGACATGCGTCGTGGAGATCGGCGCGTGGAACATGAACGCGGTCGTGAACATGATCCCCGCCCCCGTCGTCTCCGCGGCGAACCCCTGCGGCGGATCGAGCTCGATGATCTTCCGCCCCAGCGTCCGCATGATCCGCCAGCCACCCGCGTACGTCCCGAGCGACAGCATCACCGCACAGGCGATCTTCACCCACACCGGGATCGGGTCGCCCGCGTCCTCGACATCGGCGATGACCAGCGCCATCACCACGATGCCCATCGTCTTCTGCGCGTCCTGGAGACCGTGCCCGAGCGCCATACCGGCCGCGGACACCGTCTGCGCGATCCGGAACCCCCGCTTGGCCTTGTGCGGATTGGCCTTCCGGAACATCCACATGATCGCGACCATCACCAGATAGCCGACGATGAGCCCGACGACCGGGGACAGGAACATCGGGATGACGATCTTCTCGACCACCCCGGACCAGATCACCCCGATCCCGCCCGCGAGCGCCGCCCCCACGAGCCCGCCGAACAGGGCGTGCGACGAGGAGGAGGGCAGCCCGAAGTACCAGGTCACGAGGTTCCAGGTGATCGCCCCGACCAACGCGGCGAACAGGATCCACATGCCCCGGTTGCCGTGCGGCGTCTCGATCAGACCCTCACTGACGGTCTTGGCGATCCCGCTGCCGAGGAACGCGCCCGCGAGGTTCATCACCGCGGCCATCGCGAGCGCGGCCCGCGGTGTCAGCGCGCGCGTGGAGACCGAGGTCGCGATCGCGTTGGCCGAGTCGTGGAAACCGTTGGTGTACGTGAAGCCGAGCGCGACACCGATGGTCACGATCAGAGCAAAGGTGTCCACGTGGTTCAGGACTCCTTGACCGCGATGGTCTCCACGGTGTTGGCGACGTGCTCGAACGCGTCGGCCGCCTCCTCCAGCACGTCCACGATCTGCTTGAGCTTCAGCACCTCGATGGCGTCGTACTTGCCGTTGAAGAGGTGGGCGAGCAGCTTGCGGTGGATCTGGTCGGCCTGGTTCTCCAGCCGGTTGACCTCGATCCAGTACTCGGTGAGGTTGTCCATGGTCCGGAGGTTCGGCATGGCTTCCGCGGTGAGCTCGGCGGCGCGCGCCAGCACCTCGATCTGCTGCTCGACGCCCTTGGGCAGTTCCTCCACGTTGTAGAGGACGACCAGGTCGACGGCCTCCTCCATGAAGTCCATGATGTCGTCGAGGGACGACGCGAGGGCGTAGATGTCCTCGCGGTCGAACGGCGTGATGAACGAGGAGTTCAGCTGGTGGAAGATCGCGTGAGTGGCGTCGTCACCTGCGTGTTCCGCGGCCCGCATACGCTCTGCGATCTCGGCCCGGCCGGCGGTGTCCGCCCCGAGCAGTTCCATGAGGAGCTTCGAGCCCGTGACGATGTTGTCCGCGGACGCGGCGAACATGTCGTAGAAGCTCGTCTCCCTGGGGGTCAGACGAAAGCGCACAAGGGGTCCTCAGGATGCATCGGTTTCGGTCAGGCTGATGCTAAGTGCATCATCCGGCCACGGCTAATGGGCCGTCCCCCAGTGTCGCCCATCAGGCAGAGTGGTCGGCACGGGGGCCTTCGCCAGGCCCTATACCCGTCAAAGTTCGGTACCATATACCCAGTAGGGGTATGTAACCGCCGTGGGACATGGAGGACGCGATGACGACCACCGAGGCCGGCCCGGAATCGCCCTCCGAGCAGGAGAGTCCCGAGGGTCACGAGCACGCGACGCACGGCTACCACAAACAGAAGGACGAGCACCTCAAGCGGCTGCGCCGGATCGAAGGGCAGATCCGCGGCCTGCAACGCATGGTCGACGAGGACGTCTACTGCATCGACATACTCACGCAGGTGTCCGCCTCCACCAAGGCCCTGCAGTCCTTCGCGCTGCAACTGCTGGAGGAGCACCTGCGGCACTGCGTCGCCGACGCGGCCCTCAAGGGCGGCTCCGAGATCGACGCGAAGGTCGAGGAGGCCACGAAGGCCATCGGCCGCCTGCTGCGCACCTGACCGAAAACCGACGGTGACCGCCGCCGGCTAGGCGCCGGAAGCCTCGCGCTCCTCGGCCACCTTCAGGACCTCGTCGATGCTCTCCAGGCTGAGCCGGTCCTCCGCGGCCGACGCCGCGATAATCAGGTCGCCGCACAGCTCGATCTCGGCGAGGGCCACGTGGTCCTGAACTGCCGTACCGCCGACCGGAGCCACGTGCGTCACCTCGTCTCTGCCGTCACCGACTTCCTAGAGTAGGGAGCGCTCTACTCACCGCGCATGGCACGGACGGGCTAGTTCTTGACGCCCGTCAAGCCCACGCACCCCGGTTCTCCCACCCCGTGATCACTCAGCGGTCACACCGCGGTCACTCAGCGATCTTCCCGGCGTAGATGTCGTCCTCTTCGGGAAGCCGTACGTCGACGGCCACCCCGAAGTCGTAGAGCAAGGTGGTCGAGGCGACCGCCACGGTGCCCTGCTCCCGGCCGTTGACGAAGCTGAACCGGTGCCTGACCTTGCGGATGCGCCCCTCGTCGTCGAGGTACACGTCGAACGGCACCCGCGCGGTGGCGAACCCTTTCGCCGCAGCGGCCAGCGCCTGCCGGTTCCCCTCCGAGGCGTCCCGCGAGGCCAGCGCGAGGTCCGCCGTCCCCCGGTAGTGCCGCACCTCGGTCCCGGCGAACCGCTCCCGGCCGACGTACGTCGCGGTGCGCGCCCCGAGCAGCAACTCGGCGGCGGCGTACGGGTCGGTGGCGCCGCCCGTCACGAGGTTGCCGTCGGAGAGGCCGGCGGTGTCGACGCGCACCCATTTGTCGGCGGGCACGCCCGCGCCCCGGTTCTTCATGAACAGGGCGCCGGGGGCGAGGAGTTCGGTGATGGGCCGGTGCTCGCTCTGTCCGGCGGGGTCCTGCGGCAGCAGCACCTTCAGCCGCCCGAGGCGCTTGCGGTAGTCGTAGACGCCCTCGCCCCGGATGGTCACCCGGGTGCCGCCGCTGGCCATCTCCATCGAGGTGCCGGCCTTGGAGGTACCGCCCTCCACCAGCCGTCCGGCGGCGGCGTGCAGCACCTCGACCGCGTCCCCGCCCCGGGCGTCCTCGGCCGCGCCGCTCGCCGAACACCCGCCGGCGCCGACACACACGCAGGCCATGAGCCCCGCCACGAAGCCGACCCCGCCCGTCCGCCTCTGCTGCTCCCGCACCGCCATCGCCCTGCCTCCGTCACGGACCCCCTGTCGCTCCGCTTAACGACGGGTCGGTGGGGCCGTCACGCGGATACCGGCGCTTTACCGACGGTCTGTAACGTTGTCGTCGTGGCACAGCAGGACAGGGTTCCCCCACCGCACGAGTCCCCCGAACACCGGACGACCACGGTCGACCAGGGCCGCTTCTGCACAGCCCGCTGCATCTGCGGCTGGCGCGGCCCGGCGAGAAGAGCGAGAAGCCAGGCAAGAACGGACGCCGACCTCCACACCTCCCCCTAGCCCTCACCCCCGTCTCCTCCGGACCAGGGGGCAGCGGCCCCATCCCGCCCCGGACGCAGCCGCAGGCGGCCACCTCACCCCCGCCCCCGGCTCGCACACAGCCGCGGACAGCCGCCCCGCCCCCGCCTCAGATGCAGCCGCAGGCGGCCACCCCGCACACCCCAGCCTCATACACAGCCGCAGGCGACCACCTCACCCCGCCGCGCACGCAGCCGCGAAGGCGGACCCCACCCCATCCCCCGCCTCATACACAACCGCAGGCGGCCACCCCACCCTCACCGCCACCTCGCACGCAGCCGCGACAGCCGCCCCACCCCCGCCCCGCTCCATCCCCCACCTCATACGCAGCTGCGGGCAGTCGTGCCGCTGGGGCGGCACGGGTGGGCGCAGCGGCACCCTCCCCGCGGCGGCAAGCGCCCCCACCCCCGCCGAGCCCCCACCCCGCCCCGGCAACCGCTCCCGCCCCGCCCCATGGAACCCCGACACCCCGCACCCCGTCTCGTTCCACGGAAGCCGACCCGAGGCCACGGAGGCACGCACCATGGAACGGCGCACATTCATCGGAGCCGGCGTCACCGCCCTCGCGGCCGTCACCACAGCGGCCTGCACCGGCGGCAACGCCCCCGCGGACGCGGCCGGCACGACGCCCGCACCGGCCACCCCCGCCTCCACCAAGGGCTCCACCCCCGCGTCCGTGGCCGCCCCCGCCGACTGGACCGCCCTCGCCCACGGCCTGGACGGCACCCTGGTCCGCCCCGGCGACGCGAAGTGGCCCGCGGCCCACCAGCTCTACAACACCCGCTTCGACGCCCTGAAGCCCGCCGCGGTCGCCTACGTCGCGCACGCGGACGACATCCGCACCGTCCTGTCCTACGCCCGCGCCCACGACGTGCGCGTGGCGATCCGCAACGGCGGCCACTCCTACGCCGGCTGGTCCTCCGGCGACGGCCGGCTCATCGTCGACGTCTCGAAGCTGAGCTCGATCCGCGCGAGCGGCGGCTCGGCCGTGGTCGGCGCCGGGTCGAAGCTGATCGACGTCTACCGCGCGCTGGCCGCGAAGGGCGTGACGATCCCGGCCGGTTCCTGCCCCACCGTGGGCGTCTCGGGCCTCACCCTCGGCGGCGGCCACGGCGTGGTCTCCCGCGCCTACGGCCTGACCTGCGACAGCCTCACCCAGGCGACCCTGATCACCGCGGACGGCAAGCAGCTCACCGCCGACGCGACACAGAACAAGGACCTGTTCTGGGCCCTGCGCGGCGCGGGCAACGGCAACTTCGGCGTGGTCACCGAGCTCCGCTTCCGGACGCACCCGGCGCCGCAGGCCGTCACCGGGTACCTGACGTGGCCGTGGGCGAAGGCCGCCGCGGTGGCGAAGGCCTGGCAGGAGTGGGGCCCGTCCCAGCCGGACGAGATCTGGTCGTCGCTGCATCTGTCGGGCAGCACCGGCGGCCGGGCGACGGTCTCGGTCGCCGCGTTCTCGCTGGGCACCTACGGCGAGCTGCAGAACGCCGTGGACCGTCTCGCCGACCGGATCGGCGCCCCGGCGACCAGCGTGTCCCTCAGGCGGCGCTCGTACGAGGACTCGATGGAGCTGTACGCGGGCTGCTCCTCCTTCACCGAGGACGCCCAGTGCCATCTGCCCGGCACCACCCCGGGGCGCTCCCCGCAGGGCGACCTGGGCCGGGAGACGTACGCCGCGAAGTCCGACTTCTTCGACCGCTCGATCTCCGCGGACGGCATCCGGACGATGATCCGGCAGATCGAGTCCGTCCGCGGCGGCACCGGCGACATCGCGCTGACGGCCCTCGGCGGCGCGGTCAACCGGGTCGATCCGACGGCGACGGCGTTCGTGCACCGCCGCTCGCGGATGCTGGCCCAGTACATCTCCGCCTGGAAGGCCGGCACGAGCGGCACCGCCGCCCGGTCCTGGCTGACGTCGTTCCACGACGCGATGCGGCCGTACGCGTCGGGCGCGGCCTACCAGAACTACACGGACGCGTCCCTGACGGACTGGCGCAAGGCCTACTACGGGGACGCGGCGACCCGGCTGACGGCCCTGAAGAAGCAGTACGACCCGAAGGGCTTCTTCACCTTCCCGCAGGCCCTGTGAACCCCCGGGCCCTGTGAACCCCCGGGCTCCAAGCCCGCGCCCGCGGAAAGCCCTCAGGCGGCCAGGTCGCGCTCCGAGGCGGCCCCGGCGCTCTCCTGCCGGGCGCCGGGAACCCGGGCGCCCTGCCCGTCGTGGGCCGGTGCCCTGCGGGAGCGGATCAGGCGGCCCGCGCGCGGGGAGCGTTCGACGGCCTGGGTGAGCGGGGTCAGCAGGGCCATGGCGAGCGGGGAGAGCAGCAGGGCGACGGCGGTGCCGAGGGCGAAGCCGCCGACCACGTCGGTCGGGTAGTGCACGCCCATGTACACCCGGCAGAAGCCTTCGAGCAGGGCGAGCAGGATGCCCAGCAGCCCGAACCTGCGGTGGGCCACGAAGAGTCCGACGGCCAGGGCCATCGTGATCGTGGCGTGGTCGCTGACGAAGGAGTAGTCGGTCTTGCCCGAGACGAGGACCTCAAGACCCTCGTGCTGGAGGAAGGGCCGGGGCCGCTCGACGAAACCGCGTATGGGGACGTTGACGAGGACGGCGACGCCCGCCGCGAGCGGGGCCCAGATCAGGGCGGCGACGGAGGAGGCGGCGTCCGGGCCGCCCTTTCTGCGCACGGACATCCAGCACCACAGCACCACCAGGACGGTGGCGAGCAGGATGCCGTACTCCCCCACGAACTCCATGACCCGGTCGAACCAGTGCGGCGCGTCCTTGGCCAGGCCGTTGATGTCGTAGAGCAGTTCGACGTCGGGGTTCGAACCGGATGCGGCGAGTCCAGCCATGGTGCTGCGGCCCCTTCGTCGGCGTCCGTGGATCGGTTACGAGAACAGGAACGCACGGTCCCCTTCAATACGTTCCACACTCCACTGAATGATCACTCAGACGTTATCGAAGAGAGATACATAGCCCCAGCTCAGGGGGTAGGTTCACGGTCCGTTCCGATGGGTTCAGACGGTCGTGGGGAGTGCTTTCGCGCCATCCTCGGTGACCCGGGTGGCCCCGAAGTAGTCGGGGGTGTCGATCGGGTCGAACCGGATCACAGCACCCGTTCTCGGGGCATCGATCATGTACCCGCCGCCCACATAAATCCCCACATGCCGGATCGCGCGGGAGTCGGTCAGGTCGTCGGAGAAGAACACCAGGTCGCCCGGGAGCAGTTCGTCCCTGGCCGGATGCGGACCGGCGTTGTACTGGTCGTTGGCGACGCGGGGCAGCTGGACGCCGACACTTTCGTAGGCGGCCTTGGTCAGACCCGAGCAGTCGAACCGTCCGCCGTCGGCGGCCGTGCCGTCCCCGCCCCACAGATAGGGCGTGCCGAGCTTCTTCTGCGCGTAGTAGATGGCCCCGGCGGCCTGCTTGGAGGGATCCACCCGCGTGACGGGCGCGGCGAAGCTCTGCTCCAGCGTCGTGATCGTCTTCACGTAGTTCTGGGTCTCCTTGTACGGCGGCACGCCCCCGTACTTGATGACCGCGTACGCGCCCGCGTTGTACGACGCGAGCATGTTCTCCGTCTGGTTGCCGGGCACGTCCTTCACGTACGAGGCGAGCGCGCAGTCGTACGACGCCGCCGACGGGATCGCGTCGTTGGGGTCCCACACGTCGCGGTCGCCGTCGCCGTCGCCGTCGATGCCGTGGGTGGCCCAGGTGCCCGGGATGAACTGCGCTATCCCCTGCGCGGCGGCGGGGCTCTGCGCCTTCGGGTTGAAGCCGCTCTCCTGGTAGAGCTGGGCGGCCAGGAGCGCCGGGTTGATGGCGGGGCACAGGTTGCCCCACTTCTGCACGAGCGCCGAGTAGGCGGCGGGCACGGAGCCCTTGGCGAGCGCCTTGCTGGTGCCGCCGACTCCGTTGGCGAGGTTCCCGGCGACGACGTACACGCCGACGACGAGCAGCATCACGAAGCTGAGGCCCGCCCCCAGGACTGCCCCCGCCACGACCCACGCCTTACGCACCGTCAACCGCCCCTCGCCGCCAGGGAGTCTGCCCGCGCCAGTCTAGGAGCTTCCCCGGTGGAAGCCGCGGCAACCGGCACAGTCGCGTCTGCCGGTGGCGGCCTTCGCGTCAGCGGTCGGCGGCCTCGCGGTACAGCGCGGCGGCCTGCGCGCCGAGCACGACGCTGTACGAGATGTCGGCCGTGGCCCCGCCCTGCTCGTGCCCGCCGAGGACGCCGACGACCTCCCCGTCGCCGTCGACCCACGGGCTGCCGCTGGTCCCTCCGGTGAAGTCGGGGCAGTCGACGCGCTGTTGGGTGCGGCTGTGCACGGTCGGCCGGTCGGTGCAGCTCACCGGCGCCTCGCGCGCACTCGGGTATCCGGTCACGGTCACCGCGGTCGCCCCGGTGGCCGTCCCGGTCGTGAACCGGTTCCCGCCGACGGCGTCCTCGACGCCCTCACCGCCGCGCCGCGCCACGACCGCGAACGCCACGTCACTGTCCTCGTCCCACCCGCCGGGCAGATACCGCCGGGTCACCGGCCATCTCCCGTACGGCGCCCGCCCGTCGCGGTACCCGGGGACGAACACCAGCTCGTCGTCGCCGTCGTCGAGGCAGTGCGCGGCCGTCACGATCAGGTCCCGGCCGGGGCTGCGCACCACGGACGCCGTGCAGAAGTGACGCCCGCCGTCCACGAACAGCGCCCCCACCCGTGCCGTCGCCGCGCTCTCCGCCGCGACGGCGGTGACACCGAGCGGGCCGGTGCCGTCGTCCGCGACCGCCTCGGAGGCGGAGGTGACGGCCAGGAGCACGACGGCGAGACAGAGCGGCAGATGCTTCATCGGGGATCACTGTGGCCCATGAACGTGAGAATCCGGTCAGGGAGCGGCACGGGAGGGGGAACTTCCGGGAGCGGGGCTCTCCCTCCTCCGGGACGGGGCGAAGGACTCGTACCCCGACGCTACGCGCGGACCTCGGTCGCGGCGAGCGGGAACCGGGTGCCGGTCAGCTCCTCCGACAGCGTCCACAGGCGCCGCGCGGCCACCGGATCGCTCGCCGCCCGGGACCGGCCGACCAGCGTGGGGGCCCCGCGCATCTCACCGAAGCCGTCGGGACCGACATAGCCGGCGCCGGGGAGGTCCTGGGTCGCCGCGTACAGGGTCGGCAGGGCGCCCGCTCTGTCGTCCTGGGCGAAGAGGCGGTTGCCGATCCGCAGGGCCGTGCGCAGGAGCGGGTTGCCGGTGTGGCTCTGGAGGTTGGTCGCCGCGTAGCCGGGGTGGGCGGCGAGCGCGCGGACCGGGGAGCCGGACTCGGTGAGGCGGCGCTGGAGTTCGAGCGTGAAGAGCAGGTTGGCGAGCTTCGACTGCGCGTAGGCCCGGGTCGGGTTGTAGTGCGCCCGCTGGTTCGGGTCGTCGAAGTCGATCACTCCGGTGCCGCCGCGGTGGAGCCCGGAGGAGAGGGTCACGACACGGTCGGTGAGGTGGGGCAGAAGCAGGTTCGTCAACGCGAAGTGGCCCAGGTGGTTCGTGCCGAACTGCATCTCGAAGCCGTCACGCGTCTCCTGCTGCGGCAGCATCATCACGCCCGCGTTGTTGATCAGCAGGCTCAGCGGGCCGTCCCAGCCCTCCGCGAACGCCCGCACCGACGACAGGTCGGCCAGGTCCAGCCGCCGCACCTCCGTGCTCCCGTGGACCGTACGGGCCGCCGCCTCGCCGCGCTCCGGGTCCCGCACGGCGAACACCACATGCGCGCCCGCCCGGGCCAGCGCGCCCGCGGCCCTCAGCCCGATGCCGCTGTTGGCGCCGGTGACCACGGCCCTGCGGCCGGCGAGGTCGGGAAGGCGCGTCTCGTCCCATCGCGTGCTCTTGTCATTCGCCATGCCGTCAATGTAGTCGCCGCCAACAATGCTGTCAACGACAACAATGATGCCGCTGCCAACAATGCTGCCGTCGCCTACATCCCGATACGATGAGCCCATGCCGCCCGCGAAGTCCGCACCCGCCCAGCCCGAGAACCGCCCCTATCACCACGGCGACCTGCGCTCCGCCCTGCTCGCCGGCGCCGAGCGCACCCTCCTGGAGAAGGGCGTCGCGGCACTGTCGCTGCGGGAGCTCGCCCGTGACATCGGCGTCAGCCACGCCGCGCCCGGCCGGCACTTCAAGGACAAGCAGGCCCTGCTCAACGCCCTCGCCCTGGCCGGCTACGAGCGCCTGGGCGACACCCTGGACGCCGCCGACGACCCCCGCCTGCCCCTCCAGCCCCGGCTGACGGCCCTCGGCCGCGCCTACCTCGGCTTCGCCATCGACAACGCCGAGCTGCTGGCCCTGATGTACGCCCGCAAGCACGAGCCCGGCGCGGAGGAGGAGATGGCCGCCGAGGTCGACCGCACCGTGGGCTCGCTGGCCCGGGTCGTCGCCGCGGCCCAGAGCCGCGGCGAGATCGTCGACGGCGACCCCGAGCACCTCACCCTGGTCGCCGCCGCGGCCCTGCACGGCCTCGCCTCGTTCACCGCCAACGGCATGCTCGCCGCCGACGCGGCCCTGGCCTCCGTCGCGGACGTGGTCCAGCACCTGCTGCACGGCCTCACACCCCGCCCGGCCGACCCCCGGTAGGGCAACCGCCGTTCGCGGCCGGGCGGAGCCGGTGTGACGGACCAGCGACATCGGCCGACCGGCTGACCGGCTGACCGGCTGACCGGGCATCACCTCCCGGTCGGGGCACGGGCCGTGGCATCCCGCCACGGCCCGTTCGTCACGCCTCGTCCGGCGGCGATAGCCTTCACCCGCAGAACACGGGTGCCACGGACCCCACCCGGACCGTGAAAAGGGCTAACGACGGAACCACACGACAGGTTCCGCTCAGGCCTCATTGCCCGGCGTGACCTGCCGTGATACACAGAGTGACCAGACCCGTACCAGACAAGCATTCGTACGAAACCCGCCAATCAATGACGCCAAGTCGACATACGACGGCGCAATTGTCGGCGACAATGAGGCCTGACCTCTGCGCACCCGCAGGGGAAGCGGAACTACCCACCAGGGGCGGTGACTTACATGCTCTTTGCGGCCGACAAGGGAGACATCAACACCATCATCGGCGGGATCGCTCCGGACTGGGGCCCCTTCGGCAGCCTGGGCAACGAGGCCAAGGTCATGATCGAGGTGGTGATGGCCGTCGCCATCCTGCTCTGCCTGGGCATCGCCATCTGGGGTGCCGCCAAGCAGCGCATCGGCGCCACCGCGCTGCGCGACACGTTCAGCGCGGAACAGGGCAAGGGCCTCATCATCGCGGGCCTGACCGGGGTCTTCATCATCGGCTCCCTGGGCACCTTGTTCACCATCGTGTACGGCATGGCCGTCTAGCGACTCCGGACCCACCCGGCCCCCTCGCCACGCCCCCCTCCACCCCACCCGCCCGTCGTGCCCACCGGCTGAGGTTGCGTCTCCCTGATGTCGAGTCACCACACCGCGCCCGCGCGGGAACCAGCACGGCTACCGTCGTACTCCTACGTCTTTCCGTACGACGGTGAAGGGACGTACGCGGCATGAGCCTCGGTGACGAACGCGAGGCCTCCGGCGGCTACGGGGGCACCGGCCAGACCCGCACGCGCCTGCCCGACAGCACCGGCGGCGACGTGTACGGCGGCGCGCGGCGAGGCGGTCGCTCGTCCTCACGCAGCCTCGTCACCGTCGTCGGCGTGGTGTGCCTCCTCATCGCGGCGATCGCCTTCGCGAACCGTGGAGGAAGCGATTCCTCTTCCACCGCGGACGCCGAGAACAAGCCAGAAACCTCCGCGACGGCCCCCACGGGCAAGACCCCGGTCGGATCGGGCTTCGCCCACGACGAGCAGGGGGCCCAGAGCGCGGCGGCCAACTACGCGGTGTCGCTGGGCTCGACGAGCATGTTCAACAAGAACAGCCGGCACACCCTCATCGACTCGCTGTACACGCCCACCGCGGCCGCGAAGCTCCAGAGCGCCATGGACCAGGCCTATTCGGCCGCCTTCCTGGACCGGATGGGCCTCGACGCGAACGGCACCGCCCCCCAGGGCAGCACCTTCGTCTCCCGCACCGTCCCGGTGGGCACCAAGGCCGAGCGGTACAGCGCCGACAGCGCCAAGGTCTCCGTCTGGTACATGGGCCTGATCGGCATGTCCAGCACCACCTCCACCGACCCGGTGAGCTCCACCTGGAAGACGTGGACCTTCGACCTCCAGTGGACCGAAGGCGCCTGGAAGATCAGCGCGGACTCGCAGAAGGACGGGCCCGCCCCGGTCCCCGGCGACGACAAGGCCGCCGCCTCGGACGAGATCAGCAAGGCCATCGAGGAGTACGGAGGGTTCACTTATGCCCGGTAGCCCGCGTCGCGCCCTCCAGCTCACCGGCATGGTGGCCACCGTCCAGGCCACCGCCGTGCTGCTCGCAGGCCGCGCCTTCGCCGCCCCCACCCCGTCGCCGTCCCCCTCGGGCAGCACGGACGCCTGCTCGCTGCTCGACGGCCCCTCCAAGCAGTACTGCGAAGGCGACAAGAGCTCGGGCGGCTCGTCCACCATCGACCCCACCTCCAGCCTCGACCCCCTCTCCTCCCTCGCCAAGGGCTGTGCCGACGCCGCCTCCTGGACCGTCGACAAGCTCAGCGAGGCCGTCAAGGAGACGGCGAACGTCGACTTCACCAACCCGAAGTTCCTCCAGCAGTACGCGGTGGTCTTCGCGGCGTCGACGGTCCTCACCCTCCTCCTGTGGCTGCTCGCGGTCGCCAAGCGCGCGGTACGAGGTGTCCCCCTCACCACCGCCATCAGCGAGGCGATCGGGTTCCTCTGGCTCACCGTCCTCGCGTCGGCGTTCACGCCCCTGATCCTCTACACGGTCGTCTCCGCCACCGACGGCATCTCCGAGGTCCTCGCGAAGACGACGGGCGACCAGACCGACACGTTCTTCGGGACGTTCTCCGGCGCGCTGGGCAAGGGCGAGGACATCGGCGGCGGCCCGATCATGCTGATCGTCGTGTCGCTGGTGAGCATCCTGGCCGCCGGCGTCCTCTGGCTCGAACTGGTCGTCCGCGCCGCCCTGCTCTACGTCGGCGCCCTCCTCGGCACCGTCGTCTACGCGGGCCTCGTCGACAAGAACCTGTGGGGCCACGTCCGCCGCTGGGCGGGCATCATGATCGCGGTGATCCTGGTGAAGCCGGTCATCGTCATCGTGCTGGGCCTGGCCGGCGCCCTGTCCGCCGACGACGGTCCCGACGCGTTCTCCGCGGTCGTCTCCGGCCTCGCCATCATCCTGCTCGCGATCTTCGCCTCGGCGATGATCTACCGCTTCGTGCCGGGCTTCGGCGACGAGATCGCCAACTCCCGCAACAACCGCATCATGCAGGGCGCGGAAGGCAAGGCCGCGGCCGTCATCAGCTCGCCCGCGACCCTCGTCGCCCAGGGCATCAAGACGCACAGCTCCCGCGCCGACAACAACGGCGGCGGTGGCGGCGGTGCGCGTCCCTCCAACCCGGCCTCCGGCGGGGTCGCCGCGCACAGCACGCGCGGGTCGAACGGCGGTGGCGGCGGATCTGTCCCCTCCGCCGCACCCTCCCCCCGTTCGTCGAGCAGCCCGGTGAACACACCCCACGCCAGCAACAACCGCAACAGCAGTAACAACCGCACGGGAGGTGAAGGGCGTTGACGACCGAGTCCCACGTGTCGCACGCGATCACGCCCCGCCGTACATATCTCATCGGCCGCGCCCGGCCGAACGCGATCGTCGGCAGGAATCGTGAGACCGGCGAGATCGCGCTCATCATCGGCGGCGCGTTCCTCGGCATGATGTGCGGGCTCCTCGTCCCGGTGCTCTCCATGCGCATCGTCCTGCTGATGGGCTTCCCGCTGCTCGCGCTGGCGGCGGTGTACGTCCCGTACAAGCACCGCACGTTCTACAAGTGGTTCGAGATCAACCGCAGTTACAAGCGCACCCTCAAGCAGGGCACCGTCTACCGCTCGGGCGTCATCGAGGCCGGCACCCGCATCGACGGGCGCGAGGTCGAGATCGGCCCGCCCCCCGGCATCGGCCGCATCACCTGGCTCGCCGCCCCGTTCGGCCCGGACGAGATCGCCGTACTCCTGCACGCGGACCGCAGAATGGTGACCGCGGCGATCGAGATCGAGGGACCCGGCGTCGGCCTGCGCGACTCCGAGGACCAGGAAGCCCTCGTCGACCGCTTCGGCACCCTCCTCAAGCACGTGGCGAACGGCGACGGCTTCGTCACCCGCCTCCAGATGCTCGCCCGCACCCTGCCCGCCGACCCCGACGCGCACGCCAAGGACGTGACCGTCCGCGGCGACGAGAAGTCCCCGGGCTGGCTCCAGCAGTCCTACGACCAGCTCCAGTCGATGGTGTCCACGAGCAGCGAGCAGCACCGCGCCTACCTCGTCGCGTGCATGCACTACACCCGCGAACTCGCCGCCGAGGCCCACACGATGGCCCGCGCGGCACGCCCCCAGGCCGGCCGCAAGCTGGACCGGGACGCGGGCCTCGCGGTCGTCATGGCCCGCGAGCTCACCGACATCTGCTCCCGCCTCCAGGAGGCGGACATCCGGGTACGACAGCCCCTGGGCCAGGGCCGGTTGGCCTCCCTGGTGCACTCCATGTACGACCCGGACCACCCCATCGACCACATCCAGGCGATGACCCGGCGCAATGCCTGGCCGGCCGAACTCGACGCCATGGAACCGACGTACCTCCAGGCGAAGACGAGGGAGTCCTCGACCCGCGCCCCCTGGTGCCACGCCACGGCCTGGGTGAAGGAATGGCCGATGACCCCGGTCGGCGTCAACTTCCTGGCCCCGCTCCTGGTCCACACCCCGGACGTCATCCGCACGGTCGCCGTCACGATGGACCTCGAACCCACCGAGGTCGCCATCGAGCGCATGCTGACGGAGAAGACCAACGACGAGGCGGAGGCGTCCCGCGCCGCCAAGATGAACCGCACCGTCGACCCCCGCGACATCGCCTCCCACAACCGCCTGGACCAGCGCGGCGAGGACCTCGCGAGCGGCGCGGCCGGCGTCAACCTCGTCGGCTACATCACCGTCTCCTCCCGCAACCCCGAGGCCCTGGCCCGGGACAAGCGGACCATCCGGGCGTCGGCCGGAAAGTCGTATCTGAAGCTGGAGTGGTGCGACCGCGAGCACCACCGGGCGTTCGTGAACACGCTGCCGTTCGCCACCGGAATCCGAAGGTAGGGGATGATGCGCTGATGCGGGACCCGATGTCCGTCCTCACCGACGCCTTCACGTCCTTCCTCTTCGGCAAGGTCGAGACGACCCGCCTCCCGGTCCGCACCTCCACGGGCCAGGCCCAGGCGGTCTATCTGCCCACGGCCGCACCCGGGTTGGGTGACTCGGGCGTCATCATCGGCCGCGAGGTCTACTCCGGCAAGGGCTACATCTACGACCCCTTCCAGCTCTACGGCCAGCAACTCCCCGCCCCGCACTGGCTGGTGCTCGGCGAGTCCGGAAACGGCAAGTCGGCGCTGGAGAAGACGTACGTCCTGCGTCAGCTGCGCTTCCGTGACCGGCAGGTCGTCGTCCTGGACGCCCAGGGCGAGGACGGGGTCGGCGAATGGAACCTCATCGCGCAGGAGTTGGGGATAACCCCCATCCGCCTGGACCCGACGGCCGCACTGGACCACGGGATCCGCCTCAACCCGCTCGACCCCTCGATCACGACGACCGGCCAGCTCGCGCTGCTCCGGACCATCATCGAGGTCGCCCTCGGCCACGGCCTGGACGAACGCTCCGGCTTCGCCCTCAAGGTCGCGCACGCCTACGTCAACGAGACCATCGTCGAACGCCAGCCGATCCTCACCGACATCGTCGAGCAACTGCGCCACCCCGAACCGGAATCGGCGGAGGCGATGAACGTCGACATAGAGGACGTCCGCGCCTGGGGCCTGGACGTGGCCCTCGTCCTGGACCGCCTGGTCGACGGTGACCTGCGCGGCATGTTCGACGGCCCGACGACGGTGGGCATCGACCTCGACGCCCCGCTGATCGTCTTCGACCTGTCCCACATCGACCGCAACTCCATCGCGATGCCGATCCTCATGGCGATCGTCGGCGTGTGGCTGGAGCACACCTGGATCCGCCCCGACCGGAAGAAGCGCATCTTCCTGGTCGAGGAGGCCTGGCACATCATCAACAGCCCGTTCGTCGCCCAGCTCTTCCAGCGCCTGCTGAAGTTCGGCCGACGCCTGGGCCTGTCCTTCGTGGCGGTCGTCCACCACCTCTCGGACGTCATCGACGGCGCGGCGGCCAAGGAGGCCGCGGCGATCCTCAAGATGGCCTCGACCCGGACGATCTACGCCCAGAAGGCCGACGAGGCCCGGGCCACGGGCCGCGTGCTGGGCCTGCCCCGCTGGGCGGTGGAGATCATCCCCTCCCTCACCCCCGGCATCGCGGTGTGGGACGTCAACGGCAACGTGCAGGTCGTCAAACACCTGATCACCGAGACCGAACGCCCCCTGGTCTTCACCGACCGCGCCATGACCGAGTCCTCCGCCGACCGCGCGCTCACGGACGACGCCCTGCGCGCCGCCGAACTGGAGGCGGAGGAACGCGCGGCGGCCTTCATGGAGCAGCACATGGAACAGCACATGGGCGGCTCCGAATCGACGGTGGCTTAGGGCAGAGGAGGCGGGCTGTGGTGAGACCGGACGACCGCAGGCGCGAGTCCCAGGGCGGCGGCATCCCGGACGGGCTGCTGGTCGGCATACTCGCCTTCCTCCTCGGCATGACCCTGCTCGTCTGGACGGCGACGGGCCTGGCGGCCTGGTTCTCCCACGGGAGCTGGCCCCAGGGCGTCACCTTCACCCGAACCCCGCTGGCCATGCGCGAGCTGATCGCCCAGCCCCACGACATCCCCGGCGCCTGGCCCGACACCCCGCCCGCCGAACTCTCCGGCTACGGACTCTTCTGGGGCCTGTTCATCAGCCAGCTGATGGTCCTGGTCGTCTTCACCGTCTTCGTCATGGGAACGGTGGCCCGGTGGCGGGCGGTACGGGCCAGGGGCAAGCAGCAGCCGGTACCGGAAGCCGCACCACCCGCCCGGCACGAGGTGCCGGGACAACGGCCGGCGCCACAGGCTCCCCCGGTCGAGGCCCAACCGCCCACACCGGTCGAGGCGGTGGAGGCCGAGCCGCAGCCGACCATAACGGTGGCGCCGGTGAACACCTGGGAGAAGGACCGCTCCGAGGGCGCCGTGCGCTACGGCACCCCCGCGATCCGCCACACCACCGCGACCCAGGCGATCCAGGACGCGGAGGGCGCCACCCTGATCGTCACCTCCGACCCCGCCACCTGGTCGGCCACCAAGGACGCCAGAGCCAAACTGGGCCCGGTCCACCTCTACGACCCCACCCACCTCTGCGACACCCCCGCCCGCCTCCACTGGTCACCCACCGCAGGCTGCGAGACCAGGGAGACCGCGGCCCAGCGAGCGGCAGCGCTCCTCACCCCCGTCCGCCCCACCGCCAAGCTGGACCAAGCGGTCGCCGACGTAGCGGAAACGCTCCTGCGAAGCACCCTCCACGCAGCCGCCATCGACGGCCGCACCATCCGCCACGTCCACCGCTGGTCCCAGGGCACCCAGATCCAGGACGCGGTCCGTATCCTCCGCACCAATCCGAAGGCGGCCCCGGGCTCCGCGGGCGAGCTGGAGGCAGCGCTCACCGCGCATCCCGAACGCCGTGACATCGCCCAGGAGTTGACCGGCCGAGCCCTCGCGGCCCTCTTCACGATCAACATCCGCGAGGCCTGCACCCCCAACCGAACTGATGCACTCGCCTTGGATTCCTTCGTGGACGAGGGGGGCACGCTTTACGTCGTGGGGGAATCCATCGAGGACCCCAGGACCAACCCAGGTGCGATGCCACTCCTGACGGCCCTCGTCTCCAGCGTGGTCGAGCGTGGCCGGCGCATGGCCGAACGGTCATCCTCCGGTCGCCTCGACCCACCACTGACGCTCGTCCTCGACGACGTCGCCGCCGTGGCCCCGCTGCCCCAACTCCCCGAGCTGCTCGCCACCGGAGCGGACCGGGGCCTGCCGACGCTGGCCCTGCTCCGCTCCCGGGAACAGGCGAGAGCACGCTGGCCCCACGCTGACCTACCGGTCTGACCGCCGCTCCATCGCGAACTCCAGCTCACTCTCCCCGGGGGCCTGCGACAACGGCACCGTGACACCGGTCGGCTCGAAACCCACCTTGCGATACAGCCGCTGAGCCCGCCCGTTGTCCTCGTGCACGATGAGCCGCACCCGCTCGGCGCCCTGCGCCCACGCCCAATCGATCCCGGCGTCGAAGAGCACCTCGGTGAGCCCGATCCCCCGATGATCAGCACGCACGAACACGCCTACGACATGCCCCTGACGCCGCTCGACGGGGAAGCCGGCCCAGTCGGAGGTACCGGCCTCCTCCATCAGCACGGTCAACGTCCCGACCCACTCCCCGTCAGGACCCTCGGCGATGATCTGCTGCGCAGCGACGGCACCCTCGGCCGCGCCGGCGACCCGCTCCTGCCAGAAGGAGTCCGGGCGGGCCACGGCTGCCTCGTAGGTGTCCAGAAAGGCGAGATGAGCGACGGGATCCTGAAGGGAGAGGAGCCTGATCGCCTTCGCCTCGGGCCACTCGTCGGCATGAACGGGACGCACCTTGTAATTCATGCGAGCCACGGTAGCCGAACGCAGAAAACCCCCGTACCGAATTAACGGTACGGGGGTTTTCTCAAAATTTGTTCGGCGGTGTCCTACTCTCCCACAGGGTCCCCCCTGCAGTACCATCGGCGCTGTGAGGCTTAGCTTCCGGGTTCGGAATG
>NZ_JBIVDS010000013.1:285765-347699 GCF_044747265.1 Streptomyces sp. NPDC090106 | reverse complement strand
GGGCGTATGTCGAGCAGGACCTGCACGAGATCTACGAAGGCGAAGTCCGCTACGCCCGCGACGCGTTCGAAGGTCTGCGCCTCATGGACGCGCTCATCGGCGTCAAGCGCGGCGTCCCCGGTGCCGTCCTGCCCGAGCTGAAGCAGCGCCGGGTGCGCGCCGGTGCCGCCGTACAGGTGGCCGAGGAGGAGCGGCCCGAGGAGGGGCACGTCCGCTCCGACGTCGCCGTCGACAACCCGATCCCCGAACCCCCGTTCTGGGGCACCCGGGTCATCAAGGGCATCCAGCTCAAGGAGTACGCCTCCTGGCTCGACGAGGGCGCCCTCTTCAAGGGCCAGTGGGGCCTCAAGCAGGCCCGTACCGGTGACGGGCCGACGTACGAGGAGCTCGCCGAGACCGAGGGGCGGCCCCGGCTGCGCGGGCTGCTCGACCGGCTCCAGACGGAGAACCTCCTCGAAGCGGCCGTCGTCTACGGCTACTTCCGGTGCGTCTCCAAGGACGACGACCTGATCCTGCTCGACGAACAGGGCAATGAGACCACCCGGTTCACGTTCCCGCGTCAGCGCCGGGGCCGTCGGCTGTGTCTCGCCGACTTCTTCCGTCCGGAGGAGTCGGGGGAGACGGACGTCGTGGGGCTCCAGGTCGTCACCGTCGGCTCCCGGATCGGCGAGGAGACCGCGAAGCTCTTCGAGGCCAACTCCTACCGCGACTACCTCGAACTCCACGGCCTGTCCGTCCAGTTGGCCGAGGCCCTCGCCGAGTACTGGCACGCCCGGGTGCGTTCGGAACTGGGCTTCGCCGGTGAGGACCCGGCCGTCATCGAGGACATGTTCGCCCTGAAGTACCGGGGCGCCCGCTTCTCGCTCGGTTACGGCGCCTGCCCGGACCTGGAGGACCGGGCGAAGATCGCCGACCTGCTCCGGCCCGAGCGCATCGGCGTGCACCTCTCCGAGGAGTTCCAGCTCCACCCCGAGCAGTCCACCGACGCCATCGTCATCCACCACCCGGAGGCGAAGTACTTCAACGCGCGCTGAGCCGGGAAGGGCCGGTCGGGCGCGCACGTTGTCCACGCACGTCGGGCACGCACGTCGGGCACGCACGTCGGGCACGTGCCTCGGCCACCGGTGCGACCGGGGGTCCACCGTCAGTCCGGTGCGCCCCTGGGCTCCTCCTTTAAACAGGGCATGACGTCGCGCAGCGACGTACACTTGTCGGTCCACCGCAGGCCGGTTCCCCCGTGGGAACCGGCCTGACCGTCCCTGAAGGAGGTGCGCCAGGATGACCACAACGGTCCCCGCGCCCGGAACCCGTACGGCCGAAGGCGCCGCGCTGCAGGCCGTCCTCCTCGACATGGACGGCACCCTCGTGGACACCGAGGGCTTCTGGTGGGACGTCGAGGTCGAGGTCTTCGCGGGCCTCGGACACGTCCTCGACGACTCCTGGCGCCATGTCGTCGTCGGCGGGCCCATGACCCGCAGCGCGGGGTTCCTGATCGAGGCGACGGGCGCCGACATCACCCTGCCCGAGCTGTCGGTGCTGCTGAACGACGGGTTCGAGGACCGGATCGGCCGGCACCTGCCGCTGATGCCCGGCGCCGCCCGGCTGCTGGCCGAACTCGCCGTCCACGAGATCCCCACCGCGCTCGTCTCCGCCTCGCACCGGCGCATCATCGACCGCGTGCTCACCTCGCTGGGCCCGCAGCACTTCACGTTCACGGTGGCCGGCGACGAGGTGCCGCGCACCAAGCCGCACCCCGACCCCTATCTGCTCGCCACGACCCGGCTCGGCGTCGACCCGGTCAGATGTGCGGTCGTCGAGGACACCGCGACCGGTGTCGCCGCCGCCGAGGCCGCGGGCTGCCACGTCGTCGCGGTGCCGTCGGTGGCGCCCATCGCCCCGGCCCACCGGCGTACCGTGGTCAGTTCGCTGGAACAGGTCGACGTGACTTTCCTGCGTTCCCTGATGACGGAAATGCACTGACCGTTCACCGAGCGTACGGGCTCGATAGCACGCCGAATTCCGGAAGCCGTCGCCCAGGGAATTCGCAGGGACAGGGACCGGCCCGCATGGCCGAATTCCGGTACGGCCGAGTGTTGTTGAACGTGTGACGTTCCCCACTTCACAGGGGCTCGACAGGTCTCACGGTATGTGCACATGCCGGACTCCGGCGCGCCCTTGTGTCCCGATTGATGGACCGCTGCACTAATCCTTCCCCGGCTGGGTTTTCGGTGCGTCCGCATACGGTTTCACTCCGTGATGGCGGTCCAACTCCGGTCGCTGCGGGCCCTCCTGCCGGGCCGGACTAATCTCGTCGCGAGAACATCGCCGTAAACCCCGCGAGCCGCCGCGCCACCCCTGCATGGCGGTTACACGGACGAACAGCTCTGGAGAAACTCGAGCATGAACCGTAAGACTTTGGTGCTGCCGACCGTGATCGGTCTGCTCGCGCCGGTACTTGCCGCCTGTGGGGGGACCGACAGCGGCAGTGGCGGCGGTGGCGCGATCGTCGTCGGCACCACGGACCGGTTCGTCGCCTCGAAGGACGCTCCCGCGCCCCTCGACCCGGTGTACGCCTACGACGTGGGCAGCTGGAACATCCTGCGCCAGACGGTGCAGACCCTGATGGTCCAGCCGCGCGGCGAGGGCGAGCCCGTGCCCGAGGCCGCCGAGTCGTGCGGATTCACCGACACCGGCAACGAGCGCTACGCCTGCACCCTGCGCGAGGGCCTCAAGTTCGCCAACGGCGACGACGTCACCGCCGAGGACGTCAAGTTCTCCATCGAGCGAGCGCGGGACATCAAGGTCGAGGGCGGCCCCGTCGGTCTGCTGTCGACCATCGACACCGTCGAGGCGAAGGGGGACCGTGAAGTCATCTTCCACCTGAAGACGGCCGACGCCACGTTCCCCTACAAGCTGTCGACCCCCGTCGCCGGCATCGTCAATCCCGAGGACTACGACGCCAAGAGCCTGCGCGAGGGCTTCAAGGTCGACGGCTCCGGCCCGTACACCATGCAGGCCGAGGTCAAGGACGACGTCATGACCAAGGCCGTGTTCACCAAGAACCCCAACTACAAGGGGACCTTGAAGGTGAACAACGACAAGGTCGAGCTGCGCTCCTTCGAAGACGCCGACGCGATGGGAACCGCGATCGACGACGGTGACATCGACGTCATGGCCCGCAGCATGTCCCCGGAGCAGATCGAGAAGCTCTCCACCGACTCCAGCGACGAGATCGACCTCGTCGAGATGCCCGGCCTGGAGATCCGCTTCCTCGGCTTCAACACCGAGGCCACCAGCGTCAAGGACAAGGCCGTCCGCCAGGCCATGGCCCAGATCATCAACCGCAGCGAACTCGTCTCCAAGGTCTACGGCTCCGGAGCCGACCCGCTGTACTCGGTCGTGCCGGCCAGCATCATCGGCCACTCCAACGCCTTCTTCAACAAGTACGGCAACCCCAGCAAGGCCAAGGCCGCGAACCTGCTCAGCAAGGCGGGCATCACCACGCCCGTCAAGCTCACCCTGCACTACACGACCGACCACTACGGCTCGGCCACCAAGCAGGAGTTCGAGCAGATCAAGCAGCAGCTCAACGCCACGGGCCTGTTCGACGTGAGCACCGAGGGCACCCTCTGGGAGACCTTCCGGCCCGCCGAGCAGAAGGGCAAGTACGACGTCTACGGCATGGGCTGGTTCCCCGACTTCCCCGACGCCGACAACTACATCGCGCCCTTCCTCGACGCCGACAACACCATCAACACCCCGTACGTCAACAGCGAGATCCGCAACACCCTGATCCCGGACTCCCGGCGCGAGGCCGACCGACTGTCCGCCTCCACCAGCCTGACGGACATCCAGGACATCGTCGCCGACGACGTCCCGCTGCTGCCGCTGTGGCAGGGCAAGCAGTACATCGCCGCCCGCGACGACGTCACCGGCACCGCGTACGTCCTCAACTCCTCCGCCACGCTCCAGCTCTGGGAGCTCGGCAAGGGCGTCAGCGAGTGACCCACGCGAGCCGCCCGGCCTGAACCGGCGCACCTCGCACCGTGCACCTCGCACCGTGCACCGCGCACATCGCACGGAAAGGGCGCCCCTCCTTCGGGAGGGGCGCCCTTCCGCCGTTCTCACACCCTGCCGCCGACGCCGCTACTGCGCGCCGGGACGCACCAGCCCGCTCTCGTACGCGTACACCGCAGCCTGCACGCGGTCACGCAGCCCCAGCTTGGTCAGCACATGCCCGACATGCGTCTTCACCGTGGTCTCGCTGACGAACAGATCCGCCGCGATCTCCGCGTTGGACAGCCCGCGCGCCACCAGCTTCAGCACCTCGACCTCACGATCGGTCAACGTGTGCAGCGTGTCCGGGACGGGCTCCTCGCCGGACGGCAGATGCGTGGCGTACTTGTCCAGCAGCCGCCGCGTGATGCTCGGCGCGAGCATCGCCTCACCTGCGGCCACCACCCGGATCGCCTGCACCAGCTCGTTGGCCGGGGCGTCCTTCAGCAGGAAACCGCTCGCCCCCGCCTTCAGCGCCTCGACGACGTACTCGTCCAGGTCGAAGGTGGTCAGCACCAGGACCTTCGCCGGGCCGTCCCGCCCGGGCCCGGTGATCTGCCGGGTCGCCTCCACCCCGTCCATCCGGGGCATACGGATGTCCATCAGAACCACGTCGGGCTGAAGAGCCCGCACCTGATCGAGGGCCTGCAGACCGTCACCGGCCTCACCCACGACCGCGATGTCCTGCTCGGCCTCCAGGATCATCCGGAAACCGGTGCGCAGCAGGGGCTGGTCGTCGACCAGTAGGACGCGGATGGCCACGTAATTCTCCTTCGCTAGTCCGGCCCCATTCTGCCCTGCTCGCCCACCCCGGCCCCGGCCGCCCTCACCGGCAGCGGATAGGGCGGGGGAGTACCGCCGAACTCCGGGCAATGCGCCTGGTGGTCGCACCAGCCGCACAGTTTCGTCTGCCGGGGCCGCCACTCGCCCGACTCCGTCGCCAGCCGGATCGCCTCCCACAGCGCCAGCAGCTTCCGCTCCACCCGCTCCAGATCCGCGAGGACCGGGTCGTACGTCAGGACGTCACCACTGCCGAGATAGACCAGCTGAAGCCGGCGCGGGATCACGTTCTTCAGCCGCCACACCACCAGCGCGTAGAACTTCATCTGGAACAGCGCGCCCTCGGCGTACTCCGGTCTCGGCGCCTTGCCCGTCTTGTAGTCGACGATCCGCACCTCACCCGTGGGCGCCACGTCCACCCGGTCGATGATCCCGCGCAGCCTCAGCCCCGAGTCCAGCTCCGCCTCGACGAACAGCTCCCGCTCCGCCGGCTCCAGCCGCGTCGGATCCTCCAGGTTGAACCAGCGCTCCACCAGCCGCTCGGCCTCCCCGAGCCAGCGCGCCAGCCGCTCACCCTCCGGATCGTCGGCGAACAGCTCCACGACCTCGGGGCGCGACTCCCGCAGCCGGTCCCACTGCCCCGGGATCAGCGACTTGGCCCGCGGCGGCGTCCGCTCCGCCGCCGGAGCGTCGAACAGCCGCTCCAGCACGGCATGCACCAGCGTCCCCCGCGTCGCCGCCTCGCTCGGCTTCTCCGGCAGCCGGTCGATCACCCGGAACCGGTACAGCAGCGGGCACTGCATGAAGTCACTGGCCCGCGACGGAGACAGCGAAGCGGGCGCCACCGCCGCGACCGGCGCTATGGCCACGACCGGCCCGTCCACGCCCGCCGTGTCCTGTGCCGCCGCGATCTCCTCGCCGGCGGCATCCGTGCTGCCCTCGGTGCTCGTCTCCATGCCCCAGACCATACGGCCCACCACTGACAGTGACCCACCCACGGCCGCACCCCCGTGACACCTGAGGAAACTGAGGGGGTGCCGGGGCGGAACGCGCCACCGCCGCCGCATACCATCGACCCCAGACGCTTCCGCCGCCAGGCGCGGAAGACGCTTCGAACGAGGGGACACCGTGGACGAGAGCGGCGGGAGCGGGCAGCCGCGGCCGGACGACACCGAGCCGCCCCAGCCCCACGCAGGCCGTACGACACAGGCCGCCGACCCCGACCCCACCACGACCCCCGAACCGGCGTCCAAGACGTCCGAACCGGCGTCCACGGCCCCCGAATCGGCGTCCAAGACGTCCGAACCGGCGTCCACGGCCCCCGAATCGGCGTCCAAGACGCCCGAACCGTCGGACGCGCCGCGCGACCCCGCGGCCGGGACACCCGCCCCGGAGGCCGACCCCGAGGGCAGGGCCCCCGCCCCGGCGGACCCCCCGAAGGACGGCACCCCGCCCGAGCACCCCGGCGGCACCCACCCCTTCGGCGACGCGCACGGCGAACGCTCCCTCGCCCACTCCGCCACCCCCAGGAAGCGCCCGCCGCAGCGCCGCGAACCCGGCGGCGGACTCCTCATGGGACGCCCCTTCGGCGTCCCCGTGTACGTGGCACCCAGCTGGTTCCTCGTCGCGGCCCTCATCACCTGGGTGTTCGGCGGCCAGCTCGACCGCGTCCTGCCCGAACTCGGCGCCGCCCGCTACCTGGTCTCCCTCTTCTTCGCCGTCGCCTTCTACGCCTCGGTCCTCGTCCACGAACTCGCCCACACGGTCGCCGCCCTCCGCTTCAAGCTGCCCGTCCGCCGCATCCAGCTCCAGTTCTTCGGCGGCGTCTCCGAGATCGAGAAGGAGGCCGAGACCCCCGGACGCGAATTCGTCCTCGCGTTCGTCGGCCCGCTGCTCTCCCTCGTCCTCGGCGGCGTCTTCTACCTCGGCGTCCAGGCCGTCGAACCCGGCACCGTCCCCGGCGTCCTCCTGGCCGGCCTGATGATCTCCAACCTGATCGTCGCCGCCTTCAACCTCCTGCCCGGCCTGCCCCTCGACGGCGGACGCATGCTCCGCGCCGTCGTCTGGAAGATCACCGGCAGGCCCATGAGCGGCACCATCGCCGCCGCCTGGGTCGGCCGCGCCCTCGCCGTCTCCGTCCTCATCGGGCTCCCCCTGCTCACCCAGTCCGGCGCCCTCGGCTCCAACGCCGAGGACAACGTCGGCATGGACACCGTCATGGACGCCCTGCTCGCCGCGATCCTCGCCGCGATCATCTGGACCGGCGCCGGCAACAGCCTCCGCATGGCCCGGCTGCGCGAGCACCTCCCCGAACTGCGCGCCCGCAACCTCACCCGCCGCGCCGTCCCCGTCGAGACCGACACCCCCCTGTCCGAGGCCCTGCGCCGCGCCAACGAGGCCGGCGCCCGCGCCCTCGTCGTCGTCGACGCCGACGGCGAACCCCTCTCCCTGGTCCGCGAGGCCGCCATCGTCGGCGTCCCCGAACACCGGCGCCCCTGGGTCGCCGTCAGCGGACTCGCCCAGGACATCACCGACGACATGCGCGTCTCCGCCGAACTCGCCGGCGAGGACCTCCTCGACGCCCTGCGCGCCGCCCCCGCCACCGAATACCTCGTCGTCGAGGAGACCGGCGAGATCTACGGCGTCCTGTCGGCGGCCGACGTGGAACGCGCCTTCGTCAAGGCGATGGCCCGCCCCAGCTGACCGCGCCTTCGGCGGGCCGACGGCTCGCTCCGACTTCCTGCGCCTTCGGCGGGTGACGGCTCGCTCCGACTGCCTGAGCGTTCGGTGGGTGTCGGCTCGCTCCGGTTGTCCGTGTCCTCGGCGGGGCGACGGCTGGCTCCGGCTGCCTGCGCCTTCGGCGGGGTGATGACGCGCTCCGGGTGTTCGTGTCGTCTGCGGGTGTCGGCCCGCTCCGGCTGCCTGCGCCTTCGGCGGGGCGATCACGCGCTCCGGGCGTCCGTGTCGTCGGCGGGGTGACGCCCCGCCCCGGCCGCCCGCCCCGCCGTCAGGCCGATGCCCGGCCCCGGCCGCCCGCCCTCACCCCACCCCGCCGCGCGGGGACCCGCCAGGACCGGACCCCAGCACCGCCGACGTCACCCCACCGGCCGAGGCCATGACATCGGCCAGGAAACGCAGACGGCCGACCCCCAGCCGGCGCAGCCCCCGGCCGTGGTCGACGACCACGACCGCACAGGCCACCAGGAGCACCAGCCGCCACACGGCCATCACCGGACGCCGCACCAGGCGCGGGAGTTCCCCCAGGGACACGTTCAGACGGTCGCAGTGGAACGGCACATGACGCTCCTCGTCCGCCAGGATCCGCGCCGCCACCTCGCACGCGAGCGGATCACCACCGCCGTCCCGCAGCGCCCGGTAGTACCGCAGCGCCACCACCTCCGCGATCATCAGCACCAGCAACTCCGTCCGCAGCCCCATCAGACGCCGCAGCCGGACGAAGACCGTGTCGCTCCAATGACCGCTCAGCCCCGGCCGTTTCCCGGCCGCCAGCAGCAGCGCGAGCATGCGCGCATGGTTGCGCTCCTCCGCCACGAAGAGCCGCACCGCCTGCGCGTAGTCCGTGTCACCGGCCCGGTCCGCCTTCGCGAGCAGGTTCGCGCCGTCACCGTCCTCACCGACCTGGAACCGCTGCACCCCGGCCCACACCGCGGGATGCAGCCGTGCCCCCAGCGACCAGTCCGGATCGCCCCGCACACGCCGGCGCTCCCGCTCGTCCTCGAACCGCCGCGTCCACTTGTCGAAGCCTCCCGGACCCACCCCGCACACCCCTCTCCCGGCACGGCCACCGTGCCCCGGACAGGGACGACGCCACCCGGCGCCGAACCGTTCCCCACCCGTGGTCGGCGGACCCGGGAACCCCCGGTAGGCTGTTCACATGTCCGAACCGACCGGTGCCGCCCGCAGGCGCGGGCCCTTCAAGGTCGGGGACCAGGTTCAGCTGACCGACCCCAAGGGCCGTCACTACACGTTCACGCTCGAAGCCGGGAAGAACTTCCACACCCACAAGGGTTCCTTCCCGCACGACGAACTGATCGGCTCGCCCGAGGGCAGCGTTGTCCGCACCACCGGTAACGTCGCCTACCTCGCGCTGCGCCCCCTGCTCCCCGACTACGTCCTGTCCATGCCCCGCGGGGCAGCCGTCGTCTACCCGAAGGACGCGGGGCAGATCCTCGCCTTCGCCGACATCTTCCCCGGCGCACGCGTCGTCGAAGCCGGCGTGGGCTCCGGCTCGCTCAGCAGCTTCCTGCTCCGGGCCATCGGCGACCAGGGCATGCTGCACAGCTACGAGCGCCGCGAGGACTTCGCGGACATCGCCCGGCAGAACGTGGAGCGCTACTTCGGCGGCCCCCACCCCGCCTGGCAGCTCACCGTCGGCGATCTCCAGGACAACCTGTCCGACACCGAGGTCGACCGCGTCATCCTCGACATGCTCGCCCCCTGGGAGTGCCTGGAGGCCGTCTCCAAGGCCCTCGTCCCCGGCGGCATCGTCTGCTGCTACGTCGCCACCACCACCCAGCTCGCCCGGACCGTCGAGTCCATCCGCGAGATCGGCTGCTTCAACGAGCCGAGCGCCTGGGAGTCGATGATCCGCAACTGGCACATCGAGGGCCTGGCCGTACGCCCCGACCACCGGATGATCGGCCACACCGGCTTCCTGCTCACCGCCCGCCGCCTCGCGGACGGCGTCGAGCCGCCCATGCGCCGCCGCCGCCCCGCCAAGGGCGCCTACGGCGAGGACTACGAAGGCCCCAACGCCGCCGGAGGCGGTCGCTGAACCGGCGAGAGCCCTCACCGCACACGACGTGACCGCGCCGTGGCCGAGACCCCGACACCAGCTCCGGGACCCGGCCACGGCGCGGTTTCGTAGCGGTCGCCCCGCCGCACCCGGGCCCCGCCTCCCCGCTCGATCCCACGGTTCCCGACCCCGCCGTTCCCCACCCCTGTGACGTGTGGCACCATGCGGGACACCCCCACCGGTACAGCCCTCACGGGAGACACTCCTAGTGCAGCAATCCGCCGTTCCGGAACTGGCACACACGCACACCCGACCGATCCACTGGGTCGCCACCGCAACCGCCGTCGCCGGTGTCGTCGCCCTGTCCTCGATCCTCCAGCCCGACCCCGCCACAGCCGCCCAGGCCGCAGGCCCCGGGCCCGCCACCGGCAGCAGCGCGCCCGCCGCCACGGCACCCGCCGCCACCGCACCGGACCCCACCGGCGTCGACTTCCCGATCGACTGCGGCCCCGTCAAGGCCCTCGTCGTGAAGAAGGCCACCGGCGACCTCGACGGCGACCACACGCCCGAGACCGTCGTCGTCGTCCACTGCGACGCCCCCATGGGCACCCCGCCCGACGGTGTCTACGTCCTCACCCGCACCACCGGCACCAAGACCCCCCGGGTCGTCGCCACCCTCGTCGACCCCAAGGACCGCATCACCGTCCAGGCGCTCACCGTCAGTGACGGCACCGTGAACGCCGACATGGTCGGATACTCCTCGGACTCCGTGCCCAGCTGCTGCCCCGACGTGAAGTCGAGCGCCGCCTGGCAGTGGAAGGACGGCACCTTCGTCCGCTCCACTCCGGCCGACACCCAGAGCGTCTGAAACCCACGGTCAGCCGAAACCCACGGTCCACTGAAACCCGCGATCGGCTGAAACCTGCGGTCCGCTGAAACCCGCGGAAATCCCGCGGCACGACGAGCCGGGCGCTCACCCCGAGCGCCCCCCTCGCACGACCCGCACCCGCCCCTCGCTACTCCGCGTCCGGCCCGTACACCTCGACCCGGTCCGACACCCGGCGCACATGGATGCACTCACCCGGACACTCCCGCGCGGAATCCACGACATCCGTCAGCAGCGGCAGCGGAACCGGCGTCGTCGCGCCCTTGTCCTGCAACAGCAGCTCGTCGCCGCTCTTCACATACGCCAGACCGTCGATGTCCAGTTCGAAGACCTCGGGGGCGTACTGGACGCAGATGCCGTCACCGGTACAGAGATCCTGATCGATCCAGACCTCCAGCGCCTCGCCGTCGGTCCCGGCCTCCTGCCGCACGCTCATCTCTCCCGCCAATCCCACTCGAGAACACCTCGACCCTACCCCTGGAGGCGGCCCCCGGACGGGGCGCTCAGGCCCTCCTCGAGCGTGACGCAACCGGCACTCCCGCACACGCTCCGTCAGCGCCTCACCAGCCCTCGCACGCCCGTACGGTCACCCGGCAGAGTGGCCGCCGGACCCGCCCGGCCGGCCCGTCCCGAGGCCCTCACCGGCGGCGCTGCGCGCAACTCGCGCACCCCGTGGAAGATTTCGAGCACTCCTGCCTTGGAACAGTCGGCTTCTGAATCACGTTGACTGGGTATTCAGACGGCAGTGAGGGATGGCGCAGGGTGACCGACGACACACCTTGACACTCTTTGTGATCTAGGGGTTTCAATGGCCACCCACCCAGGTAGGGTCTGGAAGCGTCCAGCTCCCCTTGGAGGAGGTGAGGACCGTGGCAGCCCACGACGACGACATGAACCGCGGCATCCGCCCGGGACGAGGGTCCGACGACCCGGCCGGGCAGATCGCTTACCTTGAGCAGGAGATCGCCGTCCTGCGGCGCAAGCTCGCCGACTCTCCGCGGCACACGAGGATCCTCGAAGAGCGGATCGTCGAGCTGCAGACGAACCTGGCCGGCGTGTCCGCCCAGAACGAGCGACTGGCGAACACGCTCCGCGAGGCCCGCGACCAGATCGTGGCCCTCAAGGAAGAAGTCGACCGCCTGGCACAGCCACCGGCCGGCTTCGGAGTCTTCCTGCAGGCCAACGAGGACGGCACGGCCGACATCTTCACCGGGGGCCGCAAGCTCCGGGTGAACGTCAGCCCCAGCGTCGACCTCGAAGAACTCCGGCGCGGCCAGGAACTGATGCTCAACGAAGCGCTCAACGTGGTCGAGGCCATGGAATTCGAGCGCGTCGGCGACATCGTCACCCTCAAGGAGATCCTTGAGGACGGCGAACGAGCCCTGGTGCTCGGACACACCGACGAGGAACGCGTCGTACGGCTCGCCGAGCCGCTCCTGGGCGTCAACATCCGCCCCGGCGACGCCCTGCTCCTCGAACCCCGCTCCGGATACATCTACGAGATCGTCCCCAAGAGCGAGGTCGAGGAACTCGTCCTCGAAGAAGTCCCCGACATCGGCTACGAGCAGATCGGCGGTCTCGGCGGCCAGATCGAGGCCATCCGCGACGCGGTCGAACTGCCCTACCTCTACCCGGACCTGTTCAAGGAGCACGAACTCCGCCCGCCCAAGGGCGTCCTGCTCTACGGACCCCCCGGATGCGGCAAGACGCTCATCGCCAAGGCCGTCGCCAACTCGCTGGCCAAGAAGGTCGCCGAAGTCACCGGCCAGGCCCAGGGCAAGAGCTTCTTCCTCAACATCAAGGGCCCCGAACTCCTCAACAAGTACGTCGGTGAGACGGAGCGCCAGATCCGCCTCGTCTTCCAGCGCGCCAGGGAGAAGGCCAGCGAGGGTACACCCGTCATCGTCTTCTTCGACGAGATGGAATCCCTCTTCCGCACCCGCGGATCCGGCGTCAGCTCGGACGTGGAGAACACCATCGTCCCGCAGCTCCTCGCCGAGATCGACGGCGTGGAAGGCCTCCAGAACGTGGTCGTCATCGGCGCCTCGAACCGCGAGGACATGATCGACCCCGCCATCCTGCGCCCCGGCCGCCTCGACGTGAAGATCAAGATCGAGCGTCCGGACGCCGAAGCGGCCAAGGACATCTTCGGCAAGTACCTCACCGAACGCCTCCCGCTCCACGCGGACGACCTCGGTGAGCACGGCGACAGCAGGTCGACCACCGTCGAGAGCATGATCCAGACGACGGTCGAGCACATGTACGCCGAATCCGAGGAGAACCGCTTCCTGGAAGTCACCTACGCCAACGGAGACAAGGAAGTCCTCTACTTCAAGGACTTCAACTCCGGCGCCATGATCGAGAACATCGTCGGCCGCGCCAAGAAGATGGCCATCAAGGACTTCCTCGACCACAACTCCAAGGGCCTCCGCGTCTCCCACCTCCTCCAGGCCTGCGTGGACGAGTTCAAGGAGAACGAGGACCTCCCCAACACCACCAACCCCGACGACTGGGCCCGCATCTCCGGAAAGAAGGGCGAACGGATCGTCTACATCCGTACCCTCATCACCGGAAAGCAGGGCGCCGACACCGGACGCTCCATCGACACGGTGGCCAACACCGGTCAGTACCTGTAAAAGACAGGGCGGCTGCGGGTGCCCACAGCGGGTACCCGCAGCCGACTGTTTTCCAGGACACGAACCCACCAGCAGCCATACAAGGCAATGACGCAAATGATCTCCCCACCAGCGCAAAGGCGTTCTAGGCTCTTCGGTACCGCCGAGTCGCGCAGTGCGGGGACGGGCACCGCACACGCACCGGAGCGCCAGCGGTACTTGAGCGCCGCCCCCGACCGAGGGCGCCGCCGGGCAAGGAGGGCCGCATGACCGTACGGCGAGTAATGGGCATCGAGACGGAGTACGGGATCTCCGTCCCCGGTCACCCCAACGCCAATGCCATGCTCACCTCGTCCCAGATCGTCAACGCCTACGCGGCGGCGATGCACCGGGCCCGCCGGGCCCGCTGGGACTTCGAGGAGGAGAACCCGCTGCGGGACGCGCGAGGCTTCGACCTCGCCCGCGAGGCGGCCGACTCCACCCAGCTCACCGACGAGGACATCGGCCTCGCCAACGTCATCCTCACCAACGGCGCCCGTCTGTACGTCGACCACGCACACCCCGAGTACAGCGCCCCCGAGGTCACCAACCCCCGGGACGCCGTCCTGTGGGACAAGGCCGGCGAACGCATCATGGCCGAGGCGGCGGAGCGGGCCGCCCAGCTGCCCGGGGCCCAGCCGATCCACCTCTACAAGAACAACACCGACAACAAGGGCGCCTCCTACGGCACGCACGAGAACTACCTGATGAAGCGGGAGACCCCCTTCTCGGACATCGTGCGCCACCTCACGCCCTTCTTCGTCTCCCGCCAGGTCGTCACCGGCGCGGGCCGCGTCGGCATCGGTCAGGACGGCCACGAGCACGGGTTCCAGATCAGCCAGCGCGCCGACTACTTCGAGGTCGAGGTCGGCCTGGAGACCACCCTCAAGCGCCCCATCATCAACACCCGCGACGAGCCGCACGCCGACGCCGAGAAGTACCGCCGCCTCCACGTGATCATCGGCGACGCCAACCTCTCCGAGATCTCGACCTACCTCAAGCTCGGCACCACGGCCCTCGTCCTGTCCATGATCGAGGACGGCTTCATCGCCGTCGACCTCGCCGTGGACCAGCCCGTACGCACCCTCCACCAGGTCTCCCACGACCCCACGCTCCAGCGCCTGGTCACGCTCCGCAGCGGCCGTACACTCACCGCGGTACAGCTCCAGATGGAGTACTACGAGCTCTCCCGCAAATACGTCGAGGAACGCTTCGGAGCCGACGCGGACGACCAGACCAAGGACGTCCTCGCCCGCTGGGAGGACACTCTCAACCGCCTGGAGAACGACCCCATGAGCCTCGCGGGCGAACTGGACTGGGTCGCCAAGCGCGAGCTCATGGAGGGCTACCGGCGCCGCGACGGCCTCGACTGGGACGCCGCCAAGCTCCACCTCCTCGACCTCCAGTACGCCGACGTACGCGCCGAGAAGGGCCTCTACAACCGTCTGGCGGCCCGTGGCCGCATCAAGCGGCTCCTGGACGAGACCGAGGTCGAGCGAGCCAGGTCCAAGCCCCCGGAGGACACCCGCGCGTACTTCCGCGGACGCTGTCTGGAGCAGTACGCCGACGACGTCGCGGCGGCCTCCTGGGACTCGGTCATCTTCGACCTCCCCGGCCGGGACTCCCTCCAGCGCGTTCCAACCCTCGAACCGCTTCGCGGAACGCGAAATCACGTCAAGGAGCTCCTGGACCGCTGCCGCACGGCAGAAGACCTGGTCAGGGTGCTTTCGGGCAACTGAAACGACCCCCGGACGGCGACCGCCCCGCAGGGTGGAAAACCCGCCGTCCGGGAATCATCGAGGTGACCCCCGTACGTTGAGCGAACTGCGGGGCCGATGTCAGACCTGGCTTGTAGGGTCTGATCATCACCGATCGGCGGATAAGCCGACCTGGCGACCATGTCGGGCGAAACGAGCGGGGTGAAGGTTATGGCAACCAAGGACACCGGCGGCGGCCAGCAGAAGGCGACGCACTCCACCGAGGAGGTCGAGGAGCAGACCGCGGAGGCGCAGGGCTCGGAAGACCTCAAGGAACGCCACGAAAAGCTCAGCGACGACGTGGACTCGGTCCTGGACGAGATCGACGACGTCTTGGAAGAAAATGCCGAGGATTTCGTTCGAAGCTTCGTTCAAAAGGGTGGACAGTAAGTCACATCCGTGAACGACGGGGGATCGAAGAAGTGCTCGGCCTGTCAGCAGTTCCTGTCGGCCCGCGCATTCGCGAGCAATCGGTCGCGGCCTGACGGTCTGCAGGCCAACTGCCGTGAATGCGCGGCCGAGTACTACCGTCGGCGACAGGAGGCGCGGGGCAAGACGGTTCGGGGGAAGGTGGACGTGCCTGACGGGCACAAACTCTGCCGAACCTGCGGCGAGATCAAGCCCCACGCCGAATGGCATCGCAACGCGACCGCGTCCGACGGCCTGTCCACACGCTGCAAGGCGTGCAGGGCGATCCAGGGTCGGCAAGGGCACCTGAGGCGCCAGTACGGCATCACCGAAGCCGAGCGTGACGAGTTGATCGCGTCTCAAGGGGGTGTCTGCTGCATCTGTTTGGCGGCTCTGCCGGAGCATGTGGATCACTGCCACAAGACGGGTAGGGTCCGAGGCGTACTGTGCTTCAGCTGCAACGCCGCACTGGGGCAGTTCAAAGACCGGCCCGATGCCATAAGGCGGGCTGCCGCATACGTGGAAGGAATCGCGTGGAAGCCAACACTCGTAGCACCGGGCGTCTACCAGCTGCCTTCCTGACGCCTGGGTCCTCGTCCTTCATGGACTTCCTCTCCGAGCACCAGCCCGAGCTGCTGCCCGGCAAGCGTCAACTCCCGCCCACGCAGGGTGTGATCGAGGCGCCGCACGGGACGACGATCGTGGCCGTCACCTTCCCCGGCGGTGTCGTGCTCGCCGGTGACCGGCGGGCCACCATGGGGAACGTCATCGCGCAGCGGGACATCGAGAAGGTGTTCCCGGCGGACGAGTACTCGGCCGTCGGCATCGCCGGCACGGCGGGTCTCGCCGTGGAGATGGTGAAGCTGTTCCAGCTGGAGCTGGAGCACTTCGAGAAGGTCGAGGGCGCGCAGCTCTCCCTGGAGGGCAAGGCGAACCGTCTGTCGACGATGATCCGGTCGAATCTGGGGATGGCGATGCAGGGCCTCGCGGTCGTGCCGTTGTTCGCCGGGTACGACGTGGACCGTGAGCGGGGCCGGATCTTCTCGTACGACGTGACGGGCGGCCGTTCCGAGGAGCACGGGTACGCGGCGACCGGTTCGGGTTCGATTTTCGCGCGCGGTGCGATGAAGAAGCTGTTCCGCAGGGACCTGAGCGAGGCCGAGGCCACGACGCTCGTGGTGCAGGCGCTGTACGACGCGGCCGACGACGACTCGGCGACCGGTGGTCCCGATGTCGCCCGTCGGATCTACCCCATCGTCACCGTGATCACCGAGGACGGCTTCCGCCGGCTCGGCGACGACGAGTCCTCCGAGATCGCGCGTTCCATCCTGGAGCGGCGTCTGGAGCAGCCCGACGGTCCGCGGGCGGCGCTGCTCTAGCGGGGCGGCGCGTCGTCTTGTCAAGGTGATCGCAGTGACTTCGACAGAAAGGGACGGATAACCGGTGTCGACGCCGTTCTATGTCTCCCCCCAGCAGGCGATGGCGGACCGGGCGGAGTACGCCCGTAAGGGCATCGCTCGTGGTCGCAGCCTCGTGGTGCTGCAGTATGCCGACGGCATCGTGTTCGTCGGTGAGAATCCGTCCCGTGCGCTGCACAAGTTCAGTGAGATCTATGACCGGATCGGTTTCGCGGCCGCCGGCAAGTACAACGAGTACGAGAATCTGCGGATCGGCGGTGTGCGGTACGCGGATCTGCGTGGATACACCTATGACCGTGACGATGTGACGGCGCGTGGTCTGGCCAACGTGTACGCGCAGACGCTGGGCACGATCTTCTCCTCGGCGGCCGAGAAGCCGTACGAGGTGGAGCTGGTCGTGGCCGAGGTGGGTGACACGGCGGAGGGTGATCAGATCTACCGGCTGCCGCATGACGGTTCGATCGTGGACGAGCACGGTTCGGTCGCGGTCGGTGGCAATGCCGAGCAGATCAGTACGTATCTCGATCAGCGGCATCAGGACGGGATGAGCCTGGCCGAGGGGCTGAAGCTCGCGGTCCAGGCGTTGTCGCGGGACACCAACGGTACGCAGCGGGAGATTCCCGCGGAGCGTCTCGAGGTGGCGGTGCTGGACCGTACGCGTCCGCAGCAGCGGAAGTTCAAGCGGATCGTGGGCCGTCAGCTGTCCCGGCTGCTGGAGGCCGAGGGTGCGGCGACGGAGGCGGAGAGCGCCGACGACGAGGAGTAGTCCGCGGTTCGAGGTGTGACCCTTTCTATGTGCCCCGGCCGGGTTGATCCGGCCGGGGCACAGGGCGTTCAGGGGGTGCGGGGCGGCGCGGTGGAGCCGCGGACGATGAGTTCGACGGGGATGTCGCCCTGGTCGGGTGTGCGGCCGTCCAGGACGGCGAGGAGGGCGCGCATGCCGTGTTCGCCGAAGCGTTCGGCGTCGAGCCGCAGGGTGGTGAGTTCGGGGTCGAGGGCGGTGGCGAGGGTGATGTCGTCGACGCCGGTGACGGAGACGTCCTCGGGGATGCGCAGCCCGTGGCGGCGGAGGGCTTTGTAGACGCCGGCGGCGAGTTTGTCGTCGTCGCAGATGACGGCGGTGGGCCGGGGTCCCGGGGCGGTCAGGGCGGTGTCGGTGGCGGTGACCGCGTCCTCGATGGTGAGGGGTGCGGCGGTGGTGGTGAGGGTGGTGCCGGGGGTGGCCCGGATGCGTCGGTGGAGGGCGTCGGCGCGGACGTCGAAGGTCCAGGAGGGCACGTCGGCGGCGAGGTGGAGGAAGCGCCGGTGGCCGAGGGCCAGGAGGTGGTCGGCGATCTGGCGGGCGCCGTCGGCGATGTCGAGGTTGACGGTGGCGGCGCCGTGGCTGCCTTCGGGGTCGCTGTCGAGCATGACGAGGGGGAGCTGGTCGCCGCGGATGGCGGTGAGGGCGTCGGCGGCCATGGAGGAGGCGATGACGCCGTCGAGGGCGGCGGAGGCGGAGGCGAAGGGGTCGGGGGCGGGGCCGACGCCTTCGGGGGAGGGGTAGAGGACGACGCCGAAGCCGTGTTCGGCGGCGACGCGGGCGGCGCCGGTGTAGACGCCGGGGAAGAACTCGGTGGTGAGCGCGGGGACGACGAGCAGGACGGTGCGGGTGCGTCCGAGGCGGAGGTTGCGGGCGGCGAGGTTGGGGCGGTAGCCGAGGTCGCGGGCGGCCTGGCGGACGCGTTCGGCCGTGGTCTCGGAGACGCGTCCGCGCCACTTGTCGCCGAGGACGAGGGAGACGGCGGCCTGGGAGACGCCCGCGGCCTGGGCGACGTCCCGGCTGGTGGGCCGGGTACTGCTGCGTGCCACCGTGTGCCTGCCTTTTCGCCTGGACTGGTGAACAGCGCACATGGTACGTATGACCGTGGACGTTATACGTAAAACTTGAGCCGGTGGCGGTGCGGGAGAGGCGGATCATGGCTGCGGGGTACCTGGAGATCCTCCGGGCGAGGCATGCGACACGGCTGCTGGTCGGGACGCTGGTGGGCCGGCTGCCGAACGCCATCGCCGCGATCGCGATCGTGCTGTTCGTGCGCGAGGAGGGCGGTTCGTACGCTCTCGCGGGGGTGCTGGCGGCGGTGTACGGCGTCGCCAACGCCGTGGGGCAGCCGGTGCTGGGGCGGCTCGTCGACCTGTACGGGCAGCCGAGGGTGCAGCTGCCCGCGGCGGTGGCCTCGGCGCTTGCGATGGCCCTCTTCGCGTTCACGGGGCCGGACCGGCTCGTGCTCGCCTCGGTCGCGGTGGCGGCGGCCGGGCTCTTCACGCCGCCGCTGGAGGGCGGCCTGCGGGCGCTGTGGCCGGGTGTGCTGGGCAAGGAGGAGCGGGTGCACACGGCGTACGCGATGGACGCCGTGGCCCAGGAGGTCATGTTCACCGTCGGGCCGGTGCTGGTGACGGTCTGCGTGTCGCTGTGGTCGGCGCAGGCGGCGCTGCTGGTGCTGAACGTGGTGGGGGTGCTGGGGGCGCTCTCCGTGGTCGTGTCGCCGCCTTCGCGCGCGTGGCGTTCGGAGCCGCGCGAGGCGCACTGGCTGGGGGCGCTGCGCTCGCCCGGGCTGCTGGCGCTGCTGGGCGCGTTCCTGTTCGTCGGGATGGCGATGGGGTCGATCACGGTGGCGTCGGTGGCGTACGCGGACGCGCACGGCGGGGACGCGGTGTACGGCTGGCTGATGGCGGCGATCGGGCTGGGCGCCCTGCTGGGCGGGTCCGTGTACGGGGCGCGGCAGTGGACGGGGGAGGCGTCGCGTCGACTGCGGGTGCTGGTGGCGCTGCTGGCGGTGTGTTATCTGCCGTTGATGCTGATGCCGGGGACGGTCGCGATGGTGCTGCTGACGGTGCTGGCGGGTGTGTTCCTGGCGCCGGCGATCGCGTGCGCGTTCGTGCTGGTGGACCGGCATGCTCCGGGCGGGACGGTGACGGAGGCGTTCTCGTGGCTGGTGACGACGTTCACGGTGGGCGCGTCGGTGGGAACGGGCCTGGCGGGGCCGGTCGTGGAGGCGGGCGGGGCGGTGTGGGGGTTCGCCGTGCCGGGTGTCGCCGGCGGGGTGTCGCTGCTGGTTCTGCTGGCCACGGGTCGGGTCCTCGCAGCTCCCGGTGGACGCGGGGTGGTTGCGGCTTCATCGGAAAATGATCCAAACCGTGCGGCCGAACCCCGTTTCAGCGCAGGGGATCGGGCGTAATGTTCAGTCATGGACCGCCGCATTTTCGGGCTGGAGAACGAGTACGGCGTCACGTGTACGTTCAGGGGACAGCGGCGCCTGTCTCCCGACGAGGTGGCGCGGTACCTCTTCCGCCGTGTCGTGTCATGGGGCCGCAGCAGCAATGTCTTTCTGCGAAACGGCGCCCGCCTCTATCTCGATGTCGGGTCACATCCGGAATACGCGACACCCGAATGTGACAACGTGACCGAACTGGTCACGCACGACAAAGCAGGCGAGCGCATTCTCGAAGGACTCCTGGTGGACGCCGAACGACGCCTGCACGAGGAAGGAATCGCGGGCGACGTCTACCTCTTCAAGAACAACACCGACTCGGCGGGCAACTCCTACGGCTGCCACGAGAACTATCTCGTCGCACGCCATGGTGAGTTCTCCCGGCTCGCGGACATCCTCATCCCGTTCCTCGTCACGCGACAGCTGCTCTGCGGCGCCGGCAAGGTGCTCCAGACGCCGCGTGGCGCGGTGTACTGCGTCAGCCAGCGCGCCGAGCACATCTGGGAGGGTGTCTCCTCGGCGACGACCCGCTCGCGTCCGATCATCAACACGCGTGACGAGCCGCACGCGGACGCCGAGCGCTACCGCCGGCTCCACGTCATCGTGGGCGACTCGAACATGTCCGAGACGACCATGCTGCTGAAGGTCGGCGCGACCGACCTGGTGCTGCGCATGATCGAGGCGGGCACCGTGATGCGTGATCTGACCCTGGAGAACCCGATCCGGGCGATCCGTGAGGTCAGCCATGACATCACCGGCCGGCGCAAGGTGCGTCTGGCCAGCGGCCGGGAGGCCTCCGCGCTGGAGGTGCAGCGCGAGTACTACGAGAAGGCCGTGGACTTCGTCGAGCGGCGCGGTATCCGTACCGGCACCGTGGACCAGGTCCTGGAGCTGTGGGGCCGGGTGCTGGACTCGATCGAGGCGGAGGACCTCGACCGGATCGGCACCGAGATCGACTGGGTCATGAAGTACAAGCTCATCGAGCGGTACCGGGCCAAGCACAACATGACCATGTCCCACCCGCGGGTCGCGCAGATAGACCTCGCGTATCACGACATCCACCGCCGTCGCGGGCTCTATTACCTTCTGGAGAGGAAGGGGCAGGCGGCCCGTATCTGCAACGACTTGAAGATCTTCGAGGGCAAGTCGGTGCCCCCGCAGACCACTCGGGCGCGGTTGCGCGGCGACTTCATCCGCAGGGCGCAGGAACAGCGCCGGGACTTCACGGTTGACTGGGTGCATCTGAAGCTCAACGACCAGGCGCAGCGCACCGTGTTGTGCAAGGACCCGTTCCGTTCGGTGGACGACCGGGTGGAAAAGCTGATCGCCGGTATGTGATCGGGTGAGTGCGATCGCCCGTGGGTGATCGCCCGTTGTCGAGCGTTGTGTTCCGGCCGGGTTCCGGAACGCAACACGGGCGCCGTACGTTTCCCGTACGGCGCCCTTCGCACGCCGTAGAGTTGCGCGCACGCCAACAACAAGATCGACCGATTACGAGGCCTTTACCGTGCGCCGACGCTCACTGCTCATCGCCGTGCCCGCAGGACTGACCACGCTCGCCGCCTGCGGTGAGGACAAGTCCGACTCGTCGAGCGGGGCGAGCGACAGCGCGTCGCCGTCGACGTCGGCGACCTCCGCCGCGCCGGCGCCGAAGATCGTCGACGGTCCGCTGCCGAAGATCACGGCGGGCACGAAGTTCGACGAGAAGCCGACGATCGCGAAGGGCAGCGGTGACCCGTCCGACCAGCTCGCGGTGCAGACGGCCATCGCGGGCAACGGCCAGACGGTCGCGGAGAACGACTTCATCCAGGCGAACTACCTCGGTCAGATCTGGACGACGGCGAAGGTCTTCGACAACTCCTACGACCGCAAGACGCCACTGGTGATCCAGCTCGCGCAGAACAGCATCATCGACGGCTGGCGCTACGCCCTCACGGGCAAGAAGGCCGGCAGCCGGGTCCTTTTCTCCGTGCCGCCCACGTGGGGCTACGGCACCGAGGGCAACTCCCAGGCGGGCATCAAGGGCACGGACACGCTGGTGTTCGCCGTCGACATCCAGGGCACCTTCAACGCCAAGAGCTCCGCCAAGGGCACCGACGTGGCGCAGGACGACGCCGATCTGCCGAAGGTGGGCACCAACACCGACGGCAAGGCGCCCAGCATCGACGTGCCGAAGGCCGACGCGCCGAAGAAGCTCGTAGCGAACTACGTCATCGAGGGTGACGGTGACGAACTGACGGCCGAGAGCACGGTGCTGGTCCAGTACAAGGGCGTGCTGTGGGACTCCGGCAAGGAGTTCGACTCGACGTACGGCCGCAAGGCGCTCACCTCGTTCTCGTTGCAGCAGGTCGTCAAGGGCTGGTCGCAGGGGCTGACCGGCAAGAAGGTCGGCAGCCGGGTCCTCATCGTGGTCCCGCCGGACCTGGGCTACGGCGACAACCCGCCGAGCGGCAGCGGCATCGAGAAGGACTCGACGCTCGTCTTCACCGTGGACATCCTCGCGAAGATGTGATGCCCCGAAGATGTAAGACTGTGCGTGTTGCCTTTCAGCGGACAAGCAGGAGCTAGTGACGTGAGCATCGACAAGCCCGAGATCGACTTCCCCGACGGCGCGCCCCCGGCGGACCTCGAGATCAAGGACATCTGGGAGGGCGACGGCGAGGTGGCCCAGGCCGGCCAGACCGTCACCGTGCACTACGTGGGCGTGTCCTTCAGCACCGGCGAGGAGTTCGACGCGAGCTGGAACCGCGGCGCCCCGTTCCGCTTCCCGCTGGGCGGCGGCCGGGTCATCAAGGGCTGGGACCAGGGCGTGCAGGGCATGAAGGTCGGCGGCCGTCGCCAGCTGACCATCCCTGCCCACCTCGCCTACGGCAACCAGAGCCCGACCCCGGCCATCAAGCCGGGCGAGACGCTGATCTTCGTGGTCGACCTGATCGCCGTCTGATCATCCGGTCCGGCGACTGATCGTCGTACGATCACTCCCGATCGGTCGGGGCCCATGCCTGTCCAGGCATGGGCCCTCGGCTTTTGCCGCGCCACCCGGGGACGGTACGGTCGACCTTGTCAAGGACATAGGGAGGCGAAGGGCGTCGATGGCCATTGCCAAGGCCGAGCGGCTGATGAACCTGGCGCTGTGCCTGCTGGGGACGCGCAGGCCGCTCAGCAAGCGTGAGCTGCGGGAGTCGATCGAGGCTTACCTCGAAGCGGGCTCCGACGACTCCTTCAACCGGATGTTCGAGCGGGACAAGGACGATCTGCGCGAACTCGGCCTGGTCATCGAGACCGTGGAGAACCTCGACGGCGAAGTCGGCTATCTCGCCCGCCGGGACAGCAACCGGCTGCCCGCCATCACGCTCGACGCCGAGGAGGCCGCCGCGCTCGGCCTCGCCGCCAAGGTGTGGCAGCAGGCGCGGCTCGCGGGCGCGGCCAGCGGGGCGTTGCAGAAGCTGCGCGCGGCCGGGCTGCCCGAGGACGTCGACCCGTACGAGGCGCACGGTGCGCTCGAACCCCGGATCCCCGTGCACGAGGTGGCGTTCGAGCCGCTGATGCTGGCCTGCCGGGACCGTCGGCCGGTCGTCTTCGACTACCGCAAGGCCACCGCCGCCCGCCCCGAGACCCGGCAGGTGGAGCCGTGGGCGCTGGAGTGCTGGCGCGGCCACTGGTATCTGGCGGGCTGGGACCGTGACCGGGGTGCCGAGCGGGTGTTCCGGCTGTCGCGGATCACCGGCAAGGTGCGCTCGCGCGGTGCGGCGTTCACCGCGCCGATCCCGGATGTGGTCACCGTCCGCGAGACGGTGGCGAGCTGGGCGGGGGAGACCGCCGACCGCAGCGCGCTGATCCGGCTGCGCACGGACGCCGGGTACCCGCTGCGGGCGAAGGCCACCGCGGTGCGGGAACTCGGCGGGGGCTGGGACGAGTTGGAGATCCCGTACGGCCATGGTCTGGACGCGTGGCTGGTGGAGTTCGGGCCGGACGTGGTCGTCCTGGAACCGGCCGAGCTGCGGGCCGACGTGGTGGACCGGCTGCGTGCCGTGGCCAAGGGCTGAGGGGGAGCGAGCAACACAGTGGCAGGCAAACCGGTCAGGCCCGCGAGCGCCATCGACCAGACCCGGCGGATGCTGTCCCTGGTGACGTATCTGAAGGAGCGGCCCGGCGCCCGCGTCGAGGACGTGGCCCGCGCGTTCGGGATCACCGAGGACGAGCTGGTCTCCGACCTCGACGTGCTGCCGATGTGCGGCACCAGTTTCCGCGGCGGCGACCTCCTCGACATCGACACCGACGGCGAGCGGATCTGGTGGCACAACCCGGACGACGTCGCGGCGCCGCTGCGGCTGGCCGCCGACGAGGCGACCGCGCTGCTGGTCGCCGCGCGCGCGGTGGCCACGCTGCCGGGGCTGCGCGAGGGCGACCGGCAGGCGCTGCTGCGGGCGACGGCGAAGGTGGAGGCCGCGGCGGGCGAGCAGGCAGGGGCCAGCGCGCGGCTGTCGGTGACCTTCGAGTCCGAGGGCGGGGTCTTCGCGGACGTCGACCGGGCGATCTCCGAGCGGCGCCGGCTGTGGATCCGCTACTACTCGCCGGCCCGTGACGAGCTCTCGGAGCGGGAGATCGACCCCATCCGGCTGGTCAGCGTCGGGCACACGTACGTCGAGGCCTGGTGCCGGCGTTCCGAGGCGCGCAGGACCTTCCGGCTGGACCGGGTCGCCGAGATCAAGATCCTCGACGAGCCGTCCGCGCCGCCCGAGATGGAGCTGCGGGACCTGTCCGAGGCGCTGGTGCAGCCGGCCGCCGAGGATCCCGAGGTCGTCGTCGAGGTGGGGCCCGGTGGGCGCTGGGTCGCCGAGTACTACCCGCACGACAGTGCGGATGAGCTTCCGGACGGCGGGCTGCGTATTACCCTCCGCACCCCTGACCCGGCGTCCCTGCGCCGGCTGGCGCTGCGGCTGGGCGCCGACGGCCGTATCGTCTCGCCGCCCGAGCTGGCCGACAGCGCGCGCAGCGCGGCCCGCGAGGCGCTGGCGGCGTACGACGGGGCCGCACAGGCGTGAGCGGTACGCCCTGCCCGGCGCCGACCGTGGCGGCCCGGAGGCGAACGACCCATGGAAGGAGCGCGAGGGCTTTGAGCGAGTCGGTCATGTCTGGGGTGCAGGGGATGTCGGTGGCGGCTGCCTTCGCGGGGATGAGAAGCGTGGCGCCCACGTTGTTCCGGGCCGGGTGCCCCGACTGCCGCGGCCGGTTCGAGCTGGCCGCGAGCGCGCTGCGGCTGGCGATCGGCGGCAGCAGCAGGACGACGTTCTACTCGTTCACCTGCCCCGAGTGCGGCTCCGCCGTGCGCAAGCCGGCGGGCGAGCGGGTCGTGGAGCTCCTCACCGGCGGCGGCGTGCGGACGCTGCGGCTCCACACGCCCTAGGGCATCTGTGGCGGACGGGTCCTGGTCGTCCGGCTTCGGTCGGGAGCCTCTAGGCTCATCCTCATGTTCTGGTCGATGCTCGCCGTAGCTGTGGGTTTCCTGGGTCTCGTCGTGCTCGGTGTGCTCGCCGTGCGGGTCTTCGTGGAGGCGCGGCGGCTCGGGCAGCAGGTCGCGGACTCCGCGCAGCGCATCAGCCGGGCCGCGGAGGACCTGGAGCGGGCCGCCGGGAGCGCCGCCCGTTCTGTGGACGCGCTGTGAGCCCCGCTGTGCGCTCCGTGTGAGTCCTGCGTTCCATGCGGTTTGGGCCACTTCGCCCTGTCACCCTGGTGGTGTGGGCAGGTACGCTGCTGGTCGCGGCTCGGAGAACGAGGCCCGGACCGCTGACCGGGAGTACGCACAGGGATTGCCTCGCGTTTACCCCTGAGCGTTACGATCGCTGTCGACACGATCGTTCGGACACATGTCCGACCGGTCGGACAGCACCCCACCCCAGCCGCCTCGGTGAGAAGGTAAAGACTTATGTTCGGAAGGCTCGGCGCCCCCGAGATCATTCTCATCCTCGTCGTCATCATTCTGCTGTTCGGCGCGAAGAAGCTTCCCGACATGGCGCGCTCGCTCGGCAAGTCCGCCCGCATCCTCAAGAGCGAGGCGAAGGCGATGAAGGACGACGGCAAGGCCGCTGCCCCGGCCGACCCCCCGCAGCCCGCGGACGAGCAGGCCCCGGCTCAGCGCATCATCCAGGCCGCCCCCGGTGACGTGACGAGCTCGCGCCCGGTCACCGAGCCGACGGACACCACCAAGCGCTGACGCAGGGCCGGTGAACCCCGGCCCGCCGCACGAGATGGGAACGTGGGTTGCTGAAGTCTGCCCGCAAGCAGGAGAAGGATCCCGAGGGGCGGATGCCCCTCGCGGAGCACCTTCGTGAGCTCCGCAACCGGCTCGCGAAGGCGATGCTGGCCATCGTCGCCGTCACGATCGTCGCAGCCTTCTTCTACAACGACATCATCAACTTCTTCACCAAGCCGGTACTGGACTCGGTCGGATGCCCGACCTCGTTCTCCGAGCTGGCGAAGCAGTCGGAGACCGGCGAGAGCTGCGCGAAGATCACCATCAACGGTCTTCTCGCGCCGTTCACCCTCGCCCTGAAGGTCTCCCTGATGGCCGGCGTCGTCCTGGCCTCGCCGGTCTGGCTCTACCAGCTGTGGGCGTTCATCGCCCCCGGTCTGCACCGCAGTGAGAAGAAGTACGCCTACGCCTTCGTCGCCTCCGGCGTCCCGCTCTTCCTCGGTGGCGCCTACTTCGCGTACAAGGTGCTCCCCACGACGGCCAAGGTGCTGATCGAGTTCACGCCGTTCGGCGTCGACAACCTGCTGCCGCTGGACGATCTCCTCGACCTCGTCACGCGCATGGTCGTCGTCTTCGGTCTCTCCTTCGAGCTGCCGCTGCTGCTGGTCTTCCTCAACCTGACCGGCATGATCACCGGCAAGCGCATGCTCGGCTGGTGGCGCGGCATGATCATGGGCATCACCGTGTTCGCGGCCGTCGCGACGCCGAGCACGGACCCGCTGACCATGATGGCGCTCGCCGGACCGATCTGGGTCCTCTACTTCGGCGCCGTGGCCTTCTCCCTGGCCAACGACCGCCGCAGGCAGCGCCGTGACGCCGCGGGCCCCGCCGACGACGAGGCCTCCGACCTCGACCTCACGCCCGAGGACATCGGCGACGTCGAGTCGGTCTCCGCGCACCGCGCCCTGCCCGAGCAGTCGACGGGCGTGGACCGGGTCAACGGTTATGACGACGTGACCTGAAGATCAGGGAGCGACTCGTAGGGTCAGTGACGTGACCAGCGAGATCACCCTTTTCGTGAACCCCGCAGCGGGTCGCGGCCGGGGCGCCCACGCGGCGCAGCCGGCCGCTTCCGCGTTGCGGGCGGCCGGCTTCGTCGTCCGCACCGTCCTCGGTGCCGACGCCGCCGACGCCCTCGCCCGCGCGCGGGCCGCCGTCGCGGGCGGCACCGCGGCCCTGGTGGCCGTCGGCGGCGACGGCATGGCCCACCTCGCCCTCCAGGCCGTCGCCGGCACCCGCACCTCCCTTGGCCTGGTCGCCGTCGGCACCGGCAACGACCTCGCCCGCACCCTGGGACTCCCGGTGCGCGACCCGGCCCGCGCGGGACGGCTGATCGCCGAGGGGCTCGCGGCGGGCCGGACGACGGACATCGACCTCGGGCGGGTGGGGGAGCGCTGGTTCGGCACCGTCCTGGCCTCCGGTTTCGACTCCCGCGTCAACGACCGCGGCAACCGCATGCGATGGCCCGCCGGCCGCCTCCGGTACGACCTGGCGATGCTCGCCGAACTCGCCGCGTTCCGCCCCTTCCCCTACCGGATCCGGCTCGACGACGGAGAGGTCCGCGAGACCGAGGCCACGCTCGTCGCGATCGGCAACGGGTCGTCCTACGGTGGCGGGATGCGGATCTGCCCCGGAGCCGACCCGGCCGACGGCCTGTTCGACGTCACCGTCGTCGGCGACTGCACGCGCGCGACGCTGCTGAGGGTCTTCCCACGCGTCTACCGGGGCACCCACGTCGACCACCCTCGGGTGAGCGTGTACCGGGCCGCGAAGGTCGAGATCAGTGCCCCCGGCAGCACCGGGTACGCCGACGGGGAGCCGCTCGGGCCGCTGCCGCTGACGGCGCGCTGCATCGCCGGAGCGGTCCGCGTCGCAGGTCTGTGAGCTGCGTGAAGTCGAGGTTTCACGGGCTCTGATCCGGATAATGATCGTCCTGTTGTCAGTGGGGCCCGGTACGCTCGAAAGCACGATGACAGAGGACCTCTCACCGGCCGAGCGGTACGCGGCTGCCCGGAAACGGGCCGCCGAGCAGGCCACCGCGCTCGCCTCCTTCCGCGAGATGTACGACTTCGGCCTCGACCCCTTCCAGATCGAGGCCTGCCAGGCACTCGAGGCGGGGAAGGGCGTCCTGGTCGCCGCCCCCACCGGTTCCGGCAAGACGATCGTGGGCGAGTTCGCCGTCCACCTCGCCCTGCTCCAGGGCAAGAAGTGCTTCTACACGACACCCATCAAGGCGCTGTCGAACCAGAAGTACGCCGATCTGTCCCGCCGTTACGGCGCGGACAAGGTCGGTCTGCTCACCGGTGACAACAGCGTCAACTCCGACGCCCCGGTGGTCGTGATGACCACCGAGGTGCTGCGGAACATGCTGTACGCGGGCTCGCAGACCCTCCTCGGCCTCGGCTACGTGGTCATGGACGAGGTCCACTACCTCTCCGACCGCTACCGCGGTGCCGTCTGGGAGGAGGTGATCATCCACCTCCCCGAGTCCGTCACCCTGGTCTCCCTGTCGGCGACCGTCTCCAACGCCGAGGAGTTCGGCGACTGGCTCGACACCGTCCGCGGCCACACCGAGGTGATCGTCTCCGAGCACCGGCCGGTGCCGCTGTTCCAGCACGTCCTCGCCGGACGCCGCATGTACGACCTGTTCGAGGAGGGCGAGGGCCACAAGAAGGCCGTCAACCCCGACCTCACCCGCCTCGCGCGGATGGAGGCGAGCAGGCCCTCGTACCAGGACCGCAGACGCGGCCGGGCCATGCGGGAGGCCGACCGGGAGCGCGAGCGCCGGCAGCGGTCGCGGGTGTGGACGCCGAGCCGGCCCGAGGTCATCGAACGGCTCGACTCCGAGGGCCTGCTGCCCGCCATCACCTTCATCTTCAGCCGCGCCGCCTGCGAGGCCGCCGTCCAGCAGTGCCTGCACGCGGGCCTGCGGCTCAACGACGACGAGGCCCGGGTCAAGGTGCGCGCCCTGGTCGAGGAGCGCACGGCGTCGATCCCCACCGAGGACCTGCACGTCCTCGGCTATTACGAGTGGCTCGAAGGCCTGGAACGCGGCATCGCGGCCCACCACGCGGGCATGCTGCCGACGTTCAAGGAGGTCGTCGAGGAGCTCTTCGTCCGCGGCCTGGTGAAAGCCGTGTTCGCCACCGAGACCCTCGCCCTGGGCATCAACATGCCCGCCCGGTCGGTGGTGTTGGAGAAGCTCGTCAAGTGGAACGGCGAACAGCACGCCGACATCACCCCCGGCGAGTACACCCAGCTCACCGGGCGTGCCGGGCGGCGCGGCATCGATGTCGAGGGCCATGCCGTCGTCCTGTGGCAGCGCGGCAGCAGCCCCGAGCACCTGGCCGGTCTCGCGGGCACCCGCACCTATCCGCTGCGCTCCAGCTTCAAGCCGTCGTACAACATGGCCGTCAACCTCGTCGAGCAGTTCGGGCGGCACCGCTCGCGGGAGCTGCTGGAGACGTCGTTCGCGCAGTTCCAGGCCGACAAGTCGGTCGTCGGCATCTCCCGGCAGGTGCAGCGCAACGAGGAGGGGCTGGACGGCTACAAGGCCTCCATGACCTGCCACCTCGGCGACTTCGAGGAGTACGCGCGGCTGCGCCGCGACCTGAAGGACCGGGAGACCGAACTGGCCCGCCAGGGCGCCAGCCAGCGGCGCGCCGAGGCGGCCGTGGCCCTGGAGAAGCTCAAGCCCGGTGACGTCATCCACGTCCCCACCGGCAAGTACGCGGGCCTCGCGCTGGTGCTGGACCCGGGGCTGCCCGCCGGGCGGTCCAACGGGCATCGCGGCTTCGACCACCACGACGGTCCCCGCCCGCTGGTCCTGACCGCCGAGCGGCAGGTCAAGCGGCTCGCCTCGATGGACTTCCCCGTGCCGGTCGAGGCCCTCGACCGGATGCGGATCCCCAAGTCGTTCAACCCGCGGTCGCCGCAGTCCCGGCGCGACCTGGCCTCCGCCCTGCGCACCAAGGCCGGTCACATCCCCCCGGAGCGGGCCCGCAAGCAGCGCTCGCAGGCCGCCGACGACCGGGAGATCGCCCGGCTGCGCACCGCCATCCGCGCCCACCCCTGCCACGGCTGCGACGACCGGGAGGACCACGCGCGGTGGGCCGAGCGGTATCACCGGCTGCTGCGCGACACCTCCCAGCTGGAGCGGCGCATCGAGGGCCGCACCAACACCATCGCGCGGACCTTCGACCGGATCGTCGCCCTCCTCACCGAGCTGGACTACCTGCGCGGCGACGAGGTCACCGAGCACGGACGCCGCCTCGCCCGGCTCTACGGCGAGCTGGACCTGCTCGCCAGCGAGTGCCTGCGCGAGGGCGTCTGGGAGGGCCTCGGCCCCGCCGAACTCGCCGCGTGCGTGTCCGCGCTGGTGTACGAGGCGCGGGTCGGCGACGACGCGATGGCGCCGAAGCTGCCGTCGGGCAAGGCCAAGGCCGCGCTCGGCGAGATGGTGCGGATCTGGGGCCGGCTGGACGCCCTGGAGGAGGACTTCCGGATCACCCAGACCGAGGGCGTCGGGCAGCGCGAGCCGGATCTCGGGTTCGCCTGGGCCGCGTACATGTGGGCCAGCGACAAGGGTCTTGACGAGGTGCTGCGCGAGGCCGAGATGCCCGCGGGCGACTTCGTCCGGTGGTGCAAGCAGGTCATCGACGTGCTCGGGCAGATCTCGGCGGCGGCGCCCTCCAGGGAGGGATCGACGGTGGGCAAGGCCGCGCGCAAGGCGGTCGACCAGTTGCTGCGGGGGGTCGTCGCCTACTCGTCCGTCGGCTGACGTCCGTCGGCTGACGGCTGACGGGGGCGGGGCGGGAGGGGGTACGGCGAGGGCGGGGAGTGCGTGGACGGTGGCGTCCACGCGTCCGCGTGTGCACGGCGCCAGGCCCGCGCGTGTGCACGGCGGTAGCCCTCCGCTTGTCCTCGCCTCGCCGCCTCCGCGTGTCGATGTGGCCGGCCGGGGAGCGGCACGGCACCGTGCCCCGGCCCGCCCGGAAGAAGGACGCAGCGTCCCGCGCCCCCCCCGAAGGGAGCGGGGACCTCACCCGGTCCGGTGATCCAGGTAGCGGCGCCCTCCAGGGAGGGTTCGACCGTGGCCAGGAACGCGCGCAAGGCGGTCGACCAGTTGCTGCGGGGCGTGGTCGCCTACTCGTCGGTGGCGTGACCGACGCCCCGGGCGCCCTCACACCTCCCGGTGCCCGAGGTAGTGCCGCCAGCCTCCGTGTGCGGTGATGTCCTCGGCGTCCTTCAAGGCGCCGGGTTCGCACAGGAAGCCCGGCACCGCGGTGCCGTCCGCCAGCCGTACGCTGCCCAGGGCCATCGGGCGGGGCAGCGCGGCCAGCAGCCGGCCCAGCCCCTCCGCCGGGAGGCTCCAGACCTCCGCCTCGACGGACGCCCCGCCCTCGCCCACGTACTCCAGGCCCGGCTTCGGCGGCCGGGTGGTGAGAGCGTGCAGGCGGTACACCGGTGCCGTGGCCGTCGTACGGTCCAGGCGGGCGCCCAGGGCGAGGAGCTGCGGGTTGAGCGGCTGGCCGGTCAGATGGGCGCCCACCACCGCCACCTCGGTCCGCGGCTGGAGCAGGGCGGCGATCCGGGTGAGCCGGTCGTCGGTGTGCGCCGGGCCGATGAGCATGACGCCGAACGGCAGGCCGTCGACCTCGCCCGCCGGGACCGCTGCCGCCGCCAGGTCGAAGAGGTTGGTGGAGTTGGTGAAGCGGCCCAGCCGGGCGTTGGCGCCCAGCGGGTCCGCGGCGACCTCCGCCAGGGTCGGGTGCCCTGGGGCCGTGGGGAGCAGGAGAGCGTCCGCGTCGGCCAGTTCGGCCAGCGCGCGGGTGCGCAGGGCGGCCAGGTGAGCCTGGTCCGCGAAGAGACGGTGGGCCGGGACGTCACGGCCCCGGGTGATGATGCCGGTGACCGTCGGGTCGAGCCCCGCGGCGGCCTCGCCGCCCTCGGCGAGCGCCTTGTCGACAAAGCTGCCCACGGCGGTGTAGCGCTCGGCGACGAACGCGCCCTCGTAGAGCATCGCGGCGGCCTCGGTGAACGGGGACAGGTCGATCGGGCGCAGTGACGCGCCGGCGGCCTCCAGCCGGGCGGCGGCCTCCTCGTACGCCTCGGCCCAGCCCGCGTCCAGCTCGCCCAGCTGCTCCGTCGGCGGGACCGCGATCCGCCACGGGCCGGGAGTGCGCCCGGGCAGCGCCGGAGCCGCCACGGTGACCATGTGGGCGAGGGCCTGCTCGGCCTCCGGGAGGGTGCGGGCGAAGACCGTCACGCAGTCGATGGACGCGCACGCCGGGACGACGCCCTCGGTCGGGACCAGGCCCCGGGTCGGCTTCAGGCCGACGACGCCGTTGAAGGCGGCCGGGACCCGGCCCGAGCCCGCCGTGTCCGTGCCCAGCGCGAGATCGACCAGGCCGAGCGCGACCGCCACCGCCGAACCGGCGCTGGAGCCGCCGCTGATCCGCGCCGGGTCGAGGGAGTTCCGCACGGCCCCGTAGGGGGAGCGGGTGCCCACCAGGCCGGTCGCGAACTGGTCCAGGTTGGTCGTGCCGAGGACGAGCGCGCCGGCCGCGCGCAGCAGGGCGACGGCCGGCGCGTCCGCCGCGGGCCGGTAGGCGTACGCCGGGCAGCCCGCGGTCGTGGGCAGGCCCGCCACGTCGATGTTGCCCTTGACGGCCAGCAGCCGTCCGGCGAGCGGGAGCCGGGCGCCGGACGCCACCCGTTCGTCGATCGCGCGGGCCTCCGCCTCGGCCTCCGCCCGCGCCCGCAGGTCGATCCAGATCTCGGGACGGTCCACGGCCTCGATGCGCGCGTAGGCGGCACGGACCCGGTTCACCACGGTCATGTCTCTGCTCCTCGCTGTGTCAGCCCGCCGCGGGGGCCAGGACGAGCAGGGCCGTGCCCGCCTCCACCTGGTCGCCCGGCCTGGCCAGGACCCGCTCCACCACGCCGTCGGCCGGCGCGTGCACCCTGGACTCCATCTTCATCGCCTCCAGCGCGAGCAACGGCTGCCCGGCCGTCACCTCGTCGCCGGGGGAGACGTTCACCTGCCACACGGACGCCGCGAACTCGGCCTCGACGAGGCGCCCTCCCGCGGGGACCGTCACCTCGGCGGGCGCCGCGGGCGCGGCCGTCACCGACTCCGCCCGTGCGAACTCGCCCGCGGCCTCCCACGCGTCCCGCTCCGCCGCGAAGGCGGTCTGCTGGCGGGCCCTGAACTCCCCTATGGAGTCCGCGTGTTCGGCGAGGAACTCCTGGTACCCGGCGAGGGAGAAGGTGCCCTCCTCGATCCGGGGCACGAACCGTCCGGAGGTGATGTCGGCCCGCAGGTCGAGGAGTTCGTCCGCGTCGACCGGATACCACTTGATGCGGTCGAAGAAGCGCAGCAGCCAGGGCGAACCGGCCTCGAAGGCGCCGCGCTGCTGCCACGGCGACCACACCTGCGTCGTGCGCCCCACGAACTGGTAGCCGCCGGGGCCCTCCATGCCGTAGACGCAGAGGTAGGCGCCGCCGATACCGACCGAGTTCTCCGCCGTCCAGGTGCGGGCCGGGTTGTACTTCGTCGTCACCAGCCGGTGGCGGGGGTCCAGCGGGGTGGCCACGGGGGCGCCCAGGTAGACGTCGCCCAGGCCCAGGACGAGGTACTCGGCGTCGAAGACCGTGCGGTACACGTCGTCGACCGAGTCCAGGCCGTTGACGCGGCGGATGAACTCGATGTTCCACGGGCACCAGGGCGCGTCGTCCCGCACCCCGGCCATGTAGCGGGCGATGGCCTCACGGGTCGCCGGGTCGTCCCACGACAGCGGGAGGTGGACCGTCCGGGAGGGGACGACGAGTTCGTCGGTCGGGGGCAGTGAGGTGACGATCTCCCGTACCGTCTCCAGGAGTTCGCGCTGCGGCAGCCGCCCGGGGTCGGTCTGGATCTGCAGGGAGCGGATGCCGGGGGTGAGGTCGGTGACCCCGTCCAGGCACTGTCCGGCGACCGCCTCCATCAGGGCGTGCACCCGCATCCGCAGGGCCAGGTCCAGCTGCATGGGCCCGAACTCGACGAGCAGGTTGTCGTCGCCGCTGCGCCGGTAGGTCACGTCCCCGTCGCGGGCCAGGATCCCGCCGTCGACGATCTCCGCGCGGGCCGATCCGTCGACGTCCACCGGGGTGAACCGGACGGTGTCTCCGGGGCGCAGCTGCCCGAGCTTCCAGCGTTCGCCGCTCAACACCGTGGCCGGGCAGACGAATCCGCCGAGCGAGGGGCCGTCCGGGCCGAGCAGCACCGGCATGTCGCCCGTGTAGTCGACCGCGCCGACCGAGTACGGGGTGTCGTGGATGTTGGACGGATGCAGCCCCGCCTCGCCGCCGTCGGCGCGTGCCCAGCGCGGCTTCGGGCCGACCAGCCGGACCCCGGTGCGCGCCGAGTTGAAGTGGACCTTCCACTCGGCGGCGTAGAAGTCGCGGATGTCGTCCTCGGTGAAGAACTCCGGTGCCGCGTGCGGTCCTTCGACGGCGCCGATGTGCCACACGGAGCCGTACGAGGGCGGGTCGGCGACCGGTGCGCCCTCGGCGGTGCCGCCGCCGTGCAGCACGTCCCCGGTGCGCAGCGCCCGGCCGCCGTGGCCGCCGAACCGGCCCAGCGTGAAGGTGCTGGCGCTGCCGAGGAACAGGGGCACGTCCAGGCCGCCGGCGAACAACACGTAGGTGCGCAGGCCGTGTTCGAGGGGTGCGCCGACCGAGAGCTCCGCGCCCGGGGGTACCGTCACCGGCTCCCACTGCGGTACGGGGGCCCCGTCGACCGTCACCTCGGCCGGGGCGCCGGTCACGCACACGGTCGTCGCGTGGGTGAACCTCAGCACCGGTCCCTGGAGGGTGCATTCGAGTCCCGGCGCGCTCTCGGGGTTGCCGAGCGCCTCGTTGCCGAGCCGGAACGCCAGGTCGTCCATCGGGCCGCACGGCGGCACCCCGACCTGCCAGTAGCCGGTGCGGCCGGGATGGTCCTGCACGGTGGTGAGGGTGCCGCCGGAGACGACCTCGATGCGCGGGGTCGGGTCGGTGACCGTCGCCAGGGTGGCCGTCGAGTGCGAACCCGCCGTGAAGCGGGGGTCCTTGAGCGCCGCCCGCACCAGCCCCAGGTTGGTCTCGATGCCGTCGACCCGGGTGCGGGCCAGGGCCTCGTCGAGGCGGGCCAGCGCGTGGGCGCGGTCGGGGCCGTACGCGATGACCTTCGCCAGCATCGGGTCGTACGCCGTGGTGACCTCGGTGCCGGTCTCCACCCAGCCGTCGACACGGACGCCCTGCGGGTATGCGACCCGGGTCAGCAGGCCCGCGCTGGGCCGGTGGTCGCGGCTCGGGTCCTCGGCGTAGACGCGGGCCTCGACGGCGTGACCGCGCGGCGCGCCCGGCTCGCGGACGACGTCGCGTTCGCCGCGGGCCAGGCGGAGCATCCAGGCGACCAGGTCGACGCCGTAGATCTCCTCGGTGACCGGGTGCTCCACCTGGAGGCGGGTGTTGACCTCCAGGAAGTAGGCCTCCTCGCGGGCGGCGTCGTAGACGAACTCGACGGTCCCCGCGGAGCGGTAGCCGACCGAGGCGCACAGCTCACGGGCGGAGGAGGCGAGCCGTTCGCGGACGCGGTCGGGCAGGCCGGGGGCCGGGGCCTCCTCCAGGACCTTCTGGTTGCGGCGCTGGAGGGAGCAGTCGCGGTCGCCGAAGGTGACGACCCGGCCCGTGCCGTCGCCGAAGACCTGGACCTCGACATGGCGGGCGTCGTCGACGAGCCGCTCCAGGAAGACGCCGGCCGAGGAGAAGGAGGCCGCCGCGACGCGCTGCACCCGCTCCCAGGCGTCGGCCAGTTCGGCGGCGGAGCGACATGCCGACATACCGATGCCGCCGCCCCCGCCGGTCGCCTTGAGCATGACCGGGTAGCCGATGCGCTCCGCCGCCGCCAGGGCGTCCGCGGGGGAGGCCAGCAGGCCCGTGCCGGGGGCCAGGGCGACGCCCGCCGCCTCGGCCGCCGCGCGGGCCGTGTGCTTGGCGCCGAACAGCTCCAGCTGCTCCGGCGTCGGGCCCACGAACACGATCCCCGCCTCCTCGCAGCGGCGCGCGAACGCGGCGTCCTCGGACAGGAACCCGTACCCGGGGTGGACGGCGCCCGCCCCGGTGTCCTTCGCGGCCCGCAGCACCAGGTCGGCGTCGAGGTAGGACTCCTTGGCGGGCGCCGGGCCCAGCCGGACCGCCTCGTCGGCGAGCCGGACGTGCGGGGCCGAGCGGTCGGGGTCGGAGTACACCGCGACGGTGCGCAGGCCCAGTTCACGGGCCGTGCGGATGATGCGGACGGCGATCTCGCCCCGGTTGGCGACCAGCAGCGTGTCGAAGGTCATCCGGCGGCCTCGATCGTCATCTCCACGGCGGTCGGTTCGAAGCCGTTGCAGGGGTTGTTGATCTGGGGGCAGTTGGAGACCAGGACCAGGACGTCCCGTTCGGCGCGCAGCGTCAGCGCGAGCCCCGGCGCGGAGAGCCCGTCGACGATGCCGAGAGTGCCGTCCTTCTCGACCGGCACGTTCATGTACCAGTTGATGTTGGAGACCAGATCGCGTTTGCCGAGGCCGTGCTTCGCGCCCTCGGCGAGGAAGTTGTCCACGCACGCGTGCTGCGACCAGGTGTGGTGGCCGTAGCGCAGGGTGTTGGACTCCTTGGAGCAGGCGCCGCCGACCGTGTCGTGGCGGCCCACCGCGTCGGCGACGACCGTCATCAGCGCGGTGTGCTCGTTCGACAGCAGCACGCTGCCCGTCGTCAGGAAGATGTTCCCCTGGGCGTGGATCGTGTCCGGCGCGCTGTAGCGCACGGACGTGTCGTGGGCGTCGTAGACGAGGAAGTCGACGGCCTGGTTGCCGTGCAGATCGGTGACGGTGAGCGTCTCGCCCGCGCGGACGACCGCCGACCAAGCGGCGCGCTCCGGAACGACGGTCTTCATGCGAGCCCCCTGGCGGCGAGGAATTCGGCGGTGTTGAGGAAGGCGCGGCGGCCCTCGGGCGTGGCCTGCCACAGCGGGTCGTCCGCGGTGGTCGGCGCGGCCCGCCAGGCGAGGACCTCCAGCGGGGTGCTGACGTACGCGGCCCGCGGATCGGCCGGGTGCGGCACGTTGGCGATCAGCACGGTCAGGTCCTGTTCGGCGCGCAGGGTGACGCTGCCGCCCGGACCGGCCGAGCCGGTGAAGTCCAGGGCGCCGTCCTCGCGGACCTCCACGCCCTGGAAGAAGGAGAGCGACGGCGGCAGGTCGCGCGGGCCCAGGCCGTTCTTCGCCGCCGCCAGCTTGAACAGCTCGCGTCCGGCGGGGGAGGCCGACTGGGGGGTGCCGTCGCCGTACCGCGCGGTGTTGCGCACCAGGGTGGAGGTCCCGCACAGGGCGTCGTGCCGCCCGGAGGTGTCGGCGACGACCGAGGCCAGCACCCTGCCCTGGTCGGACAGCAGGAGCCGGCCCTCGCCGAGGTAGGCGTTCCACTGCACCTTCACCGTGTCGGCGACGTTGAGGCGCTCCCAGGGCCGGTCCGCCACGTACAGCAGCAGATGCGCGCAGGCGTCGCCGTGCGCGTCCGTCAGGCGCAGCTCGGTGCCGCGTGCCAGCACCCGGTGCGTGTAGTTGCCGCCCGCGACGGTCTCCGCCCACACCAGGTGCCCGGCCTCGCACGGTGGCGCGGGCCAGTCGGCGGCCGGGACGACGGGCATGGCCTCGGCGTGGGCGCCCTCCTGGGCGCGGGCGTGATCGCGGGCTCCGTACGTGGTCTGTGTCGCCATCGCGGGACCTGCCTTCGGCTGCGGTGTCCGGTCGGACACTCGTCGTTTGTCTTGCTGTGTCTCTGTCGCTCGGCGCTTGCGCCGCTCGGCGTCCGCGTCGGTCGGCGCTACTGCCATCCGGCGTCCGGGTCGCTCGGCGCTTCCGCCGTCCGGTGTTTCTGTCGCTCGACAGAAATTAGGCAGTGGCCGCGTCACCGGCGTTGCCGCCGCGTTGCCCGTCGGTTACCGACGGCTCACCGCGCCCGGCGCCCGCGATCACCGGACGGGGCGGTGTGCGAGGATCGACCGCATGGGAACGAGCAGTGGCCGCCGCGTCGGACGGCCCCGGGCCGCCGGGCGTCCGGACAGCGGGCTCCAGCCGCGCGACGAACTGCTCACGGCCGCCGCCGAGTTGTTCACCACCAGCGGCTACACGGCCACCACCACCCGGGCCGTCGCCGAACGCGCGGGCATGCGCCAGGCCTCCATGTACCACTACGTCTCCGGCAAGGAGGAGCTGCTCGCCGCGCTCCTGGAGTCGACGGTCACGCCCTCGCTGGCCTATGCGCGCGAACTGCTCGCCGACGACACCGCCCCCGCCGGGGAACGTCTGTGGCGGCTGTGCCGCGCTGACGTGGAGCTGCTGTGCGCCGGTCCGTACAACCTCGGCGGGCTCTATCTGCTGCCCGAGGTGCGCACCGAGCGGTTCGCGGGCTTCCATGCCGTGCGCGCCGAACTCAAGGACGCCTACCGGCAGTTGCTCGCCGCGACCCCGGCCGGCGGGGCGCTGGTCAAGACGGAGCTGGACCTGCGGACCGACCTGGTGTTCGGGCTGATCGAGGGGGTCATCCTCGTCCACCGCTCCGGACCCGAACGCCCCGTGTCCGCGTTTGCGGAGGCTACGGCGGACGCGGCCCTGCGGATCGCCGGAGTCTGATCTTCACCCTTTACGGTGAGTCATCTCGGGATGCCCCCACGCCGTGACGCACCGTGTGCAAGCGTTGCCGCAGCGTGCAAATGGGGCTGAGGTTACTCCTGCCTCACGTCCGATTTCAGGTGCTTGCTGAATATGACACAGCGATGATCCGGTCGGACTAAGCTCGCCCGCAGCGCACCGAGTTGAGATGGATTCGTGCGCTTGTTCCCTAATTGTGCTCCTCCCAGCCGATTTTCAGAGGGCCTACATGGTGAGTGTTCAATCCCCACCCGGACGCCGTGAACTTCCCTACGCGCGCGTGCTGTTGCTGCCCGCGATACTGATGGCCGCGGCGACCGGAACCGCAGCCGCCCTGGTGTCGGAGCCGGCCCGTGCGGCCGTCGGCTGGACCGGCGCCGTCGCCACCCTCCTGGTGCTGGCGGCAGCGACCGAAGCGGTGCGCCGCGGCCGGGCCCTGCGTGACGCGCGGGCCCGACACGCTCGTGACAGTGCGTATCTGGAACGGCGGGTCGCCTCCCACGAGGAGGAGATGCTCCGCTTCGCCCAGGAGGTCACCCCGCACGCGATCTACCGGTTGCGATCCGGAAACAGCCCCTCGGAGGTGATCCGCGACCTCGGCCTGATCGACCCCTCCTACCGCGAACTGCCCCAGCCGCAGCTGATGCTGCTCCACACGGTCCTCGACCTCATCGACCGCGAGGACATCCTGCGCGACTCCGCGCAGCGCTCCTTCGTCAGCATCGCCCGCCGCGTCCAGGCCATCGTCCACCAGCAGGCCAAGGAACTGCGGGAGATGGAGGAGGACCACGGCCGCAACCCCGAGGTCTTCGACGACCTGCTGCGCATCGACCACGGCACCGCCCTGATCGGCCGCCTCGCCGACTCCATCTCCGTCCTCGGCGGCGGCCGGCCCGGCCGCCAGTGGCCCGAGCCCGTCCCGCTGTACAGCGTGCTGCGCGGCGCCATGTCCCGCATCCTGGAGTACCGCCGCATCAAGCTGGAGTCGATCGCCCAGGTCAACATCCGCGGCATCTCCGTCGAACCGGTGATCCACGCCGCCGCGGAACTCCTCGACAACGCCACCCGCTACTCACCGCCGCAGACCAAGGTGCACGTCACCGCCACCGAGGTGCAGACCGGCATCGCCATCGAGATCGAGGACGCCGGCGTCAGCTTCAGCGAGGAGGCCCGCGCCCGTGCCGAGGGCATGCTGGAGCGCGCCCTCGCCGGCCACGACCTCCAGGACCTCGGCGACTCCCCGAGGCTCGGTCTCGCCGTCGTCGGCCGCCTGTGCACCCAGTTCAACATGCAGGTCTCCCTGCGCAGTTCGGCGTACGGCGGTGTCCGCGCCGTCCTCATCGTGCCGCGCGAGATGATGACCAGCGAACCCGCCCCCGGACTCGCCCACGGCATCGGCGCCACCGCCCTGCCCAAACCCCAGCCCGGTGCGCTCGAAGGTCCCAAGCGCGCACCGAAGCGCCGCCGCCCCACCAGCCCCCGCATCCCCGCAGGTGTCTCCATGGAGGACGAGGTCCCCGAGGTCACCGAATGGACCGCGGGCGGCCTGCCCCAGCGCCGCAGCCGCGTCAAGGTCCCGCTCAGCCAGCGGCTCGCCGAACAGGCCGCCGAGGAGCAGGCCGCGCGCGAGGGCAAGCCGTCGATCTGGTCGACGCCCGCGCCCACGCCCGAACCCGAGCCCGAGAAGGAACCCGAACCCGGCCTGTGGGTCGAGGCGTTCTGGAACGGACTCAAGGGCGACCCGGACCCGACCGCGGTCACCCAGCCGACCACCGAGCCGGCCCATGTCGAGGCCGACGACGAGAGGGACCACCAGTGATCCAGCAGCGAGCCAACTTCGACTGGATGCTCAAGGATCTCGCCGACGGGGTGCCCGGCATCGAGATGATCGTGGTGCTCTCCGCGGACGGCCTGCGCATCGCTCGCTACGGAGGCGACCCGGACGCCGCCGACCGCGTCGCCGCCGCCTGCGCCGGGCTGCAGAGCCTCGCCGGCGCGGTCGCCCACGAGATCCCCGGCAGCGACGGCCGCATGAAGATGGTCCTCATCGAGATCAACGGCGGCTACTTCTACCTGATGGCCGCGGGCCCCAACGCCTATCTCGCCGTCCTGTCCGACGTCGTCGCCGAACCGGGCCTGATGAGCAACCGGATGCGCGACCTCGTCGTCCGGATCGGCGCCCATCTCACCAGCCCGCCCCGGCGCAACGGCCAGACCGTATGACTCCTCCGCAACGCCAGAGGCGCCTCCCCCAGCACCGGCCGCCTCCCCCGCCCAAGGGCGAGCGGGACCGCAAGGCCCCCGAGCGGCTGTACGTGGTCGCGGGGCCGGACGGCGAGCGCGCCGACCTCGACCTGGTCACGTTAATCGTGGCGCGCGCCGAACCGCCGCACTCCGCCTCGCCCGAGCAGACGGCGGTGCTCCGGCTCACCGTGGCGCCGCTCTCGGTGGCCGAGCTGTCGGCCTATCTGAACCTCCCGTTCAGTGTGATGACCGTGCTGCTCACCGAGATGCTCACCGGCGAACTGGTGCAGGCGCGCGCCCCGATCGTCCGCCAGGCGCTTCCCGACCGTTCCCTCCTCGAAGCGGTGATGCATGGACTTCAAAGGCTCTGACACCCTCCCCGGCCCACGGTCCGAGGACCATCTGCCGCAGACGGCCCAGGCCGCGGTGAAGATCGTGATCGTGGGCGGCTTCGGAGTCGGCAAGACGACGATGGTCGGCTCCGTCAGCGAGATCAGACCGCTGACCACCGAGGAGACGATGACCCAGGCCGGGATCGGGGTCGACGACAACTACGGCTCCGACACCAAGACCGCCACCACCGTGGCGATGGACTTCGGCCGCATCAGCATCACCGACCAGCTCGTCCTGTACCTGTTCGGCACCCCCGGCCAGGAGCGCTTCTGGTTCCTGTGGAACGGCCTGTTCGAGGGCGCGCTCGGCGCGGTGGTGCTGGTCGACACCCGCCGCCTCGAAGTCAGCTTCGACGTCATAGGCCGGCTGGAGGAGCGCGGCGTGCCCTTCGTCATCGCCGTCAACACCTTCCCCGACGGCCCCCGTTACCCCCTCGCCGACCTGCGCACGGCGCTCGACCTGGCACCCGACATCCCCATCGTGGAGTGCGACGCGCGCCGCCGGGCCTCCAGCCGGGACGTCCTGATGACCCTGATGCGCTTCCTGCACTCGCTCGCCATGACGGGCGCCCTCAGATAACCCGAACTCCCCGCAACCGGAACCCTCTTCGGAGCGACCACTGTGACGCCTGAATCCCACTCCCCGACCAGTGCCGGCCCGACGACCGGCCCGCCCCCCGGCTGCCCCGCCCACGGCCTCGGCCCCGGCGGACTGCACCGGCTCTACGGTCCCGAGGCGGAGGACCTGGAGGGCCTGTACGAGCAACTCCGCGAGCAGCACGGCCCGGTGGCACCCGTCCTGCTCCACGACGACGTGCCGATGTGGATCGTCCTCGGCCACGCCGAGAACCTCCATCTGGTCGGCACGCCCTCGCAGTTCTGCCGCGACAGCCGGGTCTGGGGCCCGCTCGGCGAGGGCATGGTCAAGCCCGACCACCCGATGATGCCGCACATCGCCTGGGCCCCCATCTGCTCCTACGCCGAGGGCGACGAGCACCTCAGGCTGCGCGGCGCGGTCACCGGCGCCATGTCGACCATCGACCACCGCGCCATCCGCCGCCACATCAACCGGCACACCCAGCGCCTGGCCAACGAGTTCTGCGAGACCGGCGAGGCCGAGCTGATCAGCCAGTTCAGCGAGCATCTGCCGATGGCGATCCTGTGCGAGATCCTCGGCATGCCGGACGACTACAGCGACCGGCTCGTCCAGGCCACCCGCGACCTCCTCAAGGGCACCGAGACCGCCAACGCCAGCCAGGGCTACGTCATGGGCGTCCTCAAGGGCCTCGCCGAACGCCGCCGCGAGCAGCCCCTGGACGACTTCGCCAGCCATCTCGTCCTGCACCCCGCCAAGCTCACCGACGACGAGGTCACCACCCACCTCTGGCTCGTCCTCATGGCCGCCTACGAGGCCACCGTCAACCTCATCGGCAACGTGCTGCGCATGGTCCTGACCGACCCCGGCTTCCGCGCCCAGCTCAACGGCGGCCAGATGACCGTGCCGGAGGCGGTCGAGCAGTCCCTGTGGGACGAACCGCCGTTCAGCACGGTCTTCGCCTACTACGCCAAGCAGGACACCGAACTGGGCGGCCAGCGCATCCGCAAGGGCGACGGACTCCTCTTCGGCATCGCCCCGGGCAACGTCGACCCCCGGGTCCGCCCCGACCTCGACGCCAACATGCAGGGCAACCGCTCCCATCTCGCCTTCGGCAGCGGCCCGCACGAATGCCCCGGCCAGGACATCGCCCGAGGCATCGCCGACACCGGGGTCGACGCGCTGCTGATGCGGCTGCCCGACATCCGGCTCGACTGCGACGAGGACGAGTTGCAGTGGCGCCAGTCGATCTCCTCACGGCACCTGGTGGAACTCCCCGTCCGCTTCGAGCCCAAGCCGCAGCAGGACATCATGGAGAAGCCCGCCCCCGTCGCCGTCCCGGCGCAGCGCCCGACCTGGCAGGTCGGCACCCCGGAGCCGTCCGCGCCGGTCGCCGCCCCGCCCCGCCCGGCCGTCACCGCCCCGCCGGTGTCGCCCGAGCCCGCTGCCGTGCCCCGGCCCGCTGCCGCGTCGGAGCCGGTGCGGCCGATGGGGGCCTGGCGGCGGTTCCTGCTGTGGTGGCGCGGCTACTGACCGGCCCACTCGCGGTACGAGGACCAGGCCCCGAGCGTCCTCGTACTGCGGAAGCGGTGCTCGACCCCGGTGACCGGATCGGTGAACTCCAGTGACCGCGCCAGCAGTTGGAGCGGTCGCCGGAAGTCACCGGCCGGCACGGCGGCGGTCACGACCGGGTACAGCGGATCACCCAGGATGGGCACGCCGAGGGTGTTCATATGGACCCGCAGCTGATGGGTCTGCCCGGTGGTCGGGGTGAGCCGGTAGCGGCCCAACGCCCCCTCGCGCTCGACGAGTTCGACCTGGCTCACCGCGTTCGGCTCGCCCTCCACCTCGTAGGCGGCCAGCACCCCGCGTTCCTTCACGATCCGGCTGCGCACCGTCCGCGGCAGACCGAGCGAGGGATCGTACGGCGCGATCGCCTCGTACTCCTTGCGCACCCGCCGCTCGCCGAACAGCGACTGGTAGGCGCCCCGTTCCGCGGGCCGCACCAGGAACAGCACGAGCCCCGCGGTGAGCCGGTCCAGGCGGTGCGCCGCGCCGAGTCCGGGGATGCCCAGCTCCCGGCGCAGCCGCGCGAGCGCGGTCTGGGTGACATGGCTGCCGCGGGGCGTGGTGGCGAGGAAGTGCGGCTTGTCGGCCACCACGATGTGCTCGTCCCGGTGCACCACGGTCATCGGGAACGGCACGGGCACCTCGTAGGGCAGCTCCCGGTGGAACCACACATACAGACCCGGCACGTACGCCGCGTCCCCCGCCACGGCCCGGCCGTCGGCCCCGACGACCTCCCCGGCGGCGAACATCGCGTCGACCTCGCCGTCCGCCGCCCCGCTCAGCCGCCCCACCAGGTACTCCCGTACGGTCGGCCACCCGCCGTCGGCGGGCAGCCGCACCCGCACGGGGTCCACCCCCTCGCGCTGGGGGAGGGGGGTCGGCGGGATCCGGTTCTTACGTCTCATCACCCGCCAGCGTAGATCGTCACGCCGCGACCGAAGTCACCTCGCCCGTCAGCCGTCAGCCGTCAGCCGTCAGCCGTCAGCCGTCAGCCGTGACCCGTGACCTGTCACCCGGCGACGGCGGTCACCTCACGCTCGCCGTCCGCCGCGACCGCCGTGCCCGTGCGGGACCTGTATGCCCGGTAGGCGATCCCGGCCGCCAGGGTCACGCCGAGGAACAGCACGGTGAACCACTGGAAGTACCAGTGCCCGCCCGCCGGGTCGTACACCGCGGCGCGGGGCCACGCCAGGTTGACGGCCATCAGGAGGCCGTACAGCAGGGCGAGGGAGTTGACGGGGACGCCCCAGCGGCCCAGGGAGAAGAGCGGGGCGCCCTTCTCGTCGGTGCCGGACGCGGGCAGCCCGCCGCGCAGACGGGTGATCAGGAGCGGCCCGGTGACCATCGCGTAGGCCAGGTACAGCATCACGATGCACGTCGTGCCGATGGCCAGGAACGCCTCGGGGGAGGCGAAGTTGAGGAGCAGCAGGGCCGCCGCCAGGGTGCCGACGACGAGCGCCGGGCCGGCCGGCATGCCGGTGCGGGGGTTGACGCGGGCGAGCCGGGAGGCGAAGGGCAGTTCGCCGTCGCGGGCCATGGAGAACAGCATCCGGCAGGCCGCCGTCTGGATCGCGAGGGTGGCCACCGCGATCGCCACCACGACGTCGGCCAGCAGCACCTTGCCGACCCCGTCGCCCAGGCTGCTCGTCAGGACGTAGCTCAGTCCGTCGACCGCGAGGTGCCCGTCGCTCAGGCTCGGCGCCGCGAGGAGCCCGCCGAGCACGATCAGGCCGCCCAGCAGCCCCGCGGCGCCCAGCGCGGTGAGGATCGTCCGGGGCGCGGTCCGGCGGGGATCGCGCGTCTCCTCGCTCATCTCGCCCGCGCTGTCGAAGCCGATCATCACGTACGCCGCCGTGAACGAGCCGACCAGCAGCGCCCCGAGCAGACCCGACTGGGCCGCGCCCTCGGTGTGGAAGGTGATGCCCGGGGTGCGCTCGGAGTGGGTGAGCAGCAGGACGACGATCAGGACCGCGCCGATGATCTCGGCGGTCACACCGACCCGGTTGATCACCGACATCACCCGGTTGTCGAGGACGTTCACCAGGGTGGTGAGCGCGAGCAGGACCACCCCGAGCAGGGCCGCGTTGGCCGCGCCGTCCGGTGAGGTCGGTGCCGGGTCGGTGCCGACGATCTGGAAGCCGGACCAGATCGCGGGCAGGACCATCTGGAGCGCCAGGGCCGCCGCCGCGACGACCACGATCTGTCCGATCACCATGATCCAGCCGGCGAACCAGCCGAAGGTGGCGTTCGAGAGCCGGGAGGACCACTGGTAGATCGCGCCGGAGATGGGGTAGCGGGCGGCCAGTTCCGCGAAGCACGCGGCCACCATGAGCTGGCCGAGCAGCACCACGGGCCAGGCCCAGAAGAAGACGGGGCCGCCGAACGCGTATCCGAAGGCGAAGAACTGGAAGACGGTCGTCAGAACGGAGATGAAGGAGAACCCGGCCGCGAACGACGCGTACCGGCCCAGGCTGCGATGGAGTTCCTGGCGGTAGCCGAACTCCGCGAGGGAACGGTCCTCCGGACGGACCGGAGAGGGGGACGTTGTCGTCACGCGGCACCTGCCTCGGATGATTCCTGTCGGGTGACAGAAATTAGGGAGGGCCTGTTTCGCGGGCGTCACGCGAGCGTGTCCGGGCTGGGCCCAAGTGCTCACGCGGGGAAACGGGTGCGCGCACACGGAAGAGGGAGGGCGCCGGGGCGCCCTCCCTCATGCCGTGCTCGTGCCGGTGTCGCGACCGCTCACGCGGCGGACGGCTTCTCCTGCTCCGCCTCGATGCGCGCGTTCCACTCCGGCTTGGAGGCCTGCCAGCCGTCCTCGTTGTGGCCGAGCCGCCAGTAGCCGGAGATCGACAGGTCGTCGCGCGGGATCCGCAGGTCGACGCGGAGCAGCTGGCGCAGCTCCTTCACGAAGTGCGCCTCGCCGTGGACGAAGGCGTGCACCCGGCCCTCGGGGAAGGCGAGCGCGCGGACCGCCTCGATCAGGGGCTCGCCGACCGGCCGGTCGCCGCGGTGCAGCCAGACGACCTCCACGTCGGAGTCGATCTTCTGCTCCTCCTCGGGCCCGGAGACCTCGACGAAGGCGAACGCGCGGGCGCCGTCGGGCAGCGCCTCCAGGGAGCGGGCGATCGCGGGCAGCGCGCTCTCGTCGCCCACGAGCAGATGCCAGTCGGCCTCCGGGTCGGGGGCGTAGGCGCCGCCGGGGCCCATGAAGTGGACCGTTTCTCCGGGCTGGACGCGCTTGGCCCACGGGCCGGCGAGGCCCTCGTCGCCGTGGACGACGAAGTCCAGCGTCAGCTCGCGCTGCTCGGCGTCGAAGTGGCGCACGGTGTAGGTGCGGGTCACCGGCCACTGCTCGCGCGGGAACTCCTCGCGGATGCGCTCCATGTCGAAGGGCTCGGGATAGACCGCGCCCCCGGACGGGAAGAGGATCTTGATGTAGTGGTCGGTGCAGGTGTCGGCCGCGAAGGCGGCGAGCCCGTCACCGCCCAGCACCACGCGCTGCATATGGGGGGTCAGCCGTTCGGTACGGACGACCTGCGCGGCATGGGGCTTCCGCGGCTTGCGGGCAGGGCGTTCTGCCATGGCTGCCTCCCTCTAATAAAACTTAGGCTTGCCTAAGTTAGCACCTCCCCCTGTGGATTGCCTCCCCTGGCAAAGTGGTTGAAGGAGAATTTAAGGGACGAATTACCGTTCCGCCGAACCTCATTCACTCGTTGGTGACAGCCGGGGGCCCCTTTCACACAGCATGAGCACATGTCACACAGCTGTTCAACGGCCTCTCACCCGACTGCCGCACGGCGCCTGTCTACGCGGCGAGCGTCGTCAGCAGCCGCTGCATCGATCCGCCGAGCCCCCAGCGCGCCGCCAGCTCCCGCACCGCCTCCGGGTCGCGCGGGGCGTGCGGCAGAGCGGGGTCCACGTCCGGCAGCGGGACGTCGTCCGCGACCCGGACGACCTTCGGGGCCACCGCGACATAGGACCGGGACTCGTCCAGCCGCTTGCGCTGCGAGGGGGTGAGCTTCGCCTTCGGGTCGTCGACCGCCGCCATGATCCCCGCCAGGTCGCCGAACGCGTCCAGCAGCTTGGCCGCCGTCTTCTCCCCGATGCCGGGGACGCCCGGCAGTCCGTCGCTCGGGTCGCCGCGCAGCAGGGCCAGGTCGACATAGCCGCGCCCGTCGACGCCGTACTTCTCGCGCAGCCACGCCTCGTCGGTGAGCTGGAGGGTGCCGACGCCCTTGAGCGGGTACAGGACGCGCACGCCGCGCCCGTCGTCCACCAGCTGGTACAGGTCGCGGTCGCCGGTGACGATGTCGACCGGGGTCCCCGCCCGTGCCGTGAACGTGCCGATCACGTCGTCCGCCTCGTACCCGGCGACGCCCACGCGCGCGATGCCGAGCGCGTCCAGCACGTCCTCGATGATCGGGACCTGCGGGGACAGGGTGTCCGGCACCTCCTCCTCGTCCGGGCCCGTCGCGCGCTCCTCGGCGACGCGGTGCGCCTTGTAGGAGGGGATGAGGTCGACCCGCCACTGGGGCCGCCAGTCGGCGTCCATGCAGGCCACCAGCTCGGTCGGCCGGTGGTCCTTGACCAGCCGGTCGATGAACTCCAGCAGTCCGCGCACGGCGTTCACCGGCGTGCCGTCCGGGGCCTTCACGGACTCCGGGACGCCGAAGTAGGCGCGGAAGTAGAGCGAGGCGGTGTCAAGGAGCATCAGTCGTCCGGTCACGCCTCGCATCATGCCGCACGGGACTGACAGTCACCCGCCGGCAGCCCGGGGGCCGTGGCGAGCCGCCACCCCCGCCCGCTGTGACCTGGGCCACGCATGTGTTTGCGCCACATGAGTCGGGGCAGGCGCGGCTGATCGGAGCGAGGCCCGTTGCTTGTTCAACTGTTTCGGGTCGCCGTCTCCCGTCCTTGTCCCCGATTCAAGAGGTACGTGTGTCAGCCAGGCTTGAGGCCGAACATCTGTACAAGGTGTTCGGCAGACGACCGGACCAGGCAGTCGAGAGACTGCGCGCCGGAGCAGACCGGGAGGAGCTGCGCGCCGACGGTGTCACCGCCGCCGTCGTCGACGCCTCCTTCACCGTGGACCCCGGCCAGATCTTCGTCGTCATGGGCCTGTCCGGCTCGGGGAAGTCGACGCTGCTGCGCATGCTCAACGGGCTCCTGGAGCCGACCGCGGGACAGGTGCGCTTCGACGGCGACGACCTGACCGCTCTCGGCGACCGGGAACTGCGTGAGGTCCGCGCCCGGAAGATCAGCATGGTCTTCCAGCACTTCGCGCTGTTCCCGCACCGCAGCGTCCTGGAGAACGCGGCGTACGGCCTGGAGGTCCAGGGCGTCGCCAAGGCCGAGCGGCTCGAGCGGGCCGCCGAGGCCCTGGAGCTGTGCGGTCTCGCGGGCTGGGAGAAGTCCTGGCCCGACGAGCTGTCCGGCGGCATGCAGCAGCGCGTGGGCCTGGCCCGGGCGCTCGCCACCGACGCCGACCTGCTGCTCATGGACGAGTCGTTCAGCGCGCTCGACCCGCTGATCCGCCGGGACATGCAGGACCAGCTCCTCGAACTCCAGCAGACCCTGAAGAAGACCATCGTCTTCATCACCCACGATCTCAACGAGGCCATGCGCCTGGGCGACCAGATAGCCGTCATGCGCGACGGCCGGATCGTCCAGATCGGCACCGCCGAGGACATCCTGGTGCGCCCCGCCGACGACTACGTCGCCTCCTTCACCAAGGACGTCGACCGCTCCCGGGTGCTCACCGCGGCGGCCGTCATGGACACCGACGTACGCGGCGACGAGGCCGACTGCGGCTGCGAGGGCGACTGCGCCACCGCGACCCCCGACATGCCGTTCTCCGAGCTCTGCGCGCTGAGCGCCCGGCTGACCCACCCGGTCGCCGTCCTCGACGACGAGCGCCGCCTCGTCGGCGTCGTCCCGGCGCAGCGGCTGATCGGCTTCCTCGCCGATCAGGACAGCGCCGATCAGGTCAGAGCTGATCAGGACGCCGATCGGGACCGCGACGTGCGGGACCGTGAGGAGGCCGCTCGTGCCTAGGATCCCTCTCGGCGACTGGGTCAACGACGCGGTCGACTGGCTGCTCGGCCACATGGCCTGGCTCTTCGACTTCCTCAAGACCGTCTGCACCGGCACCTACGACGGCATCGACGCCGTCCTCCAGGCCCCCGCGCCCCTGCTCCTCGCGGGCATCTTCGCGGTCATCGCCTTCTGGCTGCGCGGCACCCTCGCGGGTCTGCTCACCTTCGCGGGCTTCGCGTTCATCGACTCCCTCGGACTGTGGGAGGACGCGATGATCACGCTCTCCCTCGTCCTGGTCGCCACGATCATCGCCCTGGTGGTCTCGGTGCCGGTGGGCATCTGGGCGGCGCGCTCGGACCGGGTCAGCGGAGTCATCCGGCCCGTCCTGGACTTCATGCAGACGCTGCCCGCGATGATCTACCTCATCCCGGCGATCCTGTTCTTCGGCACCGGCGCCTCCGCGGGCATCGTCGCCACCCTGATCTTCGCCCTCGCGCCCGGCGTCCGCATGACCGAGCTGGGCATCCGCCAGGTCGACAAGGAACTCGTCGAGGCCGCCGAGGCGTTCGGCACCACGCCCCGTGACACCCTGCTCCGGGTCCAGCTGCCGCTCGCCCTGCCGACGGTCATGGCGGGCGTCAACCAGGTCATCATGCTGGGCCTGTCCATGGCCGCCATCGCCGGCATGGTCGGCACCGGCGGACTCGGCGGCGACGTCAACGAGGCCATCGGCCAGCTCGACGTCGGTCTCGGCTCCGAGGCGGGCGTGGCCATCGTCATCCTCGCCATCTACCTCGACCGGATGACCGGCGCGCTCGGCACCCAGGTCTCCCCGCTCGGCCGCCGTGCCGCGGCCAAGGCCCGCGCGGCGCGCGGCGGCCCGAAGGTCTGGTCCTACCGCCCGCGTCCGCAGTTCGCCGTGATCGGCGTGGTCGTCCTCGCCCTCGTCGCCGGCGGCATGGGCGTCTTCGGCGGCGGCGACGACGCGGAGGCCGTCGCCGACGGCAAGAACGTCGGCCAGGGCAAGAAGGTCAGCATCGGCTACATCCCCTGGGACGAGGGCGTCGCCTCCACCTTCCTGTGGAAGGAGATCCTCGAACAGCGCGGTTACGAGGTGGACGCCAAGCAGATGGAGGCCGGCCCCCTGTACACCGCGCTCGCCGCGGGCAACGTCGACTTCCAGACCGACGCCTGGCTGCCCACCACCCACGAGCAGTACTGGAAGAAGTACGGCGACAAGCTCGACGACCTCGGTTCCTGGTACGAGGAGACCTCCCTGGAACTGACCGTGCCCTCCTACATGAAGGACGTCGACTCCCTGGCGGACCTCAAGGGCAAGGCGTCCGAGTTCGGCGGGAAGATCACCGGCATCGAGTCCAGCGCCGGAATGATGGCCATGCTGAAGAGCAAGGTCCTCAAGGAGTACGGCCTCGACGGCGAGTACAAGGTCGTCGACAGCTCCACGCCCGCGATGCTCGCCGAGCTGAAGCGCGCGTACAGCAAGAAGGAACCCATCGTCGTCACGCTCTGGTCGCCGCACTGGGCGTACGCCGACTTCGACCTGAAGAAGCTCGAGGACCCCAAGGGCGCCTGGGGCCAGGGCGACGGCGTGCACACCGTGGCCCGCAAGGGCTTCGCGGACGACAACCCCGTCGTCGGGCAGTGGCTGAAGGACTTCAAGCTCAGCGAGAAGCAGCTCACGAGCCTCGAAGCGGAGATCAACACGGCGGGCAAGGGCAACCAGCAGGGCGCCGTGCGCGCCTGGCTGAAGAAGAACCCGGACGTCGTCGACCAGCTGGCCCCCGTCCAGAGCACCCAGGCCGCCGCCGAGACGAAGCAGCCCCTCGACGTGGCCTGGTTCCCCTGGGACGAGGACATCGCCGTGACGTACCTGTGGAAGAACGTCCTGGAACGGCGCGGCTATCAGATCGACCTCAAGCAGATGGACGTCGGCCCGGTCTACACCGGCCTCGCCTCCGGTGACCTCGACCTCAACTTCGACGCCTGGCTGCCCTACGCCCAGCAGAACTACTGGGACAAGGCCAAGGACAGACTCGTCGACCTCGGCACCTGGTACGAGCCGACGTCCCTGGAGATCGCCGTCCCCTCGTACGTCAAGGGCGTGAAGTCCTACGAGGACCTCAAGGGCAAGGCCGACCTGTTCGACGGGAAGATCATCGGGATCGAGCCGGGCACCGGCGAGATGACCCTCCTGAAGAACGAGGTACTGCCCGGCTACGGCCTCGACAAGGAGTACAAGGTCGTCGACGGCTCCACGCCCGCGATGCTCGCCGAGCTCAAGCGCGCCTACGCCAAGAAGGAGCCCGTCGCGGTCGTCCTGTGGTCGCCGCACTGGGCCTACAGCCAGTACGACCTGACCAAGCTGACGGACGACAAGAAGCTCTTCGGCGAGGGCAACACGATCCGCACCATCGCCAACGAGAAGTTCCCCGAGGAGTATCCGCAGCTCACCAAGTGGATCAAGGGCTTCAGGATGAGCGAGGACGAGCTCGGCACGCTGGAGGCGGAGATCAACCAGCGCGGCAAGGGCCAGGAGGACGAGGCCGTCGCCGCCTGGCTGAAGGAACACCCGGACATGGTGGAGCGGATGACTCCGCAGTAGCCTTTCCGCCCTCCTCCCTACGGAGGAATCCGGACAACCACAGAGCGCCACGCTGACCCCCGAGCCTCACCAGGCCCCGGGGGTCAGCTCGTCGGTCCTGCCGGTGCGGTCCCCGCACGGCACTCGCGCGGAGCTGATCTACTGGAGGGAGTTGGCGAAATGAGGCGTACCGGGTTTACGGCAATGTGACGGACGCATGAAACGGTTTGCCGAACATGCGTAGGGTGCAGACAACTCATCAGAGGACGTGCGCAACCACCGACGAGCGAAGGAGGGAGCCGGAGCGATGGGCGACCACAAAGAACAGCCCCCGCGGGTGGGCGCGGCCGTACGGCGGCGGCGTCGCACGCTGGAACTCACCCTCGCCGCCGTGGCCGAACGCAGCGGCCTGTCGGTGCCCTTCCTGAGCCAGATCGAGAACGACCGCGCCCGGCCCAGCCGCAGCTCCCTGGAGAAGGTGGCCGACGCCCTGCGCACCACGGCCGTCGAGCTCCTCGCCGCGGCCGACCCCGCGTGCAGCGTCGACGTCGTGCGCGCGGAGCCCGCCGGGCCCTGCCCCGGACCGCAGGTGCGTTCCCTGGTCCGCGGCCACCATCAGATGCACGCCCAGGAGTTCACCGGCGACCATGACGCCGGCCGTGAATTCCAGTACCGCAACGACCAGTTGATGTACGTCGCCGACGGCGCCGTCGAGATCGAGGCCGAGGGGCGCGCCTACCGGCTGGGCCGCGGCGACACCCTGTACCTCACCGGTGGGGTGCGGCACCGCTGGCGGGCGACCGTGTCCGACACCCGGCTGCTGGTCGTCGCGGTCGCGGAGCACGTCGAGGCGGTCCAGGACCGATCACGTCCGTGAGGGTCGTCTCCCTCGTCCCGTCCCTCACGGAGACGGTGGCCGTCACCCTTCCCGGAGCGCTCGTCGGCGCCACGGACTGGTGTCCCGCCGACGTCGACGTCCCGCGGGTGGGCGGCACCAAGAACCCGGCGCTCGACCGTGTCCTCGCCCTCGCGCCCGACATGGTCCTCGCCAACGAGGAGGAGAACCGGGCGCCCGACCTGGCCGCGCTCACGGAGGCGGGCGTCGAGGTCCTGGTGACCGAGGTGCGGAGCGTCCCGCAGGCCTTCCCGGAACTGGCCCGGGTGGTCACGGCGTGCGGGGCCCGGACCCGGCCGCGCTGGCTCGACGAGGCCGAGGAGACGTGGGCGCGGCTCCCGGAACCGGAGGAGCGGCGGCAGGTGGTCGTGCCGATCTGGCGCCGCCCCTGGATGGTCCTCGGCCGCGACACCTTCGCGGGCGACGTGCTGGCCCGCCTCGGCCACGACAACGTGTACGCGGATGCCGCCGAGCGCTACCCGCGCGTCCCCGTGGGCGAGCTGAAGGCGGCGGCGCCCGACGTCGTCGTCCTCCCGGACGAGCCGTACCGCTTCACGGCGGCGGACGGCCCGGAGGCGTTCGAGGGGCTGAGGTGCGCGCTGGTCAGCGGCCGGCACCTCACCTGGTACGGCCCCTCGCTCACCGAGGCGCCCCGGGTGCTGGGCGGGGCGCTGCGAGCAGCTCGCCGCTGACCAGACCGCGCAGGGTGTGCCGGGCGGCGGTGGCCCAGGCGACGACCAGCACCACGTACAGGCCGGCCGCGAGCCACTCGAAGGCGACGAGCCCCGTGTGCCGGGCCAGGCCCTCCGCACCGGTGACACAGGTCCCGACGGGGAAGGTGAACGCCCACCACGTCATCGCGAAGCCCATGCCGGCCCGGCGGGCCCGGAGCACGTGCGCGGTGGCCAGCGCGAGCCAGAGCAGGGCGAAGCCCGTCACCGGCACGCCGTAGAGCACGGCGAACGCGCCGAACGCCGTGCCGTGCGGGACGGTGCCGGGAGCGGCGTCCGCGAAGTTGCTCACCGCGGTGGTGGACTGGCCCAGCGGCCCGAGGACCAGGAACAGGGTCGGGGTCAGGGCGAGCGGCAGCGGCCCGCCGGTGAGCAGGCGGCCGAACACCAGCGGCAGCGTCAGCAGGGTCGCCAGCAGCGAGAGCCCGAACATCGCCACACACGCCAGCAGCAGCGTCTCCCGCGCCTGACCGGCCGGAAGATGCGGCACCAGCAGCGGGCCGAGCGCCGCCGACACCATCGGCGCGACGAGCGGCAGCAGCCACACCGGCGTCGCCTGCCCCGGCTCGACCCGGTGCCGTACGGCCATCAGGTACGGCACCGCGACGGCCGCCGCCAGGCCCACCGCCGTACCCGCGGTGAAGAGGACCACGTCCAGGGCGAGGGCCGCCCCGGTGCCGATCCAGTCCGCGCCGACGTTCAGCGCGCCGCCGCCGACGGCGAGCAGGGCCATGGACAGACAGCCGTAGAAGGGTGCGACACCGGGGTCGAGGAGATGGGCGCGGGCCTGGTCGCGATGGCGGGCCCAGTGCAGGGCGCGGGCGCACAGCAGGGTGACCAGGAGGACGAGCGAGAGCGCCCAGACGGCGGTCAGGGCGGTGCGCAGACCGGGCAGCCGGACGGGGAGCGCGGCTCCGGCGGTGGCGACGGCGGCGGTGCCCATGACGGCGGCGTACCAGTTGGGTCCGAGGTGGCGGACGCCCGCGGTGCGCGAGGGCCGTGCGGTGGCACGGGCGGGGAGGGGCTGGGCTGCGGTGACCATGCCTCGACCTTCGCGCGCCGGGGGAGCGGGCACCAGGGACCACCGTCTGATGAGGACATAAACTGGATTTATGAGCGGTGCGCGGCGGGCGGGTGCGGGAGGCGGTTCGGGCGGCGCCCCGGGCAGTGACTCGGGTGGTGGCCCGGGTGGTGGCCCCGGGGGTGGTTCGCTGGCGCACCGGGTGCCGGACCTCGGGGCGCTGGAGCTGCTGCTCGCGGTGGCGCGGCTCGGGAGCCTCGGCGCGGCGGCCCGCGAGCTGGGGATCACCCAGCCCGCCGCCAGCAGCCGGGTCCGCTCGATGGAACGCCAGCTCGGCGTGGCCCTGGTCGACCGCTCCCCGCGCGGCTCGCGGCTCACGGACGCCGGCGCGCTGGTGACGGACTGGGCGCGGCGGATCGTGGAGGCGGCGGAGGCGTTCGACGCGGGGGCGCAGGCGCTGCGCGACCGCCGGGACTCGCGGCTGCGGGTCGCCGCCAGCATGACGATCGCCGAGTACCTGCTGCCCGGCTGGCTGCTGGCCCTGCGCGCCGGGCGCCCGGACACCGCGGTGTCGCTGCTCGCGGGCAACTCGGCGACGGTCGCGGAACGGCTCCTCGCCGACGAGGCCGACCTCGGCTTCGTGGAGGGGCTCACGGTCCCCACCGGCCTCGACTCGGTGGTGATCGCCCACGACCACCTGATCGTCGTCACCGCCCCGGCCCACCCCTGGGCGCGCCGCCGCCGGCCGCTCTCCGCGCAGGAGCTGTCGGTCACCCCGCTGATCCTCCGCGAGAAGGGCTCGGGCACCCGGCAGGTCCTGGACGCGGCGCTGGGCGGTCTGGCCCGGCCCCTCATCGAGCTGTCCTCCACCACGGCCGTGAAGGCCGCCGCCGTCGGCGCGGCCGGCCCCGCCGTCCTCAGCGAACTCGCCGTCGGCGACGAACTGGCCCTGCGCCGTCTGGTCCGGGTGCCGGTCGAGGGCGTCTCCCTGGCCCGGGACCTGCGCGCGGTCTGGCCGACGGGCCACCGCCCGGTGGGCCCGGCCCGCGACCTGCTGTCGCTGACACGGGGCTGAGGGGCCGGCAGCCTCCGCCGCCGGCATCCGCGGAAGGCCGGGGCCCGGCGTCCCGCGTGCCGGGACCGTCGGCGCCGACGCCGACGCGGGGCTGCGGGCCGGGTGCGCGCGGCGGCCGTTCGTGCTCGCCGTGCCCGGACCGGCCTCGCCCAGGGGTCCGGTCGTCGCCGGTGCGGAGGGCCGGGCGGCCGGCCGGCGCCGACGTGGCGGTGCGGGGGCGGGCGTGGTGGCCGCGCCGCTCGGAAGGGCCTCGCCCCGTGTGCCCGGCACTGGGCCGGGTGTCGCCGACGAGGGGCTGAGCGCTCGTCACCCCCGCAGGGGCCTCGCACCGGGCCCGATGTCACCGATGCGCGGCCGAGGGGTCAGGCGCTCGCCGTGGTCACCAAGGCGCGGACGACCCGTACGTCCTCGCCCATCTCCGGGTGCCACTGCACGCCCAGCGCCCAGCCGCCGCCGGACAGTTCGATCGCCTCGACCGTGCCGTCCTGCGGTGCGTGCGCGGAGGGGACCAGGCCCGAGCCGAGTCGGTCCACCGCCTGGTGGTGGTACGTGGGGACGGAGGTCTCCTCGGGGACGATCGAGGCGTAGAGCGTCCCGGGGACCGGCTTCACCGGGTGCCGCCCGAAGACGCCGACGGCCTCCGCGTGGCCGTCGATGTGCTGGACGAGGGTGCCGCCGACGGCGACGTTCAGCAGCTGCATGCCCCGGCAGATGCCGAGGAGCGGGACGCCCGCCGCCAGCGCGGCGTCGATCAGGGCCAGTTCCCAGTCGTCGCGGGCCCGCGCGGGCGGGCCGGTGCGCGGCTCGCGCTCGGCGCCGTAGCGGACCGGCTCGACGTCCGGGCCGCCCGCGATCACCAGCCCGTCCAGGCGGGCCACCGTCGCGGCGGCGAGCCCCGGGTCGTCCGGCGGGAGCATCGCCGCGAGCCCGCCCGCCCGCTGCACGAGCCGCGGATACCCCGCGGGCAGCAGCGCGGCCTCCAGCTCCCACGCGCCCCAGCGCGCCCCGGCCTCCAGATACGTGCTGATCCCGATCAGCGGCCTGCCCGCCATACGTCCTCCAGCCCATGTGTCGTCGTACCGCATGTGCCGTCATCACCATGGCAATGGGTCGTGCCCATACCTTTGCCCAGACGCCCCCGGAAGGGCAAGGTCATGCCAGGAAACCCCGCAGCAGCGCCGCCGTCCCGGCGCAGTGCTCCCGCATCATCTCCCGCGCCCCGTCCACGTCCCCGTCGAGCACCGCCTCCACCAGCGCGACATGCTGACGCTGCGAGTGCTCCAGGTTGCGGACCAGCAGGGGGATGCAGTCGAGCAGGTCGTTCACCGACGCCCGCACCGCCGCGTACTGCGCGGTCAGCGACGGCGACCCGCACAGCTCGGCGAGCGTGAGATGGAGCAGGGTGTCCCGGCGGCGGTACTCGCCGAGCGGCGCGTCACCGGTGCGGGCCAGGGCCTCGCGCAGCCGGTCCGCCTGCTCGCCGCTCAGCCCGTGCGCCGCGCACAGGCCCGCCGCGCCGACCTCCAGGACCTCCCGGAAGCGCAGCACGTCCTCGATGTCCACCTCGGTCGTCCGGCGCCGCAGCTCCGCCTCGCCGCCCGCGTCCGCGCGCGGCAGGACGAACGTGCCGCCGTACCGTCCGCGCCGGGACTCCACCAGCCCCTGGTCCTGGAGCACCTTGAGGACCTCCCGCAGGGTGACCCGGCTGATGCCGAGCCGGTCCGCGAGCTCCCGCTCGGCCGGCAGCCGTCCGCCCCCGGGCACCAGACCCAGCCGTACGACCTGGAGGATCTGCTCCAGCGCCTCCTCGAAGCCGTTGCCGGCCCGCACCGGCCGCAGCACCGGTGTCAACCGGTCCCCGGGGCCGTCGTCCGCGTCCAGCGACACCCCGCAGCACCCCCTTCCCAAGCAATGGTTCTCGGCAATACCTTATGGCTTCCGGCCCGGCCGAAAAAAGCGCAGAAGCCGAAGGAGCTCTCCCGTGGCAGACCGCACACCCCCGCTCGGCGTCGAGGAGCTGCACTCCCTCGTAGCGAGCGGTGAGATCGACACCGTCGTCCTGGCCTTCCCCGACATGCAGGGACGGCTCCAGGGCAAGCGGTTCGCCGCCCGCTTCTTCCTCGACGAGGTCCTCCACCACGGCACCGAGGGCTGCAACTACCTCCTCGCCGTCGACACCGAGATGAACACCGTCGACGGCTACGCCATGTCGTCCTGGGACCGCGGCTACGGCGACTTCGCCATGCACCCCGACCTGTCCACCCTGCGCCGCGTCCCCTGGAACGAGGGCACCGCCCTGCTCATCGCCGACCTCGCCTGGAACGACGGCTCACCCGTCGTCGCCGCGCCCCGGCAGATCCTGCGCCGCCAGCTGGAACGGCTCGCCGAGCACGGCTACACCGCCAAGGTCGGCACCGAGCTGGAGTTCATCGTCTTCAACGACACCTACGAGCAGGCCTGGGACGCCGACTACCGCGGACTGACCCCCGCCAACCAGTACAACATCGACTACTCCGTCCTCGGCACCGGCCGCATCGAGCCCCTCCTGCGCCGCATCCGCAACGAGATGGCCGCCGCCGGACTCACCGTCGAGTCCGCCAAGGGCGAGTGCAACCCCGGCCAGCACGAGATCGCCTTCCGCTACGACGACGCCCTCGTCACCTGCGACCAGCACGCCGTCTACAAGACCGGCACCAAGGAGATCGCCTCCCAGGAGGGCGTGTCGATCACCTTCATGGCCAAGTACAACGAGCGCGAGGGCAACTCCTGCCACATCCACCTCTCCCTCGCGGACGCGGCCGGGAACAACGCCATGGCCGGGGACGAGGGCATGTCGGAGGTCATGCGGCACTTCCTCGCCGGACAACTCGCCGCCCTGCGCGACTTCTCCCTCCTCTACGCCCCCAACATCAACTCCTACAAGCGGTTCCAGCCCGGCTCCTTCGCCCCGACCGCCGTCGCCTGGGGCCACGACAACCGCACCTGCGCCCTGCGCGTGGTCGGCCACGGCCGCTCCCTGCGCTTCGAGAACCGACTCCCCGGCGGCGACGTCAACCCGCACCTCGCGGTCGCCGGACTCGTCGCGGCCGGCCTGTACGGCATCGAGCAGAAGCTGGAGCTGCCCGACCCCTGCCCCGGCAACGCCTACGCCGCCGAGTACGAGCACGTCCCCACCACCCTGCGCGAGGCCGCCGAGCTCTGGGAGAACAGCCCCGTCGCCCGGGCCGCCTTCGGCGACGAGGTCGTCGCGCACTACCGCAACATGGCCCGGGTCGAACTGGACGCCTTCGACGCCGCGGTCACCGACTGGGAGCTGCGCCGCTCCTTCGAACGTCTGTGAAAGGTGCCCCGTTGCCGTACGACGAGCATGAGCTGACCGTCCTCAACCCGGCCACCGAGGAGGTCGTCGCCACCGTCCCCGCCGCCGGCGCGGCCGACGTGGACGCGGCGGTCGCCCGCGCCGCGAAGGCCCAGACACGGTGGGCGGCGACCGCGCCCGCCGACCGGGCCCGGCTGCTGCGCCGGTTCGCCGACGTCGTCGACGGGCACGTCGAGGAACTGGCCCGCCTGGAGGTCCGTGAGGCCGGCCATCTCCTCGGCAACGCCCGCTGGGAGGCCGGCAACGTCCGCGACCTGCTCGCCTACGCCGCCGGGGGCGTGGAACGCCTGACCGGACGCCAGATCCCGGTGCCCGGCGGCCTCGACGTCACGCTCCTCGAACCCCTCGGCGTGGTCGGCGTCATCGTGCCCTGGAACTTCCCGATGCCCATCGCCGCCTGGGCCGCGGCGCCCGCGCTCGCCGCCGGGAACGCCGTCGTCCTCAAGCCCGCCGAGACCACCCCGCTGACCGCCCTGCGGCTCGCCGGACTCGCCCTGGAGGCGGGGCTGCCCGAGGACCTGTTCCAGGTGCTGCCCGGCCACGGCCCGGTCACCGGCACCGCCCTCGTCGAGCACCCCGGCGTCGCGAAGATCGTGTTCACCGGCTCCACCCGCACCGGCCGCGAGGTCATGGAGCGCTGCGCCCGCCAGGTCAAGCCGGTCACCCTCGAACTCGGCGGCAAGAGCCCCAACGTCGTCTTCGCCGACGCCGACCTCGCCACCGCCGTCGACCCCTTCTCCTTCCTCGACAACTCCGGCCAGGACTGCTGCGCCCGCACCCGCATCCTGGTCCAGGAGTCCGTGTACGACGAGGTCACCGAGCTGCTCGCCGCCGCGCTGACCGCCGTCGTGGTGGGCGACCCGGCCGACGAGAAGACCCAGATGGGGCCGCTGATCTCCGCTCAGCAGCGCGACCGCGTCCGCTCGTTCGTGCCGGACGACACCCCCGCCCTGCGCGGCACCGCACCCCAGGGACCCGGCTTCTGGTTCCCGCCGACCGTCCTGACGGGGGAGCGGCCCGACTCCGCCGCGGCCCGCGAGGAGATCTTCGGTCCCGTCGCCGTCCTGCTCCCCTTCACCGACGAGGCCGACGCCATCCGCCTCGCCAACGACACCCCCTACGGCCTCTCCGGCTCCATCTGGACCCGGGACGTGGGCCGCGCGCTCCGCGTCTCCCAGGCGGTCCGGGCCGGCAACCTGTCCGTCAACTCCCACTCCAGCGTCCGCTACTGGACCCCCTTCGGGGGCTACAAGCAGTCCGGCGTCGGCCGTGAGCTCGGCCCGGACGCCCTGGCCGCCTTCACCGAAACCAAGAACGTCTTCATCAGCACGGAGGGCCCCGCACAGTGACCGCATCCCCCGAAGAGACCGTCTGCCGCCGCCTCGTCGGCCGTACCGCCGTCATCACCGGAGCAGGCAGCGGCATCGGCCTCGCCACCGCCCGCCGCCTCGCCTCCGAGGGCGCCCACGTGGTCTGCGCCGACGTCGACGAGGTCCGCGGCAAGGCCGCCGCCGAGGAGACCGGCGGACTCTTCGTCCGGACCGACGTCACCGACGCCGACCAGGTCGAGGCGCTGTTCAAGGCCGCCTACGACACCTACGGCAGCGTCGACGTCGCCTTCAACAACGCGGGCATCTCCCCGCCCGACGACGACTCCATCCTCGACACGGGACTGGAGGCCTGGAAGCGCGTCCAGGAGGTCAACCTCACCTCCGTGTACCTGTGCTGCAAGGCGGCCATCCCGTACATGCGGCGCCAGGGCAAGGGCTCCATCATCAACACGGCGTCCTTCGTGGCGCGGATGGGCGCGGCGACCTCCCAGATCTCCTACACCGCCTCCAAGGGCGGCGTGCTCGCCATGTCCCGCGAACTGGGCGTGCAGTTCGCCCGCGAGGGCATCCGCGTCAACGCCCTGTGCCCCGGCCCGGTCAACACCCCCCTGCTCCAGGAGCTGTTCGCCAAGGACCCCGAGCGCGCCGCGCGACGGCTCGTCCACATCCCGGTCGGACGGTTCGCCGAGGCCGAGGAGATCGCCGCCGCCGTCGCCTTCCTGGCCAGCGACGACTCCTCGTTCGTGAACGCCAGCGACTTCCTCGTCGACGGCGGGATCTCCGGCGCCTACGTCACGCCCCTGTAGGCCGCCCGTACAGTGCCTGGATGAGCACGACGCCCCCGCCCGGCTGGTACCGCGACCCGCACGCCCCGCGTCTGGAGCGCTGGTGGGACGGAACCGCCTGGACCGAGCACCGGCGCGAACCCGCCCCCGCGGGACCGCCGGTGCCGGGCGCGGGGGCGGCGGGCCCCGGTGCGGGGCGCGTCAGGGCGATCGCCCTCGCCACCGCCGGGACCGTCCTCGTCGCCGCCGTCGTCACCCCCACCCCCCCCCCCCCCCCCCCCCCCCCCCCCCCCCCCCCCCCCCCCCCCCCCCCCCCCCCCCCCCCCCCCCGGCCCCCCCCAC
>NZ_JBIVDS010000013.1:155092-285755 GCF_044747265.1 Streptomyces sp. NPDC090106 | reverse complement strand
CGTGCGGGGGCTCCCCCCCCCCCCCCCCGGGGCCGCCCCGTCGCCGCCCCGTCTCACCCGGGCCCGGTGGGCCCCGGGCTGGCGGGGGGGCCCCCCGGCGCCACGACCGTCACCGAGAGCGTCACCCCCACCCCCGCCCCGAGCGGCCCGACCCCCGCCGGCACACCCGCGGGCGACGACCCGGACGTCGTCGTCGACCAGCTCAACGGCATCACCGTGCCCCTCCTGGACGGCTGGGAACGGCCCAAGTACATCGCCGAGGACGACGTCCTCATGAGCACCGAGGGCACCTACGACTGCCCCGGCGACTCAGGCGTCTGCCGCCACGGCCTCGTCTTCTCCCGCACGGTCACCGAGAACGACGAGACCGACCCCAGGACCCTCGCCGAGAACGACATCGCGGACGCCGCCGACGCCGCCTACGACACCGACCTCCTCGACCGGAAGCCCTTCGGCGGCATCGCGTCCCACCGGGTCGTGAAGTCCGGCCCGGTGGCGGTCGCGGGCCGCGCCGGGTACTTCGTCCGCTGGCGGGTCACGACGGCGAAGGGGCCCGGCGGGTACGTCCAGTCCCTCGCCTTCCCCTCCAGCGTCGGCACCCAGTCACCGGTCGTCGTGCGCTACGTCTTCGACGCCGGACAGGACGGGCCGCCCCTCGCCGACATGGACCGGATCACCCGGGGCATCCGGTCCACCGACGGCATCGGCGGCGGGGGAGTCGGCAGCAGCATCGGCCCCTCGGACTGACCGCGCGCCGACCGACCGCGCTACAGGAAGGTGTGGCCTTCCCCGCGATACGTCGGGACGGTCGCCGTGACCGCGTCGCCCTCGATCAGGTGCAGCGCGTCGAACCGCTCGCACAGCTCACCCGCCTTCGCGTGCCGGAACCACACCTTGTCGCCGAGCAGCAGATCGTCCGCCGGAGCCCCCAGCAGCGGCGTCTGCACCTCGCCCGGCCCCTCCTGCGGGTCGTACCTGAGCCCCTCGGGCAGATACGGCACGGGCAGCCGGTCGGTCCCCGCGACACCGGAGGCCGGGTAGCCGCCGCCGAGGACGGTCACCACCCCGACCCCGGGGCGCCGCACGACGGGCATCGCGAAGAGCGCCGCCGGACGCCCGCTGAACGACGTGTAGTTGTCGAACAGACGCGGCACGTACAGCCCCGACCCCGCCCCGATCTCCGTCACGGCGTCCTCCGCCGCGGTGAACTGCACACTGCCGGTGCCGCCGCCGTTCACGAACTCCAGGTCCGGCACGACCGCCCGCACGGCCCGCACGGCCTCCGCGCGCCGCTCGGCGAGCTCCCGCCGGGCCTTCGCCTGCATCAGGCGCACCGCGCGCGACCGCAACGGCCGCCCCGCCACCGAGTCCCCGACTCCGGCGACATGGCCCTCGTACCCCATGATCCCGACCACCTTGAAGCCGGGCCGCCGGGTCACCTCCCGTGCCAGGTCGGCGAGTTGGGCGGGGGAGTGCAGGGGGGAACGCCGCGCCCCGACGCGCACCCGGCCGCCGAGCAGCCGCAGCGAGGTGTCCAACTCCAGGCAGACCCGCACGACTTCGCTCCCGCCGTCCCGGGCGCGGTCGATGAGATCGAGCTGGGCGACGTCGTCGACCATCACCGACACCGCGGCGGCGAGCTTGGGATCGGCGGTCAGCTCCGCGTACCCGGAAGCGTCCACGGACGGATAGGCGAGGAGCACGTCGTCGAAACCGGAACGTGCCAGCCACAGGGACTCGGCCAGGGTGAAGGACATGAGCCCGGCGAACCCCTCCCTGGCCAGGACCCGTTCGAGCAGTGCCCGGCACCGCACGGACTTGCTGGCGAGACGGATCGGCTTGCCCCCGGCCCGGCGGACGAGGTCGTCCGCGTTGGCGTCGAAGGCGTCCAGATCCACGATCGCGAGGGGGGCGTCGAGGTGGGCGGTGGCCCGGTCGTAACGGGCCCGGTCGGCGGCGCGCACAGTCATGAACGAAGCCTGCCAGACAGGAATACCCCAGGGTAGGGGGATGTTCCGGGCAGATGCCCCGCGCTCGTGGACTGGTTCCCTCCGGACCGGTGGCAACCCGTAGAGTGACGCGGACGTACGGAGGACGGCCCGGGCCCGCGCCAGGGGATGCCGGCCCGCCGTCCCGGGTATGCCTGCCCGGGGACGGACACCGGGGCACCCGTGCGACGACAGGGCCCGGCACGAGCGGAACGGGGGGCGCATGAGCACCGAAGCGCGGCACGCCTCCGTCCCACCTCACCCCGCCGTCCCCCCGCGCCCCGCACAGCCGCCCGCCCCCACGGACGAGGAGCCTCCGGCGGAGACCCCGGCGCCCCCGAAACCCCCCACGCCACCGCGGAGCCCCGAGCGCCCGGAACGGACCCCACCCCCGCCGAGCCCTTCGACCCGCTTCCCGGACACCCCACCGCAGGACCCGCCCGCCCCCGGCGAACGCCCCTCCGCTCCGGGTGCCGCGAGGACTCCGTCTCCGGCTCGTCCGTTCACGTCGGCCTCCTCCGGCGAAGGCCCTTCCGTTCCCGGTGCCACGAGGACCCCGCCGCCGCCCCGCTCTTCCGCTCCCGCCTCCGGTCCGGGCGAGCGATCCGCTGCCCCCGATGCGGCGAGGACCCCGTCGCCGGGCTACCGGCTCGGCCCGCCGCCCGCCGCCCCCAGGACCCCGCCTCCGGGCCGTCCGTCCGCGCCCGGCGAGCGCGCCGCCGCCCCCGGTGCCACGAGGACTCCGCCTCCGGCGCGTCCGTTCCCGCCCGCCTCCGGCGAAGGCGCCCCCGGTGCCACCAGGACCCCGCCGCCCCGGCGTCCCGTCGGGCCTCCCGAGAGTGCTGCCGAGACCACGTTCCGGCTGCGCCCGGTCAAGGCCGAGCCCGAGACCGTCGCGGAGCCGTCCGGTGCTTCCACCGGTACCTGGACCCCTTTCACCTCCGCGCCCGGCATGACCGGTGTGCCCGGGAACCACGACGTCCGTGCCGCCGGACCCGACCCCGCGCTGTCCTGGAGCGCCCCCGTGCCGGTGCCCGGCGCGCGTCCCGTCGTCTCCTTCGGGCAGCCCGAGGGGTACGAGGGGCAGCAGGCGCGGCCCCGGCCCCTGGGCGGGCTGGGGCGGGGCAAGGTCGTCTCCGTCGCCGCGTGTCTCGTCCTCGGGCTCGGCCTCATCGGCGGTGCCGTGACCGGGAGTTGGCTGATCGGCGACCCCGCCGCGGCCGGTACCGACACCACGTTCGCCGCCGCCGAGGACATGTGGCACAGCGTCCCCGTCGACCAGCTCTTCCCGGCCACCGTGCAGGGCCAGGGCGCCGGACCCGGCGGCGCCGACCGGACCTGGACCCGGATCGCGGTCGCCTCCGACAGCGGCTGCGCGGACGCCTTCGACCCGCTGCTGCGCAAGGCCCTCGCGCCGGTCGGCTGCCGACGGCTGCTGCGCGCCACCTACACCGACGCCACCGAGAGCTACGTCACCACGGTGGGCCTGCTGTTCACCAAGGCCGACGCGAGCGCCATGAGCGCCCTGGACAACCGGTTCGACCAGGACGGCCTGGGCGCCCGGGCCGACCTCATGCCCCGCCCCTACGCGGCGAAGGACACCGTCGCCGCCCGCTTCGGCGCCGATCAGCGGGCCTCCTGGACGGTCTCCGTCCTCACCGACGCCCCCGTCGTCGTCTACGCCGTCTCCGGCTGGGCCGACGGCCGTGCCGTCGACGACCCGGAGCCCGCGGTCAAGGCCATGCAGGCGGGCTCCACCACCGCCGTCGCCCAGGCCGGGCTCGGCCACGAGGCGCAGGGGCTCGCGGACCGCGTCGAGCGCGGCCTGCGCCGGACCGTCAGCACGGCCACGGAGTCGCCCTCGTGACCGCACCCCGCACCGCGCGCACCGCGGCCCTCGGTGTCCTGCTCGCCGCGGCCCTCGCCCTCGTGCCGTCCGGCACCGCGTACGCCGACGGCATACGCGCCCAGCAGTGGGCCCTGGAAGCCATGCACACGCAGGAGGCCTGGCAGACCACCAAGGGCAAGGGCATCACGGTCGCCGTCCTCGACACCGGCGTCGACGACCAGCATCCCGACCTCGCCGGCAACGTCCTGGAGGGCAAGGACATGGTCGGCTTCGGCGCCGGCCGCGGCGACCGCTCCTGGGCCCGCCACGGAACCGCGATGGCCGGCATCATCGCCGGTCACGGACACGGCGTGGGAGACGGCGACGGCGTCCTGGGCATCGCCCCGGAGGCGAAGATCCTGCCCGTCCGCGTGATCCTGGAGGACGGCGACACCGCCCGCGGCAAGGCCCGCAGCACCCGGGGCAACGCGCTCGCCGAGGGCATCCGCTGGGCCGCCGACCACGGCGCCGACGTCATCAACCTCTCCCTGGGCGACGACTCCAAGTCCGCCCACCCCGAACCCGCCGAGGACGAGGCCGTCCAGTACGCCCTGAAGAAGGGCGCCGTCGTCGTCGCCTCGGCCGGCAACGGCGGCGACAAGGGCGACCACATCTCCTACCCGGCCGCCTACCCCGGGGTGATCGCCGCGACCGCCGTCGACAAGTACGGCACCCGCGCCTCCTTCTCCACCCGCCGCTGGTACGCCACGGTCAGCGCCCCCGGCGTCGACGTCGTCATCGCCGACCCCGACCAGAAGTACTACGAGGGCTGGGGAACCAGCGCCGCCTCGGCCTTCGTCTCCGGCGCGGTGGCCCTCGTCAAGGCCGCGCACCCCGGTCTGACCCCGGCGCAGATCAAGAAGCTCCTGGAGGACACCGCCCGCAACTCGCCGGTCGGCGGCCGGGACGACTCCCGCGGCTACGGCTTCATCGACCCCGCCGCCGCGATCAAGGCCGCCGCCCGTCTCGAGCCGGAGGGCCTGAAGGCCGCCTCCTACGGGGACGAGTACTTCGGTTCCGGTCCCGACGCCGCCGAGGAGTCCGACGGCACCTCCGGCTGGGCCGCCCCTCTCGCGGGCAGCGCGGGTGCCGTCCTCCTGGTCGTCGCGGTGACGATCTGGCGGGGCCGCCGCGAACGCTCGTACGACGAGGTCTAGCGGGCCACCGCTCAGGACGCGGTGGGAGTGGCGGTCGCCGAGGGGGAGGCCGAGGTGCTCTCACCCGTGAACACCGACACCGCCGCCCGCGCCGCCGACTCCACCAGGGAGATGCCCTTCTCCTTCGTCGCGTTGCCGTCCGACAGGGCGACGACGAGGTAGTCCTTGCCGTCCGAGGCGGTCACGCGGCCGATGCTGTTGATGTCCCACAGGGAGGTCGCGGAGCGGGGCAGCCAGCCGTTCTTCAGCGCCCACCCGGAGCCGTCCGCCGCGGCGGAGACCCCCCAGTGCTGGTCGGCGGCTATCTCGCCCATCAGCCCCTGGAGGTACTCCTGGGAGGCCTCGCTCAGCTGCGAGTCGTCGCCGAACACCTGCTGGAGCAGCGTGAGCTGGTCGGCGGCCGTGGTCTGGGTGAGCCCCCAGAGCATGTCGTCGCCGCCCTCGGTGCCGGTCAGCCCGAACCGCTCGTTGGCCGCGTCCAGCCCCTCCGCCTTGCCGATGATCCGCCACAGCGCGGACGCCGAGGTGTTGTCGCTGTTCTCGATCATCGCGGTGGCGTACGCCTTCTCCGCCGTCGTCAGATGCCGGTCCTCGTCCTGCGCCTGGAGCAGCAGTGTGGCGAGGATGTCGACCTTGACGATGCTCGCCGTGTCGAACGCGGCGTCCCCGTACGTGGCGCTGTCCCCGGAGTCCAGGTCGAGCACGGCCACCGACACCTCCGCCCCGTCCGGCACGGTCACCGTGTCCATGGCCGTGGCGAGCAGCTCGTCGTGGTCCACCGCCGGCTGCGTCACGGGCTCCACCGATGCCTTCCCCTGGGCCGCCACGACGGCGGGCGAGGAGGACGACGATACGGTGGCGGACCCGTCGTGGGCCTGGGCCTTCACGTACACGGTCCCGGCCGCCGTGCCGCCGACGATCACGACGGTGGCGAGCGCGGTGTACACGAGGGGGCGCCGCCCGGACGGGCGGGCGCGGCGGCTGCGGCGGGCTCTTCGGGACTCCATGTCCGCGATGGTCCGGGCGCCGACTGTGCGCACCGTTAGACCGACGTTAGATGTGTGTCAGGGAAATCTGAGATTCCCGTGAGGGCGTCACGCCCCGGTTACCGGGCCCGCACAAGCCCAGCAGCATCCCCCCGATAGGGTCGGTGACCGTGGCGAACAAGAACATTCCCGACCCCGGCTTCTCCGACGACGACGGCTCCGCCGACCCCCGGCTGAGCGCCGCGCTCGCCGCCTGGGCCGAGGACCGGGCCGCCGTGGGACCCGTCCTGGAGGCCCTCAAGGGCGCCCGGCTGCTCGTCCCCGTGGTGGCCGTCCTCGGCGAGGTCGAGGAGGACGAGAACGGGCTGCGCCGCGAGAAGACCAGCGACATGGCCGTCCCCACCCTGAAGGCCGGGGCCCGCACCGCGCTGCCGGCCTTCACCTCCACCGACTCCCTGGCCCGCTGGGACCCGCAGGCCCGCCCCGTCGCCGTACCGCTGCACCAGGCGCTCCAGGCCGCCGCGCACGAGAAGGCGGACACGGTCGTCCTTGATCTGTCGGGGCCGGTGCCCTTCGAACTGACGGGGCCGGCGCTGCTCGCCCTGGCGGAGGGGCGCACGACGGCCGATCCGCTGGCCGATCCCGCCGTGCGGGAGGCGGTGCGCGCCGCGGTCGCCGCCGAGCCCGCCGTGGTCCGCGCCCACCTGGGGCCCGGCCGGGCCGACGGCACCCTGGCCCTCGTCCTGGACCCGGCGGCCGAACCGGCCCGGGCCGCGCAGGACGTCGCGCGCCGGCTGGCCGCCGACGAGACACTGAGGGCCCGCCTGGTGCGCGGCCTCGATCTGGCACTGCTGCCGACCGGGACCACGCCGCCGGGCGAGCCCTTGTACGTACGGGGGAACGGTGACTAGGTCCTGGACCTAGCCGTAGATCGGGCCGGTGTACTTCTCGCCCGGGCCCTGGCCCGGCTCGTCCGGGACGAGGGAGGCCTCGCGGAAGGCGAGCTGGAGGGACTTCAGACCGTCGCGCAGCGGGGCCGCGTGGAAGGAGCTGATCTCGGTCGCGCTGCCGTCGAGCAGACCGGCGAGGGCGTGGATCAGCTTGCGGGCCTCGTCCAGGTCCTTGTACTTGTCGCCCTCCTCGGTGAGCCCGAGCTTCACGGCGGCGGCGCTCATCAGGTTCACGGCGACCGTCACGATCACCTCGACGGCGGGGACCTCGGCGATGTCGCGGGTCATCTCGTCGAAGCCGGCGGGGGACTCAGGAGGGGTGTCACTCATGGCCCACACGATAGGCGGTCCGTGATGACGTTCCTCCAATTGGTCCTTGTCAAGCGATCCTGCTAACCTGTTGGACGACCGGCTGGACACTCACGTGCCCGGCCCACAAGTGGAGGCTCCGATCTCCCACCCGACCGTCCCCCGGGATGGCGGGTCACCCCGGTCAGGCGGCCACCATCGTTCCGTACGGACGATGGAGCCGTCCGAATGTGCGCCCCGTGATCATCGCGGCGGTGCTCCGGTTGTGTTTTGGAGCCCCGTCTGTGATCGTCCGGGGCATTTTTTGTGCTTCGGCGCGGTTAGGTCTGTCGAAAAGAGACAAACGCGGCCGTCCGCCAGACGGCTGTGTGGTGCTAACCGAGGAGGATCCATCAGCGCCGAGCCCCGCATCAACGACCGGATTCGCGTTCCCGAGGTGCGACTTGTCGGTCCCAGTGGCGAGCAGGTGGGCATCGTCCCGCTGGCCAAGGCACTGGAGCTTGCGCAGGAGTACGACCTGGACCTGGTCGAGGTCGCGGCGACCGCCCGTCCGCCCGTGTGCAAGCTCATGGACTACGGGAAGTTCAAGTACGAGTCGGCCATGAAGGCCCGTGAGGCGCGCAAGAACCAGGCGCACACGGTCATCAAGGAGATGAAGCTCCGGCCGAAGATCGACCCGCACGACTATGACACCAAGAAGGGTCACGTCGTCCGGTTCCTCAAGCAGGGCGACAAGGTCAAGATCACGATCATGTTCCGTGGTCGCGAGCAGTCCCGGCCGGAACTCGGCTACCGACTGCTGCAGCGTCTCGCGGAGGACGTCCAGGACCTCGGTTTCGTCGAATCGAACCCGAAGCAGGACGGCCGGAACATGATCATGGTTCTCGGTCCGCACAAGAAGAAGACCGAGGCCATGGCCGAGGCTCGCCAGGCGCAGGAGGCCCGCAAGGCCGACGCGAAGGCCAACCCCGGCAAGTCGCAGAACGCGGCGGACGCCGAGGGCGAGGACGACGTGCAGGCAGTGGACGACGCGCAGGCCGCGGCGCCCGCCGAGGAACCTGCCGAGGCGTGATTCCCGGGGGCGCGAGTCCCCAGGACGTAACCCATACGAGAGCGACGTTCCACCGTGCCCGGTTTCACGACCGGGCACCGGAACGCCACCCAGAGGAGAGAACGGCGCTATGCCGAAGAACAAGTCGCACAGCGGTGCCAGCAAGCGCTTCAAGATCACCGGCTCCGGCAAGGTGCTCCGCGAGCGCGCCGGCAAGCGCCACCTGCTCGAGCACAAGTCGTCCCGCGTGACGCGTCGCCTCACCGGCAACGCCGAGATGGCCCCGGGCGACGCCGCGAAGATCAAGAAGCTTCTCGGCAAGTGACGTACCCGGCACTCCGACCGAGTGCCGTACGTCTGGACCGGGACCTATTCGACACCGGGCTGTGTGAGTCCAACCGCAGCCCCGCTACAAGGAGTTAACAAGTGGCACGCGTCAAGCGGGCAGTCAACGCCCACAAGAAGCGCCGGGCGATCCTCGAAGCCGCCTCCGGCTACCGCGGTCAGCGTTCGCGCCTGTACCGCAAGGCCAAGGAGCAGGTCACCCACTCGCTGGTCTACAACTACAACGACCGCAAGAAGCGCAAGGGTGACTTCCGCCAGCTGTGGATCCAGCGCATCAACGCCGCTGCCCGCGCCAACGGCATCACGTACAACCGCTTCATCCAGGGTCTGAAGGCCGCGAACGTCGAGGTCGACCGCAAGATCCTGGCCGAGCTGGCCGTCAACGACGCCACCGCGTTCGCCGCGCTGGTCGAGGTCGCCCAGAAGGCCCTGCCGGACGACGTCAACGCCCCCAAGGCTGCCTGACGTCGCCCCAGGCCCAGCGCCGACGTGACATGAGGGACCCGCAGGCCATCGGGCCTGCGGGTCCTGTCGCGTAGATACCGAAAGTGAGTCCAGCGCCATGTCCCCCGCCACCCCCGAGCTGATCTCCCCCCGTTCCCCCCGCGTCGCCGCCGCCCGGCGACTGGCCCGGCGGAACGTCCGGAGCAAGGAGCGGCTGTTCCTGGCCGAGGGGCCCCAGGCCGTGCGGGAGGCCGCCGGACACGGACTGGTCGAACTGTTCACCACCGTCGAGGCCGCCGAGCGCTACGCCGACATCCTCGGCGAGGCCCGCGCCGTCGGCGCCCGGGTGCACCTCGCCTCCGAGGACGTCATCGCCGACATCTCCACCACCGTCACCCCGCAGGGGCTCGTCGGGATCTGCGGCTTCCTGGACACGCCCTTCGAGGAGATCCTCGCCGCCCGCCCCCGGCTCGTCGCCGTCCTCGCGCACGTCCGCGACCCCGGGAACGCCGGAACCGTGCTGCGCTGCGCGGACGCCGCCGGCGCCGACGCCGTCGTCCTGACCGACGCGTCCGTCGACCTCTACAACCCCAAGGCCGTCCGGGCCTCCGTGGGCTCCCTGTTCCATCTCCCCGTCGCCGTCGGAGTCCCCGTCGAGCAGGCCGTCCAGGGGCTCAAGGACGTCGGCGTGCGCATCCTCGCCGCCGACGGCGCCGGCACCGACGACCTCGACGACGAGCTGGACAAGGGCACCATGGGCGGGCCCACCGCCTGGGTCTTCGGCAACGAGGCGTGGGGACTGCCCGAGGAGACCCGGGCGCTCGCCGACGCCGTCGTCAGGGTTCCGATCCACGGGAAGGCCGAGAGCCTGAACCTCGCGACCGCCGCCGCCGTATGTCTCTACGCGTCGGCCCGGGCACAGCGCGCCTCCGGAGGGTGCCGCTCCGTCACCCACAGCTAGTAGGGTGACCAGCTCGGGGGCCCCTCAGCCGTCGTGAGAGGTGGGGTACGGGGATGAGTGTCGGCACGAGCGGCGCACCGGGGGACCGGGGCGCGCGCCAGGGGGCCGCGACCGGTCCCGGTGAACTCGCCGGGTTCGACCCCGACGTGCTGCCCGACGGACTCGTCGTCGCCGACGAGCACGGCAAGGTCGTCTGCTTCAACGCCGCCGCCGAACGCATCACCGCCGTTCCCGCCGCCGACGCCCTCGGTCGGCGCCTCGACAAGGCGCTCCCGCTGGAGGATCTGGAGGGGCGCCGCTGGTGGCAGTGCACCGACCCCTACGGCGGGCTCGCCATCCGGCGCGGCCAGCCCGAACGCAATCTGCTGCTGCCCGGCGGACGCGAGGTCCTCGTCACCGCCCAGTACGTGCGCGAACGGCCCACCGGGCCGGTCCAGCGGGTCGTCGTCTGTCTGCGCGACACCGAGGCCCGGCGCCGCACCGAGCGCAGCCACGCCGAGCTGATCGCCACCGTCGCCCACGAGCTGCGCTCCCCGCTCACCTCCGTCAAGGGCTTCACCGCCACCCTGCTGGCCAAGTGGGAACGGTTCACCGACGACCAGAAGCGGCTCATGCTGGAGACCGTCGACGCCGACGCCGACCGGGTCACCCGGCTCATCGCCGAACTCCTCGACATCTCCCGGATCGACTCCGGCCGTCTGGAGGTGCGCCGCCAGCCCGTCGACATGGGCGCCGCCGTCGGCCGCCACATCCAGGCCTACGTCGCCGCCGGACAGACCGCCGACCGGTTCCTGCTCCGGGTCGAGCAGCCCCTGCCCGACCTGTGGGCCGACCCCGACAAGATCGACCAGGTGCTCAGCAACCTGCTGGAAAATGCCGTGCGCCACGGAGAGGGAACCGTCACCATTGACGTCACGCCCGCCGCGTCGCCCCGGGAAGGGGAGGAACGCGGCACATCGGTCACCGTGAGCGACGAAGGGCCCGGCATCCCGGAGGAATCCATGAACCGCGTGTTCACCCGCTTCTGGCGGGGCAGCAAACGCGGTGGCACGGGACTCGGGCTGTACATCGTCAAGGGCATCGTCGAGGCCCACGGAGGCGTCATCACGGTCGGCCGCGCCCCGGGCGGCGGCGCCGAGTTCCGATTTACGTTGCCCGTGAGCGCCCCGGCCTACCTCACCTGAGAGCCGGAGAGCCGCCCACGGGCGCATTCGCCTGTCCCCACCCCGTTAGACTCGGCCTTTGGCACCTTTGTGTCCTGCACATGGCCCACAGCGCCGGTCCAGGGGATCTTCAGCCAGCCAATCGGAAGCACGGGAAGAGATGTCGGCACCGAATAAGTCGTACGACCCTGTCGAGGTCGAGGCGTTGAAACCGGAAGAGATCGAGCGCCTGCGGGACGAGGCGCTCGCCGCCTTCGCCGCCGCGGACTCCCTCGACGCGCTCCAGGAGGCCAAGGTCGCCCACACCGGCGGCACCTCCCCCCTGGCGCTCGCCAACCGCGAGATCGGCGCCCTGCCCCCGCAGGCCAAGGCCGCCGCCGGAAAGCTCGTGGGCCAGGCCCGCGGCGCCGTCAACAAGGCCCTCGCGGGCCGGCAGGCGGAGCTGGAGGCCGAGCGCGACGCACGGGTCCTCGTCGAGGAGTCCGTCGACGTCACGCTGCCCCACGACCGCGTACCGGCCGGCGCCCGCCACCCGCTGACGACCCTGTCGGAGCGTATCGAGGACGTCTTCGTGGCCATGGGCTACGAGGTCGCCGAGGGCCCGCAGGCCGAGGCCGAGTGGTTCAACTTCGACGCCCTCAACATCGGCCCGGACCACCCCGCCCGCGGCGAGGCCGACACCTTCTTCGTGCGGGGCCCCGACGGCACCGCCGACTCCGGCGTCGTGCTGCGCACCCACACCTCGCCCGTGCAGATCCGCTCCCTGCTGGAGCGCGAGCTGCCGGTGTACGTGATCTGCCCCGGTGTCGTGTACCGCACCGACGAGCTGGACGCCACGCACACCCCGGTCTTCCGCCAGGTCGAGCTGCTCGCCATCGACGAGGGCCTGACCATGTCCGACCTCAAGGGCACCCTCGACCACATGGTCCAGTCCTTGTTCGGCCAGGACATGAAGACCCGGCTGCGGCCCAACTTCTTCCCCTTCACCGAGCCGTCCGCCGAGATGGACATGGTGTGCTACGTCTGCCGCGGCGAGTCCGTCGGCAACCCCGACCGGCCCTGCCGCACCTGCTCCTCCGAGGGCTGGATCGAGCTCGGCGGCTGCGGGATGGTCAACCCCAAGGTGCTGGCCGCCTGCGGTGTGGACCCCGCGAAGTACAGCGGGTTCGCCTTCGGGTTCGGCATCGAGCGGATGATGATGTTCCGCCACAACGTCGTTGACATGCGAGACCTGGTCGAGGGTGACGTCCGGTTCACCCGGCCCTTCGGGATGGAGATCTGATGCGGATCCCGCTTTCCTGGCTGCGGGAGTACGTCGACCTGCCGGCCACCGAGACCGGCCGCGATGTGCAGGCCAAGCTCATTTCCTCCGGCCTGGAGGTCGAGACCGTCGAGCAGCTCGGCGACGGCCTCAAGGGCCCGCTCGTCGTCGGTCAGGTCCTCACCATCGAGGAGCTGGAGGGCTTCAAGAAGCCGATCCGCTTCTGCACGGTGAACGTCGGCACCGCCAACGGCACCGGTGAGCCCCAGGAGATCGTCTGCGGCGCCCGCAACTTCGCCGTCGGCGACAAGGTCGTCGTGGTCCTCCCGGGCGCCGAACTGCCCGGCGGCTTCGCGATCGCCGCCCGCAAGACGTACGGCAGGACGTCCCACGGCATGATCTGCTCCAGCGACGAGCTGGGCATGGGCGACGACGGCACCAAGGGCATCATCGTGCTGCCCCCGGAGACCGAGGTCGGCAAGGACGCCATCGAGCTCCTCGAACTCGTCGACGAGGTCCTGGACATCGCCGTCACCGCCAACCGCGGCGACTGCCTGTCCCTGCGCGGCGTGGCCCGCGAGGCCGCCATCGCCTACGGCCTGCCGCTGCGCGACCCGGCCCTGATCGACGTCCCGGGCCCCAACGCCTACGGCTACCCCGTACAGGTCTCCGACCCGCTCGGCTGCGACCGGTTCACGGCCCGCACCGTCAACGGGCTGAGCCCCGAGGCCCGTTCGCCGATCTGGCTCCAGCGCCGGCTCCAGAAGGTCGGCATGCGCCCGATCTCGCTCGCCGTCGACGTCACCAACTACGTGATGATGGAGCTCGGCCAGCCCCTGCACGCCTACGACCGCACGCTGGTCCAGGGCACCGTCGGGGTGCGCCGCGCGGCCGAGGGCGAGAAGATCGTCACCCTCGACGGCGTCGAGCGCACGCTGCACGCCGAGGACCTTGTCATCACCGACGACCGCGGCCCCATCGGCCTCGCCGGGGTGATGGGCGGCGCCGACACGGAGATCGCCGACCACGGCGACGCCGAGGCCGCGACCACCGACGTGGTCATCGAGGCCGCGCACTTCGACCAGGTGTCGATCGCGCGCACCGCCCGCCGCCACAAGCTGTCCTCCGAGGCGTCCCGGCGCTTCGAGCGCGGGGTCGACCCGCAGGCCGCCGCCGCTGCCGCGCAGCGCACCGTCGACCTGCTGGTGCTCCTCGCGGGCGGCACCGCCGACGCCGGGGTCACCGAGATCTCCGCGCCCTCCGCGCCGCACACCGTCACCGTCGCCGCCGACCACCCGGACAAGGTCGCGGGCGTCGAGTACGGCCGCGAGACCGTCGTGCGCCGCCTCCAGGAGGTCGGCTGCGACGTGTACGGGCAGGACGAGCTGATCGTCACCGTCCCGTCCTGGCGGCCCGACCTCGCCGAGATCAACGACCTCGCCGAGGAGGTCATCCGGCTGGAGGGCTACGAGAACCTGCCCTCCACGCTGCCCCGGCCCCCGGCGGGCCGCGGTCTGACCGCGCACCAGCGGCTGCACCGCCGCGTCGGCCGCGCGCTGGCCGGCGCCGGGTACGTCGAGGCGCAGAACTACCCCTTCATCGGCGAGCAGGTCTTCGACCAGCTCCTCCTGGAGGCCGACGACCCGGCCCGCCGTGTCGTCACCCTGGTCAACCCGCTCAACGACGAGGAGCCCGCGCTGCGCACGTCGCTGCTGCCGGGTCTGCTCGGCGCGCTGCGGCGCAACCAGGGGCGCGGCACCCACGACCTGGCCCTGTTCGAGACGGGCCTCGTCTTCCGGCCGCGCGCGGAGCAGCGTGTCGCCGGTTCCCTGCCGGTGGACCGCCGGCCCACCGACGAGGAGATCGCCGAGCTGAACGCGGCGCTCCCCGACCAGCCGCGGCATGTCGCCGCCGTGCTCGCGGGCGCCCGTGAGCAGGCCGGCTGGTGGGGCAAGGGCCGCCCGGCCGACTGGGCCGACGCCGTCGAGGCGGCCCGCACGGTCGCCCGGGAGACCGGTGCCGAACTCGTCGTGCGCGGCGGCCGGTACGGGCCGTGGCACCCGGGCCGGTGCGCCGAGCTCGTGGTCGTCGCGGACGGCGCGGAGAAGGTCGTCGGCCACGCCGGCGAGCTGCACCCGCGGGTCGTCAAGGCGTTCGGTCTGCCCGCGCGCACCTGTGCGATGGAGCTGGACCTGGACGCGCTGGAGGCCGTCGGCGACGACCGTCCCCAGGCGCCCGTCATCTCGACGTTCCCGGTCGCCACGCAGGACGTCGCCCTGGTCGTCGACGACTCCGTGCCGCACGCCGACGTGGAGGCCGCGCTGCGCGAGGGCGCCGGTGAACTCCTCGAGGACATCCGGCTGTTCGACGTGTACGAGAACGTCGGCCAGCTCGGCGAGGGCAAGAAGTCCCTGGCCTACGCCCTGCGGTTCCGTGCCGCGGACCGGACGCTGACCGTGGACGAGGCCTCGGCGGCCAGGGACACGGCGGTCGCCCTCGCGGGCGAGCGGACGGGAGCCGTGCTGCGCGGCTGAGGCCGTTGCCCGCCCGGAGGGGGCCCACACGGTCACCTCACTCGATCGGGTGACTTCTCGGGGTCACCTGGTCCGCACGGGCCACGCTGTCGACAGAATCGGACCGGTCTTTCGGGACCGGTCCGATTCCGTGCTGTCCGGGCATCGCTGGGGGGCCATGGGCATGTTGCGTATCAAGGCCTTGGCTCTGCCCACCATGTGGGGCGCGGTGGCGATCACGTACAAGCTGTTCTGCCCGCTCGCCCAGCAGCCGGGGATCGGGGCCCGCCTCGCCACCAGCGCCGTGTTCTTCGCCGTCGGCACCGGGCTGACCGTGCACGTACGGCAGTCCCTGCTGCGGGAGTTGCGCCAGGTCCGCCGGGTCGCCGGGGCCGCGCAGAGCGCCCTGCTGCGCCCCTTGCCGCCCCGTGTCGACGGGCTCGGCATCGCCGCCGCCCAGCTCTCCGCCGACCGCGGGGCCGCGATGGGCGGTGACCTGTACGAGGTCGTCGCCACCGAACACGGCGTCCGTGTCGTCATCGGCGACGTCCGCGGCCATGGCCTCGGCGCCATCGCCACGGTCGCCTCCGTCCTCGGCAGCTTCCGCGAGGCCGCCCATGACGAACCCGAACTGGCCGGTGTGCTGCGCCGGCTGGACCGGGGGCTGGCCCGGTATCTGCGCGCCTCGGGCGACCCGGAGAGCGAGGAGTTCGTCACGCTGCTGCTCCTGGAGATCGGCGTGGGCGGAGAGATCCTCGCCCTCAACTGCGGCCACCCGTGGCCGTATCTGATGAGCGGCTCCGGTGTGGCGCGCCTGAGCCGCGCGGATCCGCTCCCGCCGCTGGGACCGTTCCCGCTGCCGGGGCACCTCCCGGTCGTCGCGTGCGGCCGGCTGCTCCCGGACGAGAGCCTGGTCCTGCACACCGACGGCGCGGAGGACGCGCGGGACGCGCGCGGTGGCTTCTTCCCGCTGCGGACGACGCTGGAGAACACCCTGGGTTCCGGCCCGCAGGCCGTCCTCGGCAAGGTCTTCGCCGGGCTGCTCCGCCATTCGACCGGCACCCCCACCGACGACGTGGCCGTCCTGGTCCTGCGCAACGAACGGCAGCCGTGCGAGGCCACGGCGTGCCCGCAGCCGGCCACGCATCTGGAGGCCAACGGCTTCTAGGGCCTGTCCGGCGGATCGTGCCGCCGGTGAGCGGGGCCTTCGGCGAGTGACGCCCCTCGCCCCAGCCGCACCGCCGGGCCCCGGCAGGACCACCGCACTGTACGAGGGGGGAGCCGGCGGCCCTGCCGTCCTCTTGCGAGGCAGTTCAGTCAACCGGTGGTGAACGCTCCGCGACAGTGCGCGCACCCCGCGGATCCGGGCACTCCGTTCACACCCCGTGCGAAGCGGGACCCACTACTCTGACGGCACCGAGCCACCCGGGGGCATCCATGCAGCCCAACACTCTGCTCGACGCGATCCTGGACGAGGCGGGCATCTCGCACGCGGGACTCGCCGCACATGTGAACCAGGCGGGCCGGGCGCGCGGACTCGCGCTGCGGTACGAACACACCGCCGTGGCACGCTGGTTGAAGGGGCAGCGGCCCAGGGGCCAGGTGCCCGACCTGATCTGCGAGGTGCTCGCCGCCCGGCTGCACCGCACGGTCACCCTCGACGACATCGGGCTCGGCGTGCCGGGCGAGCCGTCGACACCGCACACCGGTTCGCTCTCCGGTTTCGTGGAGCGGGCCACCGCCCTGTGGCGCTCCGACGAGCAGCAGCGCCCGCACATCCTGGGCGCCCCCGCCGTCACGGGCACCCCGGCCGTGATGCCGGTGTGGGAGTGGGAGAACCCGCCGGAGGACGTCGACGTCTCGCGCGGCGGACGGCACCGGGTCACGCTCTCCGACCTGGAGATGCTGCGCGCCGCCCGGACCCACTACGAGCAGATGTACCGCAAGGCCGGCGGCATCGCGACCAGGACCCGGATCGTCGGGTTCCTGAACGCGGAGGCGGCGCCGCTGCTGCGGGGCAGCTACACCGACGCCACGGGGCGTCAACTGCACCGGGCGACGGGCGGGTTGGTGGCCGTCGCCGGGATCTGTGCCTACGACTCGGACGCGCACGGGCTCGCGCAGCGCTACTTCCACCAGGCGCTCAGGCTGGCGAAGGCGAGCGGGGACCGGGGGCTGGGCGCCTATGTGATAGCGCTGCTGGTCAACCAGGCGCTGTTCATGAGGGAGCACCGGCAGGCCGTCGCCTTCGCGGAGGCGGCGCTGCGGGCCGCGGGCAAGCACATCACGCCGGCCCTCGCCTCCGATCTGTACGCGATGCAGGCCAAGGCGTACGCGCACCTCGGCGACGGGACGAGCGCGCTGTCCTGCATCCGGCGTGCCGAGCAGGCCGCCGAACGCATCCGGCGCGGATACGAGCCGGACGAGACGGGCTATGTCCAGCCGGGACTCGTCAACGTCCAGGTGGCGGAGGCCCTGTTGAGCCTCGGCGAGCTGGTGGCGGCGGGGGAGCACGCCGCGGCGGCCGTGGACAACCCGGCGCACGACCGGGGCCGGGTGCACCGGCTGGCGATGCTCAGCACGATCGAACTGCGCCGGGGCAACGCCGACAAGGCGGTCGCCACCGCGGTGCAGATGGCCGAGCAGGCGCGCGGAATGGAGTCCCAGCGGCTGCGCGACAGACTCCGGGCGGTGCGCGAACACCTGGTGCGCAGCGGCTGCGCGGGCACGGCCGAGGCGGCCGAACTCATCGACGGGGCACTGCGCGTACCGCTCTAGACCTCACGGGCCCCACCCGCACGACACTGCGCCGCCGCTGTGAGTGAGCTCTCTGCGCCTGCTGCCGAGCCACGCCTGCTGCGATATTGCCACTTACTCGGCGGAAGGTGGCAGAACCGTGCAGTGGACGAAACAAAGCGAACAAACTGTATATGAAAACCGCTGGTTCAGCGTCAACCTGGCGGATGTCGAATTGCCGGACGGCCGGCACCTCGACCACTTCCTGATCCGGCTGCGGCCCGTCGCCGTGGCCACGGTGGTCAACCGGGCGGGCGAGGTCCTCCTCCTGTGGCGCCACCGTTTCATCACCGACAGCTGGGGGTGGGAACTGGCCGCGGGAGTCGTCGAGGACGGCGAGGACATCGCGTTCGCGGCGGCGAGGGAACTGGAGGAGGAGACCGGCTGGCGGCCGGGACCGCTCCAGCACCTGATGAGCGTGGAGCCCTCCAACGGGCTCACCGACGCCCGGCACCACATCTACTGGGCCGACGAGGGCGAGTACGTCGGGCCCCCCGTGGACGACTTCGAGTCCGACCGCCGGGAATGGGTTCCCCTCAAACTCGTTCCCGACATGGTCGCCCGTGGGGAGGTCCCGGCCGCCAACATGGCGGCCGCGTTACTTCTCCTGCACCACCTCAGGCTCGGACAGGACACTCTGCCCTGAGCCGCCCCCCCACCCCAGGCGTCCTAGTGTCCGACGGCCTGCCAGATCGTCACCACGAGCGCGCCCAGTGCCGTGAGGGCCGCGACGGCCGGCAGCGGCCAGCGGGTGTGTTCCAGGGCGACCATCCGGGTGCTCAGATCGTCCAGTTGTTTGTCCGTCTCCTCCGTGCGATGGCTGAGCAGAGCCAGCCCGCCCTCGACCCTCGCGTACGCGACATCGAGGCGGCGTCGTAACTCTGCGAGTTCTCCATGGACCACGGGATGCTCCGGGTCGGCGGTCACGAGTCCGCTCCTTTCCGTAGTCAGCACATCCCTTGCATGCGCATGAAGAGTCAACTCGCCTGGTGGGCGTGTGGGGAGAGTGTGCGAAGGGCATATGCGAGCCCGGCGCGCACACGGTGTGTGAATGCGGCGGGCCCGGCGCTCCGAAGAGTGCCGGGCCCGTGTTCGTCGCACTGTGTCATCAGCACCCTGGAACGGACACTGTGTCAGCTTTTGCCGTGCCGGAGGCCGGGGGACGCGACCGCCGTCAGCCGTAGGTGTAGAAGCCCGAGCCGCTCTTGCGGCCCAGCCGGCCCGCGTCCACCATGCGCTGGAGCAGCGGGGGAGCGGCGTACAGGGGCTCCTTGTACTCGGAGTACATGGAGTCGGCGATGGAGACGATCGTGTCGAGGCCGATCAGGTCTGAGAGCTTCAGCGGGCCCATGGGGTGGGCGCAGCCGTACTCCATGCCGTTGTCGATGTCCTCGCGGCTCGCGATGCCCGACTCGAACATCCGGATCGCGGAGAGCAGATACGGGACGAGGAGCGCGTTGACGACGAACCCCGAGCGGTCCTGGGCACGGATCGCGTGCTTGCCGAGCAGCTTCTCGGCGAAGGCCTGGGCGCGGGCGATCGTGCCCTCGGAGGTGGTGAGCGCCGGGATCAGCTCGACGAGCTTCTGCACCGGGGCCGGGTTGAAGAAGTGGATGCCGACGACATGGTCGGGCCGCGAGGTGGCGACGGCCAGCTTCACCAGCGGGATGGAGGAGGTGTTGGAGGCGAGGATCGCGTCCGGCCGGGTCACGACCTGGTCGAGGACCTGGAAGATCTCGGTCTTGACCTGCTCGTTCTCCACGACCGCCTCGATCACGAGGTCACGGTCGGCGAACTCCCCGAGGTCGGTGGTGAAGGACAGCCGGGCCAGCGCGGCGTCGCGCTCCTCCTCACTGAGCTTGCCGCGCTCGGCGGCCTTGGCGAGCGAGTTGTACAGCCGGGTGCGGCCGATCTCCAGGGCCTCGCCGGTGGTCTCGGCGACCTTCACGTCCAGTCCGGCGCGGGCGCACACCTCGGCGATGCCCGCTCCCATCTGGCCGCAGCCCACCACTCCGACGCGCGAGATGTCTCCCGCGGGGAAGTCCGTCACTTCGTCCCCTTCGCTGGTCTACGAAGTCGCTGGTCCACGAATTCGCTGGTCTACGAATGAGCAAGGACCCGCGTGGTTCGCCGCCTGCTCCGACCCTGCACGTTACCTTCGGCGATCGTTGATCGATCACCGGGGTGGCGCACGGCACACCGCCGCTCCACGGACCGTCCACGGAGGTACGAGTGAGGATCCATCGCAAGTCACTGCTGTCGCGGCGGGCGTTCACGGTGTCCGCGCTGTCGGCGTTCACCGCCGCGGCGGGAGCGCTGACGGCAGGGGCCGCCCCCTCCGGCCGGAGCGGCTCCCCCCGCCGCAGACGCGCGGGCGAGCTGCGGGGCGTGTGGGTGGCGACCGTCGCCAACCGGGACTGGCCCTCGCGGGCGGGGCTGAGCGCCGCCGAGCAGCGGTCCGAGCTGCTCGCGCTGCTCGACCGGGCCGTGGAGCGCCGGCTGAACACGGTCATCCTCCAGGTACGGCCGGCCGCCGACGCGCTGTGGGACTCGCCGTACGAGCCCTGGTCGCAGGTCCTCACCGGCACCCAGGGCGCCGACCCGGGCTGGGACCCGCTGGGCACGGCGGTGACCGAGGCCCACGCGCGCGGCCTGGAGCTGCACGCCTGGTTCAACCCCTACCGGGTCGCGAACCACGCCGACCCGTCGAAGCTCGTCCCCTCGCACCCCGCGCGCAGACACCCCGACTGGGTGGTGACCTACGGCGGCAGGATGTACTACAACCCCGGGCTGCCCAGGGTCCGCGCGTTCGTGCAGCGGGCGATCCTGGACGCGGTGAGGAAGTACCCGCTCGACGCGGTCCACTTCGACGACTACTTCTACCCGTACCCGGTGGCGGGCCAGACCTTCGACGACGACGCGGCCTTCGACCTGTTCGGCGGCGGGTTCGCGACCCGCGGCGACTGGCGCCGGGACAACGTCGACAAGCTGGTCCAGGAGATCGCGACGCGGATCAAGCTGGTCCGGCCGGGCACCGAGTTCGGCATCAGCCCCTTCGGCGTGTGGCGCAACGCCACGACCGACCCGCTCGGCTCCCCGACCCGGGCGATGCAGGCGTACGACGACGTGTTCGCGGACACCCGCAAGTGGGTCCGCGAGAGCTGGATCGACTACGTCGTGCCGCAGCTCTACTGGAACATCGGGTTCACCGTCGCCGACTACGCGAAGCTGGTGCCCTGGTGGGCGGGTGTCGCGCAGGGCAGCAGCACCCGGCTGTACCTGGGCGAGGCGCTGTACAAGGCCGGTGACCCGGCCCAGCCCGCCGCCTGGCAGGACCCCGCCGAACTCTCCGCGCACCTCACGCTCGCCAAGGACCACCCCGAGGTGCGCGGGCACGTGTTCTTCGCGGCCCGGGAGGTCGTGGCGGATCCGATCGGCGCGATGACGCGGGTGGTCGCCGACCACTACGGGGAGCGGGCCCGGACACCGCGCTGACGACGTCCGGGTACCGCGCCGGACGCCGGGCTAACGGGTTCCCCGGCCGTGCCGGATCTCGGTGTCGGGACCGGGGGAGCACACACCCTCGTGCCCGTCCTCGAAGCGGACGCGGTACGGGGGGTTGCCCGAGGGGCCCATGACTTCGACGATCTCGCCGACCTTGTCGTGCTGTCCGACCACCCTGCCGTGCTGGACAAGCTGGTCGCCCACGCTGGCATGCATCTGGAGGGCCTCCTCACCGGGAGCGGGAGCAACGGTCCGTGCTGTCGAGTCTACGGACCGGGGCGCCGGTGGGAAGCGGTTCGCGGGTCCGCCTGCCAGCGGCTCGCGGGTCCGCTCAGCCGCGCGCCCGTTGGGTGACGGCGATGCAGACCAGCACCGCCGCTGCCGTGAGCGGAGCGGCCACCGGCAGATGCTCGCCGAGCAGCAGCACCGACCACACCAGTGTGAGCAGCGGCTGGGCCAGCTGCAACTGGCTGGCCTTGGGAATCCCGATGGCCGCCATGCCCCGGTACCAGACGACCAGCCCGAGGAACTGCGACCCCGCCGCCACCCACAGCAGCCCCGCCACACTGCGCGCGGTCAGCTCGACCGGCTCGTACGACAGCGCCAGCGCGGTCGCGGGGACGCTGAGCGGCAGACACAGCACCAGGGCCCAGGCGATGACCTGCCAGCCGGGCATGACCCGGGCGAGCCGCCCGCCCTCGGTGTAGCCGGCCGCGCACACCAGCAGCGCGCCGAAGAGATACAGATCGGCCGAGGTCAGCGCGCCGCCGCTCTGCTGCACCGTGAACGCGACGACCGCGGCGGCACCGGCGAGCGCGGCGGTCCAGAAGGTGCGGGACGGCCGGGTGCCCATGCGCAGCGCGGACATCAGCGCGGTGGTGAGCGGGAGCAGCCCCACCACGACGGCCGCGTGCGCGGTGGTGGACGTCCGGAGCGCGAGCGTCGTCAGCAGCGGGAACCCGACCACGACCCCGCCCGCGACGACCGCGAGCCCGGCCCAGTGACGCCGCTCGGGCACGGGTACCCGCAGCACCAGCAGCGAGCCGCCGGCGATCAGCGCGGCGAGGACGGACCGCACACCGACGAGGGACCAGGGCCCGAACCCCTCCAGGCCCCAGGCGGTCGCGGGGAAGGTGAGCGAGAAGGCGACCACCCCGAGGGCGGCGAGCAGCGTGCCGGTCGCCCGGGTGGGAGGGGCCGTCGGGGCGGGTCGGTCGGTCGAGGTGAGCGGGCCGTCGACCGCTATCGCGGTGGAGGCGGTAGCGCTACTCTGTGCTCTCATGCATGAGCGTAGCAGTGTGGGTGAACTGGCGGAACGCCTGCGGCAGGAAGTCAACCGCTACTCACCGGGTGGAAAGCTCCCGTCGAGCCGGGCCCTCGTCGAGCGGTACCGGGTGAGCCCGGTGACCGTCTCGCGGGCCCTCGCCCAGCTGGCCGCCGAGGGTCTGGTCGTCACCCGGCCCGGCGCCGGGGCGTTCCGCGCCGAGCCGCGCAGGACGCCCGCTCCCGCCGGGGACACCTCCTGGCAGGAGGTCGCGCTGAGCGCCGGCGACACCGCCGATCTCGTGCCGCGCTCGGTCGACGCGAGCGGGGTCCTCGTCTCGCTCGACGTGCCGCCGCCCGGCGTCATCGAGTTCACCGGCGGCTATCTGCACCCCTCCCTCCAGCCCGAACAGCCCCTGGCCGCGGCGCTGGCCCGGGCCGCCCGCCGCCCCGGCGCCTGGGGCCGGCCGCCCATGGCGGGACTGCCGGAGCTGCGCGAGTGGTTCGCGCGGAGCATCGGCGGGGCCGTCGGCGCGGCCGAGGTGCTGATCGCGGCGGGCGGCCAGTCGGCGCTGACCATCGCCCTGCGCGCGCTGGCCCCGCCCGGGGCGCCGGTGCTGGTCGAGTCGCCCACCTACCCCGGCATGCTGGCCATCGCACGGGCCGCGGGGCTGCGTCCCGTACCGGTGCCGGTCGACGCCGACGGGGTCAAGCCGGACCTGCTCGCCGACGCCTTCCGGGCCACCGGCGCCCGGGTGTTCGTCTGCCAGCCGCTGTTCCAGAACCCCACCGGCGCGGTGCTCGCCCCCGGACGCCGAGGGGAGGTGCTGCGCATCGCCCGGGAGGCCGGCGCGTTCGTCGTCGAGGACGACTTCGTACGGCGGCTCGTGCACGAGGACGCGGGGGAGCTGCCGCGCCCGCTGGCCGCCGAGGACCCCGACGGGGTGGTGGTCCATGTCGGTTCGCTCACCAAGGCGACCTCGCCCAGCTTCCGGGTCTGCGCGCTCGCCGCCCGCGGGCCGGTGCTGGAACGGCTGCGGGCCATCCAGGTCGTCGACACCTTCTTCGTGCCCCGGCCGCTCCAGGAGGCCGCGCTGGAGCTGGTCGGCTCACCGGCCTGGCCACGCCATCTGCGGTCGCTGTCCACGGACCTGAGGACCCGGCGCGCGACCATGACGGCCGCCCTCGCCCGAGACCTGCCCGAACTCGCTCTCCCGCACATCCCGTCCGGCGGCTACCACCTCTGGCTCCGCCTCCCGCACGGCACGTCCGAAGCCGCCCTCACCGCCGCCGCCCTGCGCGCGGGCGTCGCCGTCACCCCCGGCCGCCCGTACTTCAGCGCGGAACCCCCGGCGGGCCATCTCCGCCTGAGCTTCGCGGCGGTCGCGGGCGCGGAGGAGATCGCGGAGGGGGTCCGCCGACTGCGCACGGCGTGCGACGAGGTGCTCTAGCCAGGCCGGCTCGCGGGGTGGAATTCGCTCGCCCGTGGGCGGGGTGGCCTGCGAGGATCCCGGCATGAGCGACCTTGCCGACGGATACGAGATCTCCAGCGACCCCGCCCGCCTCGATGCCGGGAAGGTGCACCGATGGCTGTCCGACGACGCGTACTGGGCGCTGGGCCGGACGCGCGAGAAGCAGGACGCGGCGATCGCCGGGTCGCTCAACTTCGGGGTGTACGGGACGGCTTCGGGGGAGCAGGTCGCCTACGCCAGGGTCGTCACCGACCGGGCCACCTTCGCGTGGCTCTGCGATGTGTACGTCGATCCGTCCGTGCGCGGCAAGGGGATCGGCACCGCGCTGGTGGCGGCGGTGCGCGAGCATCTGCGGCCGTACGGACTGCGGCGCCTGCTCCTCGCGACGCAGGACGCGCACGGGGTGTACGAGAAGGTGGGCTTCGCGCCGCTCGCGGAACCCGACCGGTGGATGGTGCACCTCTACTAGTCACCTGGTCACCTGGTCACCGGGGGCGCCTCGGCGGATCATGCCGGGGGCATGCGCGTGGGGGACTTGTCGGATCTGTCATGGACTCGGTCGTAAGGTTTGGTCAACCCTGCGTGACTCCGGGACAACATCCCTTGACCTGCCTACTTTCTCGATTCACCATCACGGCATGGCACTCCGGGTCACGTTTGTCGCCGCGGCGCGCAGCTCCTCGCTGCTCGCCGAGCGCTTCGAGGACGACCGGCCGCTGGACCAGGCCGGCTGGGAAGAGGTGCTGCGGGCCGCGCAGCAGCTGCTGCCCCTGTCGGCGGCCGAGATGCGCTACTGCTCGCCGACCCCGCGCAGCCGGGCCACCGGTGACGCGCTCGGTTACGCCCCTCTCGTGCAACTCGCGCTGCGGGACTGCGACATGGGCCGCTGGCGCGGGCTGACGCTGGGCGAGGCCATGGCGCGGGAGCCGGGCGCGGTGGACGCCTGGCTCGCGGACCCGCGCAGCACCCCGCACGGCGGTGAGTCGCTGCTCGACTTCGTCTCGCGGGTGGGCGGCTGGCTGGACACCCGGCCCGTGGAGGACGGCGGCCGGATCGTCGCCGTCGCCGAACCCGCGGTGGTACGGGCGGCGCTGGTCTACGCCCTGAAGGCGCCCCCGGCGACGTACTGGAGTTTCGACGTGCGCTCCCTGTCGATGGTCACCCTCTCCGGCCGTGGCGGGCGCTGGAACCTGCGCTTCGAGGGGGCGGCGGCCCAGTCCTCGCCGCGTGTCTAGCCGGTGATACGCGTGTAGTCGGTGACCAGTACGAGGTCCTTCGCGGGACCGCCCACCCGCCACACCGTCCGCCAGCGCCCCGCGTCCAGGACGCTGAACTCGCCGCGGTAGAGGTCCGCCGAGCAGGGGTGGTCGGTGACGTGCCGGCCGGTGCTCAGGTCGAGGTCGTGGAAGGGCCGTCCGTCGGCGAAGCGGACGTCCGCCGTGCCCGGCGCGGGCCCCGGCAGGAAGCGCAGCGTGCGCTCGGCGGGCCGCGCGACGCCCTGCCAGCGGAACGTCCCGGACTCCTCGTGCAGCAGTCCGCCACCGTCCAGCCGGCCGAAGTCCGTGGTGCCGGAGAACTCGCCCTCGGCCCCGCTCGCGAGGTCCCGCACGGTCCGCGCGACCCGCCAGCTCCCGGCCAGATAGGCCAGCGCGTCCCGAACCGGCCAGAACTCGCTCATCCGTTCCTCGCTTCCGCGCTTCCGACACTTTCGGTGGTGCGCGACCCGTTGACGCTCTCCGATGCTCCTCCCTATCTTGCCGTTCGAATTACTGATCAGTGTCTGATATTTCGAACATCGAGCCGCGGAGTATCCATGTCACGCACCCGCTGGAGATACGGGCTGATCTCCACCGCCCTCCTGATGGCGGCCGGCCTCGTCCCCGCCACCGCGCACGCCGAGGACGTCACCGACTACGCGATCACCGTCGACCCCACCGCCCGGGGCGCGAAGATCGACGACACCATGTACGGGGTCTTCTTCGAGGACATCAACCGGGCGGCCGACGGCGGGCTGTACGCCGAGCTCGTCCAGAACCGGTCCTTCGAGTACTCCACCGCCGACAACCGCTCGTACACCCCGCTGACGTCCTGGACGGTGGACGGCACCGGCCAGGTCGTCGACGACGCCGGACGGCTCAACGAACGCAACCGCAACTACCTCTCCCTGGGAGCCGGTTCGTCCGTCACCAACGCGGGCTACAACACCGGTATCAGCGTCGAGGAGGGCGAGAAGTACGACTTCTCGGTCTGGGCCCGCTCCACCTCGGGCACGACCCTGACGGTCACGCTCCAGGACGCCGACGGCGGCCTCGCCACCGCCCGCCGGGTCACCGCGGCCAGGAACGGCTGGGCCAAGTACACCGCCGCGTTCACCGCGACCCGCACGAGCGCCGACGGCCGCCTCACCGTGGGCTCCTCGGCCGCCGCCGCGCTGGACATGGTGTCCCTCTTCCCGCGCGACACCTACCGGCACGAGAAGAACGGCCTGCGCAAGGACCTCGCCGAGAAGGTCGAGGCCCTGAACCCCGGCTTCCTGCGCTTCCCCGGCGGCTGCCTGGTCAACACCGGCTCGATGGACGACTACAGCGCCGACTCCGGCTACCAGCGCCAGCGGTCCTACCAGTGGAAGGACACCGTCGGCCCGGTCGAGGAGCGGGCGGCGAACGCCAACTTCTGGGGCTACAACCAGAGTTACGGCCTCGGCTACTACGAATACTTCCGCTTCGCCGAGGACATCGGCGCGATGCCGCTGCCCGTCGTACCGGCCCTGGTGACCGGTTGCGGCCAGAACCAGGCGGTCGTCGACGACGCGCTGCTCCAGCGGCACGTCCAGGACACCCTGGACCTCATCGAGTTCGCCAACGGCCCCGTCACCTCCGAGTGGGGCAGGCTGCGGGCGCGGATGGGCCACCCCGAGCCCTTCCACCTCACCCACATCGAGGTCGGCAACGAGGAGAACCTGCCGAACGAGTTCTTCGAGCGGTTCACCCGGTTCCGCGCCGCGATCGAGGCGAAGTACCCGGGCATCACGGTGATCTCCAACTCCGGCCCCGACGACTCCGGTTCGACCTTCGACACGGCATGGCAGCTCAACCGGGACGCCGGCGTCGACATGGTCGACGAGCACTACTACAACAGCACCCAGTGGTTCCTCCAGAACAACGACCGCTACGACTCCTACGACCGGGGCGGCCCCAAGGTCTTCCTGGGCGAGTACGCCTCCTGGGGCAACGCCTTCAAGAACGGCCTCGCCGAAGCCGCGTTCATGACCGGCCTGGAACGCAACGCGGACGTCGTGAAACTCGCCTCCTACGCACCGCTGTTCGCCAACGAGGACTACGTCCAGTGGAGCCCGGACCTGGTCTGGTTCAACAACCACGCCTCCTGGAACTCGGCCAACTACGAGGTCCAGAAGCTGTTCATGACCAACGTCGGCGACCGGGTCGTCCCCTCCACCGCGACCGGCACCCCGTCCGTCACGGGCCCCATCACCGGCGCCGTGGGCCTGTCCACCTGGGCCACCACCGCCGCCTACGACGACGTCCGGGTCACGGACGCCGACGGCACCTCCCTGCTGAGCGACGACTTCTCCGGTGACGCCTCGCAGTGGACGCACACCGGCGGCGGCAGCTGGGCGGTCCAGGACGGACAGTACGTGCAGACCGACGTGGCCGCCGAGAACACCATGGTGAGCGCCGGCGACACGGGCTGGCACGACTACGACCTGAAGGTGAAGGCCACCAAGAAGTCCGGCAAGGAGGGCTTCCTCGTCGCCTTCGGCGTCAAGGACACCGGCAACTACTACTGGTGGAACCTGGGCGGCTGGAACAACACCCTCTCCGCCGTCGAACAGGCCGTGGACGGCGGCAAGTCCACGCTGGTCTCCAAGGCCGGGTCGATCGAGACGGGCCGCACCTACGACATCGACATCAAGGTGCGCGGCCGGCAGGTCACCCTGTACCTCGACGGCGAGGAGTGGGGCAGCTTCACCGACGACAAGCCCGCCGAGCCGTTCCGCCAGGTCGTCACCAGGGACCAGCGGACCGGTGACCTGATCGTCAAGGTCGTCAACGCCCAGTCCACCGCGGCCCGTACGGCCCTCGACCTGGGCGGCGCGAAGGTCGCGGCCAGGGCCCGGGTGACCACCCTGACCGCCGACCCGAACGCCGTGAACTCGGAGACGCAGACCCCGGTCGCCCCGGTGACCTCGACCTTCGACGGAGTCGCCGGCACGTTCACCTACACCTTCCCGGCGAACTCGGTGACGTTCCTGAGGATCAAGCGGAGGTAGCGGGAGGGGGCTGCTGTCCGACGGGCAGCAGCCCCCGTTCCGCGAACACCTTCTTCGCCACGGCCGTCGCGTTCAGCGCCCGTGGGAAGCCGCAGTACCCGGCCGACTGGAGCAGCGCCTCGACGATCTGCTCGGCGGTGAGCCCCACGTTCAGCGCCGTGTGGACGTGCACCTCCAGCTGGGGCTCGCAGCCGCCGAGCGCGGTCAGCATCCCCAGGGTGACCAGCTGGCGGTCACGCGGCTGGAGCTGCGGGCGGGAGTAGATCTCGCCGAACCCCCAGGCGATCATCTGGTGGCCCAGCTCCGGACTGACGTCGGAGAGCCCCTCCAGGACCCACTCCCCGACCTCGTCGTTCACCCCGCGCAACACCTCGAAGCCCTGCGCGAACCTCTCCTCACGGGTGGTGCTCTCGCTCATGTCCGCTCCCTGATGGTCGGCCGTGCGTACAGAGATCACCTTCGTGCGGCGATCACCTTTGTGCGGCGATCACCTTTGTGCGGCGCCGCCGCGACGCCGCGCCGGCCACTGAAGTAGTACAGGTGCCGGTCCGGCACGGGAACCCCACGCGCCCCGTCCGTCGGCGGTGCGCGCACATGCCGTCCGCCGGTCCACGGGTCCGCAGGTGTGGGGCACGTCCCATCCGCCGGCCGCGTCGGGGCCGTCTTTGCTGGGCAGGACCTCTCCGGTGTGACCGAGATTTTTAGTTGGCACATGGAGAGTGCTAGTTGGCAAATCTTGGACCCGTAACGCTGCGTTGCGGTCAGTACCGAAGAAGCGCCCCCATCGTCGGCCGAGTGGTGCTGCTCTGAGCGAGTGGGCGAGGCAACGTTTGCGAAGATCCCGTCGGATTCAAGTCATCTGGACCAGCTTGTCACGGCGTACGACGGGGACGCCGGGCTGCGGGATCGGTTGCGGCTCGGCGATGACTGGGTACGTCGGTGGAGTTCGACATGGCAGGTGGGCGACGGCAAGGTCTGCTGGCCGATCCGGGATATGACTCACGTACCGGTGCTGTCGTCCCGCCCGATGCGAGGGTTCACGTGGCGGGCGAAGCAGCGGCATCGTCCCGGGCTTGAGGTAATGGCCTCAACGGGCCGGAAGCACGGCTTCGAGTCGTTGGAGGAGATGCGCCTGCTGGTCGCGCTGGACTTCTTGAGGGCATCGGAGGTGCTGTCGCAGCCGTTTCGGATGGACTTCGAGCATGCGGGCGGGCAGGCCTGGCACATCCCGGACTTTCTGGCCGTGATCGGCGGCGGGATGTGGCTACTGGACGTCCGCCCGATGAAGCTGATCAAGGAAGAGGATGCGCTGAAGTTCGCGGCGGCGAGGGAGGTGGCGGCCGCCAGCGGCTGGCGGTACTCGGTGGTCGCGGGCTGGCGCCCGCATGTTTGGAGCGTCCTTGATCACCTGTCCTCGCGTCGGCGGCCCACGAGGGACCTGCTCGGCATGCGCGACCAGCTGCTCACCATTATCGGCGGGCAGCAGGGGCAGGTGATGGCGTTCTCCGACCTGGCGGACGCGACCAGCGTGCCTGCCGTTGGCCGGGCAAACATCGTCCGACTGCTCTGGCAACGCGAACTCGGCGTTGACCTGGGCAGTCCTCTGCGGGACAGCTCGCTGATCTGGGCCGTGTGATGGCAGCGAGGGGATTCTTGAAGATCGCGCCGGGCAGGCGGGTCGCTCTCAATGGCGTCGAGTGGACGGTTGAAGACGTCCACGGCCAACTCGGCCGACTCAGCCTGGTGGATGACGACGGGCGCGCGGAGACCCGCTCGTTCCGCTGGCTCATCAACCATGCTGACCTGCGACTTCTTCCGACGGTCGAAGCGTCGGGGCGCCCGTCGCCGGTCGCCCGGCAGCCGAGGACACTGGCCGATCTGACCAAGGACCAGTTGGATCGGGCGCGGCTGCGGGCTGCGCACGTGCTGGAAGCTGAGACGGGGTTCCGGGAGGGCCATCCGGCTCGGGCCCTGCCGGGTGAGCCCCGGCCGGCGTACGACCCGGACCGCACGACGTTGACCCAGCGTCGGTACGCGAAGGCGGCGGAGATGGAGGCGATGCCCCGTCCGGAGGCGGTCCGGTGCGGTCTGCAGCACCTCAGCTACCGGACGCTGGTGCGTCTGTCGGGACTGGCGGGCGACAGTCTCCTGTTGACCTGCGCGGACGGGCGCTGGACACGGCGACGCAGTGGCCGCCGCTGCATCACCGAGGAGGTCCGGGAGGCGATCTTCGCAGTCAAGGCCGAGTGCGGCGAACGCGCCCGCGTGAGTCTGGCCGCCAGGCACCGGCTGATGCACCAGTACATGCGTGAGCGGTTCCCGACGTTTCCCACCAAGAAGATCCCTTCCCGCTGGACGTTCGCGGACGTCTGGGAGGAGTGGTTCGGGCCCGGCGGAGCCCGGCCGCGTTACGGGCGGACGGCCGAGGCCGCCGCGGAGGCCAGCGTCTCCAGCCGGGTGGTGGTCCACCGGCCAGGCCAAGTTCTGGTGCTGGACTCGACCCCGATGCCGGTGAAGCTACGTGAGGCCGTGTTCGGCGACGCGATCACCGCGACGCTGACCCTCGCACTCGATCTCTACACGCACGGGCTGCCGGCCTTCCGGCTCACGCTCCAGTCCGACACCTCGGTCGACATCGCGATGCTGCTGCGGGACGTGATGCTGCCGCTCCCGATGCGGGAGGGCTGGGGCGAGGACATGGAATGGCCCTACGCCGGGGTCCCGGCCGAGGTGATCGCCGAGTTCACCGGTCACCGTGTCGCCGCTCTGCCGTTCTTCGCTCCGGAGACGGTCACCACCGACCACGGCGGCTCCTACAAGAATCACGACCTGGTGGAAGCCGAAGGGGAGATCGGTTGCCGGATCCTTCCTGCCCGCGTCCTGCGGCAGACCGACAAGTTCGCAGTTGAGCGCCAATTTCTCACCATCCAGACCATGCTCTTCGAGCACCTTCTGGGCTTCACCGGCGGTGACGTCGCGGACCGCGGGGCCGACCCTGAACGAGATGCGAGCCTCACGCTCACACAGGCCGAACACATCATCGCGACCTGGATCGTCCAGATCTGGCAGAACCGCAAACTAGGCGAATACGCCCCGAGTTGGGCTCCCGGTGAGGGCCACAGCCCCAACACGCTGTTCGCCGCGGCGATGGAACAGGGCGGCTTCGATCTGGACTTCCCCGAACCGGGCTTCTACTACAAGGTCCTGCGCAAGCACCACGTGAAGATCCATCCGCGGCGCGGGGTGAAGATCCTCGGACTTTGGTATCACCATCCGGTTCTCGACGAGCCTCGCTTCCAGCAGCCCTCTGCCCGAGGCGGCAAGCACACACGCCAGTGGGTGGTCCGCAGTGACCGAAGGGACCGGCGGCAGGTGTTCTTCCAGGACGATGCCGATCATGAGACTTGGCACGTCCTGCGCTGGCGGGGGCTGCCGCCCGAAGGCGAGGTGCCCGCCTTCTCGGACAAGACCGCTGGCGCCCTTCTGGCACACGTGAAGGCCAACAACATCAGGATCCACTCCGAGAGCGAGCTCCTGGAACATCTGCTGGGGATCCTCGGCTCGGTCACCCCGGTCGACCAGTGGCCCAGCCAGGCCAAGAAGAAGGCCGGGAAGAAGCGGCGCGTCGCCAAGGCCCGCGAGATCACCCGAGCACAGGCCGCGGCGGCCGACCGCCCCGCAGCCCCGGCTCCCGCAGACGAGCAGGTCCCGGCCGAGACGCCCGTGGCCTGGGCCGAGCACGCTCGCACGATCGACCGCGCGGTCGACGCCGACCGCCGCCGACGACGCGAGGAAGCACTAGCCGACGCCAAGCCCATCGCCCCGGCAACGCTTCACGAAGCCCTGAAGCGGCGCCCCATGTTCCGGCTTCCGCCCCCCGATGGCTCGGAAGCCGATACAGCTGTCCGAGAGGACGACACGTGACCCGAGCTCTCTCTCACGGTGATCCGCTGGAGGGCCTGCCTTCACGAGCCAGGATCGCCGAGTTGATCCTGAGCAGCCGCCCACCCCTCGACACCTACGTCGGCTGGCAGCACTACCGCACCCACTGCGGACTGCTCGTCCCCGCTCCGACGATCTCGCCGCAGCAATGGTCAATGCTCCCCGAGAGCCGCCAGTACGACTACGACCTCTACCGAGAGCTGACGAACGCGAACCTCCCACTGCAGGACACCCCCATGCACGACAAGGTCGGGAAACTGATCCGGCGCCGGTTGAGCAGCAATACGAGGAAGAAGGACGACCCGACGCGCGCCGGCGTCATGATCAGCGGCTGGGGCAACTACGGAAAGACCGCGTCTGTCTGCTCAGCCGGGGCCGTCTTCGAAGAGCAATGGCTGGCACTGCACAGCTGCCTCAACCCCGCAGCTCTTCCAGGCGCACGGGATCTTCACGCGCCGGTTGTCTACGTCTCAACCCCAGTGACAGCGACCCCGAAGAGCCTTTGCGCATCGATCCTGGGGTTCTTCCGTGCCCCAACCCGCAAGTCGGCCACACTGCCGGAACTGGTCCGGCTGGTCGCCGACTCCCTTCACGACCACGGCGTCAAAGCGCTGATCCTGGACGACATCAGCCGCCTACGGATGCACCGAGCCGACGACCAGGACGTCCTCGACCTGATGCGCGCCTTCATGAGTCTTGACGTCACCCTGATCCTGACCGGCGTCAACATCCCCGGCATCGGGCTGCTGCGGGAGGCCATGTGGAACAAGACGACCCGGCAGTGGGAGCTGCCGCCGCTCGAGTCGACTCGCATCCACGGTTTGGAGATCACCCAGACCGAGCACCGCTTCGAGCTCATCGAGATCGACCGCTTCCGCTACGTCACCCCGAAGCAGATCGGGGCCTTCGTCGACCACCTGACGGGAATCGAGCAGCACCTGCGGCTGCTGAACGCGAAGGTGGGGATGCTCACCGGCGGCACCATGCCGGAGTACCTGATGCGTCGCACCGGCGGCGTCATCGGCCTGCTGGGACGCCTCCTCGAGGACGGAGCCCACGAGGCTATAGGCGGGAAGGAACTGATCGACGAGAGCCTTCTGGACGAGATCGTGCTCCGGCGGGACGGGCCTGAACAGGCGCCGGACGAGCCCGTAATCCCGGCCGACCCAGGGAGCGCCGACAAACCGTCCCCGCAGACGGAATCGGCACGGCCCCGGAACACCACTTTCGATGACCACGGCCCTGCCGGCGCAACCGGAAGTTGAAACAAGCTATGCACCCGTTGCCCCGAAGCTTGGATCCGATCGCCGGCGAGTCTCTCGTCAGTTACCTTCAGCGCCTGGCCTACAGGATCGACGTTTCGCCGCTGCACCTAGCCCGAATAGCCGGATTGCACGGCTGGTTGAACAACTCTCCACCCGCGCGAGCTATCTCACTGGAACTCGGCAGGGAGCAGCTTTCCAACCTTGCAAGACTTACTCGAGTCACCCTCAAGGAAGCCGAAGAGCTAACTTTTTCATCCTGGAAGAGTCACTATCCGCCAATCAAGAATATTATTGCAGATAACGGATCACGGTCCGACTCATGGCTATTTGCCGGCACCCCGAGGTTCTGTCCGCGATGCCTCGACCGGGGCGCATGGAAAAAGGAATGGAGTCTTCCTGTCGTTTTCGCATGCAGTGAGCATCAGATTTTCCTCCACGCAGTCTGTCCACAGTGCGCTCGCCTGAGCGAGCGCCCTTGGCAGTTACTGCAGCGTCCGAATGATCACACACTCCACCCCGCCCAATGCAGACAAACGACACCCGACCTCGCCGACCGCAAGAGGAAGTCGACAGCTTGTGGCTATCGACTCGACAGAGCAGACATTTCAGGACTGGGAATTGATCCCGTTCTTCTCGATTTCCAAATCGCAATCACGCGTCGATTAAACCCGCAGAGTGCACCAGAGGAATCAGGCGCCTATTTTACCGATCTCCGACTTATCATGGCTTTGATCAACTCCGCCTGGCCGCATACCAGCACCCTAATTCATGCCGAGCTCGTCAAAGATGTGGATGCCTACATTCAGTCGGAAACGAAAACACGAAGCGGGCCACTCGGCAGCCCCCAACGTTATCGCATACTATCTGACCCACCACGAGATGCACGCACATGTGCTGCTCTCATGCAGGCCGCGGACGCCCTCTTGCTATCCGACGACCTCCCCGAATCCCTCCCTCGCTTCATTGACTCACCCTCCGCGGAAAGCCTGGGCTAATGTATTCGAGAAACACAGGGACTCCTGCTCCGAGAAACTGCGCGCAGCGGCTACCCCCGCCGCTCACAGATACCGAAGAGTCAGAATGAGCGGCCCGCGGGCTCCTCTACGAGACGACTATCAACCACAGCACATTCCGGCATACCTCGAGCAGAAATGGTTCGACTCGCACTTCGTCCACATCACTGGGATCCGCATCAGGGCTCTACGTCGGACTGCCGCAGTCCAACTAGTCCAGTGGGTGAACGGTGGCTCAATGGGTGATGCCGCCCAGTTCTTGGGCGTCAACCACGCCGGGGTTCAGTACGCCCCCATCACCGACCTTCGCTACTGGGCGGGTACCCGACGCAAGCTCGCAGAGTTCGAGACGGCTCTTCATGAATTGGCCGCAGAACTTCGAACATCTTCGGTTCCCCCGATTGACTACCGGCGGCGCAGGGCCGTACTCCAGGATTGGGTGCTCCCACCTGAAACCTGGAGACGCATCTCCAATGAGCTGCCACCCAACAGGGGTGGAGCCCCCATCATGGACGACCGGAAGCGTCAGGTTGCATCCGTCTTCGTCTGGACTTATGTCACACAAGGCGAGCACCTTTTCGCTCCCCGCCCGCTCGAACGCGAGCAGCCACCGGACACCCAACGGATCTGGGCACTTCGCCGAAACACAACCTGGTTCCAGATGACCAGGCGCGACGCTTATCCCCACTTTGCCGACCTACGGAAGGCCCTTGCCGAGTGCGCAGCCCAGCTGGCCCTGAGTATCGACAACGGGGAATCAATTACCTAACTTCGATCGTTCATGAGGTTCGTCAGCTTGCTGACGGACCCTTTGTCGGCGAATCTTCTGTTGTGTGCCTGCGCCGCGTTCCACCACCGCCTCTTGCGCCCCGGCTGTAGACGGTACCGAGCCTGCGTGGGCGATGCCCGCCGCGCCCAGCCAACATGGGGGTCGGGAACACCCGCGACGCGGCCGGCCTATCCCTCACTGGCCTTACGGATCAGGTCCCGCAGGGCTCGAGCACTGCTGATGGCATGGGCGTCGGCATCGGAGCCCATGGCGACGAACTCATCAAGATCAGGCCAATCGACCACGCGCTCCAACAGGCGCAGAGCGCCGACGTCGCCTTCATTGAGCGCCGCGGCGCAAGCAACGCAGACGTTCCGGATCAGGTCCACGATGGCGTGCCGAAAGAGCCGTGGAGCCGTGGCGTCCTGCTGCCAGTGAGTAACCTCTCCGATCGCCGCGTCCCACTCTGCCTGCCCGGCCAGGGCTTCGACGAGGCGGCGGCGGGTTTCCACTTCGACTGGCCCGGACACTCCCGACTCCAGCAGCCCTCGACAGTGCGCTTCCGCTTCGGCGTAACGACGGTTCTGCAAGCAGGATTCTGCCCTTTCCAGTACTGCGTAATTGTCGGCGTACGAAGTCGGCTCGATGCGCGACTCGACGTCCCTGAAGGCATCGGCGAGCATCGCGAGCCTTGTCGAGATGTCCCCCGAGAGGCTCGTTCCGTGGATCAGCAGGCGCGAATCGATGGCCAATTTCATAGCAGCCTTGGGGTAGTCGAACAGCCATGCACGCGCCTGCTGGAGTACGAACTCCAGATGGCCGACCGCGTCGTCCAGTGTGGTCTCGAGCATCGGCCGTCTGTCACGGCCGAGCTCGTGCACCTGGATGGGCATCGCCGACAGAGCAAATCGTGTCTGTACGACGAGTGCGTCGTTGTCCGAGCCGGCTCTCGCCAGGTAGTCGAGCTCCTGCAGATAGAGTTCCTCGGCCCGCACAACGTCTCCCTGACTGTAGTAGGAGCCGGCGAGATTTCCGCAGATGAGGGCTGCGCGTTCGGTCGGCAGGCCGAGGCGGTCGATGTGGGTCAGGAGCATCTCGGCGTGCGACTGCATGATCCGCACCCGTTCCAACTCGCCCAGCTGTGTGGGCCCGGTGAGCCAGCGCTCCACATGGCCGGCCAGTTGATCGATCGCTGTCGACTGTGCCGGGTGCCTGGCCAGGCGTTCACGCATCAGCTCCTGACTGACCGTGTTGATGGCCAGGGAGCGGTCGGCCCCGGGCATGGTCTCCCCGTACGAGGGCGGCAGGGGGAGATCGTTCTTGATGAGTGAGAAGCGGGCGAGCTCACGCAGAGATTCGCCGATGTTGACCGTCTCCGGGGGAACGAGTACAGGGCCGCGGTGCTCGGCGTCGAAGTCCTCGACCCTGGTGATCGCCGCGGCCAGCAGAAGGTGCGCGGGTATCTGCTGGGACGCGAGATAGCCAGCCGCGTAGAACATCTGCAGCGCAACGGCGGCGGCATCGAGGACCGTGTCCGGCTGGATCCGTGCCTCGATCTGTTCGATGCACATAGCGTGGGCGGCGGCGAGCGTACGGGGATAGCCGACGGGCACCATCTCCTCGTCCGCGTAGGAGCGGAGCTTGAGGGCCTTGAGGTAGTGGTCGACCTGGTCGAGCCCCAGCCCGCACGTATAGAGGTAACTGGCGCCGAGCTCCAAGGCCAGGGGCCAGTCGCCCAGTTCGCGTGCCAGCCGGTCCAGCGCGCCCTGCCACTGGACTTGTTCCAACTCGCCCAGGTGCAGGCGCCGGGTCAACAGCTGGACGGATTCGGGACGTTCCATGGCGGAGACCTGCACCACCTCACCCGTGCCCAGATGCGTGGCGGCGTTCAGCGTGGTGACGATGACGTCGCCCCGGCTCGCCGTGGGTACCCAAGCCTCGGTCTGCCGCATTGCGGCCACGTTATCGAGAACCAGCAGCCAGCGGCCGGGCAGCCGGCCGAGGGCTCGCTGCACCGCCTGTTGCGTTTCATCGGGCCGGGCTTCTGGGCTGGCTACGCTCGGTTCCAGGACGTCCAGTACCCGTTGGAACGAGTTATGGGTCGAGTACGTGGTCTCGCAGTCGATCCAGCCGATGAAGTCGTAGGCATCGGCCCTCTCCGCGATGTAGAGGGCAGCGGCGCTGGACTTGCCGATTCCTGACGGTCCCACGAGGGTGGCTCGGCGCGTCGGGTGCGTCCGGGTCGTGGGGAAGGCGGCGAGCAGCGGATCGAGAAGACTGGGCCGGCGCACATCGGGGATGGTCGGGATCTTCCCCGCTATGGTGCCCCAGTCGCGTGAACCGATCGACTGCGCCAAGGTCTCCGCGTCGACCAGCAGCAGCGAGCGCAGCTCGGCTACGGAGAAGGTGGCCCGCGCGCCGGTCACATCGGCGGCGCGGCCGAATACTTCGGCGATGAGGTACCCGGTGAGCAGCCCGGCAGACTCCTCTCCCAGACCTTGATGTGCACGATTGCGGATGCAACGCAGGGAGTTGCGCAGCTCTTCGAGGATCTCACTGTCATCGCGCGGGTCGAATTCGAGGCGGCAGCGGGCCAGCCGGGAAAGGCTGTCGGCGTCCAGCCGTGCCAGCTGGTCTTGGCGTTGCGGTGCGTCGTGGAAGAGTTCCATCAAGGTGTCCCGCAGGACGTGCGGCTCGAACTCCGCGGACAGGGCTTCTTCGAGCCGGTCCCCCTTGGCGCCCGGGCGGGCATTGGTCAGCAGGCAGTAACTCCCCGCCGACTGGCTGCCGTTAAGCATCTGCAGGATGATGCCCAGCGCCAGGGCACCGCTCATGGAACCGCCTGCGACCCGGCACTTGACCTGAACCGCCGTGCGCACGGTTCCGTCCGCGTCCACCACGTCAAAATCGACCTTGTCCACCGCTTGGTCGCCGGGCGGCGGGCCTTCCACCCGGACGCCGGCAACCTGCGGCTCGTCGATCGCCGCAACCAGTTGTTCCAGTGTTCGCAGATACTGGTAGAGAAACCCTCGTGCCGCGACGCGTCCCCCGTCCATGCCCACATGCTCCTTCCGGATCGGCGCGCCGGGTGCAGCCTCCCGACGACGGCATGATGATCAACAGCCAAGGCTATGGGAGAGCCCGGCAGGACCGGACACTCCTGCCGATTCTGTCCCGATCACGTTTCCGGCCAACCCGCGAATGCGGCCGTGCCACCTGGGTCGCCTGCCGAGGTCAGGTCCGGCACCTCGGTGGCGCATTGAACGAGCGGGGCAGCCAGGAGATCCACCTCACGGGGCTTCCACCCACTCGCCGGGGTCAGCGACGAGATCCGCCGATGCTTCACCCGCGGACGCCCGCACGTTCAGGCCGTCCGCACTCTGCGGAGGCTCCGGGACTGTAGCGGCATGGGGAATGGCGGCGGCACAGGCCGTACAAGCGTCTGCAAGGTGCCAAGTACGGCCGCGATCAGCCCGGATGAGCAGCAGGCGCAGCGGCCCCGAGCAGGGCCCCTGCCTCCGGTGCCATGCGCAGGCCTGCTCCAGACATTGGCAGGTGCGCAGATGCGCAGGGAGTCGGGACTCCATGAGGTGACCTGCAAGGTGCCGGCGCATCTCCACAACCCCGGCGACAGCCAAGGCCACGGGCTGCGTGCACGCACTGCACATCAGCACACGCCGTCCAGCCGGACTGCTGATCGTGACGGTCCAGGCGCGTGAAGACAGGGCCACGGACATCGGTCCCTCCAAGCCGTGATCGGTCAGTCGCCGGCCCTCATTCCGGGCGACTTCGGGCGCGCACACCGTAGTGCAGACCCCTGCCCTTCCGGGGACCCTTCCGTTTCGACACAAATAGGGCAGAGGTCTGCACTGTCAGGGCAGGGGTCTGCACCGTCGGATGGACGGGTGACGATCTTCCCGCCGCCGGAGCCCGACCCGACGGCACTGAGGCTTTCCCTCGCACAGCTGCGCGCGCAGCACGGGTGGAGCTACGACGAGCTCGCCGCCCGCAGCGGCCTGTCCCGGCGCACTCTGATCGAGATCGAACAGGGCCGCACGATCGGCACGTTGGCCACCTGGCATGCCCTCGCCCACGCCTTCACCATGCCAATGGGAGAGCTTCTCGGCCCGCTATGCACGGGACACGAACCCCCAGCGTCCGCCACCTGAGCCGAGCCGTCCAACGGCCACCCGAACGGGACAGCGCGCTCGTACATCCGTCCTGGATTCGGATTCTTGTCGCCGTCCTGTCACCTCATCGAGGGGACCGGGCGGCGGGTGCTTAGATGGCGGGCGCGTCAGTTGGCACTTTTCACTCCGGCACCTTCCCCAAGGTGCGGCCCTTTCCTGCGCCCACGTACCGCTGGCGTGGGCCTCGAGCCTGCGGAGAGATCTGTCCCATGCCCTTTTCCCCGACCGACGAACAGGCCGCCGCCCTCGAGGCGTTCCGCAGCGGCAGCCATCTCGCCATCCAGGCCGGCGCAGGTACAGGAAAAACGTCCACGCTCGTCTTTCTCGCGGAGCAGATGCCGCAGCGGCGTGGGCGCTACCTCGCCTTCAATCGCGCCATCGCTCTGGACGCCGCCACCCGTTTTCCGTCGACGGTCCAGTGCAAGACGGCCCACTCACTGGCCTACGCCGCCCTCGGACACCGCTACCGCGGCCGCCTCAACGGCCCTCGGCGGCCCGGCTGGCGGATCGGGCAGGACCTGGGCCTGCACGCCCCTGCCGATATCGGCCGGGCGGGGCTGATGCCGGCAACGCTCTCCAACGCCACCCTGCGGACGGTGACCCGCTTCTGTCAGTCGGCCGATGCAGAACTGGCCCACCATCACGTTCCACGCCTGCGGGGCCTCGACGACGAGGACCATGCTGAACTGGCCGACCTGATCCTGCCGTACGCGGCGAAGGCCTGGGCCGACCTGCAGGACCCCTTCGGCGGAATGGTCCGTTTCGAGCACGATCATTACCTGAAGATGTGGGCGCTGACCAAGCCTGTCCTGCACGGCGACTTCCTCCTCCTGGACGAGGCCCAGGACACCAACCCCGTCCTTGAGCAGATCGTCCTGGCTCAGCAGGAACGCGCACAGATCGTCATGGTCGGCGACTCCGCACAAGCCATCTGCGGCTGGCGCGGCGCACGCGACGTGATGGCAAGGTTCACCGGCCATCATCTGACGCTCACCCAGTCCTTCCGATTCGGCCCCGCGCTCGCCAGCGAGGCCAACCGCTGGCTCACCCTCAGCAACGTCCCCATCCGCCTGACCGGGACACCCGGCATCGCCACCACGGTCGGATCCCGTGCAGGCCGCCCGGATGCGGTGCTATGCCGGACCAACATCGGCGCGATGACCGAGATCCTCTCTCTCATCGCGGCCGGCACCAGAACGGCGCTGGTGGGCGGCGGCGATTCCCTTCGCACCCTGGCATGGGCCGCCCGCGACCTCATCCAGGGACGCCGCGCCCACCATCCCGAGCTCGTGCTCTTCCCCACCTGGATGGCCCTGCGCGACTACGCGGAGCACGACCCCGCCGGCAGCGACCTGCAGCCCTTCGCCAACCTCATCGACGAGCACGGCCCAGACGCCATCCTCCAAGCCGTCGACCGACTCGTTCGCGAAGACGACGCCGAGGTCACGGTTTCCACCGCCCACAAAGCCAAAGGCCGGGAATGGGCCCGGGTGCGCATCGCACCCGACTTCACGCCGCCGCCCGACACCGACGAGGTCGATTCCCAGGGTCATCCCGTTCCCCAGCCCGTCGACGAGGCAGAAGCCCGCCTGGCATACGTCGCCGTCACCCGCGCCCGCCACCACCTTGACCCCACCGGCCTCGCCTGGATCCACCAACACCCCGGCCATCCCGCCTGAACTGCCACCTACGAAGGCGTCGCGGGACGCGCCATACGCTGTCTCATGAGACAGGTCGCATTCTGGAGAACAGCGACCACCACAGGAAATTGGGCTGATGGGCGTCGCCGCGGCGTGAAGCCACCCAATGATGCTCACACACAGTGAATTCCACCATCATGATCTGCCGACTACCCCTCGCAAGATCCGCCAACAGGACACCTCCACACGCTCCTGACGGAACATCTCAGACCATGATTCGCCAACGAAGACTCTCGGTCACATAATCGAGACCGGCCAGAATTTCGCGCGGGTCCCGGGACCGAGTACCGCAGTGTCCAGATCCGTCAGCGAACATCCGTGTACCAATCTGCATTTCGTTGCAGGTAGCGATATCCGACCCATTCCTGAGCGAGTCGTTTGCCTTCCATGAGCAGTCCCACGGTCTCCGCGCGGTGTTGTGCGGGAAGCCAGCTCGCCAGTTGTGTGGCCTCCGCCGCACTGGCCGGAGCCTCCTTGGCGTTACGGGGCCGCCCCAGGTCCAATAGCACTTCGTACAACTTTTCGGTGGGCTGCACGGCGGGCAGACCGAGCTGCGATGCCGTGTGGGAGGCCTTCAGCGGGATGCGTACACCGCTGAGGTCCAGGTCGCCGAAGTAGCGGATCTCCGAGATGCGGTGCTCCGCGGTGATGGCCCGGACTGAGGCTCGGAAGGTGCCGCCCAGTCCCCACGCGACATATCCAAGGCGGTGCTGTTCGGGAAGGCACTTGACGAGGGACCACCAAGTGGTCGAGTTCTCGACAACGAGCAGGACGTCACCGGTGCCGACCCGCCAGTACCGGCCATCCGTTTCCTCCAGGGGGAAGGTTTCCGTGAGCAGCGGTGGGGGCGGCCGGAAGGTTCGGATGACCTCGTCGAGCCGGTCCGGATCGGAGAAAAGGGGCCCGGACTTCAGCTCGTCGAAGGTCTTCTCGGGCATGGGGAAGTCTGCCTCGGAACCGAAGGTGCCGAAGATCTCCAGGGCGCGCTCGCGGATCGGTACGGCGAACAGGTCCGGGTCACTCTTGCGCCACAGGTTGAGGGCTGTGTAGGCGGTCCGCTGCTTGGGAGTGGCTCGCTGCCATTCTCGGGCGAGCCAGCTCAGTTCGTGATGCCAGCGTGGCATCGGTTCTTCGGTACGGACGGGACGGTCCTCGGGCAGGAGCCAAATACTGACCGGCAGGGATACCGTCTCGGGAGTCCTGTCCTGGAAAGCCTTGATCAGACCATTCTGTTCGAGGACTTTCAGACAGCCGTCGAGCACCGCCGGCTCGAACTCTCCTTCGGGATTGCGGTTGCGGATGGTTCGGAAGGCATTCAGTACGGCGTCCAGCGGGATCTGCGTCTTGGTGTCGGCTCTGCGCTTGTTGTCCTTGGCCCACTGTCGCAGGAGCGCGAGGAGTTCACGTTCCCGTCGGCGCAGTGCGGTCGCGTCAGTCGGTGTCTCCCGCGTCATTCTCCGGCACCTTCCGCGTCGCGGGTGAAGACCCTGGCGGCGGACAGACGTCCGGTGCCGTCCGTGGGAGGGAGACGGTCGAGGTGGTTGCGGATTAGTTCGTCCACGACCAGGTACTTGCGCGCGGCCCTCAGGTCGGCGTCGTTCCGCAGCCGGATGATCAGGGGGAACTGTCCCAGCGCGTTCTCGTCGAAGAGTCCTGTGGTGTAGACGAGTTGGACTCCGAGCGCCTCCGCCACCGATCGTTGCAGGTCGAGCAGGTAGTCGGCGTTGGCCCGTCCGATGGGGTTGTCGAGGAAGAGGACGCCTGCGTGGCGGTCGCGTCTGCGGCCCTTGGTGTTGGCTCGCAGGGCCGCCATCGTGCAGTACAGGAGGATGGCGGCAGTGAGTTCCTGGCCGCCGGAGAAGATCTCCTTGACCTTGGACACCCGTACGCGCTCCGTTCGCAGGACCTTGTCGGGCTTGAGTATGTACACCCGGAATCCCTTGGGGACGGCTGTGTGCACGCCACGCAGCAGCAGGGAGAGACCGTCGCGCCGCGTCTTGCGTCCGTCGCTGGTGACGCCGGCGGCAGCCTCGTCGACCACCTGTCCCAGGTGGGCCGTGAGCAGTTCGTCGCTGAGCCTGTCGAAGTTGAACTGGATGAACTCTTGGCCGGCCCATTCGGCGAGGGAGCGCGGTAGCGCGGACAGGCGCTGTGCCGACCGTAGGACGGCCAGGGCCTTGTCGACCTCGCCCTTGAGGTGATCGATGATCACTTGCCGGTGTCTGCTGATCTGGTTCAGGTCGTCGGTGAGGCTCCGCAGCCGCGAGGTGAGGGGGATGTCCCAGCCGCGTGCCTGGGCGGTCAGTTCCTCGGGCGGGAGGATCAGGATCTGGCGACGGACGGGGATGTTCAGGGAGTCGTACTTGTCGGCGCCCGCGTGCTTCTTCAGCCCCTCGATCGCCTTGCGCAGATTCCGCTCATGTCTGGCCAGATCGTCCCGGGTTGTGTTCCTGGCATGGTCGAGTCGGCGGTGCTCGTGGCGTGCCGCAGCGGCGTCATCCGCGAACGGCTCGTCGGCGGCCTCCTCGGGAGTGAGAGCCGCGAGGGTTTCCGCCAGGATGGTGAACTCCTTGGCGGTGTCCTTCGCCGCCTCCCATGCCAGGCCGGCCGCTGTGTGCAGGGAGGTCACCGAAGCCTCCGCATCCGCGGCGGCTGACTGCTTCGACCGGGCTTCCTCGACCGCTTCCTGACATGCGGTGATGTCGCGGGGCTGCCGCTCCAGGGGCATGGGGGCAACGCTCTCCGAAACGAACACCCGGAATTCTCTCTCCCGTTCTTTCAGGGCGTTCTCCTGCTGTCCTTGGGCGAGTTGGGCCTTTCCGACCGCCTCTTCGGCCGCCTTCTGCCTACGGCCCGCGCGCCGTAGGGCTTGTGCGCGGGTGGTCGCGTCGGAGGCCTCCGGAGTCAGCAGGAGTCGGTGGGCCTGGTCACGAGGAGTATCGTCCAGGGTGGAGTACTCGTCGCTGGACTCCGTTTCCTCCGCCTCCGCCCGGATGAGACTTCGGCGCAACTCATCCGGCACATTGGCTTTCTCGTAGTTGTCGGATGCGGTCTTGTAGGTGTTACGCAGCAAAGCAATGGGCTCGTGTGGAGCATCCGCCTCGTCAGGGACACCTTGCGCGCCGGGCAGTGCCGCCCGTTCCTTGAGCGCGTCTTCCTTGATCCGGAGTTGTTCACCGGCTGTGTTCCTGTGTTCTTTCGCCAGACGGCGGTGTTCGTCCGCGGCAATCAGGGCTTGGTCAGCTGCTTCGTTCTGCTGATCTCGTCGTACTTCGGCGGCACGGGCCAGGTCTGACCATCCCGGGATCTGGGCCAGTCGTTGGGCGATGTCGTCGAGTCTGTCGCTCACCGCCCTCAGACGGTCCCGCTCGCTCGCGGCCGTGCGTTGCGCTGTCCGGTTTTGTGTCTGCCGCTTGACCAGGTCGGTGACGCCGCGCCGTCGGTCGGCTGTGAGTTTCTCCGCCGTGGCGAGATCCTCGGCGGCCACAGCAGCCCTTTCGGATAGGGCTGCGACGGCACCAGGCGGGTAGCTCTCCCGCCATGTGGCGATCCGGTGCCTGAGTTCCTCGTCCCTGCGTTTGGAGGCCACGACCTCGGCGAGGCGCTGTATCCGTTGGGAGCACCGCTCCTCAACGGCCCGGTGTTCGGTTTCGGCTGCGTCGTGGTCGTACAGCGCGGGATGGAAGGGGAGCGTGAACGCGACGCCGTCCGGTTGCCCGGCCTGTAGGGATTCGAGTGCCTCGCTGGTGCCCACGGCCACGTAAGCGATGGGCTGGGGTGTCAGCGCGGCGAGGATGTCACGGGCCTCACTCACATCACTACCGGAGTTCAGCAGGACGCCGCTGACGAGATGGGGAGCCCTGGCTATGAACTCCTCGCGCTTGCGCTGGGGGTAGTCCGCAAGATGTTCCCAGCCCGGCCAGGCGTCGATCTGCCGGTCCCTCAGGATCCGGCAGGCTTCGGTCACGACGGCCGGCGGAGGCAGCAGCCGCCCATCGGCCAGGGCCAGCCGGGCTTGCTCGTCGCGGGCGTCCTCGATCCGCAGCGCAACGTGTTCCCGTTCGGCTTCGGCGATCGCTCCGGCAAGACGCTCGACCAGGAGGTGCGCGTCCTGGTCGAGGTCGACTCGTTCGCCGTCGAGGAGCTCGGTCAGCCGTGGCTCGGATTCCAGTGCCGTCTTGGGACCTGTGGCCTGTTCCAGCCTGTCCTGGAGGCGTTCGGCAGACTGACGTGCCTTCCCCTCGTTCTCCTTCGCGTCGTCCAGGAGCCGCTGGACCTCGAGGTGTTCTTCGGCGAGCGCTTCCGCCTCCTCTGCCAGCGCCTCGACTCTTTTGCGTGCAGCTTCGAGAGCGTGCTGTGCGTCCTGGGCGGCCTGCGGCAGCGCCTCCGTGTCCGCTGCCAGTCCGTCGGCCACGGCCTGCTGGGCGTCTGCACGGACCGCCTCCATACGCTGGACGAGGCTCTGCCGCTCGGCCTCCGCTGCGGTCGAGGCCTTGAGCGACTCCTCTCGCTCGCCGCGGACTTTCGCCTCGGCCTCGTCACGTTGACGCGCCGCCTCCTCCTCATCGCGTGCCCGGGTTCCGGCTTTGCGGACAAGGGCCGAGAGCCCGGCGGCAAAAGCCCTGGCGGCCTGCTCACGCGCCTCGAAGGCAGGGCGGGCCTGTTCCTCGCCTGCGTTGACCAGCTCACGCAGCCGGGTCGCCTCGCCGGTCTTCTCCTGGTGGCGCAGTACGACGGCCGTCGCCTGCCATCCTGCTGTCAGGGCGTTGGCATCGTCCCGCTCCGTGGACGCCCGCGCGACAAGAGCCCTGGCCTCCTCCAGACGCATCGCGGCAAGGCTGAGTCGCTGCTCGGCCACGGTCGCGCTCCACCGCTTGGCCAAGCGCGCGGCGTCGTCCCGTTCCCGTGCGAGACGGGTCGCCTCCTGCTCCAGATTCCCCAGGCGGGTGTCGTCGTCCTGGACGCGACGCTTGAGCTGCCCGGCGAACTTCACCAGGCCCTCCTCGGCCTGCTGGACGTGCTTCCGTGCTTCGGCCTCCGCGCGTGACGTCTCGATTAGCGGTCCGTGGAGTTCGACTGTGTGCTCCACGAACTCCTGCTCCAGCAACAGGCTCCGCCTCCGGGCGAGCTTGTCCAGGTGCTGGGACACCAACTTGGCCAACTCGGTCAGGCTGTCCTGCTTGATCACGGCTTTGAGCAGGAAGTCGACGAAGCTCGCGTCCGAGTCGAGGTCGAACGCGCGTACCGCCTCACCCTCACCCTTGTTCATCACCCGCTGGTAGCGGAAGAGTTCGGAATCGATGCCGACCTTCGCCAGACGTTCCGTCCAGTCGGTTTGGGACTTCGGCCAGTCGAGTCCCAGACGGGGGTCCTCGTCACTGCGTTCGAGCAGTTCATTGCGGTAGGAGTCGAAGGACAAATAGCGGCGTCCGCCGTCGGTGATCGGCAGAGTGTCCAGGGCCAGCGTCTCGGTGGGGTAGAAGTAGTACCACCCCTCCTGGAGGTTGTCGGCGGCCTTGGAGACTGTCTGGTTCTTCCACGCCATCGCCTTGCCGGTGACAAGGGACCGGCCGTTCACCGCGTGCGTCCATTCGAGAGCGACGTGTGAGACGTCCTGGGCCAGCACGTAGTTGTCGAGGAGGCGGGGGTCGTCGGCCCCCTTCACGAGGCCCCGCCCCGGGAGCAGCACCGAGAACACCAGCTTGAGAAGCACGGACTTGCCGCCGCCGTTCTCGAGGAAGAGCACGCTGGCGGGCGACGGACGCAGTGTTTGCGTCACGGAATCGAACAGATCCGCCTGCTCCTGGGCGACCGGACGGCCGGCACCGCTGAGGTCCAGAGTCACATCCTGGAACCGTGCGCCCGCGGGGCCGACCGAGCAGAGGCGGATCCGGGAGAGCTCGTAGTTCATCGAGTTTTCCATGCCCGAGCCCGTCAGTACAGCGTGCCGGAATCGGAGACCCGCACGATGCCTGCGGCAGCCGGTCCTGCGGGGGCACCTAGGCGCAGCAACCCGTCGTACGCCTGGACGCCTGCCAGTTCGCGGACCTGGAGTTGGTAACGGCTGGTCGTGCGGTAGACCTTGACCGAGCGCTCGTCGTCCTCGGTCTCGGTCAACATGCCCTGGTCGACCAGGTAGCGAAGGGCCTTGCCCACGATGGCCTCGGTGGACGGCGGGGCGACGCGGCCGTCGCTGGTCGAGCCGGCCTCGGGTCTGCGCAAGTACACGCGCCAGGCACGCTCCAGTTCGAGGGCGTCCGTCATGGGGTCGCTGTTCTCCTCCGATCCGGCCACACGCTCGGATAGTTCCTGGCATGCGTGACGTACCAATTGGTCCACCGTCGGAACCGTGGCCTGGCCGACATAGCCGTCGTCGGCGAGGTCCTCGGGCCGCGGGAAACAGCAGGCGGCGATGGCCAGGTGGGCGATGCCGTGCAGCACCCGCTCTGCCTCTCGCTGATGGGCCTGGCGCGCCTGCCGTGCGTAGTGATCGAGTTTGGTCTCGAACACCGAGCCCGGCAGAGCCCCGAAGACGGCACCGGCACGCTGGGTGATTCCGATGACCCGCAGCCCGAGGCCTGCCGCGCTCCTTCTCACGAGTTGCTCGAACGCCGGTTCCTCGTCATAGCGGCGGACGAGGGCCGCGTAGTCGGCGTCCCGGTGCGGACGCAGCCTGGGGCGAAGGCCGTATCCGACGAGCCGTGCCGCCTCCTCCGCGTCGTGCTCGCTGTAGGTGCCGAGGACCCCGCTCATCGGTTGTCGCCTCCGGTGTTCTTCGTGGTCGGTTCCGGGCCGTCGGCCGTGGCCGGGTCCACGAGCCGTGCCGTGGTGAGGAGCAGGTCGTCTCCCTCGAAGCCCTGGCTGTCCAGGCCGGCGTCGGCATGCACGGCCACCAAGACCCGGGGATCTCCGCGGCGCAGGGCTGTTCCGGTTTGCGGACCGTACGCGTGCAACGCCAGGAGTGCTACGAGTTCGGGAAGCTCGGGGTCGAGGGCTGCCGCTTCGTCTAGAAGACCGGACAGCGTGCGTACTTCGTCCGGCAGGTCGAGGAGCGCGTTGGCCTGTTCCCACTGGCGGTTAGTGAAGCGCTTCTGCTCTTCCAACGTCTCCAGGTCGGGTTCGAGGACTTCTCCCGCGAACCGCGTGCGCTCCATTGCCGGGCGCAGCAGCAGGGGAACGAGGGTGGCCAGGTCCGGAAGATCGCGGACGACCGGGCCCGAGGAATCCGTGAAGTATCCGTCGGCTAATCCGGAGACATCAGTGACCGGCAGGTCGAGAGCAGGCGTGAGGAGGTGGCCGTACAGGTCGAGGGTCTGGCGCTGGGGAGTGTCGGCGAACTGCTGGCGATCCTGCTGCTCCCGGAACAGGTCCCGGGCTCCCATGAGGTGGGTGTGGAGCTTGATGTGGCGTCGTACGCAGTCCTCGACGATTTCGACGAGTTCCGCCGCCCGACTCTTGCGCACGGGCTCCTCCGCCTCGTCGCGTGCCTCGGCCATGTACTTCGCGATCGCCCGCTCGGCCTTGACCCGTTCCTCGACGTGGGCGAGCGCGTCGTCGAGCAGTTTCGGGACCTTCTCCTGCCAGTCCACCGCCTGCACGTTGCGCTTGGTGGCGTCCAGCTGGACCCGGATCATCTCCCCGTACTGGATCGTACGGATACGCGCCTGCTCGGCGATCTGCTTGGCGTCTGCCAGCTGGCCCCGCCTGATCAGGTTGTCGAGTTTCACCTCGGCGGCGACCTGGGCGGACTCGACGTCGGTGTCCAGGGCGCCGACCAGGACGTTCAGAGCCTCGTGCGAGGCACGCAGGTACAGCTTGCCCGTGGCGTCCCTGCGCTCCTCGATGAGCTTGAAGTCGAACGTGTGCACACGGTAGACGCCGTCGGCGTCCACCGCCCCGTACGGGCGGCGGAACGCGCGATCCACGTCCCCGACATTGATCAGACTCTCCAGTACCCAGGCCGTGACCCGCGCGTGCTCCTTGGCTGGGCGCTGCGACGCCTGCAGCGCGACGAACCGCTGGACTCGGTCCACGATGTGCTGGTGACTGGCGCCCGTGTCGAAGTCCATGGTGATCGCGACCTGGTCGATGGTGTACAGAGCGATCTCCGCCATCAGATAGGTCTTCGCCTCGGCCCACTCGATCATGCCCTTACGGGCGTCGAGCTCGTGCAACGGGGCGGTACATGCCAACGCCTTCGCTCTGCGGCTGAGTCCTTCGTCAACCGTGACAGCAGGCTCCCAGGTCTCGTCTCGCACAGTTGACACACTAGCCATGTACGACTACTCCGAACTCGGGTTTTCTCAGCCTGGTCAAGGCCCACGATCCCCTCCTGCCGGTGTCGTCCTAGACCGCCCAGGCCTGCACGGCCAAGCAGCAGGACCTGGCCCGAGTCCGCGCCGAACGCGACGACCTGCGCGCTCAACTGCAACTCATGGCCCGGACCGTCCAAGTCCTGGAGATCTAGAACCACCGGCTCAAGGAGACCAACAGGAACCTGAGAGGCCAGTTGGTCGGCCATACGGCAGTCCCCGACCTCACCCGACGACGTCGAACCTGACCCCGCACAACGAGGAGCGGTGGGATCGTGCGGGTGCCACCGCTCCTCTGCCCATATCTGGCAACCTTGCAGGTCGCTGAACCACCTGGGAGGGGATCCGCTGTGACCGAAGTGCTGCCCGGCTCCGCGACCGTCGACGACGACGATGCCGACCGCGAAGCTGTCGAACAAGAGCGCGCCAAACTGCGGGAGTTCGTCGAAGGGCTGAGCGCGGGCGACATCAAGTCGGGCGGCTGGTTCACGAAACTCTGCGCCCAAGCGCTGCGGTCGTACGCCGAGAAAGCCACCTGGGAGTACTTCCAGCAGAAGTACAGAGGTGTGCCCGCGGACGGTATCGTCGGGCAGCAAATCAAGCTGGCGGCAAAGAACGCGATGATTGAAGGCGGGATCACCTCCAGCCTCTACAACGGGACGATCGCCGCGACCATCGGGTCGTTGGGTGGCGCCAGCCCCGCCACTGTTCCGGCCGGTGTCGTCACCTTCATGGTTGACTTGACGTACCTCACCCAACTGCAAATGCGTCTGGCCTATGACATTGCGGTGATCTACCGGATTCCCCTGGACGTGGACGATCCCGAAGACATGATGAAAATCGTCCGGGTTGCAATCGGCGTAAAGTCCGGCGAGGTCGCGCGCACCAGCATGAAGTTCGTCCCCGACCTGGTCCGTCAAGTCCTCAAGAAGTACTACTCCGGCCCGGTCCTTGCTACCGCGAAAAGCCTTCCGTTTGTCGGGAAACACTTGCTGCAACGCAACATCATCAAATTCGGCATCCCCGGCGTCGGGATCCCCCTGACCGTCCTCGTGAACCGCTACACGACCTTGGCTGCGGGACGCTATGCCAAATCCGTGTTTCGCGCCGAGGCGGAGGTGATCGAGCTCGCCGACACTTTGATCCGACGTACGCGGCACCCACGGCTGATGCTGTGGGTCGCGTGGCTCGTCATCAACGCGGACGGCAAGCTCGCTGACGCCGAGAGCCTGCTATTCCAGCAGTTGACGCGGCTTGCCCGGGAACGGCATCAGGTCGATGACGAGCAACTCGCCAGCGTAGTCAACATCGACCCGGACGAGGTATGGCACCGCATCGACGCCGAGCCTGGGGATCTCAGTGACGTTGTCTGCGCCGCCGAAAGGGTCGCCGCCGTCGACGGGGATCTCAACACGCACGAGAGGGCAATCATCGCTGAGCTACGGAATCGCTGCCAGCAACGCTAGACGCGCGGTGCACCGACCCCGCGAACGCAGAACCGGTGCACACCGCGATGCCGGCCGTTGCGGGCGCCAACCGCGGCCAGGGCCTCACGCAGCCACAGGGCCGGGGTCGCAGCCGAGCCTCTTGTCCCGGTGAACGCCTTGTCTCGTTCGGCGTGCGTCGCTGTCGGTACGGGCAACTACCCTGGTGTGGTGCAGGGAGACGGAACGCGCCGTGCAGCCCCGGCTGCCGGGTCGCCGGGTGTTCGCGAGGCTACTGACGTCCTCAACGGCGAGCAGCTTCGGCGCATCACCTCGACGCATCGGGGCTTTACCTACCAGCATCTATACGCAGCCGGGTGCCTGCTGCGTCTGCGGGAGGCCCAAGCGCAACTGCTGCGAGTTGAACGCGACGAGGATGTCGAGATCGTGTTCGACGACCGGCACCTGTACATACAGGTCAAGACTCGCGAGGGCAACCTGACGTGGGGTGACGTGCGAGGCGCGGCTGAGCAGTTCGACGGCATCCGTGCCGAACACACCGCAGGTCGACGTGCTGGCACTCCTTGGCTGATCGTCGTTACTAACGCGGCCCTGGGCCCAGACCTACTCGCCAGGACACAGCAAGCTCCCTGGCCTGCAGACGTCGCGCTCGTTGGACCGGAAAGGCCACACCCGGCGGAGAGGTGGCTGCCCGTGCCGGGCCGCGACCTGGCGGACCTGCTCGACTGGTGCACCACGCAGGCCGAGCGGCTCCCTTTCGGGTCGCTGAGCGGCGCGACCTTGGTGTGGAAGCTCGCCGCCCGCGTGCAATACGCGTGCACCGGAGCCCACGGCCAGGAGTTCGCCGCGACCAAACTGCCGCAGTTGTACGAGCAGTTCGTCGAGGAGCTGCAGGCCTTCCCGCAGCTACCCGGTGTCTACCGGCCGCACGACGGGGAGCCGGACCTCACGAGTGAGGAGCCGGTGCGGCTGGTGGTCGGGTTCTCCGGGGCTGGCAAGACGACATGGGCGGCGCACGCCGCCACGCACTGCCCGCATCCGGTCACCTACTTCGACGTCGCGGGCATCCCGTCGGCCTCCGTGGCGGGCGCCCTGGCTCAGGAGTTGGCTGCCCGGCATCTGTCCCAGCCGGAGGCCGAAACCCTGCCGGCCGCCTATGGCATCGCCGTTCTGCGCGCCGTGCATGCCCGGCTGGCCCAGGCGGGGACCATGATCGCCGTGGTCGTCGACAACGTCCACCAGCTCACCCCCGACGAGGTGCGGATGCTGGTTGGGGCCCTGCCGACGGCCCGGCTGATTCTGCTCGGCCACCCCAGACCGGAGCAGATCCCGCTCGCCGCCCATCTCGGCATCACCGCCGAGACGCTGGCGGGCTGGAGTATCGACACCGTCGCCGCGGTCTTCGCCGCCGAAGACTGCGTTGTGGACTATGGCACTGTGCAGCGCGTCCTCGCCCTCACCGCAGGCCTGCCGCTGTACGTGCTCAACTCCGCCTATCTGACGTCCACCGCGTACGCCGGGGACGGAACTGCCTTCTGCGACGCCCTACAGGCCCAGACCCACACCACCGGCACCGCCCAGGAACGGATTCTGGAAGAAGCCTTCGACCTCCTGGAACTGCGTGCACGCACCGTCGCGGCGCTCCTAGCGATCGCGGAAGTCCCCCTAGCCGTCGCAGAGCTCCAGCAGCTCGCGGAGGTGGCCGGCCTGCGGCCCGCTCACGCAGCGAGGGCTGTACGTGACCTGGCCGCCCGCAGGTTCACGCAGGACTTCGCTGACGGCCGGGTCACCCTGCACGACGTGGTCCGCCCCGTGGCCTCTTCCGCCGCGGACGATCTGCCCATTGGCGTCACCCATAGGGTCCGCGACGCCCTCCTGCAGATGCTGGAAGGGCAGCGTGGGCTCCCTCAGCTCGGCCGCTGGATGCGCCTGCTGACCGAGACAGGCAGGGTTGAAGAACTGCTCGACCTCGCCTCGGAGGAGGGGTTCTACGAGAGCGGCTATCCCCGCGAGATCCGCGCCGCGGTCGCGGATGCCGCCGAGAACTTGGCCCGGGACACTGTCATCCGCTTCGAAGCCCATAACACGCTGGTCACCTGGGCTTACTATGACGGCGACTGGCAGGCATGCGCCCGCCACGTGAGCGCCATGGAACGACTTGCCGTGAACGGCGACAGCGGCATCGGCCCGCGGGAGAGAGCTTTGCTGGCCGCCCGCCAGTTCATCGTCTACGGCCATGACAAGGACGTACGTCGCCTGACGGAGGCTTTCACCACCGGCCTCCGGCAAGTGGAGAGCGAATCCGCAGAGGAACGGGCCCTGCGCTACAGCTTTGCCCAAGCTCTTTACCACGCCGACGAGTTCGACCGTGCCGACGTGGTGGCACAACAAGTGGCCGAGGCGTACCGCGCGTATCTGGGACTCAATCTCGACGACCTCGACGGGCCGATCGCCGCCCTGCAGGAACGGCTCCACGCCAGCGACTCACCCGACGACTACAAGCGGCTCGCCGACTGCTTCTCCCTGTCAGTCAAGTCCCGCCGCCGCCAAGGCATAGCTAGCGGCCCCGAGACCGTCGTGGCCATCCCCGCATGGAAGCTGTACTCGATCACCGGTGCTTGGCGCCAGGCAGTCGACTCCGGCCAGGAAGTCGTTGACATCCTGGTCAACGCTGGCAGGATGCAGCAGGCCCTGAACATCCTCGAACGTCAACTCCTGCCTACGGCAGAAACGTACAATCTGTCAGAACTGATCTTTGGCCTGCGTTCGCACCGGGCGGTCACTCTCGCTTACACCAGCGACATCCCAGCAGCTCTCGCAGAGATCGACAGCCTTTCCGGCTACGAGCCCACCCCGGAGCAAGCCGCCGACTTCTGCCGTCAGAAGGCGATCATCGAAGCGCTCGCTGCCCGGCAACGACCGCCCGCGCGTTGACGTCCCGGTTCCGGCTATGCCGGGCGCTAGCCGGAGTTCATGTCCCCCTAACCCGATCCGCACGATCATGCTCAGAAAGCAGATTGCGTACGTCTGAAAGAGACCCAGGATGTTCAATCGCCTGCCGGGTGAGTCGACGGACATCCATCCTGGGGGCATGACGCAGTTCGCCGCCTCCCCGGCACCACAGAGCACGCAGAGGATCACGACGCTCACGCGACGCGGCATCTTCGACTACCTGTGCGGTGAGGGCAGCCCCTGGTGGGGAAAGCTCGACGAGATCGACTTCCTGGAATCCCTGTACGACCTCGACAGGCTGGCGTCGACGGACTCCCGGTTCACGACGGCACGTGAAGACATCATCCAGCACCGGATCAACAACCCACTCGACTGGTCTGACGACTGGGTCTTCGAATACCCCCAGTTCCAACTCCTCGACGGCCCTGACGAGGTCCTTCTCGCCTTCCTGGCGCGGTCCGTGCACCCCGAGGTGCACCCCGACGTTGACCACCCATCCCCACGGGTCGCGAAGCTGAATCGCCTCCTCGGTCCGGACGGCTGGACCCTCCGCCCCTTCAAGTTCATATCGGGGCGGCCGGTATACGCGTCAGCCCTCGCACCGGCCACAGGTCCGCTAGTCTCACTGCCGCTCGATGACGACGACACCGGCAAACTCGACCTCGTCCTCGGACAGGTCTACAGCCTCCTCGACCGTGACGGCGAGGAAGTCGCCCGAGACCTGCTTCGCCCGGCTGTACTAACGCTGCGCCGCGACGGCGGCTTCTTCCACCCCATTCCCGGTGACGGATGGACGGACGCCACGTACGAGGCAGTCCTCACCGTGCCCTCCGTGCTCCGGCCTGCATTTACGGAGGCGGTCACCAACGCGGTCTGGCAACGACTGGAAGCCGTACTCACCCGTCTCCAGCGCGAGGACGTCCAGACCCTGGTGCTCGAAGGCGACATGGGGCCGCTGCCAACCGTCTCACCAGACTGGAGGTACCAGACAGCCGAGCCCGCTCTCCCTGTCCTACGGCGTCTCCGCATCGGCCTGCTGTCCACAGAGTTCGACGTCACGGCGCAGGACTTCTCAGATCTCGAGATTCGCGGTCAAGGGCTCCCCTACTTCTACGACACACGCAGAGGCCGCCTAATCACGGATTTCCTCCTCGACGACCGGCCACAGGTGGCCACGCTGTGCCATGTCACCCTCATCAACAAGGACGGCCTCCTTTCGCCCAGGATCAAACTGTGGAAAAAGGACAAGACCAAGACTGCGAAGACAGCAGCCATGGAAGCGATACCTGGCACCGAGGCCCCTCAGATCGTCAAGGCACTCGTCGACACCAGCGATGTCCACGAAAGCTTTTGGAAGGTAATCCGCTTCCTCCAGAGCTGCGTCGGACTAGACATCCCTGAGAGCAGCAGCCTGCGGCTGGTCGTCGGCGACGAAGCCGAGTTGGCTCGGCTCCTGGCCGACCAAGACCGCACGACGCTCCTCGAAGCCGTCAGGACGGCCGTCGGCGGCGCACTCACGGAGAAGGACATCCGGCTGATCAGCAACCGCAAGGCGCAACTCGATCGATTCCGCCAACTCCTGACCGATCCGGAGTACTTCGACCGGGAGCGCCAACAGACTGCAGGGCCAGAGGCAGTCTGGCAGGGCCTCTTCGAAGAGAATCCCTGGATCTTTGGGTATGGGCTCAACCTCGTGGCCTGCGAACCTCTGAACGACGGGAAGCTGGAGCGCATCACGACCGGTGCAAACATCTTCACCGGGGTGGGAAAGCGCAGTGACGCCGTCATGCGCTCCAAGGGCTTCATCAGCAGCCTGCTGCTCTGCGAAATCAAGACCCATATGACGCCTCTGCTGGCCAGCACGCCGTACCGGCCTCCGGACGTTTACCAGGTCTCAAAGGACGTCGTCGGCGCAGTGGCGCAGGTACAGAAGACCGCTCACAAGGCCCTACGCCTGGTCACCGGAGAGCTGCACAAGCTCTACGAGGACGACGGCGCCCCGACCGACATCGAGATCTCTACCGTCCGCCCCCGACAAGTGCTGGTGATCGGTAGCCTCAGCGAGTTCACCGATCGCGGCTCGGTGAACCCGGAGAAGATCACCTCCTTCGAGCAGTACAGGCGATCCATCCAGGACGTCGAAGTCATCACATTCGACGAGCTCTACCAACGGGCCTGCTTCATCGTGGAGGACCGCTGAGGCACAGCTGACGGCATCCAAGCGGAAACGCCAAGGCGGTTACTGAGGTTTTCGTGCTGTTGTCGGTGGTGGCAGGTAGTGATCCCTGCGGTATGCCGGTGGCATGCGGTACGCGCAGAGTGGGGGCCTGACCGCTGAGCGGCGGGCGTTTCGTGAACAGGTGCGTCTGGAGGCCGAGGTCCGGTTCGAGGCGGGTGAGAAGACATCGGCGATCGCCCGGGATCTGCGGGTCAGCGAGCGGTCGGTGGAGCGCTGGCGGCGGGCCTGGCGCGAGGGCGGCGTCCAGGCTTTGCGTTCGGCGTCACGCGCCGCTGAACCCCTCAGCGCCGCAGCGGCCCCTCGGCCCACCCTGCGGCGAAGCTGCTGGCCCCGTCCAGCGGGGCTTCCTCGACGCAGTCGGGGAGCCCAGTGGGATCGAACTCACCTGCCCGGAAGGCCCATCAGGCACTCCCGGGCTGGTGGCGGTTCCGGATCAGGTGGGGTAGCCGGTGCGGCTGCGCTGCTGCATGCCCTGGAAGGCCGAGGCGGAACTGTCGAGGCGTTTCAGCGCGGTGGTGGCGAACGCCTGCACCAAGGCGTCGGGGTGGGACTTCAGCTTCTCCGCAGCCTCCCGGCGGGGGCGGATCACCGCGTCCAAGTCGGTGAAGACGACGTTCACCGCGGCCAACCCGTGCAGGATCAGCTCCTGGCTTTCAGGGGTCAGCCCAGCAATCAGGAGCTCTGGGACAACCTGTCCCCAGGTACTGCTCGACCAGGCCAGGTGAACCGCCTTCGCCGCTCGGCGGCGTGCGCTCGGCGGTCCGCCAGCCCACTCGACTAGTGCTCGCGACCAGGCTTCGGTGTCCTTGCCGATCGCAGTGAGCGTCTCGCACAGCGCGTCTTCGACGGAGTCGTCGGGGGCGGTGGCCGGTGCTGCCGACCAGCGCTGCTCGAACGCGGCGGTGATCTCGTCACGCACCGCAATGTCGAGCCTCTCGAGGTGCTCCGTCCAGGAAGCTGGCAGGCGGCGACCTACGAGGACATGTCCTGCCAGGACCTGGGCGAACCTTTCGGGCGACCGGCGAGCGATCTGGATCACTCCGTGGCTGAAGAGGCCGAGGCTGTCGTTGTTCATGAGGCCGGTGGTGTCAGTGGTGAGCCCCCGCTCCAGCACGGCCACGCAAGCGTTCACCGCTTCGGGGTCCACCGGGGCGTTGGAGTGGAGCACCATCCCAATCGCCTCCAGGACCTCGGGAACTGCCTGAGCCGGCCCCTCGATGCCCATCAGGGCCAGGCACCCAAGGCGGTTCTCGGCTGATCTCGTGCAGTGCCACGCATGCCGGGCGACCTGTGTGCAGATGGCGGCTGGCTCAGCGGCCTCGGTTCCGGTTGCGGCGTCCGCGAGAGCGCGGAGGAGCTTCTCTTCCTGTTCGGGGTGGTCGTCCGCCATCGCGAGTGCGAGCCCCGCAAGCCTGGGGTCACCCGTATGTTCCGAAACCCACTGCCAGACCCGCTCCGGGTGCCGGGTCGCCAGGCCGGCCAACAGCGCAGCATCCGCTGGCAGTGGCCCGCTGGCGATGCGGTCCAGGACGGGATCAGCGTCAGTCGCGTTCTCGCCTACCGCTGCGGCGAAGGCCGGGAGCACCTCGCGCGCCGTACCGAAGAAGGAGGGATCGGCAGCTTCCAGCAGGCCGATGGCCTGCGCGGTGGTCAGCTGACCGGCCAACGTGATGGCGGTGGACTTCTGGGTTGCGACGTCCTCGGCCCAGGTGGCGGTGAAGGTGTTGGGCGGCTGAACGACGAGGAGATGCGAGAGCCCCGGGTCGCCGAGTGCCGCTACCGCGACGGGCTCGCCGTTGACTGCAGCTCCTGCAAGGTCAGTCCGGCGGGTGCCTGTTCCGAGCGCGGCCTCGACCGCCCGGCGCCGAACGGACAGCGGAAGGTCCGTCCACCGCGCGGCGATCTTCTCGGCAAACCTCGAGGCAGCCTCGACCAATACCTTCTCGGCGTGCGCGGGCAGCTTCTGGTGGTGGTCGCCGGGCAGGCCGCGGCCCGCGGCCTGGCGCAGTTGCTCGGGTACGGCGACCAGCGCGTTGAGGAGGTTCAGGTGCTCAGGCTGGTGCAGGACCGGTTCGGCGAGCAGCGGTTCGAGTAGGTCGAGGGCCTGGTCGAGCTGGTGCCGGGTCTCTGGAAGGTCAGGAAGCGCTGCGGTGCTGATGTTGAGAGTGTTTGCCTGCTCGGGCGTTCCGCGCTGCACGAGCTCGACAGTGACAGTCAGATAGGGCTGCAGGGCCGCGAGGAGGACACGGGCGACGGACTCGGGGCCCCGCTTGGCCGCGTCCGCGGGGTCAAGGCCCAGTGGTGGTTCGTCGGTGCGGTCGCGGACCCAGCGCGAGATCGCGCCGAGCAGGGCACCTCGGCGGTCCATCAGTGCTTGTCCGTTGTGCCAGTTTCTTGGACCTGTCCATGCATGGAACGTGCGCAGCAGGGTGTCGGGCTGGTGGCCGCCGAAGACGGGCCGGGCGGCATCCATCAGCCAAGCGATGTCCAGCACGGATGCCACGGCCGCCGGGGTGGTCCCAGGGTTGGTGCGCCCTGCCAATCGGGCGAACTCCTCACACAAGCGGTCCAGTTCGAACCGGTAGTAGGCGACGGCGTCTGTGTCGCCCCAGAGCTGCTCGGAGGCTGGCACCGGCCATCGCCGGGCCAGCCGTTCGGTGAGCTGCGCGAGAAGAGTCGAATCAGCGGGGGCGGCCTGAGAGGCGAGGCGAACGACGCTGGCCCAGTGGCCCAGGTGGGCGTCTTCGGGGAGCAGGCCGAGGACGAAGGTGGTGATCGCCGAGGCAGCAGCCTGGTTGCCGCTGTCGCGGGCTGCGGCGGCCAGCACGCCGATTTGCGGGTCGAGCCGCCGCGTCGCGGCTTCAAGAACGTCCGCGTGCTCCTGCGGGGTGAGCCCTGGGGTGAGACCCGAGTGGGTGGCCAGGTGGCGCAGGGCTGCGTTGGTGTCCAGCCGGACCATGGCCCCCGGAGTGAGGGCGTCGGCCAGGACAACGGCAGCAGCAAGATCGGGGCGGAAGGTGTAGGGCGGTGTGTCCACCAGCCCGGCGTCGGCAAGGTTGTCAAGGATCCGGTCGAGCCGGTCGGGCTCAGATGGCAAACCGGAGACCGCGCCGTGGAGAACGGCGATGTCCTGACCTCCGTGGTGCCCTGCCAGGTCGCCGGCCTTGGTCAGCAGAGCGAGGCCGACCGCGCCCGTCCGGTGCAGGTCAGGGTCGTCCAGCGCCCGGAGCCTGTCGGCGACCAGTTCCCGTAGGAGGTCGGAGGCGTCGCTCCAGTCGAACTTGCCATTGGACAGGGCCACCTGGCAGGCGGTGTGGGCGAGCAAGGGATTGCCGCCGGCCAGAGTGATGACGGCCTGTCGGAACTCCTTCCGCTGAATCCCGTGGTCCGTGATGATGGTGTCGATCTCCGGGCGGTCCAGCTGGCGAAGCACGACCGGGGCGCCGACGTGGTTCTCGGCTCCGGCGGCGTAGAGCGTCCGGTCGCGCTGGCCCGGGCGAACAGTGAGGACCAGTCGGACCCGGTCGAACCGCTGGTCGGCGAGCATCGCGGCCACCGCGGACAGGCTTTGGCTGCGATGGGCGTCGTCGATCACGAGGATCAGCGGAGCGTCCAACCCCACCTCTGTGAACGAGTCAAGCGTGAAGGGAGCCCCAGAAGGGACGACCAGGGTTGTGGCGACGGACCGGGCCGTCTCGATCGCGATCCTGGTCTTCCCACAGCCGCCAGGGCCCTCCACCACGACGACCCGGTCCTCAGAAGACTCCGGGGCGATCTGGGTGCGGAGCTGATTCTCGATTTCGGCAGTGCCGCGGAGCTCAGCGGCCATCCCCGGCACCGTGCGGGAGAGCCGATCCAGGTACACCTCCGCAGTGGCCAGGGCCCTGGGCCGGCGCGGGCGGACCCCCAGCTCGGTCTCGGCCACCCAGCGCAGGTCGTCCGCCTCCAGCTCGACGACGAGCTCGCCGAGGTCGACGATCTCCAGGTCCACCCCGAAGTCGCTCTTCGCCCGCTCCCTCTGCTTCTTCTTCGAGATGTCGTTCGTCGAACGGTTCGTCACGAAGATGGCCGGCGCGGTACGCCCGTGCTGCTTGTGCTTCTCCAGCTCGATGTCGAGCTTCTTGATCCACGTACGCTGCATGCTCACCCACAGCGCGACGTCGATCTCGTCCTCGAACAACGGGCGATCGTAGCCGTCGAGGCCGGTGTCACCGGTGGCGCTGGTGAGGCGGAGATTGGGGTAGCGCTTCCGGAGCACTCGCAGGGCCACCCGTTCCAGGGCCCGATCGTCCGTGAGCTGTTCCAGCGCCATTTTTGCGGTTTCGTACAGCACCCCTCGCCCCTCCGCCTCACTGAGACCTGCGCGGGACCATTCTCCTCCACCTCGCTGCCGGACCGGTTGCTGAGGTTTTAAGGGTGGCGTCGGTGGGGTGAGTGACAGGCCGGTGCCTGCCAGGCATCCATCGATGAGGGCGGGACGGAGTTGGATGCGCCGCAGTCCGCGTCGGAGGGTGCGGGTGAGGTGGTCCGGGTCGGCGAAGGCGGTGTTCGCGGTCGGGCCGCGGCGTAAGAGCGACCAAAGGCCTTCAACCGGGTTGAGGTCCGGTGCATGGGAGGGTAGTTGGAAGACGGTGAGCCAGTCGTGTTCGGCCGCGTACTGCTTCATGCCGACGGCCAGGTGCGTATTGAGGTTGCCCCAGACCAGGACGATCGGGCCGCCGAGCTGGATGTGCGCTCGAACGGCGAGGTTGCGGTAGTCGGTCCAGGCGAAGCTCTTGCGGGCTCCCGGGAGCGGCAGGTGGAAGCGGGGGCGATAGATCATCCTGCTCTACTCGCCGGGCTTGTAGCAGCACAGGGCGGGCACCGATATCCGACGGCGGGAGCGTCCCCGGACCCGGACCACGGGCGTCTGCCCACGCCGGCCCCAGGTGCGGGCGCGCGGCGGCGTCATCGCGAACCCGGCCTCGTCCTTGAAGACGAGCCAGGCCCCGAGCGCCGCCGCGGAGGTGGGTGCTTTTACCCGCGGCCACACCTCCTGCTTCCACATCTCCACGGCGTGCTTGTCCCGCTCCAATGCCCGGCGGGCCGGGGCCTGCCAGGACCAGCCGTGCCGTTTCAGTAGCCGCCACACCGTCGCGATGGACAGCCGCATCCGGAACTGGCGTCCGATCACCGCCTGGACCCGGGCCAGCGTCCACCGCTGATCCTCGAATCCGTGGGCGGTCGGCCCCTTGCCCAGCTCATGCTCGAGCGCCGCTAACTGCTCCGCTGACAGCTTCGGCACGCTCGCCGGACCCGCCGAACGCAAAGCCTGGACGCCGCCCTCGCGCCAGGCCCGCCGCCAGCGCTCCACCGACCGCTCGCTGACCCGCAGATCCCGGGCGATCGCCGATGTCTTCTCACCCGCCTCGAACCGGACCTCGGCCTCCAGACGCACCTGTTCACGAAACGCCCGCCGCTCAGCGGTCAGGCCCCCACTCTGCGCGTACCGCATGCCACCGGCATACCGCAGGGATCACTACCTGCCACCACCGACAACAGAACGAAAACCTCAGTAGTCGCGGGCCAAGCGGCAACACGCGCAAACCGCTCACAGAAGCGATGTGGTCACCGGTGCGGGGACTGGGGTCGCACCCCGAGCCACCAGGAGGCCCTGCCTTCAGCGCGTACGGCCGGAAGATCAGCTAACCAGGACATTCGCCTCACCGATGTCATCGCCGGTAGAACTGCTACCTGTCACGGAGAGTGAACGGTCCCAATCATGATCCGCCAACTATCCCTCTCATGATTCGCCAACAAGAAGTCTCCACTCGCTCCCGACCTGCGCCTCTCAGAACCATGATTCGCCAACTAAAGTTCTCGGTCACATCCGGCGTGCCGGTCACCCGGATACTGGATTGCATAAACGTGCAGCGATACGTATAGTCATGCCATCTAGAAGGAGGGTGACATGGCGGTACGTGCGGCGGTGGCCGGAGCGAGCGGATACGCGGGCGGTGAGGTCCTGCGCCTGCTCCTCGCGCACCCCGAGGTCGAGATCGGTGCCCTGACCGGCAACTCCAACGCCGGGCAGAAGCTGGGCGCGCTCCAGCCGCATCTGCTGCCGCTGGCCGGGCGCGTCCTTCAGGAGACCACGGCCGAGGTCCTCGCGGGCCACGACGTCGTCTTCCTCGCCCTGCCCCACGGCCAGTCCGCCGCCGTCGCCGAGCAGCTCGGCCCGGACGTCCTCGTCGTCGACATGGGCGCCGACTTCCGGCTCAGGGACGCCGCCGACTGGGAGAAGTTCTACGGCTCCCCGCACGCGGGAACCTGGCCCTACGGCCTCCCCGAACTGCCGGGTGCCCGCGCCGCGCTGGAGGGGTCCAAGCGCATCGCGGTGCCCGGTTGCTACCCCACCGCCGTCTCCCTCGCCCTCTACCCCGCCTACGCGGCCCAGATCGCCGGACACGAGGCCGTCGTCGTCGCCGCCTCCGGTACCTCCGGCGCGGGCAAGGCGCCCAAGGCGCACCTGCTGGGCAGCGAGGTCATGGGCTCCATGTCGCCGTACGGCGTCGGCGGCGGCCACCGGCACACCCCCGAGATGATCCAGAACCTCAGCGGGGTCGCGGGCCAGGCCGTCACCGTCTCCTTCACCCCCACCCTCGCGCCGATGCCCCGCGGCATCCTCGCCACGTGCAGCGTCAAGGCCGAGCCCGGCGTCACCGCCGAGTCCGTCCGCGCCGCCTACGAGAAGGCCTACGCCGAGGAGCCCTTCGTCCACCTGCTCCCCGAGGGACAGTGGCCCGCCACGGCGTCCGTCCACGGTTCCAACGCCGTTCAGGTGCAGGTCGCGTACGACGAGGCCGCGGGCCGCATCATCGCGATCAGCGCCATCGACAACCTCACCAAGGGCACCGCGGGCGGTGCCGTACAGAGCATGAACATCGCCCTCGGACTCGACGAGTCCACCGGCCTTTCCACGATCGGAGTCGCACCGTGAGCGTCACGGCAGCCAAGGGATTCCGGGCAGCGGGCATCGCCGCCGGGATCAAGGAGAACGGCAACCCCGACCTGGCCCTCGTGGTCAACGACGGGCCCCGCCGCGCCGCCGCCGGTGTCTTCACCTCCAACCGCGTGAAGGCCGCCCCGGTCCAGTGGACCGAACAGGTCCTCCAGGACGGGCGGTTGACGGCGGTCGTCCTCAACTCCGGCGGCGCCAACGCCTGTACGGGCCCCAAGGGGTTCCAGGACACCCACGCCACCGCCGAGAAGGTCGCCGACGTCCTCGGCGTCGGCGCCATCGAGGTCGCCGTCGCCTCCACCGGCCTCATCGGCGTCCTGCTGCCGATGGACAAGCTCCTTCCGGGCGTCGACACGGCCGCCGCCCAGCTCTCCGAGCACGGCGGCGAGAAGGCCGCCATCGCCATCAAGACCACCGACTCCGTCCACAAGACGTCCGTCGTCACCCGGGACGGCTGGACCGTCGGCGGCATGGCCAAGGGCGCGGGCATGCTCGCCCCCGGCCTCGCCACCATGCTCGTCGTCCTCACTACCGACGCCGACGTCGACAGCGAGGGCCTGGACCGGGCGCTGCGGGCCGCGACCCGCACCACCTTCGACCGCGTCGACTCCGACGGCTGCATGTCCACCAACGACACCGTCCTCCTGCTCGCCTCCGGCGCCGCCGAAGTCACCCCGGACCAGGCTGAGTTCGCCGAGGCCGTGCGCGCCGTCTGCGACGACCTCGGGCAGCAGCTCATCCGGGACGCCGAGGGCGCCAGCAAGGACATCAAGGTCGAGGTGGTCAACGCGCACACCGAGGAGGACGCCGTCGAGGTCGGGCGCTCCATCGCCCGCAACAACCTCCTCAAGTGCGCGATCCACGGCGAGGACCCCAACTGGGGCCGCGTCCTGTCCGCCATCGGCACCACCCGGGCCGCCTTCGAGCCGGACGAGCTCAACGTCGCCATCAACGGCGTGTGGGTCTGCAAGAACGGCGGCGTCGGCGAGGACCGCGACACCGTCGACATGCGCTACCGCGAGGTGCACATCGTCGCCGACCTCGCCGCCGGGTCCGCGACCGCCACGATCTGGACCAACGACCTCACCGCGGACTACGTCCACGAGAACAGCGCCTACTCCTCATGAGCAGCCCCACGCGGAAGCACACCGCACTCCCCAAGGCCCAGATCCTCATCGAGGCCCTGCCCTGGCTGGTCAAGCACAACGGCCGGACCGTCGTCATCAAGTTCGGCGGCAACGCCATGATCGACGAGGACCTGAAGGCCGCGTTCGCCCAGGACGTCGTCTTCCTGCACCACGCCGGGCTCAAGCCCGTCGTCGTGCACGGCGGCGGCCCCCAGATCAGCGCCGCCCTCGACAAGCACGGCATCGTCAGCGAGTTCAAGGCCGGCCTGCGGGTCACCACCGAGGACGCCATGGACGTCGTACGGATGGTGCTGGCCGGGCAGGTGCAGCGCGAGCTGGTCAACCTCCTCAACGAACACGGGCCGCTCGCCGTCGGGTTGACCGGCGAGGACGCGCACACCATCACCGCCACCAAGCACCAGCCCGAGATCGACGGCGAGTTGGTCGACATCGGCAGGGTGGGCGAGATCACCGCGATCGACACGGGCGCGATCGAGGCACTCCTCGCCGACGGCCGCATCCCGGTCGTCTCCTCGATCGCCCGGAGCCAGGACGACGGACATGTCTACAACGTCAATGCTGATACGGCGGCTGCGGCACTCGCGGCTGCGCTGGGAGCGGAGACGCTCATGGTCCTCACGGACGTCGAGGGCCTCTACGAGGACTGGCCCCACTCCGACGAGGTGATCAGCCGCCTCACCGCTTCCCAACTGGAGAAGCTCCTGCCGGACCTGAGCGCCGGCATGGTCCCCAAGATGGAGGGCTGCCTGCACGCCGTGCGCAACGGCGTCACCACGGCCCGCGTCATCGACGGGCGGGTCCAGCACTCGATCCTGCTGGAGATCTTCACGGACGAAGGCATCGGCACGATGGTCGTGCCCGACGCGCAGGAGGGGAACGCCGGATGAGCGGCAACGAAGAGCTGACCCAGCGGTGGCAGGGCTCGCTCATGAACAACTACGGCACCCCGCGCCTGCCCCTCGTCCGAGGCGAGGGCCTCAAGGTCTGGGACTCCGCCGGCCGGCAGTACCTCGACTTCGTCGGCGGCATCGCCACCAACGCCCTCGGCCACGCCCACCCGGCGATCGTCGAGGCCGTGAGCACCCAGATCGCGTCCCTCGGCCACATCTCCAACTTCTTCATGGCCGAACCGACCGTCACCCTCGCCGAACGGCTGCTGCGCCTCTTCGGCCGCGACGGCCGCGTGTTCTTCTGCAACTCCGGCGCCGAGGCCAACGAGGCCGCCTTCAAGATCGGCCGGCTCACCGGGCGCGGCCACATGGTCGCCACCCACGGCGGCTTCCACGGCCGCACCATGGGCGCCCTCGCCCTCACCGGCCAGCCCGCCAAGCAGGACCCCTTCCTGCCGCTGCCCGGCGACGTCACCCACGTCCCCTACGGCGACCCGCAGGCGCTCGCCGCCGCCGTCACCGAGGACACCGCCCTCGTCGTCATCGAGCCGATCCAGGGCGAGAACGGCGTCGTCGTCCCGCCCGTCGGCTACCTCAAGGCCGCCCGGGCCATCACCGCCGCCAAGGGCGCCCTGCTCGTCCTCGACGAGGTGCAGACCGGCATCGGCCGGACAGGCAACTGGTTCGAGTACCAGGCCCACGAAGGCGTCCTGCCCGACGTGGTCACCCTCGCCAAGCAGCTCGGCGGCGGGCTCCCGCTCGGCGCGACCGTCGCCTTCGGGCGCGCCGCGGAGCTGCTCCGGCCGGGACACCACGGCACGACGTTCGGCGGCAACCCCGTCGCCTGCGCCGCCGGACTCGCCGTCCTCGACACCATCGAGGCCGAGGGACTGCTGGAGAACGTCAAGCGGCAGAGCGCCGCGCTGAGCGAGGGCGTCGAGGCGCTCGGACACCCACTGGTCTCCCACGTCAGGGGCTCCGGACTGCTCCTGGGTATCGTGCTCACCGAGCCGCTCGCGCCCCAGGCGCAGCAGGCGGCTCAGGACGCCGGTTTCCTGGTGAACGCGCCCGCCCCCGATGTCGTACGACTGATGCCGCCGCTGAACCTCGGCGACGGCGAGGTGGAGGCGTTGCTCCAGGCGCTGCCCGGCGTCCTGGACGTGGCCCGCGGGGACGGATGAGCCGGAGAGATGAGACGTCGATGAGCCAGGCGCAGGAGCACGAGCAGAACGGCGGGCCCGCCGTGCCGCAGACCCGCACCGCGCGGCACCGCCGGATCGTGGACATCCTCAACCGGCAGCCGGTGCGGTCGCAGAGCCAGCTCGCGAAGCTGCTCGCCGACGACGGGCTGAGCGTCACCCAGGCGACGCTCTCCCGGGACCTCGACGAGCTGAACGCGGTGAAGATCCGCAACACCGACGGCGATCTCATCTACGCGGTGCCCAGCGAGGGCGGGTTCCGTACGCCGCGCGCGCCGCTCGGTGAGTCGGCGAAGGAGGAGCGGATGCGGCGGCTCTCGCAGGAGCTGCTGATCTCCGCGGAGGCGTCCGCGAACCTGGTCGTCCTGCGGACGCCGCCGGGGGCCGCCCAGTTCCTGGCCTCGTCCATCGACCAGGCCGAACTGCACGACATCCTCGGGACGATCGCGGGCGACGACACGCTGCTGCTGATCAGCCGGGACCCGGTGGGCGGGCAGGCGCTGGCGGAGCACTTGCTGCGACTGGCGCAGAACCATCACTGAGCGCTGCGCTGCGCTGTGCTGTGCTTTGGGGGACGCGGCTCTGTGTTTCGGCTGACCGCCGGTGGGGGTTGTTCGCGCAGTTCCTCGCGCCCCTGGGGTGAGGGGGGCCACGGCTCGTTTTTCGGCTGTCGGGCGGTGGGGGTCGTTCGCGCCGTTCCCCGCGCCCCTGGGGTGGGTGGGGCCTTCGCTTGTGTTTCGGCTGCGGGGCGGTGAGGGCTGGTCGCGCCGTTTCCCGCGCCCCTTGACTGCCCCGCTGCGCGGGTCAGCCCAGGCGGGAGGCCAGGCCTCCTGTGCATCTGACCTCGTCGCCCGCCGTGATCAGCAGGGCTTCGACGTCCGGGAGCGACTCCAGCCAGTTCAGGCCCTCGCGGGAGCCCATCGCGAAGGCTGCCGTGGCCCAGCAGTCCGCCCAGGTGACCGTCGGGGCGACGACCGTCACGGCGACCAGGTCGGTCACCGCGGAGCGGCCGGTGCGCGGATCGACGATGTGGGCGCCGCGCTCGGCCGTCCCGGAGGTCGCGACGGCCAGTTCGTCCGCGCCGGCCGCCGAGACGACCGCCGCCAGACCCCCCGGACGCAGCGGATCGGCGACCCCCACCCGCCAGGGACGCTGCTGCCCCGGCGTACCGAGCAACTGCACGTCACCGCCGCCGTTGAGGTTCACGCCGGTCGCGCCGGCCGCCAGCAGCCGCCGGGCCGCGCGTTCCACCGCCCAGCCCTTGACGATGCCGGTCGGGTCGAGGCGGCCCTCGTAGCGCATGCTGAACCAGCCGTCGCTGACCCGCTCCGCCTCGGCGCCCAGTTCGAGGACCTCGGCGACCTCGGGGGAGCACTCCTCGACGGTCAGCTCACCGCGGGCGAGCCGGGAGAGCTGGCTGTCCTCGCGGTAGGTGCTGAACACCGCGTCGACGCGGTGCAGTCCCGTGACCGCCTCGGCCAGCGCCGCCTGGACGGTGTCGGGATCCCCGCCGCGGACGTCGAAGGAGAAGACGGTCCCCATGACCTCCTCCGCATGACGCACCGCGGCGGGAGCTTGTGTCGGCTCGGTCACGGTGTCAGCCACCGGCCTGGTCCAACGCCGACTGGAGGGACTTCTTGTAGCCCGTGCTGGTGTAGGTCGCGCCGGACACCGAGTCGATCTCCGCGCTGCCCGCCGCCACCGCCGCCGCGTTGAGCTTCGGCACCGCCAGCTCGGTCTTCTGGGTGCTCTGGCCGCCGCTCGGCGCCTTCACGGCCTCGGCCTTGGTGATCTTGCCGTTGCTGACCGTGATCCGGACCTGGACGTCGCCGTACTCGGTCTCCACGACCTCGCCGGTGAGTGTCTTCGAGGCGGCCTCGGCGCTGCCGCCCGCGCTCTCGGAGGGCTGCGCGGCGCCCGCCGCCGCGTTGGCCTTGTCGATGGCCGACTGGAGGGACTTCTTGTAGCCGGCGCTGGTGTAGGTGGCGCCGGACACCGAGTCGACGTCGGCGGTCTGCTGGGCGACGACGGCCGCGTTGAGCTTGGGGACGGCGAGTTCGGTCTTCTGGGTGCTCTGGCCGCCGCTGGGCGCCTTGACCGCCTCGGCCTTGGTGATCTTGTTGCCGCTGACGGTGATCCGGACCTGCACGTCCCCGTACTGCGTCTTCACCGTGTCACCGGAGAAGGAGGCCTGCGTGGCGCCCTCGGACGGCTGCTGCGCCGCCGCCGCGTTGGCCTTGTCGATGGCCGACTGGAGGGACTGCTTGTAGCCCGTGCTGGTGTAGGTGGCGCCGGACACCGAGTCGATGTCCGCGCTCTGCTGGGCGACGACGGCCGCGTTGAGCTTGGGGACGGCGAGTTCGGTCTTCTGGGTGCTCTGGCCGCCGCTGGGCGCCTTGACCGTCTCCGCCTTGGTGATCCTGTTGCCGCTGACCGTGATGCGGACCTGGACCGCGCCGTACTGGGTCTGCGCGGCGTCGCCGGTGACCGTGGAGGTCCCGGCCGCCTGGGCGCCGCCCTGGGCCGAGGCCGCGGGCGGGGTGCCCGCCGCCTCCGCCGTCGGATCGCTCGACGGCTTCAGCGACAGCAGCAGCACGATCCCGGAGACCGTGGCGGCGCCGGCCAGGACGACACGCCGGATCGGGTGACTCTTCCTCATGGGTTCTGATGCTCCTGAAGTCCTAGAAGTCGTGAGCGGTGACTGGGGAGTTGCGCCGTGCCTGGGAGGCGACCGTCCGGTCGCTCACATCTCGAACGACTCGTGATGGATACGACGGGCCGGCACACCGGCGCCGCGCAGCGCCTCGTACACGCCCTGGGCGAAGCCGGGCGGCCCGCACATGAAGACGTCGTGCTCCTCGATGTCCGGCAGCTTCTGCTGCAACCGCTCTGCCGAGATGTCGGGCCGCTCGCCGTCCGGGCTGTTCACCGCGTACATCAGCCGCGCGCCCCGCTCGTCGGCGATCGCCGCCAACTCGTCCCACAGCGCCAGGTCCTGGGTGCTGTTGGCCCGGTACAGCAGCGTGATGTCACCGGACGCCCCCGGCAGCGTCTCGAACAGCGCCCGCATCGGGGTGATGCCGACCCCGCCCGCGACCAGCAGCACCTTGCCCTGGCTGCGCCGCTGCGCGGTCAGCGCGCCGTACGGGCCCTCGGCCCACACCTTGGTGCCGGGCCGCAGCTCGCGCAGCCGCATCGTGTGGTCGCCGATCGCCTTCACCGTGATCCGCAGCATGTCGGGGCGGGGCGCCGCCGACAGCGAGTACGGGTGCGAGCTGAACGTCATCCCGGGCGCCAGGAACCGCCACCGGAAGAACTGCCCGGCCTGTGCGCCCATCCGGTGCAGCTTGCGCCCGCCGATCAGCACCGACACGATGCCCGGCGTCTCCTCGATCACGGCCTCGACGTACATGCGGTGCCGCAGGTTGAGCCGGATCGGGGTGAGGATGCGGTACCAGAGCACCAGCGCGGTGACGACGCCGTACAGGCCGTACCAGAAGGTCTGCGCGAGGGGCTCGACGGCGAACTCGTTGCCCGTGCTGATCTGGTGCCAGAACGTCAGGAACACCGCGGCGTACATCAGCAGATGGATGTGGTACCAGGTGTCGTACGGGATCCGGCGCCGCACCCCGCCGATCGACAGGAACGCGATGACCAGCAGCAGACCGGCGCCGATCGCGGCCTTGCCCATGTCCGGCAGCGTGCCCAGCATGTCGATGAACTGCTGCACCACATAGCCGAGCGACTTGCCCGCCTGGAGCGCGTACGCCCAGGTGATCAGGAAGATGTGCGCGATGACCAGGCTCACCGTGTACCGGCCGCTCATCGCGTGCCAGCGCGCCACCCGGTCCGAACCGACCCGCCGCTCCAGCGCGGGCACCCGGGCCATCTGGAGCACCACGAGCGCCATCAGATAGCCGGCGAGCAGTCCGGTGATCCGCCCGGCGGCGAGGATCTTGGCGGTGTTGTCCGCGAGGGACGGTGTGTTGTCCCACCACAGCCACAGCACCGCCGCCGCCCCCGCCCACAGGGCGACGACCAGCGGGACGGCCGGGGAGCGGCGCGGACGGATACGGCGCATCGTCTGGCGGCGGGCGGCGCGCCCGCCTGCGAGCGTGGTGGTCACGGTTCCTCCGGGGACGGAACAAAGGGGTTGGCGTGGTCCCTTGGCCCTGAAGTACGTGCCGTGACGCCCGTGTGTTCAGCCGTGTCTTACGGCTCAGTAACGCGTGATCGCCGTTCGCCCGCCGGTCGTGCCGATGGCGATGTGCGGAGCACGTCCGGAATCGGCCCACTTCAGGATCTTCCGCATCGCCTCGACGGGCACGGAGACGCAACCCGCCGTCGCCCCGCTGCCGTTGACGTGCAGGAAGATCCCGGCGCCCCGGCCGCGCACCGGCCTGTCGTAGTTGAAGCCGATGACCATGGCGTGCGCGTACTGCGTCGGGTAGTCGGCCAGCCGCTCGGACTCGGCGGCCCGGCAGTCGGCGGGACGGGGCTCGGTCCAGCGGTTGTAGGCCCGCGAGCCGTTGTCCTGACACCACCAGGAACCGCCGCGCACGGCACGGTACTTGTAGTCCGTGCCGGCGGGGGCCGCCTTGACGCCGAACGCGTAGGGCAGGTGGTAGAGCCCGGTGGGCGTGGTGTTGGTGCCCTGCTTGCGGACGGTGCCCTCGACGAGCCCCTTCGCCCCGAACCGGGCCTTGGCCGAACCGGCCTTCACCCACCGCCCGTCGCGCAGGTCCCACCAGGTGACCGTGCCGGTCGTGGAGGTCGTCCGCGCGGCCACGGCGGTGACGAGCTGGGTGCCGCGCCCGGTGTCGGCCATCCGGGCGGGCAGCGGGAGTTGACCGGCGGAGGCGGCCGGTGCGGCGCCGAGCGTGAGAAGGGACGCGGACACGAGAGCCGTCACGGCGGCGGGGGAGCCCATGGCTTCAGACGGTAGAGGGCGGCAGCGGCAACGGCAGCCCGGGTAGGCCATCCAGGCTCGTCGCGATGTGCTCCTTCTTCTCGAAGTAGGCGCTCAGCGACGCGTCGTCCTCCCGCGCGAACCGCCTGCCGTGCAGGTCGCGGTCCTCGTCGTAGGTCATGAAGGGCACCGCGTAGCCGCAGGAGTCCCGGACGGTCCTGGCCGTCACGACGATGATCGCCCGCAGGCCGTGCAGGCTCGGGTCGATGTCGGGGAAGCGGGCGAGGAGTTCTCCGAACCGGGGGTCGTCGCGCAGGACGGCCTCGCCGTGTCCGTGGACGCGGACGATGTTGGGCGGTCCCTGGAACGCGCACCACATGAGGGTGATCCGGCCGTTCTCCCGCAGATGCGCGATCGTCTCCGCGGTGGACCCCGCGAAGTCCAGGTACGCCACGGTGAGTTCGTCCAGGACCACGAAGGACCCCCGCAGGCCCTTGGGGGAGAGGTTCACCGTTCCGTCGCCCGTGAGGGGCGCGGTCGCGGTGAAGAAAAGGGGCTGCTCCTCGATGAAGGTGCGCAGCCGGCCGTCTATGCGCTCATAGGTCTTTCCCATGTCTAACGATTATGGGCGCGACTCTTTCGCCTGTCGAAGGAATTCCGCCCTCCGTTCGTGTCTCTTCCGGTACATGGCTGTGGCCGCCCCGGCCGGCGCAGAACTCGGGGCGGCCACAGTGCCTGTCACGTCACTTGTTCAACGTGCAGGCAGCCAGGGAGTCGAGGCCCTGGGGCTTCTCGGCGGTACGGCCGATGGAGATGGCGATACGGTCGATCGTGGAGACGCGCTTGTCCTCCAGCGGGCCGAGGATGGCGTTCTGGACGAAGTTGGCGCCGCCCTGGCCGACGGTGTCGATGAGCCGCTGGTTGGCCTCGTCGATCTGGGTCTGGAGGAGAGTGAGGTTGCGGTCGACCTCGGCCTGCGCGGTCGCCGGGATCGCGGGCAGCTGCGAGGCGACGTCCGGGCAGCTGATCGTGCCGACGCCGGTCGCGTCGCCGCCCGCGTCCTCACCGGTGTCCCCGGCGGCGTCCGTGGCCGTCGCGCTCGGCGTGGCCTCGGCCTCCCCGCCCGCCTCCTCGCCCGCGCCGGCGTCGCCGCCCGCGTCCTCGCCGGTGCCGGCGGCGCCGTCCGCGTTCAGGGTGCAGGGCGCGAGCGCCTCCAGTCCCTGGGGTCGGTCGGCGGTGCGGCCGATGGCGGTGGCGATGCGGTTGACGACGGCGATCCGCTTGTCCTCCAGCGGGCCGAGGATGGCGTTCTGGACGAAGTTGGCGCCGCCCTGGCCGACGGTGTCGATGAGCCGCTGGTTGGCCTCGTCGATCTGGGTCTGGAGGAGAGTGAGGTTGCGGTCGACCTCGGCCTGCGCGGTCGCCGGGATCGCGGGCAGCTGCGAGGCCACGTCCGGGCAGGTGATCGTGCCGGGTCCTGCGAGGGTCCGCGCGTTCGTACCGTTGCTCTTGGACGTCTCCCCGGCGAGCGCGGTACCGGCGACGATGGCCCCGGTCAGCGCCAGCGCGGCAGCGCCGCCGACGAACGCGACGCGGCGCTTGTTGTACTTCGGAAGGGCCCTGGACATACGGATGCCTCACTCGGGTCAGGGGTGTCGTTCGTGACAGGTGCGATGTACGAACGCGGCGCCTGCGTTCGGCGAGAGGTACGCGCAAGCGGTTTCCCTTGTTCAATGAACCTTCAAAAAATCCGTCAGATTGACGAATCATGCAGAGCTCTGCATAATCATGCAGAACGACTCGTGCACGACCCCGAACGCGGCGATGAGGAGCAACGCAAGTGAGCAGCAACAGCGGTGACGTCCGGCTCTGGGGCGGTCGTTTCGCCGACGGTCCCGCCGAGGCCCTGGCCAAGCTGTCCGCGTCCGTCCACTTCGACTGGCGCCTCGCGCCGTACGACATCGCCGGTTCGCGTGCCCACGCCCGCGTGCTGCACAAGGCGGGCCTGCTCACCGAGGACGAGCTCCAGCGCATGCTCGCGGGCCTGGACCGGCTGGAGGCGGACGTCGCCGACGGCTCCTTCACCGGCACCATCGCCGACGAGGACGTCCACACCGCCCTGGAGCGGGGCCTGCTGGAGCGCCTCGGCGCGGACCTCGGCGGCAAGCTGCGCGCCGGCCGCTCGCGCAACGACCAGGTGGCGACCCTCTTCCGGATGTACCTGCGGGACCACGCCCGGATCATCGGCGGCCTCGTCGCCGACCTCCAGGACGCGCTGGTCGGCCTGGCCGAGGCCCACCCCGACGTGGCGATGCCCGGCCGCACCCACCTCCAGCACGCCCAGCCCGTGCTCTTCGCCCACCACGTCCTCGCCCACGTCCAGTCCCTGTCCCGGGACGCCGAGCGGCTGCGCCAGTGGGACGAGCGGACGGCCGTGTCGCCGTATGGCTCCGGCGCCCTGGCCGGCTCCTCCCTGGGCCTGGACCCGGAGGCGGTCGCCGCGGACCTCGGCTTCGAGCGCGGCAGCGTCGGCAACTCCATCGACGGCACGGCCTCCCGTGACTTCGTCGCCGAGTTCGCCTTCATCACCGCGATGATCGGGGTGAACCTCTCCCGGATCGCCGAGGAGGTCATCATCTGGAACACGAAGGAGTTCTCCTTCGTGACCCTGCACGACGCGTTCTCCACGGGCTCGTCGATCATGCCGCAGAAGAAGAACCCGGACATCGCCGAACTCGCCCGGGGCAAGTCCGGCCGCCTGATCGGCAACCTCACCGGCCTCATGGCCACCCTGAAGGCGCTGCCCCTCGCCTACAACCGTGACCTCCAGGAGGACAAGGAGCCGGTCTTCGACTCCTGCGACCAGCTGGAGGTCCTCCTCCCCGCCTTCACCGGCATGATGGCCACGCTCACCGTCCACCGCGAGCGCATGGAGGAACTGGCCCCGGCCGGCTTCTCCCTCGCCACCGACATCGCCGAGTGGCTGGTCAAGCAGGGCGTCCCCTTCCGGGTCGCCCACGAGGTCGCCGGCGAGTGCGTCAAGGCCGCCGAGGCGGAGGGCAAGGAGCTGGACGAACTCACGGACGACCAGTTCGCGAAGATCTCCGCCCACCTCACCCCCGAGGTCCGCACGGTCCTCAACGTCCCCGGCGCCCTCGCCTCCCGCGACGGCCGCGGCGGCACGGCCCCGAGCGCGGTCGCGACCCAGCTCACCGAGGTGAAGGCGGACCTGGCCACCCAGCACGCCTGGTCGACGGCAAAGAACAAGTAACCCCGACCGCCCCTGGCGAGACACGCAAATCCACTTCGCCGGGGGCGGGACCGGCTTGCCTGGGCGCGCGGGCTGCTTTGCCTGCCGGGGGTCAGGCTCCAGGCAACCGGCTTTTCAGGGGCGCGGGGAACGGCGCGACCAGCCCCGTACGACCCGCACCCGCAGAGTCGCCGACGCCCATCCCCCCAGGGGCGCGGGGAACTGCGCGAAAGCCGCCCACCGCCCCGCACCCGAAAACCCACCGCCCCGCACCCGAAAACCCACCGCCCCGCACTCGAAAACGCACCGCCCCCACAACGCACCCCCCCCAGACGTCACCGAAGGTCACCGCGGGTTACGTTGACCAGGCACCCTGGACCCGACCCGACGGAGCCCGCGATGCCTTTCGCCCGACTGGCCAACGCCACCACGCCCACCTGCCACATCGGCTTCGGCCTCGCCGCGGTGGGCCGCCCCGGCTACATCAACCTAGGCCGCGACGAGGACCTCGGAGAGAACCGCAGCGTCGACTCCCTCCGCACCCGCACCCACGAACTCCTCGACGCCGCCTACGCCCAGGGCGTCCGCTACTTCGACGCCGCCCGCTCCTACGGCCGCTCGGAGGAGTTCCTCGCCGACTGGCTGAACGAACGCCCCGGGATCGACGACATCGTCGTGGGCAGCAAGTGGGGCTACACCTACACCGCCGCCTGGTCGACGGACGCCGAGAAGCACGAGGTCAAGGACCACGGCGTGGCGACCTACGACCGGCAGCGCGCCGAGAGCGCGGCGCTGCTCGGCGACCGGCTGGACCTCTACCAGATCCACTCGGTGACCCCGGACAGCCCCGCCCTCACCGACAAGGAACTCCACGCCCGCCTCGCCGAGGCCGCGGCCCAGGGAGTCACCGTCGGCTTCTCCACCAGCGGCCCCGCCCAGGCCGACGCCATCCGAGCCGCGCTCGACGTGACCGTCGACGGCGAGCCCCTCTTCCGTACCGTCCAGTCCACGTACAACGCCCTGGAGACCTCGGCCGGCCCCGCCCTCGCCGAGGCCCACGAGGCCGGGCTCACGGTGATCGTCAAGGAAGGCATGGCCAACGGCAGGCTCGCGGCCCCGCACGCACCGGACGCCCTGAAGGCCGTGGCCGCCGAGACCTCGCTCGGCTGCGACGCCGTGGCCCTCGCGCTGATCCTGCGCCGGCCTTGGGCCGGCGTGGTCCTCTCCGGCGCGGCGACCCTCGGTCAGCTGGCGTCCAACCTGCACGCGGCGGTCGTCGACCTCGACGACGACCAGCTCGACCGCCTCGCGGCCCTCGCGGAGGAGCCCCGCGCGTACTGGGAGCACCGCGGCCTGCTGCCCTGGCACTGAACCGCGGCCTGCGGCCCCGGCACTGAGAAGAAGCCGGACGGAATCCGACACGAACCGCACCGACGGTGAGACGCACATGCCCGCGATGAGACACGAGTGTCTCATTTGGTCTATAGTCGTCTCATGGCTGTCGATCGTGACCATGTGCTGCGCAGTGCCGCGGCCCTGCTGACCCGCAAATCCACCGCGACCATGGACGAGGTCGCCAAGGCCGCCGGGATCAGCCGGGCGACGCTGCACCGCCAGTTCGCGGGCCGCGACGCGCTCGTACGGGCGCTGGAGGCGCTCGGCATCGCGGAGTGCGACGCGGCGCTGGACCGGGCGCGCCTCGACGAGGGCCCCGCCCGGGACGCCGCGCACCGGCTGGTGCGCGAGATCGAACCCGCCGCCGCGCTGCTCGCCTTCCTCTACACCGAGAACCAGCTGTTCGAGGGCGAGGGGCAGAACGAGGGCTGGGCCCGTATCGACGACCGCATCGCGACCTTGTTCCGTCGCGGCCAGTCCGCGGGCGAGTTCCGTATCGACCTCACCCCGGCCTGGCTCACCGAGGCGCTCTACGGCCTGCTGGCCTCAGGGGCCTGGGCCGTGGCGGAGGGCCGGGTCGCGGCCAAGGACTTCCATTTCATGATCACCGAGTTGCTGCTCGGTGGCGCACTGCGGAGAGAGGAATCATGACCAGCACCGTGCAGCCGGTGACGACGACCGAGGAGGTGACCGGGCGCCCCGGCCGCTGGCTGGCGCTGTCCGTCCTCGTGCTCGCCGTGCTGCTGGTGGCCGTCGACGCGACCGTCCTCGGCCTCGCGACCCCGTACATCAGCGAGGACCTGAACCCGACCGGTACCCAGCTCCTGTGGATCGGCGACGTCTACTCGTTCGTCATCGCCGGTCTCCTCGTGTCCATGGGCAGCCTCGGCGACCGCATCGGCCGCAAGCGGATCCTGCTCGTCGGCGCCACGGCGTTCGGTGCGATATCCGTCCTCAACGCCTATGCCACGACACCCGAGTTGATGATCCTGGCCCGGGCCCTGCTCGGTGTCGCGGGCGCGACCCTGATGCCCGCCACCCTGGCCCTGATCCGCAACCTCTTCCACGACCCGCGCGAACGCAGCCTCGCCGTCGGCATCTGGGGCGCCACCGCCTCCGCCGGCACGGCCGTCGGCCCGATCGCGGGCGGCTTCCTCCTCGAACACTTCTGGTGGGGCTCGGTCTTCCTGATCAACCTGCCCGTGATGGCGGTCCTCGTCCTCGTCGGCATCAAGCTGCTGCCCGAGTCGAAGAACCCGGACCCGGGTCCCTGGGACATGCTCAGCGTCAGCCTCTCCCTGGTCGGCATGATCGCCGTCGTCTACGCGGTGAAGGAGGCCGCGAGCCACGGCGTCAGCGGCGAGTCCGCGGGCATCGCGCTGCTCGGCGCCGCCGCCCTGTACTGGTTCGTGCGCCGCCAACTCACGCTCCCCGCACCGCTGCTGGACATGCGGCTGTTCCGCAACCGGGGCTTCAGCGCGGCCGTCCTCGCCGACCTGCTGACCATCCTCGGCCTGTCCGGTCTGGTCTTCTTCCTCTCCCAGTACCTGCAACTCGTCCAGGGCCGGCGTCCGTTGGAGGCGGGCCTCGCCGAACTCCCCGCCGCCGTGGGCGCGGTGGGCGCGGGCCTGATCGCGGGCTGGGCCGCCCGTCGCTGGTCGGTGCGCGCGGTGGTCTCCGGCGGCCTGGCGGCGGTGGGCCTCGCCCTCGCCTCCCTCACCGTCATCGACGAGTCGACCGGCTACCCGCTCCTGGGCACCGCGCTGCTGGTCGTCGGCGTGGGCGCCGGCTTCTCCTTCACGGTGACCGCCGACGTCATCCTCTCCAGCGTCCCCAAGGAGCAGGCCGGTTCGGCGTCGGCGGTCTCGGAGACGGCGTACGAACTCGGCGCGGCGCTCGGCATCGCCGTGCTCGGCTCGATCGTGACCGGCGTCTACCGGGGCTTCACCGCACCGTCCGGCGCACCGGAGGGCGTCCACGAGTCACTGGGCGCGGCGGTCGAGGCATCGGCCACGCTCCCGGCCCGGCAGGCACAGGAACTGCTGGCCTCGGCGCGCGGATCCTTCGTCGACGGCCTGACGATCGCGGCGGGCGCGGGCGCGGCGGTACTGCTGATCACAGCGCTGGCGGCCTGGTTCCTCCTGCGCAACCAACGCCTGGAGACCCACTCCTGAGAAACCGCCCCTGAGGGACCGCGCAGCGGACCCCCTCAGGGGCGCGGGGAACGGCGCGACAAGCCACAACGGACCGTCAGCCGACGAACCGACCGTCACGCCGCCCGAGCCAGTGCAACGTCACGCCGCCTTCGCCTTGGTCGCGTACATGTCCACGTACTCCTGCCCCGACAGCCGCATGACCTCGCTCATCACGGAGTCCGTCACGGCCCGCAGCACGTACCGGTCCCGGTCCATCCCGTCGTAGCGCGAGAACTCCATCGCCTCGCCGAACCGCACGGTGACCTTGGCGGGGCGTGGCATCCCGGCGCCGCCGGGCTGGATCCGGTCCGTGCCGATCATCGCGAAGGGGACCACCGGCGCGCCGGTCATCAGCGTGAGGCGCGCGATGCCGGTGCGCCCCCGGTACAGCCGTCCGTCGGGGGAGCGGGTGCCCTCGGGGTAGATCCCGAAGACCTTGCCCTCCTCCAGTACGCGGCGCCCGGTCATCAGGGCGGCGACCCCGCCCCGGCCGCCGTCGCGGTCGACGGGGATCATGCCGGTGCCGGTGAAGAACCAGGCCATCAGGCGGCCCTTGAGGCCCTTCCCGGTGACGTACTCGTCCTTGCCGATGAAGAAGACCTGACGGTCGCAGACCAGGGGGAGGATCATCGAGTCGATGAAGGTGACGTGGTTGCCGGCCAGGATGACCGGGCCGTCCCCCGGGATGTGCTCGGCGCCTTCCACCTGTGGGCGGAACATCAGGCGCATGATCGGTCCGAGCACTGCCTTGATGAGCGCGAAGCGGGACAACGGGCCCTCCGGTGTCAAGGGATTCGGTATGAGTCTGTGCAGGTGAGGACGATACTCGCGGTCCCCGGGGTGACGCACATCGGGTTCACCGAGGTATTACGCGGTGTTGACGTACGTTTACCTGCGGTGGCGCTACGGGTACCCGCATTAACCGGCTCGTCACGGTGTGACCGACATCGCGTCTCGAACTGACGAACGGTCAGCCCCCCTGTCCCATGCGACACCCAGCGTCACCCGCGTGTTCGGCCGGAGGTCTCCCGTCCGTCATGGACACGCACCTACGATCGGCGCGCATCGACAGGGCGACGGCAGGAGGGGTCCCGATGGGATCGCAGGACGAGCGGACGAACGTGACCGGACGGCGGGCGCTCCTGGGCGCCGCGGTGCTCGGGGCCGGCGGAGCCGTCCTCGGGATGGGCGGTACGGCGAGAGCGGCGTCGGCGTCGACGCCGGGGCACTCCGGAGGGCTGAAGAGCCTGCCGGTGCCGACGATCATCGGCCACCGGGGCGCGAGCGGCTACCGGCCCGAGCACACCTTCGGCTCCTACCAGCTCGCCCTCGACCTCGGCTCCCATGTCGTCGAGGCCGGCGACCTGGTGCCCACCAAGGACGGCCACCTCGTGTGCCGTCACGAGCCGGAGATCGGCGGGACGACGGACGTCGCCGACCACAAGGAGTTCGCCGACCGCAAGGTCACCAAGGTCCTCGACGGCGTCCCCACCACCGGCTGGTTCACCGAGGACTTCACGCTCGCCGAGCTGAAGACCCTGCGCGCGGTCGAGCGGATCCCGGCCAACCGCCCGCACAACACCCTCTACAACGGCCGCTGGGAGATCCCCGCCTTCGAAGAGGTCCTGAAGTGGCAGGACGAGCAGACCCGCAAGCGCGGCAGGCAGGTCTGGATCTACCCCGAGCTCAAGCACCCCACCTACTTCCGCAAGCTGGGCCTCGGCCTGGAGGAGCGGCTCGCGAAGGTGCTGCGCAAGCACGGCAAGGACGGCCGCAACGCGCCGGTCATCGTCCAGTCCTTCGAGCCGACCAGCATCCAGCGGCTGAACACCCTGGTCGACAACCCGCTGGTGGTGCTGCTGTCCAGCGCGAGCAGCCGCCCCTGGGACTTCGTCGAGACGGGCGACCCGCGCACCACCGCCGACCTGGTCACCCCCAAGGGCCTGCGGGAGATCGCCGGTTACGCGCAGGGCATCGGCCCGACGCTGGACCTGGTCGTCCCGAAGGACGCGAACGGCGACCTCACCGAGCCGACCACCCTTGTCGCCGACGCGCACAAGGTCGGCCTGATCCTGCACCCCTACACCCTGCGCAACGAGAACCCGTTCCTCCCCACGCGCTTCCGCAAGGGCACCGACGCCGACGCCTACGGCGACGTCTTCGGCGCGTACAAGGCGTACTTCGCCACCGGCATCGACGGTGTCTTCACCGACAACCCGGACACCGGCCTGCTGGCCCGCGCGGACTTCGTCAACGGCTGACCGCCGTCCCCCGGAAGGGGTGAGAACCGGCCGTCCGGGCAACCCGCCGCCCGGACGGCCGCGTCGTTCGGCACATGGCCCACGACCTGCTCACCACCCTGCGCCCCCTGCTCACCGCCGAGGCCCGCGCCGAGGCGCACGCCACCGGGACCGAACCCGGCGACCTGGAACAGGCGGTCTGGCTCCGCCTCCTCGAACGCCTCGGCACCGAGGGCCCGCCCCTGGACCCGCACCGCTGGCTGCGCCGCGCCGTCCGCGCCGAGGCCCGCCGCACCCGTCGTACCGCCCGACACGAACGGCCGTACGAAGGTGAGCCCGCGGACCGCGGCGGGCCCACCCCGGAGGAGGCCGCCCTCGCGGGTGACCGCCGCCGCGCGGTGCGCGAAGCGGTGCGCCGGCTGCCGGGCCGCTGCCCGAGCCTCATGGAGGCGCTGCTCTCGCCGGTGGACCTCACGTACCGGGAGATCGCGGGGGAGTTGGGTATCTCACAGGGCAGTCTGGGACCGGAACGTTCCAGATGTCTGGGATGTCTTCGCCGAATGCTCACACCGGAGGTTGCGGCCCGCGGAGCGCGGGGATAGGAGTGAGGGACGAAATGGCGATCAGGTGAGCGGGAGGCGTGCGCACATGGGCATGAGCGTGACCATCTCTGCGGCGGCCGTGCAGGACGCGGAGCAGATCTTCAGGCTGCAGTACCTGTGCTTCCAGAGCGAGGCGGCGCTGTACGGCAATTACCGCATCGACCCGCTCGTCCAGACACTGGACTCGGTCCGCGAGGAGGTCGCCTCGGACTGCGTCTTCGTGGCCCGGCTCGGCGACGAGGTGGTCGGATCCGTACGCGGCCATGTCACCGAGGACGGCTCGGCCGCCATCGGCAAACTCTGCGTCCACCCGCGCCTCCAGGGCCACGGCATCGGCGCCCGGCTCCTGCGCGCCGCCGAGGCGGCCCTCGCCGGGTCCGGGGGCGCCAAGCGGTTCCGCCTGGAGGCGGGCCACCGCAGCGAGGGCAACCTGCGCCTGTACCGCAAGGTCGGCTACGAGGCGGTGGGCACGTCCAAGGGCGCCGACGGCGTCCCGATGGTCGTCCTGGAGAAGCCGGCGAGCGCGTACGCCACCACGGCGTAGCCCCGCCGGACGCCGCTACCGCGCGGCGGTAGCGGTCTTCGACCTCCGCAGCCAGTACAGGGCCGACAGCGGCAGCAGCACGGGGATGAACAGGTACCCCATGCCGTAGTCGGACCACACGGTCGCGTCGGGGAAGGCGGACGGCTCGACGAGCGTCCACGTCCCGACGATCAGCACCCCCGCGAGTTCGGCGGCGCAGCACACCTGCGCCGCCTTGCGCGCCCTCTCGCCACCGCGCACCAGCGTGTACGTGATGAACCCGTACACCAGGCCCGCCACCGCCGACAGCGTGTACGCGAGCGGCGCCCGGTCGAACTCGGTGGCGATCTGGTACACGGACCGCGACACGGCCCCGACGACCATCACGCCGTACAGCCACACCAGCAGCAGTCCCGGCCCACTGATCAGCCGCGTCGGCTCGCTCTCCGTCACCGTCGCCTCAGCTTCCCCAGATGTCATAGAGCCGCACCTCCAGCACCGCCAGCACGACACCGCCGGCCGCGACCGTCACCGAACCCCACCGTGTCCGCTCGGCCAGGGACATCATCCCGGCGGCGGGCACACAGGCCAGGGCGCCCAGCAGATACGAGACGAAGATCGTCGTCCCCTGCTCGGCCTTCTCGCCCCGCGCCAGCTGCACGATCCCGACGACGAGCTGGATCACCACCAGCAGCGTCACCACGCCCATCCCGATGAAGTGCCAGTCCTTCGTCGGCTGGTCTCGGTAGGCCGCCCACCCGCACCAGGCGGCGAGCAGCAGCGCGGCGACACCGGTCACCAGCGTCAGGGCATCAAGCATGCGCCGACCCTATTACGGGCCGTGAGGAGCGCCGAGTCCGACCCCGTAGGGTCGAGCACATGAAGATCCGTGCTCAAGCCCTCCTGTTCGACAACGACGGCACTCTCGTCTCCTCCCTCGACTCCGTGGACCGCTGCTGGCTGCGCTGGGCCGAGGAGTACGGGATCGTCGAGGCGTTCGAACAGGTCGAGCTGCACGGCCGTCCCGCCGCCGAGATAGTCGCCGACCTGCTGCCCGCCCACCTCGTGCCGGAGGCCGTCGCGCGGATCGAGACGCTGGAGGTGGAGGACGTGCCCCACGACGGCGTCCGGATCCTGCCCGGCACGAAGGACTTCCTCGCGTCGCTGCCCGCGGACCGCTGGGCCGTGGTGACCTCCGCCACCCGGCGCCTGGCCGAGGCCCGGCTCGACGCCGTCGGCATCCTCCCCAAGACGCTCGTCGCCGCCGACGACATCACGCGCGGCAAGCCCGACCCCGAGCCCTACCTGCTGGCCGCCCGGCAGCTCGGCGTCGACCCGGCCGACTGCGTCGTCTTCGAGGACGCCCCCGCCGGGCTCGCCGCGGGCCGCGCCGCCGGGATGACGACCGTGGCGTTGGCCACAACGCACGAGGCCCACGAACTCGACGCCGACCTCGTGGTGAAGGACCTTTCCGCCTTGTCCGCGCTGGTCACCGACGGGACGGTCGAGGTCTCCGTCCGCCCCTGACATCTGTCCGCCGTCGTCCGGAATGCGGACGGCGGCTCTTTGTCAGGACCATGAGTCTGCTTTACTGATTCCATGACCACGACGAGCAGCCGCACCCTTGCGACCGAGGCGACCATGACGCCCGGTGCTCGTTGTATGTGTCGAATGTGCGCCTTCTAGAGGGCCCCCGCACCACCCCCGAGCCGGCTCGCGCCCCGAAGCGAGACGCAGCGGCGTGTCCGTACCGCGTACGTGACCGAAGCCGCCCCGCGCACATGTTCTCCCCCGGTTCCATCGCCACCGCGAGAGCCGTGTCGCGTCCCTGAACGAACGCATCCGTGCGCCCGGGCACACCCACGCCCGCGCACTCGACAGTGACGGAAACCCCTGTGATCACCACATCGGGCCTGACCAAGGTCTACCGCTCGCGCGGCCGTGAGGTCACCGCCCTCGACGGCGTCGATCTCCACGTCCGCGAAGGCGAGGTGTACGGCGTCATCGGCCAGTCCGGCGCCGGCAAGTCCTCCCTCATCCGCTGCGTCAACCTGCTGGAGCGTCCCACCGCCGGCACGGTCACCGTCGCCGGACAGGACCTCACCGCCCTCGCCGGCCGCGGCCCCCGAGCCGGACGCGAACTGCGCCAGGCGCGCAGCCGCATCGGCATGGTCTTCCAGCACTTCAACCTGCTGTCCTCCCGCACCGTCCAGGACAACGTCGAGCTGCCCCTCGAAATCCTCGGCGTCTCCGGCAGGGAGCGGTCGAGGAAGGCACTGGAACTCCTCGACCTCGTCGGTCTCTCCGACAAGGCGAGGGCGTACCCCGCCCAGCTCTCCGGCGGTCAGAAGCAGCGTGTCGGCATCGCCCGCGCCCTGGCCGGCGACCCCAAGGTCCTCCTGTCCGACGAGGCCACCAGCGCCCTCGACCCGGAGACCACCCGCTCGATCCTCCAGCTGCTGCGCGACCTCAACCGCCAGCTCGGCCTGACCGTCCTGCTCATCACGCACGAGATGGACGTCGTGAAGTCGATCTGCGACTCCGCCGCCCTCATGGAGCGGGGCCGCGTCGTCGAGTCCGGCACGGTCAGCGAACTCCTCGCGACCCCGGGGTCCGAACTCGCCGCCGCGCTCTTCCCGCTCGGGGGTGACGCCACCGGCGCCGACCGCACCGTCGTCGACGTCACCTTCCAGGGCGAGAGCGCGACCCAGCCGGTCATCTCCCAGCTCTCGCGCACCTACAACGTCGACATCTCGATCCTCGGCGCCGCCATCGACACCGTCGGCGGCCTCCAGGTCGGCCGGATGCGCATCGAACTGCCCGGCCGCTACGAGGACAACGTCGTCCCCATCGGCTTCCTGCGCGAGCAGGGGCTCCAGATCGACGTCGTGGGCCAGGAGCCCGTTCTGCTGAAGGAAGGCGCGTAATGACCTGGTCCGAGATGCAGCCCCTGCTGACCCAGGCGTGTTGGGACACCCTCTACATGGTCGGCTGGTCCACACTCATCGCCGTGATCGGTGGTCTCCCGCTCGGCATCCTCCTCGTCCTCACCGACAAGGGCGGACTGCTCCAGAACCTCGTCGCCAACAAGGTCATCGGGCAGGTCGTGAACATCGCCCGCTCGATGCCCTTCATCATCCTGATGGTCGCCCTGATGGGCTTCACCCGTGGGATCGTCGGCACGACCATCGGCCGCGAGGCCGCGATCGTGCCGCTCGCCATCGGCGCCATCCCGTTCTTCGCGCGGCTCGTCGAGACGGCTGTGCGCGAGGTGGACGGCGGGCTCGTCGAGGCCGTGCAGTCGATGGGCGGCAACACCTGGACCATCGTCCGCAAGGTCCTCGTCCCCGAGTCGCTGCCCTCGCTGATCGCCTCCACCACGACCACGATCGTCGCGCTGATCGGCTACTCCGCGATGGCCGGCACGGTCGGCGCCGGCGGCCTCGGCGACATCGCCATCCGCTACGGCTACCAGCGCTTCGAGACCCAGCTCATGTGGATCACCGTCGCGATCCTCGCCGTCGTCATCTCGCTCATCCAGTTCGCCGGCGACTACACGGCCCGCGGCCTGCACAGCCGTGGCGGACGCTCGGGCCCCGCGCCCCGGCTCAGGTTCCTCAAGGCCGAACCGGCCGCCGGCAAGACCGCCTGAGCCACCCCCTCCCGGACTTCCCCGTCACACCCAGGACGGGGCGGCACCACCCTTCAGGAAAGGCACTTTTCGTGCGTAACACCGCCAAGATCACCACCGCCGTCCTCGCCGCCGGAGCCCTCACCTTCGGGCTGACCGCCTGCGGCTCCTCCGACAGCGACTCCGCCTCCGACACCAGCGGCCCGCTGGTCGTCGCCGCGACCCCGACCCCGCACGCCGAGATCCTGAACTACATCAAGGACAACCTCGCGAAGAAGGCCGGGCTCGACCTGGAGGTCAAGGAGGTCACCGACTACGTGACCCCGAACACCGCCACGGAGGACGGCTCCGTCGACGCCAACTACTTCCAGACCAAGCCGTACCTCGACGACTTCAACAAGAAGAACGGCACCCACATCGTGCCCGTCGTCACGGTCCACCTGGAGCCGCTCGGCCTCTACTCCAAGAAGGTCAAGAGCGCCGACGACCTGAAGAGCGGTGCCACCGTCGCCGTCCCGAACGACGCCTCCAACGAGGCCCGCGCCCTCAAGCTCCTCGCCGACAACGGGATCATCACCCTCAAGGACGGCGTCGGCACCGAGGCCACCCCGGCCGACATCACCAAGAACCCCAAGAACCTCAAGTTCAAGGAGCTGGAGGCGGCCCAGACCCCGCGCTCCCTGGACGACGTCGACGCCGCCGTCATCAACGGCAACTACGCCATCGAGGCCGACCTCTCGCCCGCGAAGGACGCGATCCTCCTGGAGTCCGCCAAGGACAACCCGTACGGCAACTTCCTCGCCGTCAAGGACGGCAACGAGGACGACCCGCGCGTCAAGAAGCTGGAGAAGCTCCTCACCTCCGACGAGGTCAAGAAGTTCATCGAGGACAAGTACGACGGTTCCGTCATCCCGTCCTTCTGAACCCCCTCCTCCGAGCCGACGGCGGCGCGTATACCGCTTATCGCCACGCACAGGGTCCACTCGCTCACCCCGGGTGGACCCTGTAGTGCGTGTGAGTGCTTTCATGCTGCATGCTGGGCAGTTCAGCAGGCCCGAAGGTTTTCCGAAGGTTACGGAGTGGCGCATGACTAGCACCTTCCCCAACATCTCCATCAGCACGGAGCGGTTGGTGCTGCGGCCCCTCGACGAGGACGACGTGCCGGCGCTGGCCGAGATGATGAACGACGAGCAGGTCGCCGCCTGGACCCATGTACCGCAGCCCTTCACCGAGGACGGCGCCCGCACCTGGATCGGCGACTACGCCCCCGCCGAACGCGAGTCGGGGCGCGGACTCGATTTCGCCGTCACCGAGTTCCTCACCCAGCGCCTGGTCGGGATCGTCCAACTGACCAAGACCAACTGGTACATCCGCTCCACCGAGCTGTCGTACATCACCGCCTCCTGGGCCCGCGGCGAGGGCTACGCCTCCGAGGCCGCGCTCGCCACCGCCCAATGGCTCTTCACCGACCAGAAGTTCGAGCGCATAGAGCTGCGCACGGCGGCCGACAACGCCGCCTCCCAGCAGGTCGCCCAGAAGATCGGCTGCATCAGCGAGGGAGTCCTGCGCAACGCCTGCATCGCGCGGGTCCGCACCGAGGACGGCACCTGGGCCGACATCCGCACCGACTTCATCGTCTGGAGCCTGCTGCCCGAGGACCTGGAGGGCGCGGGCGAGCAACTCGCCGACACCGGCGGGTACACGTCGTACGGCGACTGGAACTGACCCCGGGCGGCCGGAACACCCCGGCCGGCCGGGATACGCTCGGGCTGCCCCGTCCACCTGCGTGAACCTTGGAGACTGACGACGATGGCCGACCGCGTCACCGTGATCGGCTGGGACGGCTCGCCGCTGACCGCCGCGGCACACTCCGCCCTGGGCGCCGCCACCCTCGTGGCCGGTGCGGCCCACCACCTGGCACTTCCCGAGGTGCCGGCCGGTGCCGAACGCATCCGCCTGGGCAGCGTCTCCCTCGCCGCCCGCCGCATCACCGGGCACCGGGGCACCGCGGTGGTCATCGCGGACGGCGACCCCGCCTTCTTCGGGGTCGTACGCACCCTGCGCGCGGCCGAGTTCGGCCTTGAGGTCGAGGTCGTCCCCGCCGTCTCCTCCGTCGCCGCGGCCTTCGCCCGCGCGGGCATGCCCTGGGACGACGCCCAGGTGGTCGTCGCGCACCGGCGCACCCTTCGCCGCGCCGTGAACGTGTGCCGTGCCCACACCAAGGTCGCCGTCCTCACCTCACCCGGCGCCGGACCCGCCGAACTGGGCCTCCTCCTGGAAGGTGTCCACCGCACCTTCGTCATCTGCGAGGAACTCGGCACCGAGCGCGAGCAGGTGACCGTCGTCACCTCCGACAAGGCCGCCGACCACACCTGGCGCGACCCCAACGTCGTCATCGTCATCGGCGCCGCCGTCGCCGCCGCCGAGGACGGCGGCTGGATCGCCGGCCGCGACCCGGCCGCGGGCCCGCGCGGCTGGACCCTGCCCGCCGAGGCCTACGGCGGACTCATGGGCGAGGGCGAACTGGAACCGCTGCGCACCGCCCAACTCGGCAGGCTGGGCCCGCGCGTCGGCGACCTCGTCTGGGACATCGGCTGCGGCAGCGGCGCCTTCGCCGTGGACGCCGCGCGCTCCGGCGCGGCCGTCATCGCCGTCGACCGCGACCCGCGCGCGTGCGAGCGCGCCGAGGCGGGCGCCCGCGCCTTCGGGCTCCAGCTCCAGGTCGTCCGCGGCAGCGCCCCGCACGTCCTGGAGAACCTCCCCGAACCGGACGTCGTCCGCGTCGGCGGCGGGGGAGCGGAGGTCGTCACCGCGGTCGCCGACCGGCGTCCGCAGCGGGTCGTCGCCCATGCCACGACCCGCGACGAGGCCGAACTCCTCGGCCGCGAGCTGACCGAACACGGCTACCTCGTCGAGTGCGCGCTCCTCCAGTCCGTCGAACTCGACACGCGGGCCTGGACGGAGCGGGAGCGGAGCGTAGCGTTCCTGCTCAGCGCCGTCCTCCCGGACCGCCCGCAATGACCCGGACCGGTGTCCCCGTGATCCGGTTGTCGTACCGCGCGCGGTAGGCTGGAGGACTGTTGTACCGCACTGGGTCGCCCGGCCTTTCGTTCGTCAATGTCCGGAAAACGCGCCCGTTTTGGGGTGGGTGTGGTACGGCAGGAACCGGAGGACGCGCAACGTGGCGCAGTCCACAGCGGGCTGTCGCGGATCAAGGTGTCGCGAGGGCCGGACGGCCGGGACAATGCCAGTTAATGGCTTTGTCGTCTTTTCCGGGCAGGCCGTTCGTGCCGCTGGGCGCGCACGCTCGTTCTTCACTGCGGGGGCGGTCGGTGCGCCGTCCCCGGTGAGGTCGTAGAAGCACTAAACCGATGGGCGAGGGGTACGCATGACCGACACCGGCCAGATCCCGGGCGAGGGGCTGCCGGAGAGCGCAGGCATGGTGGAGCAGCCGGGCGTCCCCGCGGCGCACGGTGCGTACACCTACCTCTCCGAGACCACCGTCGAGGACGAAGACCTCCTGCTCCCCGGTGCCCAGGGCGCCTGGGGCAACGAGGTGGCCCCGCCCGCGCCCGAGCCGGTCGTCGAGACCATGCACGCGCAGTACGCGGAGCCCGTCCAGGACCCGTACGCCGAGTCCGCGGCCTACGCCGAGCAGGCGCACGAGCCCGGCCCGCACGAGACGGCCGGCCGTGACAGCGGCTCCGTGGACCTCGGCGGCGTCCGGCTGCCGGACCCGGCCCCCGCGCCCGTCGCGGCCCCGTCGCTGCCGATCCCGCCGATCACGCCCCGCCGGCCCCTGCACCTCGGTCCGCCGACCCCCGACGCCTCCGCCAGCCCGGTCCGCTCCCTCGCCGACCGGGGCCCCGCGGGCATGCCGGTCCGCCAGATGGGACCGCCGACCACGGGGCCCGAGTACCTCGACGTCCCGCAGCCCCTGCGCGAGATGGCGCCCCAGGGTGCCGCGCCGTGGGGCGCCCCCGCACCGATGGCCGCACCCGCCCCCGCACCCGCGCCGGTGCCCGCCCCGGCAGCCGAAACGGTTGTCCCCGGTGCCGAGCCCGTGGACCCCGCCCAGGCCGCCGTCGCCCGTCTGACCTCGGAGGCCGGGTACGGCGAGCAGGGCGAGGAGCCCGTCGCGGTACCGGTCCCCGTCGCGGAGGCGACCCAGGAACCCGGCCCCGTCGAGGAGCCGGCCCCCGCTGTCGTCGAGGCCCCCGCACCCGAGGCCGTCCAGATCCCCGACGCCTCTCCCGTGGACGTGCCCGCAGGCGTTCCCGGCGGCCCGGACGCAGGACAGCCCGCCCCGTTCCCGGAGGCCGCGCCTGAGCCGGTCGCCGCGGAGATCCCCGAGGTCCAGCAGGTGGCCGAGCCCGGGCCGGTCCAGGCGCCGGGAGCGTTCCAGGAGCCGGTAGAGGTTCAGGAACCCGGGCAGGTCGTCGAGCCGGGGTCGGTCGCGGAGCCGGGTCAGGTCGCGGAGCCCGTGCAGGCCGTCGAGCCGACGCAGGCGGTCGAGCCGGAGCAGGGCCCCGAGGCCGTGGAGGTCCCGGAGGCCGTACAGCTCCCCGAAGCCATGCAGGTTCCCGAAGCCGCGCAGATCCCGGAAGCCGTCCAGGTGCCGGAACCGGCGCAGTTCCCCGAGCCCGCCGAGATCCCGGAGCCCGTCCAGGCCGTCGACCCCGTGCAGGCTCCCGAGCCCGCCCAGCAGCTCGACGCCCCGCTCGCTCCTGAGGCCACCGCTTCCGGCGTGATCGCTCCCGAGCCCGAGCCGCAGCCACAGCCGCTCGCCGTCGAGCCGGTCGTTCCCGAGGCCGTCGCCGAGGCCGAGCAGCAGCCCGAGCCGCCGCAGCCCCAGCCGGTGATCCCCGAGCCCGTGGACGTGGAGCCCGTGAACGTCGAACCGGAGACCCCCGAGCACCTCCCGGAGCAGGCCGTACCGGTCGCGCACCCCGAGGCCCCGGCCCCCGTCTTCCCGGAGGCGGCACAGCCCCTCCTGCCTCCGCTCCCCGCACACGGCGAGGACCTCCAGCCCGCCGCCCCGTTCCTCGCCGAGCAGGCCCTGGCCCCGGCGTCGGAGCCGCAGCCGGTGCTCCTCGCGCACCCGCAGGCGGACGTACAGGCGGACGCGCAGGCGCCCCTGCCTGCCCCGGAGCCCTTCGTGCCCCAGCCCGTGCTCGCCGAACCCACCGGTCCCACCGGCCCCCAGGTCCTGTTCATGGACACGCCCCCGCAGGGCACCCCGGTGCCGGGCGCCGCCGAGCCCGCCGCCGTCGGCCAGTTCGTCCCGGTGGACGGCATGGTGCCCACGGCCCCGCACCTCGCCCCGACCCCGGAGCAGCCGATCGTCCTGCCGGGGACCGCCTACGAGGCGCCCCTCGCGGTCCCGGCGCCGCGCGAGGGCGACCCCGGACTCGTCCAGCACGCCGACGACCTGGACACCCGGGCCGCCGACCAGGAGGACGGCGAAGAAGGCACGGCCGCGGTGGAAGGGGCACGACGGTCCACCGGACCGGCCGCCCCCGCCTACGACGACGCCGAGCGCGAGGCCGTGCTCAAGGTGATGCGGGAGCGCCGCGACATCCGCAACGGCTTCCGCGCCGACCCGATCCCGCACGAGGTCCTGCTCCGCGTCCTGGAGGCGGCGCACACCGCCCCGTCCGTCGGCCACTCGCAGCCCTGGGACTTCGTCGTCATCCGCTCCGGCGAGACCCGGCGCCGGATGCACGAACTGGCCGAGCGCCAGCGCGACGCGTACGCCAAGTCGCTGCCCAAGGGCCGGGCGAAGCAGTTCAAGGAACTGAAGATCGAGGCCATCCTCGACACCCCGGTCAACATCGTCGTCACCGCCGACCCGACCCGTGGCGGCCGGCACACCCTCGGCCGTCACACCCAGCCGCAGATGGCGCCGTACTCCGCCGCGCTCGCGGTCGAGAACCTCTGGCTCGCCGCCCGCGCCGAGGGCCTCGGCGTCGGCTGGGTCAGCTTCTTCGACGAGCGCGAGATGGTCCGCGCCCTCGGCCTGCCCGAGCACCTCGAAGTCATCGCCTACCTGTGCGTCGGGTACGTCGACGAGTTCCCCGACGAGCCCGAGCTGATGCAGGCCGGCTGGTCCAAGCGCCGCCCGCTGTCCTGGGTCGTGCACGAGGAGACGTACGGCCGCCGCGCCCTGCCCGGCGAGGAGCCGCACGACCTGCTCGCCGAGACCGTCGCCCAGATCCGCCCGCTGGACGCCAAGGCGCTCGGCGAGGCCTGGGAGCGGCAGAAGCGGATGACGAAACCGGCCGGCGCGCTCGGCATGCTGGAGATCATCTCCGCGCAGCTGTCCGGGCTGTCCCGGCAGTGCCCGCCGCCCATCCCGGAGCCCGCGGCCGTCGCGATCTTCGCCGGCGACCACGGTGTGCACGCCCAGGGCGTCACCCCCTGGCCGCAGGAGGTGACGGCCCAGATGGTCGCCAACTTCCTCGGCGGCGGCGCGGTCTGCAACGCCTTCGCCGGCCAGGTCGGCGCCGAGGTCTGCGTCATCGACGTGGGCGTGGCCGCCGATCTCCCGGCCACCCCCGGCCTGCTGCCCCGCAAGGTCCGCGCGGGCACCTCCGACATGACCACCGGCGCCGCGATGACCCGCGAGGAGGCCAAGCAGGCCATCGAGGTCGGCATCGAGACCGCCCGTGACCTGGTCGCGGCGGGCAACAAGGCGCTGCTGACCGGCGAGATGGGCATCGCCAACACCACCGCGTCGGCGGCCCTGATCTCCGTCTTCACCGGCGCCGACCCGTCCGAGGTGACGGGCCGCGGCACCGGCATCAACGACGAGACCCTCGCCCGCAAGACCGAGGTCGTGCGCCGAGCCCTGGAGCAGCACCAGCCCGACCCCGCCGACCCCATCGGCGTCCTCGCCGCGGTCGGCGGCTTCGAGCACGCGGCGCTCGTCGGACTGCTGCTCGGCGGCGCCTCCCTGCGCACGCCGGTCATCCTGGACGGCGTGAGCGCGGGCGCCGCCGCCCTGGTGGCCCGCGCGATCGCCCCCGAGGTCCTCGCGGCCTGCATCGCGGGCCACCGCAGCGCCGAGCCCGGCCATGTCGCCGCGCTCAACAAGCTGGGTCTGCGCCCCCTGGTCGACCTCGACCTGCGTCTCGGCGAGGGCACGGGCGCGCTGCTCGCCCTGCCGATGGTGCAGAGCACGGCCCGTGCCATGCACGAGGTCGCGACGTTCGACTCCGCGGGCGTCACCGAGAAGTAGACCGGTGAGGGGGTGGGGAGGGTGCTCCGTCGCGCCCGCCCCGCCCCCGCCGTACGCTGAAACGCGTCCGGAACCCCACATGGCTAAAATCCGCACGTCAGGGCAGCTCCAGAGCCGTAGCGCCCATCGCATCGCCTGTACGAGGAGCCGCACCTCATGGCCGAAAACCCCGCCTACCCCGTAGGCCTCCGCCTCACCGGCCGCAAGGTGGTCGTCCTGGGCGGCGGTCAGGTCGCGCAGCGCCGCCTCCCGGCCCTCGTCGCGGCGGGCGCCGACATCCTCCTGGTGTCGCCCGAGGTGACCCCGTCGGTCGAGGCGATGGTGGACGCGGGCGAGCTGACCTGGCTCCGTCGGCCGTACGAGGAGGGCGACCTCGCCGAGGCCTGGTACGCGCTCATCGCCACGAGCGACAAGGACGCCAACACGCGGGCCTCCGCCGAGGCCGAACGGCACCGCGTCTGGTGCGTGCGCTCCGACGACGCCGACCGGGCCACCGCCTGGACCCCGGCCACCGGCCACAGCGAGGGCGTCACGATCGCCGTCCTGACGACCGACGCGCGCGGACGCGACCCGCGCCACACCGCCGCCATCCGCGACGCCGTGGTCGAGGGCCTGCGCGACGGCAGCCTCGTCGCCCCGCACCACCGCACCCGCACCGCCGGGGTGGCCCTGGTCGGCGGCGGTCCCGGCGACCCCGACCTGATCACCGTGCGCGGCCGTCGCCTCCTCGCCGAGGCCGACGTCGTCATCACCGACCACCTCGGCCCGCGCGACCTGCTCGCCGAGCTGCCCTCCAGCGTCGAGGTCATCGACGCGGCGAAACTGCCGTACGGCCGTTTCATGGCCCAGGAGGCGATCAACGAGGCGCTGATCGAGCACGCCAGGCAGGGCAAGTCGGTGGTCCGGCTCAAGGGCGGCGACCCCTTCGTCTACGGCCGGGGCATGGAGGAGGTCAACGCGCTCGCGGAGGCCGGCATCCCGTGCACGGTCGTCCCCGGCATCTCCAGTTCCATCTCGGTCCCCGGCGCCGCCGGCATCCCGGTCACCCACCGGGGTGTCGCCCATGAGTTCACCGTGGTCAGCGGCCACATAGCCCCCGACGACGAGCGCTCCCTGGTCGACTGGCCCTCGCTCGCCAAGCTGACCGGCACCCTCGTGATCCTGATGGGGGTGGGCACGATCGGGAAGGTCGCCGAGACCCTCGTCGCCCACGGCAAGTCCCCGGACACCCCGGTCGCCCTCGTCCAGGAGGGCACCATGGCCGCCCAGCGCCGCGTCGACGCGACCCTCGCGACGGTCGCCGCGACGGTCGTCGCCGAGGACGTGAAGTCCCCGGCCGTCATCGTCATCGGTGAGGTGGTGACCGTGGGGCCGAAGCCCTCCGCGGCCCCGGGTCCGGAGGCCGCCGTGGCCGTCGGACCGGAGCAGTCCGCGTAACCGCAGGTAACACAACCCGTACCGAGCCGTTGGCACCGCACCCAGGACAAGGCAGTATCACCCTGTGGCCGATCTCATCACCGTCGAGGATCCGGACGACCCCCGCCTGCGCGACTACACAGGCCTGACCGACGTCGAACTGCGCCGCAAACGAGAACCCGCCGAGGGGCTCTTCATCGCCGAGGGCGAGAAGGTCATCAGACGGGCCAAGGACGCCGGATACGAGATGCGTTCGATGCTCCTGTCCGCGAAGTGGGTCGACGTCATGCGCGACGTCATCGACGAACTCCCCGCCCCCGTCTACGCGGTGAGCCCCGAACTCGCCGAACGGGTCACGGGCTACCACGTGCACCGCGGCGCCCTCGCCTCCATGCAGCGCAAACCCCTGCCCACGGCGACCGAACTGCTCCAGACCACCCGCAGGGTCGTGGTCATGGAGTCCGTCAACGACCACACGAACATCGGCGCGATCTTCCGCAGCGCCGCCGCGCTCGGCATGGACGCGGTCCTGCTCTCCCCGGACTGCGCCGACCCGCTCTACCGCCGCAGCGTGAAGGTCTCGATGGGCGCCGTCTTCTCCGTCCCCTATGCCCGCCTGGAGACCTGGCCCAAGGGCCTGGAGTCGGTCCGCGAGGCCGGCTTCACCCTTCTCGCCCTCACCCCGGACGAGAAGGCCAAGACCCTCGACGAGGCCGCGCCCCACCGCATGGACCGGGTCGCGCTCATGCTCGGCGCCGAGGGCGACGGCCTCTCCACGCAGGCCCTGGTCGCCGCCGACGAATGGGTCCGCATCCCGATGGCCCACGGCGTCGACTCGCTCAACGTCGGCGCGGCGGCGGCGGTCGCCTTCTACGCGGTGGCGACGGGCCGCCCGGACCTGTGACCCCCTAGAAGCCCTGCTCGCCGGAGGGCGGGAGCACCCGCACATGGTCGTGCACCCGCTCCTGCCGTACGACCGGCCGGTCGTCCCCGCCGAGCCCGCGCGAGGGCCCCTGGCACCCCTGTGCCGCGGCGATCGCCAGCGCCACGAGCAGCGTGACCACGACGAACACGAACAGCCGCTGCCGCAGCAGCCGCGGATTGGCGGGCCGGCGTCCCGTCCCGGTCGTCCGGGGCCCCGGACGACCGGTGCCGCTGCGCGGTGCGGGACGGCTCCCGGAGCGGGTCGAGTTCCCGCGCGTGGAAGGCGTCGGCCGCGCGCCGCCTCGCGACGGCACACCGCCCCGGGACGGAACCCCGCCCCGGGAGGGAGCGGGCCCGCCGCGCGGGGCGGGGGTGCGCTGCGTGGGACCCGGCTGCTGTGGTGGCCGCCGCTGGACGCGCTGCTGGTCGGGATAGCTCTCGGTCAGCCGCCCCGAGGGACGGTCCGCCTCGGCGGTCCGCGGCCCGGGCGGACGCACATCGGCGAGCCCCTGCGCCTCCCGCGCGGCGATCTCCTTCAGCCTGAGCGACAGCTGGAGCGTGCTCGGCCGCTCCTCGGGGTCCTTCGCCAGACAGGCCTGTACGAGGGGGGCGAGCGCGTCGGGCACGCCCTGGAGATGCGCCTCCTCGTGCACCACGCGGTACAGCATCACCTCGGAACTGCCGTGCCCGAAGGGCGAGTCACCGGTCGAGGCGTACGCCAGCGTCGCCCCCAGCGAGAACACGTCCGTCGCCGGCGTCACCATGGCCCCGCGCACCTGCTCGGGGGCGAGGAAGCCGGGGGAGCCGACGGCGGTGCCGACATGCGTCAGCGTCGAGGCGCCGGTCGCCCAGGCGATACCGAAGTCGATGATCCGCGGCCCCTTGGGGGACAGCAGGATGTTGGACGGCTTGAGATCCCGGTGCACGACCCCGGCCTCGTGGACCGCGACCAGCCCCTCGGAGAGGGCGGCCCCGATCGCGGCGACCTCGGCGGCCACCAGGGACCCCTCGTCGGCGACCCTGTCGTGCAGCGAAGGGCCGGGCACGTACTGGGTGGCGAACCAGGGCCGTTCGGCGTCGAGATCGGCGGCGACGAGCCGTGCCGTGCAGCCTCCGCGGATGCGCCGCGCGGCCGAGACCTCACGTGCGAACCGCGACCGGAACTCCTGGTCCTCCGCCAGATCGGGCCGGATCACCTTCAGCGCGACCCGCTGTCCCTTCTTGTCGGAGCCCAGGTAGACGACACCCATCCCGCCCGCGCCGAGCCGTCGGTGAAGCCTGAACGAGCCGACGACACGCGGGTCCTCGCGCCTCAGGCGCATCATCGCCATGTTCATCCCCGCTGCCCGGTCCGTGTGACGAGCGACAGCTTACGTTTCCACGGCCGCCCGCGCGCAGAGGCCGCGCCCTCTCGTCCCGACGGATTGTCAGTGCCGGGTGGGAGAATTGAGGGGTGGTCAGGGAAGTTCCGGGCAGGGCGGGTTCGGTGGAGGGCCGGATCTAACTGCCCGCCACGGAAGGGGGATTGGACCCGTGAAGGGTGACCGTGTGGAGATAGTCGTGGATGCCGGGGACACGACACGCACCTACGAGGTCGTGGCCAGCAGGGCGGGCCGCCGGGTGGAGACGGCGGTACGCCGAGGTGTCGTGGAAGTGAGCGAAGTCACGCGGAGCGGATCCGTCGTGCGCACCGCCCGCTTCATGGCGACCAGGGTCCTGGCCCTGGTCGAGCAGCCGGTCCCACGAGAGGACAGCTCGGAGAAGAGCGCGACGAAGAGCGCGACGAACAGCGCGGAGAACGGCTAGCGGAAACCAGGGCAGAGCGGGCACCCCCTCCGGGAAGACCCGGAGACCTGTGTTCCCGTCTCCACCCAGGGGAGTAGACCGCACCGGACGGCTCATCCTCCGGGAGGCCCGCCAATCGGTACGAGGGCATGACGTGCGAGAGGCGCCACGAGCCTAGATTTGAGGTCAAGCGGCGGATGCAGCACTCGTCCCCCGAGGTCAGACATCCGCCGCTGCCAAACGACAACTGAGACGGTCAGGAGAGGGACCATGGCTCTGACGGCACCGCGGACACAGCTCCGCACATCCGAGCGCACGGCGGTGCGCCCCCGCCGACAGGGCCGGCGCCACCCCTTGGTGGCGACGCTGATGGCCCTTCCCCTGGCGGCACTGCTCCTCCTCGTCTTCGACGGTTGGGAGACAGTGGCCACACAGGCGTCGTCCGTGGGAGTGATGCTGGGGCGCTGAGCGGCGACCCCAGGCCCGGAAGAGCGGTCCGGGCGGGGACATCCCACCCATGAAACCCCGTGGGGACGGGGGTGCGGCGGACGGCAAAAATGCCGGCGTAGCTGGGGAGCTACGCCGGCATTGCTTTTCCCCCACGCCTGCGACCAGCAGCCCCGCCTAGGCCACTTCCCTGCCTGCGGCCGGCGGCCTCGTCCGGGCTTCCTCCCTGCCTGCGACTGTCAGCCCCACCTGAGCCTCTTCCCCTACTGCGCCCAGCCGCCCTGCCCGAGCCTCTTCCCCGACTGCGCCCAGCCGCCTCGCCCGGGCTTCCTCCCCAACTGCGGGCAGTCGTGCCGCCCGAGCCTCCTCGCTGGCTGCGGCCAGCCGTCCTGCCCGGGCTTCCTCCTTGGCTGTGGCCAGCAGCCCCGCCTGAGCTTCTTCCCTGGCTGCGGCCAGCTGCCTCGCCCGGGCTTCCTCCTCAGCTGCGAGCAGTCGTGCCGCCCGAGCCTCCTCGCTAGCTGCGGCCAGTCGCCCTGCCCGAGCTTCTTCCCTGGCTGCGGCCAGCTGCCTCGCCCGATCCTCCTCCCCAGCTGCGGGCAGTCGTGCCGCTGGGGCGGCACGGGTGGGCGCGGCGGCACCCTCCCCGCGGCGGCAAGCGCCCCCACCCCGCCCCGCGCCACCCTCCCCCCCCGGCGGAGCCCCCGTACCCTCGCGACCAGACACCACCCCGCACACGCCGAGGGAGCCCCGTGACACCCGCCACCCCCTTGCTCGCCGAGCTCAGCACCAGGGCCCGGGCCAGGGCCCACGCGACCACGCTGCCCCCCTGCCCCTGCGGAGCGACCGCCACCCTCGCCGACCGCCCCGACGCGACGGTCGTCCGCCACGAGGACACCGTCGCCAAGGCCCATGCCCCCGGCACCGACCCCGCCGCGCTCACCACCCGCCTCGCCGTCGCCGCCCACCTCCCCGGCATCCTCCTCCCCCCACTCGCCCCGACCCCGGTCACCCTCCACGGCCGCCTCGCCACCTTCTGGCCCTACGGCACCCCCGTGGACCCCGACGACCCGGACGCGGCCCCCTGGGAGGAGGCAGGCACGCTCCTCGCCCGCCTCCACCGCACACCCCCGCCCACCACCCGGCCCCTGCCCCCGATGAGAGGCCCGGCCAAGGCGGCCCAGGCGGTCACGGCGCTGAGGGCGCTCCTCGGCGCCGAGGACAGCCGGGACCACCCCGTCCTCACAGCCTGGTCCGCCCTCCCCGCCTGGGCCCGCGCCGAGGCCCCCATGCCGGACGGCCGGGGCGACGGCGGCCCCCGCACCCTGTGCCACGGCGACCTCCACCTCGGCCAGCTGGTCCGCCACCCCGCCCCCGACGGCCCGTGGCTCCTCATCGACGTCGACGACCTCGGCACCGGCACCCCCGCCTGGGACCTGGCCCGCCCGGCCGCCTGGTTCGCCTGCGGCCTCCTCCCGCCCGACGAGTGGACCCGTTTCCTGGACGCCTACCGGGCCGCGGGCGGTCCGGCCGTCCCACCGCACGGTGACCCCTGGCCCGCCCTGGACGTCGCGGCCCGCGCCCTGACGGTGCAGACGGCGGCGAGGGCGATCGTCAAGGCCGAGGCGGCGGGACACGCGCTGGACGAGGTCGAGCGGGCCCTCGTCGACGCCTGCGCGCGAATGACCCCCGTCCCGCCCGAGTTGACGTACGAATCATCCAAGTAGGGTGCAACCGACCGCGGCCGGACAGAGTCTGTCCTGGCGAAACGTGAAGCAGGACCTACCGGCGAGGAGTTGAGCCGAGCATGCAGTGTCCTAAGTGCCATGCGCCCATGCACACCTACAACCGCAACGGCGTCCAGATCGAGCAGTGCAGCAACTGCCGGGGGATCTTCCTCGACTACGGCGAGCTGGAGGCGCTGACCCGGGTGGAGTCGCAGTGGACCCAGCCCGCCCCGCCGCCCCCGGGCGCCCCGCAGGCCTACCCGGCGGCTCCCGCCTGGGGCGCCCCGCACGGCGGTCACCACGGCGGCGGCCACTACGGCCACAAGCGGCACAAGAGCTTCGGCCACATGCTCTTCTCCAGCTGACGCACGGCGACGCCGAGACACGAAGAAGCCCCCGACCAGATGGCCGGGGGCTTCGGTGTGTGGACGATACTGGGATTGAACCAGTGACCTCTTCCGTGTCAGGGAAGCGCTCTCCCGCTGAGCTAATCGTCCGCGGGATCACGACCGGGGTCGTGGATCTTGCGTGCGCGATACTGGGATTGAACCAGTGACCTCTTCCGTGTCAGGGAAGCGCTCTCCCGCTGAGCTAATCGCGCGGGTCGAAGCCCTGAGGCTCCAGTGGACGATACTGGGATTGAACCAGTGACCTCTTCCGTGTCAGGGAAGCGCTCTCCCGCTGAGCTAATCGTCCTTGGAGGTGGAGACGGGATTTGAACCCGTGTAGACGGCTTTGCAGGCCGTTGCCTCGCCTCTCGGCCACTCCACCAGGAGTGTAGGGGTTCGGGAAGATCCCCTTGCTCTTTCGAGCGAACGACGAGGTTCGAACTCGCGACCTCAACCTTGGCAAGGTTGCGCTCTACCAACTGAGCTACGTTCGCCTGTCATTCCGTTCCGCTTGCGCGTCTCGGCGACGTGTTGAACTCTAGCGGATTCCTGGGCCAGTACAAAAACGCGTTTGTGCAGCGTGCTGCCCTGCGCTCCCTCGTGGACCCCGCCGGCCTCCCCCGGGGGACATGACCAGGTCACCTGTCCGACACCCGCCCTAGACTCGACCGCGTGCACGACCTCCCTCCTCTCGCCCGGTTCGGCCACCGTGTGGCCACCGGACTCCTCGACGTGACGACCGACCCGGCGGCCCTGGACTCCACCGGCCACTGGGCCGTCGCCGCCGACTTCGAGGGCCGTCTGACCTGCGCCCGCTTCCAGGACGTACGGGAGGAGCCCGTGCCCGCCCCCGTGCCGGGGCAGTGGCGCGGACCGGCCCCCGCGGACTGGACGACGTCCCTGGACCGCGCCGGGTACACCGCGGGCGTCCGGCGCATCCGGGAGCACATAGCCGCGGGCGAGGTCTATCAGGCGAACCTCTGCCGGGTCCTGAGCGCACCGGTCGCCCCCGACGCCGACGTGGACGCGCTGACGGCGCTGCTGGCCCGCGGCAACCCCGCCCCCTACGCCGGCACGATCCGGCTGCCGGCACAGGGCGTGGAGATCGCCACCGCCTCACCCGAGCTGTTCCTGCGCCGGGACGGGCGGACCGTCGAGTCCGGTCCGATCAAGGGCACCGGGCGCACCGAGGCGGACCTCCTGGAGAAGGACTACGCCGAGAACGTCATGATCGTGGACCTCGTCCGCAACGACATCGGGCGGGTCTGCGCCACCGGCAGTGTCACCGTCCCCGACCTGTGCGCCGTGGAGAAGCACCCGGGCCTGGTCCACCTCGTCTCGACCGTGCGCGGCGAGCTGCGCGCCGGCGCCGGCTGGCCGGAGCTGCTCGACGCGGCCTTCCCGCCCGGCTCGGTCACCGGCGCCCCGAAGTCCAGCGCCCTGCGGATCATCGAAGCGCTGGAGACGGCACCCCGCGGCCCCTACTGCGGCGGTGTCGGCTGGGTCGACGCCGACCGCGGGACCGGCGAGCTGGCCGTCGGCATCCGCACCTTCTGGATCGACCGGGACGCGGGCGAGCTGCGCTTCGGCACCGGCGCGGGCATCACCTGGGGTTCCGACCCCGAGGGGGAGTGGCGGGAGACCGAGCTGAAGGCGTCCCGGCTGCTCGCGGTAGCGTCGGGGACGTACGAGGTGAGTGAAGAGGGCGCCTGACCACGCCGCACGGCCCGGAGGACGACCGTCGGAGCCGCGGCCGACACGGCGCCCCGGCGCAGACTTGCGAGGAAGAGACCAGTGAAGCTTTGGCTCGACGGTGGGCTCACGGACACCGACTCCGCCCGTGTCTCCGTCTTCGACCACGGACTGACCGTGGGCGACGGCATCTTCGAGACGGTGAAGGCGGTCGAGGGCCGTCCGTTCGCGCTCACCCGGCACCTCGACCGGCTGACCCGCTCCGCGCGCGGCCTCGGGCTGCCCGACCCCGACCTGGACGAGGTGCGCCGCGGCTGCGCCGCCGTCCTGGAGGCCAATCCCATGCCGCTGGGGCGGCTGCGCATCACCTACACCGGCGGCCACGGCCCGCTCGGCTCCGACCGCGGAGAACACGGCCCGACCCTGGTCATCGCCCTCGGCGAGACCACCCGGCGCCCCGACTCCACGGCCACCATCACCGTCCCCTGGACGCGCAACGAGCGCGGCGCCCTCGCGGGCCTGAAGACCACCTCGTACGCCGAGAACGTCGTCGCCCTCGCCCGCGCGCACGAGCGGGGCGCGTCCGAGGCGCTGTTCGCCAACACGGTCGGGCAGCTCTGCGAGGGCACCGGCTCGAACGTGTTCGTGGTCCTGGACGGCGAGATCCACACCCCGCCCGTCGCCTCCGGCTGCCTCGCGGGCATCACGCGCGCGCTGGCCGTCGAGTGGACCGGCGCGCGCGAGACCGACCTGCCGCTGGACGTCCTGGAACGGGCCGAGGAGGTCTTCCTCACCTCCACGCTGCGCGACGTCCAGGCCGTGCACCGGGTCGACGACCGTGAACTGCCCGGTGGACCCGGCCCGGTGACCGCCAAGGCCGTGCGCGTCTTCGCGGAGCGCGCCGCGGACGACCTGGACCCCTGAGCCGCTCGGGCCCGGGGGAGCGGGGAAAAAAACGGGCTGACTCAGGTTGCCCGGGCGGGTAGAACTCCCGTGATGACCACGACCCTGCGGCCGACCGAGCCGCTCCAGCGCCACGCCGACGGTACGCGTTCACGCCACTACCAGGTGTGCGTGAACAGCCGTCCCGTCGGCGCGGTACACCTCGCCACGGTGCCCGGGTTCGGCGACTCGGTCGCCTCCGTCGACGACCTGCGGATCGAGGAACCCGACCGCAGGCGCGGCCGGGGCACCGTCGCCGCGCTCGCCGCCGAGGAGATCGCGCGGGGCTGGGGCTGCCAGGAGATCCAGATCGCCCTGCCGGGGACGGCCGAGGCCGCGCTGCGGCTGGTCGCGGCGGTCGGCTACGTGCTGCGCAACCGCGGCATGGCGAAACGCCTCGGCGACACCCCGCCCGCCCTGCCGGAGGGCAGCCGCGGCCGGCCGATGACCCAGGCCGAGTTCGACGCCTGGCAGGCGCACGAGACGGACCGCTACGCGCGCGACTGGATCGCCCGGGGCGTACCCGAGGAAGCCGCCCGCGCGAAGTCGCGCCGCGACCACGAGGTGCTCCTCCCGCAGGGCCTCGCCTCGGCCGACACCTGGTTCAGCGTCCTGGAGCAGGACGGCACCCGCGTGGGCACCCTGTGGCTCGCGCTGCGCGACGGTCTGCCGTTCGTCTACGACGTCGAGGTCGACGCGGCGCACCGGGGCCGCGGACACGGCCGCACGCTCATGCTCCTGGCGGAGACCCAGGCGCACGGCATGGGCCAACACGCCCTGGGGCTCAACGTGTTCGCGGACAACCCGCCGGCCGAGCGGCTGTACGAGTCACTCGGCTACGAGACGACGCGGTACGTCTTCCGCAAGGCGCTGCTGTGACGGCGACGGGCGCCGTCAGGCGTCCCGCTCCGCCAGCAGCCGGTCCGCGATCTCCTCGACGCGCTCGCGCAGTCCCTCCTGGCTCTTGCCGCCGTCGAGCCGCTCGCCGCCGATGACATAGGTCGGGGTGCCGGTCACGCCGATCGCCTTGCCCTCGGCCTGGTCGGCGTCGACGATCAGGATGTGCCGGCCGTCGATCAGCGCGGTGTCGAACTCCTCGGCGTCCAGACCCAATTCACCGGCGATCGCGACCAGGAGGGGTTCGCCCTCACGGTCCAGGTCCCCGACCCGGCCGAGCACCGCCTCGACGTACTCCCAGCCCTTGCCCTGCTCCAGGGCCTCCTCGGCGGCCTGCGCTGCGGCAAAGGCGTGCTTGTGCTTCTCCAGCGGGAAGTGCCGCAGCCGCAGCTCCAGCCGGTCGCCGTACCGCGCGCGCAGGGCCCGGACGTCGTCCAGGGCGCTGCGGCAGTCGGGACACTGGAGCTCGCACCAGACGTCCAGGACGACGGGGGCGGCGGGAGAGACGGGAGAGGCGGGGGAGGAGTCACTCATGGTCACAGTCTCCCAGCCGGACCCCTGCCGACCCAATCGACCCCGATGCCCCTGCCGGGTACCGGCACCTCCGGAGGAGCCGACCCGGAGATGTCCCTGATGTCCCGCCGGACCGTGGCATCCCGGGGTGGCGTCGGTGCAGGATGGAAGGGACGAAACCGCCCCGCCCGAGTGAGCCCTGCCTGGAGGACCGGATGATTGCCGAGACCGTCTGTTCCGCCGTCTCCGCGGCCGGCCTGGGCATCGCCGCGGTCACCGCGTACCGAAAGCGCTTCCTCGCGGCGACCCGGATCGCCGCCTACTCGCTGATCCCGATCGGCCTGGTGATGACCGGAGTCGTGGAGTGGCTGAGCGACACCGCGTTCAGCATCACGGCCTGGGCCGGGGTCGGCGTGCTCGGCCTGTCCTGGCTGCTCTTCGCGTCCACCCGCGCGGTGGAGCGCCGGCGCGGGGGCACCCGCAAGGAGCGCAGGGCCGCGGCCCGCTCCGCCCGGCCCGACGCCGTCGCGCCCACGGCCTCGGCGCCCTCGCTGGGCCCCTCGGCCCGCCCGGCGGCCCGGCCCGCGAACACGGCCCCCGCCGCGGGCGCCGACGACTTCAGCGACATCGAGGCCATCCTCAAGAAGCACGGCATATGAACCCGCCCTCAGGGGGTGCGGCCTACGGACCCGCGCCGAGCAGGGCATATGACGGACGCACGGAGGACTGAAACGACACAGTTCCGTCGCTCGATCGCACAGGCGTAAATCCGACGGCGTTACGTCACGGAATCCAGCGAACAGCCCTTCTTTTCCGGGCGTGTTGGTCAACGGAGGGGTCCGAACTGCGTCATCATCGCCCGCGAGATGCTGGACACGACACAGAGCGACGCCGCGCCACCTCAGGACGAGCCGCGCGGGTGCCTTTTCGCCCTTTCCCAGCCACCGCTGATGATCTTCCTTGCGGTGATCGGGTGTCTGCTGCTCATGGCTGCGCTGCACGATCTGCTGCTGCTCTGAGCCGTACCCGTGGTACCCGGCGTCACCCGCCGGGTATCACGACGACACCGGTGTCCGTGCCGGACGCCGGCGCCCGTGTCTCAGCCCGCGGCCTCTTTGCGGCGGGCCCGGTAGGCGGCCACGTGCAGGCGGTTCCCGCAGGTACGGCTGTCGCAGTAACGGCGTGACCGGTTCCGGGACAGGTCGACGAAGGCGTGCCGGCAGTCCGGGGCCTCGCAGCGCCGCAGCCGCTCCTGCTCGCCCGCGACGACGAAGAAGGCCAGCGCCATCCCGCAGTCGGCGGCCAGGTGGTCGGCGATGGACGCGCCGGGCGCGAAGTAGTGCACATGCCAGTCGTAGCCGTCGTGATCGGTGAGCCGGGGCGTGGTGCCCGCCGAGGCCACCAGTTCGTTGATCAGTCCTGCGGCGGTCCGCGCGTCCGGTGCCGAGAAGATCGCGGCGAGCCGGCCGCGGATCTTGCGCACCGCCGACAGGTCGAACTCCGACAGGACTCCGACATCACTGATCTCGTGCTTTCGTACGAAATCCTCGAGAGCGGCCAGATCCGGCAGCGCGTCCGGGGTCGTGGCGTCCTCCGGTGCGGTGTTCACCAGATCGACCACGGCATCAAGGGCACACCGGGTGTCATGGGTGATCAGCACGATTCGCTCCCTGGCCTGGGGGGTCGGGCGGGCGCCCGCCGATGCTGGCCGATGGTAGTGGCTCCGTGCCCGCTCGTACCGGGCCCGGACATGCGGGCATCGTCACGGCGACAGCGGCGGCGCGGACGGTGTAGGGCCTGAGCGGGGGCGGCACGGGGCCAGGACTGCCCGGGGCGCGGTCCGCGGGGGAGCGGCGGGGTGGGAGCGCACGCACCGGCGCCGCCCCGCGAGAATCCGCGGCGACGGCGCCGGTGGGTCCAGCTATTCGGTTGTACAGGCCCGAGCCGTCACCCCGAGTCGACGGCGCCGGGCGGCTTCGTGAGCCCTCGCCCTAGCTCTCCGCCAGGATGTGCGAGAGCTCCTGATCCAGATCGAAGTGGCGGTGCTCCGTGCCCGGGGGCACGGCGGCGTCCGTCCGCTTCAGGAAGGACTCCAGCGCACGCGCCGGGGCCTCCAGCAGCGCTTCCCCCTCCGGGGAGCTCAGGGCGATGCAGACGACGCCCTGACCGTGGCTCCGGGACGGCCAGACACGGACGTCGCCGGTGCCGGTGGGCCGATGCAGGCCCTCGGCGAGGAGGTCGCGGGCGAACACCCACTCGACGGTTTCCTCGGCTCCGGTGTGGAAGGTGGCGTGCACGGCGTAGGGGTCGGCCGTGTCGTACCGCAGGCCTGCGGGGACAGGCAGGGAGGACTCGCTCGACACAACGAGGCGCAGGTGCAGCTCGCAGCTGACCGTGGTGTTCATAAGCGCCAGGGCCTTTCGCTCAGTGTGCGCTCGGGGATTCGCACGTCGGCGAAATCGACATGCCACCTACGGTGCCGTTGTAAACCCCTCTGAGTGTTTTGCGTGCCTTTACGTAACTCTTCCGGCCGAGAACCGGTTCGGGCGCTACGACCATTCCGGTGACTGGTTTCCCTCGGGTAAAGTTTGGCCGTATGAATACGGGGAGTGACAAGCCGGGCGAGGTGGCCGTGGCGGATCAGGCCGGTGCCGAGGGCGCGACGGACGAACAGCCGCTGGGCTCCAGGGCGCCGGCCTTCGTCAAGGCCCGCCGGGCCCTGCATCTGAGCTGGCAGGTGGGCGTTTTCGTCATCGGACTCGCGGTCGTCGTCGCGGGCATCATCATGCTGCCGCTGCCGGGCCCCGGCTGGGTCGTGATCTTCGGCGGCATGGCGATCTGGGCGACCGAGTTCGTCTGGGCCCAGCTCGTGCTGCGGTGGACCAAGCGCAAGGTGACGGAGGCGGCGCAGAAGGCGCTCGACCCGAAGGTCCGCCGGCGCAACATCGTCCTGACGTCGATCGGGCTGGTGATCATCGCCGCGGTCGTCGGGGTCTACCTCTACAAGTTCGGCTTCGAGATGCCCTGGAAGATCGAGGACCAGTGACCGGAGCGCCCCCTGACATGGGGTAATGTTCTCCCTGCGTCCGGGCGATTAGCTCAGTGGGAGAGCGCTTCGTTCACACCGAAGAGGTCACTGGTTCGAACCCAGTATCGCCCACCCGGATCCGACGGCCCGCCTGCGAAACCGCAGGCGGGCCGTCGGCGTACCCGCCCCTGCCGCGGTGCCGCCGCCCCCGCCGACCGGCCTTCGGCTCGGCCGCCTTCGCGCACCCCGTCGCGTCCCGCGCTCCAGCCCCGCCCCTGCGGCCCCCGGCCCGACCCTGTGCTCGGGTTCCGCCTCCCCGGCCCCGTCGTCGAACCCCTGCGCTCCAGCTCGGCCCCTGCGGCCCCCCGCCCAACGCTGTAATCCAGGTCCGGCACCGCGGCCCCGTTGTGCCTCTGCGCGCCGGCCCCGGCGCTCCGTCCGGGCCGCCCCGACGCAGCGTCCACAGCCCGGGGCTTCGCCCCTCGCGGCCTTGGGCCCGGCCCTGAACCCGCACAACCTCGCGGCCTGCCTCCCCCGTGGACCTGAACCTCGGGACCCCTGCCCCCTCGTGGACCTGAACCTCGCGACCCCTGCCCCTGAGGCGTCTGAAGTCCTGAGGCGTCTGAAGTCCTGAGGCGCCTGAAGTTCTGAGGTCCCTGCGCCCCCTCGCGGGACTTCGCGGCGGCGGCTTCGCCCTCCGTAGTCCCAGCTCAGAGCCCCCATCCCCTGCCGCCCCCTCCGGCTCCGCCCGTCAGTGGTCGAGCCTCCATCCACCCGCGGCCTCGGCTCCCTCCCTCCCGTGGCCCGGCCCCGAACCAGTCCTCCCGCTCTCGAACCAGCCGTCCCAGCCCCGAGCCCGCTGCCCCGGTCTCGCACCAGCGTCCGCCCCCCACCGGTCGCCCCGCCCCCGAGCCGGCCACCCCGCATCCGACCCCACGGCCCCGGCCGCCCTTCGCCACGCCACCACCCCCCAGCCCCGGCCACCACCCCCGCACCTCCGCTCCACCCCCGGCGGATTTCCGCCGGGGGTGCATTCAGGTCCGACCCGGCAGATCCTGTTCGACCGATCGACCCCAGCCGCCCCACCTGCGGCTTCGTCCACCCGTACGGGCTCGGTGCCTCCGGCGGACCGTCGACCTGTCCGGTCGCGTCCGAAGAAATTCCTGTCCGAATCATTGACGCACCCCGAGCCCCTTCGTACCTTGTGCCAGCAAGCGCTTACTTGAAACGATTCATGCAGTCGACGACGACGTCGCGGGGAGGGCCCGATCATGGGAACCAGCAGGAATGTGGAGAGGCGGACGATCCTGAAGGTGGCCGGCGCTTCGGCGGCCACGCTCGGGCTCGGGGCGACCACCGCGTGCGGTGGTGACAGCGGCGGTTCCGGGGACGGGACGGTGACACTCCGTTACGCCTGGTGGGGTGGTGAGCCGCGGACCATCGCCATGAAGAAGGCGATCGCGGTCTTCGAGAAGAAGAACCCGAAGATCAAGATCAAGCCGGAATTCACTGACTATGCAGCGTTCTGGGAGAAGTTCCAGACGCAGGCTTCCGGCGGTAATCCCCCGGACGTTTTCCAGAATGCGGTCGGGTTCCTCCGCAAGTACGACAAGCGCGGTGTTCTGCTGGATCTCAAGTCGCAGGCGGACTCCGGGAATCTGAGCCTGGACAACTTCCGCAACGGTGTTCTGGCGAACGGTCAGGTCGACGGCAAGCAGCTCGGCGTTCCGGTCGGCGCCAACACCATGTCACTGGTCATCGACCTCAAGGCCTTCGAGAAGGCGGGCGTCGAGGCGAAGTTCGGCTGGACCTGGGACGAGTACTTCGCCGCCCTCCAGACCATCCAGGACAAGCTGAAGATCTCCGGTGACACCGGCTACTTCGGCATCATGTACCTGTACGACCTGTACCTCCGTCAGAACGGCAAGGCGTTCTTCACGGATTCCGATCTCGGCTTCACCGAGGACGACCTGACGCAGTGGTGGACGGACGGCTACAAGCGCGTCAAGTCCGGGCTCGTCGCCGACCCGAAGAAGATCGAGCAGGTCAACCCCAAGTCCGGTCTCTCCGCGGGCCTCGCCGCCTCCGAGTTCACCTGGGACAACTTCTCCATCCGCTACGAGGGCGAGGGGGAGTCCGACTACGGCCTCGCGCCGATCCCCACCACCGACGGCAAGCAGACCGGCCAGTACCTCGGCTCGCTGATGCTCAGCGCCTTCTCCGGCACCAAGCATCCGGCGGAGGCCGCCAAGTTCATCTCCTTCATGGTCCACGACCCCGAGGTCGGCAAGATCATGGGCTACGACCGGGGCATCCTCTCCACCACCGAGCAGTACGACGCCTTCGTCCCGACCGACGACAACAACAAGGGCGTCAAGGCGTACGAGGAGGAGGTCGCCGCGGCCGGCGTGCTCGGCAAGATCACCCCGCACCCGTCCGGCGCCGATGTCATCGAGGCGGCGTTCCTGCGCATCGGCGGTGAGGTCGCCCAGGGCAAGACCAAGCCGGCCGACGCCGCCAAGGCGCTGTTCAGCGAGGCCAAGGCCGCGTTCGCGGGCTGAGGGGACGTACCACCATGACGCTCGTCAAGGAAGCGCCCGCGCGCCCGGCGAAGAAGCGGTCCGCCGCTCCTGTCGCCGGGCGGCGCGGGCGGCGCCGCGAGAACATCGCCGGCTATCTGTTCATGTCGCCGTGGATCGCGGGCTTCGTGCTGCTCACGGCGGGGCCCATGATCGCGTCGCTGTACTACGCGTTCACCAGCTACAACCTGTTCACGCCGCCCCAGTGGGTGGGCCTGGACAACTTCACGACGATGTTCCAGGACCCCCGCTGGCAGAAGTCGGTCGAGGTCACCCTGAAGTACGTCGTCGTGGCCACCCCGCTGAAGCTGCTCCTCGCGCTCGGTGTCGCGCTGCTGCTCGCGCAGAAGCGGCGCGGACAGGGCTGGTACCGGGCCGCGTTCTACATGCCCTCGCTGATCGGCGCCAGCGTCTCCGTCGGCTTCGTGTGGCGGGCGCTGTTCTCGGACGACGCGGTCGTGGACCGTACGCAGAAGATCTTCGGTGTCGACGTCGGCGGCTGGATCGGCAACCCGGACTACGTGCTGTACGCCCTGGTGGCGCTGAGCATCTGGCAGTTCGGCGCGCCGATGGTCATCTTCCTGGCCGGGCTCAAGCAGGTCCCCCGGGAGCTGTACGAGGCCGCCGAGGTGGACGGGGCCGGGCCGCTGCGCCGGTTCTGGAACATCACGCTGCCGATGATCTCCCCGGTGCTGTTCTTCAACGTGCTGCTGGAGTCCATCCACGCGTTCCAGGTGTTCGGCTCCGCCTATGTCGTCTCCGACACCCGGTGCGGGCCCGCCGACGCCACGCTCGTCTACACCTGCTACCTGTACCAGAAGGGCTTCAAGGAGGCCCAGATGGGCTTCGCCTCCGCGATGGCCTGGACGCTGGTGGTCGCGGTGGCGCTGGTCACGGCGGTCCTGTTCTGGTCGCAGAAGAAGTGGGTGCACTACGAGGAGGCCGCCAAGTGACCACCGCCACCAGCCCCGTCGCGCGCACCGCGAACGACCGGCGGCGCACCGGCTCGATCGTCTGGCACCTGGGCGCGCTCGCCGTGCTCGCCGTCGTCCTCTATCCGGTGGTCTGGGTGGTCGGCGCGGCGTTCAAGCCCGGCAAGGACATCATCGCCAGCCTCGACCTGCTGCCCGCCAAGCCGGTCTGGGACAACTTCTCCGGACTCGCCGACGGGATCTCCGGCATCTCCATCGGCACCTTCTTCTCCAACTCCCTGCTGTACGCGGGTCTCGCCGTAGTCGGCGTGGTGCTGTCCAGCTCGCTGACCGCGTACGCCTTCGCCAAGATCCGCTTCGCCGGGCGGAACCTGATGTTCACGCTGATGATCGGCACGCTGCTGCTGCCGTACCACGTGCTGCTCATCCCGCAGTACGTGCTGTTCCGCAAGCTGGAACTCGTCGACACGCTCGTGCCGTTGGTGGCCGGCAAGTTCCTGGCGGTGGAGGCGTTCTTCGTCTTCCTGATGGTCCAGTTCATGCGCGGGCTCCCGCGCGAGCTCGACGAGGCGGCGAAGCTCGACGGCTGCGGGCACCTGAGGACGTACTGGTCGATCGTGCTGCCGCTGTGCCGGCCCGCGCTCATCACCAGCGCGATCTTCACCTTCATCAACGCGTGGAACGACTTCATGGGGCCGTTGATCTACCTCAACACCCCTGACAAGTACACGGTGTCGCTCGGGCTGATGATGTTCCGCGACCAGGAGGGCATCTCCAACTACGGCAGCATGATCGCGATGTCGCTGGTGGCGCTGGTGCCGGTCGTCGCCTTCTTCATGGCCTTCCAGCGATATCTGATCGACGGTATGGCGACCTCCGGACTGAAGTGAGGCGGACGACCATGGCGCAAGCACGTGTGAAGGCCCGCAGGGCGTCCGTGTTCGGCGGTGAGCGGTTCGCGGTCTTCGCCGAGTGTCTGCTCACCGGCGTGTGGATCGCGGTGGCCTCGCTCGGCGTGGTCACCTACCCGGCCGCGTTCGCCGCCGGTGCCCGGCACCTGCGGCGCCGGACCGGGCAGGTGGACGGCGGCAGGCGGGAGTTCGTCGCGGACTTCCGTACGGCGCTGCGCCGCGGCTGGCTCGTCGGGCTCGCCGGATGGGCGGTGGCCGCCGCCGTGTACGTGGACGTCCAGGCCGCGCGCGCCGGGCTCCCCGGCGGCCCGCTCGTCGGTGCCGTCGGGCTGTTCGCCCTGTTCGGATGTGTCGTCGCCCTCCTGCGGGCGGCGGCGGTCTGGACGCCGGGCGCGTCCTGGCGGGCGCTGCTCGCGGCGGCCGGACGCCGGACCGTCCTCGACCCGGCCGGGTCGTTCCTGATCGTCGCCGGGCTGGCCGTCACCGCCCTGTCCGGCTGGTTCGTCGCCCCCCTGGCGGTTCCCGTCCTCGGCGCGGTCGCCGCGGCGGCCGTCGCCGTGGAGGAGCGGTACGCGCGCCGCTGACCCGCGGCGTCCCCCGACCGAGGCCGGCGCCCTGAGCGCCGCGCCTCTGCCTGTCATGCCCCTGTCCAGTCTGCACGGTAGAGAAGGAAAGGCTGACCACTCATGTCTCCCATCCCTCGCAGGTCCATCCTCAAGGCGGCGGCCGTCGCCGGAGCCGCCGCGCAGTTCAGCTGGGCGCTGGGCACCCAGGAGGCCGTCGCCGCGCCGAGAGCCGCCGAGGCCGCCGGCGCCGATCCCGTGACCCTGGACTGGCTGGAGGACGGCGGGCTCGGTGCCGCGCCCGGTACCACGCTCGGCGTGCCCTGGCCCAAGGGCGTCTACCAGGAGGACCAGACCTTCGCCCTCACGGACGCCGACGGCAAGGCCGTACCCGTGCAGTCCTGGCCGATCGCCTACTGGCCCGACGGCTCCCTCAAGTGGACCGCCCACTCGGTCAGTTCGGGCAACGGAAAGCTGACGCTGGGCGCGGGCGACGCCGCCGTACCGGAGAAGAAGGTCACCGTCGACAAGAGCGGCGGCACCATCGACGTGTCGACCGGCGTCATCACCGCGAGGATCGGCAAGTCCGGCGCCACCCTCATCAAGTCCGTCACCCGCGGCTCCACCGAGATCGCCAAGAACGGCAAGCTCGTCCTGATCCGCCAGCCCGAGGTCGAGGACGAGGACCAGGGCGCGGTCAGGACCGAGCGCTTCGACGGCGCGATCTCCGACGTCACCGTCGAACAGGACGGCCCGGTCCGCGCGGTCGTCCGCATCGACGGCAAGCACCGCAAGGGCAACCGGAGCTGGCTGCCGTTCTCGATCCGCCTCTACTTCTACGCGGGCGCCGAGTCCTTCCGCATGGTGCACACCATCACCTACGACGGCACCCAGGAACCCGGCAAGGCCAGCGGCGACTTCATCCGCGGGATCGGGGTCCGCTTCACCGTCCCGATGCGTGACGCGTCCTACGACCGGCACATCCGCATCGGCGGCGAGGGCACCGGTCTGCTCCGCGAGGCGGTCAAGGGCATCACCGGACTGCGCCGCGACCCCGGCGCCGCCGTCCAGGCGGCCCAGTACGCGGGGGAGAAGCTGCCCGACCCGTCCACCTGGGACCAGCGCGTCACCACCCGCCTCCAGTACATCCCCGAGTGGGGCGACTACACCCTCTCCCAGCTCTCCGCCGACGGCTTCACCCTGCGCAAGCGCACCAAGAAGGGCTACGGCTGGGTCGGCGCCGGCGGCGGCGGGCGCGCCTCCGGGTTCGGCTACGTCGGCGGCGTCAGCGGCGGACTCTCCTTCGGACTGCGCGACTTCTGGGAGAAGTTCCCCGCCCAGCTCGACATCCGCGACGCCCACACCGATGAGGCCGAGGTCACCCTGTGGCTCTGGTCGCCCGAGGCGCAGCCCATGGACCTGCGCTTCTACCACGACGGCATGGGCCAGGACACCTTCGCCGAACAGCTCGAAGGCCTCAACATCACCTACGAGGACTACGAGCCCGAGTTCGGCACCCCGTACGGCATCGCCCGCACCTCCGAACTCCTCTTCTGGGCCAACGAGTCCACGCCCGCCCCCTCCGTCCTCGCCGAACAGGTCGAGGCCGTCCGCGTGCTGCCGCAGCTCGCCGCACCGCCCAAGCAGCTCATCAAGGCGGGGGTGTTCGGCCCCGGCCTCTACTCCGAGCCCGACCGCTCCACCGCCGCCAAGGCGAAGATCGAGGACCACCTCGACTTCCTCTTCACCTACTACAAGGACCAGGTGGAGCAGCGCCGTTGGTACGGCTTCTGGGACTACGGCGACATCATGCACACCTACGACACCGTGCGCCACCAGTGGCGGTACGACATCGGCGGCTACGCCTGGGACAACTCCGAGCTCTCGCCCGACCTGTGGCTCTGGTTCGCGTACCTGCGCTCCGGCCGCTCCGACATCTTCCGCTTCGCCGAGGCCATGACCCGGCACACCGGCGAGGTCGACGTCTACCACCTGGGCCAGTGGGCCGGGCTGGGCACCCGGCACGGCGTCCAGCACTTCGCCGACAGCGCCAAGCAGCAGCGCATCGCCAACACCACCTACCGGCGCTACTACTACTTCCTCACCGCCGACGAACGCGTCGGCGACCTCATGCACGCCAACGTCGACTCCGACGAGACCTTCCTCGTCCTCGACCCGCTGCGCAAGATCCGCACCGAGCCCTACACGCCCGACCGGCACGCCCTGTCGATCGGCTTCGGCACCGACTGGAGCGGTCTCGTCTCCGCCTGGCTCACCGAGTGGGAGCGCAAGGGGCCCAAGTGGGAGAAGGCCAAGGCGCGCGTGCTGTCCACCATGGAGGGCATCGGCGCCCAGCCCAACGGCTTCGTCCAGGGCAGCGGCCTCTACGACCTCGACACGGGCGAGTTCGCCGTCGCCACGACCCCGGTCGTCGGCGTCTCGCACCTGTCCGCCGTCTTCGGCCTCAACGAACTGTGCGCCGAACTCATCGACCTCGTCGACATCCCGGAGTTCAACGAGGCGTACTACGACTACTGCCGCTACTTCAACGCCACCAAGACCGAGCAGGCGGCACGCTACGGCTCCAACTTCGGCACCCTGCTGCTGTTCCAGGGCCACTCGCGCCTCGACGCCTACACCGCCGTCAAGACCGGTGACGCGAAGCTCGCCACGCGCGCGTGGGACAAGTTCTACAACTCCGACGGCTACAAGGAGTCCGCGCCCTGGAAGACGGAGGAACTCAGCGGCCCGGTGACGCTGGTGGCAGGCAGTGAAGCAGCCTGGATCTCCACCAACGACACCGCGCTGTACGGCCTCGCCGCCATCGAGAACCTCGCCCTCCTCGGCGACAAGATGCCGTCGTAGCCCTTTAGTTCATCTTCCCCAGGGTCTCCCGCACCCGCCGGACGTCCCGGATGCGCTGCTCGTACGTCGCCCCGAGTGCGAGCAGCAGCAGTCCGGCGAGCGCGGGCAGCACCCAGCGGGGCAGCGCGTCGGTCACCTGGACGATGTACGGCGCGAGTTCGTGCAGCGCGTCCAGGCTCAGCACCGCGCCGCCGAGCAGCAGCGGCGCCTGGAGGTTGTGCCCGGCGCCGAGCAGCGTGACCGACAGCGCCGCCAGGCCCAGCAGCAGAGGCCGCGTCCAGTGCGGGTCGCCCCACGCCGCGCACAGGCTCGGCACCAGGGTGGCCGCGAGACCGAAGCCGTACGCCGTCCAGGACGACGCCCCCGGGTCACGGCGCCGGCGCAGATGGCCGACGACCAGCGCCGGGACCGACACCGGGACGGTGTACGCCTCCGGAGCCGTCACGTCCCACGCCGCCAGATACGCCCACGCGGCGAGGACGAACAGCGCCGCCGAGGCGTGTCCGACCGGGCGGCGGTCCGCGCGGACCGCCACACCCGCCGTGATCACCGCGCACACGGCCAGCACCAGGGCCAGCACCCGCAGGTCGCCCGCGGCCAGCCCGACGGCGAGCAGACCGGCGGCGGCGCCCGTCAGTTCCACGGCCGGGACGTTCACGCGTGCCGTGACGAGCGCCGCCGCCACCGGCACCGCCAGCACCAGCAGCGCGGTCCGCTCCGGCTCCCAGCCCGCCGCCGCGCCGGTCGCGCAGGCCAGCGCCGTCGCGGACACCAGGGACGCCGGGGCCGTGACCGGCGTGAGCCGCCAGGACACCGCCGCGAAGAACACCGTGAGCGCGCCGAGCGCCGTCAGGGTCGCCGACTGCGAGGCCAGCGCGGTGAAGGCCAGCACCGCGGAGGTGACGAGGGCGAGGACGGTCGAGGCCGGCTGCCCGTACGGCGACGCCAGCGTGACCGCGGTCAGCGCGCCCAGCGCCAGCAGGCCGGTGGTGAAGGGGAGTTCCAGCACCGCCGGGAGCGTCAGCGCGGCGGCCCACGCCAGCGTCAGCGCGCCGGTCAGCGCCCGGGGACGCCACTTTGCCCGCCGGACGGCCACCGCGAGCACGGCCGCCACCGCCACGAGCACCAGCGGAACCGTCGCCGCGTCCGGCGGCCAGGGAGCGTCCGCCGTGACCGCCTCACGGGCGTTCGCCGGCGCCCCCGACCAGGCGTGCCACGTCCAGGCCACCGGACCGAGCAGCGTGACCGCCACGACCGGCAGCGCCCCCACCAGGGCCAGCGCCTGCACGGCGGCCGACGCCACGGCGAACCCGCGCCGCACCTGCTCCGGCAGCCGCAGCACCGGCCGCAGCGCCGCCAACAGGGCGATGCCGAAGGCGAGATGGACCGGAGCCGCCCACATGCCCGGCAGAGCGGAGAGCGGCACCGCGCCGAGCGCGGCCACGGTCAGCAGCCCCGCGGCCGTCGCGAGCCCCACGGCGTGCCGGCCGCCCAGGCGCCAGGCGGCGGCCAGCGCGAGCGCCGCCGCGAAGAGGAGGAGCGCCGCCGCACGGGCGGCGGCGCCCGGGCCGGAGGCCGTCCAGGCCAGCACACCGGCCGTCCATGCGCCCGGGCCGCCCAGACCGTACGCGCCGACGGCGGCGAGCAGACGTACCGGCCGGGCGGACGCCCCGAGCGCCACCACTGTGTCGAACGCGGCCGTCACCAGGACGGCCGCCGTGACGCCGTACACGTCGGCGCCGAGCGCCCAGGCCGCGAAGAACAGCGGGAACTGGGCCATGGACAGCGCGGCGGGCCGCGGCAGCCGCAGCTCCGACACGCGCGGCAGCAGCCCGTACCCCGCCCACAGCGCCGCCAGCAGGGCGGTCGCCACGGCCGTGTACGTGTCGGCCTCGGCGTCCGGGAAGGCCAGGCTGTACAGCGCGATCGCGTCCAGCGCCGTCAGCGCCAGACCCAGGCCCGCCACCGCCTCCGCCGTCGAGCGCAGCCCGCGGCGCAGCAGGGCGACCGGGGCCGCGAGGGTCGCCGCGGTGACCCCGCCGAGCACCAGGGCCCGCCCGCCGATCCCCAACTCGCCCCAGCTCACCAGGGTGAACGCGGTCGCGGCGATGACCAGCAGGATCCCGCCGAGCATCAGCAGCACGTTCTGCACGCGCGGCGGAGTCGTCTCGGGGCGCGGCGGCCGGACCGGGGCCTGCGGCTGGAGAGCGGCGACCAGCCAGGCGCGGCGGTGCAGCAACTGGGCGCGGCGGGCGTCCAGTCGGAACAGCTCGGCGTCCAGGAGCCGCAGCTCCTCGGCCGGGGGCGGGATGTGCGTCATGTCTGGGAGTGTGGTCGGCGTCACCTCCGACGACATGAGTGCGGGTACTCAGACGCTACTCAGATTCGAGCCCGTGACCGACACACTCTCCCCATGGACTGGACGCACTACCGCTTCCGCACCGTCTGGCGGCTGCCCGCGCCGCCCGCCGCCGTGTACGCGGCCCTGGAGGACGCCGAGCGCTATCCCCGCTGGTGGCCCCAGGTCCGCGAGGTGCGGCCGATCGACGACACCACCGGGACGATCCGTATCCGCGCCGCCCTGCCCTACGAGCTCGCCTTCACCGCGCGCGAGGCGCGCCGCGATCCCGCGGCGGGCGTCCTGGAGATCGCCATGACCGGCGACCTGGAGGGCTGGGCGCGCTGGACCGTCGGCCCCGACGGCACGGGCACCGTCGCCCGCTACGACCAGGTCGTCGACGTGCGCAAGCCGCTGCTGAGGAGGCTCGCCGTGCCCGGCAGGCCCTTCTTCCGCGCCAACCACCGGCTCATGATGCGCTCCGGACGGCGAGGGCTGGCCGCGTACTTGGCGGCGGTTTGAACGAAGGGCGCCGGGGCCTGTATTGTTCAGTGCGTTCCCGGGCGATTAGCTCAGTGGGAGAGCGCTTCGTTCACACCGAAGAGGTCACTGGTTCGAACCCAGTATCGCCCACCGGGAGAAGGCCGGTCCGCAGCACGCGGACCGGCTTTTTTCATGCGCCCGGCGCTGTCCGCGCGGCGCGGGACGTCACGCCGCCGCCGGCAGGTCAGGACGCAGCGGCCACGCCGGGTCCACCGCCTCCTCGCTCCCGCTGCGCGCGAACCACGCCTGGAGGCCCCGCGCCTGAGCCGCGTGCCACACCGCCTGGAGCGTGTGCAGCTCACCGGGGCTGAGCCGCTCCATCCGGGCCGCGAACCGCCGCCCCACCGCCCGTACGACGTCCAGCGCGGCCAGCGCGTCCGCGCCCGCGTCGTGCGCGCCCTCCAGCGACACCTCGTAGTGCGCGCACAGATCGGTGAGCGTGCGACGGCCCTTGCGGTACCGGTCCAGATGCTTGTCCAGGACCCGCGGATCCAGGACCAGCAGCGGCGACGACTCGAACCAGCGGTCCAGCGACGAGGCGCGGTGGCGGCGCAGCTCGCGATCCAGGAGCGTGAGATCGAACGGGGCGTTCATCACCACCAACGGGCGCCCCGCGGAGGCCTGTTCGGCCAGATGCTCGGCTATCTCGTACACGCACGGCGCGGGCCAGCGCCCGTGGCGCTGGAGATGTCCGTCCGTCAGCCCGTGCACCGCCGTCGCCCCTTCGGGCACCGGCACGCCGGGGTTCACCAGCCACCGGGTGACCCGTGGCCGGGTCCCCGGGGCGTCCTGGACGACGACGGCGGCCGACACGATCCGGTCGGTCTCCACGTCGACGCCCGTCGTCTCCGTGTCGAAGGCGGCCAGAGGCCCCTCGTACCAGCTCGTCATACCTACACAACCCCTCGTTCACCACGGCAGACTGACGCACCGTCTTCTGCCTGTTTGGTGATACCCGGGCTGTTTGCGCCGTACGCCGGAAGGACACAACAGGAATGCGGGTCTTTGCAGTTCAGCGACTCGCGGTGCGAATTCCTCGAACGCGGAAGGCTGTTGGTCATGGCGATAGCGCAGCCCGAGCGGGGCGGGCTGCTGCCCGAACGCACGGGCCCCCATCGCGGCACACTCGCCACCACCGCCTGCATGGAGACCTTGCAGGTGGGCTATCTGCACGCCGTCGCGGCGGCGGCCGGCTGCTCGCTGTCCCAGCCCTTCCCGGACAACGGCATCGACTGGCACGTCAGCCACGGCTCGCCCGGACACACGGTCGACGACGAGGTCACCATCAAGGTGCAGCTCAAGGCCACCTACCAGGTCGCGCCGAACCCACCGGGACGGTTCTTCTCCTTCACGCTCGACAACGACCATCTGCGCAAGCTCGCGCGCACCCCGGTGTCCGTGCACAAGATCCTCGTGGTCATGCTCGTGCCCCGCTCCCCGGACGACTGGCTGCGCGCCAGCCACGACCGGCTCGACCTGAGGCACTGCTGCTACTGGCTCAACCTCGCCGGACACCCGGTCACGGGCCGCACCCGGACCACCGTGCGCATCCCGACCACCCGCATCTTCGACGACCGGGCGCTGTGCGAGATCATGACGCGCGTCGGGACCGGAGGCAGGCCATGACCCACCGCCCCACCGAGGACGTACTGCGCCCCGTGCGCCCGCACCCCGGCGACACCGACTGGGACCGCGCCCCCGAACCCGGCGAGGTCGACCCCGCCGTCCTCGGCGCGCTCCTGCACCGGCACGGCTGGCAGCGGCGCGGCGGCGCCCCCGGCCGCTACGGACGCTGGACCCCACCGGGACCGGGCACCGGCGGGACGAGCCTGCTGGTGCCCGAGAGCCGGGCCTTCCCCGACAGCGACGACCTGCTCGGCGAGGCGCTCGACGCCCTCGCCCGCAGCGGCACGCCCTCCGCGCGCGAGGTGCTCGTCGGGCTCGCCGTGCCCAGTGACGAGATCCGCTGGTGGCGCGACGTCCCCAGCGGCCCCGCCGGAGCCTCCCCCTGGACCGTCGAGGAACAACTGCGCGGCGCCGCCCGCCAGACCCTCCTCGCGGGCGCCCTCGCCACCCGCGCGCGGGCCGGGTACTACGGCGCCCGGCACCGGCGCGCCGCCGCCGCCCTGCTCGACGGCGTCCTCGTCGGCGCGGCCACCGCGGGGCGGCTCACCTCCTTCGTCCCCGTCGCCGCCGGACGCGCCCTCGCCGTCCGCCTCCACCAGGCCCTGTGCGCCACCCGCGAGGCCATCGACTACCAGCGGGCCACCGGTGGCATGGACGCCTTCGACGGCGCCGTCGAAGCGGGCGTCAGCCGCGAGCTCACCGAGGCGCTGGTCACCCTCGTGCGCGGCACCGAGGGCGCCCGTGTCGGCGTCGAGTGGGCACCCGCCGCAGGCGTGCCCGAGGGGTGCGCGGCCTCGGGGGAGCCCGTCGAGTTCTCGCCCGGCGACCTGCCCGTGCTGCGCGAGGCCGGGGCACGGTTCCTGCGCGACGAGCCGTCCGTGCCCGTCCGTGTCACCGGCACCGTCGTGCGGATGCGCCGCTCCGGGCCGCGCGGGGCGGGCAGCGTACGGCTGCGGGTCATCGCCGGTGCCGACATCCCGCACGTGCGGCTCACCCTCGACGAGGAGGCGTACCGCATCGCCGGGCACGCCCACCTGCTCGGGCTGCCGGTGCGCCTGACCGGGCGGCTGGAGAGCCGGGGCGGCTTCCGCCGGATCACCGGTGCCGGAGGGGTCGTACCGGTCCAGGTGGACGAGGCGGAGCGGGACCGGCTGATGAAGTCGATCCAGGAGCACGCGGCAAGGGGGGACTTCTTCGAGGAGGCCTGCGGCGAGGCATACGACGAGGACTGATCACGGGGGCCGTGAGGAGGGCTGATTTCGCCCTCCCCGGGTGCGGGTCGGTACGATCCCGTCATGCGCGCGCTCCTGGTATGGCGCCGCACCCCACCTTCAGTCAGGAGAAACCGGTGTCAGACGTCCGTGTGATCATCCAACGCGATTCCGAGCGGGAAGAGCGCACGGTGACGACGGGCACCACGGCCGCCGAGCTGTTCGCGGGCGAGCGCTCGGTCATCGCCGCGCGAGTGGGCGGCGAGCTGAAGGACCTGGCGTACGTCGTCGCCGACGGCGAGACGGTCGAGGGTGTCGAGATCTCCTCCGAGGACGGTCTGAACATCCTGCGCCACTCCGCCGCGCACGTCATGGCGCAGGCCGTGCAGGAGCTCTTCCCCGAGGCCAAGCTGGGCATCGGCCCGCCCGTCAAGGACGGCTTCTACTACGACTTCGACGTCGAGAAGCCGTTCACGCCGGAGGACCTCAAGGCCGTCGAGAAGAAGATGCAGGAGATCCAGAAGCGCGGGCAGCGGTTCGCCCGCCGCGTGGTCACCGACGAGGCCGCCCGCGAGGAGCTGGCCGACGAGCCGTACAAGCTGGAGCTGATCGGGCTCAAGGGCTCCGCGTCCAGCGACGACGGCGCGGACGTCGAGGTCGGCGCCGGTGAGCTGACGATCTACGACAACCTCGACGCCAAGACCGGCGACCTGTGCTGGAAGGACCTCTGCCGCGGTCCGCACCTGCCCTCGACCCGCGCGATCCCGGCGTTCAAGCTGATGCGCAACGCCGCCGCCTACTGGCGCGGCAGCGAGAAGAACCCGATGCTCCAGCGCATCTACGGCACCGCCTGGCCGTCCAAGGAGGAGCTCAAGGGCTACCTGGACTTCCTCGCCGAGGCCGAGAAGCGCGACCACCGCAAGCTGGGCTCCGAGCTCGACCTGTTCTCCATCCCGGAGCAGATCGGCTCCGGCCTCGCCGTCTTCCACCCCAAGGGCGGCATCGTCCGCCGGGTCATGGAGGACTACTCGCGCCGCCGGCACGAGGAGGAGGGCTACGAGTTCGTCTACACCCCGCACGCCACGAAGGGGAAGCTCTTCGAGACGTCCGGGCACCTGGACTGGTACGCCGACGGCATGTACCCGCCCATGCAGCTCGACGAGGGCGTGGACTACTACCTCAAGCCCATGAACTGCCCGATGCACAACCTGATCTTCGACGCGCGTGGCCGGTCCTACCGTGAACTGCCGCTGCGGCTCTTCGAGTTCGGCACCGTGTACCGGTACGAGAAGTCGGGCGTGGTGCACGGCCTCACGCGTGCCCGCGGCTTCACGCAGGACGACGCGCACATCTACTGCACCCGTGAGCAGATGTCGGAGGAGCTCGACAAGACGCTCACCTTCGTCCTCGGCCTGCTGCGCGACTACGGTCTGACCGACTTCTACCTGGAGCTGTCCACCAAGGACCCGGAGAAGTTCGTCGGCTCCGACGAGGTCTGGGAGGAGGCGACCGAAACGCTGCGCCAGGTCGCCGAGAAGCAGGGCCTGCCGCTGGTCCCCGACCCGGGCGGCGCCGCGTTCTACGGCCCGAAGATCTCCGTGCAGACCAAGGACGCCATCGGCCGCACCTGGCAGATGTCGACCATCCAGCTCGACTTCAACCTGCCCGAGCGCTTCGACCTGGAGTACACCGGCGCCGACGGGACCAAGCAGCGGCCGGTCATGATCCACCGCGCGCTGTTCGGTTCGATCGAGCGGTTCTTCGCCGTGCTCCTGGAGCACTACGCGGGCGCCTTCCCGGCGTGGCTCGCGCCGGTGCAGGCCGTGGGCATCCCGATCGGGGACGCGCACGTGGAGTACCTGGGCAGGTTCGCCGCCGCGGCGAAGAAGCAGGGCCTGCGGGTCGACGTGGACTCGTCCTCGGACCGGATGCAGAAGAAGATCCGCAACGCCCAGAAGCAGAAGGTGCCCTTCATGGTCATCGCGGGCGACGAGGACATGGCCGCGGGCTCGGTCTCCTTCCGCTACCGCGACGGCTCCCAGGAGAACGGCATCCCGTTCGACGAGGCCATCGCGAAGATCGCGAAGGTCGTCGAGGAGCGGGTCCAGGTCTGACCCGGCCCGCCGAACGGCTCCGAGAGGCCCCCGGGGGATTCACCTCCCCGGGGGCCTCTCGTCGTCCTCCCGCGAGAACACCTGGAGCAGCCAGGACGCGAACGTGCCGGTCACCGCGCCCAGCAGCGCCAGCCCGATGGCCATGATCCCGACGGCGATCAGGCGCCCCATGGGCGTGACGGGCGTGACGTCGCCGTAGCCGACGGTGGCGAGCGTGGCGCACGTCCACCACACGGCGTCGCCGAAGGTCAGCATCGTCGCCCCGGGGGCCCCGCGCTCCTCCTGGAAGACGGCGAGGGACCCGGCGAAGCCGAGCAGCGCGGTCGCCAGCCCCGCGTACACCATCACGCGCGCGTGCAGCGCCAGCCGGGGCCGTCCGTGCCGGCGCTGTACCGCCTCGTAGAGCCTGACGATCCGCAGCGGGCGCAGCAGCGGCAGGAGGAGGACCAGCGTGTCCAGCCAGTGGGTGCGGACGAACCGCGGCCCTTCCCCGCTCAGCCGCCAGCGCACCGCGTAGTCCGCGACGAACAGGGCCCAGGCGGCCAGCGTCACCGTCAGACAGAGGTCGTGCCAGCCCTCGGACAGGCCGTCGGCGAGCACGCGGACCGCGTACGAGGCGAGGAACAGGAGCGACGCCACGGCGAGCGGGACTTCGGTGCGCCGCTCCCAGCGGGCCTTGGTGCTGTCATCGTCCACCCGCCCAGCTTGGCCCGGCGGTGCGCCGCCGCAACCCCGCCGACACGCCCCGAACGGGCGAAGCCATATGCTGCACTGCATGACGAGTGAGCCGGAGCAGCAGTGGGGAGTGGGGACCCAGGACGCGTTCCAGCGTCTGTGGACGCCCCACCGGATGGCCTACATCCAGGGCGAGAACAAGCCGACCGGCCCGGGTGCCGACGACGGCTGCCCCTTCTGCTCGATCCCGGCGAAATCCGACGAGGACGGTCTGGTCGTCCGGCGCGGTGAGCACGTGTACGCGGTGCTCAACCTGTACCCGTACAACGGCGGCCATCTGATGGTGGTGCCCTACCGGCACGTGGCCGACTACACCGACCTGACGGACGCGGAGACGGTCGAGCTGGCCGCCCTCACCAAGCAGGCGATGACGGCGCTGCGCACGGCCTCCGGGGCGCACGGTTTCAACATCGGCATGAACCAGGGGTCGGTGGCCGGCGCCGGTATCGCCGCGCATCTGCACCAGCACATCGTCCCGCGCTGGGGCGGCGACACGAACTTCATGCCGGTCGTCGGCCACACGCGGGTGCTGCCGCAGCTCCTCGCGGACACGCGCAAGATGCTCGCGGAGGCGTGGCCCGCGGCCTGAGCCACGGGCCACGACCGGAGGCCGGACCTGGTACGGCGGCTACGCGTCGTACAGGTCGGCCTTGCGCGGGGACGGGTCCTGGACCGCGCCGCTGAGGAACGAGGAGCGGTTGCCGAACTTCTCCGTGTCGACGCCGTTCTCCTCCAGGACCTTGATGGCCGCCGCGTGCACCACGCGCAGCACGGGTGTCGCGGCGCGCATCGCGTCGTCGGCCATGAAGCGGTGCCGCCAGGGCTTGTCCGCCCAGACGTGCCGCAGGCCGAACGGCTCGGGCAGGGAGATGGTGCCGCCGAGCCAGTTCAGCAGCGGCGGGTACCAGGTCAGCGGAGCGCGCACGGCCAGCCGCACGACCTCCTGCGTGGTGATCAGCGGAAGCTGGACCGTCCGGTTCTCCCACGGCTTGTGCGCCTTCTGGACGGACTTCGTGGGGTTCGAGGGCTTGCCCTGGAACAGCCCGTTCACCGGGCCCAGCGCGTGTCCGGTGACCTCGATCCGCAGCGTCTCGTGCAGCACGGTGACGGTGATCATCATGGTGAGGATCAGCTGGCCGTCCCAGAGCACCCACTGCACGCCCAGGTAGTGCCGGTCGCCGCTGCCGAACTGCTGCTTGTTGCAGATGTCCTGTATCGAGTGGGTGCGGTGCCGGAACGCCTCGATGTCGGCGGACTGCTCGGTGCGGGAGACGCCCGAGGCGTTCTCCGCGATGGGCGTCACGATCCAGTGCTGTATGGACGCCTTGGGGAAGCCGCCGGTGTTGATGGTGTTGCGCTCCAGCATCCGCAGCCGGTCGTGGACGGCCCGGATCACGTCCCAGCTGCGGAACGGGTGGATCTCACGGCTCGGATCGGCGGGCCGAAGGTCCTCCGCGAGCTGCCAGCTGCCCCAGCGGGTGCCCATGCCCAGAATGCCCTTGGGACCGGCGTAGAACACCGAGTTGGACTGCTGCTCGGCGCTCAGCTTGGCCAGCGACTGCCGCTTCTGCTCGGCCTGCGTCTCCCCGGGGCTGCTCGGCACGGCCTCGGGCACCTGGGCGCCGACGCTGCTGCCCGAGAGCAGGCCGTCCCAGCGGGAGCGCAGGTCCTTCGTCGCGTTCAGGCAGATCTGCTTGGCCCAGAACCAGCCCAGCACCGGGACGACGACGCACGCGCGTGCGTACCAGCCCCAGAAGCCGGTGAAGGGCAGCTTGAGCAGGAAGATCACGGCGAGCACGCCCACACCGACGAGCAGGGCCGTGGCGAGCGCGGAGGCGCGCTTGTTGGGGTTCTTGTCGATGATGCCGCGCACCCAGAAGACCGTCAGCCACAGCAGCAGCCCGGGCAGGAACAGCAGCCCGCACAGCACCATGACCGCGCTCAGCCGCTTGTCCCGCTCCCGGCGCAGCCGGAAGGCCGCCAGGCAGTGGTCGACGACGATCTGGGGCTCCATGCCGAAGGACTGGATCAGCGGCTTGCGGCCCGGGCCGATCATCCGGTCGATCACCGCGCGGGAGAACGCCTCGCCGAGGTTGGGCTCGAAGAGGGTCCCGGCCCATGAGCGGCCCTTGTTGACCTTCGTCTGGTACCAGTCGCCGTCGGCGTCGGTGATCTTGTCGTACTTGTCGTCCCGATAGGCGACCGAGGCGAGCGCGAAGGTCGCCGTCTGGCTCTCGTCTCCGGTGCGGGGCACCTGAGGTCCGAAGACGCTCTCGTAGTTCGCATCAACGGTCATTCCGCCCCCGATCGCCGCCACTTCCCGCTCCTGCGGCTTTCCCGACTTGCTTGCTTCGCACACCTGTTGATCAGGTGATCAGCGTATCGCCAGCCACGGACGTTCGTCGGCGGACGGCACAAGCCGTCCGCCGACCCGGAGGGAAGCCTTCCGTACGGGCGTGTTGACGGACGCCCGGTTCCAAGTGCCGGGCGCCCGCCGCCACTTCGTCCTAGGAGTCCCCGGACTCCTCGCGGATCCGCTCCGCGAGCTGCGGCGGCATCGGTTCGTGCCGTGCGTAGGACCGGCTGAAGCGGGCCGTGCCGTGCGACAGGGACCGCAGGTCGACGGCGTACCGGCCGATCTCGATCTCCGGCACCTCGGCCCTGACGACCGTCCGGTTCCCGCTGGTCTGCTCGGTGCCCAGGACCCGGCCGCGCCGCCCGGACAGGTCGCTCATCACGGCGCCCACGTAGTCGTCGCCGACCAGGACGCTCACCTCGGCCACCGGCTCCAGCAGATGGATCCTCGCGTCCGCTGCCGCCTCCCGCAGCGCCAGCGCACCGGCTGTCTGGAACGCGGCGTCCGAGGAGTCCACGGAGTGCGCCTTGCCGTCGAGCAGGGTCACCCGGACGTCGATGAGCTGGTAACCGGCCGCGACTCCCTTGGCGGCCTGGGCCCTCACCCCCTTCTCGACCGACGGGATGAACTGCCGGGGCACCGCGCCGCCCACCACCTTGTCCACGAACTCGATGCCGGAACCGCCGGGCAGCGGCTCCACCTCGATCTCGCAGATCGCGTACTGGCCGTGGCCGCCGGACTGCTTCACATGCCGTCCGCGCCCGCCCGACCTGGCGGCGAACGTCTCCCGGAGGGAGACCTTGTGCGGGATGACGTCGACCTGGACGCCGTAACGGTGGCGCAGCCGTTCCAGCGCGACGTCCGCGTGCGCCTCGCCCAGGGCCCACAGGACGACCTGGTGGGTGTCCGGGTTCTGTTCGAGCCGCATGGTGGGGTCCTCGGCGACCAGCCGGGACAGCCCCTGGGAGAGCTTGTCCTCGTCCGCCTTGCTGTGCGCCCGGATGGCGAGCGGCAGCAGCGGGTCGGGCATCTGCCACGGCTCCATCAGGAGCGGGTCGTCCTTCGCGGAGAGGGTGTCGCCGGTCTCCGCGCGGCTGAGCTTCGCCACACACACCAGGTCGCCCGCGATGGCGTGGGTCACCGGACGCTGGTGCTTGCCGAACGGCGTCGACAGCGCGCCGACCCGCTCGTCCACGTCGTGGTCCTCGTGGCCCCGGTCGGCGAGCCCGTGCCCGGAGACGTGGACCGTCTCGTCGGGGCGCAGGGTGCCGGAGAAGACCCGGACCAGCGAGACCCGGCCCACGTACGGGTCGGAGGCCGTCTTGACGACCTCGGCGACCAGCGGGCCCTCGGTGTCGCACGCCTTGATCTCGCGCGGCCTGCCGTCGATCGTGGTGACGCCCGGGGTGGGGTGCTCGAACGGGGTCGGGAAGCCGCGCGTGATCAGCTCCAGCAACTCGACCGTGCCGATGCCCTGCTTGGCGCCCTCGGCCGCGGGGGCGGCGGCCAGCACGGGGTGGAACACGCCCCGCGCGACGGCCCGTTCGAGATCCTCGACGAGCGTCTTGACGTCGACGTCCTCACCGCCGAGATAGCGGTCCATGAGGGTCTCGTCCTCGCTCTCCGCGATGATCCCCTCGATGAGCCGGTTCCGGGCCTCCTCGATCTCCGGGAGCTGCTCCTCGGCCGGCTCGGACGCCTTGCGCTCCCCGGAGGAGTAGTCGAAGAGCTGCTGCGACAGCAGCCCGGTCAGCCCCGTCACGGGCGCGTGCCCGTCGGGCCCCTGGGGGCCGTGCAACGGCAGGTACAGCGGCAGCACCGCGTCGGGGTCGTCGCCGCCGAAGGCCCGCGCGCAGATCCCGGTCATCTCCTCGAAGTCGGCGCGCGCGGCCTCCAGGTGCGTGACCACGATCGCGCGCGGCATCCCGACCGCCGCGCACTCCTCCCACACCATGCGCGTCGAGCCGTCCACGCCGTCCGAGGCGGAGACGACGAAGAGGGCCGCGTCCGCCGCGCGCAGACCGGCCCTCAGCTCTCCTACGAAGTCGGCGTATCCGGGGGTGTCGAGCAGGTTGATCTTGATGCCGTCCCATTCGACGGGCACCAGGGACAGCTGCACCGAACGCTGCTGCCGGTGCTCGATCTCGTCGTAGTCGGAGACGGAGCCGCCGTCCTCCACGCGGCCCGCCCGGTTCACTGCCCCCGCGGTCAGCGCGAGGGCCTCCACCAACGTCGTCTTGCCCGATCCGGAGTGGCCGACCAGCACCACATTCCGTACGGACGCGGGGTGGTCGGCCGCTGTTGCCCTGCCGGCGGCTCCGGGGTGTGCGTTCGCCTTGTCGCCCATGGCCTTGCCTCCCGTGCACGGTGAGGTCACTGTGGGCGCGGACACGACCGGCCGCGTGCGGTGGCGGCTCCGGTGACGCCCGCGGTGCTTCGAGCTTTCCACTCCCGTCACGGTGCGTCCATACAGCGGACGCGATCCCGCCGTTACCCGTATGCCACGGGGACGTGACACGGGGCCCGGGTGCCCGGCGGTCGTACAAGCGCGCGCGTGGCTACGATGGGCCAGCCGGTGGCCAGCAGGGGCCGCGCGGCCACACCGACCCTCGGGAAGGCCATGCTGAACAAGTACGCGCGTGCATTCTTCACGCGTGTCCTCACACCGTTCGCCGCGTTTCTCATCCGCCGGGGAGTCAGCCCGGACACGGTCACGCTCCTCGGCACCGCCGGGGTGGTCGCGGGCGCGTTGGTCTTCTACCCCCGGGGCGAGTTCTTCTGGGGCACGATCGTGATCACGCTTTTCGTGTTCTCCGATCTCGTCGACGGCAACATGGCCCGTCAACTCGGCCGCTCCAGCCGGTGGGGCGCCTTCCTCGACTCCACCCTGGACCGCGTCGCCGACGGCGCGATCTTCGGCGGCTTCGCCCTCTGGTACGCGGGCAACGGCGACGACAACGTCCTGTGCGCCGTCTCGATCTTCTGCCTGGCCAGCGGCCAGGTCGTCTCCTACACCAAGGCGCGCGGCGAGTCGATCGGCCTGCCCGTCGCGGTCAACGGCCTCGTCGAGCGGGCCGAGCGGCTCGTGGTCTCGCTGGTCGCGGCCGGCCTCGCGGGCCTGCACGCGTTCGGCGTGCCCGGCATCCAGTACCTGCTGCCCGTCGCCCTGTGGGTCGTCGCGGTGGGCAGCCTGGTCACGCTGATCCAGCGGGTCGTCACCGTCCGCCGGGAGTCCGAGGAGGCGGAGGCCGCGGCCACGCGGGAGGCGGCGCAGTGACCCTCCGGGACCGGCTCACCGACTCGATGTACGGGCTCGGCTGGGGCGCCGTCAAGAAGCTCCCCGAACCCGTCGCCGTCCGCCTCGGACGGTCCATCGCCGACCTCGCCTGGAAGCGGCGCGGCAAGGGCGTGCGGCGCCTGGAGAGCAACTACGCGCGCGTGCTGCCCGACGCGAGCCCCGAGCGGCTGGCCGAACTGTCCCGCGCGGGCATGCGCTCCTACCTGCGCTACTGGATGGAGTCCTTCCGGCTGCCCGCCTGGAGCGCCGAACGCGTCAAGGCGGGCTTCGACCCCGAGGACGTCCACCACCTCACCGACGGCATCGCCTCCGACCGCGGTGTCATCCTGGCGCTGCCGCACATGGCCAACTGGGACCTCGCGGGCGCCTGGGTCACCACGAAGCTGGAGACCCCGTTCACGACCGTCGCCGAGCGCCTCAGGCCGGAATCCCTGTACGACCGGTTCGTCGCCTACCGCGAGGGCCTCGGCATGGAGGTCCTCCCGCACAGCGGCGGCACCGCCTTCGGCACCCTCGCCCGGCGGCTGCGCGACGGCGGCCTGGTCTGCCTGGTCGCCGAGCGCGACCTGTCGTCCTCCGGCGTCGAGGTCCAGTTCTTCGGCGAGGCCACCCGCATCCCCGCGGGTCCGGCCCTGCTCGCCCAGCAGACCGGCGCGCTGCTGCTGCCGGTGACCCTCTGGTACGACGACTCGCCCGTGATGCGGGGCCGGGTCCACCCGCCGATCGAGGTGCCCGAGGCAGGCACCCGCGCCGAAAAGACGTCTGTCATGGCACAGGCGCTGGCCGATGCCTTCGCCTCGGGGATCGCCGACCATCCGGAGGACTGGCACATGCTGCAGCGGCTGTGGCTCAAGGATCTCGATCCCGAGCGCTCTCCCGCCGGGGGGACCGCGTGAGGATCGGCATCGTCTGCCCGTACTCCTGGGACGTGCCGGGCGGCGTCCAGTTCCACATCCGGGATCTCGCCGAGTACTTCATCCGGCTCGGCCACGAGGTCTCCGTCCTCGCCCCGGCCGACGACGACACCCCGCTGCCGCCCTACGTCGTCTCGGCGGGCCGGGCCGTCCCGGTGCCGTACAACGGGTCGGTGGCCCGGCTCAACTTCGGCTTCCTGAGCGCCGCGCGGGTGCGCCGGTGGCTGCACGACGGCGCGTTCGACGTCGTCCACATCCACGAGCCGTCCTCGCCCTCGCTCGGCCTGCTGGCCTGCTGGGCCGCGCAGGGGCCGCTGGTGGCGACCTTCCACACCTCCAACCCGCGCTCCAAGGCGATGATCGCCGCGTACTCGATCCTCCAGGCCGCCCTGGAGAAGATCAGCGCGCGCATCGCGGTGAGCGAGTACGCCCGGCGCACCCTCGTGGAGCACCTGGGCGGGGACGCCGTCGTCATCCCCAACGGTGTCGACGTCGACTTCTTCGCCAAGGCCGAGCCGAGACCCGAGTGGCAGGGCGGGACGCTCGGCTTCGTCGGCCGGATCGACGAGCCCCGCAAGGGCCTGCCGGTGCTGATGAGGGCCCTGCCGAGGATCTTCGCGGAGCGCCCCGGCGCCAGGCTGCTGATCGCGGGCCGCGGCGATGAGGAGGAGGCCGTGCAGTCGCTGCCCGAGGAGCTGCGCTCACGCGTGGAGTTCCTCGGCATGGTCAGCGACGAGGACAAGGCCCGCTTCCTGCGCAGTGTCGACCTCTACATCGCGCCCAACACCGGCGGCGAGAGCTTCGGCATCATCCTCGTCGAGGCGATGTCCGCGGGCGCCCCCGTCCTCGCCTCCGACCTCGACGCGTTCGCGCAGGTCCTCGACCAGGGCGAGGCGGGCGAACTCTTCGCCAACGAGGACGCCGACGCGCTGGCCGACGCGGCCGTACGACTTCTCGGCGACCCCGAGCGCCTCGCCGAACTCCGCGCGCGCGGCAGCGCACACGTACGGCGCTTCGACTGGTCGGTCGTCGGCGCGGACATCCTCTCCGTCTACGAGACGGTCACCGCGGGCGCGGCGGCGGTCGCCGCGGCCGACGACGACCGCACCCCGGGCCCCGGCCTCCGGGCCCGCCTGGGCCTGGCCCGGGACTGAAGCCTCCGGGAGGCGGCACCGGCGGCATCGAGGCGACGCCGTTCGGCCGGTCGCGGGCGGTGCTCGGTCCGGTCCGCGGCTGGCGTGTCGGCCGCGGAGGCGGTCGCGGCGCCCGAGGCCGACCGGGGCGCGTGACCATGGCTGCGGGCCCGCGGGGCTGGCCGGGGACTGACGGGCCTGCCGTCTGCGCAGTGCGGCCGAGCCGACCGGTCGCGGGTGCCGATGGCGATCGGACTTGGGGGCGGGAGGGCGTGGGCTGTGATGTCCGGTCAGGCCCGCGTCTGAGGGCTCCTTGCGGGGGCCTGTGGTTGATGTGCGGGCGGCGGATGCGGCGGTGGTGCCGCGCCTGCCGACGACGGGTCTGGGGACCGGGGCT
>NZ_JBIVDS010000013.1:0-154994 GCF_044747265.1 Streptomyces sp. NPDC090106 | reverse complement strand
CTGCGGGCACGTTCGGGGCGGCTTGCGGCCGACGGGCTTGCCGTCTGCGCAGTGTGGTCGAGCCGACCGGTCGCGGGTGCCGATGGCGATCGGGTTTTGGGGCGGGAGGGCGTGGGCTGTGATGTCCGGTCAGGCCCGCGTCTGAGGGCTCGCTGCGGCGGCCTGTGGTTGACGTGCGGGCGGCGGATGCGGCGGTGGTGCCGCGCCTGTCGACGACGGGTCTGGGGGCCGGGGCTGCGGGCACGTTCGGGGCGGCTTGCGGCCGACGGGCTTGCCGTCTGCGCAGTGTGGTCGAGCCGACCGGTCGCGGGTGCCGATGGCGATCGGGTCTCGCGGGCGAGGTCGCGGGCGGTGCTGGCACGGCCCAGGTCTGAGTGCGGCCTGCGGTGGCCTGTGGCCGATGTGCGGGTCGCGGGTGCGGCGGCGGTTGCTGCGTTCGACGTCGACCGGACCTCGGGACCGGGGCTACGGGCGCGTCCGGGCTCGGCCCGTGGCCGACGGGTGCGTCGGCGGCGCCGTGCGCGGGCGATTCCCGGCCCGGCCCGCGGCCGGCGTCTTCCGGTGGCGGGGAGGTGAGGGCGTCGCGGTCCGGACGGTGGACGTCGGTAACCTTCCGCCCGTGACCGCAACCCTCATCTGGATCCTCGTCGCCCTCGTCGCGATCGGCCTGTACCTGAGCTGGACCGCGGGGCGGCTCGACCGGCTGCACTCGCGGATGGACGCCGCCCGGGCCGCCCTGGACGCGCAGTTGCTGCGCCGCGCCTCGGTGGCGCAGGAACTCGCGACCTCCGGGGTGCTCGACCCGGCCGCCTCGATCGTGCTGTACGAGGCCGCGCACGGCGCCCGGCAGGCCGAGGAGGAGCAGCGGGAGGTCGCCGAGAGCGAGCTGAGCCAGGCGCTGCGGGCCGTGTTCGCGGAGGGCGCGCAGGTCGAGACGGTCAAGGAGGCGCCCGGGGGAGAGGCCGCGATCCACGAGCTGACCGAGTCGGTCCGCCGGGTTCCGATGGCCCGCCGCTTCCACAACGACGCGGTCGGCGCCGCCCGGCGGCTGCGCGAGCACCGCAAGGTCCGCTGGTTCCGGCTGGCCGGCCACGCCCCGTTCCCGCTCGCGTTCGAGATGGACGACGAGCCCCCCGTGGCCCTGGTGGACCGGGCCGCCTGAGGCCCGCGGAGTCCAAAACGATCCACCGCCTCATCATTGGCCCTTGCTGTGGACTGGTCGTCTCCCGTTTCCTCGATGCTGCAGAACCGCTCAGGAAATCCTCTTTTCACACAGCGAGGTCAACCCGTGTCCAGCACCGAGAACCAGGCCCCCGAGACCGGCACCGCGCGCGTGAAGCGCGGCATGGCGGAGCAGCTCAAGGGCGGCGTGATCATGGACGTGGTCAACGCCGAGCAGGCGAAGATCGCCGAGGACGCCGGCGCCGTGGCCGTCATGGCCCTGGAGCGGGTCCCCGCCGACATCCGCAAGGACGGCGGCGTGGCCCGGATGTCGGACCCGAACATGATCGAGGAGATCATCGAGGCCGTCTCCATCCCGGTCATGGCCAAGTCCCGCATCGGACACTTCGTCGAGGCCCAGGTCCTGCAGTCCCTCGGCGTGGACTACATCGACGAGTCCGAGGTCCTCACCCCGGCCGACGAGGTCAACCACAGCGACAAGTTCGCCTTCACGACCCCGTTCGTCTGCGGCGCCACCAACCTGGGCGAGGCCCTGCGCCGGATCGCCGAGGGCGCGGCCATGATCCGCTCCAAGGGCGAGGCCGGCACCGGCAACGTCGTCGAGGCCGTCCGCCACCTGCGCCAGATCAAGAACGAGATCGCCCGCCTGCGCGGCTTCGACAACAACGAGCTGTACGCCGCCGCCAAGGACCTCCGCGCCCCGTACGAGCTGGTCAAGGAAGTCTCCGAGCTGGGCAAGCTCCCGGTGGTGCTGTTCTCCGCCGGTGGCGTCGCCACCCCGGCCGACGCCGCCCTGATGCGCCAGCTCGGCGCCGAGGGCGTCTTCGTCGGCTCCGGCATCTTCAAGTCCGGCGACCCGGCCAAGCGCGCCGCCGCCATCGTGAAGGCCACCACCTTCTACGACGACCCGAAGATCATCGCCGACGCGTCCCGCAACCTCGGCGAGGCCATGGTCGGCATTAACTGCGACACCCTGCCCGAGGCCGAGCGGTACGCGAACCGGGGCTGGTGATGACCGATCCCGTCATCGGAGTGCTCGCGCTCCAGGGCGATGTACGCGAGCACCTGATCGCCCTGGCCGCGGCGGACGTCGTGGCCAGGCCGGTCCGGCGCCCCGAGGAGCTCGCCGAGGTCGACGGCCTCGTCATCCCCGGCGGCGAGTCCACGACCATCTCGAAGCTGGCCGTCCTCTTCGGCGTGATGGAGCCCCTTCGCGCGCGCGTGCGGGCGGGGATGCCCGTCTACGGCACCTGCGCGGGCATGATCATGCTCGCCGACAAGATCCTCGACCCGCGCTCGGGCCAGGAGACGATCGGCGGCATCGACATGATCGTCCGCCGCAACGCCTTCGGCCGCCAGAACGAGTCCTTCGAAGCGGCGGTCGACGTGCAGGGCGTCGCGGGCGATCCCGTGGAGGGCGTCTTCATCCGGGCCCCCTGGGTGGAGTCCGTGGGCGCCGAGACCGAGGTCCTCGCCGAGCACGACGGCCACATCGTCGCGGTCCGCCAGGGCAACGCGCTCGCCACGTCGTTCCATCCGGAGCTGACCGGCGACCACCGCGTGCACTCCCTGTTCGTCGACATGGTGCGCGCGAACCGGACGGCTCAGTCCTTGTAGGATCGCTGGCGTTCGTTGTTTGGATGGGTTACGCGAAGGAGACAGGCAGATGTCCGGCCACTCTAAATGGGCTACGACGAAGCACAAGAAGGCCGTGATCGACGCCAAGCGCGGCAAGCTCTTCGCGAAGCTGATCAAGAACATCGAGGTCGCGGCCCGTATGGGCGGCGTCGACATCGAGGGCAACCCGACCCTTTACGACGCCATCCAGAAGGCGAAGAAGCAGTCGGTCCCGAACAAGAACATCGACTCCGCGGTCAAGCGCGGCGGCGGCCTGGAAGCCGGCGGCGCCGACTACGAGACGATCATGTACGAGGGCTACGGCCCGAACGGCGTCGCGGTGCTCATCGAGTGCCTCACCGACAACCGCAACCGCGCCGCCTCCGACGTGCGCGTCGCCATGACCCGCAACGGCGGCAACATGGCCGACCCCGGCTCGGTGTCGTACATGTTCAGCCGCAAGGGCGTCATCATCGTCCCCAAGGGCGAGCTCAGCGAGGACGACGTCCTCACCGCCGTCCTGGAAGCGGGCGCCGAGGAGGTCAACGACCTCGGTGAGTCCTTCGAGGTGCTCAGCGAGGCCACCGACCTGGTCGCGGTCCGCACCGCCCTCCAGGAGGCCGGCATCGACTACGACTCCGCCGACTCCAACTTCGTCCCCTCCGTCCAGGTCGAACTGGACGAGGACGGCGCCCGGAAGATCTTCCGGCTGATCGACGCGCTGGAGGACAGCGACGACGTCCAGAACGTCTTCGCCAACTTCGACGTCAGCGACGAGGTCATGGAGAAGGTCGACGCCTGAGCCGGCACTCCGGATTCGAACGGGCCGACGGGACACACCCCGTCGGCCCGTCGCATTGTCGGTGGCACCCGATAGCCTGCACAAACAGGCGATCGAGCGGGAGGGGGCGCGGTGCGGGTACTCGGGGTGGACCCCGGTCTGACGCGATGCGGTGTCGGTGTCGTCGAGGGGGTGGCGGGACGGCCGCTCACCATGGTGGGCGTCGGTGTCGTCAGGACGCCCCCGGACGCCGAGCTGGGAAACCGCCTCGTCGCCATCGAGCAGGGAATCGAGCAGTGGCTGGATGAGCACCGGCCCGAATGCGTCGCCGTGGAGCGGGTGTTCAGCCAGCACAACGTCCGCACGGTGATGGGCACCGCCCAGGCCAGCGCCGTCGCCATGCTGTGCGCAGCCCGCCGCGGCATCCCCGTCGCCCTGCACACCCCCAGCGAGGTCAAGGCCGCCGTCACCGGCAGCGGACGCGCCGACAAGGCACAGGTCGGCGCCATGGTGACCCGGCTGCTGCGGCTCGACGCACCGCCCAAGCCGGCCGACGCCGCCGACGCCCTCGCCCTCGCCATCTGCCACATCTGGCGCGCCCCCGCGCAGAACCGACTCCAGCAGGCCGTGGCCCTGCACACCGCCCAAGCAGGGAAAGGCCGTACGGCATGATCGCCTTCGTCAGCGGCACGGTCGCCGCACTCGCCCCCGACTCCGCGGTCGTCGAGGTCGGCGGGGTCGGCATGGCCGTGCAGTGCACACCGAACACCCTCTCCACCCTCCGCCTCGGCCAGCCCGCCAAGCTCGCCACCTCCCTCGTCGTACGCGAGGACTCCCTCACCCTCTACGGCTTCGTGGACGACGACGAGCGCCAGGTCTTCGCGCTGCTCCAGACCGCGAGCGGCGTCGGCCCGCGGCTGGCCCAGGCGATGCTCGCCGTCCACACCCCCGACGCCCTGCGCCGCGCCGTCGCGACCAACGACGAGAAGGCGCTCACCGCCGTCCCCGGCATCGGCAAGAAGGGCGCCCAGAAGCTGCTCCTGGAGCTGAAGGACCGCCTCGGTGAGCCCGTCGGCACCGCCCCCGCGATCGGCGCCCCCGTCACCCAGAGCTGGCGCGACCAGCTGCACGCCGCCCTGATCGGCCTCGGCTACGCGACCCGCGAGGCCGACGAGGCCGTCTCCGCCGTCGCGCCCCAGGCGGAGGCCGCCGAGGGCACACCCCAGGTGGGGCAGCTGCTGAAGGCGGCCCTGCAGACCCTGAACCGCGCCCGCTGACCACGACTTCCGTAAGGCACGTACATGAACTGGGACGACACGACCGACGAGACGGCCGCCGAGCGGCTCGTGGGCTCCGTCGCCGACCGTGAGGACCAGGCCGTCGAGGCCGCGCTGCGCCCCAAGGACCTCGGCGAGTTCATCGGCCAGGAGAAGGTCCGCGAACAGCTCGACCTCGTCCTGCGCGCCGCCCGCGCGCGGGGCGCCACCGCCGACCACGTCCTGCTCTCCGGCGCCCCCGGCCTCGGCAAGACCACCCTGTCGATGATCATCGCGGCCGAGATGGGCGCCCCGATCCGCATCACCTCGGGCCCCGCCATCCAGCACGCGGGCGACCTCGCCGCGATCCTCTCCTCCCTCCAGGAGGGCGAGGTCCTCTTCCTCGACGAGATCCACCGCATGTCCCGGCCCGCCGAGGAGATGCTGTACATGGCCATGGAGGACTTCCGCGTCGACGTCATCGTCGGCAAGGGCCCCGGCGCCACCGCGATCCCGCTCGAACTGCCGCCCTTCACCCTCGTCGGCGCCACCACGCGCGCGGGCCTGCTGCCGCCCCCGCTGCGCGACCGCTTCGGCTTCACCGCGCACATGGAGTTCTACGAGCCCGCCGAACTGCGACGGGTCGTGCACCGCTCCGCCGACCTGCTCGACGTGGAGATCGACACCCACGGCGCCGCCGAGATCGCGGGCCGCTCGCGCGGCACCCCCCGCATCGCCAACCGCCTGCTGCGCCGGGTGCGGGACTACGCGCAGGTCAAGGCCGACGGTCGCATCGACCGGGAGATCGCCGGCGCCGCGCTCCAGGTGTACGAGGTGGACGAGCGGGGTCTGGACCGCCTCGACCGCGCCGTCCTGGAGGCGCTGCTGAAGCTGTTCGGCGGCGGTCCGGTGGGCCTGTCGACGCTGGCCGTGGCCGTGGGGGAGGAGCGCGAGACCGTCGAGGAGGTCGCCGAACCCTTCCTCGTCCGGGAGGGGCTGCTCGCCCGCACCCCGCGCGGACGCGTCGCCACTCCGGCCGCCTGGGCGCACCTCGGCCTCACCCCGCCCCGCGCGGCGGGCACAGGAAACGGACAAGGGGACCTGTTCGGGACGTGACGTCCGTCGCGGCGTCCGGCGTGATGTCTTTGTGACGGCGGGGTATTGGCCGGGCCAGGAACCCGGGTGCCATGCTGAGCGTTGTTCCATGCGCGCGGACTCGCTTAGACTCCGCCGATGCCGCCTTTGTCGGCGGCGTACATACCCCCAACCAACAGGCCGCTCACCATCGCGGTCACGTGAAGGAAGTACCGACCCGTGAGTCTCGTGACCCTCCTCCCGTTCATCGTGCTCATCGGGGCCATGTTCCTGATGACCCGGTCGGCGAAGAAGAAGCAGCAGCAGGCCGCCGACATGCGCAATGACATGCAGCCCGGCAGTGGCGTCCGCACCATCGGGGGTATGTACGGCACCGTCAAGGAGGTCAACGACGACACCGTCCTCCTCGACGCGGGCCCGGGGGTCGAACTCCTCTTCGCGAAGAACGCGATCGGTGCCGTCCTCACGGACGACGAGTACAACCGCATCGTCCACGGTGTCGAGCACGACCTGAAGACCGACGTCGTCCCGGACGACGCCTCCTCCCTCACCGGGACCGACGAGTCCGCCGACGAAGCTGCCGCCGCCTCCGACGACGACAAGGCCGTCGACCTCGGCAAGAAGGACGAGCCCGCCGACAAGGCCCAGGCCGAGGAGAGCGCCGAGACCGCCGATGCCCCCGAGGCGAAGACGGACACGGACGACGAGCCGAAGAAGACCGACGGCGACTCCGACGCGAAGTAGTCGTGCCCCGGGGCGTGCGGCCCATGCCCGCGTGCCCCGGTACCGACCCAGTGCGCAGGGGATCCCTACACATTGTCATGGCCGCCCGCACGCCCGACCGGCGTGAGGCGGCCCGAGAGGGAGTACGAGAAGGTGGCAGCACCTAAGAAGGGCCGGAGCGCGAGCGCCCAGAGCAAGCCAGGGCGCTCGCTGGCCCTGATCCTGATCGCCATCGTGGCGCTCACTGGGGGAATGTTCCTCTCCGGACACACCACCCCGCGCCTCGGCATCGACCTCGCCGGCGGTACGAGCATCACGCTCGAGGCGAAGGCCGACCAGGGGTCGGCGATCAACAAGGCCAACATGGACACCGCGGTCGAGATCATGAACCGCCGTGTCAACGGGCTGGGCGTCTCCGAGGCGGAGGTGCAGACCCAGGGCGATCGCAACATCATCGTCAACATCCCCAAGGGCACCAACTCCAAGGAAGCCCGGGATCAGGTCGGCACCACCGCCAAGCTGTACTTCCGCCCCGTGCTGGCCCAGGAGGCCACCGGCGCCGCCGCGGCCACCGAGTCGCCGAGCGCGTCGAGCAGCAGCTCCTCCAGCGCCTCGCCGAGCCCCTCCGCGAGCGCGTCCGGCACCGGTGAGAAGGCGACCTCCACCTCCTCCGCGAGCCCCTCGTCCTCCGCCACCTCGCAGGGCCGCGCCGTCACCGACGCGCTGAAGGCCGACTCCTCGCCGTCGGCGTCCGCGAGCGCCTCCGCCTCGGCGAGCGCCTCCGCGAGCAGCAGCGCCGCCACCAGCGACGCCGACGCCAAGATCCAGGCCGCGTACACCGCCCTGGACTGCTCCAAGCAGGCCCAGCGCACCAAGGCGGGCGAGGGCGCCAAGCCGGCCGACACGACCGTCGGCTGCGGCGAGATCTCCGGCGTCTGGTACAAGTACCTGCTCGGCCCGGCCGCCGTCGCCGGCACCGAGGTCGACAAGGCCCAGGCCGTCTACGACACGCAGACCGCCGCCGGCTGGCAGGTCACGATGGACTTCAACGACAGCGGTGCGAAGAAGTTCGCGGACGTCACCGCGCAGCTCGCGCAGAACACCCAGCCGCAGAACGAGTTCGGCATCGTCCTCGACGGCGAGGTCGTCTCCAGCCCGTACGTGAGCCAGTCCATCACCGGTGGCCAGGCCCAGATCTCCGGCAGCTTCACGCAGGAGGAGGCCCAGAGCCTCGCCAACATGCTGTCGTACGGCGCGCTCCCGCTCTCCTTCCAGGAGCAGAGCGTCACCACCGTGACCGCCGCGCTCGGCGGTGACCAGCTGCACGCCGGTCTGCTCGCCGGCGCGATCGGCCTCCTGCTGGTCGTCATCTACCTGGTGGCCTACTACCGCGGCCTGTCGGTCGTCGCGATGGCCTCGCTGCTCGTCTCCGCGATCCTCACCTACGTGCTCATGGCGCTGCTCGGCCCGGCCATCGGCTTCGCGCTGAACCTGCCGGCCGTGTGCGGTGCGATCGTCGCCATCGGTATCACCGCGGACTCGTTCATCGTGTACTTCGAGCGCATCCGGGACGAGATCCGTGAGGGCCGCACCCTGCGCCCCGCCGTCGAGCGGGCCTGGCCGCGCGCCCGGCGCACGATCCTCGTCTCCGACTTCGTGTCGTTCCTCGCCGCCGCGGTCCTGTTCATCGTGACCGTCGGCAAGGTCCAGGGCTTCGCGTTCACCCTCGGTCTGACCACCGTCCTGGACGTCGTCGTGGTCTTCTTCTTCACGAAGCCGCTGATGACGCTCCTGGCCCGCCGGAAGTTCTTCGCGGGCGGCCACAAGTGGTCCGGCCTCGACCCGAAGAGCCTGGGCGCCCAGCCGCCGCTGCGCCGCACTCGCCGTACTTCCGCCCCCGCTGAACCGAAGGAGGCGTGAGCATGTCGAAACTCGGCAACCTCGGCGCCCGACTGCACCGTGGCGAGGTCTCCTACGACTTCATCGGCCACCGCAAGCTCTGGTACGGCATCTCGATCCTGATCACCATCACGGCGATCGTCGGCCTCGCGGTGCGCGGCCTCAACATGGGCATCGACTTCCAGGGCGGTGCCGTCTTCACCACCCCGAAGACGAGCGTCTCGGTCTCCCAGGCCGAGGAGTACGCGAAGGACGCCTCCGGCCACGACGCGGTCGTGCAGAAGCTCGGCAACGGCACGCTGCGCATCCAGATCGCCGGCATGGACACCACGCAGTCCGACGACATCAAGAACAAGCTCGCCGCGGACTTCAAGGTCGACGAGGAGAAGATCGCCGCCGACCTCGTCGGTCCGAGCTGGGGCGACCAGATCGCCAACAAGGCCTGGCAGGGCCTGGCGATCTTCATGGTCCTCGTCGTGATCTACCTGGCGATCGCCTTCGAGTGGCGCATGGCCATCGCGGCGCTCGTCGCGCTGATCCACGACATCACCATCACCGTCGGCATCTACGCCCTCGTCGGCTTCGAGGTCACCCCGGGCACGGTGATCGGTCTGCTGACCATCCTCGGTTACTCGCTCTACGACACGGTGGTCGTCTTCGACTCCCTCAAGGAGCAGACGAAGGACATCACCAAGCAGACCCGCTTCACCTACAGCGACATCGCCAACCGCTCGATCAACAGCACCCTGGTCCGCTCCGTCAACACCACGGTGGTCGCGCTGCTGCCGGTGGCGGGCCTGCTGTTCATCGGTGGCGGCTTCCTCGGCGCGGGCACCCTCAACGACATCTCGCTGTCGCTGTTCGTGGGTCTCGCCGCCGGTGCGTACTCCTCGATCTTCATCGCCACGCCGCTCGTCGCCGACCTCAAGGAACTCGAGCCGCAGATGAAGGCCCTCAGGAAGCGGGTCCTGGCCAAGCGTGCCCAGGCCGCCGCCGAGGAGGGCCAGGCCCAGTCCCGCGGCGAGTCCCCCCTGGACGGTCCCGAGGACGCCACCCCGGCGGTCGTCGGCCCGCGTGCCACCCGCCGCCGTCCCTCGGGCAAGCGCCGGTGACCGGCGTCGAGGAGCTGCTGCTCAGCCGCATCCGGGACGTGGCGGACTACCCGGAGCCGGGCGTGATGTTCAAGGACATCACCCCGCTCCTGGCGGACCCCGCGGCGTTCACCGCGCTGACGGACGCGCTCGCGGAGATCGCCGGGCGCACCGGCGCCACGAAGATCGTCGGCCTGGAGGCCCGCGGCTTCATCCTCGGTGCCCCCGTCGCCGTCCGCGCCGGGCTCGGCTTCATCCCCGTCCGCAAGGCCGGCAAGCTCCCCGGAGCGACGCTCGGCCAGACGTACGACCTGGAGTACGGCTCCGCGGAGATCGAGGTGCACGCGGAGGACCTGTCCGCCGGTGACCGCATCCTCATCGTCGACGATGTCCTCGCCACGGGCGGCACCGCCGAGGCCTCCATCCAGCTGATCCGCCGGGCGGGCGCCGAGGTCGCCGGCCTCGCGGTCCTGATGGAACTCGGCTTCCTCGCGGGCCGCACCCGCCTGGAACCGGCTCTCGCGGGCGCCCCGCTGGAGGCACTCCTCCAGGTGTGACGCACCCCGAGCACCCCCGAGCACCACTCGGTCACGGCCGCCCCCGCACTCCGGGGGCGGCCGTCGCCGTCCGCACGCCCCGTCGGCGCACCCCTGGGGGCGGCAGTCCCGCACCGCACCCCCGTATCCACCCACGGGCCACCCTCAGGAATCCCCGGCTCGCCCCTCGCGTTACTTGCGTAGACGGCCCTCACACCGGGCTGGAGGCGATCCCGCCGCTCAGGATCGCTACCATGGGATCTCCGGAGCCTGACCGGGGGACCCGGATCGCGCACGAGGAGTCCTCTTGGCAGACGAGGCCCAGCCCCTGACCGCCGCCAAGCCCGAGTCCGCCTCGGGAGCCGCGGCGACGCCCGCGTCGAGCCCGAAGAGCGCCACCCAGGGCTCCGCCGAGCACGCCCAGTCCGCGCCCGCCGACGGGCAGGCCGACCGGTCGCGCCCCAAACCGGCCACCCCGGCCGAGCGCCCCACCCCCGCGTCCACGCCGCCCGCGGTCCGTCCGCCCGCCGGGCAGCCGGCCCGCTCCGGCTCCTCCAACCGCGTCCGCGCCCGCCTCGCCCGCCTCGGCGTCCAGCGCTCCAACCCGTACAACCCGGTCCTGGAGCCCCTGCTGCGGATAGTGCGCAGCAACGACCCGAAGATCGAGACGGCGACGCTGCGCCAGGTCGAGAAGGCCTACCAGGTCGCCGAGCGCTGGCACCGCGGCCAGAAGCGCAAGAGCGGCGACCCGTACATCACGCACCCGCTCGCCGTGACCACCATCCTCGCCGAGCTCGGCATGGACCCGGCCACCCTCATGGCCGGTCTCCTGCACGACACGGTCGAGGACACCGAGTACGGCCTCGACCAGCTCCGCCGTGACTTCGGAGACTCCGTCGCCCTCCTCGTCGACGGCGTCACCAAGCTCGACAAGGTCAAGTTCGGCGAGGCCGCGCAGGCCGAGACCGTGCGCAAGATGGTCGTCGCCATGGCCAAGGACCCCCGCGTCCTGGTCATCAAGCTCGCCGACCGCCTGCACAACATGCGCACCATGCGCTACCTCAAGCGCGAGAAGCAGGAGAAGAAGGCGCGCGAGACGCTGGAGATCTACGCGCCCCTCGCCCACCGCCTCGGCATGAACACCATCAAGTGGGAGCTGGAGGACCTCGCCTTCGCGATCCTCTACCCCAAGATGTACGACGAGATCGTACGGCTGGTGGCCGAGCGGGCGCCCAAGCGTGACGAGTACCTGGCCATAGTGACCGACGAGGTGCAGCAGGACCTGCGCGCGGCCCGTATCAAGGCGACCGTCACCGGCCGCCCGAAGCACTACTACAGCGTCTACCAGAAGATGATCGTCCGCGGCCGTGACTTCGCGGAGATCTACGACCTGGTCGGCATCCGCGTCCTCGTGGACACCGTCCGGGACTGCTACGCCGCCCTCGGCACCGTGCACGCGCGATGGAACCCGGTCCCCGGCCGGTTCAAGGACTACATCGCGATGCCCAAGTTCAACATGTACCAGTCGCTGCACACGACGGTCATCGGACCCAACGGCAAGCCCGTCGAGCTGCAGATCCGCACCTTCGACATGCACCGCCGCGCCGAGTACGGCATCGCCGCGCACTGGAAGTACAAGCAGGAGGCCGTCGCCGGCGCCTCCAAGGTGCGCTCGGACGCGCCCCGGACGACCGGCAAGGACGACCACCTCAACGACATGGCGTGGCTGCGCCAGCTCCTCGACTGGCAGAAGGAGACCGAGGACCCGGGCGAGTTCCTGGAGTCCCTGCGCTTCGACCTGTCCCGCAACGAGGTCTTCGTGTTCACGCCGAAGGGCGACGTGATAGCGCTGCCCGCCGGCGCCACCCCCGTGGACTTCTCGTACGCGGTGCACACGGAGGTCGGCCACCGGACGATAGGAGCACGCGTCAACGGACGCCTCGTGCCCCTCGAATCCACCCTCGACAACGGCGACCTGGTCGAGGTCTTCACCTCCAAGGCGGCCGGCGCGGGACCCTCGCGGGACTGGCTCGGCTTCGTCAAGTCGCCGCGCGCCCGCAACAAGATCAGAGCGTGGTTCTCCAAGGAGCGCCGAGACGAGGCGATCGAGCAGGGCAAGGACGCCATCGTCCGTGCGATGCGCAAGCAGAACCTGCCGATCCAGCGCATCCTCACCGGCGACTCCCTGGTCACGCTCGCGCACGAGATGCGCTACTCCGACATCTCCGCGCTGTACGCGGCGATCGGCGAGGGCCATGTCTCGGCGCAGCACATCGTGCAGAAGCTGGTCTCCGCGCTCGGCGGCGAGGAGGCCGCCACCGAGGAGATCGACGAGGCCGTCCCGCCCACCCGCACCCGGGGCCGCAAGCGCCGCTCCAGCGCCGACCCGGGCGTCGTCGTCAAGGGCGTCGACGACGTGTGGGTCAAGCTGGCCCGCTGCTGCACGCCCGTACCCGGCGACCCCATCATCGGGTTCGTCACGCGGGGCAGCGGCGTTTCGGTTCACCGCAGCGACTGCGTCAACGTGGACTCCCTGTCCCGTGAGCCCGAGCGCATCCTGGACGTCGAGTGGGCGCCCACCCAGTCCTCGGTCTTCCTGGTCGCCATCCAGGTCGAGGCCCTGGACCGCTCCCGGCTGCTGTCGGACGTCACCCGCGTCCTGTCCGACCAGCACGTCAACATCCTCTCCGCGGCCGTCCAGACCTCCCGCGACCGTGTCGCCACCTCCCGCTTCACCTTCGAGATGGGCGACCCGAAGCACCTGGGCCACGTCCTGAAGGCCGTACGGGGCGTCGAGGGCGTCTACGACGTCTACCGCGTCACCTCGGCGCGCAACAGGTCGTAGGAGCCCCGAGAGCGGCAGACACGACGAGAGGGGCCCCGTACGCGAAGTACGGGGCCCCTCTCGTCGTGTCGAGGAAGCGGGCGGATCAGCCGCCGAACTCCTGGAGACCCTTCAGCGCCTGGTCCAGCAGGGCCTGGCGCCCTTCCAGCTCACGCTCCAGCTTGTCCGCGCGGGAGGCGTTGCCCTGGGCGCGGGCCTGCTCGATCTGGCCCTTGAGCTTGTCCACGGCCGCCTGGAGCTGACCGGTCAGACCCGCCGCACGCGCGCGTGCCTCCGGGTTGGTCCGGCGCCACTCCGTCTCCTCGGCCTCCTGAAGGGCCCGCTCGACGGCGTGCATCCGGCCCTCGACCTTGGGCCGGGCGTCGCGCGGGACGTGGCCGATGGCCTCCCAGCGCTCGTTGAGCGAGCGGAACGCGGCACGGGAGGCCTTCAGCTCGCCGATCGGCAGGAGCTTCTCGGCCTCCTCGGCCAGCTCCTCCTTGAGCTTCAGGTTCTCCGTCTGCTCCGCGTCACGCTCCGCGAAGACCGAGCTGCGGGCGGCGAAGAAGACGTCCTGGGCGCCGCGGAAGCGGTTCCACAGATCGTCCTCGTGCTCGCGCTGGGCGCGGCCCGCGGCCTTCCACTCCGCCATCAGCTCGCGGTAGCGGGCCGCCGTCGGACCCCAGTCCGCGGAGCCCGACAGCGCCTCGGCCTCGGAGACCAGCCGTTCCTTGGTCTTGCGGGCGTCCTCGCGCTGCGCGTCCAGCGCCGCGAAGTGCGCCTTGCGACGCTTGGAGAACGCCGAGCGCGCGTGCGAGAAGCGGTGCCACAGCTCGTCGTCCGACTTGCGGTCGAGGCGCGGCAGCCCTTTCCAGGTGTCCACCAGCGCGCGCAGCCGCTCGCCGGCGGCCCGCCACTGGTCGGACTGGGCCAGCTCCTCGGCCTCGACGACCAGCGCCTCCTTGGAGTGACGCGCCTCGTCGGACTGCTTCGCGCGCTGCTGCTTGCGCTCCTCGCGGCGCTTGTCGACGTTCTCGACGAGCTTGTCCAGACGCGTCTTCAAAGAGGCCAGGTCACCCACCGCGTGGTGTGCGTCGACCTGCTCGCGCAGATGGTCGATCGCGACCTGGGCGTCCTTCGCCGACAGGTCGGTGGTCTGCACTCGCTTCTCGAGGAGGCCGATCTCGACAACCAGGCCTTCGTACTTGCGCTCGAAATAGGCCAGCGCCTCCTCGGGGGAGCCTGCCTGCCAGGAACCGACGACCTGCTCGCCCTCGGCCGTACGCACGTACACGGTCCCCGTCTCGTCGACGCGGCCCCACGGGTCGCTGCTCACAGCGCCTCCTCCACATGATGCCTGCGCGAGGCGTCAGCGCCCCCGGGCATCGTCCACAGTTTCGTCACGGCCAACATAGGCGACCGGCGGGTGGCCTGTCCGCATCCCGCGCGACCGAAATTTCGCAGTTGGCGGTCAGGATTTCGTGACGGTGGCCTTGTTGATCACGACCGTCGCGTTGGGAGTGCCGTCGCCCGCTCCGGTGCTCTCACCTGCCGCCGCGATCTTCTTCAGGACGGTCATGCCCGATTCGGACACCGTACCGAACGGTGTGTAGTTGGCCGGCAGTGGACTGTCCTGGTAGACGAGGAAGAACTGGCTGCCGCCGGTGTCCTTGCCCTCGCCCGTCGAGGAGTTGTACTGGTTGGCCATCGCGACCGTGCCCGCCGGGTAGACGTCGCCCTTGAGCGTCTTGTCCTTCAGGTTCTCGTCCGGGATCGTGTAGCCCGGACCGCCGCTGCCGCTGCCCGAGGGGTCGCCGCACTGCAGGACGTAGATGCCGTTGGTGGTGAGCCGGTGGCACTTGGTGTGGTCGAAGTAGCCCTTGCCCGCGAGGAAGTCGAACGAGTTCACGGTGTGCGGGGCCGCCGACGCCTTCAGGGCGATGTCTATGTCACCGCAGGTCGTCGCGAGCGTCATCGTGTACTTGGCGGACTTGTCGATGGTCAACGCCGGCTCCTTCTTCCAGGTAGCCGTCTTGACCTTGCCCTCCTCCGCCTTCTCGCACGGGTCCGAGATCGCGCTCGGGGTGGCGGACGCCGACGCGCTCACGTCGGCCTTGTCGTCACCGTCGTCCTTGAGGACACCGGTCGTGTACAGCGCGAGGCTGCCCACCAGGATCACGCCGAGCACCGACGCGATCACGGAGTTGCGCATGCGGGCCTTGCGCCGCGCGGCCGTGCGCCGCTGCTGCTGCCGCAGAAACTTCTCCCGGGCGAGCTGCCGCTTCCGCTGTTCCTGGGTGACCACCGGGTTCTCTCCTCATGCGTCTCGTACGTCGACTGGGACGCGTGCGTCTTGTGAGCCGACCGCCTGCGTGTGCCCCGTACCGTATATGGGTTCGCTGAGGAAACGGCAGCGCCGGTAGGCTCTGACCACAGGCGCAGCCGTTTTTTAAGCCCGCCTTCAGTCCGCAGAGTCCGCACTTATCGACACAACGAAGGACGATCGTGCTCATTGCCGGGTTCCCCGCCGGGGCTTGGGGGACGAACTGTTATCTCGTCGCCCCCGCCGCCGGTGAGGAGTGCGTGATCATCGACCCGGGCCATCAGGCCGCCGAGGGAGTCGAAGAGGCGCTGAAGAAGCATCGGCTCAAGCCCGTCGCCGTCGTCCTCACCCATGGCCACATCGACCATGTGGCCTCGGTCGTCCCGGTGTGCGGCGCGCACGACGTCCCCGCGTGGATCCACCCCGAGGACCGCTACATGATGGCCGACCCGGAGAAGGCCCTCGGCCGCTCCATCGGGATGCCGCTCATGGGCGAACTGACTGTGGGGGAGCCCGACGACGTACGGGAACTGAGCGACGGATCGCGGCTGGAGCTGGCGGGCCTGGAGTTCTCCGTCGCGCACGCGCCGGGCCATACCAAGGGGTCGGTGACCTTCGGGATGCCCGAGACGACGGAGATCCCCCCGGTCTTCTTCTCGGGCGACCTGCTCTTCGCCGGCTCCATCGGACGCACCGACCTGCCCGGCGGTGACATGGCCGAGATGCTCGACTCGCTGGCCCGCGTGTGCCTGCCGCTCGACGACTCGACCGTGGTCCTGTCCGGCCACGGCCCCCAGACGACCATCGGCCAGGAGCGCGCCACCAACCCGTATCTGCGGCAGGTGGCGGCCGGCCCGGGAGCTGACGTGGACGCTCCCCGACGAGGAATGTGACGAGACCTTCCGTGAGCACCTTCAAGGCCCCCAAGGGCACGTACGACCTGATCCCCCCGGACAGCGCCAAGTACCTGGCGGTGCGCGAGGCGATCGCCGCCCCGCTGCGCAACTCCGGCTACGGCTACATCGAGACGCCCGGCTTCGAGAACGTCGAGCTGTTCGCGCGCGGTGTCGGTGAGTCCACCGACATCGTCACCAAGGAGATGTACGCCTTCGAGACCAAGGGCGGCGACCGGCTCGCCCTGCGCCCCGAGGGCACCGCCTCCGTGCTGCGCGCCGCGCTGGAGGCCAACCTTCACAAGCTCGGCAACCTCCCCGTCAAGCTCTGGTACTCCGGCTCGTACTACCGCTACGAGCGCCCCCAGAAGGGCCGTTACCGCCACTTCTCCCAGGTCGGCGCGGAGGCCATCGGCGCGGAGGACCCGGCGCTCGACGCCGAGCTGATCATCCTGGCCGACCAGGCGTACCGCTCGCTGGGCCTGCGCGACTTCCGCATCCTGCTCAACAGCCTGGGCGACAAGGAGTGCCGTCCGGTCTACCGCGAGGCCCTCCAGACCTTCCTGCGCGGCCTGGACCTCGACGAGGAGACCCTGCGGCGCGCGGACATCAACCCCCTGCGCGTCCTCGACGACAAGCGCCCCGACGTCCAGAAGCAGCTCGGCGACGCCCCGCTGCTGCGCGACTACCTCTGCGACGCCTGCAAGGCGTACCACGAGGAGGTCCGCGAGCTGATCACCGCCGCGGGTGTGGCCTTCGAGGACGACCCCAAGCTGGTGCGCGGCCTGGACTACTACACGCGGACGACCTTCGAGTTCGTCCACGACGGTCTGGGCTCCCAGTCCGCGGTGGGCGGCGGCGGTCGCTACGACGGGCTGTCCGAGATGATCGGCGGTCCCGCGCTGCCCTCCGTGGGCTGGGCGCTCGGTGTGGACCGTACGGTGCTCGCCCTGGAGGCGGAGGGCGTCGAGCTCGAACTGCCCTCCACGACCAGCGTGTTCGCCGTGCCGCTCGGCGAGGAGGCCCGGCGGGTCCTTTTCGCCAAGGTCACCGAGCTGCGCAAGCTCGGGGTCGCCGCGGACTTCTCCTACGGGGCGAAGGGGCTCAAGGGCGCGATGAAGAACGCCAACCGCAGCGGGGCCCGGTACACCGTCGTCGCCGGTGAGCGGGATCTCGCCGAGGGGGTCGTGCAGCTCAAGGACATGGAGTCCGGCGAGCAGACCGCGATCGGCGTGAACGAGATCGTGGCCGAACTGGAGTCGAGGCTCGGCTGAGTCCCCCGCCTCCCCGGCCCTGAACGGGCCTTCCCCGCGAACGCCGGACGGGCTGCGAACAGCCCGTCCGGCGTCGTGCGTCAACCCGGTGGGCGCCGATTCGCCCCCGAGTGTCGTCCTGCCCGTGCCTCTCGGCCGGAACCCGCCGTTCAGGGGGGTCCGGCCGGCCTTCCTTATGTCCAGCGAACGGTGGACAGTGGGGTGTGTGCGGCACAATGGCCCGTGCCCGAAGAAGGTCCAACTCTCAAGCAGACGGAATCGGCGTGATGAGCAAGACCACAGTCAAAGACGTCTCCACCGAGCCGGAGCGCCCCGCCGCCGAACCGCGCAAGGAGGGAGGCAGCCGCGCCTTCGCCCTGCTGCTGGTGATCACCGGTGCCGCGGGCCTGCTCGCCGCGTGGGTCATCACGATCGACAAGTTCAAACTGCTCGAGGCCAAGGTCGCGGGAACCACCTTCACCCCCGGGTGCAGCCTGAACCCCATCGTCTCCTGCGGCAGCGTCATGGAGTCGAAGCAGGCCGCCGCCTTCGGGTTCCCCAACCCGATGCTCGGCCTCGTCGCCTACGGCATCGTGATCTGCGTCGGCATGAGCCTGCTGGCCAGGGCCCGCTTCCCACGCTGGTACTGGCTCACCTTCAACGCCGGAACCCTGTTCGGCGTGGGCTTCTGCACCTGGCTCCAGTTCCAGTCCCTGTACCGGATCAACGCGCTGTGCCTGTGGTGCTCCCTGGCCTGGGTCGCGACGATCATCATGTTCTGGTACGTGACCTCGTTCAACGTGCGCAACGGCTTCCTGCCCGCGCCGAAGTGGCTCAAGGGCTTCTTCGGGGAGTTCACCTGGGTCATGCCCGTCCTGCACATCGGGATCATCGGCATGCTGATCCTGACCCGCTGGTGGGACTTCTGGCTCAGCTGACAGCGCCGCCCGCGATGTCAGTGCGGTGATTTAGGGTTCTTGACGTGGAGCCCGACCTGTTCACCGCCGCCGCCGAAGAACGCCAGGAGAAGGACCCCGCCGGGAGCCCCCTGGCGGTGCGGATGCGCCCCCGCGTCCTCGACGAGGTCGTGGGGCAGCAGCATCTGCTGAAGCCCGGCTCGCCCCTGCGCCGCCTCGTCGGCGAGGGCGCGGGCGGCCCCGCGGGGGCCTCCTCCGTGATCCTCTGGGGCCCGCCCGGCACCGGCAAGACCACCCTCGCCTATGTCGTCTCGAAGGCGACCGACAAGCGGTTCGTCGAGCTGTCGGCGATCACCGCGGGCGTCAAGGAGGTCCGCGCGGTCATCGACGGCGCCCGCCGCGCGGCCGGCGGGTACGGCAAGGAGACCGTCCTCTTCCTCGACGAGATCCACCGCTTCAGCAAGGCCCAGCAGGATTCCCTCCTCCCGGCCGTCGAGAACCGCTGGGTGACCCTCATCGCGGCGACCACCGAGAACCCGTACTTCTCGGTGATCTCCCCGCTGCTGTCCCGGTCCCTGCTCCTGACCCTCGAACCCCTCACCGACGACGACCTGCGCGGCCTGCTGCGCCGGGCCGTCACCGACGAGCGCGGACTCAAGGACGCCGTCACCCTCCCCGAGGACACCGAGGACCACCTCCTGCGCCTCGCGGGAGGCGACGCCCGCCGCGCGCTGACCGCCCTGGAGGCCGCCGCCGGAGCCGCCCTCGACCAAGGCGAGAGCGCTGTCAGCCTCCAGACCCTGGAGCAGACCGTCGACCGCGCCGCCGTGAAGTACGACCGCGACGGCGACCAGCACTACGACGTGGCCAGCGCCCTCATCAAGTCCATCCGGGGCTCCGACGTCGACGCGGCCCTGCACTACCTGGCCCGCATGATCGAGGCCGGCGAGGACCCCCGCTTCATCGCCCGGCGCCTGATGATCTCCGCCAGCGAGGACATCGGCCTCGCCGACCCGAACGCCCTGCCCATCGCGGTCGCCGCCGCCCAGGCCGTCGCCATGATCGGCTTCCCCGAGGCCGCCCTCACCCTCAGCCACGCCACCATCGCCCTCGCCCTCGCCCCCAAGTCCAACGCCGCGACCACCGCGATCGGCGCCGCCCTGGACGACGTGCGCAAGGGCATGGCCGGGTCCGTGCCGCCGCATCTGCGGGACGGGCACTACAAGGGCGCGGCCAAGCTCGGGCACTCCCAGGGGTACGTGTACCCGCACGATCTGCCCGAGGGCATCGCCGAGCAGCGGTACGCCCCGGAGGAACTCAAGGACCGCGAGTACTACGAGCCGACCCGGCACGGAGCGGAGGCGCGGTACGCGGACGCGGTGGAGTGGACGCGCAAGCACCTCGGTCGCAGGCGGTCCTGAGCAGCCTGTAGAATCCCTCGGAGCGCTGTGTCCCGTGCAGTCAGAACGGGACGATCAGCCGGAACCCCCAGTGGGTTCCAGGAGCGTCGCGCACCGTTCGAATGGTGTCGCGGGCAGCCCACCACCACTCACCGCACGGTGAGAACGGTCGGTGGGCCACTCGCGTGCTGCACGTAGTGCCCAGACCAGGGAGCGGCTGCCCACCAGGCCCGGCAACGGACCCGGAGGGTTTCCCCGGCTGCGGATGCGACCTCCCTCAACCCTGACGAGCCGAACACTGAGAAATGAGAGATTGTGGCGAACCAGTCCCGCCCCAAGGTCAAGAAGTCGCGTGCCCTCGGCATCGCGCTGACCCCGAAGGCCGTCAAGTACTTCGAGGCCCGTCCCTACCCGCCGGGTGAGCACGGCCGTGGCCGCAAGCAGAACTCGGACTACAAGGTCCGTCTGCTGGAGAAGCAGCGTCTGCGCGCGCAGTACGACATCTCCGAGCGTCAGCTGGTCCGTGCCTACGAGCGTGCCTCCAAGGTGCAGGGCAAGACCGGTGAGGCCCTGATCGTCGAGCTCGAGCGCCGTCTCGACGCCCTGGTCCTGCGTTCGGGCATCGCCCGCACCATCTACCAGGCCCGTCAGATGGTCGTGCACGGCCACATCGAGGTCAACGGTCAGAAGACCGACAAGCCCTCGTTCCGTGTCCGTCCCGACGACGTCGTGATGGTTCGTGAGCGCAGCCGCGAGAAGACCCTCTTCTCCATCTCCCGTGAGGGCGGCTTCGCCCCCGACGGCGAGACCCCGCGCTACCTCCAGGTGAACCTCAAGGCCCTGGCGTTCCGCCTGGACCGTGAGCCGAACCGCAAGGAGATCCCGGTGATCTGCGACGAGCAGCTCGTCGTCGAGTACTACGCCCGCTGATCACCAGCCGGACGTAGTACGGGCACCGCCTCAGCCCGCCGTCTCCCCGCCCTTCCGGGTGGGCGAGGCGGCGGGTTCGCGCATTCCCGCGGGCTCCCGCGCGGGCCGGACCGCACCGCGCTGCGCGGGCAGCGCCCGTGGGACCCGCCCCAGCGCCCGTGCCACCGCCGCCTCCCGGTCCAGCCGCGCCCCCGCGCGCACGCACTCCTCGTACCGGGCGTCGCCCAGCCGCTCACGGGCCGTCGCCTCGCACCGCTCGTGCGGGGCGTTGTAGAAGGCCGAGCCGAACAGCGGCAGACCCACCGAGGGCCACATCGCGGCGGCGGCGCCCTGGAGCACCGCGGCCTCGACGGGATCGTCCTGCGCCATCGTGACCAGGGCCAGCAGCTCGATCGACAGGACCGAGCCGAGCAGGTCGTTGAAGGCGTGCGCGGCCCCCAGGCAGTCGGTCAGCAGGTCCCGCGCACCGCCCGGATCGCCCTCGCTCCAGGCCGCGTACGCCAGCACGTACAGCGCGTACGACCTGGTCCAGCGCTCCCCGTGGTCCTCGCAGACCCGGCGCACGTCGTCGCAGAGCTTCACCGCCTCCGACAGGTCGCCCTGGAACGCCCGGGCCATCGCCAGCTCGACCTGGCCCATCAGCACGTTGCTGTTGAGCTCGCCGATCTCCTGGTAGCGCTCGAGGGCCGAGCGCAGCAGGGCCTCGGCGCGCGGCATGTCGTCCGTGACCAGGGCCAGACAGCCGGTGCGGTGCTCGGCGTAGGCGACGGCCGTCGGGTTCGCCGAGCGCTCCGCCTCCTCACGGCACTCCTGGAGCGCGGCGAGCGCCGGCACCGGATCGCCCTGGAGGATCGCCACATAGCCGAGCACCCACAGGGCCTTGAGCCGGGACAGCTCGTGCCCGGAATCCAGCCGCACCGCCTGCTCCAGCCAGTGCCGCCCCTCCGACAGCCGCCCGCAGCCCGCCCAGTAGAACCAGAGCGAACCGGCGAGGTACTGGCCCAGATGGGCCTCCTCGGGATCGGCCAGACAGTGGTCCAGCGCGCACCGCAGATTCGGCAGCTCCGCCTCCACCCGGGCCGCGACCTCGCTCTGCCGGGGCGAGAACCAGTCCAGCTCGCACCAGGTCGCGAGGCCCAGGTACCAGTCCCGGTGCCGCCGCCTGAGCCGGTCCGCGTCCCCGGTCCCCTCCAGCCAGTCCGCGCCGTACGCGCGCACTGTGTCGAGCATCCGGTAGCGCGCTCCCGCCGGGCTCTCCTCCCGCCCGACCACCGACTGCGCGACCAGCTCGGCGAGCACGTCGACGACGTCCTCCTCGGGCAGACCGTTGCCGCTGCACACGTATTCGGCGGCCTCCAGGTCGAAGGGCCCGGCGAACACCGTCAGCCGCGACCACAGCAGCCGCTCCCCGGGCGTGCACAGCTCATGGCTCCAGCCGATGGCCGTGCGCAGCGTGCGGTGCCGCGCCGGGGCGCACCGCGCGGCGCCTGCCAGCAGCCGGAAGCGGTCCTCGAACCGGTCCAGCAGCTGGGCGGGGGACAGCGCCCTCAGCCGCCCCGCCGCCAGCTCGACGGCGAGCGGGATGCCGTCCAGCCGGCCGCACAGCTCCCGTACGTCGGGGTCCTCGGCCAGGACGGTCACGCCCTGCTGCGCGGCGCGGTCCACGAACAGCTCCACGGCCTCCGGCGCGCCGAGCGGCGCCAGCGGGAACACCCGTTCCCCGGCGACGGCCAGCGGTCTGCGGCCCACGGCGAGCACCCTGAGCCCGGGGAGCCGGCGCAGCAGGTCGTCCACCAGCTCGGCGCACACCTCGACGAGATGCTCGAACCCGTCCAGCACCAGCAGGAGTTCACGCCCGGGCTCGGCGAGACGCGCGAGCAGGGCCTCGCGGGGCGGGCGGGCGGTGTGGTCGGTCAGGCCCAGGGCCTCCACCACCGCGTGGTCGACGAACTCCGGGTCCCGCACCGACGCCAGCTCCACCAGGCACGCGCGGTGCGGCCGGGCCGCGCGGGTCGCGAGCCGTGACTTGCCGATGCCGCCCGCGCCGGTCACCGTCACCAGCCGGGCGCTGTCCAGGAGCCGGGACAGTCCGGCGAGTTCGGCCGAGCGGCCCACGAACGCGTCCAGTTCGAGAGGCAGATTGCCGTCGCTGAGCCGATCATCCCGCATAGGACACGGAGCGTACTGAAGTGTGTTCACTCCGTACAATCGCTTCCCGTAACTCGCCAGCGCGCGGACGGTAATCCGGTGCGGCTGTCCAGCGCGGGCGCGATAGGCTCAGACCTCATTGTTGATTTCGCGGGAACAGCGGGAAGCAGGTGCGCGGTGTCCGGTGGCGAGGTTGCCGGAATCCTCGTGGCCGTCTTCTGGGCGATCCTGGTCTCCTTCCTCGCCGTCGCGCTGGCGAGGCTGGCCCAGACGCTGAAGGCGACCACCAAACTCGTGGCGGACGTGACCGATCAGGCGGTCCCGCTGCTCGCCGACGCGTCCTCGGCGGTGCGCTCCGCGCAGACCCAGATCGACCGGGTCGACGCGATCGCCTCCGACGTCCAGGAAGTCACCTCCAACGCCTCCGCGCTGTCCACCACCGTCGCCTCCACCTTCGGCGGCCCCCTGGTCAAGGTCGCGGCCTTCGGCTACGGCGTCCGCAGGGCGATCGCGGGCCGTAAGGACGACGTGCCCGCCAAGGAGCCCCGGCGTACCGTGATCGTGGGCCGCACGGTTCCGGCGAGCCGCCGCAGCCGGTGGAAGAAGGGCTGAGAACCAAGCGATGTTCCGCCGTACCTTCTGGTTCAGCACGGGTGTCGCCGCCGGTGTGTGGGCCACCACCAAGGTCAACCGCAAGCTGAAGCAGCTCACTCCCGAGCACCTCGCCGTCGCCGCCACCAACAAGGCGATCGAGACGGGCCACCGGCTCAAGGACCGCGCGGTCGGCTTCGCGCTCGACGTGCGCGACAACATGGCCCGCCGCGAGGAGGAGCTGGGGGAGGCGCTCGGCATCAACGCCGACCCCGAACTCCCCGCGCCCCGACGGCTGGCCGCCATCGAGAACCGCACCACCCCCAAGAAGGCCAAGTACGTCGACACGACGACGTACCCGACACACCCGTACAACCGGAATGAGGACCACTGATGGAGTCGGCCGAGATTCGCCGCCGCTGGCTGAGCTTCTACGAGGAGCGCGGTCACACCGTCGTCCCTTCGGCGTCGCTCATCGCGGACGACCCGACTCTGCTCCTGGTCCCCGCCGGCATGGTCCCCTTCAAGCCGTACTTCCTCGGTGAGGTCAAGCCGCCGTGGGCGCGCGCGACCAGCGTGCAGAAGTGCGTGCGCACGCCCGACATCGAAGAGGTCGGCAAGACCACCCGGCACGGCACGTTCTTCCAGATGTGCGGCAACTTCTCCTTCGGCGACTACTTCAAGGAAGGCGCCATCAAGTACGCCTGGGAGCTGCTCACCAGCCCCCAGGACAAGGGTGGTTACGGCCTGGAGCCGGAGAAGCTCTGGATCACCGTCTACAAGGACGACGACGAGGCCGAGCGCATCTGGCACGAGGTCGTCGGTGTGCCCAAGGAGCGCATCCAGCGCCTGGGCATGAAGGACAACTACTGGTCCATGGGCGTCCCCGGACCCTGTGGCCCCTGTTCCGAGATCAACTACGACCGCGGCCCCGAGTTCGGCGTCGAGGGCGGCCCCGCCGTCAACGACGAGCGGTACGTGGAGATCTGGAACCTCGTCTTCATGCAGTACGAGCGCGGCGAGGGCATCGGCAAGGACAACTTCGAGATCCTCGGCGAGCTGCCCAGCAAGAACATCGACACGGGCCTCGGCCTGGAGCGTCTCGCGATGATTCTGCAGGGCGTGCAGAACATGTACGAGATCGACACCTCCATGGCCGTCATCGAGAAGGCCACCGAGCTGACCGGTGTCGCGTACGGCGACGCCCACGCCTCGGACGTCTCCCTGCGCGTGGTCACCGACCACATGCGCACCTCGGTGATGCTCATCGGCGACGGCGTCACCCCCGGCAACGAGGGCCGCGGCTACGTCCTGCGCCGCATCATGCGCCGCGCCATCCGCAACATGCGTCTGCTCGGCGCCACGGGTCCGGTCGTCCTCGACCTGATCGACACCGTGATCGCGATGATGGGCCAGCAGTACCCGGAGCTGGTCACCGACCGCGAGCGCATCGAGAAGGTCGCCGTCGCCGAGGAGAACGCCTTCCTCAAGGCCCTCAAGGGCGGCACGAACATCCTCGACACCGCCGTCACCGAGACCAAGGCCGCCGGCGGCACGGTCCTCGCCGGCGACAAGGCGTTCCTGCTCCACGACACCTGGGGCTTCCCGATCGACCTCACCCTGGAGATGGCCGCCGAACAGGGCCTCTCCGTGGACGAGGACGGCTTCCGCCGCCTGATGAAGGAGCAGCGGGAGCGCGCCAAGGCCGACGCCCAGGCCAAGAAGACCGGCCACGCGGGCGCCGGCGCCTACCGCGAGATCGCGGACAAGACCGGCGAGACCGAGTTCATCGGCTACGGCGACACCGAGGGCGAGTCCACGATCGTCGGCATCCTCGTCGACGGCGCCTCCTCCCCGGCGGCCACCGAGGGCGACGAGGTCGAGATCGTCCTCGACCGTACCCCGTTCTACGCCGAGGGCGGCGGCCAGATCGGCGACACCGGCCGGATCAGGGTCGACACCGGTGCCGTCATCGAGATCCGCGACTGCCAGAAGCCGGTGCCCGGTGTGTACGTCCACAAGGGCGTCGTCCAGGTCGGCGAGGTGACCGTCGGCGCCAAGGCCCAGGCCTCCATCGACGTCGTGCGCCGCAAGGCCATCGCCCGCGCCCACTCGGCCACCCACCTCACCCACCAGGCGCTGCGCGACGCGCTCGGCCCGACGGCCGCCCAGGCCGGTTCCGAGAACCAGCCCGGCCGCTTCCGCTTCGACTTCGGTTCCCCCTCCGCCGTCCCGACGGCCGTGATGACCGACGTCGAGCAGAAGATCAACGAGGTCCTCGCCCGTGACCTGGACGTCCGCGCCGAGATCCTGAGCCTCGACGAGGCCAAGAAGCAGGGCGCCATCGCCGAGTTCGGCGAGAAGTACGGCGAGCGGGTCCGTGTCGTCACCATCGGCGACTTCTCCAAGGAGCTGTGCGGCGGCACCCACGTGCACAACACCGCCCAGCTGGGCCTGGTCAAGCTGCTCGGCGAGTCGTCGATCGGTTCCGGTGTGCGCCGGATCGAGGCCCTCGTCGGTGTCGACGCGTACAGCTTCCTCGCCCGCGAGCACACGGTCGTCGCCCAGCTCCAGGAGCTGATCAAGGGCCGTCCGGAGGAGCTGCCGGAGAAGGTCTCCGTGATGCTCGGCAAGCTGAAGGACGCCGAGAAGGAGATCGAGAAGTTCCGCGCGGAGAAGGTCCTCCAGGCCGCCGCCGGTCTCGCCGAGTCCGCCAAGGACGTCCGGGGCGTCGCCCTGGTCACCGGCCAGGTCCCGGACGGCACGACCGCCGACGACCTGCGCAAGCTGGTGCTCGACGTGCGCGGTCGCATCCAGGGCGGCCGGGCCGCCGTGGTGGCCCTGTTCACGGTGGCGAACGGCAAGCCCCTCACCGTCATCGCCACCAACGAGGCCGCCCGCGAGCGCGGTCTCAAGGCCGGTGACCTGGTCCGCACGGCCGCCAAGACCCTCGGCGGCGGCGGTGGCGGCAAGCCGGACGTCGCCCAGGGCGGCGGCCAGAACCCGGCCGCGATCGGCGAGGCCGTCGACGCCGTCGAGCGACTGGTCACGGACACCGCCAAGTGACGATGCGCAGAGGACGTCGGCTCGCCGTCGACGTCGGGGACGCCCGGATCGGGGTCGCCTCGTGCGACCCCGACGGGATCCTCGCCACCCCGGTCGAGACGGTCCCGGGCCGGGACCTCCCGGCCGCCCACCGCCGGCTGAAGCAGTTGGTGGAGGAGTACGAACCGATCGAGGTCGTCGTCGGTCTCCCTCGCTCCCTCAAGGGGGGCGAGGGCCCGGCCGCGGTGAAGGTCAGGGGCTTCGCGGGGGAGCTGGCCCGGGGCATCGCACCGGTCCCGGTACGCCTGGTGGACGAGCGGATGACCACGGTCACGGCCAGCCAGGGACTGCGGGCCTCCGGGGTGAAATCCAAGAAGGGCCGGTCGGTCATCGACCAGGCAGCCGCTGTGATCATCCTTCAGCAGGCGCTCGAATCCGAACGGGTGTCAGGTAAAGCTCCCGGAGAGAGCGTCGAAGTGGTCATCTGATCGCGATACGGTAACGTTCCGCGCGACTGCAACGCTGTTCGAACAGGTGCTGCACAGAAAGAGGCGGACGGTAGCCGAGCAGCCCGCGACCGCCGCCTCGCGGCTCTAGGGGATCGATGACTGAGTATGGCCGGGGCGAAGGCTCCGAACCGTGGCATCCGCAGGACCCTTATTACGGGGACGGCGGATGGGAAGGGCAGCAGGGCCACGCCGGCCAGCAGCAAGCTGCCTACGGCGGCCAGCCGCAGCACTATCCGCAGCAGCCGCAGCAGCAGGAGTACGGCGACTGGACCAACGGCGGCCACCCTCAGCAGCAGGCCGCGTACGGCCAGACGCAGCAGCAGTACGACCAGTACCAGCAGCAGTACGACCCGCAGCAGTACGCGCCCCAGCAGCCGTACGATCAGCAGCAGTACGACAACAACAACGCCTGGGGTACGGGCGCCCATACCCATGTCCAGTACACGGACCCCACCGACCCGTACGGTCAGCAGGCCGCCGCGTACGGAGCCGGTGAGCAGCCCGACTACTACGGCACCCCCGACGCCTACCCGCCCCCGGAGCCGCCCGGCCGCCGCCGTGCCGAGCCCGCGCCCGAGCCGGCGCAGACGGACTGGGATCCCGGACCCGACCAGGGCGAACACGCCTTCTTCGCGGGCGGCGGGGACGACGAGGACGAGGTCGACGACGACCAGGGCGGACGCGGGGACCGCCGGGGCCGGGGCGGCAAGAAACCGAAGAAACGCCGCAGCGGCTGCGCCTGCCTCGGCGTGCTGATGGTGTTCGGCGGAATCGGTGCAGGGATCACGTACTTCGGCTACCAGTTCTACCAGGATCGTTTCGTCTCGGCGCCGGACTACGCGGGCGAGGGCGCGAGCACGACCGTGTCCGTGACCATCCCCAAGGGCGCCAACGGCGCGGAGATGGGACGGCTGCTGAAGGAAGCGGGCGTCGTCAAGAGCGTCGACGCGTTCGTGTCCGCGTTCACGCAGAACAACGACGCGGGCAGCATCCAGGCCGGTGCGTACCTCCTGAACAAGGAGATGTCCGCCAAGAGCGCCGTCGAGCTGATGCTCGACCCCAAGAGCCAGAACAACCTGATCATCACCGAGGGCGAGCGCAACACCTCGGTCTACGCCAAGATCGACAAGCGTCTGGACCTGGACAAGGGCTCCACGGCGAAGGTCGCCAAGGCGAAGTACAAGGAGTTCGGGCTGCCCGACTGGGCGGAGAACAACTCCGAGGTGAAGGACCCGCTCGAAGGGTTCCTCTACCCCTCCAGCTACGCCGCCAGCAAGGGCCAGAAGCCGGAGACCATCCTCAAGGAGATGGTCTCCCGGGCCAATGAGAAGTACGAGGAACTCGGCCTGGAGAAGAAGGCGGAGAGCCTCGGCCTCGACGGCCCCTGGCAGCTCCTCACCGTGGCGAGCATGGTGCAGGCCGAGGGCGTCAGCCACGACGACTTCCGCAAGATGGCCGAGGTGGTCTACAACCGCCTCAAGCCCGGCAACCCCGAGACCTACGGCTCCCTGGAGTTCGACTCCACCTACAACTACATCAAGAACCAGAGCAAGATCGACCTGAGCATCTCCGAGCTGCGGCAGTACAACAACCCGTACAACACGTACTACGTCAAGGGCCTGACCCCCGGGCCCATCGACAACCCCGGCGAGGACGCGCTCAAGGGCGCGCTCAACCCGACCGACCAGGGCTGGTACTACTTCATCTCGCTCGACGGCAGGACCACCAAGTTCACGAAGACGCTCGCCGAGCACGAGAAGCTGGTCGAACAGTTCAACGAGTCAAGGAAAAACAACTGATGACAGGTCGGGCCACCGACGCCCGCCGGGCCGCCGTGCTCGGTGCGCCCATCGCCCACTCCCTCTCACCGGTGCTGCACCGCGCCGCGTACGACGAACTCGGGCTCATGGACTGGTCGTACGACCGGTTCGAGACGGACGAGGCCGCGCTGCCCGGGTTCTTCGGGGAGCTGGGGCCCGAGTGGGCCGGGCTGTCGCTGACCATGCCGCTCAAGCGCGCGGTCATACCGCTGCTCGACGAGATCAGCGAGACGGCCCGCTCGGTGGAGGCCGTGAACACGGTCGTGTTCACCGAGGACGGGCGTCGCGTCGGCGACAACACCGACATCCCCGGGATCGTCGCCGCCCTGCGCGAGCACGGCATCCAGCAGGTGGAGTCCGCGGCGATCCTCGGCGCCGGCGCCACCGCGTCCTCCGCGCTCGCCGCGCTCTCCCGGGTCTGCTCGGGCGAGGTCGTCGTCTACGTCCGCAGCGCGGCCCGCGCCGCCGAGATGCGGGAGTGGGGCGACCGGCTCGACGTCGAGGTGCGCACCGAGGACTGGGCGGACGCGGGCGACGCGCTGCGGATGCCCCTGGTCGTCGCCACCACCCCGGCCGGTACGACGGACGCGCTGGCCACCGCCGTGCCGGAACGGCCCGCGACCCTCTTCGACGTGCTGTACGAGCCCTGGCCGACCGAGCTGGCGGCCCGCTGGTCCATGTTCGGCGGCGCCGTCGTCAGCGGCCTTGACCTGCTCGTGCACCAGGCCGTGCTCCAGGTCGAGCAGATGACGGGCATCACGCCCGCGCCCCTGGACGCCATGCGAAAAGCAGGGGAACAGGCGCTCGCCGCCCGCTAGGATCACCGCGTTCCGGCTGAGCGAACTCGGCCGATCTCAGGGGTGGTTGAGGGGAATCCGGGGGGATTCATGTCCGCAGGTGTGTCACTCGCGTCCGGCAAGAGCGAGATATTCGAGGCCGTGCTCAAGTTCCTGCCCGACTGGGTGCAGATCACGGTGCTCGGGCTCGTCGTCCTCGCCGTCCTCGTGTCGTGGGGACTCAAGCTCAAGCGCAAGATCGAGTACCGGCGTGCCGTGCGCGCCGGCCGGCCCGTCCACGCGGCGGCCCAGTACGGGCAGGGGAGGGGCGCCGACTACCTCGGCTCCTACGCCGCCCCGCAGCAGCCCCGGGGCGGCGACCACGCCTGACCCTTTCCGGTGAGGGCCGTCCGTCTGGTGGACCGGCGGCCGGACATGTCCGTGGGACATGGGAGGATCGAAGGTGGCGGGCCGGGGCCGCGCACCCGGTCGCGCCATCGCCGTACGCGAGGACACGCGTACGCAGGGCAGTACGAGGGCGCGAGCACTGAGGAGCACCGTTGAGCAGGTTGCGCTGGCTGACCGCGGGGGAGTCCCACGGTCCCGCACTTGTCGCGACGCTGGAGGGCCTTCCCGCCGGCGTGCCGATCACGACCGAGATGGTCGCCGACCATCTGGCGCGGCGCCGGCTCGGTTATGGCCGCGGTGCCCGGATGAAGTTCGAGGCCGACGAGGTCACCTTCCTGGGCGGTGTCCGGCACGGCCTGAGCCTCGGCTCCCCGGTCGCCATCATGGTCGGCAACACCGAGTGGCCCAAGTGGGAGCAGGTCATGTCGGCCGACCCGGTCGACCCCGAGATCCTCGCGGGCCTCGCCCGCAACGCCCCGCTGACCCGCCCGCGCCCCGGCCACGCCGACCTCGCCGGCATGCAGAAGTACGGCTTCGACGAGGCCCGGCCGATCCTGGAGCGCGCCTCCGCCCGCGAGACCGCCGCCCGGGTGGCGCTGGGCGCGGTGGCCCGGTCGTACCTCAAGGAGACCGTCGGCGTCGAGATCGTCTCGCACGTCGTCGAGCTGTGCTCCGTCAAGGCCCCGCAGGGCGTCTACCCGACCCCGGCCGACGTCGAGAAGCTGGACGCCGACCCGCTGCGCGTCATGGACGCCGACGCGTCGAAGCAGATGGTCGCCGAGGTGGACCAGGCTCACAAGGACGGCGACACCCTCGGCGGTGTCGTCGAGGTGCTGGCGTACGGCGTGCCCGTCGGGCTCGGTTCGCATGTGCACTGGGACCGGAAGCTGGACGCCCGGCTGGCCGGCGCGCTCATGGGCATCCAGGCGATCAAGGGCGTGGAGATCGGCGACGGCTTCGAGCTGGCGCGGGTCCCGGGCTCCAAGGCGCACGACGAGATCGTGAACACCCCCGAGGGCATCCGCCGCGTCTCCGGACGCGCGGGCGGCACCGAGGGCGGACTGTCCACCGGTGAGCTGCTGCGGGTGCGGGCGGCCATGAAGCCGATCGCGACCGTCCCGCGCGCCCTCCAGACGGTCGACGTCGCCACCGGTGAGGCCACGCAGGCCCACCACCAGCGCTCCGACGTCTCCGCGGTCCCGGCCGCGGGCATCGTCGCCGAGGCGATGGTGGCCCTCGTGCTCGCCGACGCGGTCGCCGAGAAGTTCGGCGGCGACAGCGTGGCCGAGACCCGCCGCAACGCCCGCTCGTACCTCGACAACCTGCACATCCGATGAGCGCGCCGCTGGTCGTCCTCGTCGGCCCGATGGGCGTGGGCAAGTCCACCGTCGGCCTGCTGCTGGCCGAGCGCCTCGGCGTGGCCTACCGCGACACCGACGAGGACATCGTCACCGAGCAGGGCCGGGCCATCGCCGAGATCTTCGTCGACGAGGGCGAGAGCGCCTTCCGGGCGATCGAGAAGGCCGCCGTGGCCCGCGCCCTCGGCGCGCACGAGGGTGTCCTCGCGCTCGGCGGCGGCGCGATCCTCGACGAGGACACGCGCGCGCTGCTCGACGGGCTGAAGGTCGTCTACCTCTCGATGGACGTCGAGGAGGCGGTCAAGCGCACCGGTCTCAACCAGGCCCGCCCGCTGCTCGCGGTCAACCCGCGCAAGCAGTGGCGCGAGCTCATGGAGGCCCGGCGCCACCTCTACGAGTCGATCGCCACCGCCGTCGTCGCGACCGACGGCCGCACGCCCGAAGAGGTCACCCAAGTCGCCCTGGACGCACTGGAGTTGAAGGAAGCATGAGCGAGACGGTGACACGGATCCAGGTCGGCGGCACGGCGGGCTGCGAGCCGTACGAGGTCCTGGTGGGCCGTCAGCTCCTGGGCGAGCTGGGGACCCTGGTCGGGGAGAAGGCCAAGCGGGTCGCGGTGATCCACCCCGAGGCGCTCGCCGAGACCGGTGACGCGCTCCGCGCCGACCTGGCCGGACAGGGCTTCGAGGCGATCGCCATCCAGGTGCCGAACGCGGAGGAGGCGAAGACCGCCGAGGTCGCCGCCTACTGCTGGAAGGCGCTCGGCCAGTCCCACTTCACCCGCTCCGACGTCGTCGTCGGTGTCGGCGGCGGCTCCACCACGGACCTGGCCGGGTTCGTCGCCGCGACCTGGCTGCGCGGGGTGCGCTGGATCGCGATCCCCACGACCGTCCTCGCGATGGTCGACGCGGCCGTCGGCGGCAAGACCGGCATCAACACCGCCGAGGGCAAGAACCTCGTCGGCGCCTTCCACCCGCCCGCGGGCGTGCTCTGCGACCTCGCCGCGCTGGACTCGCTGCCCGTCAACGACTACGTCTCCGGCCTCGCCGAGATCATCAAGGCCGGCTTCATCGCCGACCCGGCGATCCTGGAGCTCATCGAGGCGGACCCGCAGGCCGCCCGCACCCCGGCGGGACCGCACACCGCCGAGCTGATCGAACGCTCGATCCGGGTCAAGGCCGAGGTCGTCTCCTCCGACCTGAAGGAGGCGGGCCTGCGCGAGATCCTCAACTACGGCCATACGCTCGGCCACGCCATCGAGAAGAACGAGCGGTACAAGTGGCGCCACGGCGCCGCCGTCTCCGTCGGCATGCACTTCGCCGCCGAGCTCGGCCGGCTCGCGGGCCGGCTGGACGACGCCACCGCCGACCGGCACCGCGCGGTCCTCGAATCCGTCGGCCTCCCGCTGCACTACCGCTACGACCAGTGGCCCAAGCTGCTGGAGGCGATGAAGGTCGACAAGAAGTCCCGCGGCGACCTGCTCCGTTTCATCGTCCTGGACGGACTGGCCAAGCCGACCGTCCTGGAGGGGCCCGATCCGGCCGTGCTGCTCGCCGCGTACGGCGAAGTGGGCCAGTAAGTCCCACCGCACGCCGTACGCCCGATTTCCCCTGTGGACATGGGCACTTCGAACCGCCCCCGGCCGTTCACCAATCGACGGCCGGGGGCGGTACCGTTCGGTAAGGAGCGGGTCCGCACCCCGCTGCCAGCACCCATGGCCCGTACGAGATGGAGTGGCACCGGATGCAGCACGCAGTGGGTCCTCCGCTGCCGCCGCCCCACCAGCCGGGGCACGGACCGGCCTCCGGCTGGTCGCCGGCCGCACAACACCCGGGTCCCCAGCACCCGGGCGCGCACCAGGGCTCCGCCCCGGTCCCGCCACCGCCTCCCGCCCCGGGCTTCGCACCGCCGCCCCCGCAGGCGCCGGCACCGCCCGTCCCGGACACCACCGGCCATGTGCCGCTGCCGCCCGGCGGTCCCGTCGGCGTGCCGGCCGCCCCGCCCGCCGCGGTCGTCCCGGACCCGACCAGCACGACCCTCGCGGTGCTGCTCATCGGGCCGGCCGGCGCGGGCAAGACCAGCGTCGCCAAGTACTGGGCGGACCACCGCCGGGTGCCCACCGCGCACATCAGCCTCGACGACGTCCGCGAATGGGTCCGCTCCGGCTTCGCCGACCCCCAGTCCGGGTGGAACGACCACTCCGAGGCCCAGTACCGCCTCGCCCGCCGCACCTGCGGCTTCGCCGCGCGCAACTTCCTCGCCAACGGCATCTCCTGCATCCTCGACGACGCCGTCTTCCCCGACCGCCCGGTCGTCGGCCTCGGCGGCTGGAAGCGGCACGTGGGCCCCGGACTGCTGCCCGTGGTGCTGCTGCCCGGCCTGGAGATCGTCCTGGAGCGCAACGCGGAACGCTCCGGCAACCGCCGTCTCACCGACGAGGAGGTCGCCCGGATCCACGGCCGCATGGCCGGCTGGTACGGCTCGGGCCTCCCGATCATCGACAACTCGCAGATGGACGTCCCCCAGACGGCACGCGTCCTGGACGACGTGCTGACCCGGAGCATCGCCAGCCCGCCGAGCTGGTAGGAGCCGTCCCGTCCCCCGAACGCCCTCCCAACCGGCACAAAGGGGACAAGGCTCCTACGCTCGTGTCATGTCAGAGGTGTACACGGCCCGCAGACAGCGGCTGAGAGAACGCTGCGACGCGGTGGGCAGCACATCCGCACTGGTGTCGCGCCCCGCCAACGTCCGCTACCTCGCGGGAGCGGCCCCGCAGGGCTCCGTCCTGCTGCTCGGCCGCAGGGAGGACCTCCTGGTGTGCTCCGGCCCCCGGGAGGACCGTCCCGTCGACGGCCGCCCGGACGACGCGCTGCGCCTGCACCTGCTGCCCGGCAGCGGGGGCGACCCGGCCGTCGCGGCGGCCGGTCTCGCGGCGGCGCAGGGCGGCGACACCCTGGCCATAGAGGAGCACCACCTCACCGTGGCCCGCTACCGGGCCATCGGCTCGGTCGCTCCCGGGCTGCGCCTCACGGAGCTGGGCGGTGCCGTCGAGCAGCTCAGGGTGGTCAAGGACGAGGAGGAGATCTCCTTCCTCCGCACCGGCGCCGAGATCGCCGACCAGGCCCTGGGCGAGCTGCTGGAGTCGATCCTCGTCGGCCGCACCGAACGGCATCTCGCGCTGGAGCTGGAGCGGCGCCTGGTGGACCACGGCGCCGACGGCCCCGCGTTCCCGACCTCGGTGGCGACCGGACCGCACTCGGGACGCCGCGGGCACCGGCCCACCGACCGCAGGGTGGAGGAGGGCGACTTCCTCACCGTGTGCATGGGGGCGGCCTATCGCGGCTACCGGTGTGAGATCGGTCGTACCTTCGTCATCGGCACCTCCCCGGCGGACTGGCAGATCGAGCTGTACGACCTCGTCTTCGCCGCTCAGCGGGCCGGACGGGAGTCCCTGGTACCGGGTGCCGCCTACCGTGACGTGGACCGCGCGGCCCGTCAGGTACTGGGTGCCGCGGGGTACTCGGAAGGGCTTCCCGTGCTCACCGGACACGGTGTCGGACTCGAAATCGACGAGGACCCGCAGTTGGCCCCCGCGGCCATGGGTAAACTGGACGCTTGCGTGCCGGTCACCGTCGAACCGGGGGTCCACCTCCCGGGCCGGGGCGGCGTCCGGATCGATGACACGCTCGTCGTGCGCCCTGAGGCGGACGGCGGACCCGAGCTACTCACCATCACGACCAAGGAGCTGCTCGCGCTCTAGCCCCCGGGCTGGGCGTGCGCCCCGGGGTCGTCCACGTCAGTCCAGGAGATTCCGCAACCGTGGCTTCCACGAACGACCTCAAGAACGGCTTGGTGCTCAAGCTCGATGGCGGCCAGCTGTGGTCCGTCGTCGAATTCCAGCACGTCAAGCCCGGCAAGGGCCCGGCCTTCGTGCGCACCAAGCTCAAGAACGTGCTGTCCGGCAAGGTGGTCGACAAGACCTTCAACGCCGGCGTCAAGGTCGAGACGGCCACGATCGACAAGCGCGACATGCAGTTCTCGTACATGGACGGCGAGTACTTCGTCTTCATGGACATGCAGACCTATGACCAGCTCATGGTCGACCGCAAGGCCGTCGGCGACGCCGCCAACTTCCTGATCGAGGGCTTCACCGCCACCGTCGCGCAGCACGAGGGCGAGGTGCTCTTCGTCGAGCTGCCCGCCGCCGTCGAGCTCGTCATCCAGGAGACCGAGCCGGGCGTCCAGGGCGACCGCTCCACCGGTGGCACCAAGCCCGCCACCCTGGAGACCGGTCACCAGATCCAGGTCCCGCTCTTCATCACCACCGGCGAGAAGATCAAGGTCGACACCCGCACGAGCGACTACCTCGGCCGGGTGAACAGCTAACCGTGGCTGCCCGCAACACGGCCCGCAAGCGCGCCTTCCAGATCCTCTTCGAGGGCGACCAGCGCGGCGTCGGTGTCCTCACGGTCCTCGCGGACTGGGTCCGGCTCTCCCGGGACGACACCCGGCAGCCGCCGGTGAGCGAGTACACGATGCAGCTCGTCGAGGGCTACGCCGAGCACACGCGGCGCATCGACGAACTGATCGCGCAGTACTCCGTCGGCTGGACGCTCGACCGGATGCCCGTCGTGGACCGCAACCTGCTGCGCCTGGGCGCCTACGAGCTGATCTGGGTCGACGAGACCCCGGACGCCGTGGTGCTCGACGAGATGGTGCAGCTGGCCAAGGAGTTCTCCACGGACGAGTCGCCGGCCTTCGTGAACGGCCTGCTGGGCCGGCTCAAGGAGCTCAAGCCGTCGCTGCGCCGGGACGAGGCGTAGGCCGGAGCGGCTACCCGCACCACATGCCTCAGGGCCCGCAGCGATCGCGCTGCGGGCCCTGAGGCGTTTTCCGGCCGTGTCGTGCCGCAGGGCACCCGGGGGCCCCGCCAGGCCCGCAGAACGCCGCCGGGGTGGCCGGAACCCTCAAGTTCCGGCCACCCCGGCGGTACGTTTCTGCTCAGTGCCTGGAAGGGTCAGCCCTCTTCGGCGTGGGACACCGCGCGGCGCGCGTCCGCGTCCAGGACACCCCAGTTGATCAGCTGCTCGGTCAGGACCGAGGGCGACTGGTCGTAGATGACGGCGAGTGTGCGCAGGTCGTCCTGGCGGATCGACAGCACCTTGCCGTTGTAGTCGCCGCGCTGGGACTGGATCGTCGCCGCGTAGCGCTGGAGCGGGCCCGCCTTCTCGGCCGGCACGTGGGCCAGCCGCTCCAGGTCGAGGACCAGCTTCGGCGGCGGCTCGGCGGCGCCGCCCGGGGTGGTGCCCGGCAGCAGCTCCTGGACGGGTACGCCGTAGAAGTCCGCGAGCTCGGCGAGGCGCTGCACGGTCACGGCACGGTCGCCGCGCTCGTACGAGCCGACCACGACGGCCTTCCAGCGTCCCTGGGACTTCTCCTCGACACCGTGGAGGGAAAGGCCCTGCTGGGTGCGGATGGCCCGGAGCTTGGCCCCGAGCTGTTTGGCGTATTCGCTGGACATATAGCTCCCCGGCACTGTGTCGACGCGGCCGGCAGGGGCGCCGTACCGCGCGGCTGGTAACTCACTGTGAGGTTACGCAGCGTTACTCTTCTCCGTCAAGCCGAATGAGCCGCACCGACTCTTCCGTGGTACCGGTGGCCGATTAGGCCATGGGGGTGATTTGGGGGCTCGTGCGGCCTGCTACCGTGGATGGCGCAAATCCGACGTCCTTTAAGGTCCGTCCCGTGAGGCGGAGAAGGAGGTCCGTTTCTTATGGACAAGCAGGACCCGCAGCAGGACGCACCGTCCGCCGATGCCCGGCCCGTTCTCGAAGGCCCCGACATCGCCCGTGTGCTGACCCGCATCGCCCACGAGATCGTCGAACGCGCCAAGGGCGCCGACGACGTGGTGCTCCTCGGCATCCCGACCCGGGGCGTCTTCCTCGCCCAGCGGCTCGCCGCCAAGCTGGAGGAGATCACCGAGCGCAAGATTCCGGTCGGATCGCTCGACATCACCATGTACCGCGACGATCTGCGCATGCACCCGCCGCGTGCGCTGGCCCGCACCGAGATCCCCGGTGACGGCATCGACGGCAGACTCGTCGTCCTCGTCGACGACGTGCTCTTCTCCGGCCGCACCATCCGCGCCGCCCTCGACGCCCTGAACGACATCGGGCGCCCGCGCGCGGTGCAGCTCGCGGTCCTCGTCGACCGGGGCCACCGCGAACTGCCCATCCGCGCCGACTACGTCGGCAAGAACCTCCCCACGTCGTTGCGGGAGACGGTCAAGGTCCAGCTCGCCGAGGAGGACGGTCGCGACACCGTGCTGCTCGGCGCGAAGCAGACCCAGTAGCAGGCCAACCGGCACGCCGTGATTCGGCATGCCCTGCCCTGCCCCGGAACCTCCCGAACTGAACTTCCTTACGGAGCCTGACAGATGCAGCGTCATCTCATCTCGGCCGCCGACCTCTCCCGCGACGACGCCGTCCTGATCCTCGACACCGCGGAGGAGATGGCCCGGGTCGCCGACCGGCCCATCAAGAAACTGCCGACCCTGCGCGGGCGCACGGTCGTCAACCTCTTCTTCGAGGACTCCACACGCACCCGGATCTCCTTCGAGGCCGCGGAGAAGCGCCTGTCCGCGGACGTCATCAACTTCACCGCCAAGGGGTCCAGCGTCTCCAAGGGCGAGTCCCTCAAGGACACCGCCCAGACCCTGGAGGCCATGGGCGTCGACGCTGTGGTCATCCGGCACGGCGCCTCCGGCGCGCCCTACCGTCTCGCCACCTCCGGGTGGATCGACGCGGCCGTCATCAACGCCGGTGACGGCACTCACCAGCACCCCACACAGGCCCTGCTGGACGCCTTCACGATGCGCCGCCGGCTCGTCGGCCGGGACGCCGGGCTCGGACAGGACCTGGCCGGCAAGCGGATCACGCTCGTCGGCGACGTCCTGCACAGCCGGGTCGCCCGCTCCAACGTCGACCTGCTGCACACCCTCGGCGCCGAGGTCACCCTCGTCGCCCCGCCCACCCTGGTGCCGGTCGGCGTCGAGCGCTGGCCGTGCGAGGTGTCCTACGACCTCGACGCCGTGCTGCCCAAGTCCGACGCCGTGATGATGCTGCGCGTGCAGCGCGAGCGGATGAACGCCGCGTTCTTCCCGACCGAGCGCGAGTACTCGCGGCGCTACGGCCTCGACGGCGAGCGCATGGCGAAGATGCCCGAGCACGCCATCGTGATGCACCCCGGCCCGATGGTCCGCGGCATGGAGATCACCGCCGAGGTCGCCGACTCCGACCGCTGCACCGTCGTCGAGCAGGTCGCAAACGGAGTGTCCATCCGGATGGCCGTTCTGTACCTGCTGCTCGGCGGAAACGAACCCGCCGTGAGCCACACCCGTACCGAGGAGAAGTAAGACAGATGAGCAAGATCCTGATCCGTGGTGCGAAGGTGCTCGGCGGCGAGCCGCAGGACGTCCTGATCGACGGCGAGACCATCGCCGAGGTGGGCTCCGGCCTCTCCGCCGAGGGCGCCGAGGTCGTCGAGGCCGCCGGCAAGGTGCTGCTGCCGGGTCTCGTGGACCTGCACACGCATCTGCGCGAGCCCGGCCGCGAGGACTCCGAGACCGTGCTGACCGGCACCCGCGCGGCGGCCTCCGGCGGCTACACGGCCGTGTTCGCCATGGCCAACACCTTCCCGGTCGCCGACACCGCGGGCGTCGTCGAGCAGGTCTACCGGCTCGGCCAGGAGCACGGCTACTGCGACGTGCAGCCCATCGGCGCCGTCACCGTCGGCCTGGAGGGCAGGAAGCTCGCCGAGCTGGGCGCCATGCACGAGTCGGCGGCCGGTGTCACCGTCTTCTCCGACGACGGCAAGTGCGTCGACGACGCCGTGATCATGCGCCGCGCCCTGGAGTACGTGAAGGCCTTCGGCGGGGTCGTCGCCCAGCACGCGCAGGAGCCGCGGCTGACCGAGGGCGCCCAGATGAACGAGGGCGTCGTCTCCGCCGAGCTCGGACTCGGGGGCTGGCCCGCGGTGGCCGAAGAATCGATCATCGCCCGGGATGTCCTGCTCGCCGAGCACGTCGGCTCCCGCGTCCACATCTGCCACCTCTCCACCGCGGGCTCGGTCGAGATCGTCCGCTGGGCCAAGTCCCGCGGCATCGACGTCACCGCCGAGGTCACCCCGCACCACCTGCTCCTCACCGACGAGCTGGTCCGGTCCTACAACCCGGTCTACAAGGTCAACCCGCCGCTGCGCACCGAGCGCGACGTGCTGGCCCTGCGCGAGGCGCTCGCCGACGGCACGATCGACATCGTCGCCACCGACCACGCCCCGCACCCGCACGAGGACAAGGACTGCGAGTGGGCCGCCGCCGCCATGGGCATGGTCGGCCTGGAGACCGCGCTGTCGGTGGTGCAGGAGACCATGGTGGACACCGGGCTCCTCACCTGGGCCGGGGTCGCCGAGCGCATGTCCGTCAAGCCCGCCGAGATCGGGCAGGCACGAGGCCACGGCCGTCCCGTCTCGGCTGGTGAGCCCGCCAACCTCACGCTCGTCGACACGGCATACCGTGGGTCCGTGGACCCCGAGGGCTTCGCCTCGCGCAGCCGGAACACCCCGTACGAGGGGCGTGAGCTGCCGGGCCGTGTGACGCACACGTGGCTCCGGGGCAAGGCCACGCTCGTCGACGGGAAGCTCACGTGACACCTGTAATCCTGCTGGCAGCCGAGCAGAAGTCCGCCGAGGTCACCGACTGGGCCGCCCGGGTCGGCTGGCTCGTCGGCCTGGCGCTGTTCGTCGCGCTCATCTACTGGCTGATGCGCGAGGGCTGGAAGTGGCGCGGCACGCTCCAGGGCGACCTGCCCGAGCTGCCCGACGCGCCGGACACGACAGGCCCGGCGAGACTGAGCATGAGCGGCCGCTACCACGGCTCCACCACCGCCGGGCAGTGGCTCGACCGGATCGTGGCGCACGGCCTCGGCACCCGCAGCCGGGTCGAGCTCACGCTGACGGACGAGGGACTGGACGTCGTACGCCCCGGGGCTGCCGACTTCTACGTGCCGCTCGACGCGCTGCGCGAGGCCCGGCTCGACAAGGGCATCGCCGGCAAGGTCCTCACCGAGGGCGGGCTGCTCGTCGTCACCTGGCAGCACGGCGACCGGCTGATCGACTCCGGCTTCCGCTCGGACCGCGCGGCCGAGCACAACGAGTGGGTCGACGTCATTAACTCCATGATCAACAAGAAGACGGAAACGGAAGGCGCACGATGACGACCTCCACGAAGGGGAACGCCTCGCAGAGGAAAGAGGTGCTTCCCGCGGTACTCGTCCTGGAGGACGGCCGGATCTTCCGGGGCCGTTCCTACGGGGCCGTGGGGGAGACCTTCGGCGAAGCGGTGTTCTCCACCGGCATGACCGGCTACCAGGAGACCCTCACCGACCCGTCGTACGACCGCCAGATCGTCGTCGCGACCGCGCCGCAGATCGGCAACACCGGCTGGAACGACGAGGACGACGAATCGTCCCGCATCTGGGTCTCCGGCTACGTCGTGCGCGACCCCGCGCGCGTGCCGTCCAACTGGCGCGCCAAGCGGTCCCTGGACGACGAGCTGGTCGCGCAGTCCGTCGTCGGCATCTCCGGCGTCGACACCCGCGCCCTCACCCGCCACCTGCGCGAGCGCGGCTCCATGCGGGCCGGCGTCTTCTCCGGCACGGCGATCGCCCCCGACGACGAACTGCTCGCCCGGGTGCAGGCCCAGCCGCAGATGAAGGGCGCCTCCCTCTACGAGGAGGTCGCCACCAAGGAGACGTACGTCGTCCCCGCCGTCGGCGAGAAGCGGTTCACCGTCGCCGCGATCGACCTCGGCATCAAGGGCATGACCCCGCGCCGGATGGCCGAACGCGGCATCGAGGTGCACGTGCTCCCGGCCACGGCCACCGCCGAGGACGTCTACGCCCTCGAGCCCGACGGGGTGTTCTTCTCCAACGGCCCCGGCGACCCCGCCACCGCCGACGGTCCCGTCGCCCTGATGACCGCCGTCCTGGAGCGCAGGACGCCCCTGTTCGGCATCTGCTTCGGCAACCAGATCCTCGGCCGCGCCCTCGGGTTCGGCACGTACAAGCTGAAGTACGGCCACCGCGGCATCAACCAGCCCGTCCAGGACCGTACGACCGGCAAGGTCGAGGTCACCGCGCACAACCACGGGTTCGCCGTGGACGCGCCGCTCGACCGGGTCAGCGAGACGAAGTTCGGCCGCGCCGAGGTCTCCCACGTCTGCCTGAACGACGACGTGGTGGAGGGCCTCCAGCTCCTCGACCAGCCCGCCTTCAGCGTCCAGTACCACCCCGAAGCGGCAGCGGGCCCGCACGACGCCGCCTACCTCTTCGACCGCTTTGTATCCCTGATGGAGGGCCAGCGTGCCTAAGCGCACCGATATCCAGTCCGTCCTGGTCATCGGCTCCGGCCCGATCGTCATCGGCCAGGCCGCCGAGTTCGACTACTCCGGCACCCAGGCGTGCCGCATCCTGCGCGCCGAGGGCATCCGCGTCATCCTGGTCAACTCCAACCCGGCGACGATCATGACCGACCCGGAGATCGCCGACGCCACCTACGTCGAGCCGATCACCCCCGAGTTCGTCGAGAAGATCATCGCCAAGGAGCGCCCCGACGCCCTGCTGCCCACCCTGGGCGGCCAGACGGCCCTCAACACGGCCATCTCGCTGCACGAGGCGGGCACGCTGGAGAAGTACGGCGTCGAGCTCATCGGCGCCAACGTCGAGGCCATCAACAAGGGCGAGGACCGCGATCTCTTCAAGGGCGTCGTCGAGGAGGTCCGCAAGAAGATCGGCCACGGCGAGTCCGCCCGCTCGGTCATCTGCCACTCCATGGACGACGTCCTCGCGGGCGTCGACACCCTCGGCGGCTACCCCGTCGTCGTCCGCCCCTCCTTCACCATGGGCGGCGCCGGCTCCGGCTTCGCGCACGACGAGGAGGAGCTGCGCCGCATCGCCGGACAGGGCCTCACGCTCTCCCCGACCACCGAGGTGCTCCTGGAGGAGTCCATCCTCGGCTGGAAGGAGTACGAGCTGGAGCTGATGCGCGACAAGAACGACAACGTCGTGGTCGTCTGCTCCATCGAGAACTTCGACCCCATGGGCGTGCACACCGGCGACTCGATCACCGTCGCGCCCGCCATGACGCTGACCGACCGTGAGTACCAGCGCCTGCGCGACGTCGGCATCGCGATCATCCGCGAGGTCGGCGTCGACACCGGCGGCTGCAACATCCAGTTCGCGATCGACCCCGCGGACGGCCGGGTCATCGTCATCGAGATGAACCCGCGCGTCTCGCGGTCCTCGGCGCTCGCCTCCAAGGCGACCGGTTTCCCGATCGCCAAGATCGCCGCCAAGCTCGCCGTCGGCTACACCCTCGACGAGATCCCGAACGACATCACGCGCGAGACGCCGGCCTCCTTCGAGCCGACCCTCGACTACGTCGTCGTCAAGGCCCCGCGGTTCGCCTTCGAGAAGTTCCCGCAGGCCGACTCCACCCTCACCACCACCATGAAGTCGGTCGGCGAGGCCATGGCCATCGGCCGCAACTTCACGGAGGCCTTCCAGAAGGCGCTGCGCTCCCTGGAGAAGAAGGGCAGCCAGTTCACCTTCGTCGGCGAGCCCGGCGACAAGTTGGCCCTCCTGGAGGAGGCGGTCAGGCCGACGGACGGCCGGATCAACGCCGTCATGCAGGCCATCCGCGCGGGCGCCACCCCGGAGGAGGTCTTCGAGCACACGAAGATCGACCCCTGGTTCGTCGACCAGCTCTTCCTGATCAAGGAGATCGCCGACGAGCTGGCCGCCGCCGAGCGCCTGGACGCCGACCTGCTCGCCGAGGCCAAGCGGCACGGCTTCTCCGACCAGCAGATCGCCGAGATCCGCGGCCTGCGCGAGGACGTCGTCCGCGAGGTCCGGCACGCGCTGGGCGTCCGCCCCGTCTACAAGACGGTCGACACCTGCGCCGCCGAGTTCGCCGCGAAGACGCCGTACTTCTACTCCTCCTACGACGAGGAGACCGAGGTCGCGCCCCGCGAGAAGCCGGCCGTCATCATCCTCGGCTCCGGCCCCAACCGCATCGGCCAGGGCATCGAGTTCGACTACTCCTGCGTCCACGCCTCCTTCGCGCTCAGCGAGGCCGGCTACGAGACCGTGATGGTCAACTGCAACCCGGAGACCGTCTCCACCGACTACGACACCTCCGACCGCCTGTACTTCGAGCCGCTCACGCTCGAGGACGTGCTGGAGATCGTCCACGCCGAGTCCCTCGCGGGCCCGATCGCCGGTGTCGTCGTCCAGCTCGGCGGCCAGACCCCGCTGGGCCTCGCACAGGCGCTCAAGGACAACGGCGTGCCGATCGTGGGCACCTCGCCCGAGGCGATCCACGCCGCCGAGGACCGCGGCGCCTTCGGCCAGGTCCTCGCCGAGGCCGGCCTGCCGGCCCCCAAGCACGGCACCGCGACCACCTTCGCCGGCGCCAAGGCCATCGCCGACGAGATCGGCTACCCGGTCCTGGTGCGCCCCTCGTACGTCCTCGGCGGACGCGGCATGGAGATCGTCTACGACGAGACCCGCCTGGAGTCCTACATCGCCGAGTCGACCGAGATCAGCCCCTCGCGGCCGGTCCTCGTCGACCGCTTCCTCGACGACGCCATCGAGATCGATGTCGACGCGCTCTACGACGGCGAGGAGCTCTACCTCGGCGGCGTCATGGAGCACATCGAGGAGGCCGGCATCCACTCCGGCGACTCGGCGTGCGCCCTGCCCCCGATCACGCTCGGCGGCCACGACATCAAGCGGCTGCGCGCCTCCACGGAGGCCATCGCCAAGGGCGTCGGCGTCCGCGGCCTGATCAACATCCAGTTCGCGATGGCCGGCGACATCCTCTACGTCCTGGAGGCCAACCCGCGCGCGTCCCGCACCGTCCCCTTCACCTCGAAGGCGACCGCGGTACCGCTGGCCAAGGCCGCCGCCCGGATCTCGCTCGGCGCGACCGTCGCCGAACTGCGCGCTGAAGGGCTGCTCCCGGCCAACGGCGACGGCGGCGAGCTGCCGCTGGACGCCCCGATCTCCGTCAAGGAGGCCGTCATGCCGTGGTCGCGCTTCCGCGACATCCACGGCCGCGGCGTCGACACGGTCCTCGGCCCGGAGATGCGCTCCACCGGCGAGGTCATGGGCATCGACTCCGTCTTCGGCACGGCCTACGCCAAGTCGCAGGCCGGCGCCTACGGCCCGCTGCCCACCAAGGGCCGCGCGTTCATCTCCGTCGCCAACCGCGACAAGCGCTCGATGATCTTCCCGGCGCGCGAACTCGTCGCCCACGGCTTCGAGCTGCTCGCCACCTCCGGCACCGCCGAGGTCCTCAAGCGCAACGGCATCAACGCCACCGTCGTGCGCAAGCAGTCCGAGGGCACCGGTCCCAACGGCGAGAAGACCATCGTCCAGTACATCCATGACGGCGAGGTCGACCTCATCGTCAACACCCCGTACGGCACGGGTGGCCGCCTCGACGGCTACGAGATCCGTACGGCGGCCGTCGCCCGGTCGGTGCCGTGCCTGACGACGGTCCAGGCGCTCGCCGCGGCCGTCCAGGGCATCGACGCACTCAACCACGGCGACGTGGGCGTCCGCTCGCTCCAGGAACACGCGGAACACCTGACCGCGGCCCGCGACTAGCAGCCCTGAGGGGGACACCGGAAACGGTGTCCCCCTCTTCGTGAGGACACCATGTACAAGATCTTCTTCCAGCTCGTCTTCCGGCGCATGGACCCGGAGCGGGCGCACCACCTCGCCTTCCGCTGGATCCGGCTCGCCGCCCGCGTCCCCGTGCTGCGCACTTTCGTCGCCGCCGCGCTCGCACCGCGCCACGAGGAGCTGCGCACCGAGGCCTTCGGGCTGCGCATGCACGGCCCCTTCGGGCTCGCCGCGGGCTTCGACAAGAACGCGGTCGCGATCGACGGCATGTCGATGCTGGGCTTCGACCACGTCGAGATCGGCACGGTCACCGGGGAGGCCCAGCCCGGCAATCCCAGGCAGCGGCTGTTCCGGCTGGTGAAGGACCGTGCGCTGATCAACCGCATGGGCTTCAACAACGAGGGCTCGCTCGCCGTCGCGGCGCGTCTGGCGTCCCGTGAGGCGGTCTTCCGGACCGTCGTGGGCGTCAACATCGGCAAGACCAAGGTCGTCCCCGAGGACGAGGCCGCCGCCGACTACGTGAAGTCGACCGAGCGGCTCGCCCCGTACGCCGACTACCTCGTCGTGAACGTGTCGTCGCCCAACACGCCCGGTCTGCGCAACCTCCAGGCGACCGAGGCGCTGCGCCCGCTGCTCGCCGCCGTCCGCGAGGCCGCCGACGCCACGGTGACGACCCGCCGGGTGCCGCTCCTCGTGAAGATCGCGCCGGACCTGGCGGACGACGACGTCGACGCGGTCGCCGACCTCGCCGTCGAGCTCGGTCTGGACGGGATCATCGCCACGAACACCACCATCGCGCGCGAGGGCCTCGGCCTGCGCTCCGAGCCCTCGCTGGTGAAGGAGACGGGCGGGTTGTCCGGGGCGCCGCTCAAGGCGCGCTCCCTGGAGGTCCTCAGGCGCCTCTACGCGCGCGTGGGCGACCGCATCACGCTCGTGGGCGTCGGCGGCATCGAGAACGCCGAGGACGCCTGGCAGCGCATCCTCGCCGGTGCCACGCTCGTCCAGGGCTACAGCGCGTTCATCTACGAGGGGCCCTTCTGGGGCCGGGCCATCCACAAGGGGCTCGCCGCACGCCTGCGCACGAGCCCGTACGCCACGCTCGCCGACGCGGTCGGCGCCGACGTGAGGGAGACGGCATGACCGAGGCATTCGGCGCCCGCCTGCGCCACTCCATGGACGAGCGGGGCCCGCTGTGCGTGGGCATCGACCCGCACGCCTCCCTGCTCGCCGAGTGGGGCCTGAACGACGACGTGGCCGGTCTGGAGCGGTTCAGCCGCACGGTCGTCGAGGCGCTGGCGGAGCGGGTCGCGGTCCTCAAGCCGCAGGCCGCGTTCTTCGAGCGCTTCGGCTCGCGCGGGGTCGCGGTCCTGGAGCGGTCCGTCGAGGAGGCCCGCGCGGCCGGCGCCCTGGTCGTCATGGACGCCAAGCGCGGTGACATCGGCTCGACCATGGCCGCGTACGCCGAGGCGTTCCTGCGCAAGGACTCCCCGCTGTTCTCGGACGCGCTGACCGTCTCGCCGTACCTCGGCTACGGCTCGCTGGCTCCCGCGATCGCGCTCGCGCGCGAGAACGGCGCCGGGCTGTTCGTGCTCGCGCTGACCTCCAACCCCGAGGGCGGCGAGGTGCAGCACGCGGTGCGCGCCGACGGACGCACCGTCGGGGCGACGATGCTCGCACACCTCGCCGCCGAGAACACGGGGGAGGAGCCCCTCGGCTCCTTCGGGGCGGTCGTCGGCGCCACGCTCGGTGATCTGTCCTCCTACGACCTGGACGTCAACGGACCGCTCCTCGCGCCCGGCATCGGCGCCCAGGGGGCCACCGCGGCCGACCTTCCGTCGGTGTTCGGCTCCGCGACGCGCAATGTCGTCCCCAACGTCAGCCGAGGTGTTCTGCGTCACGGTCCCGACGTGAACGCGCTGCGCGCGTCGGCCGAGCGGTTCGCGGAGGAGATCCGGACCGCCGTGGCGCTCGTATGACAGTCGTCTGACGGTCGTCCGAGGCGTTCGAGAGGTCCCGGGGAGACCTCCGATGAGTGCTTCCCGGACTGCTTGAGTCTGAATACATCCTCAAATCCGGGGCGGTATGTCTGAAATGTCTGGCCTGACGGAGGCTGACCAGGACTTTTCCGCTGTTCTCGCTGACTCTGGCGGACTTGGCCGCTAGTCTCCGAGCAGAGTCAAAGGGCAAGCGTGTTGCTCGTGGCTCCCCAGGTGTGGGGCGACTAGGTTCCTCACCGGTCCGTATCCGACAGTTCGACATCCGAGGTGACGTAGGCGTGGCTCTTCCGCCCCTTACCCCCGAACAGCGCGCAGCCGCGCTCGAAAAGGCCGCCGCGGCTCGCCGGGAGCGGGCCGAGGTCAAGAATCGACTGAAGCACTCCGGCGCCTCCCTTCACGAGGTCATCAAGCAGGGCCAGGAGAACGACGTCATCGGCAAGATGAAGGTCTCCGCCCTCCTGGAGTCCCTGCCGGGCGTGGGCAAGGTCCGCGCCAAGCAGATCATGGAGCGTCTGGGCATCTCCGAGAGCCGCCGCGTGCGCGGTCTCGGCTCGAACCAGATCGCTTCCCTGGAGCGTGAGTTCGGCAGCACCGGCTCCTGAGTCCGGCCCGCGCCGGACCGGGAGTCCCGGGCACTCCGGGATTGCTGGAATAATCGCTGCATGGCTGCAACATTCCGGGGGACGACCCCCGAGCCCCCGGACGTACGTCCGCGGCTGACCGTGCTCTCCGGCCCCTCAGGGGTCGGCAAGAGCACGGTCGTCGCCCATATGCGCAAGGAACACCCCGAGGTCTGGCTCTCGGTGTCGGCGACGACCCGCAAGCCCCGGCCCGGCGAGAAGCACGGGGTCCACTACTTCTTCGTCAGCGACGAGGAGATGGACAAGCTGATCGCCAACGGTGAGCTGCTGGAGTGGGCCGAGTTCGCGGGCAACCGCTACGGCACACCGCGCGACGCCGTGCTGAACCGCCTGGAGTCGGGTGAGCCCGTGCTCCTGGAGATCGACCTCCAGGGTGCCCGGCAGGTCCGCGAGTCCATGCCGGAGGCCCAGCTGGTCTTCCTGGCTCCGCCCTCCTGGGAGGAGCTCGTGCGCAGACTCACCGGACGCGGCACCGAACCGCCCGAGGTGATCGAGCGCCGGCTGGACGCGGCGAAGATCGAGCTGGCGGCCGAGCCCGAGTTCGACGAGACCCTGGTCAACACCTCCGTCGAGGACGTAGCGCGTGAGCTGCTAGCCTTGACGAACGTTGTGTGATCGTTTCTTAGATCTCATCCCAACTTTCGGAAGGCAGAGCGTGTCCTCTTCCATCACCGCTCCCGAGGGCATCATCAACCCTCCGATCGACGAGCTCCTCGAGGCCACCGACTCGAAGTACAGCCTCGTGATCTACGCGGCCAAGCGCGCCCGTCAGATCAACGCGTACTACTCGCAGCTCGGCGAGGGCCTCCTCGAGTACGTCGGTCCGCTCGTCGACACCCACGTGCACGAGAAGCCGCTCTCGATCTCGCTCCGTGAGATCAACGCGGGTCTGCTGACGTCCGAGGCCATCGAGGGCCCCGCGCAGTAGCACGCATCTCTCGCGGTTGACTTGTCCACAGGCCCGGCAGCACGACTGCCGGGCCTGTGGTCTGCTCAGGGGGTGCGGGGCCCGCTCCCCGCGCCGTGATGCAGCATGGAGCCGTTCGTTTCGATGTGGGGAGGTCCGGTGGGCAAGCCGAAGGTCGTGCTGGGGGTCAGCGGCGGGATCGCCGCGTACAAGGCGTGCGAGCTGCTGCGCAGACTGACCGAGTCCGGACACGACGTGCGCGTGGTCCCCACCGGCTCCGCCCTGCACTTCGTCGGAGCGGCCACCTGGTCGGCGCTCTCCGGCCACCCCGTCTCCACCGAGGTCTGGGACGACGTCCACGAGGTGCCGCACGTCCGCATCGGCCAGCACGCCGACCTGGTCGTGGTCGCCCCCGCCACCGCCGACATGCTGGCCAAGGCGGCCCACGGCCTCGCCGACGACCTCCTGACGAACACCCTCCTCACCGCCCGCTGCCCCGTCGTCTTCGCCCCCGCCATGCACACCGAGATGTGGGAGCACCCGGCCACCCAGGAGAACGTGGCGACCCTGCGCCGCCGGGGCGCCGTCGTCATCGAACCCGCCGTGGGCCGTCTCACCGGCGTCGACACCGGCAAGGGCCGGCTGCCCGACCCGACGGAGATCTTCGAGGTCTGCCGGCGCGTCCTGGCCCGCGGGGCGGGACAGGCGGACCTCGCCGGACGCCATGTCGTCGTCAGCGCCGGCGGCACCCGCGAGCCCCTCGACCCGGTCCGGTTCCTCGGCAACCGCTCCTCCGGCAAACAGGGGTACGCCCTCGCCCGCACCGCCGCCGCGCGGGGCGCCCGGGTCACCCTGGTCGCCGCGAACACGGGGCTGCCGGACCCGGCGGGCGTGGATGTCGTGGCCGTCGGCACCGCCGTGCAGATGCGCGAGGCGGTGCTGAAGGCCGCGGCCGACGCCGACGCGGTCGTGATGGCGGCGGCTGTCGCCGACTTCCGCCCCGAGACCTACGCCGCCGGGAAGATCAAGAAGAAGGACGGCCAGGAGCCCGAGCCCATCGTCCTGGTGCGAAATCCGGACATTCTCGCCGAGATCTCGGCCGAGCGCGCCCGGCCCGCCCAGGTGGTCGTCGGCTTCGCCGCGGAGACGGACGACGTCCTGGCCAACGGGCGCACCAAGCTCGCCCGCAAAGGGTGCGACCTCCTCGTCGTCAACGAGGTGGGAGAGCGTAAGACCTTCGGGGCGGAGGAGAACGAGGCCGTGGTGCTCGGCGCCGACGGCAGCGAGACGGCCGTCCCGCACGGGCCCAAGGAAGCACTGGCCGAAATCGTGTGGGACCTGGTGGTCCGGCGCCTGAGCTGAATGTTTCATTCGCTTCACGGCACCCCCACACCTCTGTAATTCGGGTGTGGCGGCCCTGGTCAAGCGGACCCGGGATTGGGCAGAATGCCCGTGCCGCAGGTCACAGCGCTTCCGCGTGGCGAGACAGGTGGGCCCGTGGCCGAGCGCGACCGATAAACTGTTCTCGGACGATGCCGGGCGCAGCCCCCGTCCCGTCCGCCCATGATCAGCCAGCAGCCGCTGCAACCCCAGGGAGCGTTGTGTCCCGTCGTTTGTTCACCTCGGAGTCCGTGACCGAGGGTCACCCCGACAAGATCGCTGACCAGATCAGTGACACCATTCTCGACGCGCTTCTGCGCGAGGACCCGACCTCCCGGGTCGCGGTCGAGACCCTGATCACGACCGGTCTGGTGCACGTGGCCGGTGAGGTCACCACCAAGGCGTACGCGCCGATCCCGCAGCTCGTGCGGGAGAAGATCCTCCAGATCGGCTACGACTCCTCCAAGAAGGGCTTCGACGGCGCCTCCTGCGGCGTCTCGGTGTCCATCGGCTCCCAGTCCCCCGACATCGCGCAGGGCGTCGACACCGCCTACGAGAAGCGGGTCGAGGGTGCCTCCCGGAGGGAAGAGGAGGACGAGCTGGACAAGCAGGGCGCGGGCGACCAGGGCCTGATGTTCGGCTACGCGACGGACGAGACGCCGACGCTGATGCCGCTCCCGATCTTCCTCGCGCACCGCCTGTCGAGCCGCCTCTCCGAGGTCCGCAAGAACGGCACCATCCCCTACCTGCGCCCCGACGGCAAGACGCAGGTCACCATCGAGTACGACGGCGACAAGGCCGTCCGTCTCGACACCGTGGTCGTCTCCTCGCAGCACGCGAGCGACATCGACCTGGAGTCGCTCCTCGCGCCCGACATCCGCGAGTTCGTGGTCGAGCCGGAGCTGAAGGCGCTGCTCGACGACGGCATCAAGCTCGACACCGAGAACTACCGCCTCCTGGTGAACCCCACCGGCCGTTTCGAGATCGGCGGCCCGATGGGCGACGCCGGCCTCACCGGCCGCAAGATCATCATCGACACCTACGGCGGCATGGCCCGGCACGGCGGCGGCGCCTTCTCCGGCAAGGACCCGTCGAAGGTGGACCGTTCGGCCGCGTACGCGATGCGCTGGGTCGCCAAGAACGTCGTCGCCGCTGGCCTCGCCTCCCGCTGCGAGGTCCAGGTCGCGTACGCGATCGGCAAGGCCGAGCCCGTCGGCCTCTTCGTCGAGACCTTCGGCACCCACAAGGTCGAGACCGAGAAGATCGAGAAGGCCATCGACGACGTCTTCGACCTGCGTCCGGCCGCGATCATCCGCGACCTCGACCTGCTGCGCCCGATCTACGCCCAGACGGCGGCCTACGGCCACTTCGGCCGTGAGCTCCCCGACTTCACCTGGGAGAGGACGGACCGCGTGGACGCGCTCCGCAAGGCGGCGGGTCTGTAAGGAACGCACAGTGGTACCGCCGCGAGCGGTACGGCTGAGGCCATAGGCGGTACGGCACTTCACCGGGGCCCGGTGTCCATGGGACGCCGGGCCCCGGTGCGTCCGGGGGCCGGTCGTTGTCGGTCGCGTTTGGTAAGAATGCAGGGTGAGCAGCGAGAACGGGCCGGGGGACCAAGGCGGGGGAGAGGGTGCCCCGCCCGAGCAGCTCGCCCTGATCCGGGAGAGTGTGCGCAAGGCCAAGGTGCCGAGGGCGAAGCCCCGGACCTGGCGGGGAGCCGCGCTGGCGGAGGAACTCCCGGTCGCGCGGGTGCTGGTGGACAAGGGCGTGCTGCACCTCGACCGGTACTTCGACTACGCGGTGCCCGCCGAACTGGACGCCGACGCGCAGCCGGGGGTGCGCGTGCGGGTGCGGTTCGGGGCCGGGCGGCACCGGGTGCGGGACGGACGCCGTGAGGGCGGAGGACTGATCGACGGCTTCCTCGTCGAGAGGCTCGCCGAGAGCGACTACTCCGGGCCGCTCGCCGCGCTCGCCCAGGTCGTCTCGCCCGAGCCCGTACTGAGCGCCGAACTGCTGGCGCTCGCACGCGGTGTCGCCGACCGGTACGCCGGGAGCCTCGCCGATGTGCTCCAGCTCGCCGTGCCGCCGCGCAGCGCCCGCGCCGAACAACGGCCCTCACCGCAACCGCTGCCGCCGCCCGCCGCGCCCGAGGCCGGCTCCTGGGCGCGCTACGAGCAGGGCATGGCGTTCGTGGAGGCGCTCGCGGCGGGCGGCGCGCCACGTGCCGTGTGGAACGCCCTGCCCGGACCCGAGTGGGCCGACGAGGTGGCGCGGGCCGTCGTGGCCACCCTCGCCTCCGGACGCGGGGCCCTGGTCGTCGTGCCCGACGGGCGGGTGGTCGCCCGGGTCGACGCCGCGCTGACCTCGCTCATGGGGGAGGGACGGCACGCCGTGCTCACCGCCGACGCCGGGCCGGAGAAGCGGTACCGGCAGTGGCTGGCCGTGCGGCGCGGCGCCGTACGGGCCGTGGTGGGCACCCGGGCCGCCATGTTCGCCCCGGTGCGGGACCTCGGGCTGGTCGTCCTCTGGGACGACGGCGACGACAGCCACAGCGAGCCGCACGCCCCGCAACCCCACGCGCGCGAGGTGCTGTTGCTGCGGGCCGCGCAGGACAGATGCGGGTTCCTGCTCGGGAGCTGGAGCTGCACGGTGGAGGCCGCGCAGCTCGTCGAGAGCGGCTGGGCGCGGCCCCTCGTCGCCGCCCGCGAACAGGTGCGGGGTGCCGCGCCGCTGGTACGGACCGTGGGGGACGGGGATCTCGCGCGCGACGAGGCGGCGCGGGCGGCCCGGCTGCCGACGCTCGCCTGGCAGGCCGTCCGGGAGGGGCTGAAGCAGGGGCCGGTGCTCGTCCAGGTGCCCCGGCGCGGGTACGTGCCGCGGATGGCGTGCGCCAACTGCCGGGCGCCCGCGCGGTGCCGGCACTGCTCCGGGCCGCTGGAGGCGCGGGAGGGCGGCGCCGATCTGCGGTGCGGGTGGTGCGGGAAGGACGAGGGCGCCTGGCACTGCGCGGAGTGCGGCGGCTTCCGGCTGCGCGCGCAGGTCGTGGGCGCGCGGCGGACCGCCGAGGAACTGGGGCGGGCGTTTCCCGCCGTGCCCGTGCGGACCTCGGGGCGCGAGCATGTGCTGGACACCGTGCCGGGGGCGCCCGCGCTGGTGGTCAGCACGCCGGGTGCCGAACCCGTCGCCGAGGGCGGCTACGCGGCGGCGCTGCTGCTCGACGGCTGGGCCATGCTCGGCCGGCCCGACCTGCGCGCCGGGGAGGACGCGCTGCGCCGCTGGATCGCCGCCGCCGGGCTGGTACGGCCGCAGGGCGCCGGGGGCACCGTGGTCGTCGTCGCCGAGCCCACGCTGCGGCCGGTGCAGGCGCTGGTGCGCTGGGACCCCGTCGGGCACGCGGTGCGGGAGCTCTCCGAGCGGGCCGAGCTGGGCTTCCCCCCGGTGTCACGGATGGCGGCCGTGTCCGGCCCCCCCGCGCTCGTCGCCGAGTTCCTCGGTGCCGTGGAACTCCCCGGCGAGGCCGAGGTGCTGGGCCCCATCCCTCTCCCCGTGACCGGCGAACGCGGCCCCCGCCGGGTGGGCGCGCCGCCCGCGGGCGAGCAGTGGGAACGGGCGCTGATCCGGGTGCCCCCGGGGAAGGGCGCCGCGATGGCGGCCGCTCTCAAGGCGGCTCAGGCGGCCAGGACGGCGCGCGGGAGCGCGGAGACAGGGGTTCGGCTGCGGATCGATCCACCCGACATCGGGTGACGGGGTGTTGGGTCGGCCGGGGAGTGCTGGGCGGCGCCGGACTTCGGGGTGCTGTGTGGGGCCCTCGGTGCAGGCAGGAGGGCGTACGACGGGCGGAAAGGGGCGGTGGATTCGGTGACGCGTGACCTCGGCGACCGTCGGATCGGCACGTTTCGTTTCGGCGGAGGATGAGTTCGCGGGGCCCGGGGCTCTTGGGACTCTGTCTCCTGGCGCGCATGGCTTCCGGCGATGCGGCCTTCGGTGCGTGCCGGATGTGGCGTGGCGTCGGCCATGGCAGGCGCCGAACACGGCAGTGCGTCGGCGAGGGGGGGCGCCGCGTAGCGGGAGGGCCGTGCATCGGGAGCGTGAGCGCGTCGAAGGAGCTCCCTCGAAGGACCTGGGTCAGACGTACTTGTCCCTGGCGAGTCCCGGCGTCGTCCCCGGCGTTCCGCCGAACACGTCCGCCCTCCCGAGGGCGTCCCGGGAGGGCGGTGGGGGAAAGGCGGCTCAGCCGTTGCGGGGGCCGGGGAACGCCGTGGGCCTGGGGTCCTCGCGCAGGGCCGGGCTGCCCGCCGTGGGCTGGGTCGGCATCGAGCGGGCGGCGGGGACCGTCGGCATGGCGGGCATCACGGGCATGCCGGTGTTGACGCTGACCGTACGGGTGCCCGACGGCTCGGTGGTGCGTTCGGCGTCGGCCGCCGCCTGGGCCGCGGCCCGGCGCGCGCCGTAACGCCGGTGCACCGCCTGCTTGGTGACCCCGAGCGCGGAGCCCACCGCGTCCCACGAGAAGCCCAGTGAACGGTCGAAGTCGACCGCGGCCGTGACGAGGGTCTCGACGCTGTCGCGCAGCTCCTGCGCGAGCCGGACCGTCGGCGCGGGAGCCCGGCCGTAGACGACGAAGCCCGTGGAGGGGCCGGAGCGGCGCGGACGGTAGACGTTGCCCAGCTGGGCGGTGAGCGTGCGCAACGCGTCCACCTGCCGGCGGACCCGCTCGATGTCCCGCACCAGCAAGTGCAGGCTGGCCCGAGCCTGGGCGTCGTGGGTTGCGTGGTCGGCCATGAAGAAGCCTCTCGAACCAGGTCGAAGAAAAGGATCGGGCCGTGCTGAAGCGGCCCGTGGGGTCAACTCTTTCTTGACCAACGCGTGGACGCTCCGCTGGTCACGCAGAGGGGGCGTACCGGCATATGCGTGCGCCCGCGGGACGGGGTTCGCGCCTCGCTCCGGCGGGAGCAGGCTCCGTCGGCGGTCGTCGGCCCGCGGTCATAGACTTGGGGCCGCCCGCCCGCCACCCCGCCCGAGAGGCCCCAACCCACCCATGAAGCTGGTCTTCGCCGGTACCCCCGAGGTCGCTGTTCCCGCACTCGACGCCCTGATCGCCTCCGGGCGGCACGAGGTGGCCGCTGTCGTCACGCGGCCCGACGCGCCGGCCGGGCGGGGACGCAGGCTCGTCGCGAGTCCGGTCGCGGAGCGGGCGGTGGAGGCGGGCATCGAGGTGCTGAAGCCCGTCAAGCCGCGGGACCCGGAGTTCCTGGAGCGGCTGCGGGCCATCGCCCCCGACTGCTGCCCGGTCGTCGCGTACGGCGCGCTCCTGCCGCGCGTCGCCCTCGACGTGCCCGCGCGGGGCTGGGTCAATCTGCACTTCTCGCTGCTGCCCGCCTGGCGCGGCGCCGCCCCCGTCCAGCACTCGATCATGAGCGGGGACGAGATCACCGGCGCGTCCACCTTCCTCATCGAGGAGGGCCTCGACTCCGGTCCCGTCTACGGCACCGTCACCGAGGAGATCCGGACCACCGACACCAGCGGCGACCTCCTGACCCGGCTCGCCTTCGCCGGTGCCGGGCTGCTCGCCGCGACCATGGACGGCATCGAGGACGGCACCCTGAAGGCCGTACCGCAGCCCGGCGACGGCATCACGCTCGCCCCGAAGATCACCGTCGAGGACGCGCGGGTCGAGTGGGCCGCGCCCGCGCTGCGGGTCGACCGGGTCGTGCGCGGGTGCACCCCCGCCCCCGGTGCCTGGACCGTCTTCCGGGACGAGCGGCTCAAGCTGATCCAGGTCGTGCCGGTGCCCGACCGGACCGACCTCGCGCCGGGGCAGCTCGCCGTCGGCAAGAACAGCGTCCACGTCGGCACCGGCTCCTACGCCGTCGAGCTGCTGTGGGTGCAGGCGCAGGGCAAGAAGCCCATGAAGGCCGCCGACTGGGCGCGCGGGGTCCGCATCGGCGACGGCGAGACCCTCGGCGCCTAGCACCGGGGCGGGACGTACCCTTGGGGCGTATCCCTTCATCACATCCGGAGCACCTTTTTCGTGAGCGACCAGTCCCCTCGGCCCCGTACGTCCGGCAAGCCCTACCGCCGGCCCAAGAAGGACCCCGTCCGCATGCTCGCCTTCGAGGCGCTGCGGGCGGTCGACGAGCGGGACGCCTACGCGAACCTCGTCCTGCCGCCGCTGCTGCGCAAGGCGCGGGAGAAGGAGGGGCCGGAGAAGTTCGACGGACGGGACGCCGCCCTCGCCACCGAGCTGGTGTACGGCACGCTGCGGCGGCAGGGCACCTACGACGCCGTCATCGCCGCCTGCATCGACCGGCCGCTGCGCGAGGTCGACCCGCCGGTGCTGGACGTGCTGAGCCTCGGCGTGCACCAGCTCCTCGGGACGCGCATCCCCACGCACGCCGCCGTCTCCGCCTCCGTGGAGCTGGCCCGGGTGGTGCTCGGCGACGGGCGGGCCAAGTTCGTCAACGCCGTGCTGCGCAAGGTCGCCCAGGACGACCTGGACGGCTGGGTCGCCAAGGTCGCCCCGCCCTACGAGGACGACCCCGAAGAGCATCTCGCCGTCGTGCACTCGCATCCCCGGTGGGTCGTCTCCGCCCTGTGGGACTCGCTCGGCGGCGGACGGGCCGGCATCGAGGCGCTGCTCGCGGCCGACAACGAACGGCCCGAGGTCACCCTCGTCGCCCGGCCGGGCCGCGCCACGACCGGGGAGCTGCTCACGGAGGAGTCCGCCGTGCCCGGGCGCTGGTCGCCGTACGCCGTGCGGCTGGCCGAGGGCGGCGAGCCCGGGGCCATCGAGGCCGTGCGGACGGGCCGTGCGGGCGTGCAGGACGAGGGCAGCCAGCTCGTCGCGACCGCCCTCGCCAACGCGCCCCTGGACGGACCCGACGAGCGGTGGCTCGACGGATGCGCCGGACCCGGCGGCAAGGCCGCGCTCCTCGCCGCGCTCGCCGCCGAGCGGGGGGCCGCGCTGCTCGCCTCCGAGAAGCAGCCGCACCGGGCCGGACTCGTGGCCAAGGCGCTGGCCGGGAACCCGGGGCCGTACCAGGTCATCGCCGCGGACGGCACCCGCCCGCCGTGGCGGGCCGGGTCCTTCGACCGGGTCCTGATGGACGTGCCCTGCACCGGACTCGGCGCGCTGCGCCGCAGGCCCGAGGCACGGTGGCGGCGGCGCCCCGAGGACCTGGAGGGCTTCGGGCCGCTCCAGCGCGAACTGTTCCTCACGGCGCTCGACTCCGTGCGGGTCGGCGGGGTCGTCGGCTACGCCACCTGCTCGCCGCATCTCGCCGAGACGCGGGCCGTGGTCGCCGACGTGCTCAAGCAGCGGCCCGACAGCGAACTCGTCGACGCGCGCCCGCTGCTGCCCGGCGTGCCCGATCTGGGCGAGGGGCCGGACGTCCAGCTGTGGCCGCATCTGCACGGCACGGACGCCATGTACCTGGCGATCGTCCGGCGCACGGGCTGAGCTACTCCGGCGCTCGGCCGGCCGGCTCCGCCTCGGTCGGCACGGGCGCGTTCCCGTCCTCCCGGGACAGCCGGTCCGGCCACCACACCTTCGGGCCGACGTCCAGGAACAGGGACGTCACCAGCACCGAGCGCACCACGAACGTGTCCAGCAGCACGCCCAGCGCCACCGCGAACCCGATCTCGGCGAAGGCCACCATGGGCAGCGTGCCGAGGGCGGCGAAGGTGCCGGCGAGGACCAGGCCCGCGGAGGTGATGACCGCGCCCGTCGCGGCGAGGCCGGTCACCACCCCGGTACGGGTCCCCTGGCGGGCCGCCTCCTCGCGGATACGGGTCGTCAGGAAGATGTTGTAGTCGATGCCCAGGGCCACCAGGAAGACGAAGACGAACAGCGGGAAGTCCGTCGACTCGCCCGCGTAGTCGAAGACGTACCGGAAGAACAGCGCGCTGATGCCGAGCGCCGCCGTGAACGACAGGATCACCGTCCCGATCAGCAGCACCGGTGCGACCAGGGCGCGCAGCAGGAAGCCCAGGATCAGCAGCACCACGACCAGCACCAGCGGGATGATCAGCTTGTTGTCGTGCGCGGTGGCCCGGTCCATGTCCAGCAGGGCTGCCGTACCGCCGCCCACCAGGGCGTCCGCGTCGGGCACCGCGTGCACGGCGTCCCGCACCCGGTCGACGGTCTGCTTCGCCGCCTCGCTGTCGGCGGGGTCGGTCATCGTCGCCTCGAAGAGCACCTGGCCCTCGTGCACCGGTTTCGTGCCCGGCGGCACACCGAGCGAGTCGGGCACGACGCCCTCGGTGGCGGCGACGGCCGCGCCGACCTCGCGGGCCCGGGCCTCGTCGCTGATGATGACGAGCGGGTCGCCGCTGCCCGCCGGGAAGTACGTCTCGGAGACCTCCTGGCCGGCGATCGAGTCCGGCTTCCCGGTGAACGCGTCCGCGTTGCTGATGCCCTCGGCCTTGAGCTGGATCAGCCCCAGCGAGCAGATCGCCAGGACCACCGCGGTGACGGCCCAGGTCAGGCGCGGGCGGCGGGCGATACGGCGGCCCAGCCGGGCCCAGATGCCGCTGTCGGTGGGGTCGGACGAGCCGAGGTGCGGGACGGCCGGCCAGAAGATCCACCGGCCGCAGATCACCAGCAGCGCCGGGAACAGGGTCATCATCGCCAGCAGCGCCACCGCCACGCCGATCGCGGCCACCGGACCGAGCCCGCGCGTGGAGTTCATCTCCGCCACCAGCAGCACCAGCATGCTCAGGACGACGGTCGCGCCGGAGGCGATCACCGCCGGGCCCGCGCGGTGCAGGGCGAGCGCCATCGCCTCGTGCCGGTCGTCGTGCCGGCGCAGCTCCTCCCGGTAGCGGGCGACCAGCAACAGGGCGTAGTCCGTCCCCGCGCCGAACACGAGCACCGTCAGGATGCCCGCGCTCTGGCCGTTGACGGTGAGGCCCGCGTGCTCCGCGAGGAGGTAGATGAAGGCCTGCGCGGTGAACAGGGCGACGATCACCGAGAGCAGGGGCACCAGGAGCAGGGTGGGGCTGCGATAGGTGATCAGCAGCATCACGATCACCACGGCCATCGCCGACAGCAGCAGCGTCGAGTCGATCCCCTCGAACGCCTCGGAGAAGTCCGCGGAGGTTCCGCCGGGGCCGGTGATGTGCACGGCGAACCCGGCGCTTCCCGTGCCGACGATCTCCCGGATCGAGTCGACCGCGGGCGCGATCTCGTCCCAGCCCTTCTCGTCCATGGTGATCGGGACATAGACCTGCGCCGCGCGCGGGTCCGTCTCCCGGTCGTACGTCGGACCGCGCGTCTCGGCGCCCCGTACGCCGTGGGCGCGGAGCTGCTCGATCTGCCGGACGTCGTCCTCGATGCGGGCCCGGTCGGCCGCGGTGAGGCCGCTCTCGCGGGCGTACACGACCACCGCGGGAATCTGCTCGGGCCTGAAGTCCTTGGAGATCTCCAGGACTTGGGTGGACTCCGCCGAGCCCGGCAGCCAGGACGCGGCGTCGTTGTCCTGGGCGTCGGTGAGCTTCGCCGCGAAGGGTGCCGTCAGGAAGAGCACCGCCAGCCACAGGAACAGCACCACCCACTTGGCCCGGCGTCCGCAGACGAGATGCGCGATGCCCCGGCCCCTGCCCCCGTCCTCGCCCGGGACCACGTCTCGGTCGTTCGTCATGGCCACCCCCGCAGCCGTTCGCCCGCACGCTCGGCGGCCCAATATGTCACGCGGGGCCCGTTCCCGGCATCCGGTGAACGGCTCAGGTCCGGACCGGGGCGAACACAAGTGCCCGGACGTGGGAGGCTTGGGGCATGGCCGCGCAGATCAACCCCAGCATCCTGTCCGCAGACTTCGCCCGCCTCGCGGACGAGGCGAAGGCGGTGGAGGGAGCCGACTGGCTCCACGTCGACGTCATGGACAACCATTTCGTCCCGAACCTCACGCTCGGTGTGCCGGTCGTAGAGTCCCTGGCCCGGGCGACGGACACTCCGCTGGACTGCCATCTGATGATCGAGGCCCCCGATCGGTGGGCACCTCAGTACGTCGAGGCGGGGGCCGGTTCGGTCACCTTCCACGTCGAGGCCGCCGCCGCCCCGGTCCGGCTCGCCCGGGAGATCCGCGCCAAGGGCGCCCGCGCCTCCATGGCGCTGAAGCCGGCGACGCCGATCGAGCCGTACGAGGACCTGCTCCCCGAGCTCGACATGCTGCTGATCATGACCGTGGAGCCGGGCTTCGGCGGGCAGGCCTTCCTCGACATCATGCTCCCGAAGATTCGCCGCACCCGCGAGTTGATCAGCAAGCACGGACTCGAACTGTGGCTCCAGGTCGACGGCGGAGTCTCCGCCTCGACCATCGAGCGGTGCGCCGACGCGGGCGCCGACGTCTTCGTCGCCGGTTCGGCGGTGTACAACGCGTCCGACCCGGCCGAGGCGGTCCGCGCGCTGCGCGGCCAGGCGGAATCCGCCACGGCGAAGGCCTCCTGGGCATGCGGACACTGAACCAAGAGAACGTGAACGGCTCCGATCAGGGCTGATCAAGTCCGCCGGATCTGCAAGGATGAACGGCGAATCCAGAGTGTGAACAGCAGTGAGGAGATGGCCGTGTCGGGTATGTCGGCGGGCCGGTCAGCCATGCGGATGGGACCCGCTGAGCTGGTGCAGGCGGCGGCCATGGCCCGCCGCTTCTATCTTGAGGGCAAGTCCAAGATCCAGATCGCCGAGGAGTTCGGCGTGAGCCGCTTCAAGGTGGCGCGGGTCCTGGAGACCGCTCTCGAGAGGGATCTCGTGCGGATCGAGATCCGCGTCCCGGCCGAGCTGGACGCCGAGCGCTCGGACGCGCTGCGCGCCCGGTACGGCCTCAGGCACGCGGTCGTCGTGGAGTCCCCGGCCGACGCCGAGGAGTCGCCCGACCCGGAGAATCTCGGCGAGGTGGCCGCCGACCTGCTCGGTGAGCTGGTCGACGAGGGCGATGTGCTGGGCCTGGCCTGGGGCCGGTCCACCATCCACATGGCCGCCGCCCTCGACCGGCTGCCGCCCTGCACGGTCGTGCAGCTGACCGGTGTCTACGACGCCGGGACCGCCGAGCGCGGCTCCGTGGAGGCGGTACGGCGCGCCGCGCAGGTGTCGGGCGGCGACGCCCACCCCATCTACGCGCCGATGCTGCTGCCCGACGCGGCCACCGCGGCGGCGCTGCGCCACCAGACGGGGATCGCGCGGGCCTTCGAGTACTTCGACAAGGTCACCGTCGCGTGTGTCTCCATCGGCTCCTGGGAGCCCGGGATCTCGACGGTCCACGACATGCTCAGCGACGACGAGCGGTCGCACTACGCGTCCCTCGGGGTCGCCGCCGAGATGTCCGCGCACCTCTTCGACGCCCAGGGGCGCCGGGTGGGCCGGGACCTCGGCGAGCGGTGCATCACCGTCAAGGCCGACCAGCTGCGCCGCATCCCCGAGGTCGTGGCGATCGCGGGCGGGGCGCGCAAGGCGATGGCGATCGACGCGGTGCTGCGGTCGGGGCTCGTCACCAGCCTCGTCACCGACACGTCGGCGGCCGACGTGCTGATGGCGGCGGGGCCGACGCCGAAGCCCGCGCTCAACCGGACCGACCCGGACGGTCTCTGACGGAAGGTCGTCGGGGGCGGGCCGTGGCAGCGTGGGGGACATGCTGCTGCGGTTCGTCTCCCGGGTGCTGCTGTGCGTGCTGGTGCTGGCCGGCTGCGCCCCGACCGACGCCGGTGCCCCCGCGTGGGCCAGCGACCTGGCCACCGTCCGGGAGTCCCGGCTGCCCGTCCAGGCGCGGGAGACGCTGCGGCTCATCGACGCGGGCGGGCCGTTCCCGTACCGCAAGGACGGCAGTGTCTTCGGGAACTTCGAGAAGCTGCTGCCCGCCCGACAGCGCGGTTACTACCACGAATACACCGTTCCCACGCCGGGCTCGCGCGATCGCGGAGCCCGGCGCATTGTCACCGGGCGGGGCGACGAGATCTACTACACCGATGATCACTACGACTCGTTCAGGGCGGTGCTGAGATGACGGAGGCCGTCGTCACGCTGGACCTCGCCGGCGTCGGGGACAAGGCGGACCTCATGGACCGCTGCGCCCGGGATCTGTCGCTGCCGGACTGGTTCGGCCGCAACTGGGACGCGCTGGCCGACGTCCTCCGCGACCCGGGATTCTGGCCGGAGGCGGCCGTCGAGGCGGGGATCGTCGTCGTCGTACGGAACTGGGAGCGGTACGCCGGGGCGCGGCCCGAGCAGTGGGCGGTGGCCCGCGAGGTGTTCTCCGAGGCCTCCGCGGTCACGGTGGCGCTCGCCCTTGGAGGAACCTCCGAATGATCCTCTGACCTGCTTGGACGATGTGACCGGGCATCGCATTCCGGTCGGCGTGGGAGAATGAAGTACGTGCTCTTCCCCCTTGGCTGACCTGTCCGGGGGCGACCTCTGATCGACTGGGATGTGCAGCACGTGCGTTTCCTCAACGACATCCAGCCCCCGTACGACCTCACCTACGACGACGTCTTCATGGTCCCGAGCCGCAGCGCCGTCGGCTCGCGGCAGGGCGTGGATCTCAGCTCCCCGGACGGCTCGGGCACCACGATCCCGCTGGTCGTCGCCAACATGACGGCCATCGCCGGACGCCGGATGGCCGAGACGATGGCCCGGCGCGGCGGCCTGGTCGTCATCCCGCAGGACATCCCGATCGACGTCGTCACCGATGTCATCTCCTGGGTCAAGAGCCGCCACCACGTCCTGGACACCCCGATCGTGCTGGCCCCGCACCAGACCGTCGCCGACGCGCTGGCCCTGCTGCCCAAGCGCGCGCACAACGCCGGGGTCGTCGTCGACGAGGACCGCCGTCCCGTGGGTGTCGTCACCGACCAGGACCTGACCGGCGTCGACCGCTTCACGCAGCTCGGCGAGGTCATGTCGCGCGACCTGCTGCTGGTCGACGCGGACATCGACCCGCGCGAGGCCTTCCACCGCCTCGACACCGCCAACCGGCGCTACGCCCCCGCCGTCGACGCGGAGGGCCGTCTCGCCGGCATCCTGACCCGCAAGGGCGCCCTGCGCGCCACGTTGTACTCGCCCGCCGTCGACGCGGACGGCAAGCTGCGGGTCGCCGCCGCAGTCGGCATCAACGGCGACGTCGCGGGCAAGGCCAAGCAGCTTCTGGACGCGGGCGTCGACACGCTCGTCATCGACACGGCGCATGGCCACCAGGAGTCGATGATCAGCGCGATCAAGGTCGTCCGGGCGCTCGACCCGCACGTCCCGATCGTGGCCGGGAACATCGTCGCCGCCGAGGGCGTGCGCGACCTGATCGAGGCGGGCGCGGACATCATCAAGGTCGGAGTGGGCCCCGGCGCCATGTGCACCACCCGCATGATGACCGGCGTCGGCCGACCTCAGTTCTCCGCGGTCCTGGAGTGCGCGGCCGAGGCGAAGAAGTACGGCAAGCACGTGTGGGCCGACGGCGGTGTCCGCCACCCGCGCGACGTCGCCATGGCGCTCGCCGCCGGCGCGTCCAACGTGATGATCGGCTCCTGGTTCGCGGGGACCTACGAGTCCCCGGGCGATCTCCAGCAGGACGCCGGCGGGCGTCTGTACAAGGAGTCCTTCGGCATGGCCTCGGCGCGCGCGGTCCGCAACCGCACCTCCGACGAGTCGTCCTACGACCGGGCCCGCAAGGCGCTGTTCGAGGAGGGCATCTCCACCTCCCGCATGTTCCTCGACCCGGCCCGCCCGGGTGTCGAGGACCTGATCGACTCGATCATCGCGGGCGTCCGCTCCTCCTGCACCTACGCCGGCGCGGGCTCCCTGGAGGAGTTCGCCGCGAAGGCCGTCGTCGGCATCCAGAGCGCCGCCGGGTACGCCGAGGGCAAGCCGCTGCACGCCAGCTGGAGCTGAGGCGCGGCCGTGGCCCCCGGCGGAAAACCGGGGGCCGCCGGGGTCCCCCGGCCGTTACGGTCGGGCCATGGAGATCACCGTCTGCGGCCCCGGTGACGTCGAGCTGCTCGACCGGCACATCGGCTCGCCCGGAACCCTGTCGTTCCACGCCCGCCGGTTCGCACGGCAGGAGCGGGGCGAGAGCACCTATCTCGTCGCCTGGCTCGGCCGGCGGCCCGTCGGCCATGCCGAGGTGCGGTGGAACGGCTGCGAGGCCGCCGAGGTCACCGTGCGGTGCCCGGAGATCAACGCCCTGGGCGTCCGGCCCGAGGAGCTGCGCTCGCGCGGCATCGGCACCGCCCTGATCCGCGCCGCCGAGGACCTCGTCGCGCGGCGGGGCATCGCTACCGTCGGCATCGGCGTCGGGAAGGACAACCCGCGCGCGGCGGCGCTGTACGCCCGGCTCGGCTACGAGCCGCTCGTCGCCTACCACGACCGTTGGTCCTACGAGGGCGACGACGGGCAGCCGCACGAGAGCGTCGACGCCTGCGTGTTCCTCACCCGGGACGTGTGCTGAACGCTCCCGGTCAGGGGCCGGACGGCGGCCCGGCTCGTGGTCTACTTCGTGTACGGCCGTCACCGCTTTTGTCCGGCGGCGTCCGCACCCTCGTCACCCGCACCGTCTGAGAAGTGATCGACCCACCGTGCTGAACGATCTCGACGAACGCATCGTGCACGCCCTCGCCGAGGACGCCCGCCGGTCCTTCGCGGACATCGGGCAACTCGTCGGCCTGTCCGCGCCCGCCGTGAAGCGGCGCGTGGACCGGCTGCGGGCGACCGGCGCCATCACCGGCTTCACCGTCCGGGTGGACCCCTCGGCCCTGGGCTGGGAGACCGAGGGGTTCGTCGAGATCTACTGCCGGCACAACACCTCCCCGGACACCATCCGCAAGGGTCTCGAGCGCTACCAGGAGGTCGTCGCCGCCTCCACGGTCACCGGGGACGCGGACGCGGTCGTCCAGGTCTTCGCCTCCGACATGCGGCACTTCGAGCGGGTCCTGGAGCGGATCGCGGGGGAGCCGTTCGTGGAACGCACCAAGTCGGTGCTGGTGCTGTCGCCCCTGCTGCGCCGCTTCTCCTCGGGCTCGCCGGCCTGAGCCGCGCCGCGCGGGCCGTCAGCCGGCCGTCTTGCGGGCCAGCGCGTTGTTGCCGATCGAGTTGTGCACGCTGAAGCTCACCGCGTCCGAACGGTAGCGGTCGTCGGACCACTCGACCGGGCGGCCCTCGCGGGTGGTGGTCACCCGGCGGACCCGCAGCAGCGGGCTGGTGCGGCGGACCGCGAGGAGCTCGGCGTCCTGGGCGCCCGCCGCGACCGCGTCGATGACGTGCTCGCCGTACGCGAAGACCAACCCCGTGTCGTCGTACAGGCGTTGGGTGACCGAGGGGCAGTCGGGTTCGACGGCCTCGACGGTGGGGGAGATCCAGTCGGCGTACACCGTGCGCTCCAGCAGCACCGGTTCGCCGTCCAGGCCGCGGACCCGCAGGACGTGCAGCACCGGTGTGCCGGACGTCAGTTGGAGGCGGATCGCGTCCTCGGCGGTGGCCGGGCGGTACTCCTGGGCCACGACGTGCCCGGTCGCCGCGCGGCCCATCGCCCTCGCCCACTGCGCGAAGCTGCGCAGTTCGGCGAAGCTCTGACTGCGGCGGCTCGCGAGGACCACGCGGCGGGCGCCCTGGCGGGAGCCGATGAGCCCCTCCGCGGTCAGCGCGGCGACCGCCTGACGGACCGTGCCGCGCGAGACCCCGTAGCGCCCGGCGAGTTCCGTCTCGGCGGGCAGCAGGCTGCCGACCGTGTACTCCTCGCGGTCGATCGCCCGGCGCAGTTCGTCGGCGATCTCCTCGTGTCGCGCCCCCATGCTTCCCCTCTGAGTGGCCGGCAGTGCACAGCGTGACCAGGGTAATCGACCCCGGACGGTGACTCGTGGCGGATGGCAATGTCCGGAAAACAGGGGGTCAGGGTTTCGGCAGTGTTTACGAACAGGACACCATCGGCGGCCTTACTGGGGCCAACTTGTTCAGACAAGTTCTGGAGGCCGGTCCTCAGACGGGTCCGGACGAGTCTCCTGCTGCTGGCTCCTGCACACCCTCGCGCGTCCCCTGGAGAAGCCGTGACCGTGTCCCTGCCGAGAACCGCCGCCCTCGGCGTCCTCGCCGCCCTCGCCCTCAGTGCCTGCGGCGCCGCCCCCGAGAACTCCTCGACCACCGCCGACGGCAAGAACGCCGCCACCGCCACCTCCGCCGCCGACTTCGGCGGCATGGCCGCCCTAGTGACGGCGGCCAAGAAGGAGGGCAGGCTCAACGCCATCGCGCTGCCCCGCGACTGGGCCAACTACGGCGCTCTGATCGACGGCTTCCAGAAGAAGTACGGCATCAAGATCTCCGTCGAGAACCCCGACGCGGCCAGCCAGGACGAGATCAACGCCGTGACCTCCCGCAAGGGCCAGGACCGCGCGCCCGACGTCCTCGACCTCGGCAGCTCCTTCGCGATCAGCGCCGCCCAGCAGGACCTCCTCGCCCCTTACAAGGTCGAGGCCTACGACGACATCCCCGAGGGCCAGAAGGACGCGCAGGCCCGCTGGTACAACGACTACGGCGGCTATGTCTCCATCGGCTGCGACGCCAAGCGCGTGAAGACCTGCCCGACCACCTTCGCCGACCTGCTCAAGCCGCAGTACAAGGGCCAGGTCGCCCTCAACGGCAACCCCACCAAGTCCGGCTCGGCCTTCGCCGGCGTCTGGGCGGCCTCCCTCGCGAGCGGCGGCTCCTTCGACGACATCCGGCCCGGCCTCGACTTCTTCGCCGAGCTGAAGAAGAACGGCAACTACACGCCCGTCGAGTCGACCCCGGCCACCGTCGAGAAGGGCGAGACGCCCATCAGCATCGACTGGGACTACCTCAACGCCGGGTACGCCGAGGAGTTCGCCTCCAAGGGCCTCGACTGGAAGGTCTCCGTCCCCTCCGACGGCCAGTACGCCCAGTACTACTCCCAGGCCGTCAACAAGGACGCCCCGCACCCCGCCGCCGCCCGTCTGTGGCAGGAGTACCTCTACAGCGCCGAGGGCCAGAACCTCTGGCTCAAGGGCTACGCCCGCCCCGTCCTGATGCCCGCCCTGGACCAGGCCGGCACCCTCGACGCGACGGCCGCCGCCAAGCTGCCCGAGGTCACCGGAACGCCCACCTTCCCCAGCGAGGACCAGCAGAACAAGGCCAAGACGGCGCTCGCCGAGGGCTGGGCGAAGGCCGTCTCCGGATGACGGCCACCCTCCCGCGGGCCGGTACGGCGCCCGCCGCTCACCTGAAGCGGCGGCGCCGGCCGCTCGGCTGGCTCGCCGTCGTCCCGCTCCTCTCCTTCACCGCCGTGGCCTTCGGGATCCCCGCCTGGGCCGTCCTCAGCGGCGCCTTCACCGACAAGGCCACGGGCGCCTACAGCACGGCCAACCTCACCACCTCCCTGGGCGGCGCCTACCTCACCGCCCTGGCCGGCAGCGTCAAGCTGTCCGTGGTCTCCGCGGGCCTCGCGACCCTGCTCGGGCTGCCGCTCGCGCAGGCCGTCGTCACCTCCCCGCACCGCGCGCTGCGCGAGGGCGTCCTCACCGCCTCCGGGGTCCTCGCCAACTTCGGCGGCGTCCCCCTCGCCTTCGCCTTCGTCGCCACCCTCGGCAACGCGGGCGTGCTGACCCGGCGCCTCGGCCTCACGGACAAGGGCTGGGACCTCTACAGCTTCTGGGGACTGGTCATCGTCTACCTCTACTTCCTGATCCCGCTGATGGTCCTCACCATCACCCCCGCCCTGGAGGGCCTGCGCACCCAGTGGCGCGAGGCCGCCCTCAACAACGGGGCGACCCCCGCGCGGTACTGGCTGCACGTGGCCCTGCCCGTGCTGCTGCCCACCCTCCTCGGCGGGTTCGTGCTGCTCTTCGGCACCGCCTTCGCCGCGTACGCCACCGCCGCCGCGATCATGGGCAGCTCCTTCCCGCTGATCACCCTCCAGATCGCCGACGCCCTCTCCGGCAACGTCCTCGTGGGCCAGGAGAACGTGGCCCTCGCGCTCAGCCTCGACATGGTCCTGATCGCCGGGCTGGTCATGGCCGTGTACCTGCCCCTCCAGCGCAGGAGTGCCCGATGGCTCGCCTGAACCTGTGGCGGTGGGGCGTCCTCGCCCTCGCCGGCCTCTACTTCCTGGTGCCGCTGGCCGCGTCGGTCGTCTTCACGGTCGACGTGCCGGGACAGGGCCTCACCCTCGACGCCTACACGCAGATCTTCTCCACCGAGGGCTTCGTCTCCAGCCTGCTGCTCTCGCTGGAACTCGCCGTCGTCACCATCGTCCTCGTCCTGCTGCTGACGGTCCCCGCCCTGGTCGCGCTCCGGCTCGGCTCGCCCCGGCTGCGGCCCGTGGTCGAGGTGGTGTGCTCGCTGCCGCTCGTCGTCCCGCCGATCGCGTTCGTCGCCGGGATCATCACGGTCCTGAAGTGGGGGCCCGAACACCTCTCGCGCACCCCGCTGTTCCAGACCTTCGTGGCGCTCCAGAACCCCGACTTCCCGTTCGTGCTCGTCCTCGCCTACGTCGTGATGGCGCTGCCGTTCGTGTACCGGGCGCTCGACGCGGGGCTGCGTGCCGTCGACGTCCGCACCCTCGTCGAGGCCGCCCGCAGCTGCGGCGCGAACTGGCCGCAGGCGCTCGTCGGGGCCGTGCTGCCCAACCTGCGCGGCGCGCTCCTCAACGCCTCCTTCCTCACCCTGGCCCTGGTGCTCGGCGAGTACACCGTGGCCCAGCTGCTCGGCTTCCAGCCCTTCGCCGTCTGGATCGTCAACACCAGCGGCTCGCAGGCCCAGATGTCCGTCGCGGTGTCCGTACTGAGCCTGCTCGTGACCTGGGTGCTCCTCCTCGTCCTGGCCGGCTTCGGCGGACGCACCCCCGACGGCCGGCGCACCGGCCGACGGACCCGTACTAGCTCCCGGGAAGGCGCATGAACACGACCGAGAACGCGGCCACCGTCGAATTCCGCGGGCTGCGGCGGGAGTTCGGCTCCACCGTCGCCCTCGACGGGCTCGACCTGACCGTGCGGCCCGGTGAACTCGTCGCGCTGCTCGGCCCCTCCGGCTGCGGCAAGACGACCGCCCTGCGCATGCTCGCCGGGTTCGAACAGCCCGACTCCGGCGAGGTGCTGGTGGACGGCGAGGACGTCACCCGGGTCCCGGCGCACCGCCGTGACGCCGGCATGGTCTTCCAGTCGTACAGCCTCTTCCCGCATCTCGACGCCGTCGACAATGTGGCGTTCGGACTGCGGATGCGGAAGGTCCGCACGGCCGAACGGCGTTCCCGCGCCGCCGAGTTGCTGGAGCTGGTCGGCCTCGCCGACAAGGGCGGGCGCTTCCCCCACCAGCTCTCCGGCGGCCAGCAGCAGCGGGTCGCGCTGGCCCGCGCGCTCGCCCTGCGCCCCCGGGTGCTCCTCCTGGACGAACCGCTGTCGGCGCTCGACGCCAAGGTACGGCTCAGCCTCCGCGAGGAGATCCGGCGGCTCCAGCAGGAGCTGGGGATCACCACCCTGTTCGTCACCCACGACCAGGAGGAGGCCCTGTCCGTGGCGGACCGGGTCGCCGTGATGCACGCCGGGAAGCTCGAACAGTGCGCGGAACCGGCCGAGTTGTACGGCCGCCCGGCGACCCCCTTCGTCGCCGAGTTCGTCGGCACGATGAGCCGTGTCCCCGGGCGCGTCACCGACGGCGTCGCCGATGTCCTCGGACAGCGGCTCCCGGTCGACGGGCCCGTCCCGGCCACGGCCGAGGTCGACGTGCTCGTACGGCCCGAGGCGGTGCGCGTGAACGCCGCCGAGGACGGCAAGGCGCGGGTGCTGGCCACGTCCTTCCTGGGCGCGGCCGTACGCGTCACCGTCCGGCTCGCCGACGGCACCGAGGTCAAGGCCGACCTGCCCGCGCACGAGGCCGGGGACCTGACGGCCGGGGCGCCGGTGGACGTGTCCCTGCCCGAGCGGCCCGTGCTGGTCGCGGAACGCACCGCCTGACCCACGCCCACGACGGAACCAGGTGCGCGTGAACCCCGTAGGAAAGAGGCTGACATGACCCGACTCCCGCTCCGGGCCGTCCTGTTCGACATGGACGGCACGCTCGTCGACACCGAGCGCCTGTGGTGGGAGGCGGTGGAACGGGTCGCCGGACGGCCCCTGACCGAGGCGGACCGGCCCGACGTGCTCGGCCGCCCCGTCGAGCACACCGCGGCATGGCTCGCCGCCGCCACCGCGACGCCGGCCGGGGACCTCGCCGACGTCCTGCACCGCGAGTTCGCCGACCGCGTCCGCACCGGGGTCGTCCCCCGCCCCGGCGCGCTCGCCCTGCTCGACGCCCTCGCCCGCGACGGCGTACCGACCGCCCTGGTCACCGCCTCGCCCCGGTCGGTCGCCGCCACCGTGCTCGACGTGCTCGGCGCCGGACGCTTCGCCGTCTCCGTCACCGCCGACGACACCGACCGCACCAAGCCCGCCCCCGACCCCTACCTCGCCGCCTGCCGCGCCCTCGGCGTCGAGCCCGCGCACTGCGTCGCCGTCGAGGACACCGAGACCGGCGTCGCCTCCGCCGAGGCCGCGGGCTGCGCCGTGCTCGCCGTCCCGTCCCTCGCCCCCATCGAGCCGGCGCCGGGACGGACCGTCCGGCCCAGCCTGGAGGACGTCACCCCGGCCACTCTGCGCTCCCTGCTGCCGGGCCGCCTGCGCGTCATGACCTGGAACCTCTGGTACGGCGGCACCAAGGTCCGCGACCACCGGGCCAAGCAGCTCCAGGTCGTCGCCGAGACCGGGGCGGACGTGATCGGACTCCAGGAGACGTACGGCAGCGCGGCCGGGGAACTCGCCGAGGCGCTCGGCTGGCACCACCACCGGGCCGGCAAGAACCTCGGCGTCATCAGCCGCCACCCGATCACGGCCGTCCTCGGCGACCCCGACGTCGGCTTCTACGGCGCCGCCGGGGTCCGCGTCGACACGGGGTGCGGGGAGGTCGACGTCTGGACGGTCCACCTTGACTACGAGGACTACGGGCCGTACGTCACCGACGGCGACCCGACCGCGCACGAGGGGGTGCGGCTCGCGCAGATGCGGGACACGCTCGCCAGGATCGACGCCACCGCCACCGCGGACGTCCCCGTGGTGCTCGTCGGCGACTTCAACTGCCCCTCCCACCTGGACCGGCCGGACACCCCCTGGCCGGTCACCAGGGCCGCCGAGGAGGCGGGCTTCGCGGACTCCTACCGCGAGGCGCACCCGGATCCGGTGCGCGACCCCGGCCACACCTGGTCGCCGGTGCACGACGAGCACGAGGACGGCGGCCGGCCCGAGCCCCAGGACCGCATCGACTTCGTGCTGCACCGGGGGCTGCGCGTGCTGGACTCCCGGACCCACGTCAGCGGCACCCCGCGGAACTGGCCCGACGTCGAGGACAACGCCTGGCCGTCCGACCACGCCGCCGTGATCACCGCATTCTCACTGGGCAGCGGCGCCGGGAGTGTCTAGCATCGGTGTCATGACCTGGCGACATTGATCCACCGGCAGTACCCCCGGTACGCGCGGGACCCCTAGGTCCCGCAGGACCCGCAGGACCCGTGGAGCCTCCCGAGGGCCGCCTCGGACGCCGTTGCGCAGACGACGTCCGAACCGCCCTTCCGGGAAGGCCCCATGACACTCACACCCGCGCGCGTCCCCGCGACGGGAGCCGCCGTCCGCCGTCTGACGCGGACCCTGTACGGCTACTCGTTCCTCGACGACTTCGTGCTGCTCTACCCCGTGTACGCGCTGCTGTTCGCGGACACGGGGATGTCGCTCTGGCAGATCTCCTCGCTGTTCGCCCTGTGGTCGGTCACGGCCGTCGTGCTGGAGGTCCCCTCCGGCGCGCTCGCCGACGCCGTCTCCCGGCGGCTGCTGCTGTGGACCGGCCCCCTGTTCAACGCCGCCGGCTTCGCGCTGTGGGTCCTCGTGCCCTCCTACGCGGCCTTCGCCGCCGGGTTCGTCCTGTGGGGTGTCGGCGGCGCCCTGTGCTCCGGCTCCCTGGAGGCGCTGGCCTACGACGAACTGGACCGGCTCGGGTCCGCCGGCCGGTACGCGCGCGTCATGGGCCGGGTCCGGGCGGCGCGCCTGGTCGCCACCATGGCGTCGATCGGGCTCGCCGGACCGGTGTTCGCGCTCGGCGGCCACCGGGCCGTGGGCGCGGCGAGCGTCGCCGCCTGCGTGCTGGCCGCCGTCGTGGCGACCCGGCTCCCGGAGCACCGGGGGCGCCGGGAGAGCGGGGGAGCGGGCTGGTGGGCGACCCTGCGCGGCGGACTGGCCGAGGTCCGCGGGAACCGCTCCGTGCGCGGGGCGCTCCTGCTGGTCCCGGCCGTCGCCGCCGTATGGGGCGCGCTCGACGAGTACACGCCCCTGCTGGCCCGTGACACCGGGGTGGCGGAGGCGACGGTGCCGTATCTGATCCTTGTCGTGTGGACGCTCGTCACGGCGGCGAGCCTGCTGGCCGGGTCCGCCGAGCGCCTCGGCACCACCGGCCTGGCCCGGCTGCTCGCGGGCTCCGCCGTCGCCCTGGCCGTCGGCGCCGCGACCGGCACGCCGGCCGGCATCGCCCTGGTCGGCCTGGCCTTCGGCGGCTTCCAGCTGGCGGAGGTCGTCGCCGACGTCCGCCTCCAGCACCGCATCGACGACACCCGCCGGGCCACCCTCACCTCGGTGGCGGGGCTGGGCACCGAACTGGTGACGGTGGTGACCTTCGCGGCGTACGCGCTGCTCGGCCGCGCGGCCTCCCACGGCACGGTCTTCGCGATCCTCGCGGTGCCGTACCTGGCGGTCGCGGTGGTCCTGGGGCGCCGGCGCAACGAATCGCCGCCGGGGCGCCCGGACACGCAATGAACCGCTGGACGGCACGCAACGGGTCCTTCTTGTCCGGCCTGGTCAGCCGCCCGTACCGTCTAGGAGGCCCTCTCCAGTGGCCCCCGCGACCGTCTCTTCCGCCCCGGTGAGGATCACCCATGCGCACCGCCCTGCTCCAGAGCTCCGGCCGCCCCGGTTCGGTCCTCGGGAACCTCAAGGTCCTCGACGAGGCCGCGGAGCGGGCCGCCGCGGCGGGCGCCGGGCTGCTGGCGGCACCGGAGATGTTCCTCACCGGGTACGCGATCGGCGACGACATCGCCCGGCTCGCCGAGCCCGCCGACGGCGACAGCGCCGACGCCGTCGCGGAGATCGCCGGGCGGCACGGGATCGCGATCGCGTACGGATACCCCGAGCGCGACGGGGACGCCGTGTTCAACTCCGCGCAGCTCGTCTCCGCCGAGGGCGCCCGTCTCGCCAACTACCGCAAGACCCACCTCTTCGGCTGCCTGGAGCGCGAGCACTTCACCCCGGGCGGGCGCCAGGTCGTCCAGGCCGAGCTGAACGGCCTCCGCGTCGGCCTGCTGATCTGTTACGACGTCGAGTTCCCGGAGAACGTCCGGGCGCACGCCGTCGCCGGCACGGACCTGCTGATCGTCCCCACGGCGCAGATGCACCCGTTCCAGTTCGTCGCCGAGTCGATGATCCCGGTGCGCGCCTTCGAGAACCAGATGTACGTCGCCTACGTCAACCGGGTCGGCCGGGAGGGGGAGTTCGAGTTCGTCGGGCTGTCCGTCCTGGCCGGACCCGACGGGGTGGCGCGGGCCCGGGCCGGACGCGCGGAGCAACTGGTGTCCGCCGACGCCGATCCCGTGCTCCTGGCCGCTTCCCGCGAGGCCAACCCGTATCTGCTCGACCGGCGTCCCGAGCTCTACGTCTGAACATCCCGCCCCGCGCAGCCCCCAGCAGCTCTCGCAGCAGTCGCAAGGAGTCCCCACCCCATGACGTCCATGGTGCCCAACGCCGTCCAGCACGCCGACGAGCAGCAGCCGCCGATCACCATGTTCGGGCCGGACTTCCCCTACGCGTACGACGACTTCCTCGCCCACCCGGCGGGCCTCGGCCAGATACCGGCGACCGAGCACGGCACCGAGGTCGCGGTCGTCGGCGGCGGGCTCTCCGGGATCGTGGCGGCGTACGAGCTGATGAAGATGGGCCTGAAGCCGGTCGTGTACGAGGCCGACCGGATCGGCGGGCGGCTGCGGACCGTCGGGTTCGACGGCTGCGACAGCTCGCTCACGGCCGAGATGGGCGCCATGCGCTTCCCGCCCTCCTCCACCGCCCTCCAGCACTACATCGACCTGGTGGGCCTGGAGACGCGGCCCTTCCCCAACCCCCTCGCGGAATCCACCCCTTCGACGGTCGTCGACCTCAAGGGCGAGTCGCACTACGCGGAGACGGTCGACGACCTCCCGCAGGTGTACCGCGATGTCGCCGCGGCGTGGAACACGTGCCTCGAAGAGGGCGCCGACTTCTCCGACATGAACCAGGCCATGCGCGAGCGGGACGTCCCGCGCATCCGGGAGATCTGGGCGAGGCTCGTCGAGAAGCTCGACAACCAGACCTTCTACGGCTTCCTCTGCGACTCCGAGGCGTTCAGGTCCTTCCGGCACCGCGAGATCTTCGGCCAGGTCGGCTTCGGCACGGGCGGCTGGGACACCGACTTCCCCAACTCCATCCTGGAGATCCTCCGCGTCGTCTACAGCGAGGCCGACGACCACCACCGCGGGATCGTCGGCGGCAGCCAGCAACTGCCGCTGCGGCTGTGGGAGCGCGAGCCCGAGAAGATCGTCCACTGGGCGTACGGCACCTCGCTGGCGAGCCTGCACGAGGGCGGCGCACCCCGCCCCGCCGTGACCCGCATGCACCGCACGGCCGGCGACCGGATCACCGTGACGGACGCGGACGGCGGCATCCGCACCTACCGGGCGGCGATCTTCACCGCCCAGTCCTGGATGCTCCTTTCGAAGATCGCCTGCGACGACTCGCTCTTCCCGATCGACCACTGGACGGCGATCGAGCGCACCCACTACATGGAGTCCTCGAAGCTCTTCGTGCCCGTCGACCGGCCCTTCTGGCTGGACAAGGCCGTCGACGACAGGGGCAATCCGACGGGCCGGGACGTCATGTCGATGACCCTCACCGACCGTATGACCCGCGGGACCTACCTCCTGGACGACGGCCCGGACCGGCCCGCCGTCATCTGCCTCTCCTACACCTGGTGCGACGACAGCCTGAAGTGGCTGCCGCTGTCCGCGAACGAGCGGATGGAGGTCATGCTGAAGTCGCTCGGCGAGATCTACCCGAAGGTCGACATCAGGAAGCACGTCATCGGCAGCCCGGTGACCGTGTCCTGGGAGAACGAGCCCTACTTCATGGGCGCGTTCAAGGCCAACCTGCCCGGCCACTACCGCTACCAGCGGCGCCTGTTCACCCACTTCATGCAGGACCGGCTGCCCGCCGACAAGCGCGGCATCTTCCTCGCCGGCGACGACATCTCCTGGACCGCCGGCTGGGCCGAGGGCGCCGTCCAGACCGCGCTCAACGCCGTCTGGGGCGTCATGCGCCACTTCGACGGCGCGACCGACCCGACCAACCCGGGCCCGGGTGACGTGTACGACGAGATCGCCCCGGTCGAACTCCCGGAGGACTAGCGGGCGTTCGCCCGGAGGCCCTAGTCGGGCAGGGGTGTGAGCAGCATGCGGCTCGCGAAGCCGACGGCCGTGTCCAGGCGTTCCCTGAACTCCTCGGCCACGTCCGGCAGTCCGCGCAGGGCCCACAGGGCGCGGGCCGCGGTCCAGGTGGCGTCGCGGGCGCGGTCCAGGCTCCACGCGCCGAGGAGATGGGTGAGCGGGTCGGCGATCTGGAGGAGGTCGGGACCCGGCATCAGATCTTCGCGGATGCGCTCCTCCAGCGAGACGAGCAGATCGCCCACGCGGTCGAACTCGTCCTCCAGATCGACGGGTTCGCAGTCGAGCGTACGACAGGTGTCCACGAGGGCGAGCGCGAGATCGTGCCCGATGTGCGCGTTGATGCCCGCGAGCGCGAACTGCAGCGGACGTACGCCCGGGTGGCGGCGGTACTGGAACAGGGGGCGCCAGCAGGCGGGCGGACGCCGGTCGTCGGCCACCGCCCCGACGGCCGCCAGGTACCGCTCCGCGAACCGCACGTCCAGCGTGATCGCGGCTCGGGCGTCCGCGAACCGGCCCGCGGTGACGTACCGGTCCAGGGCCTCGGTGACGGCGAGGTAGACGCGGTTGAAGACCGCGACGCCGTCCCGCTCGGGGAGGGTCCCGTCCAGGACACGCATGCGGTCGATCACCCGGTCGACGGGAGTGGTGAAGTGCTCCAACTGCGCCATGCACGCAGGGTCCCAGTCCTACGCTGGCCGAAGTGGCGGCGGGCCGGAGGCTTCCCCAGAACGGGGGAACGCGGTCGCCGCGGGGGAGGGGAAGCACAGGTGGCTGGCTTACGTGCCCACCGGCTCGCGGAGCGCAGGACCGCCCGCAGGCGGGCCGCGCGGCGGGGCGGCATGGCCGCGGTGGCGTCCGTGGTGGTCGCCGTCGGGACCGTGAGCGGGCTGGTGTCGGCGCTGGACGAGGACGACCGCGGCGCGGACGAGGCCCGGCCCGAGGTGACCCGGCCGGTCAGCTTCGCGCCCCTGCCTGCCGAGTCGTCGCCCACGCCCTCGGCGACGAGGACGGCCTCCGCCTCGGCGTCCCCGAAGAGGAAGGCGAGCCCCACCGCGACACCCACGCCGACCAGGGCCGCGTCGCAGAGCGCCGCCGCCTCCACCCGTCTGTACCGCCATCCCGAGTCCCAGGTCCTCGACTGGGTCCGCGACCACTCCGGCGACCCGCGCCAGGCGCTCATCAAGTCCCGGATCGCCGACCAGCCCGCGGCCGTCTGGTTCGCCGAGTACGCGCCCGGCACCATCACCGCCCGGGTGCGCGCGGTCACCGGGGGCGGCGCGGCGTCGGGCCGGGTGCCCGTCGTGGTGGCGTACGCGATCCCGGGCCGGGACTGCGGCGGCGCCTCCGAGGGCGGGGCGCCCGACCTCGACGCGTACGACGCCTGGATCGACCGGTTCGCCGCCGGGCTCGGCTCGGGCGAGGTCGTGGTGATACTGGAGCCCGACTCGATCGCCCAGGCCGACTGCCTGTCCAGCGGTCAACGCGCGGGCCGCTTCGCCTCGTTGGCCCGCGCGGGCCGCGTCCTGAAGGCCGCCAACCCGAGGGCGCGGGTGTATTACGACGCCGGTCACTCGGGCTGGAACCCGGCGGCCAAGCAGGCGGACCTGCTCCGCCAGGCCGGTGCCGGGTCGGCCGCGTCCTCCGACGGCGTCTTCAGCAACGTCTCCAACTTCCACCGCACCGCCGACGAGGCCGCCTACGACCGCCAGGTCCTCGCCGCCCTCGGTGGTCCGTCGAGCCTCGGCGCCATCATCGACACCAGCCGCAACGGCAACGGCGCCCCGGCCGACGGCGAGTGGTGCGACCCCGACGGCCGCAGCCTGGGCCGCACCCCGACCCTCGACACCGGCGAGCCGCGCATCGACGGCTACCTCTGGGTGAAGCTCCCCGGCGAGTCCGACGGCTGCAAGGGCTCACCGGGGACGTTCACCCCGTCCTACGCCTACGACTTGGCGTCGTCGTAGCTCGACGTGCCCTCGTCCAGGAGGGGCTTCTGGTCCTTCAGGTGGGGCGGGGCGAAGGCGCGCAGGGCGTGGTAGCCGGTGATGACGACCAGCGTGCCGAGGGCGATGCCGCTCAGCGAGAACGTGTCCGTGAACTTCATCGTCACGTCGCCGACGCCGATGATGATGCCCGCGGCGGCCGGGACCAGATTCAGCGGATTGCGCAGATCCACCCCGGCGTTGATCCAGATCTGCGCGCCGAGCAGGCCGATCATGCCGTACAGGATGACGGTGATCCCGCCGAGCACCCCGCCGGGGATCGCGGCCACGACCGCGCCGAACTTGGGGCACAGGCCGAAGAGGAGGGCGAACCCCGCGGCGGCCCAGTACGCGGCCGTCGAGTAGACCCGGGTCGCCGCCATCACGCCGATGTTCTCGGAGTACGTGGTGTTGGGCGGGCCGCCGAGCGCGGTCGACAGCATCGAGCCGACGCCGTCCGCCGAGATCGCCGTACCGAGCCGGTCGTCCAGGTTGTCGCCGGTCATCTCGCCGACGGCCTTGACATGTCCGGCGTTCTCCGCGACCAGCGCGATGACGACCGGCAGGGCCACCAGGATCGCCGACCACTGGAAGCTCGGGCCGTGGAAGTCCGGCAGTCCGATCCAGTCGGCGCGGCCGACACCGGACAGGTCGAGCCGCCAGTGGTCGGTGACCTGGCCGCTCGCGTCGGCCGCGTGGATACGGCCGAAGATCCGGTCGAACGCCCACGAGACGCCGTACCCGAAGACCAGGCCGAGGAAGATCGCGATCCGGGACCAGAAACCACGCAGACAGACGACCGCCAGACCGGTGAAGAGCATCACCAGCAGGGCCGTCCACTGGTCCTGGGGCCAGTACGTCGACGCGGTCACCGGAGCGAGGTTGAAGCCGATCAGCATGACCACCGCGCCCGTGACGATCGGAGGCATCGCGGCATGGATGATCCGCGCCCCGAACCGCTGCACGGCGAGCCCCACGAGGAACAGCGCGGCCCCGACCACGAACACCGCGCCGGTCACCGTCGCGCTCGTGCCGCCCTGCGCGCGGATCACGGCCGCGACGCCCACGAAGGAGAGCGAACAGCCGAGGTAGCTGGGCACCCGGCCGCGCGTGGCCAGCAGGAAGATGACCGTCGCGACGCCGGACATCATGATCGCGAGGTTCGGGTCCAGACCCATCAGGACCGGGGCGACGAAGGACGCGCCGAACATCGCCACCACGTGCTGCGCGCCGAGCCCGGCCGTGCGCGGCCACGACAGCCGCTCGTCGGGGCGGACCACCGCCCCGGGCGCGGGGGTGCGTCCGTCGCCGTGCAGTTTCCAGCGGACGCCAAGATCCATGGTGCGGTTTCGCTTTCCTCGTACGAGCGGCTGTCCGGATCATTGTCAGGGAGATCCGCGCAGGTCACCGACCCGGGGGTGAACGGCTACTGAGCGCCCGCTTAGCATGGACGGGTCCCGCCGTACGTCCTTGGAGCACCAGCCGTGACCGCCGAAGCCCCGACTGCCCCCGCCCTGACCCCTGGCCGGCTGATGCCCGTCACCGTCCACTTCGACGACCTGGACGCGCTCGGGCTGCTGCACAACGCCCGCTACCCGCTCAAGGTCGAACAGGCCTGGACCGAGCTGTGGCAGGAGCACGGCATCCGCTTCGAGGGCGACTGGGCCGCGGCCGGCGACGCCTGCAACGCGGTCAGGGAACTGCGCATCTCCTACGAGGCGCCCGTGACGAAGGCCGGCGTCTACGCCGTGCACCTGTGGCTGGAACGGCTCGGCACCACCGGACTGACGTACGGCTTCCGGTTCTGCTCGCGGGACGGGGCCACGACCTACGCGCGGGGCGCCCGCGTCCTGGTCCGGCTGGACTCCGCGACGCTGCGCCCCACGCCGTGGAGCGACCGGTTCAGGGCCGCCGGTCGGGAACTGCTGCGGCCGGCGGAACACTGACCTTCGGCCGGTCCCGGTCACCGCCGCGCAGCACGCCCGCGAACGCCACCAGACCGCCCGCCAACACGGTCACCAGCGTGAACGACACCACCAGGCTCGTCGCCTGGGCGATGGTGCCGATCGCGCTCGGGGCGATCAGACCCGAGGTGTACGTGATCGTCGCGACGCCCGCGATGGCCAGGCTCGGGTTGGAGCCGCTGCGCCCCGCCGCGGCGAAGCAGAGCGGCACGACCACGGCGATGCCCAGCCCCATCAGCGCGAACCCGGCCATCGCCGTCGCGGGGTTCGGCGCCACGACGATCATCAGCCCGCCCAGCACGGCGAGGACACCGCTGGCCCGGACCGTGCGCACCGAGCCGTAGCGGTCCACGATCCGGTCGCCCGCGATCCGCGCGACGGCCATGGTGAGCGTGAAGCCCGTCGTGCACGCGGCGGCGAGCCCCGCCGAGGTCTCCAGCTGGTCGCGCAGATAGACCGCCGACCAGTCCAGGCTCGCGCCCTCCGCGAACACCGCGCAGAACCCGACGGCGCCGATGAGCAGCGCCGACTTCGGCGGCAGCGCGAAGCGGGGCGGCGGCTCCTCGTCCTCGGCGGGCTGGATGTCCAGCACCCAGCGGCACGCCACGATCCCGAGCACGGTGAGCGTGGCCGCCGCCAGGGCGTGGTGGACACGCGCGTCCGAGCCCAGATGGGCGGCGAGCGTGCCGGCCGCCGAGCCGATCAGGGCGCCCGCGCTCCACATCCCGTGCAGCCCGGACATGATCGACCTGCCGAGCCGGTTCTCCACCTCGACGCCGAGCGCGTTCATCGCCACGTCCGCCATCCCGGCCGAGGCGCCGTACACGAACAGCGCGAGGCACAGCGTCGGCAGGTTCGGCGAGAGCGCGGGCAGGACCAGCGACAGCGTCCACAGGGACATGAGCAGCCGCAGGGCGTTCCGCGCGCCGAGGCGATGGCTGATCCGGCCCGCCAGCGGCATGGCCAGGGAGGCGCCCAGCGCGGGGAAGGCGAGGGCGAGGCCCAGCTGGCCCGCGCTCACCGAGGCGTGGTCCTGGATCCACGGCACCCGGGTCGCGAACGATCCGGTCACGGCGCCGTGCACGGTGAAGGCGGCGGCCACGGCGTACCGTGCGCGCTTCACCTGCCGCTGGTCGTACAGCACTTCACTCATGCTCTCCCGCCCCTTCGCGGCCTGTGGACCCCACGGTCGCGTAAACTATCAGGGACCCTGCCTGATAGATAGTGGGTTCCAGGGCGGGGCACGGGTCGGGGCGGAGGCCGTCCGGCCGCGCCGATCTGGAAGGATCCCCGGCATGCCCGCATCCCCCAGCACCGCCCGGGCCATCAACGACCGACTCGCCCTGCGCCTGCTCCAGCAGGAAGGGCCGTTGACGGCAGGGCAGTTGAAGCAGCTCACCGGACTGTCCCGGCCCACGGTCGCCGACCTCGTCGAGCGGCTCGCCGCGTCCGGGCTGATCGAGGTCGTCGGGGAATCGGGGGAGCAGCGGCGCGGCCCGAACGCGCGGCTCTACGGGATCGTCGCCGACCGTGCCCACCTGGCCGCGCTCGACGTCCGCATGGAGGGCGTCTCGGTCGTCGTCTCCGACCTGCTCGGCCGGGCCCTCGCCCACTCCTCGGTGCCCATCGGCGACGACACGGGCACCGGGCCCGCCGTCGAGCAGGCCGTCGCGCTCGTCGAACGCGTCGCGAAGGAGGCGGGCGCCGACCGTCTGCACACCCTCGTCATCGGCGCTCCCGGGCTCATCGACCCCGCTACGGGGGAGCTGCGCGACTCGACCGGGCTGCCCGCGTGGCACCGCCGGCTCGTCGCCACCCTCCAGGAACGCCTTCCCGAGGCACGGGTCCGGGTCGAGAACGAGACGAACCTCGCGGCCGTCGCCGAACAGCGCGAGGGCGCGGCGCGGGACCGGGACACGTTCGTCCTGCTCTGGCTCGGGCACGGCACCGGCGCGGCGGTCGTCCTGGACGGCACCCTGCGGCGCGGCGCGTCCGGCGGGACCGGCGAGATCGGCTTCCTGCCCGTGCCGGGGACGGCCGGGCTGCCCTCCGCGACCGCCTGCGACGGAGGCTTCCACTCGCTGGCCGGGTCCGCGGCGATCACCGAACTGGCCCGGGAGCACGGGCTGTCGGCCGGGTCGACCGGTCCGGAGCCCCCCGCCGCCGCGCTCGTGCGGGCCGCGGTGGCGGACGGCGCCGACGCCTTCCTCGACATCCTCGCCGACCGGCTCGCCGTGGGCGTCTCCTCCGTCGTCGCGATCCTCGACCCCGGCTGCCTCGTCCTCGGCGGCGAGGTCGGCCAGGCGGGCGGCGCAGCCCTCGCGACCCGTGTGGCCCACCGCGTCCGCCGTATGTCCCCCCTGCCCACGGAGGTCCGCCCGAGCGGACTCGGCGGGACGGCGGTCCTGCGGGGGGCCCTGCTCACGGCCAGGGAACGGGCCCAGGAGGAGCTGTTCGCGCCGGCCGAGCAGTGACGGGGCCGAGGGCCCGGCGGTCGCCTGCCCCGTCCCGGGTCACCGGGAGCGGCGGGCCATGTACTCCTCGAACGTGCCCTTCCCCACCGCCAGTTCAGGGGTCAGGTGGCCGCCCGCGGTGAAGCCCCGGTACGCCTTGCCGCCCAGCGGCATGTTCGTCACACGGCGCTTGCGGCCCGTGGCCTTCAGATAGGCGTGGGCCAGGGACTCGAGCGTGCGGACCTCGGGGCCGCCCATGTCCTGCACCCGGCCCGCCGGTGCGCCCTGCGCCAGTTCGGCCAGGCGGTCGGCGACCTCGGCCACCTCGATCGGCTGGTCGGACACGCCGGCGGGCACCGGCATCACCGGCAGCTTGGACGAGGCGTCGAACAGCCGCGCGACCAGGTCGTGGAACTGGGTCGCCCGCAGGATGGTCCACGGCACGCCGGACCGCTCGATCTGCTTCTCGACGGCGAGCTTGACCCGGTAGTACGGGAAGTCCACCCGCTCGATCCCGACGATCGAGATGTGGACGAAGTGCCGCACCCCGGCCCAGCGTGCCGCCGCCAGGAGATGCGCCGCCGCCCGCTCGTCCCCGCCGGTCGGGGTGGTCGCGCAGTGCACGATCGTGTCCACGCCCTCGACGGCCCGGTCCAGCGCGTCACCGCCCTTGCGCAGATCGGCCGCGTACGGCTCGCTGTGCCGGCTGAGCACCCGGACCTCGTGCCCGTCCGCGCGCAGGCGCTCGGCGACGAGCCGGCCCAGGGTTCCCGTACCGCCGGTCACCAGGATCGTGGTCATGGTCTGGTCCCTTCGACTGAGTCCGATGAGTCCGAGGGACCGGGTGCCCCCGGTCCCTCACATCATGGCCCGGCGGCGGGCAAGGGCCGTCGTCACCGCCGCCGGACCGGTCGAGGGGGTGTCACGAACTGGAGCCTAGAAAGGACTAGACCAAAGCGTCAATAGGGATGGACGCAGGTCAAGCCCCGGGAGCGGCGGGGCGGTTGCGGCGGGGACTTCCTGCCACGGCGCGCGTGCGAAGTCCAGACGTGCCGTCTGTGAGCCACTCCACATCCTTCACCCGTATGGACGTCGATCAGCCGTGGCACACTGGCTGTGTACCTATAGCAGCGCACTCCGGGGTCGGTGAAAGTCCGAACCGGCGGTTACAGTCCGCGACCCGACCGCTTCCAGCGGCCGGTTGACCAGGTGAAATTCCTGGACCGACGGTTAAAGTCCGGATGGGAGGCAGTGCGCGGCGAGCGGGCATTCGTGCGCGCCGCCGAGAGACGCTCGTTCCTTGCGGACGGGTCTGTCCGGCGATCGCTCCCGGTGTCCCTGCTCGTACATTCTGTCGTCATCGACAGCCCCGGAGTCCGTGCCCGATCGTGGCAGGAGGACCCGGGAAGTGTTCACCGGAATCGTCGAAGAGCTGGGCGAGATCACCGCTGTCGAGACCCTCGACGACGCCTGTCGCTTCCGACTGCGCGGCCCCGTCGTCACCGAGGGCGCGAAGCACGGTGACTCCATCGCGGTCAACGGCGTGTGCCTCACCGTCGTCGAGCACGAGGGCGACGAGTTCACCGCCGACGTCATGGCCGAGAGCCTCAAGCGCTCCAGCCTCGGCGCCCTCACCGTCGGCTCCCGCGTCAATCTGGAGCGCCCCACCGCCGTGGGCGCCCGACTCGGCGGCCACATCGTGCAGGGGCACGTCGACGGCACCGGACAGGTGCTGGAGCGCAGGCCCTCCGAGCACTGGGAGATCGTCAAGGTCTCCCTCCCCGCCGACCTCGCGCGCTATGTCGTCGAGAAGGGCTCCATCACCGTCGACGGCATCAGCCTCACGGTCGTGGAGGCCGGCGCGGACCACTTCACCGTCAGCCTCATCCCCACCACCCTCGACCTGACCACGCTCGGCCTCAAGCAGCCCGGCGACCCGGTCAACCTCGAAGTGGACATCGTCGCCAAGTACGTCGAGCGGCTGCTCGCGGCGGGACAGGGAGCGGGCAGGTGAACTCCCTCAACTCCACCCTGAACTCCGAGGCGTTCACCGTCTTCGGCCAGCACATCCTCTGGTCGGACATGGTCGGCAACGTCCTCGGGCTGATCGGCCTCGCCCTCGGCTGGCGCCGCAACCTGTGGAGCTGGCCGGTGCAGTTCGCCTCCGGCCTCATCCTCTTCGGCGCCTTCTACGGCCACCTCACCGGCAGCGCCGGCAAGCAGGTCGTCGTCATGGCCGTCGCCCTGTACGGCTGGTGGCAGTGGAACCGCAGCAGGAGCGGGGCGGCCGACGGTCACATCGCCCCCCGCTTCGCCACCTGGCGCGAGCGCGGCGTCCTCGTCGCCGCCGCGGCCGTCGGCACCGTCGCCGTCGCGCTGTTCTTCGAGGCGTACCCGAACCTGTCCTGGGACCCCTGGCCCGACGCCTACATTTTCGTCGGCACCGTCGTCGCGATGTACGCCCAGGCCCGCGGCATGGTCGAGTTCTGGATCGCCTGGCTCCTGGTCGACCTGGTCGGCGTCCCCCTCAACTTCGCCAACGGCTACGCCTTCTCCGGCTTCGTCTACGTCATCTACGGCGCGCTCGTCCTGTGGGGCATGCGCGACTGGTGGCTGCGCTCCCGCGAGGCCGCGCGGCCCGCTCTGGAAGGAGCACCCGCATGACCACGGCACCCCTCCTCTACAGCACCGACGGCTTCGAGGACCTCTCCCTCGACCCCGTCGAGCGGGCCGTCGCCGACATCGCGGCGGGCCGCCCCATCGTCGTCGTCGACGACGAGGACCGGGAGAACGAGGGCGACCTCGTCGTCGCCGCCGAGAAGATCACGCCCGAGATCGTCGCCTTCATGATGAGCGAGTGCCGCGGTTTGATCTGCGCCCCCATGGAGGGCGAGGAGCTGGACCGGCTGCGGCTGCCGCAGATGGTCGACGACAACACCGAGCAGATGAAGACCGCGTTCACGGTCAGCGTCGACGCCTCCGCCGCGCACGGCGTGACCACCGGCATCTCCGCCGCCGACCGCGCCGCCACCCTGCGCCTCCTCGCGGGCGGCACCGCGGGCGCCGACGACTTCGTCCGGCCCGGCCACATCTTCCCGCTGCGCGCCCAGCCCGGCGGCGTCCTCACCCGCAACGGCCACACCGAGGCCGCCGTCGACCTCGCCCGGCTCGCGGGCCTGCGCCCGGCCGGCGCGATCGTCGAGATCGCCGGCGAGGACGGCCGGATGCTGCGCCTGCCCGAGCTGATCCCGTTCGCCCGCAAGCACGGCCTGACGATCATCTCCATCGAGGACCTGATCGCCTACCGCCGGGCCGCCGAACCCACCGTCCGCCGCGAGGCCGAGGTCCGGCTGCCCACCGCCCACGGCGAGTTCACGGCCTACGGCTACCGCTCCACCGTCGACGGCGTCGAGCACGTCGCGCTCGTCCACGGCGAGATCGGCGACGGCGAGGACGTCCTGGTCCGCGTCCACTCCGAGTGCCTCACCGGCGACATCTTCGCCTCCGCCCGCTGCGACTGCGGCCCCCAGCTCGACGCCTCCCTGGACCGCATCCAGGCCGAGGGCCGCGGCATCGTCGTCTATCTGCGCGGCCACGAGGGACGCGGCATCGGACTGCTGTCCAAGCTGCGCGCGTACGAACTCCAGGAGCGCGGCCGGGACACCCTCGACGCCAACCTCGAACTCGGCCTGCCCGCCGACGCCCGCGACTACGGCGCCGGCGCCCAGATCCTGGAGGACCTCGGCGTCCGCGGCGTCCGGCTGATGACCAACAACCCCGACAAGTCCGACGCTCTCCTGCGCCACGGACTCAAGGTCACCAGCCGGGAGCCGATGCCCGTACAGGCGGGCGAGCACAACCTCCGGTACCTGCGCACCAAGCGCGACCGGATGGGCCACGACCTGCCCTGGCTGGACGCGGCCCCCGTGTCCACCTGCAACAACCAGTAGCAGCACCTTACTTCGAGGAGCACAGAGAACGTGAGCGGCAAGGGCGCACCGGAACTGTCCGTACGCAACGTCGGCGACCTGCGGGTCGCCGTCATCGCGGCCCAGTGGCACGAGAAGGTGATGGACGGACTGGTGGACGGCGCCCTGCGCGCCCTGCACGACCTCGGCATCGACGAGCCGACCCTGCTGCGGGTCCCCGGCAGCTGGGAGCTCCCGGTCGTCGCCAAGGTCCTCGCGGGCCGCGGCTACGACGCGATCGTCGCCCTCGGGGTCGTCATCCGCGGCGGCACCCCGCACTTCGAGTACGTGTGCCAGGGCGTCACCCAGGGCCTGGCCCAGGTCTCCGTCGAGACCGGCGTCCCCATCGGCTTCGGCCTCCTCACCTGCGACACCGAGGAGCAGGCCCTCGACCGCGCGGGCATCGAGGGCTCCCACGAGGACAAGGGACACGAGGCGGTCACCGCCGCCGTCGCCACCGCGGCCACCCTCCGCTCAGTATCTGAACCATGGCACTGACGAATCCCGCGCGTGGCATAGGCTGAGCGTCACCATGTCCAATAAGACGTTCGAGGAGCTCTTCACCGAGCTCCAGCACAAGGCAGCCAACGGCGACCCCGCCACCTCCCGCACCGCGGAGCTGGTCGGCAAGGGGGTGCATGCCATCGGCAAGAAGGTCGTCGAAGAGGCCGCCGAGGTCTGGATGGCCGCCGAGTACGAGGGCAAGGAGGCAGCCGCCGAGGAGATCTCGCAGCTGCTCTACCACGTCCAGGTGATGATGGTCGCTCGCGGCATCTCGCTCGACGACGTCTACGCCCACCTCTGAACCACCCGCCGCACCACCACCCCGACACGATCAGAAGGAAGCCGACCTCATGCTGCGCATCGCCGTCCCCAACAAGGGTTCCCTCTCAGGACCTGCGGCGGAGATGCTGCATGAGGCCGGCTACCAGCAGCGCCGCGAGTCCAAGGAACTGCGGATCGTCGACCCGGTCAACGAGGTCGAGTTCTTCTACCTCCGCCCCCGCGACATCGCGATCTACGTCTCCTCCGGCCGCCTCGACATCGGCATCACCGGCCGCGACCTGCTGATCGACTCCGGCGCCAAGGCCGAGGAGATCCTCCCGCTCGGCTTCGCCCGCTCCACCTTCCGCTTCGCCGCCAAGCCGGGCACGGCGACCGGCATCACCGACCTCAAGGGCAAGACGGTCGCCACCTCCTACGAGGGCATCGTCGCCAGGCACCTCGCCGACCAGGGCGTCGACGCCTCCGTCGTCCACCTGGACGGCGCCGTCGAGACCGCCATCGAACTCGGTGTCGCCGAGGTCATCGCGGACGTCGTCGAGACCGGCACCTCGCTGCGCAACGCGGGCCTGGAGGTCTTCGGCGAGCCGATCATGAAGTCCGAGGCGATCGTGATCCGCCGCACCGGCGCGGAGCCCGACGAGGCCGAGCCCAAGGTGCAGCAGTTCCTGCGCCGCCTCCAGGGCGTCCTGGTCGCCCGGACCTACGTGATGATGGACTACGACTGCCGGGTCGAGCAGCTGGAGAAGGCCGTCGCCCTCACGCCCGGCCTGGAGTCCCCGACCGTCTCCCCGCTGCACAACGAGGGCTGGGTCGCCGTCCGCGCGATGGTCCCCGCCAAGGAGGCCCAGCGGATCATGGACGACCTGTACGACATCGGCGCGCGGGCCATCCTGACGACGGCCATCCACGCCTGCCGTCTCTGAGGGCGGTACCTGCCATGACCGACCTGCCCGCCCTTCCCGTCACCTTCCGCCCCGGCCGCACCCGTGCCGTGCTGCTCACCGCCGCCGCCGCGATCTTCGTCGTCATCACGGCGGTCGCGCTCCTGCTGGAGAAGCTCGGCCCGGGGGAGCGCCTGAGCTTCGTGTTCACGGCCGCCCTGCTCGCCGGAGTGCTCGCCCTGCTGGCCCGGGTGAAGGTCGTCGCCGACGACACCGGCGTCACCGTCGTGAACATCGCGACCCGGCGCCGCCTGGACTGGGCCGAGATCCTCGGCGTGAACCTGCGCCCCGGCGACCCGTGGGTCTTCCTCAACCTCAGCGACGGCACGAGCCTGCCCGCCCTCGGTATCCAGCCGGGTATCGCCAGGGAACGGGCCATCGCCGACGCGCGCGCCCTGCGCGGGCTCGTGGAAGCCCACACCACAGGGGATCTGCCGTAGAGCCCCCTGTCTTGATTAATCTGTTGGCGGAGGCGTTTTCACGACGCCTCCGCCGCTGATGTTCCCCCCGGTCCTCAGAGGCCCCACTGCTACCCGAGGAGTGATTCCCTCCAGCGATGGACGGATCGTCCTGTAGTACCTGCGCCGCCCCCTCCCGACCTGCATACGAGGCGGCGGCATCATGACCATCCCCCTGCTGCTCCTCGCAGCCGCCTTCCTCCTGATCCTCGCCAACGGCTTCTTCGTGGCGGCCGAGTTCGGCCTCGTCACGGTCGAACGGCCGGAGGCGGAGAAGGCCGCCGCCGAGGGCGACCGACGGGCCCGTACGGTCGTCGAGTCCCTCAAGGAGCTCTCCTTCCAGCTCTCCGGCACCCAGCTGGGCATCACCATCACCTCGCTCGTCGTCGGCATGCTCGCCGAACCGGCGCTCGCGGAGCTGCTGCACGGCCCCATCACGGCGATCGGCATCCCCGAGGGTGCCGTCTCCGGGGTCGCGGTCGTCGTCGGCATGCTGCTGGCCTCCGCCGTGCAGATGGTGATCGGCGAACTCGTGCCCAAGAACTGGGCGGTCTCCAAGCCCCTCCAGGTCGCACGGTTCGTCGCCGGCCCGCAGCACACCTTCGCGCGGCTGTTCCGGCCGGTCATCGCCGCGCTCAACGCGGTCGCCAACCGGCTCGTCCGGGCGCTCGGCGTCGAGCCCACCGAGGAACTGGCCTCCGCCCGCACCCCGGGCGAACTGGTGTCCCTGGCCCGGCACTCGGCGCAGGCCGGCGCCCTCGAACAGGACACGGCCGACCTGTTCGTCCGCACCCTCTCGCTGGCCGAACTGACCGCGCAGCACGTGATGACCCCGCGGGTGAAGGTCAGCGCGCTCCAGTCCTCGGCGACCGTCGAGGACGTGGTGAACCTGACCCGCGCCACCGGGCTCTCCCGCTTCCCCGTCTACCGGGAGAAGATCGACGAAATCGTCGGCATGGTCCATCTCAAGGACGCCCTCGGCGTTCCCGCCCAGGACCGGCTGCGCACCCCGGTCGGCCGGATCTCCCGCCCGGCCCTGCTCGTCCCCGAGACCCTGCCGGTGCAGCCGCTGCTCGGCCGGCTGCGCAGCGAACAGCCCATCGCCGTCGTCGTCGACGAGTACGGGGGCACGGCCGGTGTGGTCACCCTGGAGGACATCGTCGAGGAGATCGTCGGCGAGGTCCGTGACGAGCACGACGGCCAGGACCTGCCCGAACTGGCCGCCGCGCCACCGGAGGACGGCAGGCCCGCCTGGGACGCCGAGGGCAGCTGCCGCGTCGACGTCCTCCAGCGCATAGGCCTCGACGTGCCCGAGGGCCCCTACGAGACGGTCGCCGGACTCGTCGCCGACCTGCTCGGCCGCATCCCCGCCGCCGGGGACCGCGCCGACCTCCCGGGCTGGCGGCTCACCGTGCGCCGGGTCGGCCACTACCGTGCCGAACGGGTACGGCTGGTCCGCACCGGTCCTGTCGTGGAGGTCGCCCGATGACCGCGCACCGAACCCCGCTGCCGGGGGTGGCCCGATGAGCGTGCTCCAACTCCTGTTCGCCGGGCTGCTCGTGCTCGCCAACGGCTTCTTCGTCGGCGCCGAGTTCGCGCTCGTCTCCGTACGCCGCAGCCAGATCGAGCCCCTCGGCACGGCCCGCGCCCGCCAGGTCCTGCACGGCCTGGAGCGGCTTCCGCAGATGATGGCCGCCGCGCAGTTCGGCATCACCGTCTGCTCGCTGACCCTGGGCGCGGTCGCCGAACCCACCGTCGCGCACCTGCTGGAACCGGTCTTCGAGTGGATGCACCTGCCGCACGGCATGATCCATCCGCTCGGTTACATCATCGCGCTCGCGGCGGTGGTCTTCTTCCACCTCGTGATCGGCGAGATGGTCCCGAAGAACCTCGCCATGGCCGCCCCGGAGAAGGCCGCGCTGTGGCTGGCCCCGGGCCTGGTCGCCTTCGCCCGTGTCTGCCGGCCGATCACGGTCGCCCTCGGCGCGGTCGCCCAGGGCATCCTGCGGCTCTTCCGCGTCGAGCCCAAGGACGAGGTCGAGGCCGTCTTCACCAGCGAGCAGCTCAACCGGCTGGTGGAGGACTCGGGACAGGCCGGTCTCCTCGACCCCGAGGAGCAGGAACGCCTGGAGGACGCGCTGGAGCTGGGCTCCCGCCCGGTCACGGACGTCCTCCTCGACAACGACTCCCTGGTCACGGTGCCCCCGTCGGTCACCCCGGGCCAGATCGTCGACCTGACCGCCCGCACGGGCTACTCCCGGTTCCCGGTCGCGGGGACGGGCGGCGCCTTCATGGGCTACCTGCACGTCAAGGACGTCCTCGACCTGGAGGACTCCGAGCGGGCCGTCCCCCAGCAGATCTGGCGGCCCATGACCACCCTCACCTCCGAACTCCCCCTGGACGACGCCCTCACGGTCATGCGCCGGGCGGCCACCCACCTGGCCCAGGTGGCGGACGCCTCCGGCAAGGTCCTCGGCCTCGTCGCCCTGGAGGACGTCCTGGAGCTCCTGGTGGGAGAGGTCACGGACCCGGCCCACCGAGAAACCCCACCGCACCCGAGAACCCCGGAACCGACAGAAGCGACGGTCGGCTGACCCTCCACACCGGTTCCCCGCGCCCGTTCTACCCTTCGAACGGCGCGGGGAACGGTTCTTTGAGGGACACGGGGAACGGTTCCTTGAGGGGCGGGACGCGGGGAACGGTTCTTGGAACGGCGCGGGGAACGGTTCTTTGAGGGGCGCGGGCAGCCGCGCGACAGACGACAACGCATCCGATGTGTTCAGGGGCGCGGGGAACTGCGCGACAAGCCACAACGCACCCGCGGCCGGTCTGCTTTTGGGGGCGCGGGGAACTGCGCGACAGACCACGACGCACCCGCAACTCAACAGATCCGGCCGAGCTCTACGGCGCAGCTCAGCTCAGCGCAGCGCACCGCACCGAATCGCAGCGCCGACGCACCGCCCCGCACATCACGCCGCAGACGGATCCTGCGGCCCCCGCCCGGACAGAACCTCCCCATACGCCTGCATCAGATCAGGCAACCGCAAGGTGGACAGATCGTCGCGCGTCAACATCCCGGGATACGTGGACAACCGCAAGTCCCGATAAGCGCAGCTCTTCTCGTACAGCGTCCGCAGGAACCGCCCGTTCCCCAGCTCGTCGATCCACCCCTGCTCCACCACATGACCGGCGATCGAGCGCAGCTCGTCCAGCGCCTCCTCGTCCCACACGTCCCCGTTCTCCGCGGCCAGCACCTCGCCGATGGAGGTGAGTTCGAGCGGCCGGTACGAGGGGAAGTCCACCCGCGTGGTGAAGCGGGACGACAGCCCGGGGTTGGCGGTCAGCAGCCGGTCCATGCCCTCGGGGTAACCGGCGAGGATGACGACCAGATGGTCCCGGTTGTCCTCCGCCCGCTTCAGCAGCACCTGGAGCGCCTCGTCGCCGTACGCGTCGCCCTTGCCGTAACCGGAGTTGGACAGGGAGTACGCCTCGTCGACGAAGAGCACCCCGCCGATCGCGGAGTCGATGAGCTCGTTGGCCTTCACCGCGGTCTGCCCGAGGTACTCGCCGACGAGGTCGGCGCGCTGGGCCTCGACGAGATGGTCGCCGCCGAGCAGGCCGAGGGCGTAGAAGACCCGGCCGAGGATTCTCGCCACGGTGGTCTTGCCGGTGCCCGAGGGGCCGGAGAAGACGAAGTGCCGTTTGGGCGGCTGGACGGGCAGACCCTGCCCGGCACGCAGCCGCGCCATGTTCAACTGTGCGGAGAGCGCCTTGACTTGGCGCTTCACCGGTTCCAGGCCGACCATGCGCTCCAGTTCCGCGAGCGCTTCCTCCAGTAACACGGGGTCGGTGGGTCCGGCGGGCAGCGGGGGCGCGGTGGCCGTCCGTTCGCGGACCACCGGGTCGGTGACCGAGGGCAGGGGGCCGGTCGGGAGATCGGGGTCGGAGAGCTTGAGGTCCCGGCCCTCCATGCCGAACAGCGGGTCGAGCCCGTCGGGTCCCTCCAGGATGTCCGCGCCGCCGGAGAGCGCCATGGCCGCGAGGTCGGTCGCGTCGTCGTACCCGTCGGACTCGGCGATCGCCGCGAGCCGGGCCGAGGTGTCCATGAAGGCGGCGTCGACGCGGTGCACCGCGCGGTACAGGGGGAGGGCGGCGGCGGAGCGGCCGGTGCCCTCGTGGGCGCGGGCGAGCCAGTAGCGCAGCTCCTTGCGCTGGGGCTGTTCGCTGCGACAGCGCATCAGGGCCGCAGACAGCAGGGGCTCGGCCTGCCCGTACATCTCCAGGCGCACCCGGGCCATCCCGCCGAACAGTCCGGCCTCGATGCCGAGGAGCGCGTCGTCGATCAACGGGTCGGTGTGCCGGACCAGTTGATCCCAGTCCTTGACCAGATAGGAGCGGCACGCGTGCAGGAAGCGCACCTGGGAGTCGGTGTCCACGGGCGGCAGGCCGGCGAGGGCCCGGTCCAGCTCCGGGACATGGCGTCCGTCCAGCCAGTGCGAGGCGTGCGCGAGCAGCAGGTCGCGCGGGCTCTCCAGCACCGGTTGCACCCACCAGCCCAGCCAGTACCAGGAGTTGAGGGTCCGCCGGTGGCGGGCGCGCTGTTCTCCGAAGCGCTCGCGGTGCCGGAACATCCGCAGCAGCGCGGTCGTCGTGTCGACGCGCAGCGCGTGCAGGCCGAGCCAGGCGTCGGCCATTCCCGGGTCCATCCGGACCGCGGTGCGGAACTCCTCCTCCGCCTGCGGATACGCCCCCATCGTGTAGGCGTCCACACCTCGCAGCCAGGCGAGGTCGGCCGGGGCCTCGGGGCCCCGCGTGCCGAAATCCATCACGTCCCCCACAAACCGTGCCCCCGTTTTGGTTCGCCGGCGGGCCGGCGCCCGTCGACCACCTTGATCGAACCGCCTTGCCGCGGACCGGAGTTGCAACGGTGCGCAGAGCAGCCGTTCCTGAGGTCGCACCGAAGGCATCGTACCTGCGGGGGCGGGGCCCGCCGAAGGGTGCCGCACAGGCCGTTTGACGAGGTGGGAGCAGACGGGACGCATGGCGTCCGGTGACCCAGGGTGAGCGAATCGGGGCTCGGGGCGCCCGGAAAACGGGGTGAAGGCAGAACGAAGCCCCCGATCACGGGGGAACAACCGGGGGCTTCGCGTCTGCGGGCGGCCTCGAACGGCCGCGCATTGAGAACGTAAGTCCTGTACGGCCCCTCGGTCAAGCGGAGTTGAGGGACTCAAGAGGTTCGGCTTCGGCGGTCTTCACGAGTTCAGCACATTGCCGATGGGTCGTCACCGTGAGTGATGTCCCGGCTCGGCTCAGCCGTCCCAGCAGGCCCGGGAAGCACCTCGTATCCCGGCTGAAACGGTGTCCCGGGGCCGGTTCCGCGCTGCCGGATCAGCAGATCGGCGTACGGCCGGGAGGGGTCGTCGGCGAAGTGCTCGGCCTCCGCCAGGACCCATCCGGCCCAGAAGTCCCGCTGCTCCGCCCCGTCCCGGGCGCGCCCCCGTGCCCAGGACTCCTCACGTGGCAACTCCATCCACAGGAGCCGGGCGAGATGCGGGCGCAGCGCCCGGCGGCCCGCGCCGACCCCCTCGACGAGCACGACCGGGGCCGCGGGCAGGGCGCGGGCGGGACCGAAGCGGCGCGCGTGCCAGTCGTAGGGCCCGTAGTGCGCGGTGGCGCCCCGCGTGAACGGTTCGACGACCTGGGTCAGCAGCCGCCCGGTCCAGCCGAACAGTTCGTCGTGGCTCGCGATGTCGTCCAGCCGCAGCACCGGCGCGCCGCCCAGTTCGGCCGCCAGCAGCCCGGCGAACGTGGACTTCCCGGACCCGGCGTGCCCGTCGACACCGACCAGCCGGACCGGACCGCAGGACGGGGGGAGCCGGCGGAGCCGGTCGGCGAGGTGCTGGATGACGGTTCCTGGGGTGCGGGGGAGCGGGCGGTACGCCGCCGGAGTCTAGCCCCGCCCGTCCGTGCCAGTGGTCGAGGCCAATATTCGTGCGCGTGGCATGCCCTTAAGTGCTGGCAGGAGCCTGTCGATTGTGGTCATAGTTGGCGCACAGACTTGCAGTGGACCTGCCCATTCTCGGACAACTTGGGGGTCATTCCGCCCATGAGCAGAGCCGAACAGCCGTCCCGGCGAACCGTCCTGGCCGCCGCGGTCGCCGCCGCGGTGGCGGGCGGTGCCGGCCCCGCCCGCGCCGCCGGCACCGGGCAACCCGAGGGAGCCCCGGCCCGCCTCGTCGACAACCGCTTCTGGACCACCTACGCCGACTGGCGCGCCGGCACCGCCAAGGGCGTCAGGGCCGTCGCGGGCGCCCGCCCCGGGGTGGTGATCGGGGGCGCCGCCGGCACCGTCGACTACACCGACCCGCACACCGGCACGACCGCCGCCTGGGAGTACGCCACCTGGACCTCGCCCGTCCACCGGCTCGCCGTCCCCTCCACCGAGGCCATCGCGTCCTGGAACGCCCACACCCCGGCCGGCACCTGGCTCCAGGTCGAGCTGAAGGGCACGTACTCCGACGGCACGGACACCCCCTGGTACGTCATGGGCCGCTGGGCCGCGGGCGACCAGGACATCAAGCGGACCTCGGTCGACGACCAGACCGACGACAAGAGCAGCATCTGGACGGACACCTTCGCGATCGACGACCCGGCCACCGGGCTGCGCCTCACGTCGTACCGGCTGCGGCTGACGCTCTACCGCCGGCCGGGCACCCGGACGACCCCGACCGTGTGGCGGCTGGGCGCGATGGGCTCCGACGTCCCGGACCGCTTCACCGTCCCGGCCTCCACGCCCGGTCTCGCCCAGGAACTGATCGTCCCGCGCTACTCGCAGGAGATCCACGCCGGTCAGTACCCCGAGTACGACAACGGCGGCGAGGCCTGGTGCAGCCCCACCTCCTCGCAGATGATCATCGAGTACTGGGGCGGCCGGCTCACCCCGGAGCAGCTCGCCTGGGTCGACCCGACCTACGCGGACCCGCAGGTGTGCCACGCGGCTCGCCACACCTACGACCACCAGTACGCGGGCTGCGGCAACTGGCCCTTCAACGCGGCCTACGCGGCCACCTTCGACGGCCTCCAGGGCGTGGTCACCCGGCTCGGCTCGCTGGCCGACCTGGAGACGCTGATCGCGGCCGGTGTCCCCGCCATAACGTCCCAGTCCTTCCTCGAGGAGGAGCTGACCGGCGCGGGGTACGGCACCTCGGGGCACCTGATGACCGTGATCGGCTTCACCGCCGAGGGCGACGTGATCGCCAACGACCCCGCCTCGCCCGGCGACGACGCCGTGCGGCGCGTCTACAAGCGGCGCGAGTGGGAGAACATCTGGCTCAGGACCAAGCGGTACAACGCCAGTGGCAAGGTCGTCTCCGGTACCGGCGGCGTCTGCTACCTGTACTTCCCGGCGCGGCCGAGCGCCCGGCAGTGCAAGGCGCTCGAGGCGGTCGGGGTGCGCTGATCCAGGGCCGCGGCCGAGAGCGGGTCCGGAGGGCTGTGACCAAGCTCTCGGCCGCAAAAGCCCTGATCGATGGCAAGGTGGGACACATGCCCAGGGGGGGTTCAGCCAGTCCTACGTCAGTGAGAAGCCATGACCGCGAACGCAGCCACCGCCTCCCGGGCCGCCTCCCGTGTCCGCACCGGCGGCCCCCGGGAAGACGGCCCCAAGATCCTTGAGCACGTCATGGGCTGGACCCTCGTCGCGGTCGTCGCGATGCTCGTGACCCAACTCGGTCTGCTGTGACCTGAGTCATCCTTGACCTGACATACTGCGGGAGTCCCGCCGCCCGTTGAGACCAGGGTCGAAATTGCATATCAGTCGACAGCGCGACGCCGCACGTCCCAAGGCGCGTGTCACCGAGCGCTCGGTGGCGCGCCGTGCCGAACTCATCGCCATCGGGCGGAGGTTGTTCGCCGACACGTCGTACGACGCGCTCTCCATGGACGACATCGCCCGCCAGGCGCATGTCGCCAAGGGACTGATCTACTACTACTTCCAGTCCAAGCGCGGCTACTACCTGGCGATCATCCAGGACTCCGTCGCCGACCTGGTCACCTTCGCCGCCGGCGGCGTCCGGCTTCCCCAGCTCGACCGGGTCCAGCGCACGATGGAGAGCTATCTGCGCTACGCCGAGCACAACCAGGCCGCGTTCCGCACCATCGTCAGCGGCGGCGTCGGCTTCGACACCGAGGTGCACGCGATCCGGGACTCGGTGCGCGCGGCGATCGTCACGACCATCGCCGAGGGCGCGTACGGCCGTACCGACATCGACCAGCTGGCCCGGATGGGCCTGCTGGCCTGGGTGTGCAGCGTCGAGGGCGCCACCCTCGACTGGATCGACCACCCCGAGCTGCCCCGCGAGACCATGCGCGAACTCCTGGTGAAGACCCTCGGCGGCACCCTGCGGGCCATCGAGGAGCTCGACCCCGCCTACCGGGCCCCGCAGCCCGCCCGCCGCGACGCCTGACCGGTCCCGGTCCCGGTTCCGGTCCACGGGTGAGGGGCGGAGGCCCGTCGAGCCCCCGCCCCGAGTGTCCCGCGTCCGCGGTCAGTTGATCGCCTTGATCAGTTCACCGCTCGTCGTGTCCCCGCTCAGTTCCCAGAAGAACGTGCCGCCCAGGCCCTGCTGGTTCTTGTAGGTCATCTTGGTGGCGATGGTCGACGGGGTGTCGTAACTCCACCAGTCGCTCCCGCACTTGGCGTACGCGGTGCCCGCCACGGTGCCGGTCGCCGGGCACTTGGTCTTGAGCACCTTGTAGTCGTCGATGCCCTGCTCGTACGTGCCCGCCGCCGGTCCGGTCGCCGTGCCGCCGGGCGCGGCCTGGGTGACGCCGGTCCAGCCGCGGCCGTAGAACCCGATGCCGAGCAGCAGCTTGGCGGCGGGGACGCCGAGGCCCTTGAGCTTGGCGATGGTCGCCGAGGTGTAGTAGTTCGCCGTGGGGATGCCCGCGTAGGAGTTCAGCGGCGAGTGCGGGGCCGTCGGGCCGGTCGTGGCCCAGGCGCCGAAGAAGTCGTACGTCATCGGGTTGTACCAGTCGACGTACTGGGCGGCGCCCGCGTAGTTCGCCGCGTCGATCTTGCCGCCGGAGGTGGCGTCGGCGGTGATGGCCGCGGTGACCAGGTTGCCGGTGCCGAACTTCGCGCGCAGCGCCGACATCAGGTTCTTGAAGGCCTCCCGGCCGCTGGTGTCGCAGGTGTTGCCGCAGGCGTTGGGGTACTCCCAGTCGATGTCGATGCCGTCGAAGACGTCGGCCCACTTGGAGTTCTCGACCAGGTCGTAGCAGGACTGGGCGAACGCGGCCGGGTTCTTCGCGGCCTCGCCGAAGCCGCCGGACCAGGTCCATCCGCCGAAGGACCACAGGACCTTGAGGCCCGGGTGCTTCTTCTTCAGCTCGCGCAGTTGGTTGAAGTTGCCGCGCAGCGGCTGGTCCCAGGTGTCGGCGACGCCGTCCACCGACTCGGCGGCGGTGTAGGTCCGGTCGGTCGCCGCGTAGGCGTCGCCCATCGCGCACTTGCCGCCGGTGACGTTGCCGAAGGCGTAGTTGATGTGGGTGAGCTTGGCGGCGGAGCCGGACGTCTCGATGTTCTTGACGTAGTACTTCCGGTCGTAGGTGCCCCATTCCGTGAAGTAGCCGACGACCTTGGAGCCGGCTTGTACGGCGGGTGCGGCGGCGGCCGGTTCGGCGAGCGGTTTCGCCGCGGGTTCCGCGGTCGCGGCGCTCGCGCCGGCCAGGAGCCCGGCGCCGAGGACGGCGCAACAGGCGGCCGAGACGAGCGCTCGCAGGGAGCGCGGGGTGAGGGGGGAGAAGTGCATCGGGGTGTCTCCTCGTGGGGGGTGAGGGGTGCTCCGATCGACATGCGCGCTTGGCATGGACGCGGTAAGGCGTTGATCCGCAACCGTAGGAGGACTAGACCAGTACGTCAATGGTTCGGACCATTTCCCACCGCCCGGCGGGCTCCCGGGATATTCTTGAAGTGAGCGGTCGTTAACTGGTGACGCGGTGCACGCGATCGGGCATACTCACCCGCAGAGCCGCTGGTCAGCCGCTTCCGAGACCCGGAAGCGGGCGTCCCGGCCCGGTACTGAGCAAGCCCTGGCGGAGCCGCCCACACCCAAGGCGTACGTCCGTCGATGTGCCCGACAGGGAGGAGAGCGTCGCCATGCCCGACCGCGCCCCGCAGCCGGTGGACCGGCAACTGCCCACGGACGAGGCCAGGGATCTGATCTCCCTCGTCCGGGACATCGCGCAGCGAGAGATCGCCCCGCGGGCGGCCGAGGAGGAGGACGCCGGACGCTTCCCGCGCGAGGTCTTCACCCTTCTGTCGGAGTCCGGACTGCTCGGCCTCCCCTACGACGCGGAGCACGGCGGCGGCGACCAGCCGTACGAGGTCTACCTCCAGGTCCTCGAAGAGCTCGCCGCGGCCCGCCTCACCGTCGGCCTCGGCGTCAGCGTCCACACCCTCGCCTCCTACGCGCTCGCCGCGTACGGCACCAAGGAGCAGCAGGTCGAACACCTGCCCGCGATGCTCGGCGGGGGACTGCTCGGCGCGTACTGCCTCTCCGAACCGGCCTCCGGATCGGACGCCGCGTCCCTGCGCACCAAGGCCGTGCGCGAGGGGGACGGCTGGGTCCTCACCGGCACCAAGGCCTGGATCACGCACGGGGGCATCGCCGACTTCTACACGGTCATGGCGCGCACCGGCGAAGAGGGCCCGCGCGGGATCACCGCGTTCCTGGTGCCCGGTGACGCGCAGGGGCTCAGCGCCGCGGCGCCGGAGAAGAAGATGGGGATGAAGGGCTCGCCCACCGCCCAGGTCCATCTCGACGGCGTCCGCGTCCCCGACGCGCGGCGCATCGGAGAGGAGGGCCAGGGCTTCGCGATCGCCCTGTCCGCGCTCGACTCCGGGCGGCTCGGCATCGCGGCCTGTGCGATCGGCGTGGCCCAGGCGGCGCTGGACGCGGCGGTGGCGTACGCGACCGAGCGGCGGCAGTTCGGCAAGCCGATCGCCGACTTCCAGGGGCTGCGGTTCATGCTCGCCGACATGGCGACCCAGATCGAGGCGGGCCGGGCGCTGTACCTGGCGGCGGCGCGCCTCAGGGACGCCGGCCGGCCCTTCGCCAAGCAGGCGGCCATGGCCAAGCTGCACTGCACCGACACGGCGATGAAGGCCGCCACGGACGCGGTCCAGGTGCTCGGCGGATACGGCTACACCGCGGACTTCCCGGTCGAGCGCTACATGCGCGAGGCCAAGGTCCTCCAGATCGTCGAGGGCACCAATCAGATCCAGCGGATGGTCATCGCCCGTCACCTGGCCGGTCCGGAGTCCCGCTGAACTGACCCGGCCTGACCTGCGGCGCCGCGAGCCGGACCCACTCCGGATCGTGGCGCCCGGGCAGGGTGCGGCCCCGGTCGGCCCAGGTGCGGATCAGCTCGCGGTAGATCGGCGGATCCTGCGGGGGCGTCGGCGGAACCGATTCTGCGGGCGCGGGGACGAAGACCCGGCGCCGGCGCCCGGACGGTGAATATGTAGGGGTCATACCTGGGCAACGCGGTGCCGGGCGGGCAGGTCACCCGCGAGCGGAATCGACCGTGAGTTCGCCGACGCCCCCGTCTCTGGCCACCTGCACCCATCTGACGTACCGTCAGCCCAGCCGTTTCCCGGGCTTCAGCGCGGCCGACGACAGGGGGTTCGCCGTGGGCGAGGACCGTCCCATTGCGCTCGACGAGTACCCGGTGCACCAAGTCCCGTTGTCCATGCGGCACATGGCCACCGGCGACCGGAACGCCTACGACCGCTGCATCTTCCAGGTGTTCGACCACGAGGGCCGGGCCCTGCTGATCCTCGGCCTCGGCGTCTACCCGAACGTCGGCGTGACCGACGCCTACGTCACCCTGCGCACCGGCGACACCCTGCACGCCGTCCGGGCCTCCGACGCCCTCGGCGACGACCGGCTGCGGCTCGCCGTCGGCCCCCTGCGCATCGAGGTCGAGGAGCCACTGCGCCGGCTCCGCCTGCTCTGCGACGACGACACTCTGTCCTGCGACCTCGTCTGGAGCGCCGACCACCCGGCGCTGTGGGAGCCCCACCATGTGCAGCGGCGCGGCGGACGGCTGACGCTGGAGGGCCGCCGGTTCGTCCAGGCGGGCAGCGTGGACGGCGTCGTGCGGGCGGGCGGGGAGGAGCTGCGGGTGGCGGGCTGGACCGGGACCCGCGACCGCAGCTGGGGAGTGCGCCCGCTGCCCGGCGAGGAAGGCGGCAGGCTCGCCGAGGAACACCCCACCGAGGGATTCCACTGGCTCTGGTGCCCGGTCCGCTTCAACGACCGCTTCCTCATGGTGATCGTCCAGGAGGACGCCGACGGCTACCGCACGCTCAACGACGCCACCGTCGTGCGCCCCGGCCACCCCGACCGCCAACTCGGCTGGCCCCACCCGGAGATCACCTACCGCCCCGGCACCCGGCACCCCGAGCGCGCGGTGATCCACCTCGGCGACCCGCGCAAGCCGCGCGAGCTCCAGGTCGAGATCCTCACCTCCTCGCCGCTCGCCCTCGGTGCGGGCTACCCGCCCGCCGACGACTGGCAGCACGGCACCTGGCACGGCCACGGCTGGACCGACCGGCGCACCTACGACCTGACCCGGCCGCACCCGCTCGCCGCGTACGGCGTCACCGACCACGCCGCCCGCTTCCGGCTGGACGGACGGGTGGGGTACGGCATCTTCGAGCACGGATCGTTCGGGCGGCACGACCCGAGCGGGTTCACCGGCTTCGACTCGGTCGCGACATAAGGGAGTTGGCCATGGCGCCCCGACCGCGCACCACCACCCGCGACCCGGAGGACCTCGCCCGCCGCCTCACCGTCTGGCTCGACGCCAGGCTCCCCGGCGCCAAGGCCGCCTCGGTCACCGTCCCCGCCTCCAACGGCATGTCCAGCGAGACCCTGCTCTTCGACATCGAGCACCCCGAACCACCTCTGCGGGCCTGTGCGTTGAGGCTGGCGGCGGACCCGGCGGCGTACACCGTCTTCCCGGTCTACGACATGGTCCGCCAGTTCCGGACCATGCGGGTCGTGGGGGAGCGCACCGACCTGCCGGTGCCCCGCGTCCTGTGGCTGGAGGAGGATCCCGGGCCGCTCGGGGCGCCCTTCTTCGTGATGGAACGCGTCGAGGGCCGGGTCCCGCCGGACGTCATGCCGTACACCTACGAGGGCAACTGGCTGCACGCGGCGAGCGACGGGGAACGCGAACGCCTGGAGGCCGCCTCCATCGGCCTGCTGGCCCGCCTGCACGACCAAGTCCCGCCGCAGGAGGTGCGGTTCCTCGAACTCCCCGGCGAGGGCGACGCGCTGCGCCGCCATGTCACCGCCCAACGCGCCTACTACGACTGGGTCGTCGACGGAGTCGCCCGCTCACCCCTCATCGAGTCGGCCTTCGACCGGCTGGAGGAACTCTGGCCCGCCGAACCCGGCCCGCCCGTCCTCAACTGGGGTGACGCACGCATCGGCAACGTCGTCTACGACGGGTTCGAGCCCGCCGCGGTCCTCGACTGGGAGATGGCCGCACTCGCCCCGCGCGAGGTCGACCTCGGCTGGACCGTGTACCTGCACCGCTTCTTCCAGGACCTGACCACGTCCTTCGGGCAGCGCGGACTGCCCGGCTTCCTGCGCCGGGACCGGATCGAGGCACGGTACGCGGAACTCACCGGGCACACCCCGCGCGACATGGACTTCCACACGCTCTACGCCGCGCTGCGGCACGCCGTCGTCATGCTGCGGGTCGCCTATCGGCAGGTGCACTTCGGGGAGGCCGTCGTCCCGGCGGATCCGGACACACTGATCCTGCACCACGGCAGTCTGCGCGCCATGGTGCAGGGCAGCTACTGGGACGGAGCGATCTGACCCGGAGAGGGCGCGCTCAGGCGGCCTGACGCCGCATCGGGGGCACCCGCATCGGACGCGAGCTGGGACCGCCCACGTGCGAGAAGGGCTGGGTCCGCCAGTCGAGCCCCTGAGGGAGCGTCAACAGCAGGGCGGTGTCCTGCTCCTGGGGAGTGGCGTCCTCGTCCGCGGGGCTGGCCTCGGTGGCGCGGCGGCCGGTGCCGGCGCAGACCGTGAGACCGAACGGGTTCCAGGGAGAGGCGCACAGCGCGTGCTCGGGAAGGACCTCCTCGTCCGCCAGCAGGGCGATCGGCTGGACGCAGTCCGGGCACACGACCCGGTACATCTCGAAGGTGTCGTACGCGTCGAACTCGTCGTCGAGAGCGTCGGGTTCGACACCCTCCGGCTCGGGTTCGGCTACCGCCTGGAGCCGCTTGGGTGCGGTACGACCAGGGCGCTTGGGATTCTGCATGGGATTCTCCCCCTCGGGCTGGGCCGTGAAGGCGCTGCGGCCTCGACCACAGCAAGCACTTCCCGTCCCGTCTCGGCGGTAATCACGAGAGCATCACGGAGAGCGTTCAAGCGGTGTGGCGTTCGTCACATGCCGCATGCAGATGCGTGACCCGGCCGTTTTGTCCCCAGACGGCTCACAGCCCGCTCTCGGTCACATCACGAACCGGGCATGACCTGGGCCGCTCAGGTATCCGAGGAGATCAGCGGCACTGTAGGTTCTTGCGCCATGGAGGAGCTGGACCGTCAAATCGTGCGGCTGCTCGTCAAGGACGGGCGTATGAGCTACACGGACCTCGGCAAGGCCACGGGCCTGTCCACGTCGGCCGTGCACCAGAGGGTGCGCCGGCTGGAGCAGCGTGGCGTGATCCGCGGGTACGCCGCCGTCGTCGACCCCGAGGCCGTCGGGCTGCCCATGACCGCGTTCATCTCGGTGAAACCGTTCGACCCGAGCGCGCCCGACGACATCGCCGACCGCCTCGCCGGTGTGCCCGAGATCGAGGCATGCCACAGCGTCGCCGGCGACGAGAACTACATCCTCAAGGTGCGCGTGGCCACCCCGCACGAGCTGGAGGAGCTGCTCGCGCGTCTGCGGTCGCTGGCCGGGGTCTCGACCCGGACCACGGTGGTCCTGTCGACGCCCTACGAGGCACGGCCGCCCCGCGTCTGACCGACCTGCGTACGGAGCCGGTCCCGCCAGGCGCGAGACTGTTCCCCATGAGTGAGTCCACCGCCGTGCCCCAGACCGTCCTGCTGCGCCGGGGCGAGGTCCACAGCCCCGCCGACCCCTTCGCCACCGCGATGGTCGTGGAACGCGGTCAGGTCGCCTGGGTCGGCTCCGAGGGCGCCGCCGACGCCTTCGCGGACGGCGTCGACGAGACCGTCGACCTGGACGGCGCCCTGGTCACCCCCGCGTTCACCGACGCCCACGTCCACACCACCGCCACGGGCCTCGCCCTCACCGGCCTCGACCTGTCCGACGCCCCCTCCCTGGAGGCCGCCCTCGGGCTCGTCCGCGACTTCGCCGCCGCCCGCCCGGCCGACCGGGTGCTGCTCGGCCACGGCTGGGACGCGGCCCGCTGGCCCGGCGGCCGTCCGCCCACGCGCGCGGAGCTGGACGAGGCCACCGGCGGGCGCCCGCTGTACCTGTCCCGCATCGACGTGCACTCGGCGGTCGCGAGCACCGCCCTGCTCGACCTGACCTCCCTGGGCCGCCCCGACGGCCCGCTGACCGCCGACGACCACCACGCCGTCCGCGCCACCGCCCTCGGCGCCGTCACCCCGGCCCAGCGCGCCGAGGCCCAGCGTGCCGCGCTCGCCCACGCGGCCTCCCTCGGCATCGGCTCGGTCCACGAGTGCGCGGGCCCCGGCATCTCCTCCGAGGACGACTTCACCGGCCTGCTGCGCCTGGCCGCCGAGGGCACCGGACCGCGGGTCGTCGGCTACTGGGCCGAACAGGACGTCGAGAAGGCGCGGGAACTGGGCGCGGCCGGAGCCGCCGGGGACCTGTTCGTGGACGGTGCCCTCGGCTCCCACACCGCCTGTCTGCACCAGCCCTACTCCGACGCCGGCCACACCGGTCTGGCCTACCTGGACGCCGCCGCCGTGGCCGCCCATGTCGTCGCCTGCACCGAGGCGGGCCTCCAGGCCGGCTTCCACGCGATCGGGGACGCCGCCGTGAGCGCCGTGGTCGAGGGCGTCCGCGCCGCCGCCGAGAAGGTCGGCCTCGCCCGTGTCCGCGCCGCCCGGCACCGCGTCGAGCACGCCGAGATGCTCACCCCCGAGACCATCGCCGCCTTCGCGGAGTTCGGGCTGACCGCCTCCGTGCAACCCGCCTTCGACGCCCTGTGGGGCGGCGAGGAGGGCATGTACGCCCAGCGCCTCGGTGCCGCGCGGGCGCGCGCCCTGAACCCCTTCGCGGCCCTCCTGCGGGCCGGTGTGCCGCTCGCCTTCGGCTCCGACAGCCCGGTCACCCCCCTCGACCCCTGGGGCACGGTCCGCGCCGCCGCCTTCCACCGCACCCCCGAGCACCGTGTCTCGGTACGCGCCGCCTTCACGGCCCACACCCGGGGCGGCTGGCGGGCCGTCGGACGGGACGACGCGGGCGCCCTGGTGCCCGGCGCGCCCGCGGACTACGCGGTGTGGCGCACCGAGGAACTCGTCGTCCAGGCCCCGGACGACCGGGTCGCCCGCTGGTCCACCGACCCGCGCTCCGGTACCCCCGGTCTGCCCGACCTCTCCCCGGGCGCGGACCTGCCGCTCTGCCTGCGCACGGTGGTCGGCGGACGCACGGTGTTCGTACGGCCGAGCGAGTGATCTACGGCGTCGGCGTGCACCCGTTCGGCCGCCGACGCCCTCTCGCACGACCTGCGCCGCCTCCGCACTGACCAGGGGTTTGAGGGAGAACGCGCAGGTCGAACGGCTGTTGACAGGCGACGGCAGGGGGCCGGTAGGTTCGGCCCAGTCCACCACCGGACGCCCGACCGGGAACGTCCACGCACTCGCGGCCGCGCCGCTGGGTCAGGGACGGTGTGCCGCACCGGAGCACCGCCACTGGGAGCCAGGCTCAGCGCCCGCGCCGCCGCGAGGGAACGTTCCGGCCGGTCGGGGAGGTGTGACCCGGGTGGGGCCCGGGCGCTCAGTAGACAACGGCTTTCGGTCGATCCGCAGCCGGCGGATCCCAGGTCGGCCCGAAGGGCGCCGGGCCCCCATCCGCAGGTCGCACAGTGCCTGAAAAGTTACTGCTTACCCAGCTCTTGTTAAATCGACACCACCATATGAACCTCCTGTCACGTCGGTGCCGACCGCGGCCCACTATGGTGGGTGCCTGCGTTACGGACTAAGGGGCAGCAGTGAACGACGGCGACGGGACCCTCGCTGAACAGGGCAAAGGGGGTCGGTTCGGCCCGCTCGGCAAGGCCTTGGTGATCATCCCGACCTATAACGAGGCGGAGAACATCAAGACCATCGTCGGCCGGGTGCGTGAGGCTGTTCCCGAGGCCCATGTACTGGTCGCCGACGACAACAGCCCGGACGGCACCGGCAAACTCGCCGACGAGCTCGCCGCCGCGGACGGCCAGGTCCAGGTTCTGCACCGCAAGGGCAAGGAAGGCCTCGGCGCCGCCTACCTCGCGGGCTTCCACTGGGGCCTGGACAACGGCTACGGAGTCCTTGTCGAGATGGACGCCGACGGCTCCCACCAGCCCGAGGAACTGCCCCGTCTGCTGACCGCGCTCAAGGGCGCCGACCTCGTCCTCGGCTCCCGCTGGGTGCCCGGCGGCCGGGTCGTCAACTGGCCCAGGTCCCGCGAGTTCATCTCCCGCGGCGGCAGCCTCTACTCCCGGGTCGCCCTCGACCTGCCCCTGCGGGACATCACGGGCGGCTACCGCGCCTTCCGCCGCGAGACCCTCGAAGGGCTCGGCCTCGACGACGTCGCCTCCCAGGGCTACTGCTTCCAGGTCGACCTGGCCCGTCGCGCCGTCCGTGCCGGCTACCACGTGGTCGAGGTGCCCATCACCTTCGTCGAGCGCGAGCACGGCGACTCCAAGATGAGCCGCGACATCCTCGTGGAGGCCCTGTGGCGGGTCACCACCTGGGGGGTCAACGAGCGGGTCGGCAAGGTGCTGGGGCGCGGCAGGAAGGGCTGAGGGCCGGGCTGATCGTCCCCTTATGCCGCACTGAGCCGGACCCAGGCACACTGGACACATGACGACTGGCGCTCCGAACCCCACCTATCCCGCCCGGCCGCGGCGCTCGCGGCTGCGCACCTTCCTGCCGCTGGGGATCGCGGCCTGGCTGGTGCTGGAGATCTGGCTGCTGACCGTGGTGGCCGGCGCGGCGGGCGGGTTCACCGTCTTCCTGCTGCTGGTCGCCGGGTTCGTGCTCGGCGCCGTGGTCATCAAGCGGGCGGGCCGCCGGGCGTTCAAGAGTCTCAACGAGGCGCTCCAGCGCGGTGCGGCGCCCGACAGTGGCGGCGGCAACGGCCTGATGATGCTGGGCGGGCTGCTGATCATGCTGCCCGGACTCGTCTCGGACGCGGCCGGTCTGCTCCTGCTGCTCCCGCCGGTCCAGAAGGCCCTGGGCCGCGCCGTGGAGCGCAGGATCGGCAAGGCGGCCCCGGGCAGCCTCGGCAACGCCTTCCAGCAGACCCGCATCCACCGCCCCGACGGCAAGGTCGTCCAGGGCGAGGTCGTCCGGGACGACGAGCCGCGCGACGCCCCGCAGGAGCCGCGCCCGCCGCTCACCCGCTGAGCGCCTCGGGGCAGGAAAAGACAAAAGACCGAGGGCGCCGTACGAGATCTCGTACGGCGCCCTCGGTCTTTTTTGGTGCGTTCGCTGTTGCCGCTCAGGCCCTGGCGGGACTATGCGGACTTGCGGCTGTCCCGAGGATGAACGGCGATGTTCATCGCTCCGGAACGAAGGACCGCAAGACGCTCCTCGAGGACCTCTTCGAGTTCCTCGCGGGTGCGTCGTTCCATCAGCATGTCCCAATGCGTACGCGCGGGCTTGGCCTTCTTTTCCTCAGGGCCGTCGCCGTCGACGAGGAGTGCCTGGGCCCCGCAGACCTTGCACTCCCACTCCGGCGGGATCTCCGCCTCGACCGAGAAGGGCATCTCGAAACGATGCCCCTTCTCGCATGCGTACTCCACGGCCTGGCGCGGGGCCAGGTCGATGCCGCGGTCCGTCTCGTAGCTGGTCACCACGAGGCGCGTGCCGCGAAGAGCTCGCTCACTCATGAATCGTGCCTCCCGGGCTTGTCGCCCACAGGACAGGTGTCGCTGTCGTCGTCATCCGGTCAACGTCCGGTCGGCGGTAAAGATTCCCGTTCCGAGTCCCGACCCGGGTCATGCGTCGCCGTCGTAGCCGCCCCTTGTTGTACCCACCGGCGCCCGGTTTGTCACATCTGCTAACAGATGTCACCCAGCGTTTCGGCATCTTTGACGCGCAGTAACGGTACGCCTGGCAGGCCAAACGCGTACACTACCGCCCTTTGGCGTCGAACGCTAAATCTTCTCGGGAACGGGATTGCCCGCGTCGCGGATCGCCCGGGCCACCGGAACCCTCGCGAGCAGGGCGAACCCGATGACGAAGAAGGCCACCAGGGAGATGATCGCGTCGCGATAACTTCCGGTCAGCTGGTACGTCACGCCGAACAGCAGCGGGCCCAGCCAGCTCATGCCCCGGTCGCTCATCTCGTACGCCGAGAAGTACTCGGCCTCCTTGCCCGGCGGCACGAGATGGGAGAACAAGGAGCGGGACAGGGCCTGGCTGCCGCCGAGGACGAGACCGATCCCGGAGGCCAGCACGAAGAACCACACCGGGGCCCCGGCCGGGAGGAAGTACCCGGCCGCCAGCGTCACCGTCCACGCGACCAGCGAGCCGAGGATCGTCCGCTTGGCCCCGTAGACCCGGGCCAGCCGCCCCATGCCCAGCGCGCCCGCCACCGCCAGGACCTGCACCAGCAGCACCGCCCCGATCAGCGTCGACTGCTCCAGGCCCAGCTCCTCGGAGCCGTACACCGACGCCTGGGAGATCACCGTCTGGATGCCGTCGTTGTAGACGAGGTACGCCAGCAGGAACGCCAGCGTCAGCGGATGGCGCCGCATGTCCCGCACCGTCGCCGCGAGCTGCCGGAACCCGGGGACCGACGCCTCCCGCCGCTCCACGGCCCGGTCGCGCAGCCGCCGCAGCGGGACGAGGGTGAAGGCGCCCCACCACAGGCCCGCCGACGCCAGGCAGATCCGCACGGCCATGCCCTCGGACAGACCGAAGGAGTCGTGCGCGGTGTAGAGGACCAGGTTCACGACCAGGACGAGCGAGCCCGCCGCGTACCCGAAGGCCCAGCCGCGGGAGGAGACCGCGTCGCGCTCCTCGGGCGGCGCGATCTGCGGCAGGTAGGAGTTGTAGAGCATGGTCCCGACGGCCGAGGCCGCGTTCGCGACGATCAGCAGGACACCGCCCAGCAGGTAGCGGTCGCCGCCGAGGAAGAACATCGCCGTCGTCGCCGCGGCGCCGACGTAGGCCGCCGCCGCCAGGAGGGGCTTCTTGCGGCCCGTCCGGTCGGCCGCCGCGCCCACCAGGGGCATCACCAGCACGGCCAGGATCACCGAAAGGGACACCGAGTAGGCGAAGAAGGCGCCCGCGCGCACCGGTATGCCCAGCGGGTGGACGAACCCGTCCGCGTCGGCGGCGTCCTTGGCGACCGAGGTCAGATAAGGGCCGAGGAACACGGTGAGCACGCTCGTCGAGTAGACCGAGCAGGCCCAGTCGTAGAAGTACCAGCCGCGCTGCTCGCGCCGTCGCTCGGCCGCCTCCGTGGCCACGCTCTCCGTGCTCATACCGCCCCCTCGCCGGGACGCGCGCAGCCCGCGGTCCCAGGCGCGAGAGGCTGTCAGACCCAGACGCCGCGGTCCTTCATGACCTTGCGCAGTGTGTCGATGTGATCGGTCATGATGCCATCGACTCCCAGGTCCAGGAGACGGTGCATGGCATCGGCCTCGTTGATGGTCCACACGTGGACCTGGAGCCCGCGCGCGTGGGCCGCGCGCACGAAGCGCCGGTCGACGACCTGGATGCCGGACTGGGCCTCGGGAACCTGGGCCGCGACCGCCGAACCGCGCAGCGCCGCCGGGACACCCCAGGAGCGCAGCCGCAGGTTCAGTACCCCGCGGGTGCCGTAGGAGGTGGCCAGCCGGGGGCCGGCCAGCCGCTGGGCGCGCACCACCCTCGCCTCGGAGAACGAGCCGACGCAGACCCGGTCCCAGGCGTCCGTGCGCTCGATCAGCTCCAGGAGGGGATGCAGCGCCGACTCCGCCTTGAGGTCGACGTTCCAGCGTGCCTGCGGGAAGGTCTCCAGCAGTTCCTCGAACAGCGGCACCGGCTCCCGGCCCGCCACGCGCGCGTGGCTGACGTCGGTCCAGGGCAGGTCGCCGATCCGGCCCGCTCCGTCGGTCACCCGGTCCAGGGTCGCGTCGTGGAAGGCGACGAGCCGTCCGTCCGCCGTCGCGTGGACGTCGGTCTCCAGGTACCGGTAGCCCGCCTCGAGCGCCCTGCGGAACTGGAACAGGGTGTTCTCCAGGCCGTCCGCGTCCCCGCCCCGGTGGGCGAAGGGGATCGGTCCCGGATGGTCGAGGTAGGGATGGCGTATCGCGGTGCTCACCGACGCAGTATGGCCCGACGGGGTTGCCCCTCGGCAACGACCGTGCTGCCGTCCGATGCCGCGGGGACGTCGAACACCCGCAGGAAGAGCTGGGCGAGCGGTCCGATGGCCAGCGCGTACAGCACGGTGCCGACGCCGATGGTGCCGCCGAGGACGAATCCGGTCGCCACCACCGCGATCTCGACGGCCGTGCGCATCAGCCGGATGGACCGCCCCGTGCGCCGGTGCAGCCCGGTCATCAGCCCGTCCCGGGGGCCGGGCCCGAGGCGCGCGGCGATGTAGAGGCCGGTGGCCGCGCCGTTGAGGACGACACCGGCCAGCAGCAGCGGGATCCGCACCGCGAGGCCGTGCGGGTCGGGGACCAGGGCGAGCGTGCCGTCCATCGCGAGGCCGACCACGAAGACGTTGGAGACGGTGCCGAGGCCCGGCCGCTGGCGCAGGGGTATCCACAGCAGGAGCACCACGGCGCCCACGAAGATCGACACCACGCCGATCGAGACGCCGGTCAGCTCGGCGAGGCCCTGGTGCAGCACACCCCAGGGCTCCAGACCGAGCCCGGCCTCGACGAGCAGCGCGGAACTCGCTCCGTACAGCGCGAGACCGACGTAGAGCTGGATCAACCGTCGCGTCAGACGGCTCTTCGTGGCCAAGAGATGCCCCCTGTGGTGGTAGTGGCCTGCTGCATGACACCCTGTGGCGTGAGTGGAGACTCCATCCATGGCCAATTCGAGGAAGGTGGACTGATTTCCATGGCGCAGTGGACCTCGGCGGTGGGGCCGGCGCAGCTCGCCCGCCTGCTCAGCTCCCAGCAGGACCGTCCGGCCGGGCCCGGAACCCGCCGCCCGCCCGCCTACCGCGCGCTCGCCGACGGCGTCCGCCTGCTGGTCCTCGAAGGCCGCGTCCCCGTCGCCGCCCGCCTGCCCGCCGAACGTGAACTGGCCCTCGCCCTCTCCGTCAGCCGTACGACGGTGGCGGCGGCCTACGAGGCGCTGCGCACCGAGGGGTTCCTCGAATCCCGGCGCGGCGCGGGGAGCTGGACCGCGGTCCCGGCCGGGAACCCGCTGCCCGCGCGCGGGCTGGAGCCGCTGCCGCCCGAGGCCCTCGGCTCGATGATCGACCTCGGCTGCGCGGCCCTGCCCGCCCCCGAGCCGTGGCTCACCCGGGCCGTCCAGGGCGCCCTGGAGGAGCTGCCGCCCTACGCCCACACCCATGGCGACTACCCGGCCGGGCTGCCCGCGCTGCGCGCGATGATCGCCGACCGGTACACCGCGCGCGGGATCCCGACCATGCCCGAGCAGATCATGGTGACCACCGGTGCCATGGGCGCCATCGACGCGATCTGCCACCTCTTCGCCGGGCGCGGTGAGCGCATCGCCGTCGAGTCGCCCTCGTACGCCAACATCCTCCAGCTGATGCGGGAGACCGGTGCCCGGCTGGTGCCCGTGGCGATGGCCGAAGGGCTCAAGGGCTGGGACATGGACCGGTGGCGGCAGGTGCTGCGGGAGGCGGCGCCCCGGCTCGCGTACATCGTCGCCGACTTCCACAACCCGACCGGTGCGCTCGCCGACGACGACCAGCGGCGGCAACTGGTGGAGGCGGCGCGCTCGGCGGGGACCGTGCTGGTCGCCGACGAGACGATGACGGAGCTGCGCCTGGAGGACGACCTGGACATGCCCCGGCCCGTCTGCGGGTTCGACCCCTCCGGGTCCACGGTGATCACGGTCGGCTCGGCCAGCAAGGCGTTCTGGGCCGGTATGCGCATCGGCTGGGTCCGCGCGGCCCCCGATGTCATCCGCAGCCTGGTCGCCGCCCGTGCCTACGCGGACCTGGGGACCCCGGTGCTGGAGCAGCTCGCCGTGAACTGGCTCTTCGGCACCGGAGGCTGGGAGCAGGCCGTCGCCCTGCGCCGGGGCCAGGCCCGGCAGAACCGGGAGGACCTGGTCGCCGCGGTCCGGCGGGAGCTGCCGACCTGGGAGTTCGAGGTGCCGCGCGGCGGGCTGACGCTGTGGGTGCGCTCGGGTGGCCTGTCGGGCTCCCGGCTCGCCGAGGTGGGCGAGCGGGTCGGTGTCCGGGTGCCGTCCGGGCCCCGGTTCGGGGTCGACGGCGCCTTCGAGGGCTATGTCCGTCTGCCGTTCACCGTGGGCGGCGCGGTCGCGGAGGAGGCCGCCAGCCGGCTCGCCGCGGCGGCGAGGCTGGTGGAGAGCGGCGCCTCCGGGGGCGGGGAGGCGCCGCGGACGTTCGTGGCGTGAGGTGCGGGGAAGCGGCGGCCCACCGGGCCGCCGGGTGCGGTCAGGTGCGCGGCGCCTCGGCGCCCACCGGCTCCGTCACCGCCTCGGCGGGCACGGAGCCCGTCGGGATCGCCTCCACCGGGATCGCCACCACGGGGATCGCCTCCGCGGGGATCGCCGCCACCGGGACCATCTCCGTCGTGACCGTCTCGGCGTCCGCGGGGGCGGTGCGCGGGGGCAGCAACGCCAGGACCGCCTGCCGGTCGGCGTCGCTGGTCGCGTCGTCGTAGGGGTCCGGGGTCGACGGCACCTGGAGCCGGTGGACCGGGCCGGAACCGAGCCGGGCGTACCCGCGGCCCGGCGGGACGTCGGTCACCGGGGTGGTGGGCGGCAGGGCGCCCAGGACCGCGGCCAGCTGCTCGGACGCCGCAGGGCCGAGGACGACCCGCGCGCGGGTGTGCTGGCGCACGGCGTCGCTCAGGGTGTCGGCGCTGTCGAACTGGTCGGCGACGACCACGGTGACGCCCGCCGCGCGTCCGTGCCGCAGGGGGACCTGGAGCAGGGACTGCGGGTCCTCGCGACCGTCGGCGGCGGCCACGTGGGCCAGTGCGCTGGGCCGGTCGAGGATGATCCACAGCGGGCGCCGGGTGTCGTCCGGCGGGGCCTGGCCCGACTGGCGGGCGCGGTTCGCGGCGATCAGGCGCCGCTCGGTCTCGGTGGCCGCCCATTCGAGGCTGGCCAGCGCGCCCGCCAGGCCGCACTCGACGGCGAGGACGCCGTCCCGGCCGGTCAGGCACGCGTACTCGCCGGTGCCGCCGCCCTCGACGATGACGACGTCGCCGTACTGGAGCGCCTGGAGGGCGATCGAGCGCAGCAGGGTCGAGGTGCCGGTGCCGGGCTGGCCGAGGACCAGGAGGTGCGGCTCGGTGGAGCGGACTCCGGTGCGCCAGACCACCGGGGGGACGTCACGCCGCTCCTCGCCGTGGGTGAGCGGAAGGGTGCGCTGGACCTCGGAGGGGTCGGTGAAGCCGAGGACGGTCTCGCCGGGGGAGGTGACGAAGCGCTGGGCGGCGATGTCGGTGGGCAGCGGGGCCGGCACGGTGACGGTGAGGTGGTTGCCCTCCTCGTCCCAGGCGAAGCGGTACTCGCGGCCCCGGCCGGACTTGGCGTGCAGCAGCTGCTCCACACGCGCGCGCGGCTCGGCCTCGCCGTCCGGGAAGTAGGCGGGGTAGCGGATCTCCAGCAGGGTGATCCGCCCCGTCTCGTCGAACTCGTACGCCGGGAAGGCCTTCTCCCACTCGCCGCCGTGGGTGTAGAGCGGCGCGGGGTCCTCGGCCGTCGAGAAGTAGGGCACCAGCGCCTCGTAGAGGGACTTCAGGCGCTGGGTCTGCGACTCGTCGGGGCCCTCCGGCGCGGGCGGGGTGCGGTCCCTGCCCTGCCAGGCTGCCGCCGCCATCAGGGTGATGACGGCCAGCAGCGGACCGTACGGCACCAGGGCCACGACCAGGATCACCGAGGCCACAAGGAAGAGCAGTGGACCGCGCTTGTCCTTGGGGGTGTCGGCCCACCTGCGCCGCCCGGCCGAGGCCAGCCGGCGCAGACCGCGAGTGATCGTGATCAGCGGGTGGAGGACGTCGGTGGCGCTGTCGGCCGCCGTCCGGGCCAGTTCCCGGCTCCGGGCGATCTGCGCGCTGCCTGTGCTCAGAATGCGGGGGAGTGGGCGCCGGGCCACGGGTGTCTCCTGAAGGTGCGTACGGACGGGACGGACGGCGTCAGAACTTGATGCCGCCGAGGAGGCTCGCCAGGCTCTCGCCACCTGCCTTGATGCTCGGGGCGATGGCCGTGCTGGCCAGGTAGAAGCCGAACAGGGCGGCGACCAGCGCGTGCGAGGCCTTCAGTCCGTCCTTGCGGAAGAAGATGAAGACGACGATGCCGAGCAGGACGACGCCGGAGATGGAGAAGATCATTTGAGTGCTCCTGGTTCGCGGGGACAGTCACCATGAGTACTTCCAGGATCACAGGATGTATCCATACGATAAAAGGTGCAACTGGGTGAATTTCGCTCGATTTCCCCCATGTGGCGGACCTGACTTGCGCCGCCTGAGCAGGGGAGTTGCGTCCGACCGGGTCTGCGGTGATCTTTACCTCCGGCATCCCCGGTCATGTGCCGCGGGAGCCAGTACCCTGGCGATTCACCTGAACGGTTGTATGAGAGGCGGTCCGTCCGATGGCTGAAGCCCCCGACCCCGAGGTCGTGGAGCTGGCGACCCGGATCTTCGACCTGGCCCGACGCGGCCGGACCGAGGAGCTCGTGGCGTACGTGGACGCGGGCGTTCCGGCCAACCTCACCAACGACCGCGGTGACTGCCTGGTGATGCTCGCCGCCTATCACGGCCACGCCGGCACGGTGCGGGCGCTGCTCGCCCGCGGCGGTGAGGCCGACCGGGTCAACGACCGAGGCCAGACCCCGCTCGCGGGGGCGGTCTTCAAGGGGGAGACGGACGTCATCAAGGCCCTCGTCGAGGGCGGCGCCGATCCGGCCGCGGGCACCCCGTCGGCCGTCGACACCGCCCGGATGTTCGGCCGGACGGAACTGCTCGAACTGTTCGGCGCACACTGATCCGAACGCACTGACCAGCTAAGACACAGAAAACGGGGGAGGCGGTAAAGGGCCGCCGAAATTTCGGTCGCGGCAGGACGAAGTGCCGAGTCATCATGACGTCGTGATTCACGGACGCGATGGCTGGGCAGGTGTTGCCGCACCGCGCGGGCCGTGATGCGGCCCGCACGGGCCACTGACGAGAGGCAGAGAGAAATGGTCTACAGCAAGCAGGAAACGGCGGGCGCCCCGACGTGTTGTCACGCGGCCAGGTGAAGCAAGAAACCCGGTTGCGTCGACGCTTGATGTGAGGCTGTTTCCCATGTTCGAACCGGTCATAGCGCCCAGCGGTACGCTGCTCGGCCTGCTCCAGCGGGGTCGCGGCGACGGCACACTGCACGCGCTCACCGCCCCGCGAGCCGAAGCGCTCGCGGCCCTGAACCACTGTGTGCTGCGCGATCCCCGCCACGACTGGCAGGTGGAGAACCGCTCCCTCTACTACGCCCGTCTCTACCTCGACCTGAGCGGCGAACTGGACGAGATCGAGGCCCATCTCTTCGACGTCGAGGACCATCTCGACGACGAGGAGTCACGGACCGGACTCGCCCTGGCCGTCCTCGGCCACCTCGCCTCCTACGGCAGGCTCGACGCGCTCGGCCTGCTGCGCCGGTACGCCGCCACGGGCACCAACTGGGCCTGGGCCCTGGACGAACTCGCCCTGCGGGACGACGACGCCGGGCTGCGCGCCCTCGCCGCCCCCGTGCTGGCCCGCTTCGCCACCGACGCCGAGGGCGAGGCCGAACTCGCCACCGTCGTGCGCGACGCCTTCGAACCCCGGCCCTGGCGGCTGTGGGCCGAGGACCCGCGCGATTCCGTCGCCGCACGCGTGCGTGCCGCCCAGGAGACCGGCTGCTTCGACCGCTGGCAGCGCCAGATGCGACCTACCGGGCCCCGTCCGGGGTGGAGCGTGCGGGCCGTCTTCGACTGGGCCCAGGAGGGCCTGGACCGGGGCGCCGCACTCCATGTGCCCGCCGCCCGCTGCCTGATGGCCGTCGCCGGCCCCGAGGACCGGCCCGAGATCGTCGCCGCCGCCCAGGACGGCACCGACGGCGCCCGCTGCACCGCCCTGAGGTATCTCGCCGACAGCAATGATCCCGACGCCCTCGACCTGATCGAGGCGGCCGTCGTCACCGGCTCCTCCGCCGTCGTGGAGGCCGCCGTCGACGCCTTCGAGCGGATGCGCGCCATCGCCGCCGTCGACCGGGCCCGCGGCTGGGCCAGGCGCCCCGACGCGCTGGGCGCCGCCGCCGGACGCGTTCTCGCCTGCCGCGGCGGGGCCGAGGACAAGGACATGGTCCTCACCGCCCTGCGCGAGGCCGTACGGGGCGAGGGGCCGGACGCGCCGACCCTGTGGACCCTCGTGGACGGCACCGGACGGCTCGGCATCGGCTGCGCCGCCCCCGTGCTGCGGCACGTCTACCGGGAGACGGCCTCGTCCCATCTGCGCGGCCGGGCCGCCCGGGCCCTCGCCGCCACCGACCCCTCGTTCGCCGCCGGATTCGCCGTCGAGTGCCTCTGGGACTGCGAGGAGACCACCCGGGAGATCGCCGCCCGGCACGCCGAGACCGGTGACGCCAGGGTCGTCGAACAGCTCCGCCGCCTCGCCGCCGACCCGGCCGAGGAGGCCGAGGTCCAGACGGCGGTCCGCAGCCGCATCGGACCGGACGCCACGACCATGTAGGCCGGTAGTCGCCCTTTATGGGTTCTTTATGTAGCGGCATGCCCCCAGGGTGAACACGGGGTGACTCGCGGGTCAGGCACGTATGGACACGGCCTGACCTGCGCGGGTGCGCAGCAGAACGCTCATGGATCGTTCCTCGTCCGGAAAGATCCACGTTGACGCGACCACGTCCAACCCGGCGACAACACCCGTATGCGTGTCGTCATCGTGACCGAATCCTTTCCCCCCGATGTGAACGGCGTGGCCCACTGCGCGCTCCAGACCGCCCGGCACCTCGTAGACCGCGGTCACTCCCCGCTCGTCGTCGCGCCGGCCACCGCGGCCGGTACCGGGCAGCCCGACGCCTCGGCGCCGTGCCCCGTCGTCCGTGTCCCCTCTCTGCCGCTGCCGGGCTACCCCCAGGTCCGCGTGGCCCTCCCCAGCAGGCGCGTCGCCGCGGCGATCACCGAGCACCGCGCCGACATCGTCCACCTCGCCAGCCCCTTCGTCCTCGGCGTACGCGGCATGTCCGCCGCCGCCCGGCTCGGCATCCCGGCCGTGGCCGTCTACCAGACCGACCTCGCGGGGTACGCGCGCACCTACGTGCACGCCGGCGAGGCCGCCGCCTGGCGCCGCATACGGTCCGTCCACGCCGCCGCCGACCTCACCCTCGCCCCCTCCAGCGCCTCCCTGCGGGACCTGGAGGCGCACGCTGTGCCCCGGGTGAAGCTGTGGCCGCGCGGCGTGGACACCGTCCGCTTCGATCCCCGGCTGCGCGACGAGGCGCTGCGCCGCGAACTCGCCCCCGGCGGCGAGACGATCGTCGGCTACGTCGGGCGCCTCGCCCCCGAGAAGCATGTCGAACTGCTCGCCGGGGCCTGCCGCACCGAGGGCGTGCGGGTCGTGGTCGTCGGCGACGGGCCGAGCCTGCCCGGCCTGACCGAGGCGCTGCCGGGCGCGGTCTTCCTGGGCCGCCGCACCGGCGACGAACTCGCCCGGATCTTCGCCTCGTTCGACGTCTTCGCGCACACCGGGCCCTTCGAGACCTTCTGCCAGACCGTGCAGGAGGCGATGGCCAGCGGAGTGCCCGTCATCGCCCCCGCCGTCGGCGGTCCCCTCGACCTCGTCGCCCACGGACACACCGGGCTGCTGGTGCCCCCGGGCGACGCCGACGCCGTCCGGGACGCCGTGCGCGCCCTGGCCGCCGACCCGCAGCTGCGGGCCGCGTACGGAGCCGCCGGACGGGCCATGGTCGAGGGCCGCACCTGGGCGGCCGTCGGCGACCAGCTGATCGGCCACTACGGCGACGTGCTCGCCGGGCGCCGGACGGCGGTGGCGGCATGAGCGGCACCCCGCGAAGCGGCGCGCAGGGCGTACGGATCGTCCGGCTCGCGAACTTCGTCGCGCCCTCCTCCGGCGGTCTGCGCACCGCGCTGCGCGAACTGGGCAAGGGCTTCAAGGCGGCCGGCCACGAGCCCGTCCTCGTCGTCCCCGGCGAGCGGCTGACCGACGCCGAGACCGAGCAGGGGCGCGTGATCACCCTGCCCGGACCGGTCCTGCCCGGCACCGGCGGCTACCGGGTGCTCGCCGACAAGCGGCGCGTCGCCCGGCTGCTGGAGGACCTGGCCCCGGACCGCCTGGAGGTCTCCGACCGGACGACCCTCAGATGGACCGGAAAATGGGCCAGGAGGGCCCGCGTGCCCGCCGTGATGGTCTCGCACGAGACCGCCGACGGCGTCCTGCGCACCTGGGGCCTGTCCGAGAACGCCGCCCGGCGGGCCTCCGACGCGCTGAACGTGCGGACCGCGCACACCTACGCGCGCGTGGTGTGCACCACCGAGTTCGCCGAGCGGGAGTTCGTCCGCATCGGCGCCCGCAACGTCGTCCGGGCGCCGCTCGGCGTCGACCTCGTGCAACGGCATCCCGCGCTGCGGGACCCGGCGCTGCGGGGCGTCCACGCGCGCGTGGACGAGATCCTGCTGGTGACATGCACCCGGCTGTCCGTGGAGAAGCGGCCCGCGACGGCGCTGGACGCCGTCGAGGCGCTCGTGCGGCGCGGACGGCGGGTCCGGCTGGTGGTGGCCGGGGACGGGCCGCTGCGGGCCCGGCTCGAACAGCGGGCACGGGACCGCGCCCTGCCCGTGTCCTTCCTCGGGCACGTCTCCGACCGGGGACTGCTCGGTGCGCTCCAGGCCACCGCCGACGTGTGCGTGGCCCCCGGACCCGCCGAGACCTTCGGTCTCGCCGCGCTGGAGGCCATGGCGTGCGGCACGCCCGTGGTGGCCAGCGCCTCGTCGGCGCTGCCCGAGGTGATCGGACCGGCGGGCGCGGTCGCCGCGGACACCGGGAACGCCTTCGCCGACGCCGTGGAGACGCTCCTGGACCGGCCCGAGGCCCAGCGCCGGGAGGCCGCACGCGCGCGTGCGGAGCTCTTCGGCTGGGACACCGCCGTGGACGCCTTCCTCGCCGCGCACGACGTCGACACCTTCGTACGGCGCTCCGTGCCCGGGGGCGTGGCATGAGACCCCCGCGGTTCGTCGCCCTCGGTGACTCGCTCACCGAGGGCGTGGGCGACCCGGTGGGCGACGGGTGGCGCGGATGGGCGGCGCTGCTGGCGGACGGGCTCGCCGCACCCGGCGGATCATGCGGGTCCGTCGCGCCCGGCGGATCCGGCGGGCCCGTCGCGTTCACCAACCTCGCGGTGAGCGGAGGGCAGACCCGGGACGTCCTGGAACGCCAGCTGCCCAAGGCCCTCGCCCTGCGTCCCGACCTCGCCTCCGTGGTGGTCGGCGTCAACGACACCCTGCGCTGCACCTTCGACATCCACGCCGTGGCCACCCGCCTCGACCGGATCTACGCGGCCCTCACGGCACAGGGCACCACGCTGATCACGGCGTGCCTGCCCGACCCCGGCACCATGCTCGGCCTCCCCGGCGCACTGTCCCGCCCGCTCGCGCGGCGGCAACGCGCCGTCAACACCGTGGTGCACGCGCTGTCCGAGCGGTACGGCGCCGTGCACCTGCACGCCGCCGAGGGCGGCTGGACCACGGACCGCGCGATGTGGAGCGCGGACCGGCTCCACCCGAGCGAGCGGGGGCACCGGCAGCTCGCCGCGCGGATCCACGCGCTGCTCGCGGAACGGGGGCTGGCCACCGGCGCCGCGCCCTCGGCCGAGCCGGAGTTCCCCGTGCCCACCAAGAAGGCGAGCCTGTGGTGGCTGGCGACCGCCGGGACCGGGTGGGTGGTGCGCCGCTGCACCGACCTGCTGCCGCAACTGCTGCGGCTCGCGGCGGACGAGATGCGGCACCGGGCGCGCGGGACGAGCGCACGCCTGGACCTGCGGACCGCGGCGGCCGTCTCCGCGGCCCTGGCCGCCCTGTCGGTGCCGGATCAGCGCCCGGACGTGGCGTAGGGCGTGTGCGGATGCGAGGCGGAGGAGGCGCGGCCGGGCAGCCGCTGCCGCGGCGGGCTACGCGGGTGGAGGCACCTCCCGGCAGAAGGCCGGGGGACCTCGGCGAGCGGCGGCCACACGCAGACGCGCGTGCCGGGCCCCGCGTCCGGAGCATGATCCGCCGGACACGGCCCGGCAGGCGCGGGGCTCACCGGCGCCGTACGGCCACGAAGCGGACCGGGGTGCCCGGCACCGCCTGGGCCGCCGCCGGGAGGTCACCGGCGCGCACCACCGCGATCACCGGGTACCCGCCCGTCGTCGGGTGGTCGGCCAGGAACACCACCGGCCGACCGTCGGGCGGGACCTGGACCGCGCCCACGACCATGCCCTCGCTGGGGAGTTCGCCCGGCACGGCCCGCTCCAGCACCGGGCCCTCCGTGCGCAGCCCGATCCGGTTGCTCGCCGGGGAGACCCGGTACGCGCGCGAGGCGAAGGTCCGCACGGCCTCGCGCGTGAACCAGTCGTCGCGCGGCCCGGGCGTCACCCGCAGGACGAGCTCGGCCGGGGGCGCGGGCTGCGGGGCGACGTCCACGCGCGTGTGCGGGTGCGTGGGGCGGCCCAGGGGCAGTACGGCGCCGTGCGCCAGCGGGGGAGGGCCGAGCCCGGACAGGAGGTCGGTGGAGCGGCTGCCGAGCACCTGTTCGACCGTGATGCCCCCGGAGACGGCCACGTAGGAGCGCAGCCCCGAGGCCGCCGTGCCGACGTCCAGGAGCGCCCCGGCGGGGACCGTCACCGGCCCGCCCCAGGCCGCCGGGCGTCCGTCCACGGTGACCGGGCAGGGGGCCCCGACGACGGCCACGACGACCGTCGAACGGGGCCGCAGGGCGCAGCCGTCGACCGTGGTCTCCAGCACCGCGGCCCGCGGCGCGTTGCCGACCAGCCGGTTGGCCAGCGCCGCCGCCGGACCGTCCAGCGCCCCCGAGCGGGGCACCCCGAGGTGGGCGAAACCGGGACGGCCCAGGTCCTGCACGGTGGTGAGCGCACCGGACCGTACGACACACAGCGCGCGGTCCGTCATGACACGGCCACGGGGACGAACCGCACGCGCGTGCCGGGCGAGAGCAGCGCGGCCGGTACGCGCGCGTGGTCCCACAGCACGGCGTCCGTCGTGCCGATCAACTGCCAGCCGCCGGGCGACGAACGCGGGTACACGCCCGTGTACGGGCCCGCCAGGCCCACGGCACCGGCGGGCACCGCCGTACGTGGGGTCGCCCGGCGCGGGACGTCGTACCGCGCCGGCAGACCGGTGAGGTAGCCGAAGCCGGGCGCGAACCCGCAGAAGGCCACGGTGAACTCGGTCGCGGAGTGGATCCGCGCCACCTCCGGCACCGGCACACCCCAGTGCGCCGCCACCTCGGCCAGATCGGGACCGTCGTAGCGCACCGGGAGTTCCACGACGGCTCCCGCGCGCGGGGGAGCCGCCGGTACGGCGGACGCGGTCAGCTCACCGGCCAGGCGGGCCGGGTCGGCGAGACCGTCCAGGAGGACCGTGCGCGCCGCCGGGACGATCTCGCGGACGGCGAGAGTGCCCTCCGCGCGGCGCCGCAGCAGCTCCGCGTGCAGGGCCTGGGCCTCCTCGCCCGAGGCCACCTCGACGAGCAGCGCGCCGTCACCGACGGGCAGCACCCTCATACGAAGGCCTCCACCCGCACGCCGGCCCCGGTCAGCCGCGCGCGGACCCGCCGGGCCAGCTCCACCGCGCCCGGGGTGTCACCGTGCAGGCACAGCGAGCGGGCCCCGACCGCGATGCGCGCGCCCCCGCGCGCGACGACCGAGCCGTCCCGCGCGATGCCCACCGAGCGCTCCACGACGGCCTCCGGGTCGGTCACGACAGCCCCGTCCTCGCCGCGCGGCACGAGCCTGCCCTCCTCGGTGTACGCGCGGTCCGCGAAGGCCTCCGTGACCGCGGGCAGACCCGACGCCGCGGCCAGGTCGAGCAACCGCGAACCCGGCAGGCCGAGCACCGGCAGCGAGGCGTCGGCGAGGAGCACGCCGGCCACCACCGCGGCGGCCTGCTCCTCGTCGTGCACGACCCGGTTGTAGAGCGCCCCGTGCGGCTTGACGTACGCCACGCGCGCGCCCGCCGCACGCGCGAAGACGTCCAGGGCGCCGATCTGGTACGCCACCTCGGCCGTGAGCTCGCCGGACGGAACGTCCATCGCGCGCCGCCCGAACCCGGCCAGGTCCCGGTAGGAGACCTGGGCGCCGATCCGTACGCCGAGCTCGGCCGCCCGCTCGCACACCCGCCGCATGGTGGCCGCGTCCCCGGCGTGGAAACCGCAGGCCACATTGGCGCTGGTGACCACCGACAGGAGCTCGTCGTCGTCGGTGAGCCGCCAGCGGCCGAAGCCCTCGCCGAGGTCGGCGTTGAGATCGATCGAGATCATGGAAGTTCCGCAGTCTCCTTCTCAAGCCACGCGGTACTGCTCGTCGCGGGCGTCCGTCAGGAACATCTGGCCCGGTGCGTGGGTGAGGGCGAACGGCGGCCGTGAGGCCATCACCGCCGCCTGCGGGGTGACCCCGCACGCCCAGAACACCGGGATGTCGTCCGGTTCGGCGACCACCGCGTCACCGAAGTCGGGGCGGCCGAGGTCCTCGATGCCGAGCGCCGAGGGGTCGCCGCAGTGTACGGGGCTGCCGTGCACCGCCGGGAGCATGCTGCTCTCCCGGATGGCCGCCGACAGATGCTGCGGCGGCACCGGACGCATCGACACCACCATCGGGCCGTGCAGCCTTCCCGCGGGACGGCAGAGGCGGCTGGTCGTGTACATCGGGACGTTGCGGCCCTGCTCGATGTGCCGGATCGGCACCCCGGCCTCCGACAGCGCCCACTCGAAGGTGAAGCTGCACCCGATCAGGAACGACACCAGGTCGCGACGCCAGTACGCCCGCACGTCCGTCGGTTCGTCCACCAGTTCGCCGTTCTCCCACACGCGGTAGCGCGGCAGGTCGGTGCGCAGGTCGGCGCCGTCCGCGAGGACCGTGGTCCACGCACCGGCGTCCGTGACGTCCAGCACGGGACACGGCTTCGGATTGCGCTGGCAGAACAGCAGCATGTCGTACGCCCAGTCCGCGGGCACCGAGATCAGGTTCACCTGCGTGTGGCCGGCCGCGACCCCGGCCGTCGGCCCGGACAGGCCCGCCCGGAAGCGGTACCGGGCGGCGGCGGGGCTCCACGCGTGCGCGTGCTCGTCCATGAGGGTCAACGGGCGGTCCTCCGTGCGGGGGTGCGGCGGGCGGTCCGTCGTCGGCAGGGTGAGGGGACGGGTCTTCGTACGGTTCACGCGAGTTCCTTCCCACGGGTCTCCGGCAGTCCGAGCAGGGCCAGGGCGGCGAGGCCGTAGCCGATGGCGCCGAAGACCAGCGCGCCGCCCGTGCCCCAACTGTCGGCCAGGAAGCCGACGGTGGTCGGGAAGACCGCGCCGACAGCGCGGCCCGCGTTGTACGTGAAGCCCTGCCCCGTGCCGCGCACGGCCGTCGGGTAGAGCTCGGCGAGGAAGGAGCCGAAGCCGCTGAAGATCGCCGACATGCAGAACCCGAGCGGGAAGCCGAGCACCAGGAGCAGGGTGTTCGAGCCCTCGGGGATGTTGCCGTAGGCCAGGATGCAGACCGCCGACAGCAGGGCGAAGAGCCAGATGTTGCGGCGGCGCCCGAGGCGGTCGGTGAGATGGCCGCCGGTCAGATAGCCGAGGAAGGCGCCCGAGATCAGGAACGTCAGATAGCCGCCGGTGCCGACGACCGACAGGCCGCGGTCGGTCTTCAGATACGTGGGCACCCAGGTGGCGAGTGTGTAGTAGCCGCCCTGGACGCCGGTGGAGAGCAGCCCCGCGAAGATCGTCGTCCGCAGCAGCCCGGGGCGGAAGATCGCCGTGAACGAGTTCTGCCCGGCGCTCTTCTCGCGGACCGCGATCGCCTCCGGCGCGTCCTGCACCCGGCGGCGCATCCACACCACCAGCAGCGCGGGCAGCGCGCCGGTCCAGAACATCACGCGCCAGGCGGTGCCGTCGTCGAAGACCGAGAAGACCACCGTGTAGACGATCGCGGCCAGCGCCCAGCCGACCGCCCAGGAGCTCTGGATCGCGCCCAGGGTGCGACCGCGGTCCTTCGCGCGCGCGTACTCGGCGACCAGGATCGCGCCGACCGCCCATTCGCCGCCGAAGCCGAGGCCCTGGAGGGCGCGGAAGACGAGCAGGGACTCGAAGTTCGGCGCGAAGCCGCAGGCGACGGTGAAGACCGCGTAGGTGATCACCGTGATCATCAGGGCGCGGACCCGGCCGACCCGGTCGGCCAGGACGCCGGCCAGCGCCCCGCCGACACCGGAGGCGAGCAGGGTGACCGTGGTGAACAGGCCGGTCTGACCGCTGTCCAGGCCGAAGTACGCGGCCAGCGCGACCATGCTCAGCGGCAGGGTGAAGTAGTCGTACGAGTCGAGGGCGTAGCCGCCGAAGGCGCCGGCGAAGGCGCGGCGGCCCCGCGGGCCGAGGGCGCGGAACCAGCCCAACGGTCCGTCGTCGGCGGCCTGTTCGGTCGTCGTGGGCTGAGTGGGCAGGGCCTGGGGCGGAGGGGTCGTGCTCATGTGCACCTCGCAGTGGGAGGACGGAGGGTGCGGGACTGAGCCGTGCGGGAGCCGTGCGCGAGCCGTGCGGAGGGGTGGTGCGGTGGGGTGCGGCGATCGGGCGGTGCGGGTGCGGCGATCGTGCGGTGACTAGCAAGCTAGAGGATCGTTGAACGATCCTTCAATACCCCTGTTGTTTCGTTCTCGTGTCTGCGGTTGAATTCCGGGCATGGCAGAGCAGCTTGCGGGACTGGCCGACGACCGCGCCCTCCTGGGCCGTACGAGCACGGCGGAGCGGGTCTCGGACATCCTCAGGAGCCGCATCGCCGAAGGGTTCTTCCCGCCCGGCACCCGGCTGTCGGAGGACAGCATCGGAGGGGCGCTCGGTGTGTCCCGCAACACACTGCGCGAGGCGTTCCGGCTGCTCACCCATGAACGCCTGCTCGTCCACGAGCTGAACCGCGGCGTGTTCGTCCGGGTCCTGGCGGTCGAGGACGTCGAGGACATCTACCGCACCCGGCGTCTCGTCGAATGCGCCGTCGTCCGCGGGCTCGGCGCACCGCCGTACGCCCTGGAGGGACCGGCGGCGGCTGTCGAGGAGGGGGTGACGGCGGCAGAGCAAGGTGACTGGAAAGTGGTGGGTACGGCCAACATCCACTTCCACCGCGAACTCGTGGCCCTCGCCGGCAGCGACCGCACCGACGAACTCATGCGCAGCGTCTTCGCCGAACTGCGGCTCGCCTTCCACCTCGTGGACGACCCGCGCCGGCTCCACGAGCCCTACCTGGCGCGAAACCGGCAGATCCTGCGCGCGCTGGAGGCGGGGGAGCGGGGCGAGGCGGAGCAACTCCTCGCGGTGTACCTGGAGGACTCGCTGGAGCGCGTCGTCGAGGCGTACCGGCGGCGGGTCGGCGCGGACGGCTGAGGCACGGTCCGCCGGACGGGCCCCGGCGCCGGGACGGGCGGCGGGCGACGTCCGGAACGCATCGGTGCGACGGCTGGGACGTGGGGTCTGTTCTGCGTCGTTTTAGTCGTTGTCAGACCGAGGACCTAGTCTGTGCACCGTGACTTCGCCTGCATCGACGGACAGCGTTCCGCCCCAGCTCAGCGCGGCGCCGCGCCCCGCACCGGGACCGGCCGCCGACGAGGGCCTGGCGCGACGGCTGCGCGCGCTGGCCTGCACCGCGCCGCTGCACGACCTGGACGCGCGCAAGGCGAACCTCGCCGGCGAGTACTCGGTCTACGGCATGGCCGAGGTCGCCCTCGCCGCCATCGACCTGGTCACCCTGAACATGGACTTCGACACGGGCGCCGACCACGACCAGATCGTCGCCCGTCTCATCCCGCGCATCGCCGCCCAGGCCCCCCGGCGGCCCGTCGCCGAGCACGAGCGGGTGGCCCGCTGGGTGCTGGAGAACCTGATCAACGTCGGCAGCGTGGACCGCGGATTCCGCGCGGTCTACGGCACGTTCGCGACGGACGGGACGTACGTCCGCCGCGACTACGACTTCAAGCTGATCGAGGAGGTGCCGGGGCCCGGCGGTTCCGTGTACCTCAGGACCACCGACGAAGCCGTCAACGTCCTCGTCGGCGCCCTCGACACCGACGTCACCAGCGCCCAGATCGCCGCCGAGGTGAAGCTGGAGGTGCTGATCAGCCGCGGACGGCTCGCCGACGCCCAGCTCGCCGCCGAGCAAGCCCGCTACCGCACGGTCCAGTACTCGGAGACGCTGCGCCGCGCCCTGGACGCGACCCGGCGCAACGTCCGCGCGGTGGACTGGCTCAACGCCGTACCCGACATGATCACCGAGGCGCTCGACCACGTGGCCGACCGCTACCGCCACGAGAACGCGATCCTCACCAACATCCGCAAGGCCCGTGACGAGTCCGAGGACCCCGAGCAGAAGCGGCGCGCGGCCGAGCTCGTCGACATCGTCAAGGACTGCATCCGCCGCCACACCCAGCTCCAGTCCCGCCTCCTGGAGGCCGGACCGCTGTTCCGCGCCGAGCAGGACCGGCAGGCGTTCGCCACTCCCATGACGACCTCGGGGATAGACCTGTACGGCCATCTGGTCGCGCCCGTCCTGCCGTTGCCGCTGGAGCAGGGCGTCCGGGTCACCGACGCGTTCTTCGCGCGCGGGACGGGCCTGCGCACGCCGGTTTCCACGCGCGTGGGCGACCTCGTCGACATACTGCTGACGCCGCCGGTCGAGCGGGAGCACCTGGGCGCCGAGATGCCCGAGCCGGACCTGATCGCCACCCCGGACGACAGCCGGTTCAGCGAGGAGCAGCTCGCCGCCGCGAAGGAGCTGCTCGACCTGCCGGCCGACGCCCCGCGCAGGCTGTCGGGGCTGCTGGCGCAGGCCCGCGCGCAGGACACCGAGCTGCCGTACCTGGTCGCCCTGCTGGCCGTCCACGCGGCCAGCCCTGCCGTCGGCACCGCCTACCGGCAGGGCGAGGAGAAGCTGCTGTTCGCCGTGGACGACGGGACCGAGCTGGAGGATCCCGAGTTCGGCGGCGCCGACCTGATCGTGGGCACGGCACTGCTGGACGCGGCGGGTATGGCGGCGGACAGGACGGAAGCGGCATGAACCGGGGACGCGGTGCGAGCGGTGGACGCCGGGCGGTCGGCGGAGGCCGGTCGCAGAGCGGCGGACGTCGGGTGATCGGTGGACGCCGGTCGACACGGGGTGCACGCCGATCGGGTGAGGGACGTCAGGTGACTGTGGAGCGAGGAGAGCGACCGTGAGCGAGCACGCCGAGTGGAGCGAGCCGGACGCCGGACCCGTGCCGGCCGCCACCGCCACCGCCGCCGCCGTCACTCCCGCCGACGCCGCCGACGCGGCGCGGCTGGTCGCCTTCGGCCTGCAGCCCAAGCTCCAGCCCGCACGTGACCAGGAGTACGCCGAACTGCTGCGCCGCTACCGCGAGGACCCGCCGTTCGCGCGGCTCGCCGACGCGGTGGCCGCCGGGCTCGGGCTGGTCGTCCTGGAGGTGTCCCCGCGCGCGGGGATGGCGGTCACCGCCGCCGAGGACTCCGTCTTCGCCGTGCGGATGGGCGACTACGCCCGCCGGACCTCCGCCGACGGCAGCGACCGGTTCCTGCACGGACTGGCCCATCTCTCGGTCGCCGCCATGGCCTTCCCGCGCCCCGAGGACCTCGCCGACGACGCCTACATCGGGCGGGTCAGCGTCAACGGCGTCGACGCGTTCGTCCGCCAGGCCTGCCGCCGGCTGGAGGAGCGTGCCGAGGAGGCGGGCGAGAACACCGACCCGGCGACCGACGCGCCCGGCCTGGAGGCCGCCTGGCGGATCTGGATGCGGCGCAGCGCCACCGGCGCCACCAAGGACGCCCGCCGCCTCGCCGGTTCGACGACCGGCATCATCGGCAAGGCCGTCGCCTTCCTCACCGACTCCGGCTTCCTCCAGCGCACCGGCGACGACAACGGCGGCACCTACCGGACCACCGCCCGCTACCAGCTTCAGGTGCGCGACATGGCGGGCAGCGCCGCCATGGCCGAACTGCTGGAGCTGGGCGTCGTCCCGGTGACCGACGGCACACCGACCCTGCTGCCCGCCGAGAACGCCGACGACCTGGACCTGGCGGCCGACGCCGGGCTGCCGTTCCACGCCTCCTCGGCCCACTGAACTCCCCCCACCTGCCGAAGACTTACGAGAGTCCGCCATGTACGAGCTGTCCCGGGTCCGCCTCTACTCCATCGGCCCCGCCGGTGCGCGCTACGCCGACACCGTGCTGGACCTGCGGGGTGTGGGCGACGTCGTGCCCGATCCCGCCCCCACCCAGGCGGAGTTCTTCCAGGAGGAACCCGTCGGCCCGCCGCGCCGCCCGGCGCCCGCCGGGGTGCTCTTCCTGGAGAACGGCGGCGGCAAGTCCGTCCTGCTGAAGCTGATCTTCTCCGTCATGCTGCCCGGCCACCGCAACACCCTGGGCGGCGCCAGCTCCGGCGTGCTCCGCAAGTTCCTGCTCGCCGACGACTGCGGCCATGTGGCGCTGGAATGGCAGCACACCCTGACCGGCGAGTGCGTGGTCGTCGGCAAGGCCAGCGAATGGCGCGGACGGCAGGTCTCCAACGACCCCCGGAAGTTCGCCGAGGCCTGGTACTCCTTCCGGCCCGGCCCCGGCCTCTCGCTGGACAACCTGCCGGTCGCCGAGTCCACCGCCGTACGACCGCCCGTCGAGGGCGCCTCCGGCGCGCAGGGGCGCCGGCGCACCATGAAGGGCTTCCGGGACGCCCTCACCGAGGCGGGCAAGGCGTATCCGCACCTCGAAGTGCACTGGGAGGAGATCCACGACCGCTGGATCGAACACCTCGGCGACCTCGGCCTGGACCCCGAACTCTTCCGCTACCAGCGGGAGATGAACGCCGACGAGGGCGAGGCCGCCGGTCTCTTCGCGGTGAAGAAGGACTCCGACTTCACCGACCTGCTGCTGCGGGCCGTCACCGACACCCGTGACACCGACGGACTCGCCGACCTCGTCGGCGGCTTCGGCAACAAGCTGGGCCGCCGCGCCGAACTCATCGCCGAACGGGACTTCACCGCCGGTTCGGTGGACCTCCTCGGGCGGATCGTCGAGGCCGCCGACGCCCGGACACGCGCACGTGAGGTCCACGCCGGAGCCGAGCGCCGCACCCGGACCCTGGCCCGCCGGCTCTCCGCGCGCGGCGGCCAGGAGCGGGTGCGCGCCGCCGACCTCGCCCAGCGCGTCACGGCGGCGGCCTACGCCGTGACCCACACCGACGGCGCCCGGGAGCGCAGCTCCCTGATCGCCGCCGAACTCGCCTTCCGGCACGCCTCCCTGGCGCTCGCCGGCGCCGAGAAGTCCGCCGCCGCGCAGAAGCGCGAGCTGGCCGACGCCCGGACGCTGCACTCCGCGTGGCAGGCCGCCGAGGCCGTCCTGCGCCACCGTGCCGCCGCCGACCGCGTCGCGCGCGTGTCCGCCGCGATCCAGGAGGCCGAACGGGACGCGGCCCCCGCGCTCGCCGCCCGCGCGAAGGCCGCCGTCGACCTCGTACGCGCCCTGCACGGCGCCGCGGAGAGCGCCGAGAACCTCGCCAACGAGGAGGAGGAGCGCTCGGCCGCCCTCCAGGAGGTCGGCGAGGCCGCCCACCGGGACTCCACCGCCGCGGCCACCGAGGCCCAGCGGGCACGCAGCGAGGCCGGGCATCTGCGCCAGCGGCTCACCGAGGTCGAGCAGGAGACCGCCGAGGCCGTACGGGCCGGCTGGCTCGACGACAGCGCCCCCGACGCCGACCCCGCGCGGGCCGCGCTCGCCGCGAGCGACGCCGAGAAGACCGCCGTCGCGGCCTGGGACACCGCCCGGGAGGCCGCCCGCCACGCCACCGAGCACGCGCGCGAGGCGGGCGCCGCCGAGTCCCGCGCCGAACTCACCGCGGCCCGCGCGGCCGACGCGGCGAGCGCCGCCGAACGCTCCTACGACGCCGAACGGCGGCTCGCCGAGGCGCTGGCGGGCGAGGAACGCCTCGCTGAACTGCTGGGCCTGAGCGGCACGACCTCCCTGGGCCGCGGGCCGGTCCCGGTCCCCAGGGGCGAGGCCGACGCCACCGCGCCGGACGACGGCGGCCTGACCCCCGAGGACCTCGACCGCTACGCCGACGAACTGCGGGAACTCCTCGACGACGCCGTCTCCTCCGCCGAACGCCACCTCTTCGAGCTGCGCACCGCCGCCGCCGACGACTCCCGCATCCTCGGCGCCCTCGGTGACGGCGGCCTGCTGCCGCCCGGCCCCGACGTCCTGGCCACCGTGGAGTACCTCGGCGAGCACGGCATCCCCGCGCTGCCCGGCTGGCGCTATCTTGCCCAGGCCGTCGACCCCGCCGACCACGCGCGCGTGCTGGCCGCCCGGCCGGAACTCGTCGACGGCGTCATCATCACCGACCCCGACACGCACGCCCGTGCCCGCGCCGCCCTGAGCGACGCCGCGCTGCTGCCGCGCTCCGCGGTCGCCGTCGGCACGGCCGCCGCCCTGCTCGCGCCCACCCCGTCCGCCGACGCGGCCGACGACGACTTCGCCCAGGTGTTCCTCGTCCCGCCGAACCCGGCCATGCACGACGAGCACGCCGCCGACGAGGAACGGCAGACGCTGCGCGCGCGGGCCACCGAGCGCGACGAGGAGATCCGCGCGCTCGCCGCCCGGCTCGGCAAGGACCGCGAGCTGACGGCACGGCTCGCCTCCTGGCGCACCGGCTGCCCGGCGGGACGGCTCGTGGAACTGGCGCAGACCGCCCGGGAGGCACGGGAGTTCGCCGAGGAGTCCGAGGCCGAGCTGACCGAGGCGCGCACCGCGCGGGCCGAGGCCGACGAGACGGCCGCCGAGGCCGTCCAGGTGCGCGACGAACGGCAGGAGTCCGCCCAGAAGGCCCGTCGCGCAGCCGACGCCCTCGCCGGGCTCGCCTTCCGGCTGCGCGAGCGCGCCGCATGGCAGGTCAAGCTCCGTGAACTGGCCGACGACGGGGCCGAGTCCGAGGCCCGCGCCCAGGCCTGCCTGGAACGCGCGCGGGCCGCCGACGAGGACCGGCGTGCCGCGCAGCGGGCCGCCGACGACGCCCGCCGCACCGCGCGTGCGCTGCGCGCCGAGCGCTCCGAGATCGCCGGTGCCCCGGACGACGTGCCCGAGCCGGACGGCGACGCCGGCCCGGGCGCCGACGCCTCCAGGACATCGCTGCCCGCCCTCCGCGAGGCCTACCGGGCCGCGTCCCAGGTGTACGAGAAGGTCGGCGTCGGCGCCGACCTGCGGGCCGAGCAGGCGCGTGCGGAGAGCGACGAGAGCGCCTCCCTGGCCGAACTGAACCGGCTCAGCAACAAGGTCCGCACGCGCGCGGGCCAGCTGCTCCAGTCGCCCGACGGCTCCGACGGGCCGTCCCGGCAGGCCGCCGCGGCCCGCGCGGAAGAGCTCGTGCAGCTCCTGGAGACCCGTATGTCGACCGCGAGCGAGCAGCTCGGCCGACTGCGCGGCGAGGCCGAACGGCACGCGCCCCAGGACGGCGAGGCCCACACCGAGCTGTCCACGGAACTGGAACCTCGCGACGCCGAGCACGCCCAGGCGCTGCTGCGCACCGCGACCGCCGAACTCGCCTCCCGCACCGAGGCGTTGACCCAGGCCCGGGAGGCGCACGCCGAGCTGCTCGACACCCACCGGGCCGCCGAGGACGCCGCCGCGGGCTTCGACGAGATCGCCGCGATGCTGCGCGACCTGCTCCGCGAGCACACTCCGGACGAGGAACAGGAGGAACCGCAGGCCTACCCCGGGAGCCCGGAGGAGGCCCGGCAGTCCGCCGCCGACGCCCGCCGGTCGCTGCGCGGCTGCGCCGCCGATCTGTCGGCCGCCGAGTCCGCCGTGCGCGAGGCGAGCGACATCCTCGTCCGGCACGCCAACTCCACGCGCTACGAGCAGGTCCGCACCCCCGCCCGCCAGCAGATCCGTGAGCTGCCCGCGTCCGCGCTGCCCGAGCACGCGCAGAAGTGGGCGGACGCCTTCGCGCCCCGACTGCGGGTCCTCACCGACGAGTTGGCGCAGCTGGAGCGCAACCGCGACTCGATCGTGGACCGGCTGCGCGGGCTCGTCGAGTCGGCGCTCGCGACCCTGCGCTCCGCGCAGCGGCTCTCCCGGCTGCCGGAGGGGCTCGGTGAGTGGTCGGGGCAGGAGTTCCTGCGCATCCGCTTCGAGGAGCCCGACCAGGCCACGCTGACCGAGCGGCTCGGCGAGGTCGTCGACGAGGCGACCCGGGCCGCCGTGAAGAAGAACTCCGACCTGCGGCGCGACGGCATGTCCCTGCTGCTGCGGGGCGTCGCCGCCGCGCTCCAGCCCAAGGGCATCGCCGTCGAGATCCTCAAGCCGGACGCCGTGCTGCGCGCCGAGCGGGTGCCCGTGGGGCAGATGGGCGACGTGTTCTCCGGCGGACAGCTCCTGACGGCGGCCATCGCCCTGTACTGCACGATGGCGGCGCTGCGCTCCAACGACCGGGGCCGCGACAAGCACCGGCACGCGGGCACGCTGTTCCTGGACAACCCGATCGGCCGGGCCAACGCGACGTATCTGCTGGAGCTCCAGCGCGCCGTGTCGGACGCGCTCGGCGTCCAGCTCCTCTACACCACCGGCCTGTTCGACACGACGGCGCTCGCGGAGTTCCCGCTGGTGATCCGGCTGCGCAACGACGCCGATCTGCGGGCCGGACTCAAGTACATCAGCGTGGAGGAACATCTCCGGCCCGGTCTGCCGCAGCCGCCGCAGGCCGAGGACGCCGTGCACAGCGAGATCACGGCGACGCGGATGTTCAAGCGTCCGGCTTCCGCGACCTCATAGGGCCGCGCATCCGTGGCTTCGCAGGGGCACGCACCCGTGGCCGGGTACCGTCCGGGGCTTCGACGCGCCCGCGGCTTCGCGGCGCCACGCCGACGTAGCTCGTAGCGTCGTGCCCCCGCGATCCGTCGCGAGGGCACAGACGCCTGTCAGGGGTGGGAGAGCCGGCCCGTCCCGCCCTGGCGCCGTATCCGTCCCTGCGCGCGTTCCGCGGCCCGCGCCTGTCGCCGTGCCCGGCGTCGCTCGCGGCGCAGGGCACGAGCGGTGCTGCTCGGCTCCGACACCACGCCGTTGCGCTGGTTCCAGACCTGGCGGGTCACCCAGACGTCGAGCACGGCCCAGGTCGCCACCACGGTGCTCGCCACACCGCTGAGGACCATCGGGAAGGCCAGCCACGATCCGGCCAGCGTCGACAGGAACGCCACCATCGCCTGGATCAGCGTCACCGAGATGATCAGCACCGCCCGCACGGCCGAGGTGCGCACCGGGTCGGGCATCCGGCGCCGCGGCGCGGGCTCCTCGATCCACAACGCCCGGTACTGGGGCCGCTCCTGGGCCTCGACGCGCTCGGCGTGCGTGCCTCCGCCGCCCGGTCCGCGCTCCGGAATGTCGCGATCCAGTGCCTCGGGACTCCGCCGCGCCACCAGCCGCGCCGCCTCGCCCTCCGTGAGTGTCTCGCTCCGCTCCGCCGTGCCCATCACCGTGTCACTCCCCACCGCCAGCAGACCCCTTGCCCCGTGTCCGAAGACGGGGCTCCCCAGTGGCTGCCCGGCTTGCGCTGTTTTACGCCGCCCGGTTGCGGGATGCGGCTCGTGTGGCCGATTCCGCCCCCCATTTCCTGAAGAGAAGGACGCGCGACACGCTCGGAAGATTCCCCAGAAGCGAAAAATTCTGGCCAACTCGCGCACCACGCCGACCGGATCGGCCCGTCTGGTCCCTGTTCGGCGGCAGGCGGCAATCTCCCGTAATGCCCGGACAACTCACCATCTCGTGGAACCGGTGCGGAAGTTCAACCCCCGAACCGGCCTTCGAGTTCCCTGTGCTGCGGTAGTAGGCTCGCGCCCGGTTTGTTGACGCACACGTGTACCCCCGGCCGGCGGGGGACCGGCTGGGGGAGTCCATGCGCTTTCGCGGGAAGTCGATCCGCCGGAAGATCGTGGCACTGCTCCTCGTGCCGCTGATCTCCCTCACCGCGATCTGGGGCTTCGCCACGATCCTGACGGGACGAGCGGTCACCCAGCTCTTCGAGGTGTCGACCGCCACGCAGGAGATCGGCTACCCCACCGAGGACGCCGTCCGCGCCCTCCAGCAGGAACGCCGTCAGAGCCTCGTCTACCTCGCCGACCCGCGCGCCTCGGACGCGCTCTCCGCGCTCCGCGACACCCGCCGCGTCTCCGACAAGGCCATCGCCAAGGTCCGTGAGAACGCGGGCGACCCCGCCGCCCGCGACGGACTGGGCTCCGGCGGCGAGGAACTCCTCACCGCCGTCCTGGACGCCTTCGACGACGTCGACTCCCTGCGCGTCAGCGCCGAGGACGGCACGGTGAGCCGCGCCGAGGCCTTCCGGCTCTACAACCGTCTCGTGGACGCCTGTTACGCGCTGCTGTCCGCCCTCGACGGCGTCGACAACGTGGAGATGGACCGGCAGACCCACGCACTCGTCAACATCAGCCGCGCCCGGGAACTGCTCTCCCGCGAGGACGCGCTGCTCGGCTCCGCCCTGGTCGTCGGCAAGCTCACCCGTGACGAGACCCGCCAGGTCTCCGACCTGGCCGCCCAGCGGACCCAGCTGTACGACATCAGCCTGCCCCAGCTGCCCTCGGCGGAGAGCGAACGCTACGAGCAGTTCTGGAAGAACGCCTCGACCGCACCCCTGCGCTCGGCCGAGCGGTCCGTCGGCGACTCCGGACCCGCGGCCCTCGGCACCGTCAGCGCCAAGAGCTGGGACGCCGCCGCGGACGGCGTCCTCGCCGAACTCGCCACCCTCGACGACGACGCGGGCGACCGCCTTCAGGACCGGGTCCAGCCGGTCGCCATGAGCGTCATCGTCAAGGCCGCCATCGCCGGTGTGTTCGGACTGATCGCGGTGCTCCTCTCCCTCGTCGTCTCGGCGCGCATCGGCCGCGCCCTCATCCGCGATCTGCGCCAGCTGCGCATGGAGGCCCACGAGGCGTCCGGTGTCCGGCTGCCGAGCGTCATGCGGCGGCTGTCCGCGGGCGAACAGGTCGACGTCGAGACCGAGGTCCCGCGCCTGGAGTACGACCGCAACGAGATCGGCGACGTCGGTCACGCCCTCAACACCCTTCAGCGGGCCGCCGTCGAGGCCGCCGTCAAGCAGTCCGAACTGCGTTCCGGCGTCGCCGAGGTCTTCGTCAACCTCGCCCGCCGCAGCCAGGTCCTGCTGCACAAGCAGCTCACGCTCCTGGACACCATGGAGCGCCGCACCGAGGACACCGACGAACTCGCCGACCTGTTCCGCCTCGACCACCTGACCACCCGTATGCGGCGGCACGCCGAGGGCCTGGTCATCCTCTCCGGCGCCGCGCCCTCCCGGCAGTGGCGCAAGCCCGTGCAGCTCATGGACGTCGTCCGTGCCGCCGTCGCCGAGGTCGAGGACTACGAGCGCATCGAGGTGCGCCGACTGCCCCGGGTCGCCGTCACCGGCCCGGCCGTCGCCGACCTCACCCACCTCGTCGCCGAACTCCTGGAGAACGCCACGGTGTTCTCCCCGCCGCACACCGCCGTCCAGGTGCTCGGCGAGCGCGTCGCCAACGGCTTCACCCTGGAGATCCACGACCGGGGCCTCGGCATGGCAGCCGACGCCCTGCTGGACGCCAACCTCCGGCTCGCCGAGACACCCGAGTTCGAGCTCTCCGACACCGACCGGCTCGGCCTGTTCGTGGTCAGCCGGCTCGCCCAGCGGCAGAACGTCCGCGTCTCCCTCCAGCCGTCGCCCTACGGCGGCACCACGGCCGTCGTGTTCATCCCGGCCACCCTCCTGACGGACGACGTCCCGGACACCAACGGCATCGGCTTCCGGCTCGACCGTCCCCAGCCCTCCAAGGAGGCCGAGCTGGAGGAAGCGCGCCGGGCCGAACTCGCCCACGCGCCCGTGCAGTTGTCCGGCCTGTCCGGCAGCCTCCTGGACGGCCCCGTCGAACTGGAGGCGCCCGTCGACCTCGACGCCGTCGACGACTTCCCCGGCGGCCTGGACGACGACGAGGACGGCGAACGCGGCGGACTCTTCCGCCCCCGCCGCGGCCTCGCCCGCACCGACGGACCCGCCGACGGCGACGCCCGTGACCTGCCCTCCCTCGCCGTGCACGCGGCGGACGACACCGACGCGCCGTCCGCGCCGGTACCGCTGCCCCGCCGCCGCACCCCCAAGCTGGTCAGCTCGCACGGCCGCCCCGTGTCCGAACAGCCCGCCCGCCGTGACGACACCGACGAGGAGCCCCTGTCCGGACCGGGCCGCTCCCGCTCCGCCCACACCCCGCAGCTGCCCGCCCGCAGGCGGACCACCGGCGCCCAGCGCCGCGCCACCGGCCTCGCCGACCGCGCCGACGAGGTCCGCGCCGAAGCGGTGACCGGCCGTGAACGCGGCACGGCCGCCGCCGAGGGACCGCACCACGAGTCCGGCTCCTCCGCGCTGCCCAAGCGCACCCGCCGCGCCGAGATCGCCTCCAGCGGCGGCTCCGGCCCCGACGAGCCGGACAGCGCGCTCGAACCCGGCTCGCCGACCGGTCCTGGCGACGCGGAGCCGCGCCGGAGCGGTCCCGGCGCCGGCCCACTGCCCAAGCGGGTGCGCCAGGCCAACCTGGCACCGCAGCTCAAGCAGGGCCCCGACCCGCGAACCGAGAAGCCCGCGGGAGCCGACGAACGGGACGCCGACCAAGTACGCAGCCGTATGGCCTCCCTCCAGCGTGGCTGGCAGCGCGGCCGTGCGGAGAACGCCGCGGGCGACGACGCCCAGAGCGGCACAGCACCAACAGGAACGACAAAGGGGGACGGTCGATGACCGCACCGAAGGCGACCGGCCACACAGCGACCAGCAAGTCCGGCGAGCTCAACTGGCTCCTGGACGAGCTGGTGGAGCGTGTCGCAAGCATCCGCAAGGCCGTCGTGCTCTCCGGCGACGGGTTGGCGACGGGGGCGTCCCAGGACCTGACCCGGGAGGACAGCGAACACCTGGCCGCCGTCGCCTCCGGGTTCCACAGCCTCGCCAAGGGCGTGGGCCGGCACTTCGACGCGGGCAGCGTCCGGCAGACGGTCGTCGAGCTGGACGAGGCGTTCCTGTTCGTGACGGCCGCCGGTGACGGCAGCTGCCTCGCCGTCCTCGCCGACGCGGACTCCGACGTCGGCCTCGTCGCGTACGAGATGACCCTCCTGGTGAAGCGGGTCGGCGTACATCTGGCCTCCGCTCCGCGCACCGATGTGTCCCAGGGCGGGTAGTGGGATGGCATGAGCACTGACGGTCAGGGAAGAAGCCACTGGTTCGACGACGAAGCCGGACCGGTGGTCCGTCCGTACGCCATGACGCGGGGCCGCACCACCAGCCCGGCCCAGCACCGCCTCGACCTCATCGCGGTCGTCGTCGCCGAACCCCAGGCGGACGACCCGGACGGCGACCACTCGCTGTCCCCGGAGCACGTCGACATCGTCGACCTGTGCCGGGAGACCCCGCAGTCGGTCGCCGAGCTGTCCTCCGAACTCGACCTGCCCATCGGGGTGGTGAGGGTGCTCATCGGCGATCTCGTGGACGCCGAGTTCGTCCATGTGAACCGGCCCGTGCCGCCCGCCGAGCTGCCGGACGAGAACATCCTGCGCGATGTGATCAACGGCCTCAGAGCACTCTGAGACGGTGCCCCGCACGCTCCCCGCGGCGAGCGCCGGAGCTATGATCTGACTGATCGTCGACGACCATCCGCGCACGGCGGGACGCCGACCCGCGGACACGGCGCCGAACAGTGCGATCGGAGATACGGACGTGAGGACAGGCTGGCGGTTCCGGGCCGACCGGGGCGGCACCTCCACCGACATCGTCGCCCGGCGCCCCGATGGCCGTCCCCTCACGCACAAGCTCCTCTCCCGCTTCGGTCCCGACGGAAACCTGGTGGCCAACGCCCCGCACATCCCCGTCCACCGGGGACCGATGGGCACCCTCGTCGCCGACGACATCCCCCTCAACGACAACGTGGGCCACCAGTACTACGAGACCGTCGCCTCCGGTTCCGGCGCGGGCGACGGCTTCGACGGCGCGCCCGTCGTGCGGACCCACATGACCAACTTGCGCCTCACCGACCCCGAGGTCCTGGAGCGGCGACTGCCCGTCCCGCTGGAGGAGTTCACCGTCCGGCGGGGCAGCGGCGGCGCCGGACGGTGGCGCGGCGGGGACGGGGCGGTGCGCCGCATCCGGTTCCTGGAACCCATGACCGTCTCCGCCTTCTCCCAGCACCGCCGCGTCCCGCCGTACGGCATGGCCGGCGGGCGGCCCGGAGCGCTCGGCGCCAACCGGGTGGAACGCGCCGACGGGACCGTCACCGAACTCGGCGGTAGCGATGCCGCCGACGTCGGTCCCGGCGATGTACTTGTCATCGAAACCCCCGGCGGTGGAGGCTACGGACCACCGTCGCCCCACCCCCAGTCAGCAGGAGAAGAGACCAATGATCTTCGGGCGTTCTGAGCGCGGCAAGCCTCCGGTCGAGCCCGTCACGCTCAAGATCCTGGTGGCCGGCGGCTTCGGCGTGGGCAAGACCACGCTCGTCGGCGCGGTCAGCGAGATCAGGCCGCTGCGGACCGAGGAACTCCTCACCGAGGCAGGCCGTCCCGTCGACGACACGACCGGGATCGAGTCCAAGCGCACCACCACCGTGGCCATGGACTTCGGGCGCATCACCCTCCGCGAGGACCTGGTGCTGTACCTGTTCGGGACGCCCGGCCAGGAGCGGTTCTGGTTCATGTGGGACGAGCTGTCCGAGGGCTCGCTCGGCGCAGTCGTCCTCGCCGACACCCGCCGCCTGGAGGACTGCTTCGCCGCGATCGACTACTTCGAGCGGCGCTCCATACCCTTCCTCGTCGGCGTCAACTGCTTCGAGGGATCGTCCCGTTACCCCGTCGAGGACGTCCGTGCCGCCCTCGACCTCGACGACGACGTCCCCGTCATCCTGTGCGACGCCCGCGACCGGGAGTCCGTCAAGGACGTCCTCATCGGCGTGGTCCGGCACGCGATGGAGTACGGCGCCAAGCGCCGCCAGACCGTCACCATGTGACCCCGGGCGGGCCACCATGTGACCCCGGTCGGGCCACCATGCGACCCCGGGCGCAGGACGGCCCGTACCCCCGCCGACAGGGGTACGGGCCGCGTATGGAAAGCCCACGCGCGCGTGTCGCTCTCGCGGGCGCACGCGCGGGGCACTAGTTCCCCTCGTCCTCCTGCCAGCCGAAGCTCTTCTCCACGGCCTTGCGCCAGTTGTGGTACTCGCGGTCGCGCACCGACGCCTCCATGGACGGCGTCCACTCGACGTCCTTGCGCCAGTGCGACTTCAGCTCGTCCAGGTCCTGCCACACGCCCGTGGCGAGCCCGGCCGCGTAGGCCGCTCCCAGACAGGTCGTCTCGGACACCATGGGCCGCACCACCGGCACGTCCAGCACGTCCGCCTGATGCTGCATCAGCAGACCGTTCCTGGTCATGCCGCCGTCCACCTTGAGGGTGGTGATCCGCACGCCGGAGTCCTGGAACATGGCGTCCACGACCTCCCGCGTCTGCCAGCTCGTCGCCTCCAGCACCGCCCGCGCGAGGTGCGCCTTCGTGACGTACCGCGTGAGGCCGGTGACGACCCCGCGCGCGTCGGAGCGCCAGTAGGGCGCGAACAGGCCGGAGAACGCGGGCACGATGTACGCGCCGCCGTTGTCGTCGACGCTCGCCGCGAGGGCCTCGATCTCGTCCGCGCTGCGGATGATGCCGAGCTGGTCGCGCAACCACTGCACGAGCGCGCCCGTGATCGCGATCGACCCCTCCAGGCAGTAGACCGGCGCCTCGCCGCCGATCTTGTACCCCATCGTCGTCAGCAGCCCGTTCTTCGACGGGACAGGCCGGTTGCCGGTGTTGAGCAGCAGGAAGGAACCGGTGCCGTAGGTGTTCTTCGCGGTGCCCACGTCGTAGCAGGCCTGGCCGAACACGGCGGCCTGCTGGTCGCCCAGCGCGGACGCCACCGGCACGCCCGCGAGCTGGCCCACGGCGGTGCCGTACACCTCGGCGGAGGACCTGATCTCCGGGAGGACCGCCTCGGGGATGTTCATCGCGGCCAGGATCGACTCGTCCCACTGGAGCGTCTCCAGGTCCATCAGCATGGTGCGGCCGGCGTTGGTGACGTCGGTGACGTGCCGTCCGCCGTCCGTGCCGCCGGTGAGGTTCCAGATGAGCCAGGAGTCGATGGTGCCGAAGGCGATGTCGCCGTTCTCGGCCCGCGCGCGGAGCCCGGGCACGTTGTCGAGGAGCCAGGCCGCCTTGGGGCCGGAGAAGTAGGTGGCCAGCGGCAGCCCGGTCCGCTCACGGAACCGGTCCTGCCCGTCCGAGCCCCCCAGCCGGCGGGTCAGCGCCGCCGTGCGCGTGTCCTGCCAGACGATCGCGTTGTGCACGGGCTTGCCGGTGGCGCGGTCCCACAGGACCGTCGTCTCCCGCTGGTTGGTGATGCCGAGCGCGCTGAGCTGGTCGGCGCGCAGCCCCGCCTTCGCGATCGCCCCGGCCACCACCGCCTGCACCTTGGACCAGATCTCCGTGGCGTCGTGCTCCACCCAGCCGGGCTTGGGGAAGATCTGCCGGTGCTCGCGCTGGTCCACGGCGACGATGGCGCCGTCCTGGTTGAAGATGATGCAACGGCTCGAGGTCGTGCCCTGGTCGATCGCGGCGACGAACTTGTCCGTCATGACGTCCCCTTCGTCGGATGCTTCAGAACGCTGCGTTGAAGATGACCCCGGACAGTGCCCCGCCGATCAGCGGTCCCACCACCGGGATCCACGCGTAACTCCAGTCCGAGGTGCCCTTGTTGGGGATCGGGAGCAAGGCGTGAACGATGCGCGGGCCCAGGTCGCGGGCCGGGTTGATGGCGTAACCGGTCGGCCCGCCGAGCGACAGACCGATCCCGACCACCAGGAACGAGACGATCAGGATCGCCGTGCCCGACTCGCCGAGCCCTTCCGTCAGCCCGAACGCGAGGATCGGCAGGACCAGCCCGACGGTCGCGATGATCTCCGTGATGAGGTTGGCCACGGGGTTGCGGATCGCCGGGGTCGTGGAGAAGATCCCCAGCGTCGGCTGCGCGATCTCGTCCTCGGCGTTCGCCTGGAACTGCGCGAGGTAGACGAGCCAGCACAGCACCGCGCCCAGCATGGCGCCGACCATCTGCCCCGCGATGTACACGGGCACCTGGTCCCAGTCACCGGTGTCGATCGCGATGCCGATCGTCACCGCCGGGTTGAGATGCCCCCCGGACAGCGGCGCGGCCGTGTAGGCCCCGGCGAGCACGCCGAAGCCCCAGCCGAACGCGATGACGACCCAGCCGGCGTCCTTCGCTTTGGAGTGGTTCAGTACGACGGCGGCGACCACACCGGCGCCGAAGAGGATCAGGATCGCGGTGCCGATGACCTCACCGACGAAGACGTCTGCGTTGCTCATGGCGGCTCCTTGGCCCGGACCGGGACGATCGGCCCCGGCCCTGCGTGCAGGGTGCGTTTCCCATGGCGACTTCAGCCGAAGGCAGGGAGAACCCGCGCCCCGCCCGGCGTCCGTGACGAGCGTGCCGTCGCAGTCGTATCGCCCCTGGTGGCGCGGCCCTTGGAGCAGCCGGGCACGCGTGGCGCAGTGCGTGGATACGCCGAGAATGTACGGCGATGTCGACTGACACCGGAAGTGTTCACCGGTGTCCAGGGAGCGTCAAGGACGCGGACGCGAACGGTTGAGGAGCCACGCTCCGGGAGGCCGGCGGTCCCCGCTTCCGGAGGGCCGCCGTCACCGCACGGGAGCGCTCGGCGTGACGGCATAGAGCGGCCGTCGCGGTGGGGGAGCGGTCGCCGTCACCACGGGGGAGCCGCTGCCCTCACTCCGCGGGAGCAGCCGCCGTCGGCGCGCCGGAGCCGACCCGTCACTGTGCCGGAGCCGCCGTCAGCGCGCCGGAGGCGACCCGTCAGCGTGCCGGAGCCGCCGCGGTCCCCGCGCCCCGCAGGATCTCGTGCCCCGGGAGACCGGCACGCCCCAGCACCCAACTCGCGCCGCTGAGCGCCTTCGCGGCCTTCTTCAGCGGCGCGAGGAAGGCCGCCGCCTCTCGGTGGCCGGAGACGCTGCCCGGCGCGCACAGCACCGTCGCCAGGGACAGCGACACCGGGAGCCCGCCCGCCGACCAGGGCGGGTCCAGCACCGACGCCGCCACCGGATCGAGGCTCTCCGGATCGGCCAGGACGAGGAAGTCGTCGCCGCCGATGTGGCCCACCCGTGTGCCGTCGGACGCGGCGCGTTGCAGCACCCGCCCGACGGAGCGGATGAGCTCGTCGCCCGCCGCGAACCCGGCCCCGTCGTTGACCCGCTTGAAGTGGTCCACGTCCAGCCAGCTCAGCGCGAACGTCCGCCCGTCCGCGATCCGCCGGTCCACCTCGCCGGTGATCGCGTCCGAACCGGGCAGCCGGGTCAGCGGATTGAGCCCGGCGGCCTCCTCGACCTGGGTGTCGGCCAGGGTCCGCACGAGGTCCGCGAGGCGCACCACGCCCACGCACCGGCCGTACCGGTCGACGACGGCCACATCGTCCGAGGTACGGTCCCGGCCGCCGACCGCGACCACGTCCAGCACCTCCCAGGCGGTCGCGTCGACGCCGACCGCGCGCGGCGCGTCACCCAGCTTGGCGGCGGGCCGGTCGGCGTACAGGGCGTGGCCGTAGCGGCCCGACATCGACAGCAGGAACCGCGAACGGTGCACCGAGCGCACCGGCACCCCGTGCGCGTCCACCAGCAGCACGCCGTTGACCTCGGGCGACCCCGTCAGCAGTGCCCGTACCCGGCCCGCGGACGCGGTGGCGGGCAGCAGCGCGGCGGGCCGCACGAACTCCCGCACCATCGGCCCCGAGCGGGCCGGTGCGGCCATGGCGGGGGAGCGGGGCGGAACGTACACGTCCGCCGCGGGGAGCCGGGCGGGCGGCGCGAACAGCTCGCCCTGCGCCAGCTGCGCCCCGGCCGCCAGCGCCGCCGCGCACTGCGACTCCGTCTCCACGCCCTCCACCGCCAGCAGCGCCCCCAGTCCCTCGCACAGGGTGCGCATCGCCCGCACCGCGGCCGGCCGGGCCAGCAGCGAGGCATCGAGTTTCACCAGGTCGGGCGTAAGGTCGGTGAGCAGCCGCAGCGGGAGGTCGCCGTCCCCGACGCCGTCCGCGCAGATCCGGAAACCCACGTTCCGCAGGGAGCCCACGGCCTCCAGGAGCGCCTGGTGCGGCACGTGTGTGAAGGGCGGCCCGACGTCGATCGTGACCTCCCACGGCAGCCTGCCCGCCTCGCGGACCGCCGTGTGCAGCCGGCCGAGCCCGCCGAGATCGGCGAGGGTTCCGGCGAAGACGTTGATGTGCAGCGGCAGCAGCGTCTCCTTGCGGGCCGCCGCCCGCAGCGCCGACACGGCCAGCTCGCCGTCGAGTTCGGGATCGCGACGAGCCTCGGCGAGGATGTCGCCGGCCTCCGGGCGGGCGAGTATCTCCAGCCCCGCGACTCCGCCCGTCGTCAGATTGACCACCGGCTGGAAGGCGAAGCGGAGAGTATCCGTCCAGGAGCGCACGGGAGCATGATGGCGTCACCCGGGCACGCTCAAGCCCAGTTCATGAGACGTTCACACAGGATTCCGGGGCGATCACGCAGCGTGCAGAACGCGCTTGCCCGGACCCGACCTGGCCAGCGCCGGTCCCGCGTCGACGAGCCCTGGCCTCGTGTCGACCGGCCCCACCCCCGCGCGGACGGCTTCCCTCCGCTCACCGCACCGCCACCACCGCCGACCCGTGCCCGAAGAGCCCCTGGTTCGCCGACAGGCCCACGCGCGCGCCGCTCACCTGCCGGTCGCCCGCGGTGCCCCTCAACTGCCAGGTCAGCTCACAGACTTGGGCGATGGCCTGGGCGGGCACGGCCTCCCCGAAGGACGCCAGACCTCCGCTCGCGTTCACCGGTATGCGTCCGCCGAGCGTCGTGTCGCCCTCCCTGAGCAGCTTCGCGCCCTCGCCCCGGCCGCACAGGCCCAGGTCCTCGTACCACTGCAACTCCAGTGCGGTGGACAGGTCGTAGACCTCCGCGAGCGAGAGATCCTCGGGCCCGATGCCCGCCTCCTCGTAGGCGGCCCGCGCGATCGACTCCCGGAACGTCTCGGCGGCGGGCTCCACGGCCACCGCCGAGTCCGTCGCGATGTCCGGCAGGTCCAGCACGGTGTTGGGGTAGCGCGGGGTGACCGTCGACACTGCGCGGATGCGCACCGGCTCGGCCGCCCCGTGCCGGCGCGCGAACTCCATGCTGGACAGCACCAGCGCCGCTCCTCCGTCCGAGGTCGCGCAGATGTCCAGCAGCCGCAGCGGATCGGCGACGACCGCGGAGGAGGCGACCTCCTCGGCCGTGACCTGCTTGCGGTAGCGGGCGTACGGATTCGCCGCCCCCATCGCGGAGTTCTTCACCTTGACCCGCGCGAAGTCCTCCGGGGTGTCCCCGTGCTCCGCCATCCGACGGCGCGCGTACAGCCCGAAGTAGGTCGGGTTCGTCGCCCCGAGGACCCGGAACCGCAGCCAGTCGGGATCGTCGGGCCGGTCCCCGCCCGCGGGCCGGAAGAACCCCTTGGGCGCGGCGTCCGCCCCCACCACCAGCACCACGTCCGCCAGCCCCGAAAGGATCTGCGCCCGCGCGGTGTTGACCGCCTGCGCCCCCGACGCGCACGCCGCGTACACGCTGGCGACACGTGCCCCCTGCCAGCCCAGGGCCTTGGCGAACGTCGCCCCGGCGACATAGCCCGGGTAGCCGCCCCGGACCGTGTCCGCCCCGACGACCGAGTCGATCCGCCGCCACTCCAGCCCCGCGTCGGCCAGCGCCGCGCGCGCGGCGGCCACCCCGTACTCGACGAAACCGCGCCCCCACTTGCCCCACGGGTGCATGCCCGCACCCAGCACCGCCACCTCACCGGTCATGCCGTCACCCCCGTCACCGGCCGCCACCGCCACGTCGTCCACACCGTCTCCCCGTCCCCGTCGAGCACGCCGGAGACGACCTCCACCTCCATGCCCACCGCGAGATCGGCGGCGGTGAACCCCGGAACCGCCTGCCCCAGCACCACGATCCGCTCGGCTTGCAGCTCCACCGCGATCAACGCGTACGGCTCCCACGGAAGTTCCGGGTTCGTCACATAGGGTGACGGAGGTCGATACCGTCCGTCCGTGTAGGACCACACGCGCCCCCGGCGGGACAACGGCGTCTCCACCAGCTCACCGCCTGCGCACCCGGGATTGCGGCAGTGCGTGTCCTCCCGCGGGAAGAAGACCGAGGCGCAGGCCGAACAGCGGGTGCCCAGAAGGTGGAAGCGGTCCCCCTCGCCGGCGAACCAGCCCTCCACCACGGGCGTGCGCGCACCTGACACGGTTCCTCCCCGGCCTATGATCTGACGGAACGTCAGAAGTGTGTCACGGGAGGCGGGAGATGGGCAGAGGCAGAGACATGACACGACTCCCCACCGCGCTGCGCGGACTGGTCACCGTGCTCACGGCCGTCCTCGCGACGACCGCCACCACCACGACCGCCCGGGCGACACCGGACGCCGAGGCGCCACCGGACTTCGTGGCCCTGAGCAGCGTGGACCCCACGATCCTCCAGGAGATCCGCTACTTCACCCCGCACAACTTCGTCGGCACACGCGTCGACGGTTACCAACAGCCCCTCTGCATCCTCACCCGCCCCGCCGCCGAAGCCCTCCACCAGGCCCAGCGCAGACTTCTTCGGCAGGGCTACACCCTCAAGGTCTACGACTGCTACCGCCCCCAGCGCGCCGTCGACCACTTCGTCCGCTGGGCCGAGGACCTCGACGACCAGACCATGAAGGGCGAGTTCTACCCGGACGTCGACAAGACCCGCCTCTTCGAGGACGGTTACATCGCCGAGAAATCCGGCCACAGTCGAGGCTCCACCATGGACCTCACCCTCGTACGGCTCCCCGCCCTGCCCACCCGCCCCTACCGCCCCGGCGAACCCCTCGTGCCCTGCTACGCGCCCCAGGACGCGCGCTTCCCCGACAACTCCGTGGACATGGGCACCGGATACGACTGCTTCGACACCCTCTCCCACACCCTCGACCAGCGCGTCCAGGGCAGGCAGCGCGCCAACCGGCTCCTCCTGAAGTCGACCCTCGAAGACCTCGGCTTCGTCAACCTCGCCGAGGAATGGTGGCACTACACCTTCAAACCCGAGCTCCACCCGGACACCTACTTCGACTTCCCCGTGTCCTGGAAGTCCCTCTCAGGGAAACACTGAGCCGCCCCCGGACGACGCCCCTCCGTTGATCGGATACAGTCCGCGCGTGTCCGAAACTCAGCTCCCCACCCCCAACTCCGCGCGCGACTCCCACTGTTCGAGCTGCGGAGCGCCCTTCGGAGAGGGCGTTTCCGGTTGGCCCCGCACCTGTCCCGCGTGCGCGACCGTGGCCTACCGCAACCCGCTGCCCGTCGCGGTGGCGCTCCAGCCGGTGTACGACACCCAGGGCACCGCCCTCGTGGTCATCACCCGCACCATCGAACCCGCGCGCGGGGGCATCGCCCTGCCCGGCGGCTTCATCGACCACGCGGAGGACTGGCGCCAGGCCGTCGTGCGCGAACTCAAGGAGGAGACGGGCATCGACGCCGCCGCCCGCGACGTAGACCTCGTCGACGCGATGAGCTCGCCCCAGGGCCACCTCCTGCTCTTCGGCTCCCTGCCGGAACGCCCCGCCGAGGGCCTGCCCGCTTCGGCGGCGACCGACGAGACCGACGGCTGGCACCTCCTGCGCCGCCCGGAGGAACTCGCCTTCCCCCTCCACACCCGCGCCGTACGCGCCTGGTTCGAGGGCCGCTACACCTGACCGGGGTCCCGCCCCCGGACGGCCAGGCACCGCCCGGCCCCCGGCCCGACCCCTACGACAGGCCCTGACCGGCCCCGAGCCCACGCACCCGCACCGGGTGAGGCGGCACGCTCACGCCGTCCTCACCCTCCCGCTCCACGACCACCCGCCGGCCGTGCCAGCGGGAGACATACCGCTCGATCTCCGGCTCGTCCCAGCCGTCACCCCCGTCCTGGACGACCAGACCACCCCCGGTCCGCCCCCGGGCCGGGGCCCACACCTCCAGCTCCAGACCGCCGTCCTCGCCCCGCACCGGCAGGACCGCACCCGCGCGCGCGAGCACCGGAATCCGCGACAGCGGCGCGTCCAGCAGCACCTGCCCCGGCCCCTGGTACGCCCGCCCCGTCGCCGTGTCGTACCAGCGCCCCCGCGGCAACTGCACCGCGCGCCGGTCCGCCCCCGGATCGAGCACCGGCGCCACCAGCAGACAGTCACCCAGCAGGAACGCGTCCTCGCACTCCCGCAACGCCCTCTCCTCCGGCCCGCCCCACCACAACGGCCGCACGTACGGCGCCCCGGTACGCCGCGCGAGATGCGCCAGCGTCACGAAGTACGGCAGCAGCCGGCGCCGCTCCAGCAGTGCCACGCGCGCGTGCTCCAGCACGTCCGGCCCGAACTCCCACGGCTCCCGACGCCCCGCGCGCTGACTCGCGTGCGTGCGGAAGAGCGGCAGATACGCGCCGAGCTGGAACCAGCGCAGATACAGCTCCGGCGAGGGACTCCCGTCGCAACCGCCCACGTCAGGGCCCGAGTACGGCACCCCGCACAGCCCCAGCCCCATCACCAGCGACAGCGACGCCCGCAGCCCCGGCCAGCCCGTGGCCACGTCACCGGACCACGTCCCCCCGTAGCGCTGCATCCCGGCCCAGCCGGAGCGCGAGAACACGAACGGCCGCTCCTGCGGAGCGAGTTCCCGCAACCCCTCGTACGCCGCCCTGGCCATGCACAGCGCGTACACGTTGTGCGCCTCACGATGGTCACCGCCCCGGCCCTCCAGGGCGTGCCGCGCGGAGCGGGGCAACGTGTTGGAGCCGAAGGCCGCGAACGAGGTCGGCTCGTTCATGTCGTGCCAGAACCCGGCGAAGCCCTGCCCCAGCCGCTCCTCGTAGAGCCGGCCCCACCACTCACGCACGCGCGCGTGCGTGAAATCGGGGAACACCGACTCCCCGGACCACACCACACCCCGCACCGGCCGCCCCGACGCGTCACCCACGAACGCGTCCTCGGCCCTTCCGCTGTCGTACACGGCGTTCCCGGGCTCGGCCCTGACCGCCGGATCGACGATCGACACCAGCCGTGTCCCGTCCCGCCGCAGCTCCCCGGAGAGCTGCGCGAGCTTGGGGAAGCGCTCCTGGTCGACGGTGAACACCTGGTGGTCGTCGTAGTGGCCGATGCCCAGGTGCACGGCGTCCAGCGGCAGCCCTCGCTCCTGGTAGCCCGCGACGATCCGCCGCACCTCCGCCTCGCCCCCGAACCCCCGGCGCGCGTGATGATGCCCCAGCGCCCACGTCGGCGGCAGCGCCGGCGCACCCGTGAGCGACGCCCACGCCAGCAGCACGCGCGCGGGCGTCCCCACGACCACCCAGCAGCGCAACGGACCGCCGCTCATCCGCAGTTCGCTGGCCCCCGCCCGGTCGTGCCCGGAACCGGCCCCCTCCTCGCCCTCCCGCAACGTCACCGTGCCGTCCCACGAGGTGTCGTGGAACACCAGGTGCGTGGCCGCGTCGGCCACCACGAACTGCACCGGCATCGTGATGTACAGCGGATCGTCGCCGACCCCGAAGGAACCGCCGGGATCGGTGTTCCACAGCCGGTACGTCCCGTCCCGCAGCCGGGGCCCGGACGCCCGGCCGCCCAGCCCGAAGAACCGCGCGTCCGCGGACACCTCGGAACGCTGCATCCACCGCGCCCCGCCGCCCTCGGCCGGTTCCCACCAGCGCGGCGCGAGATCCCGCCGCAGGGTCACCCCACCGGGCGTGCTCACCTCGATCGCCCCGTGCCGCGAGACCACGACCGTCGCCCGTTCGGCCACCACCCGCCAGCCGCCGTCCTTGTCCGGCTCCAGCACCGCACGGGGATCGGGCTCGGGACAGCGCCCCGCCAGCGCGTACGACGGCTCGGGCTCGGCCCCGTCCCAGCCCCAGAAGACGGCCCCGTTCACGGCCACCATGATCCGCAGCTCGGAACGGCTGAACCGCACCACCCCGCCACCCGGCCCCGGCTCCACCGACTGCACCGGGCCCGGCACCCGGGCCCGCTCGGCGCCGCGCACCGGCAGCGCCGCGGCATCGGCACGCCGCGTCCGCCACGCGGCCCGCACGGAACGCAACCCCTGGGCCGCCCCCGCCGAACCGACCGTCCTCATGGAACGCACCAGGTCACGACCGTTCATGCTGTTCACCCTGCCACTGACCGTCCCGCACGCGTGTGTCGTTCAACTTCCGTTCACCCGTGCCCGGACCACATCTTCACGACGCCGACTATGTGTGGCGCGCCCTGGTGCAGAAGTCGATCACATGGCATCGTCCCTGTCAGCCGCGTCACGCGCACACCCCAGCCCGTGCGCGGAGGACGCACACGACGCGCAGAGTCCGGGAGCCGCCCAATGTCGACCGAGAACGCCCAGCCCCTGTGGCAGCCAGACGCGGACCGCATCGCCCAGGCACAGGTCACCAGGTTCCAGGCCTGGGCCGCCGAACACCACGGCGCCCCGTCCGCCGGCGGGTACCCGGCCCTGCACCGCTGGTCGGTCGACGAACTGGACACCTTCTGGACCGCCGTCACCCAATGGTTCGACGTCCGCTTCACGGCTCCCTACGCGCGCGTGCTCGGCGAACGAACCATGCCCGGCGCCCAGTGGTTCCCCGGCGCGACCCTCAACTACGCCGAGCACGCCCTGCGTGCCAGTGCCACCCGCGCGGACGAACCGGCCCTCCTCCATGTCGATGAGACGCACGAGCCGACCCCCGTCACCTGGTCCGAGCTGCGCCGCCAGGTCGGCTCCCTGGCCGCCGGACTCCGCACCCTCGGCGTACGCCCCGGCGACCGCGTCAGCGGCTACCTGCCCAACATCCCGCAGGCCGTCGTCGCCCTCCTCGCCACGGCGGCCGTGGGCGGCGTCTGGACGTCCTGCGCCCCCGACTTCGGCGCCCGCAGCGTCCTCGACCGCTTCCAGCAGGTCGAACCCGTCGTCCTGTTCACCGTCGACGGCTACCGCTACGGCGGCAAGGAGCACGACCGCCGCGACACCGTCGAGGAACTCCGCCGCGAACTGCCCACCCTCCGCGCGGTCGTCCACATCCCGCTCCTCGGCACCGACGCCCCCCAGGGAGCCCTGGAATGGGCCGCCCTCACCGGCGCGGACACCGAACCCGAATTCGAACAGGTCCCCTTCGACCACCCGCTCTGGGTCCTGTACTCCTCCGGCACGACCGGACTGCCCAAAGCCATCGTCCAGTCCCAGGGCGGCATCCTCGTCGAACACCTCAAACAACTCGGCCTGCACTGCGACCTCGGCCCCGACGACCGCTTCTTCTGGTACACGTCGACCGGCTGGATGATGTGGAACTTCCTCGTCTCCGGCCTCCTCACCGGCACCACGATCGTCCTGTACGACGGCAGCCCGGGCTACCCGGACACCGCCGCCCAGTGGCGCATCGCCGAACGCACCGGAGCCACCCTCTACGGCACCTCCGCCGCCTACGTCATGGCCTGCCGCAAGGCCGGCGTCCACCCCGCCCGCGACTTCGACCTCTCCCGGGTCAAGTGCGTCGCCACCACCGGCTCCCCGCTGCCTCCCGACGGCTTCCGCTGGCTGCACGACGAGGTCCGCGACGACCTCTGGATCGCCTCCGTCAGCGGCGGCACCGACGTGTGCTCCTGCTTCGCCGGAGCCGTCCCCACCCTCCCGGTCCACATCGGCGAACTCCAGGCCCCCGGCCTCGGCACCGACCTCCAGTCCTGGGACCCCGACGGGCAGCCCCTCGTCGACGAGGTCGGCGAGCTCGTCGTCACCAACCCCATGCCCTCCATGCCGATCCGCTTCTGGAACGACCCCGACGGCAGCCGGTACCACGACAGCTACTTCGACACCTACCCCGGCGTCTGGCGCCACGGCGACTGGATCACCGTCACCTCACGCGGCTCCGTCGTCATCCACGGCCGCTCCGACTCCACCCTCAACCGCCAGGGCGTCCGCATGGGCTCGGCGGACATCTATGAGGCCGTGGAACGGCTGCCCGAGATCAGGGAATCCCTCGTCATCGGCATCGAACAGCCCGACGGCGGCTACTGGATGCCCCTCTTCGTCCACCTGGCACCCGGCGCCGTGCTCGACGACGCCCTGCTCGGCCGCATCAAACAGACCATCCGCGAACAGCTGTCACCGCGCCACGTCCCGGACGAGGTCATCGAGGTACCCGGCGTCCCGCACACCCTCACCGGCAAACGCATCGAGGTCCCCGTCAAACGCCTCCTCCAGGGCACTCCCCTCGACAAGGCCGTGAACCCCGGATCCATCGACAACCTCGACCTCCTCCACTTCTACGAGGAACTCGCCCGAAAGCGCGGCTGACCAGCACGGACATCGGCACGGCCCGCTGCCCGAGGCCGTGCCGAATCGTCACTCCCCGAGACCGTTGTCAGTACCCCCGATTACGGTGAGTGAGCATTGATCGACCGTGCACTCAGGGGGAAAACATGGCGCACACCGACCACCGGACCATGCGACGCGTCCTGCGCCGCGAAATCGCCGGCACCATCGGCCTGCTCACCGACGAGCACGACTTCCGGGCCATGCGCCGCTACCGCAGCTTCACCTTCGACGACCACACCCTCTACCTCCGACAGGTCGAGGAACTGCTCAGGACACGCGCGGCCGAAGGCACCCACACCACCGTCGCCCTCTTCGACCCCCAGGAGTACGCCGCCTTCTGCACCGACAGCGGCCTCGACCCCGACATCCCCTCCAGCCGCACCCGCTTCACCGCCGAGGTCGCCACCACCGGCGCCACCGTCCCCTACGACGGCCAGCCCCTGAGCGACCTCGTCCCCGTCCTCATCGACGAGGCGATCCGTCAGGCCACCTGGGAGTACGCCTCCACACTCCTCGCCCGCCTCGGCGGCTGCGCCTCCTGCGGCGAGGACATCGGCCGGGCCGCGTTCGTCCGCGCCTCCGGCCTCCTCGTCCGCATCCTCGACAGCGCCCCGCCGGGCCACCGCCACCTCGTGTGCAGCGTCTCGACGGCACCGGAAACCCTGGTCTCCGTCCTCCACGCCGACAGCGGCGCCTCGGGCACCACGGACCTGGACGAGGCCGAGGCCCTCGAATTCACCACGCTCCTCGCCGTCGGCCTCGCCACCCGCAGCCCCGGCGGCCTCGTCATGCGCACCACCGCCCCCGGCACCACGGACCGTGTCTACGGCTGGCGACTGCGCGGCGGAGCACTCGAACCCCTCACCGCCGGCGAAGTCTTCGACGCCTACTGCACCGACGCCGAGTCCGGCGACCTCATCTCCCCGGAATCCGACGTCGACTACTGCGTACCGCCGGACATCGGCCCCGACGGCCCGACACCGGCACACCAGCACTGAACGCCGGAGGGGCGCCCCACCCCCAGGTGGAACGCCCCTCCACAACACGACGGCCGAGACCGGCCCGCCCGGTTACTCGCCGGACAGCACCGCCTGCGCCGCGGCCCGCGCCTCGTCGGCGCTGTCCGAGGCACGCGCGGCAGCCGCGGCACGCTCGCACTGCGCCAGCGTGTACTTCGCCAGCGTCGCCCGCACATACGGAATCGACGCCGCACCCATGGAAAGGGAGGTGACCCCCAGACCGGTCAGCACACACGCCAGCAGCGGGTCGGACGCAGCCTCACCGCACACGCCACAGCTCTTGCCCTCGGCCTTGGCCGCCTCGGCGGACAGCGCGACCAGGTCGAGCAGCGCGGGCTGCCACGGATCCTGGAGCCGGGACACCGCACCCACCTGCCGGTCCGCGGCGAAGGTGTACTGCGCGAGGTCGTTCGTCCCCAGCGAGAGGAACTCGACCTCCTGGAGGATCGAACGCGCACGCAGCGCGGCCGACGGGATCTCGACCATCGCACCGAACTTGGCCCGCAGCCCCGCCTCACGGCACGCGTCGGCGAACGCCTTGGCATCCGCACGATCGGCGACCATCGGCGCCATGACCTCGAGGTAGACCGGCAGCCCCTCGGCGGCCTTCGCCAGCGCGGTGAGCTGGGTGCGCAGCACATCGGGGTGGTCGAGCAGCGACCGCAGACCACGCACACCCAACGCCGGGTTCGGCTCGTCCGCAGGAGTCAGGAACTCCAGCGGTTTGTCGGCGCCCGCGTCCAGCACCCGCACGACGACACGACCCTCGGGGAAGGCTTCGAGAACCTGCCGATAGGCCTCGACCTGCTTCTCCTCCGACGGAGCGTTCTTGCTGTCGTCGAGGAAGAGGAACTCGGTACGGAACAGACCCACACCCTCGGCACCGGCCTCGACGGCGGCCGGCACATCCGCGGGACCGCCGACGTTGGCCAGCAGCGGCACCTTGTGACCGTCGGCCGTGGCACCCGGACCGGTCGACGCGGCGAGCGCGGCCTTGCGGGCGGCGGCAGCGGCCTCCAGCTCGGCCTTCTTCTCCTCGCTGGGGCTCACGAAGATGTCGCCGGTGCTGCCGTCCACGGCGATCACCGTGCCCTCGGCGAGCTCCCCGGCACCCGGCAGCGCGACGACCGCCGGCACGCCAAGTGCCCGCGCCAGAATCGCGCTGTGGCTGGTCGGCCCGCCCTCCTCGGTCACGAAACCGAGCACGAGCGTCGGGTCCAGCAGAGCGGTGTCCGCCGGAGCCAGGTCCCGGGCCACCAGCACGTACGGCTCGTCGCTGTCCGGAACACCCGGCATGGGAACCCCGAGCAGACGGGCGACGATACGATTCCGCACGTCGTCGAGGTCGGCGACCCGGCCGGCGAGGTACTCACCGGCACCCGCCAGCAGCTCGCGGTACGCGGCGAACGCGTCGTACACCGCCCGCTCGGCCGTGCTGCCGACGGCGATCCGCCGGTCCACGTCGGCGATCAGCTCGGGGTCCTGAGCCATGAGGGCCTGAGCCTCGAGCACGGCCTGGGCCTCGCCCCCGGCCAGGTTGCCGCGCGCCATCAGGTCGGCCGCCACGGCGTCCACGGCCTGACGGGCACGCCCCTGCTCGCGCTCCGCCTCGTCCGCCGGGATCTGCTTGGCCGGCGGTTCGAGCACCGCCGTCCCCATGTGCCGGACCTCGCCGATCGCCACACCGTGGCTGACACCGACGCCTCGCAGCGTTGCTTCCATCTCACCCGTCTCCGATAGTGCGGCGGGTCCCGCCGCCGCGGTGGTTGCCACTATTGCCGTGCTGATGCCGTCCGGGGACGGCATCGACGTCACTGCCAGGAGAAGAGGCTGTCGCCGGCCTTCACCGCACCGTCGTCGCGCAGATCGGAGAGCGCCTCGGCGGTGGCCTCCAGGGCGACGACCGGGCAGATCGGGGACTTCCCGGCGGCCTCGACGGCTGCGGGGTTCCAGCGCACGACACTCTGACCGCGGGTCACGGTGTCGCCCTTGTTCACGAGCAGCTCGAAGCCCTCGCCGTTGAGCTGCACGGTGTCGATGCCGAGGTGGGTGAGAACACCGTGCCCCTGCTCGTCCACGACCACGAAGGCGTGCGGGTGCAGAGAGACGATGACTCCGTCCACCGGCGCGACGGCCTCGGAGGGCTCACGCTCGGGGTCGATCGCCGTACCCGGGCCGACCATGGCCCCGGAGAAGACCGGATCAGGAACGGACGCCAGGCCGATGGCGCGTCCGTTAAGAGGGGACGTCACGGTGGTCATGGGAAACCTCCCAGGGGTGGAGATCTATACGGGCCGTCACTGCCTGTACCGGACGGCGCACTGTTCAGCAGGGTATGTCATATGAAGTACGGGTTCCGTGCGGGAACCCGCCGCTGAGCAGAGCCGACCCGGGGCAGTGGTCTAGACCATATCCCAAATCGATTTGCACGCGCTCCCGGGGCGCATGTACACTCGTACTCCTGCCTGGGGCTGAGCGACGCGATCAAGCGTCCTTGTCTGGCAGCAACCAACTTGTCAGATCCTATCCCGGGGTCCTCTTCTGCATGTCTGCGGATGAGTGGTCAGGGAGTCGGAAAAACACTGATAGAGTCGGAAACGCAAGACCGAAGGGAAAAGCCCGGAGGAAAGCCTGAGAGAGTCTCTCGGGTGAGTACAAAGGAAGCGTCCGTTCCTTG
>NZ_JBIVDS010000012.1:0-368888 GCF_044747265.1 Streptomyces sp. NPDC090106 | reverse complement strand
ACCGCGTCCCGGTCCGCCACCTGGTGCCGCTGGCGCACGTCCCAGCCGCCGACCGTGCTCCCCTCCGCCCTGCCACCCCGCACGAACGGGGCGAAGCCGGGCAGACCGGGCTCGGGCGCGGCATCGTCCGCGGTGTACAGAGGCCGGGTGCGCAGCCCGTCCTCCAGCGCGGTGGACAGGGCGTCCTCGGCTGTGTCGTCGGTGACGTGCCGTCCCTTCGCCCGCAGCACGCCTGCTGCCAGGCGCCGCCACTGGGTGTGGGTCGCGACCGGGAACTCGGCGGCCAGGGGCAGTGGGGTGTCGGGCGGTGCGGTGGGCACGGATGACTCCCTGGTGGGTGGAGCCCGGTCAGTTGCGGACCGGAGCCGGGGCCGGGGCGAAGTCGCCTCCGGGTACTGCGGCGAGGAGCTGGCGGGTGTAGGGGTCGGCGGGTTGGTGGAAGACGCTGCGGACGTCGCCGGACTCGACGACCCGGCCGTGGTGCATGACGAGCACGCGGTCGCTGATGTGGTGCACCACGCCGAGGTCGTGGGAGATGAAGAGCAGGGCGACGCCGGTCTCGGCGCGGAGGTCGTCCAGCAGGTCGAGGATCTGGGCCTGGACGGAGACGTCGAGCGCGGAGACCGGTTCGTCGCAGACGACGAGGTCGGGTGCGGGGGCCAGGGCGCGGGCGATGGCGACGCGCTGGCGCTGGCCACCGGAGAGGTCGCGGGTGCGCCGGTGCAGGACCGAGGCGGGCAGGCCCACCTGGTCGAGCAGGGCGGTGACGCGGGCTCGGCGGTCCCGGGTGCCGCGGTCGCCGGTGAGGGCCACCGCCTCGCCGATGACCCGTTCCACGTCGTAACGGGGGTCGAAGGAGCCCAGGGGGTCCTGCTGGACCGCCTGCACGCGGCGGCGCAGGGGGCGGCGGGCGCGTTCGGGGACCCGGGTCCAGGGGGTGCCGTCGAAGTGGACGGTGCCCTCGTCGGGCTCGGTGAGGCCGAGCAGGATGCGGGCGACCGTGGTCTTGCCGGAACCGGATTCTCCGACGATGCCGAGGGTCTCGCCCCGGTCGAGGGTGAGAGAGACGTCATGGACGGCGTGATAGGTGCTGCCGTCGGGGGCGCGGTAGGTCTTGGTGAGGTGCTCGGCCTCGATGAGGGGCCGCCCTGCCACGCCGGGGTGCGGGGCGGTGGCGGCGCGGGGTGCGGCGACGGCGGGCGTCGTGGGGGCGGGCAGCGGGGTCGGGCCGGTGAGCGGGTGGTGGCAGAGGCTGCCGTCCGTGTCGCGTTCGGGGAGGGCGGCGCGGCAGGTGTCGTCGGCCCGGGCGCAGCGGGTGGCGTAGGCGCAGCCGTCGGGGCCGGCGGGGGTGCGGGGCGGCAGGGGCGTGGAGAGCCGGGTGCCCTTGGCGTGGGTGGCGGGGACCGCGTCGAGGAGGGCGCGGGTGTAGGGGTGCCGTGGGTCGGACAGCACCTGGCCCACCGGCCCCTGTTCGACGATCCGGCCTCCGTACATGACCGCGACCCGGTCGGCTATGCCCGCGACGACCGACAAGTCGTGGCTGATGAGCAGCAGGGCGGTGCCGTCGCCGCGCAGCTTGTTCAGCAGGGCGAGCACTTGGGCCTGCACGGTGACGTCGAGCGCGGTGGTGGGCTCGTCGGCGATCAGGAGATCGGGGCCCGCGGCGACGGCGGAGGCGATGAGGGCGCGCTGGCGCAGCCCGCCGGACAGTTCGTGGGGGTACTGGCGGGAGCGGCGGGCGGCTTCCGGCACGCCCACGTCGTCCAGCAGCGACAGGACGCGGGGGCGGAGTTCGGGTCGGGGCAGCAGCCGGTGGGTGCGCAGGGGTTCGGCGATCTCGGCGCCGACGCGGCGCAGCGGGTCGAGGGAGGACAGGGCGTCCTGGAGGACCAGGCCGATACGGCGGCCCCGGACGGACCTCCAGCCGGGTTCTTTCAGGGTGAGCAGGTCGGTGCCGTCGAAGTCGAGGCGGCGGGCGGTGACGGCCGCTCCCCGGCCCGCGAGGCCGGCCAGGGTGCGCGCGGTGACGCTCTTGCCGGAGCCCGACTCGCCCACCAGGGCGAGGCATTCGCCGCGGTCGAGGGTGAGGGAGACGTCCCGTACGGCGCGCAAGGGGCCGAAGGAGACGTCGAGTCCGTCGATGTCGAGCAGACTCATCCGTCGGTCCTCCGGGTGAAGCGGGCCTGCGCGCGGCGGCCCACGACGTTGACGGCGAGGGCGGTGACGGTGATGGCCGCGCCGGGGAAGACCCCGATCCACCAGGCGGTGGCGAGGAAGTTGCGGCCTTCGGACAGCATGGTTCCCCATTCGGGTGAGGGTGGTTGCGGGCCGAGGCCGAGGAAGCTGAGGCCGGAGGCGGCGATCAGGGCGGAGCCGAAGCCGACGGTGGCGAGGACCAGCATCGGTCCGAGGGCGTTGGGCACGATGTGCCGCAGGACCAGCAGCGGGCGGGGCAGGCCGAGGACGGTCGCGGACTCGACGTATCCGGCGCGGCGCACGACGAGGGTCTCGGCGCGCACGATCCTCGCGTAGCCGGGTGAGAAGGCCACGGCGATGGCGATCGTGACGTTGACGGAGCCGGGTCCGAGGACGGTGACGGTGAGCAGGGCGAGCAGGATCGGCGGCAGGGCGAGCAGGATGTCGGCGAACCGGGTCAGGGCGTGGTCGGCCCATCGGCCGCCGAGGGCCGCGGCCAGGCCGAGGAGGGCGCCGCCGAGGATGGCGAGGGCGGTGGATCCGACACCCAGCAGGACGGAGTCGCGGGCGCCGTACAGGACCCGGGTCAGGATGTCCCGGCCCAGTTGGTCGGTGCCGAACCAGTGGCCGGGCCCGGGGGCGGCCAGGGCGTGCGCGGGGTCGATCTCGATGGGTGAGGCCGATGTGAACAGGGACGGGAAGGCCGCGACGAGCGCGATGAGGAGCAGGGCCGTGCCGGCCAGCAGGGGCGCGGGCCGCGGGAGGCGGGGCGCGCGGACGCGGCGGACGGCGGTGGTGAGGGCGGCGGTGGTCGAGGTCATGGTCAGCGGGTCCTGAGCCGGGGGTCGATGACGAGGTAGAGCAGGTCGATGGCGAGGGACAGCACGACGAACACGGACGCGGACAGCAGGACGAGTCCGATGACCAGCGGGATGTCCTTGTTGGTGGCGGCCTGGAGGGTGAGGGCGCCGATGCCGGGCCGCCCGAACACCGTCTCGACGAGGACGGCGCCGCCGAGGAGCGATCCGGTGAGCCAGCCGGTGAGGGTGACCAGCGGTACCGCCGCGTGCCGCAGCGCGTGCCGCAGTCGTACGGCGGTGAGGCTGAGGCCCCGGGAGCGGGCGGTCACCGCGAACGGCTGGCCCAGCGCGGTCTCCAGGCCCTCGCGCAGGACCTGGGCGAGGACTCCGGCCAGGGACAGCGCGAGGGTGACGGCGGGCAGGACCAGGGAGGCGAAGTCCTGGGCGCCCGCGACGGGGAACAGCTGGAGGCGGAAGGAGAACGCCGTGAGCAGCAGGATCCCGGTCCAGTACGCGGGGGTGGAGACGGCGAGGAGTTCGGCGAAGGAAGCGAGGGCGCGCAGCGCGCGGTTGCGGCCGGCCGTCGCCACCGCGAGGGCGACGGCACCGGTGACGGCCAGCAGCAGGGCGAACAGGGCGAGTTGGACGGTGGGCCACAGTTGTTCGCCGATGAGTCCGGCGACGGGGCGCTGGAGTTGGTACGACTCGCCGAGGTCGCCGCCGAGCAGCCGGCCCAGGTAGTGGAGGTACTGCTCGGCCACGGGCCGGTCCAGTCCGTAGGTGCGGGTGATCTCCTCCCGTACCTCGGGGGTGGCCGCCGTCCCGGGCCCCAGCATCACCGACACGGGGTCGCCGGGGATGAGCTGGAGGGTGAGGAAGGCGAGGGTGGCGGCGCCCAGCAGCACGGCGAGTGCGGCTGCCAGGCGCCCCGCGACCGCGCGCAGCAGGCGGGTCGGGCTCACTTGGCGAGCCAGGCGTCGTAGAAGTTCACCCAGGTGTTCGGGTCGGTCTTCAGTCCGTGGACCTTGGCGGAGGCGCCGACCGTCGCGGTGCGGACGTACAGCGGGATCTCGGTGGCGAGGTCGATGACCTTCTGCTGGGTCCGGGCGTACAGGTTCGCCCGGGTGGGTCCGTCGAGGGTGGTCTGGGCGTCCTCGGTCCACTTGTCGAGGTCGGCGTCCTTGTAGAAGGTCGCGTTCTGGCCGCCCTTGAGCGGGGAGCTGGCGCTGTTGAAGTACAGGCGCAGCACGTCCGGGTCGAAGCGGGCCCAGCTGTAGTCGGCGATGCCTTCCTTGCCGCCGTAGACCTTCTCGATGTAGGTGCCGATGTCGAGGCGGGGGCGCTTGATCTCGATGCCGATCTTCTTCAGGTCGGCCTGGATGGCCTGCCCGAGGGTGTCGCGCTGTTCGCGGATGTACTGCTGCGGCATGAGCGGCCATTCGATGCTGAGGCGCTTGCCGTTCTTGGTGCGGTAGCCGTCCGCGTCACGGGTGGTCCAGCCGGCCTCGTCGAGGTAGCTGTCTGCCTTGTCGGGGTCGTAACCCCAGGAGTTCTCGGTGGACTTGTCGTAGTAGGGGGTGGTGGGGCTGATCGGGCTCCAGGCCCGCTTGTAGACGCCGAAGTAGACGCTCTTGACGGCGGTGTCGATGTCGATGCCGGCCTGGATGGCGCGGCGGACGTTGATGTCGTCGAGGGGCTTCTGGGTGGTGTTGAGGACCAGGGCGTAGTTGGCTCCGGGTGCGTCGGTGGTGAGGGACTGGAGGGCGGCGTTGGCCTTCAGGGTCTTCACGTCGGCGGGCGGGATGGGGTCGGCGACCTGGACCTGGCCGCTGGTGAGCGCGCCGACGCGGGTGGCGTCCTGGCTGAGGAAGCGGACGGTGAGCGTCTGGAGGTATGCGGCGCCCTGGTGGGAGGCGGTGTCCGGGGCCCACTTGTAGTCGGCGTTGCGGGTGAGGGTGACGCTCTGGCCCTTGGTGTAGGCAGTGAACTCGAAGGGGCCGGTGCCGACGTCGGCGGCTCCGCCGGCGCTGAGCTTGCCGCCGTATTTCTTGATGGCGGCGGGCGAGTAGAAGCCGAGGTAGGGGGTGCTGGCGGCCTGGAGGAAGGAGGCCACCGGGGAGGTGAAGGTGACCTTGACGGTGTGGGCGTCGACGACCGTGGTCCCCTTGTAGGGGCCCAGGAGGCTGGAGGCGTACTGGGACTTGGTGGCCGGGTCGGCGATGCGGTCGAAGTTGGCCTTGACGGCCGCCGCGTCGAAGGCCGTGCCGTCGTGGAAGGTGACGTCGTCGCGCAGGTCGAAGGTGAACGTCTTCAGGTCGTCCGAGACGGTCCACTTCTTGGCGAGCCAGGGGTGGAAGGTGCCCTTGGCGTCCTGGTACACGAGCGAGTCGAAGACGTTGCGCTGGATGTTGCCGGTGATGTCCTGCGGGCTGGCGTGGATGTCGAAGGAGACCGGCTCGGTGTCCACGGCGTAGGTGAGCGAGCCGCCGCTCACCGGCTTGGCGGAGGCCGCCGTGTCCTTCGCGTCGCCGGTGTCGGCGGCCGAGGAGCAGGCGGCGAGGAAGAGCGAGCCGACGGCGGTGAGGACCAGTGCTCGGGAGCGGTCGAGGGGCATGAGGGAACTCCGGTGGGTCGCGGAAGGAACGCGCGGCGGACTGCCGGCTCGCTGTGACGGCGTGGGGGTCGCGCGGCGGGCGCGCGGTGACACGGGGTGACGCGGGGTGACGCGAGGGGGGATGTCGACGAACGTAGCCGTGGCGGCCCGGTCCGCACGCCCCTACCGAACCCCTAGCGGACCCGTACGGGGTAGCGGGGCACGGAGCGGCGGTGCGCGATCCGCCAGCCCTTGGGGGTGCGGACGAGGACGTCGAGGTAGTCGCCGTTGTGGACGCTGCCGTCGGGCAGGACGGCGAGGTAGCGGCTGTGGGCGCGGACCGTGCCGTGCGGGTCCTGCGGGTCGACGCGGAAGACGGTGTCCAGGGTGTGGTGGTCGGGTGACCGCTCCCCGAGGGAGGTGTTGAACTCCCTGATGGCGGCGAGTCCTTGGAACTCGCGGCCGGGTCCGGCCAGGACGATCACGCCGTCCTCGGTGAACACCTCCTCCAGGGCCGCGGTGTCGCCGTTGTCGAAGACGTGCGCGAACCGGGCCAGCAGGTGGCGCAGTTCCTCGATGTCGGCGGGGGTGAGGGCGGCGGGCAGGGACATGCGGGGCTCCTCGGGGAATGCCGCCGCCCGGCGGCGAGCCCCGCGCGGGGGTCGACGCCGGGCGGCGGTGCGGATCACAGGTGGCTGTCGACGAGTTGCTGGATGATGCCGAGCCGGTCGGGCAGGACGGTGTAGCGCACGACCTGGCCGTCGCGGACGGTCAGGGTGCTGATGCTGCGGCCGGTGAAGGGTTTCCCGGTGGCGGGGACACCGAAGATGTTCCCGGCGTGGATGCCCTCGATCGTCCAGAAGACGATCACCCTGTCGCCCTCTGCGACGAGGTCGGTGACGGCGACGCGCAGGTCCTTGACGTTCTCCCACACCCACTGGGCGTGCTCGCGGAAGTCCTCGCGGGTACCGCTGCCGCCGGTGCCGACACGGGTCTCGTCGGCGGCGTCCGTGGCGACGATCTCCTCCAGGACGTCGAGTCTGCGGTCGTTGACGAACTCCTCGAAGTAGCGCCGGGCGACCGCCTTGTTGGCCTCGATGCCGTGCTCGCTGCTGCTCATCTCTGATCCTGTTCTCTGCGGGTTGGGGTGCGGGTGGTCCACGGGGGTACGGGGGTGGGTGCGGCTCACCTGGTGGCGCGGCCCGGCGGCGGGGGCAGGATGCCTCCGTTGGCGCTGAGTCCGCCGTCGACGGGGACGGTCACCCCGGTGACGTAGGAGGCGGCCGGTGAGGTCAGGAACCAGATGACCTCGGCCTGTTCCCGCGGGTCGGCCCAGCGGTGGGCGGGGATCCTGCCGGTGATGAGCGCCGAGAAGTCCGGGTCGGCGATCTGTGCGGCGGTGAGCGCGGTGTCGGTGCCGCCGGGTGCGATGGCGTTGATCCGGATGTTCTCGGCGGCGTAGTCGACGGCGGTGGCGCGCACCAGGTTGATGACGGCTGCCTTGGTGGCGTTGTAGCCCCAGGTGCCGGGATCGCCGCGCAGCCCTGACACGGACGAGGTGGCGACGACGGAGCCGCCGCCGGCCGCGCGCAGGGCGGGTACCGCCGCGCGGATGCCGAGCGCGACGGAGCGGACGTTGACGGCGAAGAGGCGGTCGAAGCGGTCGATCGCGCCGGGTGACTCCAGCGGCCCGGCGCCGCCGATGCCCGCGTTGAGCACCGCCGCGTCGAGGCGCCCGAAGCGGTCGAGGGCGAGGCGTACCGCGGCGGTGTTGGTGGACTCCTCGGCGACGTCGCCGAGGAGGGTGGCCACGCCCTCCAGGTCCTCCAGTGCGACGAGGCCCGCCTTGTCCACATCCACGGCGACCACCCGGTGCCCCCGTTCGGCGAACAGTCGGGCGGTGGCCGCTCCGATGCCGGAGGCGGCGCCGGTGACCAGGGCTACCGGTGCCCCGGTTGTGCTGTCGGACGTCATCGTCAGTTCCCCTTCAGGGTGGTGGTCTTGGTGCGGTGTTCCAGGTCGAGCGTGTGCAGGTGGCGCCGTACGGCGGCCGCGGTGGTGGGTGTGTGGTCCTCCAGGAGGGTGAAGTGGTCGCCGGGGATGTCCTCGGTCTCGTGGGGCACCGGCCAGTAGGCACGCCAGTCGTGCCGTCCGGTCGGGTCGATGACGGTGTGCCTGAGCGGGGTGTCGGCGCGCAGGGCGAGGGTGGGCGCGGTCAGGGCCTCGGGCTGCCAGGGCGCGAAGAGGTTGTTGTAGCCGCCCATCGCGGTGAGGCTGGCGTCGCTCCAGACCATGTCGTACGCCTCGATGCGGTCGACCATGCCGGTGAGCATGGCGGTCATCCACCAGTCCCCCATGCCCTCGCGCAGGGCGCTGTCGATGGGGTAGGCGTCGACGAGGACGAGCCCGGTGGGGCCGCGTCCCTCCGCTTCCAGGCGGGCGGCGACGGCGTTGGCGAGGCAGCCGCCCATGGAGCGGCCGAGGATGACGTACGGCCGGTCCTCGCCGACGGTCTCGCGGACCGTCTCGGCGTGCAGGGCGAGGAACGTGTCGAGGCTGTCGGGCAGCGGGTCGTCGGGGTTCCAGCCGGGTGAGGGCAGCACGAACAGGTCGCGTTCGCCCTGGAACTCCCGGGCGAAGCGGGCGTATTCGTGGGGTCCGGAGATCGCGCTGAGCGCGGGGAAGCAGACCAGTGCCGTCTCGCCGTCGCCCTGGGCCAGGTGCAGCGGCACCGGGCGGTGGCGGTCGCGTTCCTCGGCGGTGAACCGGTGGCGCAGTGCGGACGCGACGCCGATGAGCGCGGAGGCGTCGAGGAACTTCCCCTCGGCGGCGAACCGCCGGTACAGGGCGGACAGCGGGTCGTCGGCGTCCTCGCGGGGCGCGGGCGCGGCGGTGGTCTGCTGCTCGGGGGCCGTGCCGAGCAGGTCGTCGACGTGGGCGGCCAGGTCGGCGGGGGTGGGGTGGTCGAAGGTGACGGTGGCGGACAGCCGCAGTCCGGAGACGGCCGTGAGGCGGTTGCGCAGTTCCACGGCGGCCAGGGAGTCCAGTCCCAGGTCGTTGAAGTGCGCTCCCGCGGTGACCCCGTCGGGCCGGGCCGACAGGACGGCGGCGGCCTCCTCCCGGACGAGGTCGACGAGGATCGCACGGCGTGCATCGCCCTCGTGGCCGGCGATCCGCGCGGCGAGGGTGGGTCCCTCGGCGCCGGAGCGGGCGGTGCGGCGTGCGGGGCGCACCAGGCCCCGCAGCAGCGCGGGGACCGGCTGGGCCGCGCCCAGTGCCCGCAGGTCCAGGGGCGCGGGCACGAGGTGGGCGGCCGACAGGCCGAGGGCGCGGTCGAGGAGTTCGGTGCCCCGGTCGGTGGGGATGAGGCGCAGGCCGGCGCGGCGGGCTCGGGCCAGGTCGGCGTCGGTGAGGTGGCCGGTGATGCCGCTGGGCTGTTCCCACTGGCCCCAGGCCAGGGAGTGGGCGGGCAGTCCCTGGGCCCGTCGGTGGGCGGCGAGCGCGTCAAGGAAGGTGTTGGCGGCGGCGTAGGAGCCCTGGCCGGGGCCGCCGAACAGGGCGGCGACCGACGAGTACAGCACGAAGGCGTCGAGCGGGAGGTCCGCGGTCAGTTCGTGCAGATGCCAGGCGCCGTCCGCCTTGGGGCGCAGCACGGTGTCGAGGCGCTCGGGGGTGAGGTCGCCGACGAGTGCGTCGTCGACGACGCCCGCGGTGTGCGCCACGGCGGTCAGCGGGTGGGCGGGGTCGATGCCGGCGATGACCGCCGCGAGGGCTTCGCGGTCCCCGGTGTCGGCGGCGGCCACGGTGACCTCGGCGCCCTCCGCGGTGAGGGCGGCCGTCAGCTCGGCCACCCCTTCGGCGTGTTGTCCGGCCCGGGAGAGCAGCAGGAGGTGGCGGACGCCGTGCCGGGTGACCAGGTGGCGGGCGAGCGCGCCGCCCAGGGTGCCGGTGCCGCCGGTGATGAGGACGGTGCCCTCGGGGTTCCAGACGGTTCCGGCCTCGTCCTCTGACCCGCTCTCGGTCACGCGGTCGAGGCGGGGGACGTAGGCGGTGCCGTCGCGCAGGGCGAGTTGGGTCTCACCGGCGGCGAGGGCCGCGGTCAGGGCCTGCTCCGGGACGGCGGAATCGGTGTCGACCAGCAGGAACCGGTCGGGCTGTTCCGCCTGCGCGGAGCGCAGCAGCCCCCATACGGCTGCGGCGACCGGGTCGATCCGGTCCGTGTCGCGCACGGACCGGGCGCCGCGCACCACGACCGCCAGCGGTCCGGGGGCCTGCTCCCGCTCGCGCAGCGTGTCCAGTGCGGCGGCCAGCGCGGTGCGCAGCCGGGCGGGTGTGTCACCGCCGTCCGCGACCGGCAGGTCCACGACCTCCGGTGCGGGCACCGGTGCGGCGGCGGTGACGGGCAGTTCCCGCCACACCTCGTGGAACAGGGAGTCCGGGTGGGCACTGCGGGCGGCGGCGAGCTGGGCGGCGGAGACCAGCCGGGCGTGCAGCGCGCCGACGGTGGCGACAGGGGCGCCGGACCCGTCGGCGAGGTCGGCGGCGAGGGTGTCGGGGCCGGTGCGGGAGAGGCGGACCCGCAGGGCGGTCGCGCCGTCCGCGTGCAGCTGGACGTCCGAGTAGGCGAAGGGCAGCCTGCTGAAGCCCTCCGGCACGGCGGTCAGGTCGTCGTACGCGGTGAGGTGCACGGCGGCGTCCAGCAGTGCCGGGTGGAGGCCGAACCGAGCGGCGTCGGCGTGCTGCGGCTCGGGCAGTTCGACCTCCGCGTAGAAGGTGTCGCCGTCCTTCCAGGCGGCACGCAGCCCGCGGAACGCCGGGCCGTACTCCAGGCCGGAAGCGGCCAGTTCGGCGTAGACGCCGTCCACCGGGAGCGGGGCGGCGCCGGGCGGCGGCCACGCGGTGAGGTCGGCGGGGGTGCCGGGTGCCTGGGCGGCGAGGGTCGCGGTGGCGTGCCGGGTCCAGTCGGCTCCCGGTGCCAGGGAGCGGATGACGGCCTCGCGGGCGCCGTCCGCCGCTGCCGCGCCGACCTCGACCTGGAGGCGTACGGCGCCGTGCGCCGGGAGCACCAGCGGTGCCTCGACGACGAGTTCGGCGACGGTCTCGGTGCCGGTCTCCTGCCCCGCCCGGCGGGCGAGTTCGAGGAGCGCGGTGCCGGGGACGATGACGGTGCCCTGGACGGCGTGCCCGGAGAGCCAGGGGTGGGTGCGCAGCGACAGGCTGCCGGTGAGCAGGACGGCGTCGGTGTCGGGCAGGGGGACGGCGGCGGCGAGCAGCGGGTGGGCGACCGGCTCCAGGCCCAGGCCGGTGGGCCGGCCGCCCGTACCGGGTTCCAGCCAGTAGCGGCGGTGCTGGAAGGCGTAGGTGGGCAGGTCGGTGCGGTGGGCGTCCCGGCCGGCGAAGAGGACGGGCCAGTCGACGGGGCGGCCCCGGCCGTGCAGCTGCCCGAGCGCGGCGATCGTGGTCCGCGCCTCGTCGTGGTCGCGGCGCAGCGCGGGCAGCGCGAACGCGTCCGGGAGGGTGCCGCGGACGAGGGTGGTGAGGGTGCTGTCCGGGCCGAGTTCGAGGTAGGTGCCCGTGCCGAGGGAGTCCAGGGTGCGGACGACGTCGGCGAAGCGGACGGCTCCTCGGACGTGGCCGACCCAGTACTCGGCGCTGGTGATCTCCTCGGTGGTGGCGACGCGGCCGGTCGTGTCCGAGATGACCGGGATGCGCGGCGGGTGGTAGGTGAGGCCCTTCGCCACCCGCGCGAAGTCGGTGAGCATGTCGTCCATGTGCGGGGAGTGGAAGGCGTGGCTGACCGTGAGTCGGCGGGTGCGCCGGCCCTGGTTGGCGAAGCGGGCGGCGACGGCGAGGGCCGGGGCGGTGTCGCCCGAGATGACCACGGAGGTGGGGCCGTTGACGGCGGCGATGTCCACCTGGCCGGTGAGGTGGGCGAGTTCGGCGCGCACCTCTTCCTCGGTGGCGGAGACGGCCACCATGGCTCCGCCGCCGGGGAGTTGCTGCATCAGCCGGGCGCGGGCGGCGACGAGCGCGGCTGCGTCCGGGAGTTCGAGCACTCCGGCGACGTGGGCTGCGGCCAGCTCGCCGATGGAGTGCCCGGCGACATGGTCGGGGCGTATGCCCCAGGACTCGTAGAGCCGGAACAGGGCCACTTCGAGGGCGAAGAGGGCGGGCTGGGTGTACTCGGTGTCGTCCAGCCGGGTGCCGGTGGCGGTCACCTCGGCGATGGGCCGCTCCAGCTGCGGGTCCAGGGCGGCGGCAACGGCGTCGTAGGCGTCCGCGAAGGCCGGGTAGGTGGCGTACAACTGCCTTCCCATGCCCGCGCGTTGACTCCCCTGGCCGGTGAACAGGACGGCGAGGGTGCCGCCGCCCGCCGTGACGGTGTCGGGGGTGGCGGCGGGGTCGGCGATCTCCCGCAGCGCGGCGACGAGTTCGTCGTGCTCCTCGGCGACGACCACGGCGCGTTCCTTGAGCGGGGCTCGGGTGGTGAGCAGGGACAGGGCGGTGTCGACGGGGCGGGCCGGATGGCGCGTCAGATGGTCGGCGAGCCGGGCGGCCTGGCCGCGCAGGGCGTCGGGGGTGTGCGCGGTGAGGACGAACGGGAGGGGCCCGCCGGCCACGGTGACCGGTTCGGCGGCCCGTTCGGCAGCCCGTTCGGTGGCCGGTTCGACGACCGGTTCGACGGAGGGCGCTGCCTCGATGATGACGTGGGCGTTGGTGCCGCTCGCGCCGAACGCGGAGACCCCGGCGCGGCGCGGACGGTGAGCGGTGTCCTGGGCGTCCTCGGAGCCGTCGGCGCCGTCCGGGGTGTCGGGCCAGGGCCGCGGCTCGGTCAGCAGCCGGACGGCGCCCGCGTTCCAGTCGACGAACGGGGTGGGCTCGTCGGCGTGAAGCGTGCGGGGCAGGACGCCGTGCCGGATCGCCTGGATCACCTTGATCACGCCCGCGGCGCCGGCGGCGGCCTGGGTGTGGCCGATGTTCGACTTCAGGGAGCCCAGCCACAGCGGCCGGTCGGCGTCGCGCTGCTGCCCGTACGTCGCCAGGATGGCCTGCGCCTCGATGGGGTCGCCCAGGGAGGTCCCAGTTCCGTGCGCCTCGACGGCGTCGATGTCCGACGGCTGGAGCCCGGCGGCGTCGAGGGCCTGCCGGATGACCCGCTGCTGGGACGGGCCGTTGGGTGCGGTGAGGCCGTTGGAGGCACCGTCCTGGTTGACGGCGGAGCCGCGCAGCACGGCGAGCACGGGGTGGCCGAGCCGCCGGGCGTCGGACAACCGCTCGACGAGGAGCAGGGCCACCCCCTCCGCCCAGCCGGTGCCGTCCGCCCCGGCGCCGAAGGCCTTGCAGCGGCCGTCCGCGGACAGCCCGCGCTGGCGGGCGAACTCCACGAACGCCTGCGGGGTGGACATCACGCTGACGCCGCCGGCCAGCGCCAGGTCCGACTCGCCGGAGCGCAGCGACTGGGCGGCGAGGTGCAGGGCGACCAGGGAGGAGGAGCAGGCGGTGTCCACGGTCACCGCGGGGCCCTCGAAGCCGAAGGTGTACGAGATCCGGCCGGAGGCGACGCTGTCCAGGCCGCCGATGCCGAGGTATCCCTCCAGCTCGGCGGGCGCGTCCAGGTGGCGGGGGGTGTAGTCGCCGCCCGCGATGCCCGCGAAGACGGCGGTGCGGCTTCCCTTGAGGGCGCGCGGGTCGATCCCGGCACGTTCGAAGGCCTCCCAGGCGGACTCCAGCAGCAGCCGGTGCTGCGGGTCGGTGGCGAGGGCCTCGCGCGGGGAGATGCCGAAGAACTCGGCGTCGAAGTCGCCGACGGTGTCGAGGAACCCACCGTGCCGGGTGTAGGAGGTGCCGGTGCGTTCGGGGTCGGGGTCGTAGACGGCGTCGAGGTCCCAGCCCCGGTCGTCGGGGAACTCGCTGATGGCGTCCCCGCCGTCGCGGACGAGGTCCCACAGGTCCTCGGGGGAGGCGATGCCGCCGGGCAGCCGGCAGGCCATGCCGATGACGGCGATGGGTTCGCGTCGGCTCTCCTCGATGTCCTTCAGCCGCTGGTTGGCCTGCCTGACGTCGGTGAGCGCGCGCTTCAGATAGTCGCGGAGCTGCTGCTCGGTGGCCATCGGGGTCGTACCTTCCCGTCTGCTGGAACTCGGTGGACTGGGGTGGAGGGGGCTAGGGCGGAGCCGGACGGCAGGGGCGGGCCGGGAGGGTGGTGCCGGCGGTTCCCCCCGCCGGCCGGCACCACCCGGCTCAGTGCGATCCGGCTCAGTGCGATCCGGCGTTGTCGTCGACGAGGCGGAACAGCTCCTCGTCGCTGGCCGAGTCGAGGTCGATGTCCAGACCGTCGGCGACGGCGCCGCCGGCCGGTGCGCCCGCGTCGAAGCGGCCGACCAGCGAGAGCAACCGGGCCAGGACCCCGTCCGGGTCGGCGCCGGTGGTGAGCGCCTCCTCCAGTGCGGCGAGCGAGGCCTCGACCGTGGGGGCGTGCCCGTCGTCCACCGGGAGCTGTCCGGCCAGATGGGTGGCGATGTCGGCCGGGGTCGGGTAGTCGAAGACGAGGGTGGCGGGGATGTCCAGGCCGACCGCCGCACCGATCCGGTTGCGGAGCTCGACGGCGGACAGGGAGCTGAACCCGAGGTCACGGAAGGCACGGTCGGCCTCCACGCCAGCGGTGCCGTCGGTGTGCCCGAGGACGACGGCGGCCTCGGCGCGGATCAGTTCGGCGAGGGCCGCGACCCGCTCCTCTCCCCGCAGCGCGGCGAGCCGCCGGGTCCAGGCGGGCTCCTGGGCCTCCTCCGCCAGCGGATCGGCCGCGGCGGCCACGCTGACCACCGTGGTGTTGGTGACCTCCGCGTCCAGCCAGTACCGCCGCCGCTGGAAGGCGTACGTCGGCAGCTGGACCCGGCGCGGTGCGGCGGGCGCGAGGGCCTCCGCCCAGTCGACGGCCGTGCCGCGCACGTACAGTTCGGCGGCCGAGGTGAGGAAGCGGCGCAGGCCGCCCTCGTCGCGGCGCAGGGTGCCGCTGGTGACCGTGGTGCGGGCGACGCCCGCGGACTCCAGGGTCTCCTGGAGCGGAACGGTGAGCACCGGGTGCGGGCTGATCTCGACGAACGTGGTGTGCCCGGTGTCGGCGAGGGCGCGGGTGGCCTCCTCGAAGCGGACCGTCCGCCGCAGGTTGGCGACCCAGTAGGCGGCGTCGAGCCCGGCGGTGTCCTGCCACTCGCCGGTCACGGTGGACAGCAGCGGCACGGTGCCGGTGCGGGGCCGTACCGGGCCGAGCAGGTCGAGGAGTTCGTCGCGCAGCGCGTCGACGTGGGCGCAGTGCGAGGCGTAGTCGACGCGGATGAGCCGGGCCCGGACGTCCTGTGCCTGGTAGGCGGCGACGAGTTCGTCCAGGGCGTCGGTGTCGCCGGAGACGACCACCGAGCCGGGGCCGTTGACGACGGCAACCGACAGCTGCTCGGGCCAGCGCTCGGCGATGTGTTCGGCGACCTTCTCGGCGGGCAGGGTGACCGACGCCATGCCACCTCGCCCGGACAGGGCGGTCAGGGCGCGGCTGCGCAGGGCGACGACACGGGCGCCGTCGTCCAGGGTGAGGCCGCCGGCGACGGTGGCGGCGGCGATCTCGCCCTGGCTGTGGCCGACCACCGCGTCGGGGCGCACCCCGAGGGAGGCCCACAGCTCGGCGAGGGACACCATCACCGCCCACAGCACGGGCTGGACGACGTCGACCCGGTCGAGGCCGGGTGCGCCCTCGGTGCCGCGCAGCACGTCGAGCAGGTTCCAGTCGGTGTGGGGGGCGAGGGCCTGCGCGCACTCCTCGATGCGGTCGGCGAACGCCGGTGCGGTGTCGAGGAGTTCGACGGCCATGCCGGCCCACTGGGAGCCCTGGCCGGGGAAGACGAACACGGTCCGGCCGTCGGTGTCGGCGCGGCCACGGACCAGGCCCGGTGCGGACTCACCGGCCGCGAGGGCGGCGAGTGCCGGACCGGGGTCGCCGATCACGACGGCCCGCTCGTCCAGGGCCGCACGGGTGACGGCCAGGGAGTGCGCGACGTCGACCGGGTCGTGTCCGGTGCCGTCGAGATGGGCGGCGAGCCGTTCGGCCTGGCCGCGCAGCGCGGTGGAGCCGCGGGCGGAGAGCACCCAGGGCAGTTCGGCGGGGGTGTCCCCGCGCTCGGGAACGGCGGGTGCGGCGGGCGGGGCTTCGAGGATGACGTGGGCGTTGGTGCCGCTCACGCCGAAGGAGGAGACCGCGGCGCGGCGCGGCCGGCCGGCCGCGGGCCATTCCTGTGCCTCGGTGAGGAGTTCGACGGCGCCCGAGGCCCAGTCGACGTGCGGGGACGGCTCGTCCACGTGGAGGGTCTTGGGCAGGATGCCGTGGCGGATCGCCTGGACCATCTTGATGACCCCGGCGGCACCGGCGGCGGCCTGGGTGTGCCCGATGTTCGACTTCAGGGAGCCCAGCCACAGGGGCCGCGCGGTGTCGGACCGCTGTCCGTAGACGGCGAGCAGTGCCTCCGCCTCGATGGGGTCGCCGAGGGTGGTGCCGGTGCCGTGGCCCTCGACGGCGTCGACGTCGGCGGGACCGAGTCCGCTCGCGGCCAGGGCCTGGCGGATGACGCGCTGCTGGGCCGGTCCGCTGGGCGCGGTCAGACCGTTGGAGGCCCCGTCCTGGTTCACCGCGGAGCCGCGCACGACCGCGAGCACCTCGTGTCCGAGGCGCCGGGCATCGGAGAGGCGTTCGACGAGGAGCAGGCCCACACCCTCGGCCCAGCCGGTGCCGTCGGCACCCGCCGCGTACGCCTTGCAGCGGCCATCGGCGGACAGGGCGCGCTGGCGGCTGAACTCGACGAACGTGGTCGGCGTCGACATCACGGCGACACCGCCCGCGAGAGCCAGGTCGCACTCCCCCGCACGCAGCGACTGCGCGGCCAGGTGCAGGGCCACCAGCGAGGAGGAGCACGCGGTGTCGACGGTGACGGCCGGGCCCTCGAAACCGAAGGTGTAGGAGATGCGTCCGGAGGCGACGCTCCCGGCGGTGCCGTTGCTCAGCCAGCCCTCCAGTTCGGCGGGCACGTCACGGACCCGGGGCGCGTAGTCGTGGTACATCACGCCGGCGAACACGCCGGTCCGGCTGCCGCGCAGGGCCTGCGGGTCGACGCCCGCGCTCTCCAGCGCCTCCCACGCAGTCTCCAGGAGGAGTCGCTGCTGGGGGTCGGTGGCGAGGGCCTCGCGGGGGGAGATCCCGAAGAAGGCGGCGTCGAAGTCGGCGGCCCGGTCGAGGAATCCGCCGTGGCGGGTGTAGGAGGTGCCGGGGCGTTCGGCGTCCTCGGAGTAGAGGGCGTCGATGTCCCAGCCGCGGTCGTCGGGGAACTCGCCGACCGCGTCCACGCCGTCGCGGACCAGGTCCCACAGGTCGTCCGGGGAGACCACGCCGCCGGGCAGCCGGCAGGCCATGCCGACGATGACGACCGGGTCGTCCTCCGCCGCCGCGGCCTTCTCCTGGGTCGCGGGCACCGGCTGCCCGGCCCCGAGGACCCGGTCGCGCAGGTGCACGGCGACGTCGGCGGGGGTCGGGTGGTCGAAGACCAGCGCGGCGGACAGGGTGACGCCGGTGACGGCGGTGAGCCGGTTGCGCAGCTCCACCGCGGTCAGGGAGTCGACCCCGAGGCCGGTGAACGACTTGCGGACGCCCACGGAGGCGGGGGCGGTGGCGAGGACGGTCGCGGTCTCGGCCCGGACCAGGTCCAGGAGGGCCGCCTCGCGTGCGGCGGCGTCCGGCAGCGCGGCGAGCCGTTGCGCGAGCCCTCCGGCCGCCGCTCCCCGGGTGCGGGCGGCCGTGTCCCGGCGGACCGGCCGGTGCTCGCGGGGCAGCAGTCCGCGCAGCGGGGGCGCGACCGAGGCGCTGCTCGCGAGGGCGGTGAGGTCGAACGGCGAGGGCACCAGCAGGGTGCCGCCCGTCGCCTCGGCGGCGTCGAAGAGGGCGGCGCCCTCGGCGTCCCGCAGCGGCCGGACGCCGAGCCGGACGAGCCGGGCGAGGTCCGCGGCGGTGAGATGGCCGGTGATGCCGCTGGCCTGCTCCCACTGGCCCCAGGCCAGGGACTGCGCGGGCAGGCCCTCGGCGCGGCGGTGCGCGGCGAGCGCGTCGAGGAAGGTGTTGGCGGCGGCGTAGGAGCCCTGGCCCGGCGAGCCGAGGACACCGGCGACCGAGGAGTACAGGACGAACGCCTCCAGCGGCAGGTCCGCGGTCAGTTCGTGCAGATGCCAGGCACCGTCCGCCTTCGGGCGCAGCACCGTGTCGAGGCGGTCGGCGGTGAGGGCGGTGGTGATCCCGTCGTCGACGACGCCCGCGGTGTGCACCACGGCGGTCAGCGGATGCGCGGCCGGTATCGCGGCGAGCGCGGCGGCGAGGGCGTCGCGGTCGGAGGTGTCGATGGTGGCGAAGGCGACCTCGGCGCCCGCGGCGGTGAGGTCGTCGCGCAGCGCGGTGGCGCCGGGCGCGTCCGCTCCGCCCCGGGAGGCGAGCAGCAGGTGCCTGACACCGCGCCGGGTGACCAGGTGGCGGGCGATGAGCGCGCCGAGGGTGCCGGTGCCGCCGGTGATCAGGACGGTCCCGTCGGGGTTCCAGTCCCGCACGGGGGCGCCGTCCGAACCGGCCGGGGTCAGCCGCGGTACGTGGACCTGACCGGCGCGCAGGGCGAACTGGGATTCCCCGCCCGTCACGGCCTCGGCGAGCGCGGCGGCGGACTCGGGGCTGCCGTCGGTGTCGACGAGGACGATCCGGTCGGGGTTCTCGGTCTGCGCGGAGCGCAGCAGCCCCCACACGGCGGCGGCGACGGGGTCGGGTGTCTCCTCGGGGTGGACGGCGACGGCGTGGTGGGTGACGGCGACGAGCGGGTCGGAGGCGGGGTCGGCGAGCCGGTCCTGCACGGTCGTCAGGGCGTGGTCCAGGGCGGCGCGCAGTCGTTCGGGGGTGCCGGTGGTGCCGGGTGCCTCGCCGAGCCGGACCTCGGTCCACCGGGCGGAGCCGGTGGTGTCGGCGCCCTCCCGGCCCGGGGCGAGGAGCGGCCAGGTGAGGGCGTACAGGCCCTCGGTGCTGGTCCGGACGGGGCGGGTGGTGAGGGTGTCCACCGTCACCACGGGTGCCCCGGTCGGGTCGGTGGCCAGGAGGGTGAAGGTGTCGTCGGCGGTGGCGGTGAGCCTCACCCGCAGGGCGGTGGCGTCGGTGGCGTGCAGGGCGACGCCCCGGTAGGCGAACGGGAGGCGGGTGGGGCCCTCGGACGGGGCGTGCAGGCCGGGGAGTTGCAGGGCGGCGTCCAGGAGCGCGGGGTGGATGCCGAAGCGGGACGCCTCGGCGCGCCGCTCCTCGGGCAGGACGACCTCGGCGAGGTAGGTGTCGCCGTCGCGCCAGGCCTCGCGCACGCCGCGGAAGGCGGGCCCGTACTCCAGGCCGGTCGCGGCGAGCGCCGCGTACACCTCGTCCACGGGGACGGGTTCGGCTCCGGTGGGCGGCCACGCGTCGAGACGGCCGGCGTCCGGGCGTGGTCCGGTGCCGAGGATGCCGGTGGCGTGACGCACCCAGTCGGCGCCGGGCGCCTGGGAGCGGACGGTCACCGGGCGGTCGCCCGCCGGGTCGGGTGCCTCGACGGCCACCTGAACCTTCACGGCGCCCTGGGACGGCAGGGCGAAGGGGGTCTCCACGACGAGTTCGACGAGGTGGCCGGCGCCGACCGCGTCACCGGCGGTCAGGGCGAGTTCGACCAGGGCGGCACCGGGCAGCACGGCGGTGCCCCGGACGACGTGGTCGGTGAGCCAGGGGTGGGTGCGCGGCGACAGCGAGCCGCTGAGGACGAGGCCGTCGCTGCCGGGCAGCGGGACGGCCGCCGCGAGGACGGGGTGGTCGACGGTGCCGAGGCCCAGGGCGTCCGCGTCGGCGCCGCGGCCGGGCTCCAGCCAGAACCGGCGGCGCTGGAAGGCGTAGGTGGGCAGGTCGACGCGGCGGGCGCCGGTGCCGGTGAAGAAGGCGGCCCAGTCGACGTGGTGGCCCCGCACATGGGCGTGGGCGAGCGCGGTGAGGGCGGTCGCGGCCTCGGGCCGGTCCCGGCGCAGCGCGGGGACGGCGGTCACGTCGGCGTCCTCGCCGACGGTCTGCTCGATCAGGGCGGACAGGGTGCCGTCCGGCCCGAGTTCCAGGTAGGTGGTGACGCCGGCCGCGTGGAGGGCGCTCACCGCGTCGGACCAGCGGACCGTGGCGCGGATGTGCCGTACCCAGAACTCGGCGGTGGTCAGGTCCCCTTCGGCGGCGAGGCGCCCTGTGAGCGCGGAGACCACGGGGATGTCCGGGCGGTCGAGGGTGAGGGTGGAGACGACGGCGCGGAAGTCGTCGAGGGCGGCGTCCATGTGCGCGGAGTGGAAGGCGTGGCTGACGGTCAGGTGCCGGGTGCGGCGGCCTCGCTCGGCGAAGGCCGCGGCGAGCGCGTGGACGGGCTCGGTGTCACCGGAGACGACGACGGCGCGGGGGCCGTTGACGGCGGCGATGTCGACTCCGTCGCCCAGTTCGGCGCGGACCTCCTCCTCGGTCGCCTCCACGGCGGCCATGGCGCCCCGGGAGGGCAGCGCGCCGATCAGGCGGGCCCGCGCGGTGACGAGGGCCGCCGCGTCCGGCAGGGAGAGGACACCGGCGACGTGGGCGGCGCTGATCTCGCCGACGGAGTGTCCCGCGACGAAGTCCGGGCGTACGCCCCAGGAGGCGTACAGGCGGAACAGGGCGACCTCGACGGCGAACAGCGCGGGCTGGGTGTACGTGGTGTCGTCGAGTCCGTCGCCGGAGGCGATGACGTCGGCGAGAGGGCGTTCCAGGTGCGGGTCGAGGGCCGCGGCGACCTCGTCGAAGGCCTCGGCGAACGCGGGGTGGGCGGCGTACAGCTCCCGTCCCATGGCCGCCCGCTGGCTGCCCTGTCCGGTGAACAGGAGGGCGAGGCCGCCGGTCCGGGCCGCGGTGCCGGTGATCAGCGCGGGTGAGGCGGTGCCGTCGGCGAGGGCCAGCAGGGCGGACGGGTCGCCGACGACCACGGCGCGTTCCTCCAGGGCCGCGCGGGTGGCGGCGAGGGAGTAGGCGGTGTCCAGGGCGGTGTGCGTGCCGCTGTCGAGGTGCGCGGTGAGGCGTTCGGCCTGGGCGCGCAGGGCGTCGGGGGTGCGGGCGGAGAGCAGCAGCGGCAGTTCGGCGGGGGTGTACGCGGGCACGGGCTCGGCGGGTGCGGCGGGCGGGGCTTCGAGGATGACGTGGGCGTTGGTGCCGCTCACGCCGAACGCGGAGACCGCGGCGCGGCGCGGCCGGTCGACCGAGGGCCATTCCTGTGCCTCGGCGAGCACCTCCACCGCCCCCGACGACCAGTCGACGTGCGGGGACGGCTCGTCCACGTGGAGGGTCTTGGGCAGGATGCCGTGGCGGATGGCCTGGATCATCTTGATGACCCCGGCGGCGCCGGCGGCGGCCTGGGTGTGGCCGATGTTCGACTTCACCGAGCCGATCCACAGCGGCCGTTCGGCGGGCCGGTCCTTGCCGTACGTCTCGATGAGCGCGTGGGCCTCGATGGGGTCGCCGAGGGTGGTGCCGGTTCCGTGGCCCTCGACGGCGTCGACGTCGGCGGGGCCGAGTCCGCTCGCGGCCAGGGCCTGGCGGATGACGCGCTGCTGGGAGGGTCCGCTGGGCGCCGTGAGGCCGTTGGAGGCGCCGTCCTGGTTCACCGCGGAGCCCCGGACGACGGCGAGGACCTCGTGGCCGTTGCGCCGGGCGTCGGAGAGCCGCTCGACGAGGAGCAGCCCGACGCCCTCGGCCCAGCCGGTGCCGTCGGCGCCCGCCGCGTACGCCTTGCAGCGGCCGTCGGCGGACATGGCGCGCTGGCGGCTGAACTCGACGAAGATCGTCGGGGTGGACATCACCAGCACCCCGCCGGCGATCGCGAGGTCGGCCTCCCCTGCGCGCAGCGACTGCGCGGCCAGGTGCAGGGCGACCAGCGAGGAGGAGCAGGCGGTGTCGACGGTGACGGCCGGACCCTCGAAACCGAAGGTGTAGGAGATGCGTCCGGAGGCGACGCTTCCGGCGTTGCCGATGCCGAGGTAGGCCTCCAGTTCGTCGGGCACGTCCTGGGCGCGGCCGGCGTAGTCGCGGCCGGAGATCCCGGCGAAGACGCCGGTGCGGCTGCCGCGCAGACCGTTCGGGTCGATGCCCGCCCGCTCCAGCAGTTCCCAGGTGGTCTCCAGGAGCAGGCGCTGCTGCGGGTCGATGGCGGGGACCTCGCGTGCGGAGATGCCGAAGAACTCCGGGTCGAAGTCGGCGACGGAGTCGAGGAAGCCGCCGTGGCGGGAGTAGGAGGTGCCGGGCCGGTCGGGGTCGGCGCTGTAGAGACGGTCCAGGTCCCAGCCGCGGTCGGTGGGGAACTCGGTCAGGGCGTCGGTGCCGTCCTCGACCAGGCGCCACAGGTCCTCCGGCGAGGCCACCCCGCCGGGGAAGCGGCAGGCCATGCCGACGACGACGATCGGGTCGTCGTCGAGCGGCGCGCTCACCACGGCAGCCGTGGCACCGGACTCGGCCGCCTGGTCGGAGAGTTCGGCCGCGAGCCGGTCGGCGAGGGCGGCGGGCGTGGGGTGGTCGTAGACGAGGGTGGCGGGCAGTTGGCGGCCGGTGGCGGCGGTGAGCCGGTTGCGCAGCTCGACCGACATCAGCGAGTCGAAGCCGTGGGCGCGGAACGCGCGGGCGGGGTCGATGACGTCGGGGGTGGCGTGGCCCTGGACGGCGGCGGCCTGGGACCGTACGACGGTGAGGAGTTCGCGGCGCAGTTCGGCCGCGCCGAGTCCGGCCCAGCGGCCGGGGCGGACCTCGGTGTCCGTCGTGTCGCCGGACGGGCCCTGGACGCCGGGGAGTTCGGTGGCGAGGGGGTGCGGGCGGCGGCGGAAGAACGCGGGCCAGTCGGCGTCGGCGATCACGAGGTGGGGGTCGTCGCGGTCGAGGATCTGGCCGAGGACGGTGAGGGCGCCGTCCGGCGGCAGGGAGACCAGGCCGTGCCGCAGCAGGGCCTCCTCGGCTCCGTCGGCGGCGATCCCGTCGCCCGCCCAGTGGCCCCAGGCCACTGAGGTGGCGGGCAGTCCGGCAGCGCGGCGCTCGTCGGCGAGCGCGTCCAGGTAGGCGTTGCCGGGGGCGTAGTTGGCCTGGCCGGGGATGCCGCACAGTCCGGCGACGGAGGAGAACAGGACGAATGCCGACAGGTCGGCGTCCCGGGTCAGTTCGTGCAGGGTGCGGGCGCCGGCCGCCTTGGCGCGCAGGGCCAGGTCGAGGTGGTCGGGGGTCAGCTCGCCGATGAGGGCGTCGTGCAGGGCGGCGGCCGTGTGGAAGACGGCGGTCAGGGGCTGGTCCGGCGGGGTGAGCGCGAGGGCGGCGGCGAGCTGGTCGCGGTCGGCGACGTCGGCCGCGGCGAAGGTGACGCGGGTGCCGGACTCCGCGAGTTCCGTGGCGAGTTCGGTGGCGCCGGGGGCGTCCAGGCCGCGGCGGCTGACCAGGATGAGGTGGTCGGCGCCGCGGGCGGCGAGCCAGCGGGCGAGGTGGCCGCCGAGGGCTCCGGAGCCGCCGGTGATCAGGGTGGTGCCGGTCGGGCGCCACTCGTCGGAGGCGGCCGGGAGGGGTCCGGCGGGCACGAGGCGGCGGGCGAGGAGCCCGGAGGCGCGGACGGCGGTCTCGCGCTCCCGGTCGGGGCGGGTGTCGGCGAGCAGGTCGACGACCCGCTTCCAGGTCCGGGTGTCGGGGGCGGCGGGCAGGTCGACCAGGCCGCCGGCCCGAGCGGGGTTCTCCGCGGCGAGGATCGCTCCGAAGCCCCACACCAGGGCCTGCTCGGGGTCGGTGACGGGGTCGCCGGGGCCGGTGGAGACCGCGCCCTGGGTCAGGAACCACAGCGGTGCCTGTACTCCGGCGTCGTCGAGGGCCTGGGTGAGGGCGACCTGGGGCGCGTACGAGCGCGGCAGGGCGGTGCGGCCGTCGATGTGCCCCTCGGCGAGGCCGAGCAGCGAGACCACGGCGGTGGCGGAGGCCGGGAGGAGCGCGGCCAGGGTGGCGCGGTCGGCGTCGGCCGGGACCAGGACGAGCACGGGGTGGGCTCCGGCGGTCTCCAGCGCGGTGGTCAGGCCTTGGACGGTCGGGTCGTCGACGTGGGTGTCGGGGACGGCGACGAGCCAGTCGCCGCCGGGGCGGCCGTCCGCGCGGGCCGAACGTACCGGGCGCCAGACCACGCGGTGCCGCCAGCGGTCGAAGGCGGACGCGGCGAGCTGCTTCTCCCGCCAGGACGTCAGCGCGGGCAGGACCGGCGCGAGTTCGGGGGCGGTGAGGCCGAGGGCGTCGGCCAGCCGGTCCTGGTCACGGTCGTCGACCAGGCCCCAGAAGGCGTCGTCGGTGGCCGCGGCGGGCGCGGCGGCGGCGAGTTCGGGCGAGCGGGTGGCGTCCAGCCAGTACCGCTCGTGCTGGAAGGCGTAGGTGGGCAGGTCCGTGCGGCGCGGCGCGGGCCCGAAGGCCGCCGTCCAGTCGACCGGGACGCCCTGGGTGTGCAGTTCGGCGGCCGAGCGCAGCCAGCGTTCGCGTCCGCCCTGGTCGCGGCGGAGGGTGCCGGTGACGATGGAGCGGGTGGCCGCGTCGCGGCTCTCCAGCGTCTCCTGGATCGCGCCGGTCAGGACGGGGTGCGGGCTGACCTCGACGAAGACCGTGTGCCCGGTGTCGGCGAGGCGCCGGGTGGTCTCGTCGAAGCGGACGGTGCGGCGCAGGTTGTCCGCCCAGTAGGCGGCGTCGAGCCCGGCGGTGTCCTGCCAGTCGGCGGTGACCGTGGACAGCAGGGGGACCGTGCCGGTGCGCGGAGCGAGGTCGGCGAGGGTGTCGAGGAGCCGCTCGCGCAGGGCGTCGGTCTGCGGGGAGTGCGAGGCGTAGGCGATCGGGATGACGCTGGTGCGCACCCCGTCCTGCGCGTAGGCGGCGCGCAGTTCCTCCAGGGCGTCCAGGTCACCGGAGACGGCGACGGCGGACGGCCCGTTGACGACGCCGATGGACAGGCGTCCCGGCCAGCGCTCGGCGAGCCGGGCGGCGACCTCGGCCTCGGGGCGGGCGACGGCGACCATGCCGCCCCGGCCGGAGATGCTCTCCAGGGCGCGGGCGCGCAGGGCGACGATCCGGGCGGCGTCCTCCAGACCGAGCCCGCCCGCCACGTGGGCGGCGGCGACCTCGCCCTGGCTGTGCCCGACGACGGCGTCGGGGGTGACGCCGTAGGAGCGCCACAGGTCCGCGAGGGCGACCATCACCGAGAACAGGGCGCTCTGGAGGACGTCCGTGCGGTCGGGGTCGGGGGTGCCCTCGACCCCGCGCAGGACGTCGGTCAGGGACCAGTCCGTGTAGGGGGCGAACGCCGCCGCGCATGCGTCGATCTTCGCGGCGAACACCGGTTCCGTGTCGAGGAGTTCGGCGGCCATGCCGCGCCACTGGGAGCCCTGGCCGGGGAAGACGAACACGAGCTTGCCGTCGGCGGCCTCGGCGTCGACGGTGCCGCGTACGGCGTCGGCGGGTTCCTCGCCGCGGGCCAGGGCGCGCAGCGCCGCGTCGGGGTCGGCGGCCAGGACGACGGCCCGCTCGTCGAACGCGGTACGGGTGGTGGCCAGGGAGTAGGCCACGTCGGCGGGGACCGGCGCGGACGTCACGGCTGCCGCCGCCTGGGCGGTGGCCCCGAAGCGGTCGGCGAGGCGGGCGGCCTGGGCGCGCAGGGCGTCGTGGGTGCGGGCGTAGATCACCCAGGGCAGGACGCCGGTCGCCAGGGCCGCCTCGTCGGCGGTGTCGGGGACCGGGACGGGCACGGGCGCGGGCGGGGCTTCGAGGATGACGTGGGCGTTGGTGCCGCTGACGCCGAACGCGGACACCGCGGCGCGGCGCGGCCGGTCCAGGGCCGTCCACTCGTGTGCCTCGGTGAGCAGCCGGACGGTGCCCTCGGACCAGTCGACGTGCGGGGACGGCTCGTCCACGTGCAGCGACTTGGGCAGGACGCCGTGCCGCATGGCCTGCACCATCTTGATGACGCCGGCGACGCCCGCGGCGGCCTGGGTGTGGCCGATGTTGGACTTCAGGGAGCCGAGCAGCAGCGGCCGGTCGGCGGTGCGGCCCCTGCCGTAGGTGGCGATGAGGGCCTGGGCCTCGATCGGGTCGCCGAGGCGGGTGCCGGTGCCGTGCGCCTCGACGGCGTCGACGTCGCCGGGGCCGAGTCCGGCGGCCTTGAGGGCGTCACGGATGACGCGCTGCTGGGACGGGCCGTTGGGCGCGGTGAGCTGGCTGCTGCGGCCGTCCTGGTTGACCGCGGAGCCGCGCAGCACGGCGAGCACGGGCCGGCCCAGGCGCTGGGCGTCGGAGAGCCTGGCCAGCGCGATCACGCCGACGCCCTCACCCCAGCCGGTGCCGTCCGCGGCGGCGGCGAACGGCTTGCAACGGCCGTCGGGCGCCAGTCCGCGCTGCCTGCTGAACTCGATGAACATGCCGGGCGCCGCCATCACGGTCGCCCCGCCGGCGAGCGCGAGGTCGCACTCGCCGCGTCGCAGGGACTGGGCGGCCAGGTGCAGCGCGACCAGCGAGGAGGAGCAGGCGGTGTCGATGGTGACGGCCGGTCCTTCCAGGCCGAGGGTGAAGGCGATCCGGCCGGAGGCGACGCTGGTGGTGTTGCCGGTCAGGACGTAGCCGTCGGTCTGCTCGGCGGGCCGGTGGTGCAGGCTCGGCCCGTACTCCTGGGCGATGACACCCGCGAAGACGCCGGTCTTGCTGCCGCGCAGGGTGGCCGGGTCGATGGCCGCGTTCTCCAGAGCCTCCCAGGACGTCTCCAGCAGGAGCCGCTGCTGGGGGTCGGCGGCCAGCGCCTCGCGCGGCGAGATGCCGAAGAACGCGGCGTCGAACTCTCCGGCGTCGTAGAGGAATCCGCCCTCGCGGGCGTAGGTGCGGCCGGCCGCGTCGGGGTCGGGGTCGTAGAGGTGGTCCAGGTCCCAGCCCCGGTCGGCGGGGAACGCGCCGATCACGTCGTGTTCCTCGCTGACGAGCCGCCACAGGGCGTCGGGGGTGTCGGCGCCGCCGGGGAACCGGCAGGCCATGCCGATGAGGGCGATCGGTTCGTCGTGGCCGCCCGCGGCCTTGGCCTCCGCCTCCTCCAGCCGCTGCCGGGTGCGGTGCAGTTCGCCGGCGACGCGGTTGAGGTAGTCGCGCAGCTTCGCCTCGTGCGTGGTCATGTGGGGTGCCTCTCCTACGAAGTGCCGAGCTGCTGGTCGATGAGGGCGAAGATCTCGTCGTCGTCGGCGGCCGTGAGCAGGGCTGCCACATCGACGGGCGGCACGGACTGCTCCGGTGCCCCGGTGACGGTGACTTCGGGTTCGGTGGCCCCGGCGACGCTGCCGTCGGGCCTCGGTGCGGACGGGGCGAGGAGGTCGTGCAGATGGGCGGCGAGGGCGGCCGGTGTCGGATGGTCCAGGACCACGACGGTGGGCAGCCGCAGCCCGGTGGCGCTGGTGAGCCGGTTGCGCAGCTCGATGACGCCCAGGGAGTCGAAGCCGCTCTCCATGAAGCCCCGGCCGGGCCGTACGGCGGTGGCGTCGGTGTGGCCGAGCACTTCGGCGGCGGTCTCGCTGACGAGCGTGAGGAGCAGCCGCCGGCGGTCGGTCTCGGAGGCCGCGGCGAGATCGCGGCGCAGGACCTCGGCGGGGTCGGTGGCGCGGGGTGCGGCCGGTGCCGTGCGGGGCCGTGCCGCGGCGAGGTCGCGCAGCACGGTGGAGGGGCCCGGGCCGATCTCCGCAGCCACCAGGGCCGCTTCCGGTGTGGTCAGGGCGGCGTCGAAGAGGGCGAGCGCGGTCTCGTTGGTCATCGGCGCGAGGCCGGTGCGGGCGAGCCGTTCGGCCTGGGCCGTGTCGAGCCCGGCCGCCATGCCTCCGGCCTGCGCCCAGTGGCCCCAGGCGAGCGACACGGCGGGCAGGCCGCGCACCCGGCGGTGTTGGGCGAGGGCGTCCAACTGGGCGTTGGCCGCCGCGTAGTTGCCCTGTCCGGGATTGCCCAGGACGCCGACCGCGGAGGAGAACAGCACGAACGCCGACAGATCGAGGTGTGCGGTGGCGCGGTGCAGATGCCGGGCGCCGTCCGCCTTGGGCCGGGCGACGCCAGCCAGCCGCTGGGGGGTGAGCGAGGTCAGCACCGCGTCGTCCAGGACACCGGCCGCGTGGACGACCGCGGTCAGCGGTCGCTCGGAGGGTACGGCGGCGACGAGCGACGCGACGGCGTCCGCGTCACCGGTGTCGAGGGCCGCGACGGTCACCTCGGCGCCCAGCGCGGCCAGTTCCCCGACCAGCTCGCCCACTCCGGGTGCGTCAGGTCCCCGACGGCCGGTGAGGAGCAGGTGCCGCACCCCGTGGTGGGTGACCAGACGGTGGGCGACGAGCCGGCCCAGGGCGCCGGTGCCGCCGGTGACCAGGACCGTGCCGTCCGGGTCGAGCGGGCGGGGCGGGGAGGTGAGGACCAGCTTTCCGGTGTGCCGGGCCTGGCTGAGGCGGCGCAGGGCGCGGGGCGCGTGACGGACGTCGTCGGCGACGAACGGCAGGGGCCGCAGGGCTCCTTGGCCCAAGAGGCGGATCAGGTGACCGAGGATCTCGCCGACGCGCCCCGGGTCGACGTCGAAGAGGTCGAAGTCGAGGTAGGCGGCGCCGTCGTACTCGGCGGCCACGGCCGCGGCGTCCCGCAGGTCGGTCTTGCCCATCTCCACGAACCGGCCGTCGGGGGCGAGCAGGCGCAGCGAGGCGTCGGTGAACTCCCGGGCGAGGGAGTTCAGTACGACGTCCACGCCCCGCCCCTCGGGTGTGTCCGCGCGGAAGGCGGTCTCGAAGTCGAGGGTGCGGCTGGAGGCGATGTGCGTGTCGGGCAGGCCGAGCCCGCGCAGAGTGTCCCACTTGTCGGGGTGGGCGGTGGCGTAGACGTCGGCGCCGAGGTGCCGGGCGATCTGGACGGCGGCCTGTCCGACGCCGCCTGCCGCCGAGTGGATCAGCACCCTTTCCCCGGGCCGGAGTTCGGCCAGGTCGACGAGGCCGTGGTAGGCGGTGAGGAACACGACGGGGACGCCCGCCGCCTGGGCGAAGCCCCAGTTGTCGGGGATCCTGGCGAGCAGTCGGTGGTCGGTGACGGCGACGGGGCCCAGGGTGCCCTGGACGAGTCCGGTGACCCGGTCTCCGGCCTTCAGTCCGCTGACGCCGGGGCCCGTCTCCAGGACCACGCCCGCGCCCTCGGCGCCGATGCTTGCCCGGCCCGGGTACATGCCGAGCGCGATGAGGACGTCACGGAAGTTGAGTCCGGTGGCGCGCAGCGCGAGGCGGACCTGTCCGGGGCCCAGCGGGGCCTCGGCCTCCGGCGCCGGGAGCAGGGCGAGTCCGTCGAGGCTCCCGCGCGGTTCGGCGTCCAGGCGCCACGCATCGGTGTCCGCGGGCGGGGTCAGCGCGCCGCCCGCAGGACGCAGCCGGGCCGTCAGCAACTCGCTTCCGCGTACGGCGATCTGGTCCTCGCCCGAAGCGAGGAGCGCGGTGAGGGTGGCGGCGACGGCGGGTTCGGCGTCGCCAGGGAGGTCGAGCAGGGCGAAGCGGCCCGGGTGCTCGGCCTGGGCGGCACGGACCAGCCCCCAGACAGCCGCGGCCGTGCCCGAGACGTCCTCGTCGGCGCGGGTGGCGACGGCTCCCCTGGTGACGATCACCAACTGCGCGTTCTCAGCCTCCGGTTCGTCGAGCCAGCGCTGGAGGAGGGCGAGGGCGGTGTCGGCGTCCGGTGCGGCGGCGGCCACGGGGCCGTGCGGCGCGGTGCCGGTCAGGGCCGCGAGAGTCCCCACCGGCCGCCCCGTGACCGTGGACAGGTCCTGTCGCAGGGGGTCGCCCTCCGCGCCGAGGACGGTCCACGCGCGTGCCGGCTCGTCGGGCAGGTCCGTGGCGGCCACGGATGTCCACCCGAGGACATGGCCCGCCGGTACGGCCGCGCGGGGTGCGGCGCGCAGGGTGAGCGCGGCGATGTCCGCCACCGGCTCGCCGGTCGCGTCGGCGAGACGCACGGCGACGGTGTCGGTCCCGGTGGGCCGGACGGTGACGCGCAGCGTGGACGCGGCCCGCCGGTGCACCGTGACGCCTTCCCAGGTGAACGGCAACCGCAGCCGTGCCGGGCCCGGGACCAGGCCTACGACGGCATGCAGGGCGGCGTCGAGCAGTGCGGGGTGGAGCACGTGACCGGCTCCCGCCGTGCCCGCTGTCGTGGTGACCGGGCCGACTTCGGCGTGGATCTCGTCGCCGTGCCGCCACGCCGCGGTGAGCAGCCGGAACGCGGGGCCGTACTGGTAGCCGTCGTCGGCGAGACGGTCGTAGAACCCGCCCAGTGCGACAGGTTCGGCTCCGGCCGGCGGCCAGGCGGCATCGGCGGTCGTCGTGGCTTGCTCCGCATCGGAGGCCACACCGCTGGCGTGCCGTGTCCAGGAACTGTCCGGGTGGTCCGGGCGGGAGTGGACGGTGAGCGGGCGCCTGCCGGAGTCGTCCGGTGCGCCCAGGGCGACCTGGAGGCGGACGGCGCCGGTGTCGGTCAGGTCGAGCGGGCTCTCCAGGGTCAGTTCGTCGACCCGTCCGCCGGCGTGCAGGGCGAGGTCGAGAAGCGCTGCCCCGGGCAGCAGGACGCGTCCGGCGATGGTGTGGTCGGCCAGCCAGGGGTGTCCGTCCGTGGTGAGGCGTCCGGTGTAGAGGGTGCCCGCTCCGTCGGGCAGATCCAGTGCCGCCGCGAGCAGGGGGTGTCCGGCGGGGTCGAGTCCGGCCCGGGAGGGCGCGGTCGCGGCGGGCGCGTCGAGCCAGTGCCTGCTCCGCTGGAAGGGGTAGGTGGGCAGGTCCAGGCGGCGCACGGGACGACCGTCGAAGGCGGGCCGCCAGTCGACGGGGACACCGTGGACGTGCAGCCGGGCCAGCGCCTCGGTGAAGGTCCGTGTCTCCTCGCGGTCCGACCGCAGGGCGGAGACGACGGTACGGGGCGTGTCGTGCTCTTCGGTGTCCGGGGAGGAGCCGTCGTCGAGACTCATGGCAGTGAGTGCGGTGAGGACCGCGTCGGGGCCGAGTTCCAGGAACGCCGTCACGCCGAGGTCGCGCAGCGCGCGCGTCCCGTCGTGGAAGCGCACCGCTTCGCGGATGTGCCGCACCCAGTACTCCGGGTCGGTCAACTCCCCCGGTACGGCGAGCTGTCCGGTGAGGTTGGAGACCACCGGCACGCGTGGTTCGGCGAGTTCGACGGTGGCGGCGACGGCCCGGAAGTCGACGAGCGCGGCGTTCATGTGTGGCGAATGGAAGGCGTGACTGACCGTCAGACGCTTGGTCCGGCGCCCTGTTCCGCGCCAGGCGTCGGCGATGCGACGCACCTCGTCGGCGTCTCCCGAGACGACCACGGAGGCGGGTCCGTTGACGGCCGCGATGCTCACCCGGCCCTCGGCGGAGGCGATCAGCGGGGCGGCCTCGTCCTCGGTGGCCTGGAGCGCCGCCATGGCCCCGCCCTCCGGAAGGGCCTGCATCACACGTCCGCGTGCGGCGACCAGACGTACCGCGTCGGACAGGGACAGCACGCCCGCCAGGTGCGCTGCGGTCAGTTCACCGATGGAGTGGCCGATGAGGGCGTCGGCCCGGAAGCCGTACGACTCGGCGAGCCGGTGCAGGGCGACCCCGAGCGCGAACAGGGCGGGCTGGGTGTAGGCGGTCGTGTCGAGCAGCGCGGCGCCGGGGGTGCCGCGCTCGGCGAACAGCACGTCGCGCAGGGGTGTGTCGAGTTCGGCGTCGAAGAGGTCGGTGACCTCGTCCAGCGCGGTCGCGAAGACGGGGTGGGCCGCGTACAACTCGGCTCCCGCGCCGGGGCGTTGGCTGCCCTGTCCGGGGAACTGGGCGGCGACGCGCAGGGTGCGGCCGTGGCGGGTGCCGCGGAGCAGGCCGGGTGCCTCCGTGCCGTCGGCGAGGGCGCGCAGTGCGGTGAGGCGGTCGGCGCGGGAGTCGCCGGTGATGACGGCACGGTGGTCGTGCAGGGCCCTGCTGGTGGCCAGGGACCAGCCGACGGAGGGGTCGTCGGCGGGCTGCGGGCCGTCCGCGGACTCCAGGTGGTCGATCAGGCGCCGGGCCTGGGCGCCGAGGGCGTCGTCGTCCCGGGCGGAGAGGAGCCATGGCTGGGGAAGCTCGCTCGGCTCCGCCACCGTGGTGGGCGCGTCGCCGTCTCCGGCGGGGACGGGCCGTGGGGCCGCCTCCAGGATCAGATGGGCGTTGGTGCCGCTGATGCCGAAGGAGGACACCGCGGCCCTGCGGGGGAGCTCCCGCTCCGCGTGGTCGGGCCAGGCGGTGGTGCCGGTGAGCAGGGTGACCGTCCCGGCGGACCAGTCGACGTGGCGTGTGGGCTCGTCGACGTGCAGGGTGCCGGGCAGTTCGCCGTGCGCCAGGGCCTGGACGAGCTTGATCACGCCCGTGACGCCGGCCGCGGCCTGGGTGTGGCCGAGGTTGGACTTCGCGGAGCCGACGAGAAGCGGGCGGCTCGGGTCGCGGTCCGCGCCGTACACGGCGATCAGTGCCTGCGCCTCGATGGGGTCGCCGAGCGTGGTGCCCGTGCCGTGGGCCTCGACGGCGTCGATGTCGGCGGGGCTCAGTCCCGCCGAGGCGAGGGCCTGGCGGATGACGCGTTCCTGTGCGGGTCCGTTGGGTGCGGTGAGGCCGTTGGAGGCGCCGTCCTGGTTGACGGCGGACCCGCGGATCAGGGCGAGCACGGGGTGGCCGTTGCGGCGGGCGTCGGAGAGGCGTTCCAGCAGGACCAGTCCGACGCCCTCGGACCAGGCGGTGCCGTCGGCGGCTGCCGCGAAGGGCTTGCAGCGGCCGTCGGGCGCGAGGCCGCCCTGCCGGCTGAACTCGGTGAACATGCCGGGCCCGGCCATGACCGTGGCGCCTCCGGCGAGGACGAGGTCCGACTCGCCCGTCCGCAGTGACTGGACGGCCAGATGCAGGGCGACCAGCGAGGACGAGCAGGCGGTGTCGACGGTGACAGCGGGTCCTTCGAGCCCCAGGGTGTAGGCGATGCGCCCGGACGCGACGCTGGTCAGCGCACCGGTCAGGGCGTGCCCCTGGTGGCCTTCCGGTGTCTCGTGCAGGCGGGGCCCGTAGTCCTGCGGCATCACGCCGACGAACACGCCGGTACGGCTGGACCGGAGGGTGGCGGGCACGATCCCGGCGCGTTCGAGCAGCTCCCAGGAGGACTCCAGCAGCAGGCGCTGCTGCGGGTCCATGGCCGCCGCCTCACGGGGCCCGAGGCCGAAGAAGGTCCCGTCGAACCGGTCCGCGTCGTGGAGGAAGCCGCCCTCGCGGGTGTAGGAGGTGCCGGGGCGGTGTCCGTCGGGGTCGTAGAGGGCGTCGAGGTCCCAGCCCCGGTCGGTGGGGAAGCCTCCGACGGCGTCGCGGCCTTCGCGCAGCAGGTCCCACAGCTCTTCGGGTGTGCGGGCCTCCCCCGGCCAGCGGCCCGCGAGGGAGACGATCGCGATGGGGTCGTCGTCCGGCGCGGCGGTCGGCTCGTGGCCGGTCGCGGCGTCCGCTGTGTCGACGCCTGTCAGGCGGGCGCGGACGTGCTCGGCGACGGCGCGGGCGGTGGGCCGGTCGAAGGTGAGGGTGGACGGCAGGTCGAGGCCGGTGGCGGTGGCGAGCCGGTCGCGGAACTCGACGGCGGACACGGAGTCGAAGCCGAGTTCCTTGAACGGCAGATCGGGGTCGACCGCGTCGGGCGTCGCCTGCCCCAGGACCAGGGCGGCGCTGGACAGGACCGCCCGCAACGGGTCGATACCGGACGGCGGGGCGACGGGCGTGACGGGTTCGGCGAGGGGCGTGCGGCCGGTCACCGGCGGGGCGGCGACGACCGCTCCCCCGCGCGAAGGCGCCTCGGGGCCGGGCAGCGTGTCGGGCCAGATCCGGCGGCGCTGGAAGGCGTACGTCGGCAGCGGCACCCGGCGGGCCCCGGGACCGTGCAGCCCGGTCCACTCGACGCTGCCGCCGCGTACGTGCAGGTCGGCGAGGGAGGTGAGGAAGCGCCGCCGGCCTCCGTCGTCGCGGCGCAGGGTGCCGGTGACGGCGGTGCCGGGCAGGTCGGCGAGGCCGAGGGTGAGCACGGGGTGCGGGCTGACCTCGACGAAGGCGCGGTGGCCGGCGACGTGTGCGGCCTCGACGGCCTGCCGGAAGCGGACGGTCGAGCGGAGGTTGCGGTACCAGTACTCGGGGCCGAGTTCCGTGCCGTCGAGGAGGTCGCCGGTGACGGTGGAGTAGAGGGCGGTCCGGGTGCGGCGCGGGCGGATCGCGGTGAGGAGCGCGGGCAGGCTGGCGCTGAGCGGTTCGACCTGGGCGGAGTGGGACGCGTAGTCGACCGGGATGGCCTTGGCGCGCACGCCGTCCGCCTCGTACGCGGCGACGAGTGCCTCGACGGCGTCGCGGTCCCCGGACACCACCGTGACGGACGGACCGTTGACGGCGGCGATGTTGAGTGCGCCGCCGAACGTGCCGAGCCGCCCCCGTACGTCGGCCTCCGGCAGTGGCACGGACGCCATGCCCCCGCCGGTCACGGTCGCGGCGAGTTCGGTGATGGCCCGGGAGCGCAGGGCCACGAGCGCGGCGGCGTCGTCGAGGCTGAGCGCGCCGGCGACGTGTGCGGCGGCGATCTCTCCCTGCGAGTGTCCGATCACCGCGTCGGGGCGTACCCCGTGTGCCTGCCACAGCGCGGCGAGGGAGACCATCACGGCGAACAGGGCGGGCTGGACGACGTCGGCGCGTTGCAGCGGCGGGGCGTCGGGTGAGCCGAGGAGCAGGTCGTGCAGGGACCAGTCGATGTGCGGGGCGAGGGCGTCCGCGACGGCGTCGACGCTCGTGGCGAAGTCGGTGTCCGTGGCGAGGAGTTCACGGGCCATGGCGGGCCATTGGGAGCCCTGGCCGGGGAAGACGAACACGGTGCCGCCGTGCTCGCCGGCCCGGGCGGTGCTGAGGGCGGCCGTCTGGGTGCCGTTCTCCAGGGCTTCGACTCCGGCGAGCAGCGCGGCTCGGTCGTCGCCGCTCACCACGGCGCGGTGCGGGAGCGCGGCGCGGGTGGTGGCGAGGGTGAACCCGATGTCGTGCGGGGCGAGTTCGGGGTGTTCGGTGACGTGGGCGCGCAGCTTCGCCGCTTGGGCGCGCAGGGCCTGGGGGCTGTGCGCGGACAGGGGCCACAGGAGGGGTCCGGCCGCGGGTTCCTCGCGGGGCGGGTTCGCGCGCCCGGTGCCTGTCGCGCGTGGCGCCTCGCCGACCAGGACGTGCGCGTTGGTGCCGCCGACGCCGAAGGAGCTGACTCCGGCGGTGAGGGGCCGGTCGGGTCGCGGCCAGGCGCCGGTTGCGGTGCGGACGCGCAGCCGGAGCCGGTCGAAGTCGATGTCCGGGTTGGGTTCGGCGAAGTTGAGGCTGGCGGGCAGTCGTCCGTGGTGGACGCTGAGGACGGTCTTCAGGAGCCCGACGATGCCGGAGGCGCCTTCGAGGTGGCCGATGTTGGTCTTAGCGGAGCCCACCAGGAGCGGTGCGTCGGCGGGGCGGCTCTCGGCGAAGACCTCCCCGAGGGCTGACGCCTCGATCGGGTCGCCGACGCGGGTTCCGGTGCCGTGGAGTTCGACGTACTGCACGTCGCCCGCGTCCACTCCGGCACGGTCCAGGGCGCGCCGGATGACGTCCGCCTGGGACGCGGCGCCCGGGACGGTCAGTCCGTCGGTGGCTCCGTCGTTGCCGACGGCGCTGCCCAGGAGGACGGCGTGTACGGGGTCGCCGTCGGCGAGGGCGCGCGCGAGGGGCTTGAGGACGAGCAGGACCGCGCCCTCCCCGCGGGCGTAGCCGTTGGCCCGGGCGTCGAAGGTGTGGCAGGCGTGATCGGGCGAGAGGGCTCCGAAGCGGTCCACGACGAGGGTGCTGTCGGGAGCGAGGTTGAGGTTGACACCGGCGGCCAGCGCCACCTCCGACTCCCCCGTGCGCAGGCTCTCCAGCGCGAGGTGCACGGCGACCAGGGAGGACGACTGCGCCCCGTCCACGGTGAGGCTGGGGCCGCGCAGATCGAGTGCGTACGACACCCGGTTGGCGATGATTCCCCGGGTGAGGCCGGTGAGGGTGTGCCGGGTGAGCGCGTCGGTGCCGTGCTGGTGCACGAGGGTGGTGAAGTCGCCCGCCATCGCCCCGACGAAGACTCCGGTGCGGGACCCGCCGAGCGTGCCCGGCCGCAGTCCCGCGTTCTCCAGCGCCTCCCAGGCCAGTTCGAGGACCAGTCGTTGCTGGGGGTCCGTCGCGGCGGCTTCCGCCGGGGACATCCCGAAGAATTCAGGGTCGAACAGATCGACGTGGTCGAGGAATCCGCCGGGCCTGACGTCCGCGTTCTCCGGTGAATGGGGAAAACGCCCGGACGGCACCTCGCCGACGGCGTTCCGGCCTTCGTCGAGGAGTTTCCAGAAAGCGTCGGGGTCGGGGGCGCCGGGGAGCCGGCAGGCGATCCCGACGACGGCTGTGGCTTCGTTCACCGGTGCAGACATGCGTCTCAGCCTGAGGCACCGAGTGCCACCGATGACCCCTAGAGCCCCCCTGCCGCCCCCCTAGCAGCCGACCCCTATCTCTGTTCGGGGCAACCGGGCACACGCCGTTGTGCGCCTTCCGGTATTCGTCACCCGACGAGTCCCGGGCGGGTTCCCAGCAAATGCGCGAGGTCCATTCTCCGCCGCACCCCGAGTTTTCGATACACCTTCGTCAAATGCTGTTCCACGGTACTTACGGTGATGAAAAGTCTCTTTCCGATCTCGCGGTTGGTGAGGCCGCCCGCGGCGAGCTCGGCGACCCGCCGTTCGGCCTCGCTGAGTTCGTCGTCGGGGATGTGTGCCGGGGCGGTTCCGGAGACCTGGGAGAGGTGGCGGGCCCTGCGGTCCGTGCTTCTCGCCTGCTGCGCGTCGCCGGACGCGTCGTGCGCGGCGCTGAGTTCACCGAGTGCGGCGGACAGTTCGAACTGGTCACCGGAGTCCTCCAGGGCCCGGACCGCCTGTTCCAGCAGGCCCGTGCGGTCGGTCGGGTCCGCCGCGGCGGCACCGGTGCGCAGCGCCATCCCGCGGGTACGTGACTGCCCGCCGCCCAGGCCCTCCAGTTGCCGTTCGATCAGGGACCGGGCGATGCGGGGCTGCCCCAGGGCGAGTTGGGCCCGGGCGGCGCCGATGCGCCAGGGCACGAGGGCCGGCAGGTGGTCCACGCCCCAGCGGGCCATGGTCTTCCCCACCTCTCGGTAGTCGCCGAGCGCGGCCTCGGCGTCGCCGACGGCGAGACGGTACCCGGCCCGGGCATGGAGGTAGTGCAGTCCGGCCGGGGTACGGAACATCGCCTGCGGCACGGGCACGGCCAGGTAGCGTTCGGCGTCCTCGTACCGGCCGAGCGCGGTCCGCGCGCCGACCATCGTGGCCAGGGGGAATCCGGCGCCGACGCCCCACTGCTGAGGGGTGATCTCCTGGAAGGCGGCGCGGGCGAACTCGTCGGCGATCCTGATGTCGCCCTGGCGCAGCGCGGCCTCGGCGGTGAGTGCGGCGAGCAGTGCGCTCTCCGTGCTGTCGGGGCCCCGGCCGGGCCGGTCGGTGAGCGCGGCGCACCAGTGTGCGGCGCGGCCCGGCTGGTCGGTGTAGAGCAGCACGGTGAGCGCGGCGGTCAGGGAGCGGGTGGGGATGTCGGTGATCCGGCTCTCGCGCAGGATGTGTTCGGCGCGGGAGACCGCCTCCCGGTGGGGCAGGCCGGAGAGGAGCCCGGTCAGGACGCCCATGCCGTCGAGGAACGTTCCGCCGGAGTCCGCGCCGTGACGGTGGCGGGCGGGGCCGCTGTCCGGCAGGAGCGTGGGGTACCAGTAGCCGAGCCAGGTGTGCAGCCCGTTCACGGACTCCGGTTCCCCCGGATGCTCGGCCGCGTGACGAGCGAGTGCTTCGACACCGTCGTCCACGCGGCCCTCCCAGAACAGGTGCCGTACGGCTGCCCGTCGGCGTCCCGCGGTGGGCTGCGCGTCGGCACCGGACCCTGGCAGCACGGGGACGCACTGGATGACGACGTCGTCGGCCGGGCCCTCCTCCCGGGCGGGCTCTTGGTGGGTCTCCGGTCGCGTTTCCCGGATCGACGTCGGCGGGGTCGGGGCCGCGGGCGCCCGCCCGGCCGTCCAGGGGGCTCTCACCTGCCCGTCGGCGGCGCGGTGCTGCTCGGCTACGTGTTGCGCGGAGGCGCCGGCCACGAGGAGCAGTTCGGCGGCGCGGCGGTGCAGTGCGGCGAGTTCGGGCGGCCTCATGGCCGCGAGCAGGTCTCCTCCGCCGCTGGAGTGACGGAAGTCGCCGTCCTTGAACAGCCCTGCCGCGTGCAGCAGATACAGGGCGCGGGGCGGTGAGTCGTTGGCGAGAAGGAGGAGTTCGGCGAGCAGCGGTACGTCCGCCGGGCGGCCGAGGGCGGCCACGCCCCGGGCCACTCGCAGCGCGAAGGGGTCGATGCGGTGCAGGCAGTTCATGACGCCGCGCCGGTAGTTCTCGCCGATGACCAGGTCCGCCGCGGCGGCACCGGCTTCCTGGTCCTCTATGACCGCCCGCACCAGCAGGGGGTTGCCTCCGGTGAGGTCCAGCACCTCGTCGACATGGCGTCGCGCGGCGTCCGCGCCGAGCCGTTCGCGCAGCAGGTCGGCGATGACCTCGGGGGTGAACATCCGGAGCCTGACACGCTCGTGGTCGGGGCGGCTCGCCAGTTCCACCTCGAAGAACGGGTCCCGGGGCGTCATGTTCTCGCGGGAGCAGAGCACGGTCAGGATCTGGGCGCCGCGGGTGCGCCGGGTCAGATAGAGGAGGAATTCCAGGGACTGGATGTCTGCGTCCTGCCGGTCGTCGACGGCGAGCAGCACGGGGACGTCCCGGGCGTATGCCAGCAGAAGGCTGCTCAGCCGGTGCAGGAGGTGCGGGGTGGGCCGCAGTGGCGTCTCGACGTCCTCGCCCGTCGGGTCCGGCCAGGCCGGTGACGGGGCGGGAGCGAGCCCGTTCTCGATGAGCCGGGCCGCTTCCGAGGCGATGTCGTCGGGCAGGAGAGGGCTCTGGAAGAGCTGTCGCACCACGCCGAGCGGGAAGTCCCGCTCCAGCGGGGAACCGGCCGCGGACAGTACGTGTGCGCCGTCCGCCTCGGTGAACTCGCCCACGGTGTGCAGCAGTTCGGTGCGTCCGCTGCCGACGGGACCGTGCAGGGTCAGCACTCCTCCCCTGCCGTCGCGGCAGCGTTCCCAGGCCGCTCGGAGCCGGCTGGTCTCGTGGTGACGTCCACTGATCCGGTGGGAGGAGGCGGAGGTGACGGGGGAAACGGTGAGGTGTTGATGCGCCAGGTACATGGAAGCGCTCTCCTGGGGCGCGGCCACATGATCGCGTTGCGCTGCGGTGCTGTCCCCATCGTGTGAAGGTTCGGACCGGGTGCGAAAACGCGCCCTGCGGCGAGCCGCCGGGGCGCGTGAACGGGTTTGCGACCGGCCGGTGTTCCGGCGGTTCACATCCCGGGTTTCAACGACAGAGAGAACTCGCGAGGCGGCGCAGGTCGACATCGAGCCTGGCCACCAGTCGAAGCGGGGCGGCACCGCTGTGCACGCGCTGCATGACCGTCCCCATCCCTTGGCCCGTCCGCACCCCTGCGAAGGCGGGGTGCGCGGTCGGCCTGTGACGCGTAGGCCGACTTTTGTCGTAGGACGGAGTGTAGGAACACCCTGTTTTATACGTCAACGAGCGCCCGCCATACGGACGTTCGACTCGCCTCACGAATTCCCCTTCGGACGGGGCCTGTTCCCATGGCCACAGAACCGGCCCTCACCGCCTGATGCCCACGCGACCGGACCGGCCCTCCTCACCGTGCGTCGACCACCCCCGGCCCGCCCGAAAGGTCCCCGGTGAACAGGCCCCGCAATTCGGCCTCTTCCTCCGCCGTGGGGACCCAGCGGGAGCCCAGCACGTTCTCGTCGAGCTGGGCGGGGACGGTGACGCCCGCGATGACACTGGTGACCGTCGGCTGCGCGAGCAGCCATCCCAGGGCCGCGGTGCTCGGTGCGATCCCCCGGTCGCGGGCGAACCGTTCGAAGCATGCCAGCGCCTCCCAGGGGGCCGACCGCAGCAGGTACCGCTTCAGGTTGGTGATCTTCGCGTCGTCCGGGGCGCGCTCCGCCGAGTACTTGCCGGTGAGCAGCCCGTTCTGGAGCGGGAAGTACGGGATGAACCCGAGGCCGTGGTGGCGCAGGGCCGGGATCAGTTCCTCCTCGGGCCGGCGCCACAGAAGGCTGTACTCGTCGGTGGTGGAGACGAACCGGGAGAGCCCCGCCGCCCTGGCGACGTGCTGGGCCTCCACGATCTGCCACGCGGTGAAGTTGGAGGCGCCGATGTAGCGGACCTTGCCGGAACGGACCAGGTCGTCCAGGGCGGAGAGGGTCTCCTCGACGGGGGTGAAGGGGTCCGGGAAGTGGATCTGGTAGAGGTCGATGTAGTCGGTGCGCAGCCGGCGCAGGGACTCCTCGACGGCGGCCAGGATGTACTTGCGGGCGCCGGGCAGCCCGTAGGCGGGGCCGCGCTCCTTGTACAGGTTCAGCCCGAACTTGGTTCCGATGACGACCTGTTCGCGGCGGCGGCCCAGGGCGGTGGCGAACAGTTCCTCGCTCCGGCCGGGCCGGTCCCCGTACCCCTCGGCGAGGTCGAAGTAGGTCACGCCCAGATCGAGCGCCCGGTCGACGATCGCGGTCACCGTCTCCTGACCGGCGGCCCGCATGCCGGAGCGGCCGAAGGTGCTGGCGCCGATGCCGATCTCCGACAGCAGCAGTCCCGAGGTGCCCAACTGGCGGTGACCGGTGGGCAGGTGTCTGCTCGCGGGCACGGGTGTCTCCTCAGTGGTGGTCGTCGGTGTCGAGCAGGCCTTGGAGGGTCGAGGCCTCGTACTCGGTGCGGAAGATGCCGCGCCGCTGGAGTTCGGGGACGACGAGGTCGACGAAGAGGTCGGCGGGGCCGCGGTGGTAGGGCGGGAAGAGCTGGACGCCGTCGAGGACTTCTTCCTCCAGGTTCTCCTCCAGCCAGTCGGAGATGGTCCTCGCGTCGCCGACGACCGCGGGCTGCTGTTCGTGGCGGGAGCGCTGCACGTACCGGTACAGCTCCCGCAGCGTGGCGTCCTCGCCGATCCTGTCGGTGAGGATGTGCCGGAGCAGGTCGCGGTCGTCGGTGGAGTCACGGGCCCGGTCGGCGATCAGGGGCTTCAGGGCGTCGTCGGCGAGGGCGTCCACGTCGACGACGTCCAGGACGCGTTCGTTGTCCCGTACTCCGGACAGGTCGATGCCGAGGGCCTTGGAGAACGCGGCGGGCAGGGCCTCGTCGAGCTGGAAGGCGCTGATCTCGTTGTACTTCGCGCGGGCTTCCCGGGCGGTTCCGCCCAGGTAGAAGGTGATCCCCGGAATGATCTTGAACTTGTCGGGGTCCCGGCCGTTCGCCGCGACGAGTTGCTTGACCTTGCGGTACTCCTCCTTGCCGCGGCTGATCCCGAAGTACGGGGAGAACCGCAGCTGCCCGAAGTCGGCACCGTAGCGCAGGGATTCGTCGGAGAGGCCGACCTGCACGATGGGGATGTGGCGCTGCGCGGGCGGCGGCACGTTGAGGGGTCCGCGTACGTCGAAGTGCTCGCCGTGGAAGTCGATCCGGTGCCAGGAGCCGGGCCGGACCAGGGTGCCGCCGGCCTTGTCGTCGAGGAGGAGGTCGCCGTCCCAGCTGTCGTGCAGCAGCCGGTTGACGACCGTGGTGAACTCCCGTGCCCGGTCGTACTTGGTGTCCTCGGTGGGTACCGGGTTCTTGCCGTAGTTGCCGATGGGGTCGCCGTCGCGGTCGATACCGAAGACGACGTTCAGGGCGGTGCGACCGCCGTTGAAGTTGTCCAAGGTCGCCAACTGGCGTGCCACGGCGTAGGGGTGCTCGAAGGAGGAGTTCACCGACATCACGAAGCCGAGGTTCTTGGTGAGGGCGGCGGCGTGGCCCGCGTACACGAAGTTGTCCCAGCGGAACACCCGGTTGAGGCGATCGGGTTCACTGCCCAGCGCGCTGCCCGCGAACACGTAGTCCAGCAAGCCGCGTTCGGCGGTGCGGGCGATGTCGAGGATGACGCTCGGGTCGGTCAGCCCGCCGTTGTTCGCCTCGGGCAGCCGCCAGGCGTCGAGATCCCAGCCGGTGCCGTACGCGGCGAGGCCAAGGCGCAGTTTGCGTCGCTCGCTCATACGGCGGTCGCCTCCTCTTCTTCGGTGGTGAAGCTGTTCGGGGGGATGTCCAGGCCGAAGTGGCCGCGGAAGGTGTCACTGGTGTACTCGGCGCGGTACACGCCGCGTTCCTGGAGGATCGGGACGACCTCGCCCGCGAACCGCTCCAGCGGCTCCCACAGGTAGGGGACGCTGATATTGAAGCCTTCGGCCGCGCCCTGGTCGAACCAGTCGACGAGGGTGTCCGCGACCTGCTCGGCGGTGCCGATGACGAGCGGGAAGTTCCCGGCGATGGCCGCGGCGAGCAGGTCCCGCACGCGTACCCCGCCGTTGGACACGGAGCGGCCCGTGCGCTCGGCGAGCACCCGCAGCAGGCCCTGGCCGTAGCCGTTGAAGCGGGCGGCGGCGTCCGCGTCGACCGTGCCGTCGATCCCCAGCGGGCGCAGGTCGGCGCCGATCCGCTCGGACAGGGAGCGGACGCTGCGCACACCCTTGGGCAGGGCGAACCGCGCGCCCGCGACACGCGCCCACTCCGGGCTCGTCCAGTACGTCTCGTCCTGGTCGCCCTCCACGATGTCGTCGTCGTAGGGCAGCAACGTGTTCAGTTCCTCGTACAGTTCGACCGCCTCGGCCCGGGTGTCCGCGACGAGCGGGGTGATGCCGGGCAGGAAGAAGATCGGGTCGACGCGTCCGCGCAGCCGCTCGGCGCGCCGCCGCACGTCGGTGTTGAAGGCGGCGGACTCCTCGGGGGTGGCCGGGCCCGTGAAGTTGATGTCGGCCCACTTGGCGGTGAGTTCACGGGACTGTTCGGAGGCGCCCGCGTACAGCAGCGGCAACTGCCCCTGCGGCGGGCGCTCCAGCGGCAGTGTGCCGGCGACCTGGAAGTGCTTGCCCTGCCAGTCGAGCCGGTGGAACTTGCTGTCGTCGATGTAGCGTCCGGTCTTCTTGTCCTGGAGGTAGGCGCCCTGCTCGACGGAGTCCCACAGCCGACGGATGACGTGGATGAACTCGTCGGCGCGCTCGTAACGGCTCGCGCCTCCCAGGTCGGGCAGGCTGAAGTTGCGGGCGGCCAGGTCGGAGGCGCCCAGCACCACGTTCCACGCGGCCCGGCCGCCGCTGAGATGGTCCAGGGACGCGGTGAGCCGGGCCAGGATGTACGGCTCGTAGAACGTGGGGTGGGCCGTCACCACCAGCCCGATCTTCGAGGAGTTCAGGGCGAGTTGGGAGGCCAGCGTGAACGGTTCGAGGCGGCCGGTGTTGTGCGTGGTGATCCACTGCTCGGCGGCGAGGTCACCGGGCAGGGTGTCGCCGAGGAAGAAGAAGTCGAACTTCGCGTCCTCGACGATGCGCAGCGCCCTCGTCGCGTACTCCAGTCCGAAGGCGTCCGCCGTGGGCGCGTCGGGGTGCCGCCAGCCGCCCCAGTGGGTGCCGTTCAGCCAGTGCATGTAGCCCAGATGGAGCTGTCGCTCGGGCATGGTGCGTGGGATTCCTTCCGTTGGGGGGCGTCTAGGAGGACAGCGCCGTGCGGGGTGCGGTGGCGGCGCCGGGGATCGAGGCGAGGAGTTCGCGGACGTAGTCGGTGCGCGGGTCGGTGAGGACCTCTGCGGCGCTGCCGCGTTCGACGATGTGGCCGTGGCGCAGGACGGCGATGTCGTCGGCCACCTCGGCGATCACACCGAGGTCGTGGGAGATGAACACGTAGGTCAGGGACAGCTCCCGCTGGAGGCGGGTGAGCAGGTCGAGGATCTGCCGCTGCACGGTCACGTCGAGCGCGGAGACGGGTTCGTCCAGGACGACGACCTCGGGCCGCGGCGCGAGGGCGCGGGCGATGGCCACGCGCTGGCGCTGGCCGCCGGAGAGTTCGGCCGTGTACCGGTCGGCGAGGGCGGCGGGCAGGCCGGTCGCCTCCAGCAACTCGTCGATGCGCGCGGCGCGTTCGGCCGCGTTTCCCTGACGGTGGCCCTTGAGGGGTTCGTCGAGGATCGCGCGGACGGTGGAGCGCGGGTTCAGGGACGCGAAGGGGTCCTGGTAGACCATCTGCACGGTGCGGTACAGCTCGGCCTGTCCGGCGCCGCGCCGGTGGTGGACGACCGGCCGCCCGGCGATCTCGACCGTGCCGGTGTCGGCGGGTGTGAGGCCCGCCAGGATGCGGACCAGGGTCGTCTTGCCCGAACCGGACTCGCCGACGATGCCCAGGGTGGTGCCCTCGCGGACGTCGAACGTGGCGTCGGCGACCGCGGTGACGGAGTCGTCGTCGCGCCGGTTCCGGGACCGGAACGTCTTGCCGACTCCGTCGGCCCGCACGACCACGGGTGCGTCGGCGGGGATCGTGCGGGTGTACTCGCGCCGCGTCTCGGCGGCCCGGCGGCCGGAGAAGCCGAGCGAGGAGGAGCGCAGCAGTTCCTCCGTGTAGGCGTCCCCGGGGTCGGCGATGACGTCGGCGGTGCGGCCGGCGCGTACGACCCGGCCGTCCTTGACGACGGCGATGTCGTCGGCGCGTTCCGCGGCCACCCCCAGGTCGTGGGTGATGAGGAGGATGCCGAGGTCCTCGGTGCGCACCAGGCCGGTGAGCAGGTCCAGGATGGTCTTCTGCACGGTGACGTCGAGGGCGGTGGTGGGTTCGTCGGCGATGAGCAGCCGCGGCCGGGTGCTCATCGCCGCGGCGATCAGCACGCGCTGGCACATTCCGCCCGACAGCTCGTGCGGGTGGCGGCCGTACACGCGCAGCGGGTCGCGCAGTCCGACCTCGGCGAACAGGTCGAGGACACGTGCGCGGCGCTCGGCACGGGAGCCGATGCCGTGGGCGCGCAGGGGCTCCGCGGCCTGGACTCCGACGGGCAGGAGCGGGTTGAGGCCGAGGAGGGCGTCCTGCGGGATGTAGCCGATCTCCTTGCCGCGCACGGAGCGGTACTGCCGATCGGACAGCCCGGTGAGGGTCCGCCCGCCGAGGACGACGGCGCCGCCGGTGACGCGGCCGTTGCCGGCGAGCGTCCCGGTGACGACCCGGCCGAGGGTGGACTTGCCCGAGCCGGACTCTCCGACGACGGCGCGCACCGTGCCGGCCGCCACGTCCAGGCCGACGCCTTGGAGGACGGGGGTGGCGGGGCGGCCCGGGAGGGTGAACTCCACGCTGACATCATGGACTTGCAGCAGCGGGCCGGTGAGGTCAGGCGACGACACGGGTCCTCCCTCGGTTGAACGACCGGCCGATGCGGTACACGGCGAGCACGGTCAGGACGATGACCAGTCCGGGCAGCAGGCTCAGCCACCACTGGACGCCGATGAAGGTGCGTCCTTCGGCAACGAGAAGGCCCCACTCGGGAGTTGGCGGTGGCGCCCCGAGCCCGAGGAAGCTCAGCGCGGCCACGGTGAGAACGGCGGTGCCGATGTCCATGGTCGCCGCGGCGAGCACCGACCGGGACGCGTTCGGCACCACGTGCTTGAAGAGCCGCCGCACATAGCCGTGTCCGGCGAACACGGACGCCTCGACGTAGGTGGCGTTGCCCACCTTGAGGACCTCGGAGCGCATCAGACGGGCGAAGCCGGCCGTGCTGTTGATGCCGATGGCAACGGCGATGTTGAGGGTGCCGCGTCCGAGCGCCGAAATGATCGCCAGCGACACGATGAGGCTGGGCACCGCCAGCATGATGTCGACGATCCGCATGACGACGCTGTCGACCCGGCCGCGCAGGGCTCCGGCGACCAGCCCGATCAGGGAGCCGCTGACCAGGCCGATGGCGACGGCGATGACCGCCGCCTGGAGGGACAGCCGGGTGCCGTACACGGTGCGGGTGAACTCGTCGCGCCCGAAGTCGTCGGTGCCGAAGAGGTGTTCGCCGCCGGGCGGGAGGAGCATGGCGGAGGCGTCCTGGCGCAGCGGGTCCCCGGAGGTGAACAGGGCCGGGTGGATCGCGGCGAGCAGGATCACCGCCACCCACAGATAGGCCACGAGGAGCCCGGGGGTGCGCAGCGGTCCGGTGAGCGCGCGCAGGGGCGGGCGCAGGCGTGCGGAGGACGGACGGTCGGGTCGGGCGGGCCCGTCGGGCCGGTCCGGTTTCGCTTCGAGGAGCGTCATGTCATCCCTCCCATCGGATGCGCTTGTCGAGGAGCGGGTAGAGGGCGTCGACGGCGAGGTTGACGACCACGAAGATGACGGCGCTGATGGTGACGGCGACGAGGACCAGGGGCATGTCCCGTCCGTCCACCGCGTCGACGACGAGCCGGCCCACGCCGAGCCGGGAGAACACCGTCTCGGTGAGCACCGTGCCGCCGACCATCACGCCGACGGTGGTGCCCAGCGAGGTGACGACGGGCAGCGCCGCGTTCTTCAGGGCGTGCCGCACGACGATGTCGAAGCGGCTGAGTCCCCAGTTGCGGGCGGTCTCGATGTACGGGGAGGTGAGCGCGCCGCGCAGATTGGCCGTCAGGAGCTGGGAGATGCTGCCGCCCCCGGCCACCGCCAGAGCCAGCGAGGCGACGAGCAGTCCGGGGAAGCTCGGATCGCTGACCGCTTTGATCCAGTGGAGCTGGAAGGCGCACACCTGGAGCAGGAGCAGGCCGACCAGGAAGGGCGGCAGCGACACCGCGATCGGCGGGAGGGTGAGGAGCAGTTCCCGGGCCCAGGACCAGTCGACCAGCTCGATCACCACGGACAGCGTGACACCGAGGACCACCGCGAGGAGCAGACCGAGCAGGGCCAGTTTCAGCGTCTCGGGGAAGGACTCGAAGTACACGTCGACGGCGGGGCGCCGCTGGTAGATGCTGTCGCCGAAGTCGCCCCTCAGCGCGCCGGTGAGCGCGTCCCAGTACTGCACGTACACGGGCCGGTCCAGGCCGAGCAGTTCGCGCTGCTCGGCGAGGAGTTGCTTCACATCGGCGCCGTCCGCGCCGGCGGTGAGACCGCCGGCCGCGTCGCCGGGCACGATGTACAGGAGGAAGAACGCTCCGGTGAAGGCGCCCCACACGACGATCACGCCGTACAGGAGCCGGAGACCCAGTCGTGCCATCGGGCTACTTCTTCTCGAGCCAGGCGTTGATCAGGTACTGGTCCAGACCCACCGCCTCGATGTCGTGGAGGCGGGGCGAGTACGCCCAGATGTCGGTGTCGTTGGCGACGGGTATCTCGTACGCCTGGTCCACGAGGATCTCGGAGGCCTGGTCGACGAGCTTCTGCCGCTTGTCCGGGTCGATGGTCTGGTTCTGTTCCTGGAGCAGCTTGTCGAGTTCGGCACCGGCCTTGTCGCCGTCGGCGATGAAGCTGCGGTTGGAGCCGGTGGTCCTGCCGTAGTTGGCGCGCAGGACGTCGGGGTCGGGCGAGGAGGCGTACCAGTAGGCGATGTCGTACTCGCCGCTGAGCAGTTTCTCGTTGGCCTCCGCCGCGAGCGGCGGGTCGAGGACCAGCTCGACGCCGATCTTCTTCCACTGGTCCTGGAGGACCTGCCAGCCCGCGTCGTCCTGCGGGGCGCGCAGCGACAGCCGCCGGCCCTTGGCGTCGACCCGGATGCCGTCGGAGCCTGTCTTGGTCCAACCGGCCTTCTCCAGAAGCGACTTGGCCTTCGCCGGGTCGTACTTGAGCAGGGCGCTCTGATCGGAGTAGTAGGGGTTGTCCTTGCTGAGGGGGCCGGTGGCGGGCTCGTCGACGCCGCCGGAGTCGATCTTGACGAACTGCTCGCGGTCGAAGCCGATCTGGAGCGCCTGGCGGACCCGGACGTCCTTGAGGAACGTCGAGGAGGTGTTCAGGGGCAGTTCGGTGCCGGTGGCGGGGTTGAGCGTCTTGGAGATGGTCAGGCCGGCGCTCTCGAACTGGGAGACGTACTTGGCGTTGACCCAGTAGATGAACTGGAGTTCGTCGTCACCGATGACGGCGCCGTTGCGGACCGAGTCCTCGGGAATGATCTTGTAGACGACGGTGTCGAGGTAGGCCGACCCCTTGTGGTCGAAGTACGCCGGCGCCCAGTCGTAGTCCTTGCGCTTCTTCAGCACGATGCGCTGGTTGGGCGTGTACTCGTCCAGGTAGTAGGGGCCGGACCCGTCCAGCCAGTTCTGCCGCTTCTCCACCGGGAGCTTCGCCGTCTTCTCCGAGACGATTCCCACGTACGCCCGCGACAGTGAGGTGAGGAAGGAGGCGTTCGGTTCGGCGAACTCGACGGTGACCTTGTGCTCCGACGGCGTGGTGATCTTGCTGATGCCCTGGACGATGGTCTTGGCGCTGGAGTGGATGCCGGGCCGGTCCAGGCTCTCCAGGTTGGCCTTGACGACCTTCGCGGTGAGCTTGGTGCCGTCGTGGAAGGTGACGTCGTCACGCAGGTCGAAGGTGTATGTCCGGGCGTCGTCACTGACCGTCCAGTCGGTGGCGAGCCACGGCTCGACCTTCTTGGTGTCGGGGTTGTAGAAGACCAGGGAGTCGGCGAGCGACCGGGCGACGGTGCGCCACACCTGGTTGACCACCGCGGCGTCGACACCTCCCGGATCGGCGCTCAGTCCGATGTTCAGGGTGCCGCCGTAGCGTTCCTTCTCCGGTACGTCGGCCCCGGACCCGCCCTGCCCGGCGCTGCCTGTGCACGCGGCGGTGGCGAGGAGCGACAGGAGGGCGAAGCCGGAGGCCAGCCGACGCGTCGATCGCGATCTGGACACGGGGTGTCATTCCTCTCGTTCGGCTCAGAGTTGAGCGGGGAGCTGCCGCGCCGCCAGAGGTGTCGTGAGTGAAAGCCACACTGGACAAGTGATACGACGTGATATCTGCTGGGTACGGGTCCCTCGTAGCCGATATGTTTGCACGAGGGCGCGATATGTAGCGTGTCAGTAATGTTGCAGTCTCCTGAACGGAGAACCGGCGTGGTGTTCGATAGGAAGTACAGTGACGAAGTCCGCCGCCTCGCGGTCGAACGAGTGCTGGAGAGACGGCGGGACGAGCCGGAGAACCGGTCGATCGTCCGGGAGGTCGCCGAGGAGTACGAGGTGGGCCCTCAGTCCCTGCGCAAGTGGCTGAACCGCTACGACGACGGCAGTTACGACTACGACGACGAATCCGACGACCACACCCCCGAGGCCGTCGACTCCCCCGCGCCCGCCCGGTACCGAGGCGCGAACCGCACCGAACTCCTCGCGCGGATAAGCGAGTTGGAACACCGCGTGGGAGTGCTCCAGGAGGACAACCGCTCGCTGACCCGGGTGGTGGCGCTGCTCGCCGACGAACTGCGCCAGGCGACCACGGCCCATGTGCCCACCGCGGACCCGGCAGGCGAGCACAACGCACGGACCTAGACTCCAGAGGTGAGCGACAAAGTAACCGTGACCAGCAATCTCCATGGCCGGACCACCGACGTCCGCGGCCGGTACACCATCGCCGGACCCGGGTTCGAGCTCGTCTCGGACGGCTCGGTACGGAGCGGAGGCCCGGGCGAGGAGGCGAGCTCCCTCGACCTCCTCGTCGCCTCCCTCGTCTCCTGCGCACTCAACGCGTTCCGCACCGACTTCGTCCGCAGCGGCCAGCCCGAGCGGAAGGTCGAGATCTTCGCGCGCATCGAGCGCAAGGTCGAGGGCGACTACCTGGGCACCCTCGTCATGGAGTGCTTCATCGATCAGGTCGACCATGTGACACCCGAACAGCTCGTCACCGAGTACAAGAAGCGGTGCCGTATCTACAACGCCCTCAAGGAGAGCCTCCCGGTGGTCTTCGTCCCCCACGCCTCAGGTCCCCTGCCATGACCGGGCTCATCGACGCGCACACGGCACACGCCGAGCGCGAGGACCTCGTGTTCGTCGAAGTGGCGCCGTGGCGCGTCATGGCGGAGGGTCCGGACCCGATCACCGGGAGCATCCCCGGCGCCGTCCGCACCTCCGTCCGCGCCGACTTCGCCGGCATCCCCACCGACACCAGCGGACACCTGCCGCTACCCGCCCGGGACGCCGTGCACGCCGGAATGCGGGCGCACGGTGTGCTCCCGGACGACGACATCGTCGTCCACACCCGCCGCATCGAGGAACTGTCGTCGGCGGCGCGCGCGTGGTTCGTGCTGACCTGGGCGGGATTCACCTCGGTGCGCGTCCTGGACGGCGGGCTGCCCGCCTGGGTCAGAGCGGGCGGCCCGACCGGAGCACCTCGTGAGCCGGGCCCGTCCGCGACCGCGGTGGACGCGCCGATCCCGCCCCCCGCAGGCCAGAGCGGCGGACGACGGGTACTCGACGCCAGGGACGTCCTGGACATCGCCCGCTACGGAACCCTCCTCGACTCCCGGCCCGCCGCCTCCTACAACGGCACCGAGGGCGAACCGAGAACCGGCCACGTTCCGCACGCCGTCCACGCCCTGTCCAGTGAACTCGTCGCACCCGACGGGCTGTTGCGCCCCCTCCCGGACCTGAGGAGATGGTTCCTGTCCCGCCGGGCGATCGGCGCCCACGAGGTCGGCGCGTACTGCGGCGGCGGAGTGTCCAGCGCCCTCCTCGTCTTCGTGGGCGCGCTGCTGGACCAGCAGGTGGGGCTGTACGTCGACTCGTGGTCGGCGTGGGGACGGGATGCGTCACTGCCGGTGGAACAGGGAGCGCACCTCACGCGGTCCGGGGCGGTGGACGTGGACTGCGCGTGACCCGACCGGACGCCTGACGTACGGCCGCCGTCCACCCCCCTTCCCCCCTCCCGCCGGCACCTTCGACTTCCCGCACAGCGCGACGAACGGAACCCTCATGCCGAGCCCCATCCCGCCGAACACCCCGCACACCGCGGCCCCCGACCGCTACGAACGGCTCCCCTACCGCCGTACCGGCACGTCCGGGCTGCGCCTGCCCGCCTTCTCCTTCGGCCTGTGGCAGAAGTTCGGCACCGCCCACCCCTACGCGACCCAGCGCGACATCGTGCTGCGCGCCTTCGACCTCGGCATCACCCACTTCGACAACGCCAACCGCTACGGCCCTCCGCACCGCGCGGCCGAGAAGTTCTTCGGCACGGTCCTGAGCCGGGATCTCGCCCCCTACCGCGACGAACTCATCCTTTCGACCAAGGCCGGCAACCCGATCGGCCCGAGCCCCTACCAGCGCGGCGCCTCCCGCAAGTCCCTGCTCGCCTCCCTCGACCACAGCCTGCGCGACCTCCGCACCGACCGCGTCGACATCTTCTACAGCCACAGTCCCGACCCCGAGACTCCGCTGGAGGAGACGGTCGGCGCTCTGGTCTCCGCGGTGACGTCGGGCAAGGCCCTGTACGTGGGGCTGTCGAACTATCCGCCCGAGCTCGCCCATCGGGCGGTGGAACTCCTCCAGGCCGCCGGCGTACCCCTGCTGGTGCACCAGCCGCGTTACTCCCTCTTCGACCGTCGCCCCGAGCTGGACGGGCTCCTCGACCTGGCGGCACAGGACGGCTTCGGGCTCGTCGTGTACAGCCCTCTGGCCCAGGGACTCCTCACGGACAAGTATCTGGGAGCCACGATCCCGGCCGGAGCCCGCGCGCTGGACAGCGCGTTCCTCTCCCCCGACACCATCGACGACACCTACCGCGAGCGCGCCGGGGCCCTCAACCAGATCGCCCTCGAACGCGGGCAGTCGCTCGCGCAGCTGGCACTCCAGTGGGTCCTGCGGCGCCCCGAGGTGACCAGCGCCCTGATAGGCGCCAGCTCGGTCGCCCAACTCGAACACAACACACGGGCCCTGGAGTTCCCCGCTCTGACCGAGGCGGAACTGCTGCTCATCGACAAACACGCCGTGCACGGGACGGCTCTCAAGCTCTGACGTTCGGGACGTCGAGACCGGCCGCCCACGGTATGTCCTTGCGTGTGGATGACACAGCGCATCACCCGTTGCGGGCGGCTATCCCGGTCCCGGCTCGAAGCAGTGCGCTGCAGGACTCCCGGATCGGCAATCGGGGCAAGGCGCTGCGACGCCCTGCCCCGAACCCGTCGCCCTGTCGGGCTTCGGCCGCACGCCGCTCGCCGCTCGCCGCTCCCCCAGGAGCCGGCCGGCCGCGGACTTCCGGTACCTATCCTTCGCAGAGACCCACGCGGTCACCGGTGTCGAACTGGCATGTGTCGGTGTTCGCGCCTCCGTCGAGTGTGTCGTTGCCGGAGATGTTGTCCTTGCTGTCCAGTGTGTCGTTTCCGGGGCCGCCGATCAGGGTGTCGGAGCCGAAGCTGCCGATCTGCCCGATCAGGTCGCCCACGAGACTGTCGTTGCCCGCGCCGCCGTCGAGACGGTCACTGCCGCCGAAGCCCAGAAGGGCGTTGTTTCCCGCACTTCCGGTGATCGTGTCGCTGAACTGGCTGCCGTAGATGAACTCCACGTCGGTCAGGACGTTGTCGCCCTCTCCGCCCACCCCGTCGTCGGCGGCGTTGTCGATGTCGACGACCACGCCCGTGGTGCTGTCCAGGTAGCTGGCGATGTCGGTGCCGCCGCCACCGCTGAGTGTGTCGGCGCCGGTTCCTCCGATGACCACGTCAGAGACGGGACCACCGTTCACGGTGTCGTTGTCCGGTCCGCCGTTGAGAACGTTGGTATTACCCTGCGTGGAGCCACCGTTGATGATGTCCCTGCCCGTTCCCCCGTTGAGCTCTCCGCGTATGGGGGCGGTCTTGTTGATGATGTCGTTCCCGTCTCCGGCGTTGACGACGACGGAGGCGTTGACGACGTCGATCGGGCAGGCCACGGTGCCGTTGCTCAGCGGACTGCAACCGGTGCCGGCGGCGAGGGTGTCCGCCGTGTCCTGAATGATGAGGGTGGTTCCCGACAGGCTGATCGTGATGTTGTTCGCTCGGCCGGCTGCCGCATTCACGATCACGTCCGCCCCGCTTCGCGCGACACCTGTGGCCGCGTTCGCCTGTCCTCCCGCGATCACCACGGCAGAACCCACCATCGCGGCGACCACGGTGACACGGGCTAATGCTCTTCTCTCCATCGACTCCCCCATTTCGGTTGCCGGAACACGGCCGGATTCACGAACCACCGTGTCGAGCAGTGCTGTTGCTCAGCACCTGGCGTGCACGCGGTGGCCGGGCTGCACAGCGCACGACGTGGACCTCTCGCGCGGAGCCGCTCGTGACGACCGTTTCCTTGCCTTGGGTGAACGGTCAATTCACCGATGAAGAGCATGACCGTCGTGGCGTCCCAGAGCATGAGTAGGCGTTACTCACATCCGTCTGCCGCACAGCAGGACGCGTTGCGAACCCCGGCCGGCGATAAGACTGCCCTCCTGGTGTGGGCGCTCTCCTTGGTGGTGCTGCGGGCCGCAGCGCGCAAGGCGGCCTCTTGTTCACGGTCCGTGAGCGGGGTGGGGGTGGGGATCGAGAGCCTGCTCCGGGACGTGGAGTTCGCCGACCGGTCGGTCGTCCTCAGAGCCACCGGACGCATCGGCGTCGCCCGGCATCTGGAGTCCTGGCGCAGCCGTGACACGGTGGCCTCCGCGATCAGCCGTCGTTCAAGAAGACTGCGTCCAGGTACGGCAGATCGAAGGAACCGCACATTCAAGAACAAAACGATAACGCCCTTTCGGGAAGTCGACATGGGACGGGTCTCGGACCCTCAGTTCGTCAAACTCGGACGCAGAGCGAAATCGAGGCTGGACGTAGCACGGGGATGCGGTCGTAGGTCAGCGTCCAGCTCTCACCGCGGTTCAGCACAGAGTGCCGCCCTCCCGCCCGCCAGGTCGTCACCGAGGCCGAGCGCGGCCGGCTGGCGGCCGGCATCGAGGGCGGCGGCGCGGCGCGCTCCTCGTAGGCGTTCACGCTCTGGCCGACTCTCTCGGCAGCCCTCGGATCGAGGGGCGAGATCATCCGGGATGCGCTTCCCATTCCTTTGAGAGATTTCGATACGGCGGCACGATCGGCACGGGGGCGGACCAGGTGGGCGGACGGGAACACCGAGCTGCCCCGGCTGCTGGGCGCCGGCTTCCTGGTCGTCCTCGACGTGCACGTCCTGCGGTGGATGAGCGAGGCGTACCTGTCGGGTGCCCGCCGTCTGGACGCGGGCGGGGTGACCGATACCGACCGGCACCTGCTCGCCTCCGCCCGCGCGATCCTGCGCGGGCGGAGGCCGGTGCCCCGACAGCCAGCCCGTCCTCGTCCACCGCGGCGGACCGGACCCGGTCGACGAAGACGTGGTGCTGCGTATCTGACCAGAACCCGGCCAGCCACGCGCCGCGACGCGAGCGACCCTCATACCCCGCCGATCCAACGCCGGCCGCTGTCGCGCCCCGGGGTGCGTGGTCTGACGGGGCGGCCTTCCGCTGCCAGGCTACGACCGCCCCGAACCTGTCTCAGGAACCCGGCGCCGGCGTCCCGTCCCAGGGACTGCTCGCGCAGGTGATCGCAGCCACCGGCTCCGGCAAGATTCTGATCGGTGGCGCGTCCGCGAACCGTCTCCCTGGTCGACAAGGACATCAGCAAAAGGGGACAGCGCCGCACCGGTGACACCTGCCGCGGCGCAGCGCTGGAACAGGTGGCGGACCTGTTCTCGACGGCGCTGTGCGGTCGTACGCACACGCTTGCCGCCACCACCGGGTCAGATGGGGCCGTGGTCCGACCGTGCTCTCGTCTGGATGCCTAGCAGGTCCGGTAGTTGTAGCCGGCGATCCGGTCGTCGCCCCAGTAGTCCGGGAAGTGGTAGTACCCGTTGCTGTCCCGGCTGACGTAGAAGTAGTGGGCGACGCCCTGGTAGTAGCTCGGGGAGTTGCCGCTCTGGAAGCCGTCGGAGTTGTACAGGCTCCTGCCGGCCGCGGTCCAGGTGATCTTTCCGGCGGAGCCGTCCGGGGTGTCGGTGGTGTACCGGTCCTGCCAGATCTCCGTCGCGGCGGCGGTCACCGGGCCGAAGTCGCCGTCGATCTCGCCGGCTTCGAGGATGCCGTCGGCCCACAGGATCTTCTGCCACAGGCAGGTCGCGTTCGACGTGCGGTTGTGGCTCTGGTCCACGATGCCTTCGTTGTTCCAGTCGTCGATGAAGGGCCCACCACCGTAGACGTAGGCCAGGCCGCTGTAGGTACCGCTCGCGGACGCGGGACTGGCGCTCAGGGCGAGGACGCCGGCGGTCAGGGCCGCGACGGCGCCGGCGGTCGCCTTGGCTCTCTTCGTGAACACTCGCATTCCTCCTGGTTCGGTCGGTCGGACATCAGAATCGGCCCTGGAATCTCAGGGCCTGGCCGCACCTTGGCAGGACCCCGACATCGGCGACACACTCTTGCGTCTCAGCGCAAATGTGATGCTCCGAGGGGGGAATCGCATGCTCCGCATTCACTTCACCGAGGCCGATCTCGCCCGCGTCCGCGTGGCCGCGGAGCCGGACCCCATGTGGGAGGTCCTCTCCACGCTCCACCGGCTGCAATCTCGGGGTGGCCGTTGGCAGTTCGCCGCCTGGCACCGGACCGTCCGGGCCGACCTCAACGCGTCCGGCCTGGCGCAGCAGGTGCGCCAGGGGCTGTTCCCGCTGTACGCCCTCGGGCCCTACCTGCCCGACTTCCTGACCCCACCGGAGTCCGAGGGCGGCATCACGGCGGCCCTCGACGCCATCCTGGGCTTGCCGCGTCGCGACGTCCTGGCCCAGTTGCGGCTTCTCGACACCGTCTCCCCTGTGCCTTCCTGGGCCCGGCGCCTGGACCAGGGGGCCGAGCGGCGGGAGTTCACCGAGCTCATCCGCCGGTACCACGACGTGGCAGTCGCCCCTTTCACCGAGCACATGGCCGGCGGGATCGTCGCGCACCGCGCCCTCCTCGCCCGCGCCCTGCTGACCCACGGCGTACAAGGGCTGTTGACGAGCCTGGGACCCAGGTTCCGCTGGCAACCGCCCGTCCTGGAGGTGGACTACCGGACGGACCGTGATCTCCATCTGCGCGGACGCGGCATCAGAATCGTGCCGACGTACTTCTCCTGGGGAACGCCGGTCGCCCTGGCCGACCCCGGCCTGCCGCCCGTGCTCTCCTGCCCGCTCCACCATTCCACGGCCCCCGAGGAAGCACTCCCGGCGGAAAACGTTCCGCTGAGCGCCCTGCTGGGGAACACCCGCGCGCGGGTCCTGCGGTGCGTCGCGGACGGGCTGACCACGGGAGAACTCGCCCAGGCCGTCGGGGTCTCGCTGTCCGCCGCCAGCCGGCACACCTCGGTACTGCGCGACGCCGGACTGACCACCAGCCGTCACATCGGGCCGACCGTGCTGCACACGCTCACCCCGCTCGGAGCCGCACTCCTGCGAAAGGCCCCGCGAATGCCTGGCGCTTGACCATCGCTTCGATCTGGTCGAGGCCGGCCAAGGGGCCGATCTCCTCGGTGGCGGCGACGGTGGCCATGACGAATATCAGGAGCGCGCAGAGCGTGCTGCCGGCCAGTGGGAAGTCCAGGGTCGTCCAGATCAGCTCTGGTCCCAGCTGGCGCCGCACGCAAGGGTCGCGACGAGACCTGCGTCAGTCGCCGGCGACCACGTCGAAGTCGACCGAGGCGGTCGCCTGCTTTCCCCAGTCCGTGCTGACGTCGGCCGTGAGGCGGTAGCTGCCCACCTCGTCCAGGCTGTCGCCGAAGTTGAAGAGCGTGATACCGGGCGGGCGGCAGCGTCCGCTGCGGTGGGTGTGGACCACGGTCGTGCCACGCGTGAGGGTCCACTGCACGTAACAGCCGGTGTCGATCCGTCCGGCCTGGTCGTAGACCTCGGTGTTCGCACCCGGGGTGGATCCGCGTTTGTAGGTGGCGACACCGATCTTGCCTCCGTCACCCATGTCGATGGTGACTCGAAGAGGCCCCGAGGCCCTGTCACTTGAGGTGTCCCCAGCGCCCGCTGCCCCCTCCTCCTGCCCGGGAACGTCGACGTCGGTCGGGTCGGCGACGGCCTGCTGATCCGGCTGATCCGGCTGATCCGGCTGCGAAGTCGTCGAGGCGGGGTTGTCCACGACAGGCGGGGTCGAGGATGGGATCGGGCTGTCGGATCGAGTGGAATCCCCCGCGGCATCCGAAGAGGCGGAGGCCACGGCGCCTTGCTGCGAGCTGCGACCGCTCTCCTCGTCGTCACCGTCCACGAAGGCGGTCCAGAACGCGGGGATCAGCGCGATCGCGGCGATCAGCACCCCCACACAGGTGGCCCAGGCCGCCCGAGTCGCCCATCTGGCATGCGAAGAGTCCTCCGGCGTCATCCGAACCCCCATGTCAGCGCCTCCACACGTGCGTTGCACGTGGCGTGGCGCATGTCCCCCGACGGACTCCCGACAACTGCTGCCGACCGACCGGGCTGTCAGTGTAGGAGCGGGAAAGAGAGGTTGGGGCGGATTCTTGGTATCCGCCCAGATCGTTGGCTTCCCGCGGTGACCACCAGGGTTTGCGAGCGGGGACCGCTAGACCTCCCCGACAGCGACACCCTGCCTCGACAGGGGCCCGTCGGAGAACCACGACCAAGCCCGGCTGAGGCTCCGGCTCCGATGCGCGCACCAGACGGCGGGCGGGAAGCCCGCACGGGGACGAGCGTGCCGCCCTCCGCGGGCCTCAGGGCGCCCACGTCGACGAGAGCGGCGCTGCCCCTCATACGGCTGACTGTTCCAGCCACCTTGGGTCGAGTGCCTATTGCCCGGCCGAGAGCAGTGGCGACGGCCGGGCCGGAACCCGCCGCCACGGGTACAGGGACACACTTCAGTACGTGTCGCTCGCCTGGACCGGAACGCTCCGCCCCGACCGAGGTACGCACGGAGTCCGGCGCTTCCACGGCTGCTACTCGATAGGCGACGACCGCCTGTGGGGTGTCAACCGCCGAAGGAAGGGAAGGGCGCCGCGAACACTCTGGCCGGGCTGAAGTCGATCCGTGCCGCCCGGCCCGACAGCGCACCGATCTACCTGGTCATGGACAACTTGTCCGCCCACAAGTACCGCCGCTGGCGCCACGCCAACGCCCGACACCGCGATGTCCTGGCTGCCGAACGCAAAGACCGCGCCCGCATCCGAAGCGAGAAGGGCATCCACTGGGGCGGACGCCCCCTCAAAGCCGCAGCCTGACCACAACCCGGCGAACCTACGTGGTCACAGCACCACCCCGGGGTGGTCATGTCTACGCTGGCGGCATGGCATTGGTGTGGGTGACGGGCAACTCAGGGACGGGGAAGTCCACGCTCTGCGCGGCGCTGCGAGCGCGTGGCTACGTCGCGCTCGATGCCGACGAGGGCTTCAGCCGCTGGGTCGACAGAGCCACGGGCGAAGTTGCGGTAGATCCTCCGGACCCGGTTCCCGAAGGCTGGCTCGACCGATACGGGTGGGCAATCGTTCGTGAGCGCGTCGAGACCCTCGTCGAGACCTCTCGCTCCCAAATCGCTTTCCTGTGCGGGTCGGTGGAGAACGAGGCAGACGTCCGCGACCTGTTCGACCACATCGTGTGCCTGGTGATCGACGACAACACCCTCCGCCACCGGCTCGCAACCCGCACGACGAACACATTCGGGCAGCACCCCGAAGAGCTCGCAGCGGCCCTGAAGTGGAACCCTCAGATGCGATCCATCTACGAAAGCCGCGGCGCGACAGTCATGGACGCATCCATGCCGGTGACCGCGGTGGCGGACAGCGTGATCAACGCGGTTCAGGGGCTGACAGAGTCCGCCTGGTAAGCAGAAGGAGTACTCCACCGCACCGCTCATTGGCAGCTTGACCGTCACGCCCCTCGACCCGGCGAACTTATGTGGCCAAAGCACTCTACAGACGGGTCGGCTCAATCAGCGTGATGCACCGACACTGGTGGCAGGCACTCAGCGGCATGACGTAGATCCTTCTTCCTCTGCCGACAACCGGACGTACCGAAGGCAGAGCCATCGGGCAGGGTGCGCAGGCCGCCGCTCGTTGGCTTGGCGGATGCCTTCCATGATCTCTCTGTGGGCGAGTCGATCCCCCTGTTCGCCGTAGCTGTCATAGAAGGCAAGTCGCTCACCCGTCGAGTCGGCGCCGTGCCCGTCCGGGACCGTGAAGTGCCGGACGGGCACGGCCTGTTCATCGGATCTGTCCGCGTGGGCCGAGTGAGTCGGCGGTCAGCCGGTGATGTCGACCCAGAACTCGTCCGTGTTGTGCAGGATGCGATCGCTGAAGTAGTACCAGATCAGCAGTCCGCCCGCGGCTTGGTTCTCGGCTCGCGGCACGGCGCGTACCGAGAAGTCCCACACCGGGCTGCCCGCGCCTTCGTCGGTGGACTGGAACGGGTACTCGTCGCAGTCACGCGTCGCCGTGTCGTAGGCGGGCAGGCCTGTCTGGTCGTTGTACGGGGTGGTGCGGTTGCAGGCCGCGTCCTTGTAGTACCTGTTGGTGCTGGTGATCGGCCCGGCGGGCACCCGGTGCAGTCCGCGTTCATCGCGGGAGCCGGTGTACTTGCCCGGGATGTCCTTGGGTTCGATCTCGATCGGGTAGGTGCGCGTGGGATCGTTCTGGGCGAACCGGATGTGCTGGGCGACCGAGGTGACCCGGCTGTCGCCGACGCTGTACTGGAGATGCGGGATGACGTCGTAGTTCACGCACGCCTTCGGGTAGTCCTGGAAGAACGTGAAGTAGTTGGCCGAGTCGCAGCGGATGGTGTGGTTGTCGGTGGTGCCGGTGGTGTAGACGTAGTCGCCGCCGCTGCCGCCGAAGCGGAAGTGCCACTGGTGGTACAGGACCTTGTCGGCGGCGGTGGAGGCGGTCTCGTCGGAGTAGATGTCCCAGTGCAGCCACTCGTCGTGGTAGTCCCACTCGTCCCAGGTGTGCTCGATCCCGCTGCCAGTGCCGTAGCAGAACGACGCGTCCTGGGTGCAGTCGGACAGGACGTACATCGACAGGTCGTCGACCTCCCAGATCCAGCCGTCCAGGGGGTTCCAGCCGTCGTAGGAGACGGAGCCGTACTGTGCCTGGAAGTAGGTGCGTACCGCGCGCTCTTTGCCGTTGCCCACGGTCACCGCGTCGTACGCGACGCTGGCGGTGCCGTGGAACTCGCGGGTGCCGTCACTGTTGACGGTGTAGTAGTCGATGCCGAGCCGGCCCTTCTTGCACCACAGCCAGCGGTTGTACGTCTCCCCCGCGGCCGTCTCGGAAGCGTCCCGGTCCAGGCACGCCGCGCTGTCCGGGGGCGGCTCGTCACCCCAGCCGGTCGGCGGTGCCGCCGTCGCGGTCGCCTCGGAGCTCGGCACCGTGGCGGCCTTGGTCAGGGGCACCTCGGAGGTGTCGGAGTAGCTGTGCTGTTCGTGTTTGCCCGCGTTGAGCAGCGCGTTCGCGACGGTCTTCGCGGACAGCGCGGACATACGGTCGGGCTGCGCGGCGGGCGCGGGCCTGCCCGCCTTCTCTCCCGGGCGGATCTTGCCGAGCTTGTACGGCAGGAGGACGGGTTCGCCGATCAGTTTCGCGTCGGCGGTGGAGGCCGTGGTTGCGGTCCTGGCGTCCTGCGCGTGTGCCGCAGGGCCGGACAGACCGACGGCCAGCGGTATCAGCAGACCGGTCGCGAACCAGCGCAACCGCCTCCTGATGCGTGACAACGACATGCGGGTGTTCCCCCTCGGTGGAAGCGGGGCCACCCCGTCAGGGCAAGGCTGTGCACTCGCGTACAGATGTGACGCATGGAGCGGCCCCCGTTTTTGACCGAACGCGGCCATCATTACGGCTGGGCCGCCAGGGGTACCCGCGGTTACAAGGCAGGGCGCGTGACCGCTGTGACCATACGGTTCACCAGATCTCCAAGAGGCACCTGCGACGACGCACTGGGACGCACTGGCCGAAACCCCCGAAACGGGCGGGGAGATGTTGTGACCTACCTGTGAGCCCTGCGGTCACAACTGCGATGTGAGAGGAGGCGGTGCCCATGGAGCGTGCACCGGCTGACGCCTGGGACAGGATCGACCACTGGCTGTCCGACCATGCCCCTGGATACCGCGCCCGCCTGCGCCCGCCCGCCGAAGGCGAGGTGCTGCGCCGGGTCGTGGAGCGTTCCGCGGGCGCCGAACTGCCTCCGGACCTGCTGGACTGGTGGGCCAGGGCGGACGGCCTCGACCGTGCGCCGACATCTCAATCACCGCCCCCGGGCGGCCACTTGATTCCCGACTTCTACGATCCCTGCGGCGCGGCCGAGGCCGACGAGCGTCGGACGGTTCACCTCCAGGTGGCACAGGACATCGTGCCGCCACCGCTCACGGCAGCCTGGGAACAGCACATCCACGCCCGCAGCGCCGATCCCGCGGGCACGCTGTACCCCACCGAAGCAGTCCCCGTATGGCTGCCGCAGTGGCTGCCCGTGGCCGTCGACGGCGGAGGCGGCGGCCTGTTCACCGACCTGCGGCCGGGCCAACTCCACGGCTGTGTCGTCCCCTTCACCCGTACCGGACACGAACGGGCGCCCCGCTGGACCGGGATCACGGAGATGCTGACCGACGTGGCCGACCGACTCCAGTCCCTCGACACGAACGCAACCGTGACCATTGCGGTGGGGCATTGGACACCACCGCGCGGCTGAGCACCGCCCAACGGCACGCACGGGCCTCACTGGTGTCATGGAACCCGGGGGACGTCAGGGACGGGCGGCACCGCATCTGTCGCGAAGCCGGGTCACGACATGAAGACTCGCCTCGATCCCCAGACAGAACTACCTACTTGAGCCTCGCCCGGTGTCGCAGGTCTTCGAGCGCCGAGTCGCTCAACGGTCTTCCCTCACTCGTTTGCCGCCGGGCCCGGGCCAGGCTGGTATCCGCACCCGAGGAACGCGAACTGCCCAGGCTGGATACGTACTTCGGTGCGCTTCCAGTGGTAGATACCGCTCTGCTCTTCCTCATACGTGAAAGTGTCCCCGGCCTCGATGGTCACGACCGGATCGGCTGTTACGTCCCCGAAGGGCTCCCACTCGTCCTCGTAACCGTCCGCGAACCAGCGCTGCTCCAACTGAGCGCGCACCGCGTACGACGAGGTGTTGTGGATCTCGACGCTGTACGGGACCGTGCGGATCACGTCGTCGCCCGACTCGTCGCCCAGCGAGGTCGTCACCTCCAGGGCGGTGGCTGCCGGACAGTCTTCGCGCTGCTTGGTCGGCACCGGCTTGCTGTAGACGCCGTCGGTCACCGCGGCCATCTGGTCGGGGCAGTAGAACGTGGCCGCCTCCACGATGAACCCGGCCTGGTCGATCGGATCGGTCAGGGCGAGCCCGACGGTGTCGGGCACGTCGTTCATGTCGGTGTCGCCGGCAAGAGCCCCGCACACCGCTTTCGCGTCCTCGATGACGGCTGTACGGAAGTCGGACACGTCGCTGCCGCCGGGCAGGGACGACATGACGCCGTAGGAGACGGTGCCGCTGGGCCAGGTGGAGAACTGTGCGACATCGCCGACGAACGCCGTGTCCCGGGCGGTCGTAGAAGTGAACTGGGGCACCGAGACGTACGGCGGCCCGTCAGTCGGCGAGGCACTGCTCTTCGGCATGAAGGTGCTCGGTGGGGCGGGCACGGTCTGCGGCCGAGTGTCATCGGCGTGCCGGTCGATGAGGACGGCAGCGCCGACGACGAGGGCGAGAACAGCCGCTCCGGCCCCTACAACCCATCGGCTGCGGCGCCTGGCGCCAGTAGTCACCACCGACTCGTCCGCGCGGGGAACGCTCCGGGATGATTCCGTGTCGTCCGGTCTCGGTCGCACCTCAGACATGGTCGGCCTCTCCCCCTGTCACCTTGCCGGCCCCCACCGGCTGAAGACGATCATCCTATGGCCTGACGTCTGTCAGTCGCCTGGGCCCGGTCGCCAGCCGCGCAGGCAACGCCCTCCGGCCCGGCCCACCGGCTGCGGCCCTGCACGAACCACTCGCGCAGACCGCGCTGATCACCTCCGTGCTCGCCCCAGCACTGCTCACGCGTAGCGAGGGCCCGACCGGGCCGCAGCCGACCCGCCGGGAGCCCTCGCTTCCCTGATTGGCGTAACACCCGGAATACCCCCGCCACCCGCATGGTTGGCCCCGCCGTAGGCAAAACGCATGCATGTGCATTGATCCAGGGAAGGGCCTGTCATGAAGATCGGCATCATCGGCGCGGGCAACATCGGCGGCAACCTCACCCGGCGACTCACCACCCTCGGGCACGACGTCTCCGTCGCCAACTCCCGCGGTCCCCAGACACTCACCGCGCTGGCCGAGGAGACCGGCGCGACACCCGTGACCGTCCAGGAAGCGGCGCGCGGGGCCGAGGTCGTCGTCGTCACCGTCCCCCTCAAGGCGGTGCCGGGCCTGCCGTCCGGGCTGCTGGACGGGGCGGCCGACGGCTTCGCCGTCATCGACACCGGCAACTACTACCCGCAGCGCGACGGCCGTATCGACGCCATCGAGGACGACGGCCTCACCGAGAGCCGCTGGACCGAAGGCCACATCGGCCACCCCGTGATCAAGGCCTTCAACGGCACCTACGCCCAGGACATCCTCGACCGCCCGCTCCCCGCCGGTACTCCCGACCGCCAGGCGCTCCCCGTCGCGGGCGACGACCAGGCCGCCAAGACGAAGGTACGGGCACTCATCGACGAACTCGGCTTCGACACCGTCGACGCCGGCGGTCTCGACGACTCCTGGCGCCAGCAGCCCGGCACCCCGGTCTACGGCCTGCGCGCCGACGTCGAGGCTGTCACGAAGGCCTTGGCGGAAGCGTCTCCCGAGCGGCCGGCGGACTTCCGCGGCTGACGAGCAGGAGACCGTCGCAGGGGCGGGTCGCTCCGCAGGAGGGTGCGACCCACCCGGGAGGGGAGAGACCGGACGTCTTCTGAGGACGGTGAGGAGTGCGGAGCGGGAGGTACCGATCCCACTCCTCGTCCGTCAGATCCCTGCCACGGGTCGAGAGATGACCTTCGTGACTCCTCCCCCGCGTGAGTGCGAGGGCTTCTCGCTATGCCGGGTTGGCGTCGCGACGGACCAGCCCGGCCCGTAGAACGTTGCGGGCGCCCACGGTGTCCGCGTGCGCCGAGTGGCCGCACGAGACGCAGTGGAACTTCTCCTGGGTGGGCCGGTTCTCCACTGAGACGTGCCCGCATTCGGGGCAGGTCCGGGAGGTGTTGCGGGGGTCCACGGCGATCACTTCTCGTCCGGCGCTTTCAGCCTTGGCGTGCAGGATCGTCAGGAACACCCCCCATCCGGCATCCGAGATCGAGTGGTTGAGTCTGGCTTTCGCGGCGGCCCCGTTCGGCAGGAACGCGCCCGGCTGTTCGGGGTCGGGCTTCGGCTCGGGGGCCTTGACCATGTTGCGGATGCTGAGGTCTTCGTGCGCGATGACATCATGTTCGCGGACCAGGCCCAAGGCGGTCTTGTGTGCGTGGTCGAGCCGCTGACGGCGGACCTTGCGGTGCAGGTCGGCAACCTTGTGGACGGCACGGCGGTGGTTGGCGGTCCGCTGGTCGCGCCGGACCCGCGGGAACCGGGCAAGGGCTTGCTGTGCGGCTTCCAGCTTCCCGGCAGCCCTGCGCCCGTGACGCGGGTTGGGAACGAACCCGCCGTTGGAATCGGCAAGGAAGTTGGCGATGCCCATGTCGACGCCGACCGCACTGCCCGTCCTGGGCAGCGGCTCGGGCTGTGCCTGCTCGGCAGTGAGCACTACGTACCAGCGCTTGCCCTCGCGCTTGACGGACACGGTCTTGACCTCGCCGGCCACCGGCCGGTGCTGGTTGACCTTGACATGCCCGACACCCTGGAACCGCACGCGGGTCACCCGGTCGTGCGGGGTGGAGTCCCAGCGGCAGCCGTCGCCGTCCTTGGGGAAATCCACCGTGTCGAACCAGTTCACGCCCCGAAAGCGCGGGTAACCGGGAGTATCGCCGGACCTGACCCGGCGGAAGAACGCGGCGAACGCTCTGTCGAGACGGCGCAACGTGGCCTGCTGGCTGGAGAATGACCACCGGCCCTGACGCTCCGGGTCGAAGGCGCGGATCTCCTTGAGCTGCGCCGACTGCTGACCGTACTTGATGCTCGTCTTCGACACGTGCCGGTAGGCGTCACGGCGCTCCTGCAATGCCCCGTTGTAGAGGGAGCAGTGATCGCGCAGCATCTCGCCGAGCGCGATCGTCTGGCCCACGGTGGGCCGCAGGAGGAACGTGTACGCACGAATCACCGGCCCACCCCCCTTCCGAGTCGTTTTCCGTGATCCTACGACGCTTGGTGTACGTCACCGCGCTGGGAATCAGACCCCGATATCCGCAGAGGCCGTCAGGTCTCCCACCACCTTCACGCTCATTTGGTGTTTGTCACGAAGTACCGGCGTGGCATCTTCGATGACGCCATGCTCGAACGGTGCGAGGAGATCATGCGCGAGGTGTGCGCCGGCTTCGATGCGGAGCTGCGGGAGTTCAACGGCGAACAGGACCATGTGCACCTTCTCGTGCACTACCCGCCGAAGGTCGCCCTGTCGAAGCTGATCAACAGCCTCAAGGGCGTCAGTTCCCGCTATCTGCGGGCCGAGTACACTGGCCGGATCAACCGCATCGGCATGGGCCCGGTCTTCTGGTCCCGCTCCTACTTCGCGGGTTCCTGCGGCGGAGCGCCGCTCACCGTGATCCGTCAGTACATCGAAGGCCAGAAGCGGCCTGTCTGACCGTCACCCCTGAAGGCGCAGAGAACTCCGGCGCTTCTCGCCTCCGGGGTAGGGATGCGTTTCCCTCCGCGGCTGAAGCCGGGGATACCCACGCAAGATCAGGGATGGCGGCGCGAGCGAGAAGCCGACACGGGTGGGCCCGCCGCCGCGAGGAAGCGGCGGGCCGCATGATTCTCCGGGCCCGCCGGGGGGGCTGGGCGCTGAGGGTTCCGTGCCCCCTCACGCTTCCCCTCCACTTGGCGCCAGGCGGCGAAGGGGCTGTGCGATCCGGGTCGTTCAGGCCTGCTGCAAGCGGCCCGAGCGCAGGGCCGCGATGACGCCGCCGTCGACCAAGAGGTCGTTGCCGGTCACGAAGGAGGCATCGGGGCCCAGGAGGAAGGCCGCCGCCGCGGCGATGTCCTCGGGGGTGCCGAAGCGCCCCGTGCCGGAGGCGTCGACCATGGCGCGTATGTGGTGGCCGCTCTCACCGGCCAACTCCTGCTGCCCCATGGGGGTGATGACGGCGCCGGGGCTGATGGAGTTGATCCGCGCGCCGCGCTTGCCCCAGTCCGCGCTGGCCGCCTGTACCCGGAGGCGGTTGGCGTACTTCGCGAGCGGATAGGCGCCCCGAGCGCCCAGCGTGTCGGCGTCGGCGAAGGGCAGGGCGAGCAACTCGTCGGCGAGGGCGTGAGCGAGCGCGTGTTCCTGCTCGGCGGTGAGCGCCGCGGCAGGGAGCATGTGCCCGGCCATGCTGGCGATGACGACGCCCGCTCCGCCGGGAGCGACCACCCGGCCGAACTCTTCCAGGACCAGCGCGGTGCCGAGCAGGTCGACCTTGAGGATCGCGGCGGCCGGCGCCTGGGCCGGAGAGAGTCCCGCGGTGTGCACGACCTGGGTCACTGCTCCCAGTTCGGCGGCCGTGTCCGCCAGCGCCGCGACCGACGTACGCGACGAGACGTCCACGGCACGGGTGGTGATGGTGTGTCCGGTGCCGCGCAGTTCGTCCGCGACGGAGGCGAGCGCCTTCTCGTCGAAGTCGGCCAGCAGGAGGGTGCTGCCGGGGCCTTGACGTCGGGCGATGGCCCGCCCCATCCCACCGACTCCGATGACAACGATGACCTGCGAACTCATCACGCCTCCAATAACATTACGTGTCGTTACGTAAATAAGGGTAGCGCTCCTAGAATGGCCGCATGACAGAGGTACGGCGACGCGGCAGGCCCCGGAGCACGGGGACGGACGAGGTGATCCTGGACGCCGCGCAAGAGGTGCTGCTCCGGGACGGCTACGCGGGGCTGTCCATGGAGAAGGTCGCCGCGCAAGCAGGGGTGGGCAAGCCGACGGTGTACCGGCGGTGGCCCTCCAAGGCGGCCCTGGTCGGCGATGTCACCCGGCGCGCCTTTCTCGCCGTGGCCCCCGGCGGCGACATTCCGGCAGCTGCACCCCAGCACGTGGCAGAGGCCATCAGCACGTGGTTCTGCCGCACCGCGGACGCGGCGGCCGATCCGGACCACGCGGCCCTCATCCTGGCTCTCACCGCGGCGGCCGCGGAGAGCCCGATGGACGCCGAGTCCCTCTACCTCCACCACACCCGCGACCAGCACATCGCCCTCGCCGACCTGATGCGCACAGCGGTGTCGAGCGGGGAGTTCCGTGCCGGCACAGACGTCGACGCGGTGGTGGACGCCCTCTTCGGGTCCCTTCTCTACCTCCTGCTCACCTGCCGCGGGGAGACAGCGCCGAAGCGGGCCGCAGGACTGGTGCGCGTCCTGCTCGACGGATTGCGACCCTGACGGGCCCGAAGCGAGCCGCTGTTCCAGCACAGCTGGGCAGGCCCCCACGGCGGAGGGTCAGGAGGCCCACCGGCGCACGGTGGATCCCGGTGTCGGAGCAATGAGGGCGAGCCGTTCTCAGTACGGCGATGTGGTGCGCCGCGCCCAGCGCGTCGGCAGCCACAGCGCCGGCGCACCGTTCCACAGGCCGAGCCATCCGAGGGAGAGCGTCCGTCCACCGACGACGTCGGTGAACCAGTGCGCTTCGAGGTAGCAGCGGGTGAGTCCACGGCCGCACCCCATGCTCCGCCGACCAAGGCGAGCAGAGCACCGCCTCGCCAACGGCGGCTTGGTCGAGCGGCCGGCGACGACTCCGGCCAGTACGACCAACGGGTATGCGACGGCATAGCCGCCTGTCGAGGTGAGCCGCCTTGGCGAACGCCACCACGGCATCGGGGCGGTGATCGACGGACCAGTTCAGGACTCCGTTGTCCCATCGGCCGTGTGCGGGTTCCGTCGGGTCTGCCCGGTCGGCCCAGCCCGCCTCGCGCGGCGGGTTCCGCACCGGTTGGCTGACAGGTGGCGACGGCACACAGGGGCGGGAGGCGGGATGACGTGGGCGGCGAGGGCACGGCGTCTGCGCGACACCGCAGAACAGCGGTTTCCCGTCCTCACCGAGCTGACGGAGCGGCTGCTGTCGGCGAACCTGCTGGACGCGGGCACCCGACTGGCGGCCCAGGCGTTCCTGGCCGCTGTCCCTCTGCTGTTCGCCTTCGCCGCCTTCGCGCCGCAGACCGTGCGCGAGCAGATCCTCAGCTCCCTGAACGCGATCTTCGGCCTCGACGGCGAAGCCTCCGACCAGGTGCGACAGGTACTGAAGGATCCCGCCGCCAAGACACTGCGCGAGACCAGCGGCGCCATCGGCGTGGTCATCGCGCTGGTCTCCGCGACCAGCTTCAGCCGCGCGATGGCCCGCGTCTGCGAACGGGCCTGGAAACTTCCCAAGGCGGGCACCCGCATCGCGGCCTGGCGCTGGATCGTCTGGCTGCTCGCCCTGCTGGTGGTGCTGCTGTTCCAGGCCCCGATCCGCGACGGATTCGGCGCGGGACTCTGGCTGGGCACCCCGCTGCTGTTCCTGGTCGGCACAGGCGTATGGCTCTGGACGCAGCACCTTCTCCTGGCGGGCCGCGTCGGCTGGCTCCTGCTGCTGCCGGGCGCGATCCTCGCCTCGGCCGCCTCCAGCGCGCTCGGACTGACCGCCCGCATCTACATGCCCGGCGCGCTCAACCGCACCCTCGCCGAGTACGGCTCCCTCGGCCTGGTCCTGACCGCCCTGTCGTGGCTGATCGTGCTCTGCGCGGCCATCACCTTCGCGGTCACCATCGGGGCGGTGCTCGCGGCCGAGCCGCCGCTGAATCGGTGGCTGGGCGGGGAGACGGTGACGCGATCGACGGGGGCCCCAAGCGACTGATCGGCGGTTGCCGAGGCCGCCTCCCGTGTTCCTTCCCGCCCGGGGTGGGGACACAGCGGTATCACCGTGTCCCCACCCCGGGCGCCGGGAAGTTCACCTCATGCACCGTGCGCCGTGACACGTTCCTTGGCCACGGGCGCCGCGAAGGTTCCCACCTTGCTGGCCGTCAACGCTGAACTACAGGGGCTGACGGAAGAGACGACCCCCAGCCCGGCGGCAACAGAGCCCACGAACCGTGATCCAGCCACTCCCCGAACTGGACGGGGCGGGAACCACTGACGTGATCCAAGGACAGCGGGACGATCAGGTCACAGGTAGCCCGCCCGTCCCACCAGACCGTGCCGGCCAGCGAACCTGTCAGGGCCAACAGGGTGGAAAAGCCGCAGCCGTGCTCCTGGATGACGACTGCACCGGCCGTCTTCAGTTCCTCGAACCTCTCGGCCTCGTCGGCCCAGGCATGCAGAGCCGTCTGATACGCGGAGTCGTCCTCGAACGCCTCAACCTCTGGTTGACGGTCCATCAGTTCGTCGTCGGCATCGGCGTAGGAGTCGGGATGCGGAAAGGGAAGGGTCAACAGCTCTCGCCGCCACGCATCGTTCCCGGCCCACCACCAACCACGCCCGGTCCGCTCAAGCCTGAAAAGCGCCCCGCCCGCACTCACCTCGCGCAGATACGACCGGTACTCCTCGGGAAAAGACACACCGAGTTCCCGTTCGGCCTCGGCGATCTCAACTTGGGTGAGGGGCAACTCCTTCATGGGACGAGCCTAACCGTGTCGTGCAAACGACCGGCGTGCCCAGAAAAGGCGCGGCGCTCGAACCGTCTGACGAGCGACACTGGCGCTGTGCTGATCATGGATGCCGTGCTGGAGACCTACAACCCGACCGAGTTCACGCCGTGGCCCGTCGCCGATCCGACCACAGACCACCTCCTGGCTCTGTCCGGTCGGTTGTCCCCGCGTGAAATCGGCACCGCCATGGCAGTCCTGACCAGCTACAACAAGAGCGATCACAAAGCCCAGGCCCGCGACCCCGAGGACAGCGCGGAGCAGGTCAGCATGTTGCTGACCACTGACCAGGTCATCGCTCCCGGTGGCATCCGGGTCCGGGACACCTCGACCGGAACAATCGCTCCGCCTGGCTGCTGCTTCGGCCTGGAGAACTGGCGAAACTGGATGGATCTCATGAACGGCAGAATCCCTTGGCTCGGCCACGACCCCACACCACGCGCCGAACTCGCCGGGGAGACCGTCAGACTGTGTCCTGACAGCGAACACCCGGTCGGCCTCCCCATCGAACTGCCCCTGGCCCGGATACCCGAACTCCTGAGCTCCGTACAAACCCAGCTCATTGCTTTCCTGACCGCCATCGGAGAGTGGGCCACCCGGTACACCCCGCTCCTCACCGACGCCTTGGTCGCGAAACTCGAGAAGGACCTCGCCATCAAATCCCCGCTCTGGAACAACCGGAGGTAAACCACGTCGGCATGCAACGGGTTCGAGGAAGACAACCAGGTTGACGGATGACGGAGGTGGGGGCGGGGCACGGCAATAACAGCAGACCCGAGCCGTCGGCCGGGGTCTGTTCGACCCACCCCCCATGGCCGCGAGTCCCTCACGATCTCCGTCCGGCCCAACACCCCGCACCGTATCCCCCGCCACTGACATCGACGCTCGTAGCGGGTCCGGGTGGTCATGGCTCTGCCACTGCCTCACAACACCACCAGAAAAGCCGCCCTCAGCCAGCGAACCGGAAGGTACGCCACCCACGGCCGTCGCGAACCAGACCGCCGCGCTGCTCCAGGTTCTTCCGGTGGTAGACCGCCTGCGCCATCCCCCGCGTGCCGAGATCCGCACCAAGCGCTTCGACGCCCACCGCTCGCAGCCCGGGCGGCGCAACTCCTGCGCGAGGGCTGCCTGGTGGCCTGGTGACCATCCTCAGCAGGCCTGATCCGACGGTGCGCGGTCGTCATTGATCCTGCGGGGCGCCGCTCCGAGGATCGGTTTCCTCGGACGTGCCGCGTCGGGCCAAGGCTGGCGCCCCGAGCCTCGACATGGCCGCCGCTGCCCTCACCGATGCCGATGCCGGTCCCGTCCCCGATGCCCGGACTCTCCCGCTACGCAGCCAGCGTCTCGTCATCCTGACGGACGCTCGCCCGGCTCGCACGGTACTACTCCAGCAGCGCATCGGCCGCCGGCAGTGCCTGCTTGACGTTGCCGGCCCCGGTCATCACGCACAGCGTGTACGTCGCGTCCTCAAGGTCCCTGCTCGTACGGCCCGTGGGACGTACGTCATGTTCGATCCTCGCCTGAGCGAACCTGGCCAGAACAGCCCGCAGTTCCTTCTCCGCAGGAACGATCACGGCGATACCCCTCTCTCACAGCCCTCCCGCAGAACGACCACCGCACCGCAAGGAACCAGCTGCATCCACCCACAGCCACCACGGCCCGCAACCGGGCGCGCCGAACACATCCCCGGTGCCCCACCCCGCCAGATCCATGCCCTCACACCAGTGACGCGACCAGGCCGGAAGACGCCACGTCCCGGCCTCTCCGCCACCACCACCGGCGACCTGCCCGCCAGGGACGTGGAAATCGTGCGGTGATCGAATCGAGAGGTCCCGGGGGCGACTCTCACCGTCACCCACATGCCACGAACCCTGGTGCCGATCAGCCAACAGTGACGTCCCGCACGCACCGATACCGGGCTCGTCAGGTCCGAGGTCTACCAGGGCGAGCGGGTATCGCGGAGCTCTTGAGGAGTCTGTTCTGGCAGGACCGTGTTACCTCCGGCCCTGCCTGCGCGTGGATGACCACACCAGTCAGACGGCCCGCAGGAAGCCAACTGACGCTCACCCAGCAGACCGCCAGCCGCGCACTGTCCGCTGCACGAACCCCTGCCGAACGCGGCATCGCACGCCCGAAGTCCTGAGCATCTTCCGCAGAGCCCAATGCAGTCCAAATCGAATGACGCCAAACTCCGCCGCCCTCCTCACTCTGGACCGTCAAAACTGAAAGACCTGCCTGGTAAGGCTTAGGTAATGATTGGCCAGAGCTGGCTGAGCGCTGCTACGGCAAACGGAAGACTCCGGGCTGTGGCTGTACTACGTGGGCTACGCGCAGGGACTGCCAGGTGACACTCGCTAACATGGGTGGAAATGCCATTCCTTTTGCGAGGAACGCGGATAGGTGGCCTAGTCGTCCTTCCTTCTGCAACTGCGCCAGCACAGGGGGAACCATGGATCCAGAGTCGCAGCAGCAACAACCGCGCCGCCGACGCTTTCATCTGCGCCCGTGGCAGACAGTGATCGCCGCAGTGATCACGGCTTTCGCAGCCGTGGTTACTGCCTTCCTCGCTGCTGGTGGCGGTCCTGAAGGGCAGACGCCAGCTACATCTGCCTTTCCAACGATGTCTCAGACTCCCACCCAGACGCGGACCAACACCCTTGGTTGCGAGTTTCCGGCAGTCGAGTTGAGTGCACCGGAACAGGCAGGCAGTACGTTCCAGACTACGGCCAAACTCAACTGTTCTCCGCCGGCAGGGACGAAGTACTACTTGGTCGCCCAACTGGACAACTTCGGGGACCCGGGTACCGAGCACACCATCTACTGCCCGAAGGATCCGATCAAGGCGGGCCAACCGGCGCGGACTTACACCGCGACGCGCGACATCTCGAAGTCGGAACTCCACTCCAAGCGAACCATGTATTACCTGAAGGTAACCAACGATCAAGAGCAGGAACTGCTGGCCAACTTGCAGGACGACTGCGCTTTCGAACTTCCATCCGGGGTCGAGACGGTCTCAAACTCCGTCACGGTCGAGCGCGCCTGGAAGTGACGTCTCGCCAGCCGTGAGTTCGATCGCGACAATCACCTTGAGATGTCAACAGACTCCGATTTCCCGGGCTGCGAGGCTTATCTGAAATCGGTGGGTGTACGAGGAGTGGTCGGTGAACCGCAGCGATGACCTCATAGGGGCATGTCTCATGGGGAAACCGGCTTTGGCGTGAGGGACGTGGCGGACCGGCCCGGTGCGCAGCCGTGGCAACGGGCTTGGGCTCTGTCGGATTACCTCCACGACGAGGATGCTGCGGCGATGCCTGCCACTTGAAGTTGCCCTCCGGTCCGCCTCGGCCTCGACTTCACCGGCATGGCGGGGTGAATCGTTGTGAGAGAGGATGCTGGGCATGACTACTTGAAGAGCACCAACTGGACAACAGCGCTGGCGCAAGGTCGGGACCTGGGACTCGGTCTTTAGCGCGTCCCGTCGCATATGTTCCGCTTGCGGCACGCCCGTCCGCTCGAATCAGTACCGATTTCATCCGCCCGAGTCCGACATGTTCGAGCGGTGCATCGGACTCGCTTGGTGTTCCAGCTGCAGGATCTACAGCGGCAACATGGTGCACGTCCCGTGGAAGCGGGTCCTGATCGACGCGCTCGCTTCGCTTCCCCTCGAACAACGGGAAAGAATCGGGCGTTCGGAAATACGGCTGATTGAGTACCTAGACCGCCAGGCCCGAGACAACAATGACTAGGTTCTACCGGTCAACTGGTTTCGGGGCAGCCTTCCCCGGCTGTCCTGCCTGGTGATTCCCGTTCGACGGCGTGGCCTTGCGTGCTCTTCGTGGGGCAGACCCCGAGTTCTCCTGGACGGCACCATGGCCGAGTGCGACCGCCTCGGTGACGGCCCGGTCGACTACTCGGCCGAGCACCGCCGGCACGGGGGTGAACGTGCAAGTGGTCACCGACCCCCAAGGCGAGGCGCTGTGGTTGCTTCCGGCCCTGCCTGCACGTGGGTGGCCACACCGGCCAGACGGCCCGTAGGAGGCCAACTGACGCTCACCCAACAGAGACCGTCAACCGCGCACTGCTCTCGGCACGAGCCCCGGTCGAACGCGCTAACACACGCCTGAAGTCCTGACGCAACTTCCACAGAACCCGCTGCAGCCCGAATCGAACGACGCCAATCGCCGCCGCCATCCTCACCCCGGAGCGGCAACGCTCGACACGAAAGAGGGCTCCGCCGCGAGCAGACCGTCAGGTCCACTGTTCGTTGTCGCGAACCGACGCGTACTCGAAGAGCAGGTACAGGTCGACGCACTGGGTACCAACGAGCGGGAGGGTGAGCGCCGTGATCTGTTCAGCGTCCCATCCAGGACGGGGCGAAGGCAGATGAGGTAGCCGATCGGGTCAACCGGCGAAGGCTGCCGATACCGAAGGGAATCGGTCAAACGAGCCAAGGGTGGCGGCCCGCCGTTTGGCAGGTCAGGGGCCTTTCACGCCGTCAGACTCCTGGGAGGGAACGCGCTGGTGGGGCGTGCGTGTGAGCGATACGGAGTGGGTGTGACCGAGCGCGGCAGGGCCGGCGACCGTGCCGTCCGGGCGAGACGGGGCTGGGTGTGACGGATCAGAGCGTCCATCGCTCACACGTGGCAGCGGGTGACGGACCGGATGTGCGGCAGTACGGCAACGAGCAGCGGCGCAGCAATCGTCCGGTGCGTGTGGTGCCGCGGCACGTGGCCTGTGTGATGGACGGCAACGGCCGCTGGGCTCAACGGCGTTCACTTCCACGGACGGCGGGTCATCAGGCCGCCGAAACCACCGTCATCGACATCATCGAGGCGGCCCGTGCGGCCGGAGTCGAGTGGCTCAGCCTGTACGCCTTCTCCACCGAGAACTGGAGCCGTCCCGGCACCGAGGTCGACTACCTGATGCGTCTGGTCCGCCGGATGGTGCGCAAGCACGCGCCGTTACTGCTCGCCCGCGGCATCCGCTGCCGTTTCCTCGGAGCCGCGGATCCGCGCATCCCCCGTGAACTGGCCCGGGACTTCGCCGATCTGGCGACGCTGACCGCCGGCAGCAAGGGGATGACGCTCACCGTCGCCTTCGACCACGGCGGACGCCAGGACATCGTCGAGGCCGCCAGGTCGCTGATCCGCAAGGGAACGCCCGCCCACGATGTGACCGAGCGGCTCTTCGCGGACCACCTGCCGTTCCCCGACACCCCCGACGTCGACCTCGTCATCCGCACCTCCGGCGAGCAGCGCATCTCCAACTTCATGCTCTGGCAGGTCGCTTACGCCGAGTGGGTCTTCCCCGAGGTGCTCTGGCCGGACTTCCGGGCCCCGGACTTCCTCACCTGCCTGCACACCTACCGGCACCGTGACCGCCGCTTCGGCGGTGTGGCGCCCCGGACGAACGGAGACTCTCCATGACGACTGGAACAGCGGGAACGGCCGACGAGGCACCCCTGCTCGGCCCGGACTCGCAGTTCCGCGCCATGTTCGACGATCCTCGCTGGGCACTGGCCATCATCCGCGCCACCGTGCTCGAAGCCGCCCACCCGCAGATCGGCGCCGCCCTCGCCGACAACTCCACCTTCGTCGCCCATCCGTGGCGTCGACTGCGCAACACCTTCCTCAGTATGCGGCGCATGCTCGACGCCGACCCGGCGGTACGCGAACGGGAGGCCGCCCGGCTCAACAGGCTGCATGCCCGCATGAGCGGTTCCGACTCCCGCGGCCGGGCGTACGACGCCATGGACCGCGCGACCCGCGCCTGGGTGGTCGCCAGCCTCTACGAGAGCGCCGTCACCATGTGCCGGCTGAGCGGTCAGCCGCTCGACCAGGACACCATGGAGCGCATGTATGCCGAGTACCGCGCGTTCCTCGCGGCGCTCGACGGCGACGCCGGGGAACTCCCCGAGGACCTGAAGGACTTCTGGCAGTACTTCGACCGGGTCGTCGAGAACGAGTTGGAGAACACCGAGGCCGCCCGCATCATCCTCTACCGGCTCTTCGATCACCTGCCCGCGCCGGCGCTGCTCGACGGCGCGCCGACACTGTGGGCGGCCGGCCGGGCCGTTGTCGGTCCGCTGATCGGCGCGATCACCGTTGCCTCGCTCCCGGAGCCCTACCGGCGCCGGGCCGGCCTGCCCGAGATGCCGGGCGCCCCGACGCTCATGCAGGGCGCCTATCTCGCCGGCGGGCTCACACGTTTCCTGCCCAAGGGCTGGATCAATGCCGAAACCATCATCGAGGGCCTCTCACTCGCGCCCGACAGCGACGATCCCCGCTCCCGAGCGGTCACCGCGCTGCGTGCCCGCATGAAACGGGCATCGGCCCTGCTCCGCCTCCTCACTCCGCTGAGCGGTGACCCCGGCCCCTACCCCTCCCCCTCCCCCGATGCCTCGGCGGACACGGGAGAGGTCCGGCGCTCGGCGGAGGAGTTCTTCCGTCAGGTGCTGGACCAGACCGGCGACGGCTACCTCGACTGGCCCGACCTCGCCGCCATGGCCCGCGAACTCGCCACCCGCCTCGACCTGGACGAACCCGAGGAGACCCGGCTCTACGACGCCTTCGCCGCCTGGTGGCGCGAGCTCCAGGCCGCTCTCGACACGGACGGCGACGGCCGTGTCAGCGCCGACGAGTACGCCGCCGCCGTCCCCTCCCTCTCCGGACCCGCGCTCATCCGCGTCGCGGAAGTCCTCTTCGACGCCACCGACAAGGACGACAGCGGGACCATCGACGCGGACGAACACCGGGCGCTCTTCCGCACGGCCTTCCACCGCGACCTCACCACCACCGACGGCACCTACAGCCGCAGCGTCTTCGTGAGCGAGTTCCTCTCCTTCATGTCAGGCCGCCGCAGGAACTCCGCCTACGACCCCCTCCTCGCCGACGCCTGAGACCGTGCGAGGGGCGAGTTGTCCGCAGCCAGGTCGCGATGCCGTCGCGGCGCACCGTACCTGGCTGTACGGTCCGCCGCGGGCGAGCTGTCTCAGGTGGTCAGTCCGGCGCTGGTCAGCCAGATGTGTTCGCATGTCGCTGCTGCCTCCTGAAGCTTCTCGCGGGACTCCTGCGAGGCGTGGTAGAAGGTCCGCTCGATCATCCAGCACAGGACACGTGCCATCGCTGAGGCCTGCTCCGGGCGGGCGCCGGGCGGGATACCGGCCCGTTCCAGGACTGCCGTGATGGCCGTGATGAACAGGTCGGCTGTGTGGTTCCACAGCTCGCCGATCTCCGGCACGGTCAACGACAGGTCGATCGCCGTGCGCATGACCAGACCGTGCTCGTTCCAGAGCTCGACCGTGCGCCGCATGGCCGCCGCGATGGCCTGATGTGGCTCGTCCGTCTCAGCGGTGGCCCGGGACCGTTCCCACAGATGCTCGACGGTCCGGGCGACGAGTGCCGTGACCACTTCCTGCTTGGAGCCGAAGTAGAAATACAGGGCGCCACGTGTGATGCCGGCGCCCTGGGCCACGTCGCCGACGGTCATGGCGTCGTATCCCTTGTGCGCCAGCAAGTCCTCGCAGGTGTCGAGGATGGCCCGCTCCCGGACATCCCCCTTGCGCTCGGTGGTGCGACGGCCCCGCGCGCCAGGCTGACCGGGCATCAGAGCTGCGCGCCCTCGGCGTGGTCCGTCGTACGCGAGAGCGCCTCCCACGTACGGATGTCTTCGTCCACCGCCGTGCGCGCGGCGGTGACCAGTCGCAGCGCGTCCGAGCCCAGCACGAGGTGGACCGGGGGCTGGTCGACCGAGGCGATGTGTACGACCGCCTGGCCGGCCTTGGCCGGATTGCCCAGCTGGTTCCCGCTGGCCTTCTGCCGCGCTGCGCGGATGGGGGCGAACAGTTCGTCGTAGTCGTCGATGGTCCGCGGGGCGCGGGTCATGGAGCGTCCGGCCCAGTCGGTGCGGAAGGAGCCGGGTTCGATCGCCGTCACATGGATTCCGAACTGAGCGACCTCCTTGCTCAGCGCCTCCAGGATGCCTTCGAGGGCGAACTTGCTGCCGCAGTAGGCGGACATGCCGGGTACGGCCATGAGCCCGCCCATGGAAGTGACGGCCATCAGGTGTCCGCGGCGCCGCGCGCGCATGTGGGGCAGCGCGGCCTGCAACGTGGCTACGGCCCCGAACACGTTCACCTCGAACTGCCGCCGCACCTCGGCCAGGGGGGTTTCCTCGAAGGTGCCCTCCAGGCCGTAGCCGGCGTTGGCGACGACGACGTCCAAGGGGCCCACGTTCCGCTCCACCTCCGCGACCGCGGCGGAAACGGCGTCAGCGTCCGTCACGTCCAGGATGCGGCCGTGAGCGTGGCCGGGCCCGAGTTCTTCGAAGGCCAGCCGGTCGTTCTCGGAGCGGACGGTACCGACCACGGTGTGCCCGGCGTCCAGGGCGGCTTGCGCGAAGGCGCGTCCCAGACCCGTGCTCACGCCGGTGATGAGCCAGTTCTGCTTCTGCACTGTTCCTCCAGCAGGGTCTTGCGAGGAGCCGGCACGCTCCCTCCAGCAGAAAGTCTACACAGTGTCGATTTTTATCGTTGCTGCGTCGATTCCGGATGACGGCTCCGGTCCACCCCCGCGCACGGAAGGGGCACCGCGGTGACGAACCTGGTCCCCATGCGGGTCTCGGCCGAACAGCGGCCCGCTGCCGGGCCCAGCCTCGTCCCTCGCGAGGCCAGAGCAGAGGAGTCGGCGGTGTTCAGCACCAAGGCCACGGGCAGCGAAGTCGGACGCCGCCCGGCCGTCACCGCGACGAAGACTGGCACCGTACGCACGGTGTATGCGATGGGCCGCTCCGGCGCCCGCCCTGGTACGTGGCCACGGCGTCAACGGCGGCGTGATCCGCACGGCCATCGCCGCCGGCTTTCCCGACCAGACCGCCAACAAGGAGGCCTCCGCCCCGGCGCAGCCCGTCGGCCTGATCGAAGTCCCTGCGGACTGCGGGCTATTGAGCGGCGGCGAGGACTCGAAGGCGGTCCAGGGTCTCCCGCATGACGTCCCGCAGGTCACGGCTTTCGGTGGCGTCGCCCCACTGGCTGAAGGCGACGCGGAACACCGCTGTGCCGGTCTCGGCAGCCAGGCCCGCTTCGAGGGTGTCGACACCTCGCCGTCGCAGTGCGTCGGTCAGCGCGGCCGTCAGGGCGGCCTGCTTGATCAGCTCGCGTTCGCGGAGATCGGTGTTGGCCGCGATGACTGCCTGACGTGCCTGTGCGCGCTCACGATTGTCGCCCGCGAGCTCGGCGACGGCGTCGAGGACGGCGGCGACGACTTCCAGCGCCGACGTGGTGGGGGGCATCTTCTCCACGATGTCCTGGACCTGCTGCGCCAGGTCGGCCGAACCGTCGAAGAGCACCTCGCGCTTGTCGGCGAAGTGCCGGAAGAAGGTGCGGGCGGTGACGCCGGCGCGCTGGGCGATGTCGGCCACCATCGTCTGCTCGAATCCGCGCTCCATGAACAGTTCCAGCGCGGCCTCACGAAGTCGCTCTCTGGCCCCAGGTTCCCACCGTCCCATGCCACGAGTGTAGGTGAAGTCATCCGGTGACATGCCTCCGCCCGAGTGATGTCAGCTCATGACATCAGGGGTGTTAGAGTGATGTCACATGATGACATCACTTGAGGAGGCGGCCATGGAGCGGATCCAGTACCACCAGTACGGCGGACCCGAAGTCATGCGACTCGAGGAGTTCGAGCCGGCCCGGCCCGGCAGTGGCCAGGTCCTGGTCCGGGTGCGGGCCGCGGCAGCCAATCCGATGGACTGGGGTCTCCGCAGCGGCGCCTTGAAGATGGCGACCGGGCGGGCCTTCCCCCGCGGGCTGGGCCATGACTTCGCAGGCGTCGTCGAGGCGGTCGGACCGGGCGTCACCCGACTCGCCCTCGGTGACGCGGTACTCGGCGGAGCATCGATCAAGGCCTCGGGGGCCTTCGGTGACATGGTCGTCGCCGACGAGAAGGCAGTCGTGAAGAAGCCCGCGCATCTCTCCTTCGAGGAGGCCGCCGCCCTTCCGACCGTCGGGCTCACCGCCTTCCAGGCCCTGACCAGAAAAGGCAAGCTGCAACCTGGTCAAGCCGTGTTCATCAACGGCTGCCTCGGTGGAGTCGGTCGAGCCGCCGCTCAGATCGCCCTGGCGCACGGCGCCTCGGTGGGAGGCAGTTGCCGCGCCACCGCCACGCAGGACGCCCGTGACCTCGGTATCGACCCGATCGTCGAGTTCGGCTTCGCCCCGGACACGCTCGGCCGGCGGTTCGACATCGTCCTCGACACCGCCCACACGCTGTCCGGCGAAGGAGCGAAGCAACTGCTCAAGCCGGGCGGACGCATCGTCGGCCTCCACCCCACGCCCGCAACGTTCGTGAGGGCTGCTCTGCCGGGCCCCTTCCGCGTCCTGGTCGCCCAGGCCTCGCCAGAGGATCTCCAGGAGGTCGCGCGCGCCGCCGCACAGGGCCTCCTGCGGGTGCCGATCGCTCGCACAGTACCGCTCACTCACGCCATCGAGGCGCTCACCGAACTCGAGCGCGATGGCACACCCAAAGGCGGCAAGCTCATCATCACGACCGCCTGACGATCACCGCCGGCAGACCGTCGGCTTCCCCCTACAGGAGCTCTTCGCATGAGGGCACAGATCTGGATACTCGGCGGCACCGGGCGGAGCGGTCGCACCATCGCGGCACACCTTGCCGAGCGCGGCCTGACGCCCGTCCTGGTCGGCAGGGACGCGGGCCGCCTGCGCGCCGCGGCGGAGCGGACCGACAGCGAAACGCTGCAGGCTCCTTCCCTGGCCACCGCCGCCTCGGAAATACGGCGCCGACGACCCGTCGTGGTCATCAACACGGTCGGACCGTTCACGGCAACGGCCCCTGAAGTCGTTCACGCCTGCCGTGCCGTCGGCAGCCATTACCTCGACCTGGCGAACGATGTCGCAGCGCTATCCGCCGCGTTCGAGAGGCACGACGCGGCCACCCAGGCAGGTCACACGCTCGTCACCGGCGCGGGCTTCGGCGTGACCGCCACCGAGAGCGTCGTGGTGAAGCTGTGTGAGGACCGCCCCGCGCCGCTTCGTGTCCGGGTCGACATGGTGCCCTCGATGGCCCTGGAAGAAGGCACTGCCGGTGAAGCATTGATCGGCACCCTCTTGGGAGGCCTCGTAGGCCATCAGATCGCGGACGGCCATCTGGCGCCCGCCCGGATTCTCAGCGCCGCGGTGCGTCTCACCTTGCCTGACGGATCGCAGGTGACCACGGCAAGCATGCCGTTGGGCGAACTTCTCGCGGCTCACCGGGCGAGCGGCGCCCAGCACGTCCTCTCGGCGTCCAGCGAGACACCGTCCTCGCCCGTGATCCGGGCGATGATGCCGGCCTTGAGCACGCTCATGCGGTGGGAGCGGCTGCGATCGTTCACCACGCGCCGCCTCGCGAAGGTACGCGTCAAGGCGAAGGAACGCCCGCGTGAGCACTCCTGGGGGCACGCCGTCGTCACCTGGGCGGACGGCGAGACCCGAGAGGGATGGCTACGCCTGGGGGACGCACAGGCGTTCACCGGGGCGGTGGCCGCGGAGATCACCCGCCGACTGCTGGCCCGTGAGGGTCGACCGGGCGTGTACACCCCGGCCGCCCTCTTCGGTCCTTCCCTGGCCGAATCGTGCGGCGGCCAGTACCTGTTGCCCGAGCCCGGCCGGCAACGCCACGAGTACGGCTCCGACCCGACGCACTGACCTGTCGTTGACTGCCGGTTCGGCGCCAACACCACGTACGCCACCTCGAGCTGCACGGCGCCCGCCGGATCCACTCCTGAGGTGGACGTGAAGACTGACGAACAACTCAGTCCGTGTCCTCTTCGTTCGTGCCCTCTTCGTCCGCGTCTTCCTCCATGCTCTCGTACCCGGAGTGGATGAGCGCGGAGAAGCTGGAGTACTTCGTCGGGGCGCCGTACTTCGGTGCGAACTCATAGGCGGCCCACTCCCCGTCCGGCCCGACGTCGGTCGGATCGAGCAACCAGAAGTCCTCTCCTCGGGCGATCTCGATGGACCGGCGAAACAACTGAACGTCGTCCTCGTTGCCGGGAATCGAGTCGTAGATCTCGGTCACGCGACTGCCGGCGTCGCTGTCCCGCATCCACACGACATCGCCGCACGGATGGACACCGTCCACCCAGCCGTCCAGCCGCGTCCACCCGTCACTCGCCAGGAAGAATCCCCGCACGCCGGGCGGGAACCGCACTCCGAGCCGCTCCTCGGAGGACACCAGAGCCTCCTCCCGAGCAGGGGCTTCACCCAACCACGGCTCAACCCGCTCCCCTCGGTCCCAGGCCTCCAACTGATCGTCGTCCAGCAGGTCGACCAACTCGTCACCATCGGCACGGACCTTCACGTACAGCTCGCCGTATCTCTCCAGAAAGGCACGCCACTCCTCCGGCGTGGTCAGAACACCGGCAACTTCGTTCTCTTCAGGCTCAGTTGTCTCACTCATGCCGGTCATGATGCCGGGTGGCTATGACAATGCCTGCGGCTTCCGACCGTACGGAGTGCGAGGGCCAGCTCGTAGTCGCCGCCTCCGACACGGACGTGGCATGTGACGACACCGCCCGGGGCACCGGCGATCCCGGCATATCGCCGCAGCGACCACGGCAGAACCGGCAGGGAGTCACGACGGGCCAAGTCCACTCACGCACGAAGGATGCACGCGCTAACAGCCTTCTGGCAAAGGGGACTTGAGATCTCTGACAAGATCTCTGCGAAACGAGGGGGCTGGTGTGCGGAGCGTCGTCCCGGGAGTGCGGGTGGTTGGTGAACACCGATCGACGCATGAGGGGCCGACTGCTCGTGTCAGCGTTCGCGGGAACTTGGGAAGGGCGAACTTGTGAGCTTAGGTACCCCGGAGGGTAATCCGTACCGGCAGCCGTGGCCGCCGGGCGGCAGGGGCGGCCCTTGGACTCCACCTCCTCCGCCTCCTCCGCCGACGCCGGACGTCGTGTGGTGGCGGCGGTTGAACGGGCTCCGGGGTGCCGAATGGGCTTCGCCGACCGACGTGTTGCGGATGGCCTGGACATATGTCCCCTTGCGCGTGGTGCTGTTGGTGCCCTGCACCTGGTGCCTGACGATCCCGCTGCTGGTCGGCTACGCGCTCGCACATTCCGCACGTAGAAGGGCACACACCCTCTTCCCGCCACGAGCGATACGCCGCATCCAGGACCCGCAGGTGATCCGCATCCAGACGTGGAGGACCTGGACCGCGACGGCCTTGGCGCTGCTCCTGCTCGCCGTCTACGGAACGGCGGACGATCTCGCCGACGCCGAGCACCAGTTCGCGGTCCGCCTCTTCGTGACGCCGGTGCTCCTGCTGCTGAGCGCGCCGGTGGTCATCGGCCTGCTGTTCCGGTGGGCCACGCCACCCACCCGGGCCCGGATGGGACCACCGCTGCGGGTGGCCGGCCGGTCGGCCCTCTGGTACATCGGCGCCGTCATGGGCGTACCGCTCCTGGTGACGCTCCTGTTCTGGGTCTCGGACAGCTCTGAGGGCTCCGGCCGGAGCGAGGTACCGGCGTGGATACCGCAGCTGATCGTGCTGCCGCTGCTGTGGCTGCTGTTCTTCGTGGTCTTCGCCACCGGCTCCGCGATCCGGAGCGGCTTCAACACGGCCGATGTGCATGCCGTGTTGCCCGCGCTCCTGACCGTCCTGCTGGTGTGGGAGTTCGCGGTGCTCGGCTTCATGACGGGCGGCGGTCTGCCACCGGGGCCGCCGGTCGTCCAGTATCTGACCGTGCTCGGCGGCCCGGCCTCGGTGACCGCGCTGGCCTGGTGGGAACTGCGCAGGCTGCGCGAACGCCACGGTGTGACGCTGCGGAACGATCCCGCTGGCCGGTGAACCGCTCGCCGGGGCCAGCCCGTTGCCGTCGGTTCGGGACGTGACGTCGTCACTTCAGGCGACCGTTGAGGTCGACAGTCGCCCGGTCGGCACGTCTCCGGCGGCGGTATGGGCGGGAGGGGACTCTCGCTGCGACGGGTCACCGTCGTGCAGCAGGAGCGGGCGCAGCTCCCGGCTCCCGCTCGGCGAAGCTCTGGAGCCGGGCATTGTCGCGCATCAGCTGGAGCAGTCCGCGCAGCCGGAGGTCCGGCAGGCGGTAGTAGAGGCCGCGCTCCCCCAGCCGGGCTGCGGCGTCGGCGACCTGCATGGCGGCTAGGAGGACACCGCGGACCTCGCTGACGGAGGTGACGACATCGCCCACCGCGACGACGTATCCGCTGTCGGGGCCGTCACGGTGGAGACGGTGGGCGAGCCGTTCCACCGCAGCCTGCGGATGCCGTCTTTTCGATCTCTCGCGCAGAGCATCCTTGCGCCACCACCAGGCGTGGAACGTCGACATCCAGCCCGGGCAGCGGGGGGTACGCGAGGAGTTGAGGTCCCTATGAACTCGGACTGCTCAGTCGTGACGTCGCTTCCTTCTGTCAGGGCCGAGGCCGACGTCGGCCAACGCGTCCGAGGCCGCGTTGAGAAACGACACGAGGGGATGGTGCACGGCCAACAGAGCATCCTCTGCCGCGCGTTCGTGTTCCTGCGTGGCGCTGCCCTGCCGCAGAAGCCGGATCCAGCGATACACCTCGCCCCGCGAAACGAGCAGTGCGCCTGCCGCCTCGAATGCGGCCGCCGTCAGTGTCGGCGGGCCTTCCACCGTCACCGCCGCCTGCCGCAGCTGAAGCTCGCCGTGCAGCCGTTCACCGGCCTGCGCGTACGCCCGCTCCGCGGCGTCCAGCAGCCCACCTCGGTCCCGTTCGTCCGCGTCCGTCGACCCGGCCGCTGACTGCGCTGCCTCCGAATGGAGAGCGTGCACTTCCTGAAAGCACTGGGCGAACGCCACATACGCAGCTCGCCGCGGCTCGCGCAGCAACCGCAGGTGCTCGGCGCGCAGTTGTGTCCGGACCTGCCCCCGGCCCAGAAAGCCCGTCACCACAGCGGCACAGCCCGTACCCAACGCCCCCACAGCCGCGCCGAGCAGCGCGGCAAGTCCCGCATCCATGAGGCAGCAGCCTAGAGCCGACACCAACGGGCGCGCGGCGTCCGCCGTTGCTCCTTGGCCTCGGCGGCGCGCAGTCCGGCGTAGGCCGGGGCACGCCCTGGAGGCCACGGCGGGGTTCGGCGGTGGAGAGGCTCTGCATCTTGGATTTCACGGTGAGCAGCACCTCGCCGGTGCCCCGGGGGGCGGGCGGTGAGATCCGTCGCGGGGAACGCGCCGCCGTGAGTGCCGTTGCGATGAGTGGTGCCGAACCGGGACAAGGCGCACGGCGATCCGCCTGCCGCGTCAGCTCGTTGACGCCAGACGCTCCGCGGCCCACTCCTGGAAGCTGGTCAGGGTGATACCCCTCGCTCGCGCGAACTCCGGGCGGGCCGGCTGGCCTACGACGTCCATGAACTCGTGGGTCGCGCCCATGTCCCCCATACCGGCGGCGCGGGCCTGCGCCTCGGTCATGTCCGGTGCCGCGAGGGGCACGCCCAGGGCGCGGGAGAGAACGTCCGCGATCTCGGTCATGCTCAAGTAGTCGCTCGCGAGCTCCAGTTCCACGCGGTTCCATGCGGCGGGGGCGGAGAGGGCGGCCGCCGCAGCGCGGCCCACGTCCTTCGCCGCCACGAGCGCCAGGCGGGTCTCCGGTTTGACGATCGTGACCAACCCTCCCTCGACACCGCGTGGGAAGTAGAAGCGCATGGACGGCTCGAAGTTCTCCATGAAGAAAGAGGGCTTCAGCAACGTCCAGTAGGGGACGTCGAGTTCGCGCAGCCGGTTCTGGATCGCAGCCTTCGTGCCCAGCGGGGCGTGCATCACCGCCCAGCGGCCCTCGGCCCAGCCGGGCGCCTCGGTGTGCTGCCCGACGCCGCTGGTGGAGGACTGGACGAACTGCTCCACGCCCGCGGCCCGTGCGACCGTCATGAGGTTGTCTGCCTGGCTCACCTCGCCCGCGAAGTCGAAGCCTTCCCCCGTGTACGCGGGCATCTGGACGGAGAACACGGCCCGGACACCGTCCACCGCGGCCTCGAGGGTGGCCGGTTCGGTGAGATCGCCTACGACCAGGCCGGCACCCCGCTCTTCCAGGGCGCGCGCACCCGGTGTGTCCGGGTCACGGACCAGGGCACGCACGGGCGTCTTCTGTGCGAGCAGAGCTCGCGCGGTGGCGCCGCCCTGGCGGCCGGTCGCGCCTACGACGAGGACGGGGGCAGTCGACTCAGTGGTCATGGGTTCCTCTTCGCTTGTGTGACAAGGGCTCGGGCACGACCGGAGGCCGGGGCGCGCGACGACTCAGCACGAAACGGCGGGGCCCGCCGTTTCGCAGTCGCTAGAATATGGCGGGGCCCGCCGCTTATCAATGTTGAGGGAGCACATGACCGGCCATCGATCGGACGCCCGGCGCAACTACACGCGCATCCTCGCCGTAGCCGAGGCCGAGGTCGCGGCCCGAGGTGCACAGGCCTCCCTGGAGCAGATCGCCCGTACGGCGGGCGTCGGATCGGCCACCGTTCGGCGGCACTTCCCCACCCGCAAGGCGCTGCTCGAGGCCGTTTTCCAACAGCGGATCCTCGCGCTGTGCGAGCGAGCCGGAACGCTGCGCGGCGAGCCCGACAGCCGGTCAGCGCTCACACAGTGGCTACGCGAGCTCCTCGCCTACTCACTCGCCGCGCGCGGCCTGGCCGACGCCCTCTCCTACCAGCCGCTTCAGGACGACGTCCCCGACAGTTCCTGCTCCACCGCCATCGCGAAAGCCGGCGCCCCACTGGTCCAGAGCGCGATCGACGCGCGCGCCATCCGCGCGGACGTCACCATCGACGATCTGCTCACCCTGATCGTCGGAATCGCGCTCGCGACCGAGAACTTCACCGACCCGGCCGTTCCGGCCGACCGGGCCTTCCGGCTCGCCCTGTCAGGTCTTGGTCCTGCCTCGGACCGCGAGGACTAGCTTCAGCCGACGTTCGTCCGTCGGTGCTTCAGGCTGTGGCAGCGCCTTCGCGGTCCGCGAGGGCGCTGATGGCCGTGGCCGTGAGGCTGTGGGTGATGTGGTCGCGCATGAGCTGCCACGCCTCGGTGGCCAGGCCCTCCTCGACGAGGTCGACGAGCCGGTGGTGTTCCTGGAAGTCCCGGGTCCGGGGTTCTTCGCCGGGCGGGAGTTCGAGGCCGAGGCGGCGGTATCGGTCGGACTTGTCCCACAGGTCGTCCAGGAGCCGGATGAGGGCGTCGTTGTGCGAGGCCCGGTAGAGCGCCTGATGGAAGGCCCGGTGGGCGGTGAGCGCTTCCTCCCCCCATTCGCGGGTGACGGGGAGGAGTCTGCCGACGGCCTCGCGCATGGCGGCGATGTCGTGGTCGGTCCGTCGCCGGGCCGCGAGTTCGGCCGCGGTCGGGTCCAGGGAGAGGCGCACCTCGAACAGCTGGCGGGCCTCGTCCGAGGTCATGGACGAGACCCGTACGTCGCGATGGGTCTCGACGGTCAGGAGCCCTTCGCTGCTGAGCCGGCGGATGGCCTCGCGCAGGGGGGTGATGCTCATGTTGAGCGACTCGGCGAGGTCGTACTGCGCGAGCCGCGACCCGGCGGGGAGGGTGCCGAAGAGGATCCGGTCGCGGAGCTCCGCGTAGGCGAGATCGCTCTTGCTGAGGAACAGGTTCTGGCCTGCCATGGCTCGGGGCCGTTCCTTTCCTGACGCTCCTGCCGCTTCCGTACCCCCTTGACATCGCGCCGGGGACCGACTCACTCTAACAGCCGTCACATCTTATAAGATATGAGAAAGGCTCGTAGTGAAGATCACCAAGGTGTACGAGGGCGTCGTCCCGATCAGCTCCTCGATCCGCAACGCCTGGATCGACTTCCGCTCCATGGACTGCTCGATCGTGGCGATCGAGAGCGACGTCGTCCGCGACGGGAAGCCGGTCGTCGGCTACGGCTTCAACTCCAACGGCCGCTACAGCGCGGGCGAGATCCTGCGCCGCCGCATCCTGCCCCGTCTGCTGGAGGCCGAGCCCGACAGCCTGCTGGACGAGCGGGGCGGCCTCGACCACGCCAGGGCGTGGGACGTGATGATGACCAACGAGAAGCCCGGCGGACACGGCGAGCGCTCGGTCGCCGTCGGCGTCGTGGACATGGCCCTGTTCGACCTGGCCTCCAAGATCGAGGGCAAGCCCCTCTACCGCTACCTCTCCGACCGCTACGGCGACGGCCGGCCCGACGACTCCGTCTTCGTCTACGCGGCCGGCGGCTACTACGCCCCCGGCAAGACCCTCACCGACCTCCAGGACGAAATGCGCGGCTTCCTCGACCTGGGCTACGACGTCGTCAAGATGAAGATCGGCGGCGCCGGCCTCGCCGAGGACCTGCGCCGCATCGAGGCCGTCATCGAGGTCCTGGGCGGCGACGGCTCCCGTCTGGCCGTCGACGTCAACGGCCGCTTCGACCTGGCCACGGCCCTGGAGTACGGCCGGGCGATCGAGCCCTACGGACTGTTCTGGTACGAGGAGATCGGCGACCCGCTCGACTACCACCTCAACGCCACCGTCGCCGAGCACTACGCCGGGCCCGTCGCCACCGGCGAGAACCTCTTCTCCCTCCAGGACGCCCGCAACCTGATCCGCTACGGCGGTCTGCGCCCCGACCGCGACATCCTCCAGTTCGACCCCGCCCTCTCCTACGGCCTGGTGGAGTACCTGCGGATCCAGGAGATGCTCCAGCAGCACGGCTGGTCCTCACGCCGCTGCATCCCGCACGGCGGCCACCAGTTCTCCCTGCACATCGCCGCGGCGCTCAAGCTCGGCGGCAACGAGTCCTACCCCGGCGAGTTCCAGCCCACCGGCGGCTTCGCCGACGACGCCGTCGTGGAGAAGAGCCGGGTAGGCCTGACCGACACCCCCGGCATCGGTTTCGAGAGCAAGGCCGCCTTCTACGAGGTGCTGCGCGCACTGCACGGCTGAGCGGCCCCGTCGCCGTGCCTGGTTGCCGATCACCGCATACGCCCCGGGGGATGTGAGCCGCATCAAGCCCCCCCCGGCGCACAACCCCACGGGACAGGGCTGTCCACGATCGTCGTGCAAGGGAGCACCAACGATGACATCCACCTCCACCGCCGTCAGCCGCCCGCAGCGGTCACGGCTGAGCCGCCTGATACGTGAACTGTGGTTCCAGGTCGTCCTGGCCGCCGTACTCGGCATCGCCGTCGGTGTCCTGGCGCCGGATGCCGGCGAGGAACTCAAGCCGCTCAACGACTGGTTCATCGCCCTGGTGAAGATGATCGTGATCCCGGTCGTCTTCTGCGTGGTGACCACCGGCATCGCCTCGATGGACAACCTGCGCAAGGCCGGCCGGATCGGCGTGAAGGCGATCGGCTACTTCCTCGTCCTGTCCCTGGTCTCGATGCTGATCGGCCTGGTGGTCGCCAACGTCTTCCAGCCCGGCTCCGGCCTGCACGTCGACCCGTCGTCGCTCAACGCCGACGACGTACCGGAGACCGCGACCGAGCACGCCACGTTCACCGGGTTCGTCTCCTCCCTGATCCCCTCATCACTGCTGGGGGCGATCACCGGCGACGCGATCCTGGCCGCGCTCGTGGTGTCGATCGTCTTCGGTGCGGCCCTCCACATGGCAGGTGCGGACGGTGCCCCGCTGGCCCGTGGCATCAAGGCCCTCTCGGACGTGGTGTTCCGCATCGTGGGCTGGGTGATGCGCCTGGCGCCACTGGGCACCTTCGGCGCCCTGGCCACCGTGGTCGCCACCTACGGTGCCGAGAGCCTCAAGCAACTCGCCTATCTGATCGTCCTGTTCACCGCGACCTGCGTGCTCTACGTCCTCGTCGTCCTCGGCGCGATCATGCGCGCCTGCCGGCTGAGCCTGTTCGGCCTGACGCGCTTCCTCAAGACCGAACTGTTCGTGGCACTGAGCACGTGTTCCAGCGAGGCCGTCCTACCGCAACTGGTCCGCAAGTTGGAGATCATGGGCGTCGGCCGTCCTGTCGTCGGCATCGTCATCCCCTCCGGGTTCTCCTTCAACCTGGACGGCTCCGCCGTCTACCTGACGATGGCCTCGCTGTTCCTGGCCCAGGCCGTGGGCATCGACCTGTCCTGGCAGCAGCAACTCGCCATGGTCGGCGTCATGATGCTCACCAGCAAAGGCACAGCGGGCATCGCGGGCGGCGCGTTCATCGTGCTCGCCAGCACCGTCACCGCCGTCGGCCATGTGCCGCTCGCCGCCCTCTCCCTGATCGTCGGTATCGACCGGATCCTCAACGAGGGCCGCGTCTTCATCAACGTGCTGGGCAACGCCGTCGCCACCATCGTCGTCGGCAAGTGGGAGAAGGACATCGACCTCGACAAGGCACGCGAGACCCTGCGATCCGGCCGTGCGGGATCTCGACCGGCACCCTCACCGGCCACCGGCGCCGTCCCGGGCCGAGCCGAACTCAACGCCAACAACTGATCCGTTCACCCGTCGGCTTCCGGCGGCGGGCACAGTCCGCTGCGCTGCCGGACACCACCGAGAACTCCGGAGAGAACACTCCCGATGAGCGCACCCAGTGCCTCCGACGCGATCACCATCCGGCTGGGAGTCCCGGCAGAAGGCAGCGTCGTTTCACAACTGAGCAGTGCCCTGGCGGCGTTGGGCAGCGCGGTGACCGCTCTCGACGTCGTCTCCTGCGACTCCGACCGCCTGGACATCGACGTCACCCTCAGCGCCGCCTCCACAAGTCACGCCGACGAGATCGTCGGAGAACTGCACGGCATCGAGGGCGTCACCATCGGCGTCGACAATGTCCTGGCCGACACACTGCCCGTAAGCAGCCCATGACGCGTTCCACGGACAGTCCGCTGGCGATCGCCTTCGCTTCGCCCGTTGTGCCGGCACCGCTCATCGCAGCCTCCTCGCCATAGGCCTCGGACGGCTTGACCCGCCCGGGCAGGAGGAGGGTCATAGGGATGCCTACGGCGGTGAAGGCGGTACCGAAACCGTCGGCCGGCGCCGTGGGGTCACCGACGCCGGTCAGGGTGTGCAGGAGGCCGGCGGCGAGGGCATCGCGTCCCTGGACCTGCTGGACGTACAGCGGGAGCAGGAGCATCGCCCCGTAGGGGGGACGCCTGAGACGAAGCTGAGCACACCGGCCACGGTGGCGTCGCGGTGACGGAACAGCTTGAGGTCGACGACCGCGTTCGCGCCCTCACGCCCGCCAACGCAGCCGCCGGCTCAACCCCGCGGTGCCCCCTCGGGACAGGGTGAGGCCCGGTACACCAGGGCCTCACCCTGATCAGCCCGCCGCCGATGTCACCGGCGCGTCTCCACTTGGCCGACGGCCTGCCTCCGCAGAACGCAACGCCTGCCAGGACGCGTCTCAGGGCGTGCTCGACCAGGTCCGGTCGCCTGATCACACACCGCCACCTCCCAGCCCTTTGTCGGGGACAGGTTGGGGCTTGCGCCGACCAGGCCCTCGGCTTCAAAGGGTCACGCGATCACGAGCGAGGCGGTCTCGACGAGGCTCATCCGCAGGACGTCGTGGGCGTTGTGCGGCAGCAGGCGCTTACCGGCGATCGGACGACGTCCCACCCAGCCGCACCGGGCGATCGAAGCGCCTGAGTATGCGCAGGCCAGACCAACTGAAACGGCTCTGCCGGGCGTTCAAGCCACCCTCACTCAGATCACCGTGGACCTCGAACCCGGAACACCGTTGTCTGCGGAGAGCCCGGGAGGAAATGCCGGTGCCCGCCGGCGCACAGGATCAACGGCCCGTCACCGAAAGCGACATCACAGTCATTGATGACCAGTTCCAGAGCCAAGCTGAGCGATCACGCTCCGTCGTGGCTCTACGATGGTCGGACTATGCTGCGCATTAGCGTCCTGGGGCCGATCGAAGCCGAAGTGGACGGCGAGAGAGTCAACCTGGGCAGTCGTCGCCAACGTTCGCTGCTGGCCCTTCTGGTCTCCCTTCACGGCAGCACCCTGTCGGCGGACCGCGTGATCGATGACATGTGGCTCGGACACCCTCCGCCACAGCCTCTGGCCTCACTGCACGCGTACGTGTCGAACCTTCGCAGAGTTCTGGAACCGGATCGGCTGCCCCGTAGCCCCGCGACCGTCCTGGTCAGTTCCGCCGGAGGATACGCACTGCGGCTGCCCGAGGAGGCGGTGGACGCATGGCGCTTCGAGAACGCGCTGCGCCTGGCGCACGCCGAACAACCGCGTCGGGCACAGCAGTTGCTGGAGGAGGCACTGGGTTGGTGGCGCGGGGCCGCCTACGGCGAGTTCGCGGACGAGCCATGGTCCGAGGCCGAGCGCTTCAGAGTGAACGAGTTGCGGGCGACCGCACAGGAACTGCTGGCCGCAGCCACCCTGCGCTCCGGTCCGGCACGGGCCGCGATCCTGCCCGCCACCGCACTGACCCGCGAATACCCCATGCGCGAGGAGGGCTGGCGGCTTCTGGCCGTCGCTCTGTGGGCATCCGGCAATCAGGTGGACGCCCTCAGCGCTCTGCGCCGTTGTCGGCAACTCCTCGGCCAGGAAGTCGGACTGGACCCCAGCCACGTCCTCAAGGAGCTGGAACAGGCGATCCTCGAACAACGCACAGAGGTCCTGCACAAGGCCGTAGGACCCGGGCACGAAGCACCACCCACGTCCTCCGCGACCGGCGACAGCACAACGGTCGAGACCGCCGTGCGGGCCCAGGACTTCGAACAGTCCCGGTGCGTGGGCCGGGAACGGGACCTGGCTCGGGTCCTGGCCCTGTTCTCTCCCTCCCCCGATGCGGCACACATAGCCATCGTGCTGGGCGAGCCGGGCCTGGGCAAAAGCGCCTTGCTGGATGAGGCGACCCGAATCGCGACGTCACGGAGCATCCGGATTCTGCGGCTGCGGGGAGCCCAGAGCGAGCAGGACCTGGCCTTCGCCGGACTGCACCAACTCCTGCGGACCGTCATGCCGGAGGTGGATCGGCTCCCCGCCAAACACAGCAACGCCCTGCTCAGCGCGTTCGGTCTCGACGAGCCGCACGGCGAACCGGACACCACTCAGCGGCTTCTGGTGTCCCTCGCCACCCTCAACCTCCTCTCCATGCTGGCGGACGAAGGTCCGCTGGCCGTTCTCGTGGACGACGGGCACTGGATCGACCGGGCCTCGCTGGATGTCCTCGGGTTTCTGGCCAGGCGACTCGAGGGCGAACCCATCTGCATGCTGGTGGCTGCTCGCGGCTCCGTACCCCCTGCGGGGCTCGACAGGGATGTGCCGTACTGGACGCTCGAGCCTCTCATCGAGGAGGCTGCGGAGGAACTGCTGGACCGTCAGCCCTTTCGGCTGCCGGATGCGGTACGCCGGGAAGTGCTGGACCTCGCCACGGGAAACCCGCTCGCGCTGATCGAACTGACCAAGGTGGCCGCCCAGGGCTCCCCCAGGAGTTCCGCCTGGCAGGCCTCGGGGGTGCCGCTGACCGCTCGCTTGACCAAAATGTTCGGCGTCCGGTTCACCGAACTGCCGCAGCTCACCCAACGGGCCCTCATGTTCGCCGCCGCTTCCGGTACGGCGAAGCTCGCCGCCATGCCGGCAGAGTTCACCGACGAGGCGTGCTGGGCAGGGGCCGAGCAGGCCGGGCTGGTGCACTTGGCGGACGGCGAGATCCAGTTCCGGCATCCGCTGGTGCGCTCGGCCGTCCACCAGAGCGCCTCGCTGGCCCTGCGGCGTGACACACACCGTGCCCTGGCCGTCTCGTCGCACCGCACGGCCGACCAGCGGGCCTGGCATCTCGCCGCAGCCGCCGAGGGCCCGGACGAGGAGGCGGCGCTGGCTCTGGAGGCCGCCGCGGACCGGGCACTGAGACGCAGTGCCAGTGTCGAGGTGACCACCACGCTCGAACGCGCGGCGCAGCTGAGTTCCGGCCCTGACGCGCGGGCACGCAGGCTGGTCCGCGCGGCCTACATCGCGACGTACGAGGACCGTGCGGCGTACGTCTCCGCGCTGTCCACCCAGGTCATGGGGCTCACCGACGACCCGAAGATCCTCACGCAGGTGTCCATGCTGCGTGGCTGGGCCGCCTTCACGCGCAATCGGCAGCAGGACGCCCTCGACTTCCTGCTGCCGACGGCCGCCACTCTGGCCGTCGTGGCCCCCGAGGCGGCTCGTGCCTCCCTCACCACCGCCGCCTCGGCCGCCTACTTCCTGGGCGACCCCGGGCGCTGCGAGGAGGTGCTGCGCATTCTGCCGCTGTTCTCCGCGCAGGACCCGGCGACCGAAGTGGCCCGGTTCTACACGGAGACCATGTGCGCGCCGTACGGCCGGCGCGGTTCCCACCTGCGCACCTTGCGCGAACTCGTCGCGCGGTTCGGCCCGGACATGCGGACGGACACCCAACTGGGGGCCGCAGCCGATGTGTTCGACGAGCCGGAGCTCACCCATCAGCTGATGCCCCAGATGACCGACCCGTTGAATCCTGAGGCCGAGGGTGTCGGTGGCACCCTCATCGTGAGCTCGCTGGGCTGGATCGCCCTGCACCAGGGACGGCTGCCCGCAGCCGAGGAGTCCGCCACGCGCACCATGGAGACGACCGCCCCCGGAGAGGGGACCAACCTGGCCGTCGGGCACTCACTCGCCGTATCCGGAGCCGTCTGCGCGGTGCGGGGCGAGACCACGACCGCGCGGGCGGCGCTCCATCGTGCTCTCGCGTCCGACATCAGCCGCACCGGAGTCGTGGCGGTGCGGGCTCGCTGGGCACTGGGGGTGGCCGCCGGTGCGGACGGCGATCACACGGAGGCCTATCAGTGCTTCCGTCGTCTGTTCACCGAGGACGGGCGGCCGGTCCATTTCCAGCAGTCCTACTACGGTCTGGCGGATTTGGCCGCGGCGGCCCGGCACACCGGGCGTGCCGGGCACGTCACCTCTGTTCGCCGCATCGTGCGTCAAGCCGAGGAGCACCTCGCCGGCGCGGTCTCCGCGCGGGTGGCCCAGTTGCTGGCCCGTGCACACGCCCTGCTGTCGGACAGTCCGGCAGCGGCGGAGGAGCATTACCAGAGCGCCCTCAGCGACCCGCTGGGCGAGCAGTGGCCTCTCGAACGCGCCGCGGCACGTGCGGATTACGGACGCTGGCTGGTCGCCCGGCAGCGCGTCCACGAGGCCCGGGTCCAGCTGACCATCGCCCTGGACATCTACGAGCAGGTGGGTGCCCTGCCCTGGGCCGAACAGACCAGACAGGCGCTCAGGGGCACAGGCGTCCAGGTCAGCCGGGGGCGTGCGGCGGCTCTCGGCTCCTTGTCGGCCCTTCAGCGTCAGATCGTCCAGCTCGTGACCGAGGGCCTCAGCCACACCGAGATCGGGGCGCGCCTGCTGCTGTCGCATCGCACGGTCGCGCTCCACCTCGAACAGGCCCTGTCCACCCTGGGCGTCAGTCGCGCCGCCGAGCTCGGAGACCTCAGAGACCCGACAGTGCCGTAGCCGTCCGGGCGCGTGCACCGCTCCGGTCCCGCCGCTGCGGACCGCGTCGACCGGCTCGGCCACCGACGCCGCCGTTCAAGGTCAGTTCTTACGCACACCTCTCTGCCTACGATCCGACAGCCCGGCGCCGCCACCGGTCCGGGGATGTGAACCACGGTCGTCGGTGCCGCGGCGTCCGCGCACGCGCGTACGTGGCTCAGAGAGGTTGGACAGTGTCACGGCAGGTGCTCATGGTCTGCCCGGAACGTCCGGACGGCTACCGTACGATCGGCGAGGCCCTGGCGCAGGCGCGCACGGGTGCCGTCATCAGTGTGGCCCCCGGACGCTATGCCGAGAACCTCCTCATCCGGACCAGGGTGACGATCGTCGCCGAGCGCGAGCGGGACAGCGTGGAGATCTGTCCGCGCCGTGGAAGCGCGGTGACCCTCATGGCCGAGGAAGTGATGCTCACCGGCCTCCTGCTGCGCGGCGGCGACGAGGACGTGCCCGTGGTCGACGCGCCTCGCGGTCAAGTGGCGATGGAACGCTGCACGGTGGTCGGCTCCGGCTGGGCCGCCGTGCTGGCCCGGTTGTCGGGTTCGCTGGCGATGCGGGGCTGCCGCGTGACCAATCCGGCGGGCGCCGGAGTGGTCGACCTCGCGCCGGGCGGGAGTGTCGTCGAGGACTGTCAGATCGAGCATCTGGGGTCCTCGGCGGTCGTTGTGGGCGAGCGCTCGCGCACCACCGTCCGGGGCTGCCGGATGCGGGACGCACGGGGCAATGGCGTCCTGGCCAACGGCGAGGCGAGGGGCTCGGTCGAGGACTGCGAGATCTCCGGCACCGACAAGCCCGGCATCGCCCTGGAGGCGCTCAGCTGCACCACGGTGCTCCGCACCACCGTGCGGGACGTCACCACCGGCGTGTTCATCACCTCGGGCGCGCGCAACGTCCTGGAGGACGTCGCCGTCACCGGCGCCTCGGAGGCCGGCATCGTCGTGTCCTCAGGCGCCGACCCCACCCTGCGCCGCTGCCGTACGGACCGGACCGCTTCGGCCGGGCTCATGGTGCACGAGCGGTCGCGGGGGACGTACGAGGAGTGCGCGTTCCAGTCCGCGGCCGGACCGGCGATCCGGGTGAGCGGCGGCGCCGCCCCGGTGTTCGACGGGGCCGTGGTGCGCGACTGCGGGGACCCGAGGGCAGCCGTACTGATCACGGAGGACTCCGCGCCCGAGTTCGACCGTCTGGACGTGGCGGACACGGCAGGGATCGCCGTCGTCATCAGCTCGAACGCCAACCCGTTGCTGCACCGGGCTCTGATCTCCGCCCCGGGCGGACACGGTGTGGAGGTGGCAGACGGGGGACGCGGCCGGCTGGAGGGCTCCCGGATCGAGGGCGCCAAGGGATCCGCCGTGCTCGTCTCCGAGGGCGGCAGCCTCCACCTCGCCGACGGCAGGCTCCTCAAGCCGGGCGATGCGGGCGTGACCGTCGCACCCGGCGGCCGGGTGACCCTACGGGACACCGTCGTGGAGGACAGTTCCGGCTCCGGGATCGTCGTGTCCGAAAGGGGCGAACTGGCCGCCGCCCGATGCCGGATCACCGGCGCGGGCGCCCACGGAATCCTGCTGTCCCCCGGCTCCAGAGCGGTCATCGGGCAGTGCGAGGCGTCCGGCGGCCTCGGCGACGGCATCAGGGTCGACACGGCGGAGGCGGTCTCCGTGACCGGCTGCGTCGTCCGCGACAACCGGGGCGCCGGACTGCGCCAGACCCGCGCGGGCGACCGGCTCACCGTCGAGGACCTCTCCAGCCCCGGCAACGCCACCCCGGACGCCTGGGGCACGCAACTGCCGGAACGGAACGGCCGGGAGACCCCGGCGGGCCCCGACGCCGGAAGTCCACCGGACGGGACCGCCAAGGGCGCCACCGTCTCAGGTCCGTTGGCCGAACTGGAGGCGCTGGTCGGCCTGGAGGGCGTCAAGCAGCAGGTCTCCACCCTCGTCCACCTCAACCAACTGGCCCAGCGGCGCGCGAAACTGGGCATGCCGGTGCCCCCGATGAGCCGGCACCTCGTCTTCGCCGGACCGCCCGGCACCGGCAAGACCACCGTGGCCAGGCTCTACGGCGGCATCCTCGCCTCGCTCGGCGTCCTCCGCTCCGGCCACCTGATCGAGGTCTCGCGGGCCGACCTGGTGGCCCAGGTCATCGGCGGTACGGCCATCAAGACCACGGAGGCGTTCAAGGAGGCGCTCGGCGGGGTGCTCTTCGTCGACGAGGCGTACACGCTGCTCTCCGACGGCAAGGGGTCCGGTGCCGACTTCGGCCGGGAGGCGGTCGACACCCTGCTCAAGCTGATGGAGGACCACCGCGACGACGTGGTCGTCATCGTCGCCGGATACACCGCGGAGATGGAGGCGTTCCTCGCCTCCAACCCCGGTCTGGCCTCGCGTTTCACCCGCAGCATCGAATTCGCCGACTACTCCGACGACGACATGGTCACCATCACGGAGAACATGTGCGCGGCCCACCGCTACGAGCTGCACCCGGGCACCCGGGAGGCCCTCGCACAGCTCTACCGGCGGATGCCCCGCGACGCCTCCTTCGGCAACGGCCGCGAGGCACGCCGGGTGTTCGAGGAGATGATCGACCGGCAGGCCGTACGACTCGCGGCGATGGTGGATCCCGCGGAGAGCGACCTGGCGCTGCTGCTCCCCGCCGACGTGAGCCCGGACACCTCCGCAGCGGCGCAGGGTGCGGCGCCCGATCCGCGGACGCTGCTCGCACGGCTGGACGCCATGGTGGGGCTGCACGCGGTCAAGCAGGAGGTCGGCGACCTGGTGAGCGTGCTGGCGGCGGCCCGGCAACGGGAGGCCGTCGGCCTGCCGGCCCCCAGGCTCAGCCATCATCTGGTGTTCGCGGGCCCGCCCGGCACCGGCAAGACCACCGTCGCCCGGCTCTACGCGGACCTGATGCACTCCCTCGGCGTACTGCCGCGCGGCCAGTTGGTCGAGGTGGCCCGCGCCGATCTGGTCGGCCGATACGTCGGCCACACGGCCCAGTTGACCCGGGAGACCTTCGAACGCGCCCTGGGCGGTGTGCTGTTCATCGACGAGGCGTACACGCTCACGCCCGAGAACTCGCCCTCCGACTTCGGCCGGGAAGCCGTCGACACCCTGCTCAAGCTGATGGAGGACCACCGCGACGACGTGGTCGTCATCGTCGCCGGATACACCGCGGAGATGCACCGCTTCCTGGCCTCCAACCCCGGTCTGGGCTCACGGTTCTCCCGGCACGTGCGGTTCGAGGACTACACGACGGAGGAACTGGTCACCATCGTCCGCGCCCAGGCGTCCGACGCGGGCTACGCCTGCGGACCCGAGACCGTCGAGGCCCTGCGCGGGTATCTCGGCGCGCTCCCCCGTGACCGCTCCTTCGGCAACGCCCGTACGGCACGTCAGTTGCTCCAGACGATGACCACGAGCCAGGCCCGTCGCCTCGCCGTGATGGCCTCGCCGGGGATGGAGGACCTTCAGGCGCTGCTGCCGGAGGATCTGCCGGAGACGCGGTCCGTGGGAGGGGGCGAGACGACGGCCGGGACGGCGCTGTCGCCCTCCGCCGGGGCGCACCTGCATGCCGGAGCACTGCCCGGGCAGTGAACTGAACCCCGCCGCACGATGAACGCCGTGGCCACCCCTTCTCGGGGGCCACGGCGTTCATCGTGCGGCGGACGGGCGGGCGGGCCTGGGCAGTCAGCGATCCGCGGCGGGCATCAGCGCCGCCGCCGCGCTCTCCGCGAGCGTCGCGCTGCCGGCGGCCGGGGCAGACGGCGGGACAGCAGCGGGAGTGCCGGAGGGCTCAGAGGGCTGATCGGTGCGGGAGTCCTCGTCGGCCTCCGTGACCGTGGTCCCGGAGGCCACGCCGGGCACCTCGGTGGTTCCACTGGTGTCCACGCGGACGGCCGCCGGGATGATTTCGTCGGGCTCGGTCTCCGGCATCTCCTGCGGATCGGGCGCCGGGTCGGGCACCTCGTCGTCCGGCTCGGAGGAGGGCTCGTCCTCACCGGCTTCGCGAGCGTCCGTCTCCTGCCGGGCGCGCTCGATCGCCCTCGCGAGGGCCGCCGGGTCCACGCACATGGACACCGGCGCCGAGGCGTTCAGATAGATCTGGTGATCCTCGGGCAGCAGGTCGGCGAGCGCGGGCACGTCGTGGATCGCGTAGGTGAGGCGGCCCGCGTTCGCCAGATGGGCCTCGGAGGTGAACGCGAGGACCACCGGGGTGCCGTCCGGGGCGACCGCGGCCACCGGTTCCCCGCCGGGGGTGACGAAGACGGCCACCTCCGCCCCGGCGAGCAGTTCGGGCACTTCGTCGTCCTGGCCGTAGCCCGCGGCGGCGCGCTGGACGGCGGCGTCGATCGCGTCGGTCGGCCCTGGCCAGCCGCGGGCCGCCGGGGAACGCACGTAGTCCGGGTTGTGCCGCCACTCGACGAGCTGTCCGAGGTCGTCCGCCCGCCACTCCCCCACCACGGTCCATGCCGGTGGCGGCCAGGTCCCGGTCCAGGCGGGGTCGGGCAGAGCGAACCAGTGCCCGGGTGTCTCCTCGGCGGCCTCGACGACATGGCGCGGCGGTGCGGGCATGGCCTCGGCGGACCCGGGGTCGTCGCTGGTCCCGATATCGGCCGGGGTGAGGTCCTCGGGGGCCACCGGACGGCTGAGCACCGGCGGCCGGGCGTCCTCGGGTTGTTCGGGCTCCTCGGCCGGGCCTGGAGACAGGTCCTGCGGGACGAGGCTGAGGGAGGTGGGCAGCGCCGGAAGGCCGTCCTGCGGCGCGGCTTCGTCCTCGGCCGCGGGGGCGTCGTTCGTCATGGGTCGGGTCCTCACAGTGATCGTCGTGGTTGGAGTCGGTCGTGTGCGCCGGGCCGACGCGAAGGCGGAACGCCGGGCTGCGGGCCTCTCGGCGGCCTGGCAGGCCGTGCTCTCAGCGTTGGCCGGATGGCCACACGGGCGGCTGTCCCTCGAAGTCCCCGTAGTCCGCGTCCCCGTAGTACTCATCCGGCGGCGGTGGAGCGAGGCGGAACCCGGCACGCGGCGCCGCGCTGGGGTACCCCGTGAATGCGGTGCCACCGGGGGCCGGAACAGCTGTGCTTCCCGGAACGGACGTCGGGTAGTAGCCATAGCCGTACGACGAGGATGTCGCGCTTCCCGAGGGCACGTCCGTGGTGTATGCCGGGTACATCGGCACACTTGAGCCCTGACCGGCCGAACCGCCCGAAGCGGGGGCAAGCGCGAGGCCCGTGGCAAGGGGAATCGAGTAACTCGGATAGGTCACGTACGCCGTACCTCCCGGGACGGGTACTGCCGGGCTTGCCACGCTCCGGGGGACCTGCGGCAGACCACTGCCGCCACCTGCTGTCGGCCAGCCGCCCTGGACCTGGGTGCCGGAAGGCGAGGACCACCCCTGCCCCGTCGCCCCGTACGACGCATAGCCTTGTGAGGGCGCGGGCAGGGGCGAGAAAGAGACTCTTCCGGTCGCACCAGGCGTGGGAGCGTACGAGTCATGCGGGCCGGTGCCCGGGGAAGACAATGCGAAAGACCGACCCGCAAGGACAGCGGACTCTCGCTCAAGGCACTGGAACCACCTGGGGTCAGAGACGTCGGCGATGATGCTCCGCGCACCGTTGCGGGCCAACTCGTCGTCATCCGTCTTCGGATTACCCCATAGTCCCGTCAACGGCCGTTCATCGACGTCATCCTGCTTCGCGAGAAGAGCCCGGACTTTGATATCCATCGCCGCATGAGCCTGCCGAATCGTCTGGCCCGCATTGACCAGATCCCGTGGAAGAACGGCGCGAGCCAGGCTCGCCGCATCGATCCTGGCCTGCGTCAACACGATTTCGTAGGCGCGGGCGACATTCTTGTTCCTGCCATTCTTCTTCAGACCTTGAACCTTTTCCCTGTCCCCTTTCAGGAGTGCGGCGTACCGCTCATCTGCCATCGCCTTGTAGATCGCGTGGACGTCGATCGTCTGACGTCCGGTGCCGAGCTGCTTTTCCATGACTTTGGTGGTGGTCACCCAGTTGGTCTCCTTAAACGGAACATGATTGTCCTGACTCAGGATCCGCCAACCACCCTCCGGAGGACGCCACATGAAGTTCGTGGCCTCCGGCCTCATGCCTGGGACCGACGTCATGTACTGCTCGTGCCCGAACCACTCGAAGGGACTTCTCTCCACACGGAACTGCTGAGCGTCCTCCACATTGCTGCGGCCGCCCGGCGACTGATAGTGCCAGGCCGTGAAGTTGTGATCCGACACCCTGCTCATCGTCACCACCAGGGCACAACCGTTCATCCCAGGAGTGAAGACGAAATCGAAGCTTCCAAAGGAACCCATGCCCCCATCCACCGGTATCTCGGTGTGGCCGACGTTGTCGTCGGGGTTCGCAGTTCCTCCAGTCAGATAAGGAATGAAGTGAGCTCTCACATAAGAGTCATCAACGGCAGGCGAGGGAAGGTGCATCTTCTTCACTATGGACTGAAGCCGCAGCTCATGCCGCCCGAACATTTCCACATACTTTTCGACCGCTGGGGTCAAAAGGTAAACCGGCTGGCGATTTGCCGCAGTTCGACTCGTATCCTTGGTCAGCGCAAACCAATGCTGGTTCTGACTGTTCATCCAGTCCATAAATTCAAACGCGACGAATTGGGAAACGCCGAACCGGGCCACGATTCCCTCGTCCATGCGCGACATCAGCACGTTGTTGTCGAGGAATCGCTTCGGTGCAGCCCTGAGCTGCCTGAGCGCCTCGTGCGCGGTCATTCCATGCCAGTCAACTGGCGCCGGGTTGTCACCAGAGGAACCCACTGCCGCCATTCCGTACTGCGAGTACACCGCCGCCTGTCCCCGGCCCGTGCCGTGGCCGCCGGATCCGCCCACCGTGCCCCCCGCGTCCTCACCGGCATAGATGACGACCGGTCTGGGCTTCCTCCCCTTCCCCTTGCCGCTGCCACCGGGCATGTAGCCGCGTACGGCTCTGTCCCGGCCCTGGGCCAGTTGCCTGGAGAGGTCCTCGGCGTGTTCCTCGTCGCCGTGTGTCCTGAGGTCGAGGGCGACTGCGTAGACCGCGAGATGGGCGGGGTCCAGGGTGGCGAAGTCGGGCTCGGCGTCCGGTTCGAACGACGTCAGTCGCTGGTGGGTGCGGACGACGTTGTGCGCCAGGGTGATGTCGTCCCCGGCCGGGACGCCCTGAGACCACCGCGCGGCGAGCTGCTTGCGCATGGCCGCGAAGCCGATGGTGGTGTCCTGGCCGACCCGGTCATGGGGCTGTGTCCAGTGGAAGCGGCCGTCGGTCAGGACCAGTCTTCCGGATCCGATGCCCGGGCCGGCCGCGTGCGTTGTGCCGTTGTCCAGGTCGAAGAGCGTGAGGTCGTGCGTGAGAAGGGAACTGATGCGCTCCACTGCCAGTTCCGCGATCTGCGAGTTCCAGCCGTCGGAGCGGAGCAGCAGGAGCCGGGTGTACTGGAGCGGGGTGAGGTCGTCGGGACCCAGTTCGCGGCTCCCGTCCTCCCTCTCCCGGCCCAGTGTCTCCTCGGCGCCGATCAGGTCCAGCTCCTCCGAGGAGACGGTCAATCCGTCGGTCGGGAACGGCGGGAGCGGGCCCCGTACATCGGAACCGATCAGGTCGGTGACCATCTCCTTGCGGAGCCAGAGGACGGTCTCCGGGTCGGGGGTGCCGTCGTCGAGGTACCAGTCGGGCGTCGTCTCCCGGATCGAGTCGCGGTGGGCGATCAGCACGGCCTCGACGAAGCCGTTACCGGGGACGGACGGGGACCGCAGGGCGAGGAGGGAGCCTTCAATGGGGATGACCTCGACGGTCGGACCGCGCCCGGCATCGTCGGACAGGGCCGTGTTCTGGCCCCGTTCGGCATCAGCCTTCCGGGGCGGCCAGTCGACCGTGATGATCGCCTGGCGATGGGTCAGTGGGTCCTCGTAGATCGCCCTGGGAGCGTCGTCGTAGACGGTCTCGACCGTGAAGTCGTCGATCGTCAGCGGGTCGGTCGCCCCGCTCTGGAGTTCCGCCAGCCTGCGGGCCAGCGCCTGTTCCACCGCGGCCCCCGTGTTCGTCGCCCGCAGCGTTCCGGTGGCCTCGGCCGTGTTCCGACCGTTGCCGCGGCCCGCGACCCGGATCACGGTCGGTCCGTCCCCCGGCGTCCGCTCGCGCAGGGCCCGTACGGCGATCCGGTCCACCAGGTCCTCGATGACCTGCCGGCCCTGGTCGGGCACCGCCTTGTCGCCGCGGGCGAACAGGATGCGCGTCGGGGTCTCGGCGAGTTCGCGCGTGTCCCGGTGCCCGGCCTCCCGCAACCGCGTCCATGTGACGCCGTCGGGGCCCTCGTCGCCGAGGGTGACGATCGCGGTGCGGCGCTCGTAGGGGTCCGTGCGGTGTTGCCCGGCGGTGTCCTCGTAGCCGTGGAGGATCGCGATGTCACCTGTGGTCAGCGGGGAGCGGGCGTCTGTCTGGAGGCTCCGCAACTCGACCGCCAGATAGGCCTCCAGAACCCGAGCGGTGTTCTTCGCCCGCGCCTTCGCGGTGTATCCGGCGTTGTATGCGTCGTTGCCCCGGCCGCGTACCCGGATCGGCCGCGGGGTCCGTCCGGCGGCGTGGTCGCGCAGCGCCTCTCGCGCCACCTGCCGGGCCAGGTCGCGCAGTGACTCGTGCGCGCTGTCGGCCATCGTGCGCGAGCCCTTCGGGAAGCGGACGGTGAGAGGTTTGTCCTCCGGAGACGTGGAGGCGGAGACCGATTCCTCGTCGGCCACGGTCAGTTCCCGCTTCCTCGACGCGGACTCCGGCTCCTCGGACGCGAGTTCGCGCTCGTCCGTGCTCCGGTCGACGGGCGGAAGCGCGGGCAGGTCCTTCCCGGTGTCCGGGCCGAGGTTCCGGGCGACCGGGGTCGCCCGGGGGCTGACGAAAACGGTGCCCCCGGAGACGTTCGCCGCGGGCGTCGCCGTTGCGGTGAAGGATGTCGGCGGGACGCCATCGGCACGGTGCCCCTCGGAACCGGAGGTGATCGGCGCGGTGTCTCCCGGTGCCCGGCCGACCGGGAGGCCGGTGGTCCGTGTCCGGCTGGGCGAACCGGTGAACGCGGCTCCGCCGGACACCGTGGAGACGTTGCTCATCGCCTGTGGGGGCGGGAGTTGGCCCGGCACCGCGGGGCCGGCCGCGACGCGTTCGACCTGGTTCTCGCTCTCCTCCGTGAGCCAGCCGGCGTGTGCCCAGCGCCTCACCTCGTGGGGGTCGACGGCGACGCCGTGCTCGGCCCCGTCGATCTCGCCGAGGCCGTAGGTGCCGATCTGGGCGGCGACAGCCCTGGTGAAGGTAAGCGGGCCGGTCAGGAAGGCACCGCCCAAGGCCAGTTCCTCCGCGTTCCACGTGAGGATTTTGCCGTCGATCGCGTTGATGACCTGCCGGAAGAAGGCCGTTTGGGGCACGGTCGACATCAGGGCGTTGCCGAACCGTCCGTGGGTCATGGCGTGCGCGGCGACGTCCACCATGGTCATGTCTTCGGGGCGCAGGCCCAGTTCCTGGGCGAACTCCGCGCGCTGCTGCCGGAAACTCGACTGGTCGCGGAACATGGGGCCGATGAGCGGGATGTCGGAGCGGCCCATCTTGCGCGGGGGCGAGCTGAATTCGGCGGTGCCGGGTTCCAGGTCGACGTCCGCGTAGGTGCCGCCGTCGTACAGCATGATGGCCAGCCGCGCCACGTCCGAGGCGACCGGGAACGCCGTGGGATTGGTGCGCGCCCGGTCGTAGATGGTGCGGAGTTTCAGCAGTTGCTGGTCCTCGAGGGTGAAGCCCTCGTCGCCGGCGGCGGGGGGCCGGTCGAGCGGGAACAGCTCCCGGGCCGAGCGGAACCTTATCCCCTCCTGTTTGAACAACTCTTCGGTCCCGGGGCTCCATTCGCTCAGCGACGGCTGCTGCCGGCCACTGCCGTCCATGGTGACCGGGGTGGTGTCCGTCCACATCTGCACGGTCCAGCCATGGGTGCGGGCCACCTCGGCCCAGGCCAGTACGTTGGCGACGCCGGCGGGCGACAGCGGGCGGCCGACCCAGAAGAAGTTGATGACCTTGGGCGGGGCGTCCATCCCCGGCGCTCGCTGAACCAGGTCGAGTTCTCCGGTGACCCACGTCTCCAGACTTTGAGCGCTGTCCTGGAACCTCGTGCCCTCCAGGCGGGCCGCGCGCTTGCGCAGCCGGTCCTGGATGATGCGGATGGCACTCAGTCGGGCGGTGTTGCCCAGTTCGCGTACCCGTTCCGTCACGGAATGGGTCTGCGCCAGGGTCAGCGGGCCGTTCCAGCGCACCAGGTCACCGACGGGGGTGTCGTCCGGCGGGGGGTTGTCGTGCAGCGGGGGCAGGTCGGGGAAGAGGCGGCGGACGGCGTCGTAGGTCTCGTTCTCCTCGCGGGTCGCCTCGACCGGGTTGACGGGGCCTGTCCGCAGCAGCGTGGGACGAGGGCCGTAGAGGCGTTCCAGGAGGACTCTCAGCGGGCGCTCATGGGTGTGCACGTACGTGAGGCCGTTGTTGCGGGGGCGCCCGGTGGCCGGGTCGGTTCCCTTGTTGATCTGGAAGTAGGCGTTGGTGAGCTGGGCGAAGTACTCGAAGGGGTCGGTGGCCGAGTAGTTGTCGGTGGGGGTGCCGTGCAGGTCGAGGCGTATGCCGTCCGGCCATTCGGCCCGGGAGCCGAGCTGGAGCTTGTTCTCGAAGGCCTGGTCGATCGCCCTGCGGTCCTCGTCGGAGAGCCCGTATTTGTGGACGACGTGGGCCAGTTCGTGCGCGGCCGTCGAATAGCCGTCGGCGTACTCGCTGTTCACGAGGGCGGAGATCTCACCGAGGAGGTTCTCCTCGCTGATCGCGGTGACCGTCCCGGAGGTGCCGCGTACGTCGTCCCAGACCCGGCCTCCGGACAGCGCCCGTCCGGCCAGGGAGGTGAACGGTTCCACGTCGGTCAGCCGGACGTCCTTCGGGATCACCGTGACACGGGCGCCGCTGGTCAGCACGCGTTCCGCGGTGTCCGGGTCCTGGAGCAGGGCGGCGAACAGGCGGTGCGCCTCCCGGCGGGCGGAGACCGGCTGGTCCACGCCGGGCGCCACGTCGACCATCAGGACCGCGGCGGTCCGTGCGAACTCCTCCCGGCTCAGCGAGTCCCGCAGCCCCTGGACCACCCTCCTGTCCCTGGCGATCCAGGACCGCTCGTCGGCGGTCAGGGCGAGCAGAGCCGCGTCCCGTTCCGTGGGTGTCATCACCACGAGAGGCAGGACCTGGACACGGGGCTGCCCGTAGGGCCTGGTCCGGACGGGCACGTCGACGGGCGACGCCACGTGCTGCTGTCCGGTGGTGACGAACGTGGTGCCGCCGGTCACGGGCGGTGGGGCGGGCAGCTGCGACCGGTCGCCGGACGGCCGCCCGAACGTCCGACGGCCCCCCGTCCGCGGGTTCTGCCGGGGCACGTCCTGTGGCGGAGGCTGGTTCTCCGCCAGCGTCCGGGACAGTTCTACGGCATGGTCGGGCTCCTTCGGGTTCCGGAGGATGGCGGCGGCCACGGCGTACACCGCGCGGTGGGAGAGCGGCAGGTCCCCGAACTCGGGGGCGAGCTCCACCTGGAAACCGGCGATCCGCTGGTGGGCGCGCACGATGGTCAGGGCCATCTGCAAGGCTGCCGTCCCGCGTCCTGGGTTCCCCGCCCTGTTCACCTCGAAGGACCATTCGTCCTCCAGGACCGTCGAAGTGAGCTCCTCCTGAGCCGAGTTGGGCGGCGGGCTGCCGACCGTGACGCGAACGGCGTTGGCAGGCCGGGGCCGTGACCGCTCGTTCCGGGAGAGTGCCGCCGCCTCCGCCCTGTTCCGGGCGGCGGCGCCCGTCTCGACGAGGACATCGTCGACGGTGACGGGGTGCGTGCGATACGCGGCCTGACCGTCCCGCAGGACCTCGGCGAGACGGTCACGGACATAGCGTTCGACGGCCCGCTCCCGTACGGCGCCCTCGTCCCGCGAGCGGGTACCGGGCACCGCGAACCGGGACCGGGGCGCCGGGGTCGTGTCGATGCTGAGCACGGGCAGCGGTCTTCCGATCCTCGCGTTGCCCAGTGCCTGTTCCGCGAACAGTTCGACCATGGTGTCGAGCGTCCGCCGTTGGGCCTGCCCGAGGTCGGTCGCGCGGTCGGGGAAGGTGACGACCACGGGGTCTGCCTCGACGGGGTTCGTGCGGCTCCTGGCGGCGTCCCGGCGCGAGCGCGCGAAGTCACCGGCGCCCAGTACCGACCCGGGCGGCGCGGGCGGGTCCTGGTCGGAAGCCGGGGTCGTGGAAAGGGCGGGGGTCGTCTGTGTCCGCGCAGCCATTCCGGCGAGCCGGTCGGCGGCCTCAGGTGAGAGGTCGTGCAGCCGGGCGAGCAGGTTGTCGCTGGCTCCCCTGGCGCGCAGCACGGCGGTGAGCGCGGCCAGTTCGGGGCGCGGGGGAAGGTCCGACCAGGGGGCCTCGGGGGGCATGCCGTCCACCGGACTGTCACCGGTCAGCAGGCCCTCGGTGATCGACACCGGTGGTGGCACCTGGACCGCCCCGCCGACCGGGTTCATCGCCGAGTAGTGATTGCCTCCCTCGTAGAAGACGTGCAAGGAGCGCGTGGCGGACGGGTTCAGCGGGTTGGCGAAGCCGAGGTCGCCCATGTCCTCGATCGGCTGTACCGGCGTGATGTTCAGATCCAGCGCCACGGCGGTGAGTTGCGGCACCTGGTCGTAGAACGGAGTCGTCCACATGTCGACGTTGCGTACGGCGCTCTCGACGGCGGCGCTCGGGGTGAGCCGCCGCATGTCCTGGAGCAGGGGGAACATCCGCGTGAGGCCCCGGTGAGGGCGGATCAGTGTTGCGTAGAGCTCCTGGCTGCGTGCGGTGTCCGCGGCGAGTTCACGGGTCGCCTCCTCACGCAGGATCGCCAACTGGAGCTCCGCGACGAGTCTTTGCCGGTCCGCCGGACGGATCTGGGAGGGGTCCGGGGCGAAGTCGGGCAGCAGGGCGGCGGCCATGCCCGCGGTGAAGTCACCGATGACCGACCGGTCGGCGGGGTCCGGGAACCGGCGCAGCAGTTCCCGCACGAACTGCGGCCTGCTCAGGTCACGGTCGATCGCGGCCAGTTGTTCCGCGGTCGGTTCCGGGGCTCTGCTGCCGAGCAGGTCCTCCAGCTGTGCGAGCCTGAGGTCGTTGATGAGCACCTGGAGGGGAGACGGGCCGGAGTCGAGCTCCGCGCGCCGCGCCACCGCCGCCGGACTGTCGCCGGCGAGCCAGTCGCCCACGTGATCGCGCAGCTGCCGTACGGTCAGGCCGGCCATCGGCGATCCGGGCAGTTGGCGGGACAGGCCCGCGAGCATCGAGGTCATGAAGCAGTCGCCGTCGGGCTCCACCCGCAGTACTTCGAACGGGCGGTCGTCGACATCGACCGTGCGGAACGCCACGCGGGGGGCGTGGCCGGGCAGTGCGGGGTCCGGCCTGGGCGTGGTGATGTTCGCGGGCACGCTTCGGTCTCGCGGCGCCCGGGGGGCGCGGGCCCCCATCGGCTGCCTCGGCCGGGGCCGTCCGCCGACCGGCTGGTCTGTCGAGGCACCGGTCGAGGCACCGGTGCGGGATCCAGGCGTGGAGGAGAGTGCCGGGGTCGCCGTCGCGTCCTGGCGCTCGCCGCTCCGCGAGGGTTCCACGGAACGGTCCGGGCGCACGGGATCGGCCGACCGGGAGGCCGGCTGGTCCGTGCCGGATGCTGGGGGCGCGGGGAGACGACGGGAGCGCGGCTGCGCCTGGTCCATCGACGTCGAGGGCGAGGTCGAGGTCGTGGTGGGGGCCGGGGCCGGGGGGACGGCCGTCGATGCCGTGCTCGTCGTAGCGGGGCGTCGGGCGGTGTCGAGGGAGCCGGTGCCGCTGGAACTCGACGCCGAGCGGGGAGCCCGGGGGCCGAATCTGCGATCGGACGAGTTCGAGCCGCCGGACGTGTCCTCGCCCGGCCGTCCGGGCCTGCCCCGTCCGGAGCCGCCGGGAAGGTAGCCCCGTTCCGCTCTCGGCCGCCCCTGGGCGAGCCGTCGGGAGAGCGCCTCGGCCCAGTCGACGTCGTTGTGGTCCCTCAGGTCCGCCGCGACGGCGTACACGGCCAGATGGCCGGGGTCCAGATCCGCGAAGGATGGCTGGTCGGCGGGTTGGAACGTCGTCAGTTTCTGATGGGTGCGGACGATGTTGAGGGCCGTGCTGAGGTCGCCCCGGTCAGGTGCGCCGCTCGCCCAGGACGCGGCGAGGTCGTCACGCAGCGCGTCCCAGAAGCGCGGCTCGGCGGGATCGGCGTCCGTCGCCGTGCGCGCGGTGGTCCCAGCGGTCTGCACCGGCTTCGAGGGCTCTGCGCCTCGGGTGGGCTGTGTCCCCTGTGCTGCCTGGTCGTCGGTGGCAGCGGACGACGTGGTGGTGGTCGAGGAGGACGTGGCGGCGGCGGAAGACGTGGTGGCTGAGGAGGACGTGGCGGCGGCGGAAGACGTGGTGGCTGAGGAGGACGTCGTGGCCGGTCGGCTCGTGCCGGCGGGCGGTGTGCCGGTTGTACGGGCTGCCTCGGGGCCCGTGGCGGGCCTGGCAGAGGCCGGCGTCGCGTTGGCGCGGTTCACCTCGGCCGCGGGCAGGTCGGCGCCGCGGGCGGTACCTGCCGAAGGGGGCGAGGACGACGGCTGCGCGGCCGTCGTCGGCGAGGAGCCGGTCGCTGGAGCGGCGGCCGACGGGGGCGAGGCGAGGGTCGATGCCGCCCCCGTCGCCGTGGCCATGGCGGTCGGCGCGGTCGTGCCGGGTGACGTGGCGTCCCCGGTCGTCGGCTCTTCCGCGAGGTCGGGCCGGTCCGTCCCCAGGATCTCGTCGGGTACGGACCGCTCCGTCACGGGCCGGTTGCCCGTGCTCGCCGTCGTCCGAGAGGGCTGGGCCGACTCGGTGTCCGTCGAAGCGGTGCGGCCGGTGCCGGGGGCGGGCTCGGTGGTGGGTGCCGTCACGCCGGGTGCGCCGATCCGGTCGAGCACGTCCAGGGCGTTGACGTCGGTGCCCAGGGAGGCTCGGGTCTTGGCACCTCCGCCGCCGATACCGGTCGGGCCGGAGCCGCTCGTGGTCCCGCGCGCGGTGGTCGGGGGCACCCCGCCGACCACACTGTCCGTGCTCTTCGCCTGGAGTGCCGAGTCGTCATAGACCTCGCGGACGTTCCCCACTCCACGGGTCACGCCCTCGCCCAGGAGATCCGACGTCTGCTCGCTGACGGCCGAGGTCCAGAACGTCGTCGCGAACGCGCTCCACGAGAAGGGTGTCCCGAAGAACGCCATCGCCAGCAGCGTCTCCGGCAACGCTTCCGTCAGACCGTCGGCCACGAACTCCGACATCCGGCGCGGCGACGACGCCAGCCAGTCACCGAACGACTGCGGCGAATTGCCCGTGCCGCCTGTGCCGTTCGGCAGATCCCGCCCGGACTTCGACGTGACGTCCCCCGACAGGTCCTTGAAGAGCCCCCGGCTCTGGCTCTTCGCGAACAGCCCGTTGAAACGGTCCGCGAGGTTGCGCAGGGGGCCCGACAGCCAGCCCGCCGCACCGCCGAAGGCGGCGCTCTGCCACACGGCCCGCCAGTCGACTCCCGACGGCCGCATGTCCGGGTCGTTGAACGCCATCAGACCCAGCCGCACGACCAGCGTCTGGAAGGCCTCCTCCAGTGCCTCGCTCAGGCTCGGCATCAGGTGCGTGCGCCGCAGGAACAGGTCCAGGGTGGTCAGGAAGATCGTCGTGCTCCGGGCCTTCGCCTGCGCCGCCTGGCCCGCCGCCGCCGGATTGATCCACGCGGTGGCCGCCAGGATCGTCAGCTCGATCACCAGCCGGATCAGTTCGGCGATGATCTGCCACTTGCTCTCCTGGATGTTGAGGGACTGGTCGCGGTGGCCCGCCGCGACACTGCGCAGGCTCCGCTCGTACTCCCGCAGGTAGTTCGTCCCGCCGTCCGCCCCCGTCAGCACCGACATCGCCCGTACGTACTCGCGGCCGGCGTCACCCGGCAGCGAGTCGCCGATGTGCGCCACCGAGTACCGGATGTCCTCTTCCAGGGCCCGCATCAGACCGCCGAACCGGTTCAGCTCCTCGTGCGAGACCCGTGCCCCCGTCTCGCTGGCCTGCGGCAGTCCTGTGCCGATCAACGCGATCAGAAGACCGTTCAGCGCCTCCGATGCTCTCAGATCACCCATGGTTCACTTCCCGCCCTCAGTGCCTGCCGTACTGGGCCTCTTCGGCCGCGATGCCGTCGTACGCCTCGTTCTGCGCGCGCTCGACCTGCTTCGCGGTGCCGACGGTGTTGCCGACGACGGAGACGATGGCCTCGGCGACCTGCCGGCCGGAGTCGAGGGTCTGCCGGTAGTTGCGCTTGATCTGCGGGCCGACCTCCCGGGCGTAGTCGTCGTCGACGCCCGCCCAGCCGGTGAGGGTGGTGCGGTGGTGCTCAAGGGCGTTGACGAGGGCGTTGGCGTGGTCGGCGATGTCCGCCAGCACCTGGGCGCCTCTGCGGGTGAGATAGGGGTTGGCTTCGAACGAACTGGCCACGGTGGATCTCCTCGGGTTCTGGGGACTTCACGGTGTGCCGGGGCTTCCCGGTCGGCGCTTCACGGCTGGGCCGGGTCCTCCACGATCTCGTCGCGCAGCCTGGCCGCCTGCTTGCGTCGGGCGGCAGCGGCGCTCTCGTCCTCGTCCGAGCCGAACAGCCGCTCCCAGTCGATCTCCGCACCCGGCAGCCCCGGCAGCGCGGGCACGCTCTCGGAGATCGGCCGGTAGGTCTCGACGACCTGGCGGGACATCCGGGCACGGGCCTGGCCGATCGTCTCCATCACGACGGCGGAGAGCTGGGCCGGGGCCATCGAGCGGTACCTGCCGTCGTGGAACCGCAGGGCCTTCAGGTCCCCCTGGGCGCCCACGGTGACCTCCACCGAACGGTCCCTGGACGTCACGGTGACGGTTGCCTCGCGCAGTCTCTGCTCGGCGTCGGCGACCGCCGCTCTGGTGGTCTCCAGGGCCTGCATGGCCTTGGCGAGGCGTTCCTCGACGGATTCCATGGTGTGTCTGTCTCCTTGCGTTCCGCGTCCGGGTGGGCGCTCAGTCGTCGCGGCCCAGGACCGCGGGGGCGGCGTCCTCGTCGGTGCCCCAGATCTCCTCGTCCTCGGACAGCCAGGTGGTGCGGGTGCGGCCCTCGCTCTGGGTGGCCTGACTGCCCTGTCCGGCGCCAGGAGGCATGAACGGCATCCCCGAACTGGTGCTGGCCCGGGTGGCCGCCTGCTCGGCGCTCGCCACCGAACGGGCGGCGGAGGTGCGCGCCGTGCTGCCGACGCCGTCGGTGTCCGCGTAGCCGGAGCGGAGGCGTTCGGCCGCGGTCATGTCGCCGCCCATGCCACCCATGCCGCCCATGCGGGAGGCGGCGGCGAGCGCTCCGGGGTTGAGCCCGGTCGAGCCGGTGAGACCGTCGCCCGAGGCGACCGTGCCGCCGAGCGCGCCGGAGAGCGACGAGGTGTAGGGGACGTCGTCGTAGAGGAAGTCCCCGTCCTGTGCGGTGGAGTTGAGGGACTCGGTGGTGGACGCGGTGCCGTTGAGGAGGTCGTCGAGGGTGCTGTTCAGGCCGCCGCCGCTGGTCGAGGTGCCCGAACTCGTCGTCGTGCCCGAGGTGTCCGGGGCGAGCGAGGAGGTGTCGACCCCTGTGACGCCGGGTGCGTCGACGGTGTAGGTGCCGTCCGCTTCGAGGGTGCTGATCAGGCCGTCGGGGTAGGTCGTGGTGACGCTGCCGTCGGAGTTGAGGGTGGTGGTGCTGCCGTCGGGGTTGGTGACGGTCTGGCCGGGCTTGAGGTCGAGGTCGCTGACCGTGCCGTCGGCGCTCTGGACGGTGTAGGAGCCGTCGGGGTCGAGGGTGACCTCGCTGCCGTCCGGATAGGTGGTGGTCACGGAGCCGTCGGAGTTCTGCACGGAGGTGCTGCCGTCGGCGTTGACCAGGGTGGTCCGGCCGTCGGGGTCGGTGGTGAGGGTGCTGCCGTCCGGGTACTTGGTGACCTCGGTGCCGTCGGGGCTGGTGGTCGTCGTGCTGCCGTCGGGGTTGGTGACGGTGATGCTGCCGTCCGGGTTGATCTTCGTGTTGGTGGAGCCGGACGAACCGATGCCGTTCAGCGCGTTGTTGAGCAGTGAGGTGTAGGTGGGCGAGGTGCCGAGGTCGGTGCCGGTTCCCGTTCCGTCGCCCGTGAGGCCGTCGGTGCCGAGGATGTCGTTGAGATCGCTGTTGAGGTCGCTGCTGATGGCGCCGGTGTCCGTACCGCTCGAACTCCCGCCGGACAGGATGTCGTTGAGCGCGTCGTTGGTGGAGGAGCCCATGCCGTTCAGGGCGTCGTTCGTGGACGAGGCGATGTCGTTGAGGGCGCTGTTGACCGAGGAGTTCTGGTTGTTGAGCATGTTCGCGATGTCGCTGACGTCGAAGTTCGAGTCGCTGTTGCCGTCGGTGCCGCTGCCGCCGGTCGTGGTGAGGGTCGCGGACGGGGCCTGCTCGAAGCCGTAGGCGGGGTCCCAGTCGGTGTTCATCAGTTGCGACCAGGAGGCGCTGAGGGTCGTCGTCGCGGTGTCGGCCGCGGGGTCGAGGAACGCGGTGACGCCGTTGTTCCAGCGGGCCACCGCCTCCTGGCCGATCTTCGCCCAGTTGGCGGGGTCGGTGAGGCTGCCGTACGCCGGCACGTTCTCCTTGAAGCCCTCCAGGAGGTCGTACCAGTACTCGGTGCCCCCGTAGGCGGTGCCGTAGGTGTTGGAGTGGGTGACGACCTTGCCGGCGTTGTGGGTGTCGATCCACTGCTTCAGCTCGGTGAGGACCTCGCGCATCACGTCCTCCGGGTTCCAGTGGCCGCCGGGGGTGTTGGCGGAGCCGTCCGGCGCCTTTCCCGTGACGGGGCCGTTCTGGTCGCCGTGCCACTTGGTCCAGGCGTCCCTGAGCGTCTTGACGGCCGCGCTCAGGGCGTGTTCCGCCTCGATCAGTCCGTTGCCCTGGAAGGTCTTGCTGAGATAGCCGTCCACCACGCTGGCGGTCTGGGTGCTGAAGCCGTCGGGCGCCAGTTGCTCGTGGTAGTGCTTGTACTGCTTGCGCAGGGTGTCGAGGAGGTTGACGAAGACTCCGGCCGCGTTGCCCTGCCAGGCCGCGTTGTCGCGTCCCATGGCGTTGACCCAGCCGTCGAGCCGGGTCTCGTGCTCCTCGAAGAAGAGTTTGGCCCGGTCCAGGGACTTGGCCCGGTGGGAGAAGGTGCCCAGGTCGACGGAGTCGGTCTCCGTCACGGCCAGTCCGTCGAAGGAGAAGCCGGCGGTCTTCCACGGGGACGCCTGGAGCTGGTCGAGGGCCGACGCGACGCCGTTGGCGTACTTGTGGAAGTTGGTCCCGCTGACCCCGCTGCCGGTCTGCCACGCGTACGTGATCTTCGCGACGTACAGGTTGAGTGCCTTGGCGTTCTCCATCGGGCCGGCGTCGCCGGTGCCCGCGAAGAACAGCACGTAGTTCCCGCCGAGCGCGACCAGCCGCTGGGCGGCGGCGGTCGCGTCGGACTTCCCGACGTTGCTGATGGTCACCGAGAACCAGGGGGTGTCGACCGCTTCGTCGCTGCTGCCGCCGTTGCGGCTCGACTTGCCCTGGAGGTCGCTGGTGACGGAGCCCCTGGCCGGGACCTTCCATCCGGTCATCAGGTAGACCGCCTGCTCCCACTTGCCTTCGTCTGCCATGGTGCCGGGAACTCCTGGTGGTGGGGGTCAGGTGACGCTGGTGCCGCCGACGGCGGGTCAGGTGATGCTGGTGCCGCCGAGGTCCTGGCCGACGTCGGCCATGGACGAGATGAACCGGTCGGTGGCCACGGCCTGCAACGAGGACCCGGAGGCGTTGAGCAGGGTCGTCACGGTGTCCCTGAGGTCCCGCTCCATGTCGTTGAACAGCTTCTTCTGCTTGACGAACACCTGGTCGACGTTCTTCATCAGCGCGACCGTGTTGGTGCGCAGGGCGTCACCGTGGACCGTGCCGGCGGCGCCCATGGGTCCGATGGCCAGCTGCTTGTCGGGCGTGGCGCTGAGTGCCGAGTGAATGGTGAACAGCGACTCGATGGGCGGCTGGTCGGCGGTGTCGTTGCGGATCCTCGTGAGGTCTCCGCCGAAGGCCGTCAGTTCGTGGTCGACGAACGAGGTCAGCTGGCTCGCGTCGAGGTGCGTGAGGTCTGCCATGTGTCTTCTCCTCTCCGAGGGGGTGCCGGGGCGGCCGTGCGGCACGGGTGTCGTGCGGCACGGCCACCGGCGGGTGCGGGGCTGACCATGGTCAGGACAGCTCGCTCCACATCTGGGTGAGGCTGTTCTCGGTCTGCCGGTAGTTGTTCGACACCTCGCCGAGCAGGGAGGCATGCGACATCAGCAGCTGCTCCATGGCGATGACCGCGTCGTTCCAGTCCTTCTGCGCGTCGGTGTAGGACTGGGCGTCGGTGCCCTGCCAGGTCGCCTTCAGCTCGGTCAGCTCGGCCTCCAGGTTGTCCAGCGTGGTCTCGATGGCCCTGGTCTGCTGGATCATGTCCTCCACGCCCTGATCGACGTGGTTGTACTCGACGTGGATGACACCGTCGGCACTCATGGCAACTCCTCAGGTCGTAAGGGTGGTTTCGCGCTCGGAAGGTCAGCCGGTCAGCCGGCTGTAGGCGGTGTCCGCCGTGCTCTGCGAGCTGCGCACCATGTCGGTGTTGGCCGACTGGGTGGCGTTGTGGTGCTGCATCGTCGTGTTCAGGTTGTTGATCAGGCCCTGGAGCTTGTTGAGGATGATCTGCGCCTGGGTGTCCCACTGCTGGAGCAGCTTCTGGAACTCCCGGCCGTCCTCGGAGGCGGCGCTGTAACTGGTCGCCAGGGCGCCCGCGGTGGTGTCCACGTCGGTCTTGGAGCGCTGGATGGCGGCGTGGGCGGTGGTGAGGGCGTTGATGCCGAGGAGCGTGGACGACTGTGACGACTGCTGGATCGGTGTGCTCACGGGTTACCTCATTCGACTCGGTGCGTTGGGGTGGTCTCGGGTTCTGATGTCTCCCGGTCGCGCTTGTGCCTGGCGGCCCAGGACTGATCGAGGGGGTCCTCGGACGCCTCTCCGGGGGGGTCAGTCCTGTCGGCCGTCCGCGGGTGCGGCGGCGGTGCCGTCGGCAGGTGCCCCCGTCGATCCGGCCGTGCCGTCGCGTGCCGGGCCGCCGGCGCAGTCCCCGGCCGGCGTGGTGTGGGCGGCGATGGCCCCGGAAGCCGCGTCGGGATCGAGGTCGGGGCCGGTGGGCAGCATCTCCAGGAGTGTCGAGGGCAGGGCCGCCGGTTCGGTCCCGCCGTAGCCGAGGTCCGCGACGGCCTGCGCCGAGGGCATGCGGTACTTCACGCCCATGTCGGTGACCAGGTACGTGGTGTCGCCCAGTTCCCCGCCCCCCGCGCCCAGAGCGCGCACCACGGATCCGGCGCCCGGCCGGACCCCGATGGCGTCCACGGGGGAACAGGCCGCCTGGGCCTGTTCGGGGGCCACGGCCGGCGCGGCGTCCAGGGTGGAGACGACGGCGACGCTGGTCACGGGGCTGCCGTCCGAGGGTTCCACGTCGACACAGAGGTCCTGTTTCCCGTCGGGTTCCACCAGCCGGGGCGGGCCCGAGGGCCAGCTCACGGAGCCGGTGTCCGCGGTGCCGGAGCGGACGAGGTGTGCGGCGAGGGTGTCGGTGGCCAGCGCCACCGCGGCCGGCGGGTCACCGTCGTAACTGTCCTGCCGGGTGCGGGGATCGCCGAGCACGAGCGCGGCCCGGGTGGCGTCGAGGGGGCGCAGGCCCTGCTCGGTCAGCAGGTAGTAGCGGACCGGGCCGTCCGGGACCTGCACGGTGAACACCTGGCCCACGCGGGTGGGCCGCCCGTCGAGCGACGGGCCGGACGTGCCGCGGCCGGGCACGTCCAGGGGGGTCAGTTCGGGGCCCAGAGGGAGGCTGTTGAGGAACTCGGCCGACACGGTGCGCGCGGTGGCGTCACCGTAGCCGAGGGCGCGTTGGGCTCCGTGCTCGGTGTCGAGCGGCAGCCGGCGGCCGTGCCACACCAGGAACAGCTCCTTGTCGGCGGAGGCGACCAGAAGGGCCTGTGCCGTGGTGAGTCCGTCGCCCTCGGGCGGTTCGGAGCCGATGACGAGGGTGGTGGTGGCCGACCGTTTGCCGTGGTCGGACGTGTAGGTGCCGGAACACACCAGCCAGGGGCCCGCGTTGACGTCCGAGGCGGCGGGCAAGTCGTCCGGGGCGCCGGGGATGCCCACGGGGGTTCCGCGCGGGACGCCGTCCAGGGAGGCGGCGGAGACCAGGCGGGTGGCGAGGTCCGAGCCGCCGATCAGCCGCGCCGAGGCGTAGTTGCGGATCGGGTGCAGGACACCGTCCTGGTAGATGTACCGGGTGCCGGTGTCCTTGCGGACGATGACGGCGTCGGCGCCCTTCCAGGAGTCGTCACCGCCGGGTGACAGCACGCCGAACAGGACACAGCCCGCCGCGCCCAGTGCCCCCAGCAGCAGCCCCCAGGCGGCGCCGCGGCTGGTGCGGCCCATCGGGCTCTCCGGCGCGTCCGGATCGGTGAGCAGCATGCCGGAGGTGAGGCGGCTCATCATGAAGACGTGCGCCTCGACCTGGTCGCGCTTGGACTGCACCGGATCCTCCCTTCTTTCTCGTTGCTGGCTCTGTCGTGGTCACCTGCCGCGCGTACCGTCCGTCGCGCGTACCAGGGGGTGACCGTCCCCGCGCCCGGTCAGCCGAAGACGCCGCGCATCCGGCCGTAGACGCCGAGCACCCACAGGACCAGCGGCAGCAGGGCGATCGCCGAGGCCGAGTGCAGCAGTTCGGCCGCTCTCCCCCAGTGCGGGACGAGGCGGCGGCCCGGCAGCGCCCAGCACAGCACGGCCAGCACACCGGCCAGGCCGCAGAGCAGCACGACGAGCAGCAGCCGGTCCGCGGTGCCCGAGCGCAGGCCGAGGGACACGAGCAGGACGGCCGCGCCCCACAGACCGGGCAGCAGCACCGACACGCGCTGGACGGCGTTGCCGATGCCCCGGCTGTGCAGGGTGAGCAGCAGGGCGAGGACGAAGGTGGTGACGCGGGCCGGGGTGGTGGGCTCCTGGCCCAGGGAGGTGAGGGCGCCCGCGCAGATCACGCCCACCGCTCCGTACAGGGCGGTCATCCAGCCCTCCGCGCGGATGGTGCGCACGACGAGGCGTTCGCCGGGTTCGGGGTCGATGCCCTGCTGGAGCTGCCCGGCGTTGGTGGGCAGCGGGGGCATGCGCAGGCCCGCGAGCCAGAACGAGACGGCCGGGACGCTCGCTCCGAGCAGGGTGGCGACGACGGCGACGAGCGCGGCGGCGTGCGCGGCCGTCAGCCCGGCGAGGACCATGAGCAGTCCGGCCAGCCAGACGGCGACGGCGACCACGGCCGAGGCGAGGAAGAAGCGGGCCGGGCCGGAGATCAGGATCAGGGCAAGTCCCGCGCCCGCGGCCGACGCCGCGGCGGCGGACAGCAGTCTGCTGCCGGTCGACGCGGGACCGTCTCCCGCGCCCAGCACGGGCAGCAGCCAGCCGGTGATCCCCAGGCAGGGGCCCGCCATCAGGGCCAGTGCGGTCGCGGTGCCGTTGTCGGCCATGGCTCGGCTGGCCGCGGCGGCTCCGGCGAGCAGGAGCACGCCCATCAGGCCCGCCGTGGCCGCGCGTGCGGCGACGGGGGCGCCGGCCGGGACGAGGAGCGCGAGGGCGACGGCCACCAAGGACACCAGCAGGGTGCGCAGCAGCCAGCGGGTCGCGTCCTCGGACCACTGGTGCGGGCGCTCGCGCAGGGTGCCGGCCATGCCGTCCACCAGGTCGTCGAAGTGGGCCTCGGGCAGGGTCTCGACCCGTGGCCGCAGGTAGAGGGTGTCGCCGTCGCGCAGTTCGAGGGACTGGGCGGTGGCCTCCAGGTCCAGCGGGGTGCCGCCGAGCCGCTGGAGCACCCAGCCGCCGTGGTCGAGCCCGGACTCCTCCAGGTCGTCTCCCGCGTATCCGATCACGACGGGCAGCAGATCGGAGATCGGGACGTCCGAGGGCACGGCGAGATCGACGGACCGCTCGGCCGTCCGTATGTGCACGCGGCAGAGACCGGCCAGCGCGTTGTCGCTCACGCTCCTGCCTTCCTTCTTCGGCGCTTGTTCAGCAGCTCTTCGGCTTTTCCGGGCTCTTCAGGGGTGCGGTCCGGACGTTCCGGTCCGTTCGCCCCTCAAGAACCGGGGCGATCGTAGGCAGGGGTGTGTGAGGGAAAACTGACCGCCGACGCCTTCGGGGGCGGCGCGCGCGGACCGTGCGCCGCGGGGCCGGGATCGTCGGCACCCGCCTCCGGCACCCGCACCCAACTGGCGGCCACGGCGGCCTCGTACACCCTGCGGGGACGAAGTACGCCCTGCGGGGGCGAACATTTTTTACGCACTCGGGGCTGCCTAGCATCCCCGGTGAGGTTCGTGGTGACGCTGTGTCCGCCCCGCATCCGCGGGCTCCGTGCGCGGGCGGGGGCGCGTGAGGGACCCGAACCCTTGCGGATCCCCACCGAAGGAGCGTCATCCCGTTGTCCGTTGAACTCTTCCACAGGCCGGCCCGCCGTCGCGGTCCCGACATGCCCCAGGGCGAACTGGCGCTCCAGGAGCCGCCGACCCTGCCGGAGACGCAGGCGGACTCGTCCGCCGTCTGGACCTTCCTGCCCATGGGCATGATGTCCGCGTCGATGCTGGTGATGTTCCTGCGGCCGGGCGAGAACTCCGTCCTCAGCTATATCGCGATGGGCATGATGATGCTGTCCATGGTGGCCATGCTGGTCGGCCAGATGATGCGCGGACGCGGTGAGCGCAAGCGCCGTACGAAGGGCGAACGCCGCGACTATCTGCGGTACCTGGCGCAGGTGCGCAAGAAGGTCCGGCGAGCGGTGACCGAGCAGCGCGAGGCCCTGGTCTGGCGCCATCCCGACCCCTCCGTGCTCTGGTCGATGGTGCGCACCACGCGTCTGTGGGAACGCCGCCCCGCCGACGACGACTTCGCGGAGGTACGGATCGCCGAGGGCGACCAGCGGCTCGGGGTGCGGCTCAGCCCGGTCTCCACCAAGCCCGTCGAGGACCTGGAGCCGCTGAGCGCGCACGCGCTGCGGCGGTTCATCCGCGCCTACTCGACCGTCCCCGACCAGCCCGTCGCGGTCTATCTGCGGGCCTGGTCGAAGGTGCTGACCCGGGGCGACGAACACCGGATCAGGCCGGCCGCCCGCGCCCTGGTCGCCCAACTGGCCACGTTCCACGCCCCGGAGGACCTGTGGGTGGCGGTGTGCGTGTCCGACGAACGCAGGGCCGACTGGGAGTGGCTGAAGTGGCTGCCGCACGCCCAGCACCAGCACGACCGTGACGGCGCCGGTCCGGCGCGCCTCGTCGCCCCGTCGGTCACGGAGCTGGAGAACCTGCTCGGCGCGGAGTTCCTGGAGCGGCCCGCCTTCGACCCGGACGCGGTGCCGGGGCGCGAGGAGCCGTTCACCGTGATCCTCGTGGACGGCGGCCGGATCCCGGCCGGGCACCGGCTGGACGGGCAGGGCTTCCGCAACAGCGTCACCGTCGACCTGTCGGGCGCGCTGAGCTGGCGGCCCGGCCGCACGACGCTGCGCCTGGACTTCGGCGAGCCCGAACTGCGCCTGGTGCGGACCGACCGCAGCCGTCAGGAGCAGACCACCACGCTCGGCCGCCCCGACCGGATGGGCACCTCGGCGGCCCGCACGCTGGCCGCGATGCTCGCCCGCTACCGGCTGAGCCTGGCCACCGACAGCACCGAACCCCTCGCCTCCGACATCCAGTTGACCGCGCTCCTGGGCATTGCCGACCTGCACCGGCACGATCCCGCGGGCTACTGGACCTCCCGCACCGGGGCCGCCGAGCGGCTGCGGGTGCCGATCGCGGTCGGCGCGGACGGGGCGCCCGTCGAACTCGACATCAAGGAGTCGGCGCAGGGCGGCATGGGCCCGCACGGCATGCTCATCGGCGCCACCGGCTCCGGCAAGAGCGAACTGCTGCGCACCCTGGTCCTCGGCCTGGCGCTGACCCACTCACCGCAGACCCTGAACTTCGTCCTCGTCGACTTCAAGGGCGGCGCGACCTTCCTGGGCCTGGAGGAACTCCCGCACACCTCCGCCGTCATCACCAACCTGGCGGACGAGGTCGCGCTCGTCTCCCGTATGCAGGACGCCCTGCACGGCGAACTGATCCGCCGCCAGGAGCTGTTGCGGGCCGCGGGCAACTACACCTCGGCCCTGGAGTACGAGAAGGCACGCGCCTCGGGCACCCCGCTGGAGCCGCTGCCGAGCCTGTTCGTCGTCGTGGACGAGTTCAGCGAACTGCTCGCCGCACACGGCGAGTTCATGGAGCTGTTCGTGATGATCGGCCGTCTCGGCCGCTCCCTGGGCGTCCATCTGCTGCTCGCCTCCCAGCGTCTGGACGAAGGACGGATGCACCAGCTGGAGAGCCATCTCTCCTACCGGATCGGGCTGCGCACGTTCTCCGCCATGGAGAGCCGGGGTGTGCTCGGCGTGCCCGACGCCTATCAGCTCCCCTCCCAGCCCGGCGCCGGCTACCTCAAGAGCGGGGTGGAGGCACTGACCCGGTTCCGGGCCGCGTACGTCTCCGGCACCTACCGGCGGCGGCGCGGCACCCTGGCCCGCGCGCAGGTGGCCGGGCAGGTCACCCCGTGGAGCGTCGGCTGGATCGCGCCGCGGCAACTGCCCGAGTCGGTGCTGCGGGCGGAGGCGGAGGCAGCCGCGGCGGAGGAGGCGAACGCGCGGAGCCTGCTGGCCACCGCGGTGGACCGGCTGCGCGACTCCGGTCCCGCCGCCCGCGAGGTGTGGCTGCCGCCGCTCGGACTGCCACCGACCCTGGACCGGTTGCTGCCGTCGACGGCGCCCGACACCGAACGCGGCCTGACGGTCCCGGCCGGCGGACCCGTGGCGCGAGGCGGTCTGCGGGTCCCGGTCGGCATCGTGGACCGGCCGTTCGACCAGCGCCGGGACCCCCTCGTGGTGGATCTGTCCGGAGCGGGCGGCCATGTGGCGATCGCGGGCGGCCCTCAGAGCGGCAAGTCGACCCTGGTGCGCACGCTGATCACCGCTCTGGCCCTGACCCACACCCCCCGCGAAGTCCAGTTCTACTGCCTGGACTTCGGCGGCGGCAGCCTCACCGGGCTCACCGGACTCCCCCATGTCGGCGGGGTCGCGGCCCATGTCGACGGGGAACGGATCGGCCGGACCGTCGCGACGGTGGCCTCGCTCCTCGCCGAACGCGAACGGTTCTTCCTGGAGCACGGCATCGACTCCATGGCGACCTACCGCAAGAGGCGGGCCGCCGGGGAGTTCCCCGACGAGCCGTACGGCGACGTGTTCCTCGTCGTGGACGGCTGGGGCACCCTGCGGCAGGACTTCCTCGACCACGTGACCACCCTGTCGCAGTTCGCCCTGCGCGGTCTGAACTACGGGGTGCACCTCATCGTCACCACCGCCCGGTGGGTCGAACTGGCCGCTCAGGTGCGGGATCAGGTGGGCACCCGCCTGGAGCTGAAGATGGGCGACCCGATGGAGTCGGTGATCGACATCCGGCGGGCCCGCTCGGTGCCCCGTGTCCCGGGCCGCGGCCTGAGCCCCGAGACCAAGCTGCACTTCCTCGCCGCGCTCCCCCGGCTGGACGGCGTCCAGGACCAGGAGGACCTGGCGGAGGGCGTCGCACAGCTCGTCGGGTCCGTCGCCGAGCACTGGGCGGGCCCGCCGGCGCCCCCGGTGCGGATGCTGCCGGTCCAGCTCACGTCCGCCGGACTGCCGCCCGCCGAGGGCGATCTGCGGGTCGCTCTCGGTGTGGAGGAGGACCAACTGGCCCCGGCCTGGCACGACTTCTCCGAACACCCCCACCTGGTCGTCGTCGGCGACTCCGAGACCGGCAAGACCAACCTGCTGCGGCTGGTGGCCAAGGGCATCGTCGAGCGCTACACCGCTGACGAGGCACTGGTCCTGGTGGTCGACTACCGCAGGGAGCTGGTCGAGGCGGTGCCGGAGGAGTACCGGCTCGGGCACGCGGTCTCCGTGGACCAGCTGCGGGAACTGTGCGAGGGCGCGGCCCGCGCGCTGCGCAGCCGCATGCCGGGCTCGGACATCGCGCCGTCCCGGATGCGGCTGCGGGACTGGTGGCAGGGGCCGACCCTGTTCGTCCTGGTCGACGACTACGACCTCATCAACTCGCCGCTCGGGCGCAGCCCGTTCGAACCGCTGCTGGAGTTCCTGGCGCTCGGCTACGAGGTCGGCTTCCATCTGGTGGTGACGCGCTCCGCCGCGGGTGCCGGACGCGGCCTGGGCGACCCGGTCCTGCGCCGGATGCTGGAGATGAACTCCCCGGGCCTGCTGATGTCGTGCCCGCCGTCCGAGGGATATCTGTTCGGCAGCGTCAAGCCCCGTGTCCTCCCGCCGGGCCGGGCACTGCGCATCACCCGCCGCAAGTCGTTCCAGGTACAGACGGCCCTGCTGGAACAGGACTGACCTGGAACAGGACGGACACGGCGGAGGGGCCCGGTCCACGGACCGGGCCCCTCCAACTCTCTTATTTCGGCGTGGTGTTCAGGCTTCCTCGGTGGCACCGCGGCGGCCACGCCGGGCTCGGATCACGCCGCGCGCGGACGCCGCCGCCAGCAGGGCCAGCAGACCCACCGAGCCCACGGCCACGGCGATCCGGCGCGGGCCCGGGTCGTCATCGGGCAGCGACAGCACCACCCGCCCCGCCGGCCCGGGACGCGAGGCGGCGGTCCCCGCGTCGTGCGGTACGACGGTCAGGGCGGCGTAGGTGTCCAGGCGCGGCACGTCCGCCGGGTAGGCGGTGCCGGTCAGTCTCCGCGCGGCCTCCTCGGCGCTGAGGTCCGGGTACCGCGACCGGACGAGCGCGGCGGCCCCGGCGACGTGAGCGGTGGCGAAGGAGGCGCCGGTGCCGGTGAAGTTGCCGGTGCCCCGCGGCCCGGTGCCGACGACCTTGTCGCCCGGTGCGGCCAGGTCGGCCCGGAGCGGTCGGAGCGCGCCGTCGGGGCGGGCGCCGTCAGGGCCGAAGTCCAGGACGGACAGCACGCCTTCGTCGGAGGCGGGCCAGTAGCGCGCGGCGGGAGCCGCCTGGGCCGTCGCGCCGGACGTGCCGGTGACGTCCCCTGTCGAGTCGGGCACGGCCGCGGCGACCACCAGGCAGTCACGGGACACGGCGTAACGGACGGCCGCCGTCAGCTCCTCGCTGCCCCGGGACAGTGCCAGCGGGACCGCGACGACCCCGGCCCGGGCATCGGCGGCCGCACGGATGCCGGCGGCGACGCTCGCGGCGTCGGCCACACCACGGGCGTCGGTGCCGCGTACGGCCAGAATGCCGGCGTCGGGGGCCAGGCCGCCGAAGTCGGTGCCGGTTCCGTCGTATGCGGCGGCGATGAGACCCGCGACGAAGCTGCCGTGTCCCACACAGTCCTCGGCCGCGTCCCCCACCGCCTCGACCCGGCCCTTGAGGCCGTGGGTGCCCGTCGCGACCCCCGTGTCCACCACGGCGACGGTGACTCCCGCGCCCCGGGAGTAGGCCCGGGCACCGGACAGTCCGAGGACGGCGTGGGTCCACGGGACGACCGTCATCGTGGTCGGCGAGGACCGGGTGCAGGCGGCTCCGGTGCCCAGGGAACCGGGGATGACGGGCAGCTTCACGGTCGAGCCGCTGGCGGCCGGGGCCGGTGACGCGTCGTCGGCCAGCGCGACCGGCACGGGACAGACGCTGAGCGCGAGGGCGCACAGTCCGGCGGGGACGACGTACCGGGTACGGCGCGGGGACGCGGCGGGCCGGGCCGTTGCGGGCGACGGCCGGGAGAGGGGCATGTGCGGTGGGGTCCTTCGGTGATGGGACGGCCGCCGGTCGGGGCGAGCCGGTCAGAGCGGGAACATCTCCGGCTCCACGGGGAGTCGTGGGCCGGTGCGCGGCAACCGGACGGGTGCGTCGGCGGATCGGGCGCCCTGGGGCCACAGGCTCCACGGTCCGTCGTCGGGCAGGGCGTGGCGGACGAGGTGGCCGAACAGGCGGCGCACGGCGGCGGCACGGGCCGGCGGACCGTCGACCGTGTGCACCAGTTCCTGGGCGTAGGAGCGTTCGAAGGGCCGCAGGGTGAAGCGGCCGGGCCCGCACTCGTCCAGGAGGTGCACCCCGGTGAGCGCGGACAGCAGGACGCGGGCCTGCCGGGCTCCGGTGCCGGCCAGGGCCGCGGCCTGCGCGACATCCGCCTCGGGCTCCGGGTGCAGCGCGAGCAGCCGGAACAGCCGGGCCGCGTCGTGCTCGAGCGTCCGGTAGGAACCCTCCAGGCTCCGCCGTACGGCGGTCCGGTCGCTCGCCGCCAAGACGCCGGATGCGGCGGTCGACGCTTCCGGTTTCTCCGCCGGCTTCGGTGTCTCCGCTGGCGCCGGTGTCTGCGCTGGCGCCGGTGTCCCCGGTGTCTGCGCTGGCTCGTCCGGCTCCGGAGCGCCCATGAGCCGCCCGGCGGCCAGATGGAGGGCGAACGGCAGTCCGGCGCACTGTTCCACGGCCCGTTCGGTCCGCTCGGGGTCGGCGGCGAGCCTCTCGGGTTCGACACGTGTCGCCAGGAGGTCCCGGGACTCGTCGGGGGTGAGCGGGCCCAGCACGACGCGGTGGGCGCCCTCCGCGGCGACCAGGCCGGAGAGCTGGTCACGGCTGGTCGCCAGCACCATGCAGCCGGGCGTGGCGGGCAGCAGCGGCCGGATCTGCGCGGTGTCCCGGGCGTCGTCGAGCAGCAGCAGGAAGCGCCGCCGGGAGAGCACGCTGCGCCACAGGACGGTGTGCGCGTCCCTGTCGCCGGGGTCGGCGGGCAGCCGGTCCGGGGGGACGTCCAGTTGCGCGAGGAGCGCCCGGATCACGTCGACCGGCTCGACCGGCTCAGCGTCCGGGGCGTAGCCCCGCAGGGCGACGCGGATCAGCCCGTCGGGAAAACGGCCGGCCAGGTGGCGGGCGGTCTCGGCCGCGAGAGCGGTCTTCCCGGACCCGGCCGGGCCGCAGACCGCGGCGAGTTTCACGGTCTCGTCCCCGGGCCGGGCGGGCGAGGCCTCGGCGAGCAGCCTCGCCGTCTCGGTGCGGCGCCCGACGAACGCGGGTGGGGGCGCGGGCGCGTCCCCACCGAACGTCAGCGACACGGCCAGCGACACGGCTGTCGGTTCCGCGGTCGGTTCCGCGGTCGGTTCAGGAACGGGTCGCGGCTCGCCCGTGCCGCTCGGCGCCGGGACGGGCGGAGGGGTCGTAGGCGTGGGACCGGGTGCGTGGGGTGACGCCGGGCCGGTGTGCCGGTGTGCCGGTCCCGCAGGGCGCTCCGGGTGCCGTGCCGGTTCCGCGCCTTCCGGGTGCTGTGCCGGTTCCGCGCTTTCCGAGTGCCGTCCCAGTAACGCGCCGCGGGAATGTGTCGCCGCCTCCGGGAGCTTCGGCCGGGCGGCGAGCGGGGGGCTGTTCAAGTCGCCGCCGAGCACCCGCTCGTGGGCGGCGCGCAGTTCGGCGCCCGGGGCGACGCCCAGTTCCTCGGCGAGCCGGGTCCGGGCGCCCTGGCACACGTCGAGTGCCTCGGCCTGGTGGCCGGTGGCGGCGAGCGCCAGCGCCAGTTTCGCGTGGACTCCCTCGTCGAAGGGATGCCGGGCGGCACAGCGTTCGATCGCCGGGAGGACACGGTCCGCCAGGCCGTCGCGCAGCGCCGTGTCCGCGGCTTCGCGCACGGCCGTCACGTACTCGTCGTCGAGGGCGGTGAAGAGGCGGTGAGCGCGAGCGACGGCCGGGATTCCGGCGGCGACCGGCCCCCGCCACAGGGCGAAGGCCTCGTTGAACCGCTGCACGGCCTCCTCGCCGTCCCCTTCCCGGGCAGCCTCCTGTGCCCGCTCGCGCAGGAGGCGGAAGCGGGTCAGGTCGACGTCGTCCGGGGCGGTGCGCAGCCGGTAGCCGCCACTGCCACGGACCAGCCGCTGTCCCTCGGTCCGGTGCGGCAGCTCCGGCTCCAGGACCCGGCGGAGCATGCCGATGTGACGATGGATCACGTTGACCGCGCTCACCGGCCGTTCCTGGCCCCACAGCACGTCGGCGATCTCCCCGACCGGGACGGGCCGTTTCACGCGGACCAGGAGCACGGCCAGGGTGGCGCGCTGTTGCGGGGGGCCGAGGTCCAGCTCGATGCCGTCGCGCCAGGCGCGCATCGGCCCCAGCACGGAGAACGACGGCGCCGTGAGGTCCTGGTCCGTCACAGGCTCTCCCACCGCGTCCTCACCCCATGCTCCACTTCTGGTTCTGCGCCCCGGTGCACGTCCACAGCTGGAGCCGGGTGCCGTTGTCGCTCAGCTGGTCCTTGACGTCCACGCACTTGTCGGCTTTGAGGTTGACCAGGTCTCCGGCGGAGTTGAGCTGGAACCGCTGGCCGGATCCGGCGTTGCACTTCGCGAGCCGCATCGCGGCGCCATCGCCGGCCGAGGCGACCTCCATGCACAGTCCGAGCGAGCGCACCGTGCCGTCCGAGTAGAAGGACCAGCGCTGCCATGTGGCGCCGGTGCAGTCCCAGATCTGGAGGGCCGTGCCGGCGCCGGCGGTGCCGTCGGTGACGTCCACGCAGCGACCGGAGGCCGCGCCGACGAGGGAACCCGTGGACTGCGCGGAGGCAGCCGCGGCGGTCTGTCCCGCGGTCGGTGTCGCGGCGGTGGACTTGGCGGGCTGGTCGTCGGCCGCCGCCGCCGCGCCGGCACCCGTGGCGGCCTTGCCCGTGGTGGCGCCCGGTCCGCTGTGCCCGGAGCCCTTGCCGGTCGCCGACACGGGCCCGACCGCCGCACTGCGCGGCGAGGTGGAGGCTCCCGCGCTCGGCCGGGCACCGGTTCGGGGCGAGGCGGACGGAGCGGTGGACGCGGCGGCGCCGGGAACGCCGCCGGCGCCGCCCTCGTCGTCCTGCGAGAAGCCGCCGCGCGCGGACTCGACGGTGTCGGACGCGGACGAGCCGTCCCCGGAGCCGAGCAGCAGGAACGAACTCCCCGCCACGAGCAGGGCCAGCACGGAGACGCCGATGACCGACTCGCGGGAGATGCGGCGCCCTCCGGTCTCGGCGTCGCCGTCGTCGCCTTCGCGGCCGGTGTCCGAGATCAGCGCCACCGTCTCGTCGGCGCCGGCGGTGGAGCCTTCAGCCGTGGCTCCGGGTGCTTCCGGACGGCCCTCGGCGGAGTCCGGCACGGCAGTCGGCACCACCGTGCCGGCCTGCGCGTCCGCGTCCGCGTCCGGGGAGTCGGCATCGGAGTCGGCATCGGTGTCGGTGTCTGTGTCGACATCCGGGGTCCCGGCGTCGGTGTCGTCGTCCTCGTCGGCGGTCGACCGAAGGGATCCGCCCGCAGGTGTCACGGTGGACGAGGTGACCGGAGTCGGCGTCGAGGCGCCCGTCGCGACCGTGGGCTCCCCGTCCGGAGCGTCTCCCGCCGGGTCAGGGCTCGGGGTGAGGGCTGTGACCGCCTCAGGGGAATCCGGCTCCGGCGATCCCGGCTCCGTGACGCTGTCCGTCTCGGGCGGCTCCGCCGCCACCGCGAGGCCGCTGGGCGAGGACACCGTCGTGTCCCCGGTGCGTGCCGTTCCCCCGCGCGTCATAGTCCACTTCCCTGGATCAAGCCTGGATCAAGCGTGTGACCGGCTGTGTTCGTACCCGTATCCGTACCCGTGCCCGCCCACGCTTCGGCGCGGCGCCGCACCCGCTCGCCGGGTGACCGGGCGACGGTGGGGACCGTGCCCCCGCGGGTCAGCGTAGGTCGGTCCAGTGACAGGAAACTGACCCTGCCGGAACGTACGGAACGTCAGGTTCCGGCAGGGGCCATTCGCAGGGTGCGACGGCATCCGGCACCAGCCGCAGAGACGGGCGCGCGGTGGGCTCCTCACCGGTGCCGTCCTGTCGGCTCAGGTCCCTTATCCGGTTCCGGAGCAGGGCGGCGGCCGCCTCTCCCGCCTCCGGGGTCACGTGGTCCAGAGTCTCGTGGTCCAGAGTTTCGTGGTCCAGGGTGTCGCGTACGGCGAGCGCGCGCGTCCACGCCGTCCGGGCCGCTCCCGCTTCACCGGCGGCCCGGTGCGCCTCTCCGATGCGGACCAGACAGCGGAATTCGTGACGCCGGTCCCCGATCTCCCGGTACAGCGCCAAGGCACGCTGGTGGGCGAGGAGCGCGCGACGGTGGTCGCCGCCCACGGCGTGACAGTGACCGAGCACGGCGTGGGCAGCGGCCTCGGCTTGCGGCTCGGCGAGACCTTGCAGGACTTCGAGGGCCCGGCAGGCGGCGGCGAACGCTCCACGGTCCCCGCCACGCCGGGAACGGATCCTGGCGAGGGCGAGCAGCGAGCCGGACTCCCCCACCCGGTCGCCGGCGCCCCGGTATCGCGCCACGGCCCGTTCCGCATGGCCGAGGGCCTCGTCGAGGCGGCCCTGATCCTCGTACAGCCGGCCGAGCCGACGGTGCACGTCGCCCTGTCCCGGCAGGTCGCCCAGTTCGCCGAAGAGCTCGTGGGCCCGGCGCAGATGGAGGTGTGCGTCCCCGGTACGCCCCAGGCGTCCGGTGAGTTCTCCGAGGGAGCTGTACGCATGGGCGAGCGCGACCGGGTCGCACAGGTGCCGGGCCGCGTCGAGAGCGGCCTGCCGGGGCTCGACGGCGTCGTGGCGCAACCCCTGCTGGGCGAAGAGGAGTTCGACCAGCAGGGCGAGCCGCCAGGTGTGGCCGTGGAATCCATGGCGGGAGGCCAGGCCCACCAGACCGGCCAGGCCCCGCGTCTCCGCGCCGCACCAGGCAAGGGCCTGCGCGGCGGTCGCGTGCTCGATCGTGCTGACTCCGGGCAGGGCAGGCGGCGGCTCGGGGACGATCCGGTCCGGGGAAAGGCGGGCGAGGGCGTTGTGGGCCGTGTGCAGATGGTGGTCGAGCACCCGTCGCAGGGCCAGTCGCGACGCCTCGGCGTCGGGTTGGATGTCCTCCCATGGCACACCCGCTGCGCCGCCACGGCCGTACCCCTGACTGTGCGCCGCGGGACCCGGTACCGGGACCGCGGTGTCCTGCTCCTCGGTGCAGTGCTCCTCGGTGTCGTGCTCCTCGGTGTCGTGCTCCTCGGGGCGGGAGAGTTCCCGCGCGTACACCCCGACGAGCCGTGGCCGGTGGTACACGTCGCCGAGACGTTCCATGAGCAGTCCCGCGCGGACCAGTTCGGCGAGTTGTTCCCGCACCCGCTCCACGGGCAGTGCGGCGGCGCTCGCGGCGGCGGCCGTGGAGATCGTCGTGCCCGGGCAGGCGGCGAGGAGCCGGAAGACGCGCGCCGCGGGCGGGGTGAGCGTGCGGCAGGAGGCGTCGAGTGCCGTCCGCACCTCGGGCACGGCGTCCAGTCCCCCGCTCGCCGAGCGGATCTCCTCGGCGAGCGGGGCCAGGGAGAAGGCCGGTCCCGCGGAGGCCCGGGCAGCAACGGCGGCCAGAGCCAGGGGCAGTCCCCCGGTCGACACGGTGAGCGCGCGGACCGCTTCCTCCTCCGCGGCCACCTTCTCGCCGCCGAGCCGGGCGACGAGGCAGTCGCGGGCCTCGTCGGTACCGAAGGGAGCCAGGTCGAGGAAGCGGCTGTCCCGCTCTCCGTTCGCGAGTTCACGCAGAGGGGCGCGGCTGGTGACGACCGCGAGGCAGCCGGGGACGTCCGGGAGGAGATCCCGTATCTGTGCGGCGTCGCGGGCGTCGTCGAGGAAGACCAGGACCCGGCGGCCGGCCAGGGCCTCCTGATAGCGCCGCGGGCGTTCCTCCTCGGGTGTCGCCTCCGGCGCCGTGCTCAGCGCGCGCAGGAATCCGCTCAGGATCACGGCCGGGTCGGCCGGGGGCGCCCCGGGAGCGTGGCCGCGCAGGTCCGCGTACAACTGTCCGTCGGGGAAGCCGGATGCGGCGCGATGCGCCCAGCGGCCCGCGAGCGCGGTCTTGCCCACGCCGGGCGGTCCGCTGAGGACGGTCACCGCCGCGGGTCCGTGTGCTGTGGCCGGTTTGGTCAGGAGCGCGAGTTCTCTCCTCCGGCCGACGAACACCGGCAGCCCCGGCGGGAGTTGGGCGGGAGCGGAGGAGGCGACGGCTGAACCGGCAGTCGGGCGGGGGCCGATCGGCGAGAGGGCGGGGCCCGCAGGGGCGGAGGCCACCGGTCCCGGTGTCGGTGCGCCGACGGGCAGCCCAACGGGCTTCCGCGCAACGGGCTTCCGCGCAACGGGCGCCGGCTCAGTGGCGGACTTCGGTACGGCGGCGGGCGGGCCGAGCACGTGCCGGGCCGCGGCCCGCAGTTCCTGGCCCGGTTCGATTCCCAGCTCGTCGGCGAGCCTCGCCTTCACCGCTCGGTACGTTCGCAGCGCCTCCTGCGTCCGGTCCGAGGCCATGAGGGCGTACAGCAGACGGGAGTGCAGCGGCTCGTCGAAGGGGCGTTCGGCGGCGCAGCGGCGCAGCGGGCCGAGCACCTCGCCCGCGAGGCCGCAGTGCAGGGCGGCGTCGGCGGCCTCCTTGACGACGGCGTGGCGCTCCCGGTCCAGCGCCTTGAAGGCGGGGGCGGTGTGCATGGACGGTGGCAGCCCGTCGAGGGGGTGACCGGTCCACAGGGCCAGGGCCTCGACGTACATCGCCACGCTCTGCCGGATGGCGCCGTCGTCCCGTACCCGTCGGGCCTCGTGGGCCAGCCGGCGGAAGCGCAGCAGGTCGAGGGAGTCCGCGTCGGCCTCGATGCGGTAGCCGCCCGCTCCGCGCAGGAGCCAGCCGCCGGGCGCCCGGGCGGGGAGGTCGGGTTCCAGGACGCGGCGCAGCAGGCCTATGTACCGGTAGACCAGGGTGAGGGCGCTGACCGGGGGTTCCTCGCCCCACAGGGCGTCGACGATCTGCTCGACCTCCAGGGGCTGTCCGGGACGGGCGAGCAGCAGGGCCAGCAGGCCGCGCTGCTGGGGCGGGCCGAGTTCCAGGGCCGCCCCGTCGCGCGAGGCACGGACCGGGCCAAGGACGGAGAACCACAGCTTGCCCCGCTCCGGTGGGGTCCCGCTCTCCTTGGTGACGCCCGTCGGCATGTCCCTGGCCTTCCCGTTCCGGCACCGACGTCGTCCACGATCGCCCCGCACCCCGATCACACTCTCGCCCGAACGCTAGAGCGAGCCGCTTGGCGTTCACTTGGAAGTGGCCTGGCGGGCTGACCGGACGGTGTTCCCAGCCTGTCCCCTTGGGGGCGCGGGCCGCCGCGCCGCCCCTCGAAGTCACGCTTCTTGGCGTCCACTTGGAGGAAGAGGGCAGCCGGGACCGCGCGGCACGGTCACTCCCTGCACACAAAGTCCCGCCTATGCTCCTGTCGCGTCCCGGGAACACCACAGCCGCAAGGCCCGCAGGAGAGTGCTGCGTGAGCCACGGCAGTTCCGCAGACCGATTCCCCGTCCCAAGGATCACAGCCATGCCCAAGTCCCTGTCGTGCGCCGAGCACACGACTCCCCTGGTACGCACCTGCTTCTCGGACGAGGAGTCCTGGCAGTCGCTGCTCGTCGAGGTCTCCACACCCAACGAGGACGACTTCCTGGCGAACGTCGACATCGTCGACGACATCACCTACCAGGGGCTGTCCGCCCAGGAGATGGCGTCCCTGACACCACCGGGGACGGCCCTTCTGGTCCTCGCGGACAAGGTCACGCTCGCCGTGTCCGACAGACCTCTCCTCGTCATCCGCACGGGTGCCGGACCGCATGACGAACTACGCGTCGTCGCTGCGGAGTTGTGGTCGGTCGAGAACAACATCACCTGGGCCAACATGGACTGGGCGGAGTTCACCGACGCCGTGGACGAGGACGGGGTGTTCCGCGGGTTCTGAAGCGAACCCACACCCCACAGGCGATTCGAACGATACGAACCGCACACCCCATTCGAACCGTACGGAAGGCATCTTCGTGGACAGGTTTCCGGAGGGCGGCGGTGCCGTCCTGGTCAGGACCGACTTCACCGACGAGCAGGCCTGGGAGCAACTCCGCGCCCGCTTGGCCTCGTACACCTCCGAGGGCCTGCTGGTGGACCTGCGCACCGTGGACGATCCGCGCCATGCGGGCATGACCGAGGAGCAACTGCGTTCGCTCGTGCCCGACGGTGCGGAGTACCCCTACTTCGCGGTGGCGGACTCCAGCACCTTCGCAGCCAGCCTCCCCGCCCGCGACCGTACGCTCCTGGTGGTCGATGTGGACGAAGAGGGGCCGGGCGAGGTGTTCCGGGCCGTGGTGTCGTCACTCGCGGAGATCGACGCCAATCTGGTCCTGGCGAACACCGACTTCGCTGACTACGTGGAAGGCGTGGGCCCCGAGGGCGTCTACGAAGGGCTTGACGGCATGTGATCCCGACGCGGTTCCGCCCGGGACCACAGCGCTCCTACGAACGCAACCGAGGCCGCTGTCCGCTGTCCGCTGTCCGCTGGGAGAACTCGCCCACGCCGGTACACCGAGCCGAGCGATCATGTACTCGCCTTCTCGGAACACCAGGCGTCGACGGCCTCGTCGGGCACTCGCAGCGCTTACTCCGGGGCCGAACCGACCAGGACGGTCGCGGGCCGCCTCGGCCGCGTTCTTCCTGGCCTCGGACGAGTCCCGCCACCTCACCGGCCAACTCCTGGTCGTGGACGGCGGCATGACCATGCAGTCCTCAGCCGCCCCAGGATGCCGAGCCATGCTCCCCGCGTAGTCCACTGCCTCTGGGCCCCCGTGCGGGGTCCATGGGCCGTCCAGGCGGATCTGGCATGTTCAGGAGAGACCCTCGCTGCAGTCGGGAAGGACCGTGGCGGGAAGGTCGTAGACCAGGCTGTAGCGCCAGAACAGGCGGCGCCTGATCCGTGCGCCAGGCAGTTCCTGTGCCGCCGCGACCTGGATCTCATTCAACGTTTCCTGTGGGTCGACGGTGGGCGCCGTCATGTGCAGGGGCAGCTCATTGACGCGAGCGGGTTGCCTGGCCAGCCCCATGACCGGGTTCAACAGCAGGGACAGCAGGGAAACAAGGCGATCGAGACGCCCGGCTTCCCGGTAGCAGCCGACCACCACGAGCCGCCCGCCCGGATGCAGGCAGCCACGGAGCTCCCGCAGAGTCGATGTCAACGGCAGGTGATGCAGGACCGCGACCAGCGTGACGGCATCGAAGCGCCGCCGCAGTTCACGCGCGGCAAAACCGGCTTCGACAATGGTGACCGCCGGATCGTCGGCAAAGCGCTTCGCCGCGGCGTGTGCCATCCGAGGGGCGGGTTCGAGCGCCGTGACGATGAGGCCCCGGTGGCGGAGCAGGGCTACCAAGTTCCCCGTGCCGCAGCCGACTTCGAGGACATGGCGAGCGCTAGACGCGCATACCTGGTCGGCGATCCAGGGAGCGTAGTGGTCGTTGTGGCTCCAGGGGTGCCGCTGGTTCAAACGGTGGAGGTGAGAAAGTATCGCCACGGAACCACGTCAGGACTTGTCCGTGAATTGATCCTCAACTCGAGGCCGGCCACTCGCCGTACACGGAGAGACGTACACGGGAAGACGTGCACGGGTCACGGTGCCAGCGCGGCGGCCACCTGGGCCAGCCGATCGGCCGACAGCGCGAAGTGGTTGACGGGGTTGCGGTAGGAGTACGCGCCGTCGTTGACGCGGAAGCCTCGGCCGGCCGTGGTCCAGCGCGCGGGACCGGGAGCCCCTTGGTCCTCCAGGAGCACAGCGGCGAGGGACTCGGGATCGTCCACGCCGGTGTGGGCGCGCAGCGCGTCGGTCAGGCGGACAACGGCATCGTCGGGTACCTCGTCGTCACCGAAGGACGGCAGCAGGAGCAGCAGACGGGCGTGGGGATCCATGGTGCTCCCGCCGGGTATCCCGTTGTCCGCAGCCGCAACGAGTTCGGGCCAGGACAGGCCTGGTCCCATGAAGTGCCCGTCGTCGCGGGCGAGGAGTTCGGCGTGGTCCCAGTCGGGATGGTGGAGTAGGTAATCGGTGCCGGAGTCGTCGACGAACGTGCGGTAGACCACGTGCAGTTGTCCGTCGGCAGCGAGCGGAACGGTGAAGGTCGGCCACTCGGCCCGTCCCCACAACCGCTGTTGGAAGTCGCCGGCCGCCTCGTGGTCAGCGCCGAACAGCAGTTCTTCGGCCTCCTCGCTCTGGACGCACGAGGCGAGGTGCCCCAGCCAGAACAAGGGCTCGTCGAGGAGTTGGGTCTGGTGTGTGAGGGGACCGCCGTCGTACCCGGGTATCCGATCAGGATGCAGATCCGCGCTGTTCGTCACGGTGGACATCATGCCCTCCCCGATCGCGAGGGCATGAGGCCGGGCCCCGTCCCGCACCGTCTCGCATCGAGCGCGCGGGACGCGACGAGAGCCGTCCGCGTGGATCAGCCCGTGAACGCCTGGTCGCTGTCGCGGTGGGCGCCCCAGCCGTGCCAGCGTTCGACCTCGATCCGGGCGCTGACGCGGGTCCGGACGCGGTCGGGGTAGGGCCTGCCGGTGTAGTGGGTGGCGATGCGGTCGATGTCGGTCAGGCCCTCGTCCTCGTACGTCTCCGCGACCCGACCGATGAGGGTGACGTGGTTGTACCAGTCGTCGCCGTCGAGGACGGTGAGGGTGATGCGCGGGTCACGGCGCAGGTGCTTCAGGCGGACGCGGCCCTCGTCCAGGCTGATCAGGGCCCGGCCGTCGTCCCAGAGATACCAGGTGGGCGTGGACACCGGGGCGCCGTCGGAGCGGAGGGTGGCCATGACGGCCGGGTTGGGGCGGCGCAGCAGGTCGACGGCCTCGGGCGGCAGGGGCGGCTTGGACATGTCGGATCCTTCCTCAGGGTTGCAGGGTTGGTGATGTCTCAGTGCGGCTCTTCGAAGCCTGCGACACACGTGGTGGCCATGCCCTCAACAGCATCACCCCGCGCCGCTGCGCGCTCCAGTCGGTACGGGCGTCCGGCGGCCTCGTGTGCAGGCGTACGCCGTTGTCGGTGCCCCCTCGACCATCAGGCGGGCCGCGTGGCAGACGTGCCGCTACTTGGAGGCGGCAAAGACGAGTCCGTCGAGCCAGGCCTGGTGGCCGTTGAGCATCGGGTTGGGGCGCTCGTTCGCGAGGGCCGCGGCGGGCTGGCCGATCTGGTTCTCCTGGGTCAGGATGCGGACCCGGCCGCCGTCCAGGTCCTCGACCAGCCAGGCGTGCAGCACGTCCAGGCGCTCCTCGGGCGTGCCGTCCTGCCTGGCCGTCCACGACAGGCGGCCGGGGACGCCGTCGGCCGGTGCCTGGAACTCGACGACGTGGGCGGCCAGCGGCGGGAAGCCGAAGGTTCCGAAGCTGAAGGCCACGTCGTCCTTGAGACCGGGGCCGCCGCCCTCCGGGAAGGAGATGTCTGCGACGTTGTCGTAGTAGCCCTCCCACTCGGATGTGTCGGTCAGGAAGTGCCAGATCCGGGCGGCGGTGATGCCCTGGACGATCACCTCGTTGGAGACGAAGTTGTCGCCGGTGCCGGGGAGGTGGTGCTGAGGCCAGTTGATCGCGTTCTGTGTGGTCATGGGAGGTGTCCTGAGGCTTGAGATGTACGCCCGTGGTGTCGCCACCCACGGTGTCCGCCGCCAACCGGCGACCCATCGAAACTAGGTCGGAACGCCATCCGAATACCAATAGAGATGCCGATCCCTGCTATCGGAACTCCGATATGAGGGATGGGTACGCTGGATCGTGTGAAGAATCCGACGCCTGCCGTGGAGACGCCCGCGGCGACCGGCGGTACCCAGCTCCCGCCCCACGCGGATCTGAACCTGCTGCGCACGTTCCTGGCCGTCCACCGCTCGGGGTCGTTCACCGCAGCGGCACCGCGTCTGGGCCTGTCGCAGCCCACCGTGACCGCGCAGATCCGCACCCTGGAACGTCAGGTCGGCCGGGAACTGTTCACCCGGCTGCCGCGCGGGGTGGAACCCACGCCGTACGCGCACGAGCTGGCCGGGCAGATCGCCGGGCCGCTCGACGCACTGGCCGGGCTGGAGGAGGCCGGAGAGGTGGCCGCCCCCGTACACCTGGCCGGGCCCTCGGAGCTGCTCTGCGTACGCGTCCTGCCCGCCCTCGCGTCGCTCGTCGCCGACGGTGTCCAGCTACGCGTCGCCCAAGGGCTGCCCGAACCGCTCCTGGAGGAGATGCGCGCCGGTCGGCACGACCTCGTCATCGCCACCCGGCGCCCCCGTGGCCGCGCCGTGGAGTCCGTGCCGCTCACCGACGAGGAGTACCTCCTGGTCGCGAACCCGGACTGGGCGCGGCACGTCACTGGACACGCCGAAGCCGATGACGTCTGCGCCGCCCTCCGCGAGGTACCGATGGTGACGTATGCCGAGGACCTACCGATCGTGCGCCGCTACTGGCGCAACGTCTTCGGCAAGCAGCTCACCACTCGTGCCGCGGTCACCGTGCCCAACCTGTACGCGGTGCTGTCAGCCGTGAACTCCGGCGCCGGGTACAGCGTCCTCCCGCGTTCGCTGTGCCAGGAGTATCTCGACTCAGGCCGTCTCTCGCTCCTCCACGACCCTCAGGAGCCGCCGCTGAACACCCTCTTCCTCGTCCAACGGCCCGGGAGCGAGGCCAACCCCGACGTCGTGCGCGTCCGCGACCTTCTTCGGGAGTCCGCGCGGGGCTGGTAGGACGGCGGGGGTGTTTCGCCGCTCCTGTCAGTCCTCAACTCCGTACGCCGTGAAGACGTAGGTCCCGGGGGCCTCCCTCTCGACCCAGCCCGCGACTCTCGCGCCCTCGCGTTCCCAGGCCTTCTCCTGGTCGACCCGCACTTCCTCAGGCAGGTCGGCGTGGTAGCCGTAGGAGGAGTGGAGCAGGATGCCCAACGCCCTCTGCTCTTCCTCGTCGTAGCCACGATCTGACGGTGCGACCGGATCGCCGTCGGCGCCGGTCATGTTCAATCCGCGGCAGGCATCTCTCACCAGCCGCATCACCGAGGCCTGCTCCTCGTCCGACAGATCCGCGCCGTCCTTGCGGGCGACGAACACTGCTGGGCCGTACGCCGACACACTTGCCTCCCCAGTACCAGAACGTCATTGAAGCGGACCAGACGCATGCCGCACGCCACATCCCCGCGATCGCGCCGGACTCAGTCGGTCCCGGAGGGTGTGCCAACGAGGCGATACATGCCGATGGGCTCCTCGGCACGGAACAGCACCACGCCGTGCCACATATGGGGCAGCGCGACCGCGACCGCCTCCGGGTGGCGACACAGAACACCGAACAGAGAGCCAGCCCGTACGACAATCCCCTGCGCTCACCGGTTCGCCGGCACGAGGCCGTGGCTACACCCAGGTTCCAGCCCGAGCCGCCGCCAAGAGGCCCGGATCGTGGGCGTTGACGATCAGGAGGTCTGGTTCCTCGGCGCGCCTGAGTTCGGTGAGGCGTTCGTGGTTGGCCCGAACTCTGCGCCAGTCGTGGGCGACGGCGCGTTCCATGGCGAGCAGGGCTCTCGGCGGTGGGGCGGTGTCGCCGATCTGGCCGCGGTGGTAGAAGGCGTCGCCCGCGTGGAGGATCCAGCGGTCGCCGGAGTCCACGGCGACCGCGGCGTGTCCTCGGGTGTGGCCGGGCAGGCCGATCAGCACGATCCCGGGCGAGAGCGCGGCTAGTTCCGTGGCGGCGGGGAAGCCGCGCCACGACTCGCCGTTCCGGGGTGTGTGGCTGATCAGCGTCGGGCGGTGGTCGCGTTGGGCCGGCCGGTAGCGGGCCTTCTCGGTGCGGGTGGCCGGGTGGAGCGCCGCGGTCGCCTCGTCGCCGGTGAGGTGGACGCGTGCCCAGGGGAAGTCGGCGGCTCCTCCCACGTGGTCGGCGTCGAAGTGGGTGAGGACGATGTCCCGTACGTCCCTGGGGTCGTGGCCGAGTCCCTCGATCTGGCGTACGGCGGTCTCGGCAGCGTCGAACGCGGGGCGGACGAAGTGCCGGGCCGGGCCGAACCTGGCGCCGGGAGCGGCACGGTCCTTGAGGCCGAGGCCGCTGTCGACGAGGACGAGGCCGGTGGCGGTCTCGACGAGCAGGACGTGGCAGACGAGACCCTCGGGGGCGCCCCAGGGGCGCATGGTGCCGCAGTTGAGATGGTGGACCCTCATCCGAAGTCCTCCATCAGTGCGGCCAGGGCGGTGGAGTCGCCGCCGACGAGGCGGGCGTCGATCCGCTGCACGGGCCGGGTGCCGTCCCAGTTGGCGGCGGCCAGCCTGATGAGGTCGAAGACGAGCTTCTTGCTCCCCCCGATGTCGGAGATCTCGATGACGGTGCCGGGATGGTGTTCGGTCTCCAGGTAGGCGAACCTGCCGTCGGCCCCGCCGATCCGGCCCTCCTGCCCGACGGTGAATCCGGCGGCCAGGGCACGGTCGTAGAGGGTCTGGTAGTCCTCGCTCCAGTAGGCGAGGTGCTGGACGCCTTCGTGCCCGGCCGCGAGGAAGTCGCGGTACATCGAGGGCGCGTCGTTGACGGGGGTGATGAGTTCGATCTGGATGTCGCCGCTGTTGGCGACGGCCACGTCCATGACCATGTCGGAGGGCTCACCCCGGTAGGTGAAGTTCTCGGGCCTGACTCCCTCCAGGTGGAACCAGGGGCCGATTCCGGCGCGGGCGAAGTTCTCCATCGACGTCCTGATGTCGCGGACGACGTAGCCGATCTGCGCGACGCTGCCGAACATGGCGGCGACCGGGTCGGCCGCGGGCGGCGGTCCGGTGTGGGCGTCGGCGAAGGAGAGGACGACCTTGCCGGTGGCGGCGTTGTCCCGGAGCCGCTGGGCGGCTCGTGCGGCTTGGGACACCGGGTGGACGGAGTCGAGGCGGGGGCCGATGCGTCCGTCCGCGACAGCGGGCAGTACGTGCTCGCCCAACGCGGTGACGACGTCGCCGAGTTCGGCTCGGGTGCGGATGCTGAAGGTGGTGCCGATCAGCCTCTGGCGGCGGAAGGCGATCGTGTCCAGGTCGAGGGTGGTCGCGGATCCGGCGAGACGTCCGATGCTGACGACGGTGCCGCCGATCGCGGTGGCCCGCGGGAGTTCGGCGAACGACGCGCCGCCGACGTGGTCGAGGGTGACGTCGGCGCCTCGCCCGTCAGTGGCGGCGAGGACTGCTGCGGCGAGGTCGTCGGTCGTGGTGTTCACCGCGATGTCCGCGCCCGCGTCCAGCAGTGCGGCGCGTTTGGCGTCGCTGGTCGTGGTGGCGATGACGGTGGCGGCGCCGAGCGCCTTGGCCAGCTGGACGCCGATCAGTCCGATCGCGCTCGTGCCGCCGACTATGAGGACGGACTGGCCGGCGGTGAAGCCGGCCTGGGTGACGAGCGCGTCGTGTTCGGTGACGAGCCCGACGGGCAGGGTCGCGGCCTCCTCGAATCCGAGCCGGTCCGGGATCGGGACGAACAGGCGCGGGTGGCACAGGGCGTAGTCGGCGAACGCGCCGACGGTGATCCCCATGACCCGGGTCCCCGCGGGCAGATGGGGTGCCAGTGGACTCCCGGTCTCGACGACTCCGGCCACCTCCATTCCGGCGGTGAAGGGTCCTTGGCCCTGCGAGTTGGCGGTGTAGGTGCCCTGGAGGGCGTACAGGTCGGCGCGGTTGAGGCCCGCGGCGTGGACCTGGACGCGAACGGCCCCGAGCTGTACGGGGCGTTCGGTCTCCTCCAGGATCCAGTCGGCGCCTTTGCCGCCGACGAGTGCTCGCATGGTGGCCGAAGTCGTCGTGCCGGTGGTCGAGTTCACGGGGTGCCTCCGATGGTCGCGGGCCGTCAGCGGACGAAGTCGGGTGGGGTGGTGGCGAGGAGCCGGGGATCAGGCGTGCCGCCGGACATCGTGAGCAGTCCTCTGAGGACGCGGGCGAGCTTCAGCAGGCCGCGCGGGCTGCGCCTGTCGATCCCGGCGACGAGCTGTTTCAGGATGGTGAGCTGGTCGAAGTAGATCCGCTCGGTGACGAGTCGCTCGTTCTCGTCGAAGACGAAGTACGCCGTCATCCGGGTCCGGTGGGCCGCTCCGGTCGCGGGTATCGGGCCGAGCGGACCCTTGTGGGTGCCCAGCAGCCAGAACTCCACGATCACGGCGTCGACGCTGTGCCGGAACGCGATGATCTCGTGGTCCTGGTCGGGGAACGCCACTCGGGTGTCGGCGTAATAGCCGCGCACCTCGTCGTCTCCGTCGTGGACGGTCATCTGCGCGATCAGTTCGTAGTGCGGGTGCGGGAAGGTGGACAGGGTGGCGTCCCAGTCCTGGGCGACCTCGTCGTGGAAGTGGTCGAGCACGAGCTTCTCGCGGGCCCGCAGGACGTCCTCGGGCGGCAGGACGAAGCGTGACATGGTGGTGCCTCCTCAGACCGGCTGTGCGCCGTGCGTGATGTGACCGTGGCTGAAGGTGGGAGCGGTGCCGGGGTTCGTCCAGGCCCCCGTGAGCTCGCTGGACGGGAAGAACTGCAGGAAGCGCGGATCGACCTGGCTGCGGTCGGCGAGAGTCTTCTCCAGGACGACCGAGTTGTACTGGTCGGCGGTCGTCTCGATGGTGTTGGCGTTGAGCACGACCTCCTGCTGCCATTGCCGCGCCCACTTGGCGAGGCCGGGCAGCCGCGAGTGCTCCGGGGTGAGGGCCTCGGTGGCGATGACGTTCTCGCTGCTGACCCAGATGCCGGTCGAGGTGTTCACGACGAGGCTCTGGTTGCCGAAGACGTGGCCGGGCGTCTTGACGACGGCCACGCCCGGTCCGAGCAGGACCGAACCGTGGATCGGCAGGAACGCCTCCGGCGGGACGTCACGGTAGGTGCGGGGCTGGTACCAGGGCCTCTGCAGCGGGTGCAGCTCCGCCATGCCCGCCAGTTCGTCGCGCTGGACGACGACCTTGGCGTTGGGGAACGCGGCGCGGGGGCGGGAACCGAGATCGTCCTGGTGCGTGCTCGTCCCCACCCAGCGGCGCAGGTCCTGGGTGTGCAGATGGTCGAAGAGCAGATAGTCGACCTCGTCGGGCCGGATGCGCAGGCGCGCGAGGTGACCGAGGACGGTGTCGTGTTCGCGGACCATCCGCCGCGCGAGGACGTCCGGTGTCTTGTGGGCGAGATCGTCGAAGTACGGCGTGTAGCGGCCGAGTTCGACGTCGCTGGGTTCGAAGAGCAGCACCCGGGGGCGGCCGTCGCTGTCCCGCCAGCGGATCACCAGCATGCGGTTGGTGATCGACAGGAACGGCGCGATCGCACGCGAGGCCCGGAACAGGCCGAACCGTGTCGGGTACGGCAGCGTGACCAGGTCGCAGGTGCGGATGCTGTCGGGTGTGCCGGTGAGGGCGAACTCGGCGCGGAACGCCTCTGCCTGGGTGCGGGCCGTGCGCAGCCGGGCGCCTGGTGGCTCGTCCGATCTCGACAGGTCGGGCAGCGTGTCGATGCCGGTGCCGATCGTCGGCAGGTCGGCCACTTCCCCGGGGCCCCACGGAAAACGCATCGTCGCTCCTTCCGCTTTACCCACATCGTGGGTATTGAGGGCCGCCACTATACCCACGTTGTGGATTAATGCAACGGAGGGCATCATGAGGCCATGACCGCGACACAAGAAGGCCGCCGAGGCCGTCCGCCCAAGGGCGCCTCCCGGCTGAACCGCCCGGCGATCGTCGAGGCCACCCTGAAGGTCATCGACGCCGACGGCATCGACGCGGTCTCCATGCGCTCGGTCGCCCGGGTCCTGGGCGTCGACCCGAAGAGCCTCTACAACCACGTCGACGGCAAGGACGGTCTCCTCGACGCCGTCGCCGAACACATCCTCGGGTCCGTGCCGCTGCCCGAGCGCACCGGGGACGTCCGCGCCGACCTGCGCGCCATCGCCCACGCGTTCCGTCGCTGCACCCTGGCTCACCCTCAGGCGGCCTCGCTCGTCCTCACCCGGCAACTCGCCTCGTTCGAGGCGCTGGCACCGGTCGAAGCGGTCCTCGCCGTGCTCCGTTCCGCGGGCTGCCCTCCCGGCGAGGCCGTCCCGCTGCTCCGCGCCCTGGTCGCCGCGGTGATCGGCGCCCTGCTCCGCGAAGCGCAGGCGGGCCCCACCTACGGCACCACCGACCCGGCCGCCCTCGCACAGCGCCGGGCCGACCTGGAGCGCTCGGGCCTCCCCCACGTCACCGAGGCCGCCGCCGACCTCTCACGCTTCGACAGCGACGCCGAGTTCGCCTACACCGTCGAACTCGCCCTGGACGCGCTCACGACCCGCCTGAGCATCGGCGGAGGCGCTGCCGAAACCGGCGGCGCCTGACCTCGGCCCGGCCGGCAGAGGGCACGGCCGGCGCCAACGCCCGCACGCCCGGGGTCAGTTGCCGCCCTTGGACGGCAGTACGGCCGTTCCCGCGCGCAGGAAGGCCATCGCGAGGGCGATGTCCGCCTCCTCGGGGTGCGCCGAGCAGAGTTCGTTGATGACGGCCGCCGCTGCCGCCGCCGCCATCCGCGGCCCCAGCGAGCCCGGCGAACTGCCCTGCTCCTCGGCGAGGAGGTCCGCGCCTTCCTGGACGATGTCGCAGAAGCGCGCATTGCTGACGGCCTTGAGCTGGGGGTTCAGTTCCAGCATGCGGTCGGAGAGCGCGTCGAGGTCGCTCCGCTGAGCGAGTTCGTCGCGCAGCCACACCTCCAGGGCGTCCACGATCGGCACGCCCGGATCCTTCTGCCGCAGCGCCACCGCGAGCCGCTCACGGGTGGCCTCGAACTGCTCCAGGGCCAGCTCGAACTTGGACGGGAAGTACAACGTCACCGTACGAGGCGACACCTCGGCCGCCTCGGCGATGTCGGCGATCGTGGTCGCTTCGAAACCCCGCTCGGCGAACAGCTCGTACGCCCTGCGGATGATCACTTCCCTGCGGCGCGCCTTGCTCCGCTCCCGTAGTCCCTCAGCACCCATGCCCGCAGCTTACCGCTAGGGGCATATTTACATCCCGTAGTAATTTTGCCATAGGGTGCAGCGAAGGAGGGCGGCAGGACTCACGGATGCCTGCGCCGACCGAGAGGGAGGAAGAAGGCACATGGCATCTCGCCTGTACGCCTGGGCACGCTGGGCGGTACGGCGCCGCGGGCGGGTCATCGCCGCGTGGCTGCTGCTGCTCGCAGTGGTCGGCGGGCTCGGAGTGACTCTGCACGGCAAGACGTCGACGGAGTTCTCCGTGCCGGGGATCGAGTCGCAGAAGGCCCAGGACCTGCTCCAGGCGGAGTTCCCGGAAGCGGCGGCGGGAACCGCCCGGGTGGTGTTCGCGGCCGACGACGGCGCAACCCTCACCGCGGCCGACGCCCGGGCGGCCATCACGGCGAGCCTCAAGCAGGCCTCGCGGGTGGCGGACGTGTCGGGCGTCTCCGACCCGATGACGACGGGGGCCCTCTCCGCCGACCAGCGGATCGCCTACGCGGACGTCCGGTTCGGCGAACCGGCCGCCGACGTGCCGCAGAAGGCCAAGGACGCGCTGGCCCAGGCCATGTCCCCCGCCGAGGAGGCGGGCCTCCAGGTGGAGTTCGGCGGTCCCGTCATGCAGCCGCAGACCGAGGTCGGGGGGCCCGCGGAGATCGTCGGGGTCGTGCTCGCCTTCGTCATCCTCGCGCTCGCGCTCGGCTCACTCGTGGCGGCCGGTCTGCCGCTGCTGACCGCGGCCGTGGGGGTCGCCATCGGTGTCCTGGGCGTCGAGTTCGTGTCCCGCTTCATCGACATGACCAGCACCGCGACCACGCTGGCCCTCATGATCGGCCTCGCGGTCGGTATCGACTACGCGCTGTTCATCGTCGCCCGTCACCGTGAACTGCTCAGCGAACCCGACGCGGACGTCGACGACTCCATCGCCCGGGCCGTCGCCACCGCGGGCAGCGCGGTCGTCTTCGCCGGTGCCACGGTGGTCATCGCGCTGGCGGCCCTGGCCGTCACCGGCATCCCGTTCCTCACCGTGATGGGCCTCGCCGCAGCCGTCACCGTCCTGCTCGCCGTGCTCATCGCACTGAGCCTCGTACCCGCCGCCCTGAGCCTGCTCGGGGAACGGCTGCGGCCGCGTGCGCGTGCCCCGCGCCCCGGAGCCGGCGAGCGCGCACCCGGCGCGTGGGGCCTGGCCTGGGGGCGCCTGGTCACCCGCAAGCCGCTGATCGTGCTCCTCACCGGGGTCATCGCTCTCCTGGCCCTCGCTCTGCCCGCGCGCGAGCTGCGGTTGGGTCTGCCCGGCAACGCGTCCCAGCCCGTCGACAGCACCCAGCACAAGAGCTACGACCTGCTGACCGAAGGCTTCGGACCCGGATTCAACGCCACCCTCGTCGCCGTCGTGGACACCAGCGGCATCCCCGCCGCGGACCGTTCCACGGTCGTCACCGATCTGCGGTCGGCGCTGGCCCGCGACACCGGCGTGGCAGCGGCCACCGCACCCGTCGCCAACGCCGCCTCGACCCTCAGTGTCATCACCCTGGTGCCGAGCACCGGACCCGACGACGAGGCCACCACGGACCTGGTCCACCGGCTGCGTGATCAGGCGGCGAACGTCGACAAGGCAGGCGGAACCCTCTACATCGCCGGTGCCACCGCGGCCGCGATCGACATCTCCGGGAAGCTCTCGAACGCGCTGCCCCTGTTCATCGGCGTGATCGTGCTGTTGGCGCTGATCCTGCTGACCATCGCCTTCCGGTCCCTGCTCGTCCCGCTCAAGGCGGTCCTCGGCTTCCTGCTGTCGGTCGCCGCGAGCCTCGGTGTCACCGTGTGGGTCTTCCAGAACGGCCACCTCAACGGCGTCCTCGACATCCCGTCCGCGGGACCCGTGACCAGCTTCCTGCCCGTCCTGCTCATCGGTGTCCTGTTCGGGCTCGCCATGGACTACGAGGTCTTCCTCGTCAGCCGCATGCGCGAGCACTTCGAACACACCAAGAACCCGGGCGAGGCCATCACCCACGGCATGGCCCGCAGCGGACGCGTCGTCAGCGCGGCGGCACTGATCATGGTCGCGGTCTTCGGCGGGTTCGTCTTCAACCACGACCCCATCATCAAGTCGATCGGCTTCGCCCTGGCCTTCGGTGTCTTCATCGACGCCTTCGTCGTCCGCATGACCCTCGTACCGGCCGCGATGGCCCTGCTCGGACGCCGCGCCTGGAGCCTCCCGACCTGGCTCGACCGCGTCACCCCCGACGTCGACATCGAGGGCGCCGGCCTTCCGCCGCGCACCACGGCGACCACCGGCGAGGAGCCCAGGCACCGGGTCACCGCGGGCTGAACACCCCACACCGGCAAGGACGTCCCCGGCCGAAGACGATCACGAGGAGCGCACCCGGGGACACAAATCCTGGTCGAACGAGGACCGGACCGTTACGGCGTCTCGGCGCGGGCGTTGCCTTCGGGCAGGGCCCGCGCCGAGGCGTCCACCTGTGCGGGGTCGCCTTCGGCCAGGCGGTCCCCCGCCGGGCGCCGGTCAGGACGAGGCGCGCCGCACGATGCGCAGGGCCGTGCCGGAGTCGGGAGCCGGGCGGGCCTCGGCGATGCCCATGACGGTCAGCGCGTGGTCGCACAGATGCCGGGCCGCCGTGTCCAGATCGATGGTGACGGTCGTGAGCGGCGGCGACGTGAGGCGTGCGAGCGCCAGATCGTCGACGCCGATGACGGCCAGGCCGCCGGGCACGTCCACCCCCCGGTCCCAGGCGGCGGCGAGGACCGCGGCGGCGATGACGTCGTTGAAGGCCGCGACGGCGGTCACGGGTTTCGGCATTCCCCGCCAGCGGTCGAGCGCCCGCCCGGCGGCGGCACGGTCGGGCTCGATGGCGACGACGTCCGGACGGGGCAGGCCGAGGTCCCGGCACGCCTGCTCGGCACCCCGGATGCGGGGCAGGGCGAAGACGTCCTCCCGGTCGTCACCGATGCCGGCGTACGCGATGTGCCGGTGACCGCGTTCGGCCAGGTGCTCGATCTGCGTCCGGCCGATGCTCTCCTGGGAGATGTACTGCGGCGAGGACGGGCCGCCCGGGATGTCGAACAGCCCGTTCAGGAACGGGATGCCGGCGCCGCGCATGGCGTGCGCCTCCGTCTCGTCGATGGCGCCGAAGGCGATGACGAGGGACGGCTGGAGGTTGCGCCACAGCGCGGACAGCGTCTGGACCTGGCCCTTGTAGTAGAAGTACACGCAGGCGACTCCCGCGTCGGCCAGACGGTCGCTGAGCGCCAGCTTCAGACGGCTCATCGCGTCGGTGACCGGCCAGTCCGGGATGAGGCACAGGACGACGTCGCTGCGTCCGGTACGCAGCGAGCGGGCCGCCGCGGACGGGATGTAGCCGAGTTCGTCCGCGGTCGCGAGGACCAGACGCCGGGTCGCCTCCGAGATCGACTCCAGGTGCTTGCCGTTGAGGACGAAGCTGACCGTGGTCTGGGAGACCCCGGCGGCCTTGGCGACGTCCTTGCTCGTCACCCGACGCATATGACCCCCACGAAAACTCGTCATGTCGAACGTATTGCGCCACAGCCACTCGATTCTGATACTACGACGTATTAGTAAAACGTATTAGGAGCTCGTACCCCTGAGCCCGAGCGGTCTCGCACGCCCGACATCGGCCACTGATCGCATCCTGTGTCTTCGCTGGGAGCACGCGGACACAGGAACCGCTCGCCCCGTCCGCACTCAACACCTGCCACTGCCGCTCCGGGGACGCGTGTCCCCGGCGGCAAGGACCTGCCCTGCCCGTCCCGGGTACCGGCAGCGCCTTCTCGACGGCTTCCCCCGCCGTCGCCATGCCCATCGAAGAAGGAAGCAACGGTATGAGTGACAACCGCCCGTCCGGCCCCGCGGCCATGACTCATCGCCTGCGGCAGCCCGCTGACCAGCGCCTCACGGACGGGGTCCGCCGATGAGCCTGCCCTCCGGCACCGCCGCACGGCAGCACCGGGGCGCCCGGTCCGCCACGGCGATCCCCACCTGGCGCACCCTCGGCGTCCTGTTCCCGACCACGGCCGCCATGTACGCGGTCTACCAGGGCATCCAGCAAGTGCTGCTGCCCGCGCAGGTCGAGCAGATCGACGCGGCCAACAAGATCAGCAACCTCGCCTGGCTGACCCTCGTCTCCTCGATCACCGCCGCCGTCGCGCTGCCTGTCGGGGGCGCGCTGTCGGACCGGACACGCAGCAGGTGGGGCCGCCGCGCACCCTGGCTCGTCGCCACCGCCGCGATATCGGCGGTCCTGCTCGCGCTCATGGGCTCCGCGAACGGCATCGTGCTCCTCGGGCTCGTCTACGCCGCGCTGTGGTTCTTCATGAACTACTACCAGGCCGTCCTGACCGCGGTGATGCCGGACCGCTTCCCGGAGGACAAGCGCGGCACCGCCTCCTCCGTCATCGGGATCGGGCTTCCGGTGGGCATCGTGGTCGGCGTCAACCTCGTCGCCCACACCGCGCGTGTCCAGGGATACCTCCTGCTGGCGCTGCTGCTCGTGGTCTGCACGGCGCTCTTCGTGACCGTCGCCCGGGACCGCTCCTCCCTGCGCCCGATGCCCGACGTCGAGGACGCGCCCCCGGCCGCACCCGACCCGGCCGCCGCGACCATGAGCAGGGGCGCCCGGCGCAGAAGGGCCGTGGCGGACTTCTTCGCCGGGTTCCGCTCGCGCGACTTCACGCTCGCCTTCACGGGGCGCGCCCTGCTGTTCCTCGCCTTCTTCACGGTCAGCGGCTACACGTACTACCTGTTGCAGGACCGGATCGGCGTGGAGAACCTGCCCGGCGGCAGCACGGCGGTCGCCGTCAGCATCATCAGCACGGTCACCAACGTCGCCATGGTGCTCAGTGTGCTGACCGCGGGCTGGATCTCCGACCGGATCGGCCGCCGCAAGCCCTTCGTGATCGCCTGCTCCATCGGGCTGGGCCTGTCGATGCTGGTTCCCGTCGTCCTCACGTCCTGGACCGGCATGCTCGTCTACTCCGCGCTGACCGGCCTCTTCTTCGGCACCTACATGACCGTCGACCTGGCCCTGATGTCCCTCGTCCTGCCCAGCAGCGAGGACGCCGGACGGGACATGGGCGTCCTGGCCGTCGCCACCTCAGGGCCGCAGATCCTGTCGTCCTTCATCGGCGCCGGCATCATCACGCTCCTCGGCGGCTACACCGGGCTGTTCGTCTTCGGCGCGGTCCTGGCCGTCCTCGGGGGCCTCGTCATGATCCCCATCAAGTCCGTCCGCTGACCTCCGCCTCCGGCGACCCTGCGCACCGTGGCCCGCACCCCACCCATCCTCCTGGAAGGACTCTGTCCCCATGCCCTTCACCTCCGACGCCTCCGGCGCCTCCGACTCCGGAGCGAACATCTACTACGAGACCCTCGGTGACCCGCGGGGCGAACCGGTGGTCTTCGTCGAGGGTCTCAGCGCCCAGCTCATCGCCTGGCACGAGGACTTCTGCAAGCTCTTCACCGACCAGGGACGCTTCGTCGTCCGCCACGACAACCGTGACGTCGGTCTGTCACAGCGGTTCGACCCCGCCCCCTCGGACGACGGCACCCCGGCGGCCGACGGCTACCTCCTGGCCGACATGGCCGACGACACCGTCCGTGTGCTCGACGCCCTCGGCCTGACCAGCGCCCACATCGTCGGCCAGTCCATGGGCGGCATGATCGCCCAGGCCCTCGCCCTCAACCACCCCGACCGCGTCCGCAGCCTCACGCTCTTCTACACCTCCCCCACCCCGGCCGGGACGGAGCACTTCGTCGACGACCCGGAGTTGCGTGCCCTGCGCGACGCACAACCGCCCACCGGCCGGGCCGAGTTCGCGGCCCACTTCGCCGCCTCGGAACGCGCGTCCGGGGGCGGTAGCCGCTATGTCCACGACGAGTCGTGGCTGCGCGAACTGGGCGACCGCTACCACCGGCGCGGGCACAGCCAGGCAGGCGTCGAACGGCAGATGGACGCCATCCTGCGCAGCGAACCCTGGGCGGACCGGCTCAAGGAGATCCGGGTCCCGACCGCGGTCGTCCACGGCCGCGACGACCGTCTCATCCGCCCCGAGGCCTCCCTCGCCATAGCCGAGGCCGTGCCGCACAGCGAACTGCATCTGTACGCGGGCATGGGCCACTCCGTCGTGCGCCCCCTGTGGAGGGAGTACGCCGAGGTCATCCTGCGGGTCCAGTCCCAGGCGCGGGAACGGGAGACGGAGCCCGCGGGACGCTGACACCCCCTTGACGGCCGGGAGCGGTACATCGATCGGTACCGCTCCCCGACCACCACGGCCTCACCGCCCCGCGGAGCGGGCCCCACCAGGTCGTGTCGGCGTACGGACCTCGGCGGCCTCGGGCAGAACGGAAACGGACCGCATCACGATCGACCGGTCGACGTACCGCACACCGGGAGTGAGCCGGGCCGCGCGTCTGAGGAAGTCGGCCACGTCGTCCATGTCCTCCAGACGTACGCACACGGCGAGGTCGTACTGGGCGTGCAGGGCTCCGGCGAAGCGCACGCTGAAGTGGCGGCCGATCTCGTCCAGAGCCTGCTCCAGGCGCATGGGGTCCGCCTTCCCGAAGAACCAGGCGATCACGGCCTTGCGGGAGATCTCCGGGGACAGGCGCATCTCGAACCGCAGCCGTTCCCCCCGCAGCAAGGTGCCCAGGGCCTGGCGTACGCGGTAGGGCGAGAGGCCGGTCCGGTCGGCGAGGTCCTTCCAGGAGGCCCGGGGGTCCGCCCGGAGCACGGCCATGATCACGCGCTCGGTGTCGGGGCCGACGGGGACCGCCCCAGCCGGTGTCTGCGACAAGGCGGTGACCTGGGCTCGCCGTCGCTCGTCCAGGGCGTCGAACGACTCGCTGCCCGACCGGACCCTGGAGTCCCCGAAGGCCACGCGTACTCCGCGCACTCCGGGCAGCCGCATCAGGCGCCCCATCACGAAGTCGGGCACGGCGTCCGTGTCCACCGCCCCGGCGACGGCGACGATGTCGCGTCCGCCCGTGGTGACGTCCACGCACAGGACCACCGGCTCGGCCGCCATGAGGCCGGCCACCCGGGCCACCGCGCGGGGCGCGCAGTCGACCTCGATGACGGCGACGGCCCGCACCGCTGCGGGGCCGGGCTCGACCGCGAGGGCGGCGAGCCGGTGCTCGCGCAGCCGCCGCCAGCGCCGGGCCAGGGTTCCCGCGTCGGATCCGAGGATCCCGGCGAGCGACGCCCAGCTCGCTCGGGGGCTGAGGGCGAGCGCCTCGATCAGCGCACGATCGAGTCCGTCGATTTCGATATCGCTCATCGCCCGGCCCTCGCGTCGTGATTCGGCCCAGGAGAAACAGACGGGCAACAAACCGTTCCTAGCGTGCGCGTACTCGCTGCGAGGAACGAAGGGATCGCGAGATGAGCACACGCGCCGTGGAGAAGTCCGGGAGAGCCGGCAAAGGGCGGGGAGTCGTCGGCTTCCTCGTGGTGACCGAGCTGGCCAGCGGATTCCTCCAAGGGTGGTTCACTCCGCTGCTGGAGGCGATCGGGACCCGCTGGCAGGTGGACACCGCCCAGCTCAACTGGGTGACGGCGATGTACATGCTGATGACGGTGGTCTTCGTACCGGTCATCGGGAAGCTCGGTGACACCTACGGGCACCAGCGGATGCTCGCCGTCACCGCCGCGGCCGTGACGGTCGGTTCGGTCGTCGTGGCGCTCGCCCCCAGCTACGAGTTGTTCCTCCTGGGCCGGGCGTTGCAGGCCCCGCTGGCCGGCTTCCTGCCACTGGAGTTCGCCATCGTCCGCGAGCGCCGCCCCGAGCAGGCCGGGCGCAGCATCGCGCGGCTCATCGGCGCGCTGACGTTCGGTGCCGCGGTCGGCGGCGTCCTGTCCGGGACGCTGTACGGCGTCGTCGGGAGCCTCGCCGTCACGCTGTGGGTGCCGGTCCTCTTCATGGCCTCGTGTGTCCCGATCGTGGTGTACGCCGTTCCCGAGACCCGGCGGCGCAGCGCGGGCCGGGTGGACGTCACCGGTGCCGTCCTGCTGGGCCTGGGGCTGCTGCTGTTGCTGGGCGCCCTGTCCAACGGCGCCACCTGGGGCTGGACCGATCCCGCGACGCTCGCGGGGCTCCTCGGCGGACCGGCGCTGCTGGCCGCTTGGCTGACGACGAGCCGCCGCACCCCGCATCCCCTCGTCGATCTGTCCGCGCTCACCGCGGGCGGCATCGGTCTGCCGCTGCTGGCGGCCGTGTGCTTCGGCGCGCAGTTCTACGGGAGTTCCACCGCCTCGTCCTTCTTCTACCTGGCCGGCCCGGACACCTACGGGTACGGGCTCGGCCTCTCGGCGAGCGCCGCGGGCCTGGTGCTGCTGCTGCCGACGCTCGTCATGGTGGCGGCGTCGCTGGCGGGTGACCGGCTCTCGCGCGGGATCGGCGCGGCCCGCACCATCGCCCTCGGCGGTTCGCTCACCTCGCTCTGCTTCCTGGGCATGGTCGCCGCCGGCGACGATCCGCTGCTGTTCGTCACGGCCAACACGCTGGGCGCGGTGGGCAACGGGCTGGTAGTGGCGGTCCTTCCGGCGGTGGTGGTCGACCGGGCCGCTCCCGACGCCGTGGGTGTCTCCTCCGCGCTCTACAACACCTCCCGAACCGCGGCGGGCGCGGCGGCCGGTGCCCTGTTCGCCCTGCTGATGTCGTTGTTCGCCACAGCCGACGGCCACGGCGGTTCCCTCTCCACCCGTACGTCGTTCCACGCCGTGTGGCTGACGGCGGCGGTGGTGAGCGCCGTCGTCGTGCTGCTGGCCCGTCTCATCGGACGCCGGGCCGCCGAGCGGGAGGCACGGCAGCCCGGCGCGGAGGCCCCCTTGGACGAGGCCGGTGTCCAGGGAGCCTGACCCGCGGCGACGGCGTCGGGCCGCGCGCCGTACCCGGCCGGGACGGTGCGCGCACGCCTCACTCCAGGTCACGGATCACCTCGCCGAGCAGGGCCACGCCGGGCCGGATCGCGGCCAGCGGGATGGCGTTGAAGCCGAGGCGGATGTGGTTGCGCGGTCCGTCGTCGCCGAGGTGGAAGGCGGAGCCCGGGTCGATGAGGACGCCGCGCTTCTCGGCGGCGTGGGCGACGGCGGTGCCGTCGAACGCGGCGTCGCCGGTGACCCACAGGCTCGTGCCGCCGGCCGTGGGGGTCTCCAGGGGCCAGGGCAGGTGCGCGGCCAGCGACTCGGTGAGCACGCCCCATTTGTCGAGGAGGTGGTTGCGGTGGCGGCGCAGTGCCCGGTGGTAGTCGCCGGATTGGATGAACAGGGCCAGGGCGCGCTGGGTGTGCCCGCTGGGATGGCGGTTGGCGTAGCGCCTGCGGCGGCGCAGCAGGGCGATGAGTTCGGGCGGGGCGACGACGAACCCGAGGCGGATGCCGGGCGCGACGAACTTGGAGAACGTGCCCACGTAGATGACGCGGCCCTCGGTGTCGAGCGACTTGAGCGAGGGCGTGGGCCGGCCGCGGAAGCGCATCTCGGAGTCGTAGTCGTCCTCGATGACGACGAAGTCCTCGCGCTGGGCGCGCCGGAGGATGTCCAGCCGCCTGAGATAGCTGAGCGTGACGGAGGTGGGATGTTGGTGACTGGGCGTCAGATACAGGTAGTCGAAGCGTGCGGAACGCGGTACCCGGGCCCCTTCGCGGTCGACCGGCACCAGGTCCAGCGTCGCGCCCGACTCGGCGACGATGTGCGCGGCGTCGCGGTAGCCGGGGTTCTCGACAGCGACGGTCACTCCGGGGCCGAACATGACGTCCGCGACCAGGGACAGGGCTTCCTGGGCGCCATGGGTGACGAGGACCGTGTCCGCTTCCGTGACCACCCCGCGGGGGACGAGGATCTCCGAGCGGATCATCTCGACCAGCAGCGGGTCGTCCCGGTCGGAGCTGTCGCGGATGCTGTGGGCGAGGTGCGGTCCGTGCAGCGCTTCGGCGACGGCACGGGCCCATCCCCTGGCGGGGAACGCCTTCAGCTCGGGCTGGCCCGGCAGGAACGGGTAGGGGTAGCGCGTCCAGTCGGGGTGTACGCGGGGTGCGTCGATCGGCGAGGCGCGTCTGCGGGCCCGCCGCGTCCAGTCGAGGGTGCCGGGGCCGTTGTCCGGTGTGCGCTCGGCGCGGGCGGCGAACTCCCGGGCGACGGCGCTCGGGTACAGCCCGCTGCGCGGGCGGGCCTCGACGAGTCCGAGGGCGATCAGCTCGTCGTAGGCGACGTTCACCGTGTTGCGGGAGACGCCGAGCGCGGCGGCGAGGTAGCGCGACGAGGGCAGCGGCCTCGCCGCGGTGGAGCGCGCGACGAGGATGCTCTCGATGCGCCGGCGCACCTGTTGGTAGAGCGGCTCGGAGCTGTCGTGACGGAGCGGCGCGAGGTTCTCGTGCTCGGTCATGTGCGGGTCTCCCGGGTGGCTGGCGGACGGTCCCGCCGGTGGTGCCCACGCGGTCATCCGGTCACGGACCGGACGAAGAGCACGACTCCGGCGAGAATACTCAACGAGACGGCCCCGGTGCGGACGGCCGGTGCCGGCAGGCGCCTGGCCCAGCGCCGCCCGGCGAGCTGCCCGGCGAGGGCGGTCACCGACACGGCGAGGGCCAGGGTCAGCTCGCCGTGGGACGGCGGACGGCTGAGCACCGTGGCGGTCAGGGACACCGCCGTCATGGCGAGGAACGCCCCCGACAGGTTGGCGCGGAACTGTGCCGTGTCCTCGGGCCGGTACGCCAGCGCCAGCGGGGGTCCGGGCATCGCCGCGAGCGAGTTCAGCATCCCGCCGAGCAGGCTCGCGAACGCCAGCTTCCGCGGGGAGGCGGCGGGCCGCCATCCGCACAGGCCGAGCACTCCGGACACCGCGACCACGGCCCCCACCAGGGCGTGCAGGGTCCGCGGGTCCGCCACACGCAACAGGGCGGTGCCGAGCAACGCGCCCGGCAGCGCGGCCAGGACGATCCGCAGGACGACCCGGCCCCGCCACCCCGCGCGGTTCTCCTTCAGGGTGACACCGAGCACCGCGGCACCGGCGACCAGGACCGGCAGGGGTCCGGCCGCCGGTGCGGCGAGGAGCAGGCAGGGGCCCGCGAGGAGTCCGAAGCCGACGCCGGTCGCCGACTGGGCGACCGCGCCGGCCACGACACCCGACGCCACGGCACCGGCCATGACGAGGCCGCTCACACCCGGGCGGCCGTCGTGTACGCGTCGGTGACGTCGAGAACCCCGTCGAGCAGCCGGAGCCCCTCGCGGGCGTCCTCGGCGCTCATCGTCAAGGGAGGTGCCAGATGAATCCGGTGGTACTGGTTGAACAGCAGCAGTCCGGCCTCCCGTCCCGCGGCCAGGGTGCGGGTGACGGCCTCGCTGGACCCGCCGTACGGGGCGATGGGTTCGCGGGTCTCCCGGTCGCTGACGAGGTCGAGGGCCCAGAAGGCGCCCAGTCCGCGCACCTCGCCGATGCTCGGGTGCCGTTGCGCGAGTTCGGCGAGCCCGGGTCCCAGCACCTGCCGTCCCAGGTCGGCGGCCTGCCGGGGCACGTCCTCCTCGGCCATCGTCCGGATCGTGGCGACGGCCGCGGCGCACGCAAGGGGGTGCCCGGAGTAGGTCATGCCGCCGGGGTAGGGCCGGTCGTCGAAGAAGTGGGCGACGGGGCCGTTCAGCAGGACGCCGCCCAGCGGTACGTACCCGGAGTTGACGCCCTTGGCGAAGGTCATCAGATCGGGCTCGACGTCGTAGTGCTCGCTGGCGAACCAGGTGCCCGTGCGGCCGAAGCCGACCATGACCTCGTCCAGCACGAGGACGATGCCGTACCGGTCGCACAGTTCGCGCACTCCGCGCAGATAGCCGGCCGGCGGCGGCATCACGCCCGCCGTGCCCGGCACGGTCTCCAGGACGATCGCGGCGAAGGCCTGCGGACCCTCGAACGCGATGACCTGTTCGAGGTGGGCGAGCGCGCGCTCGCACTCCTCCTTCTCGTCGCGCGCGTGGAAGACGCTGCGGTAGAGGAACGGGCCGAAGAAGTGGACGGCGCCGGACGTGCCGTAGTCGTTGGCCCAACGCCGGTGGTCCCCGGTGGTGTTGATCGCCATGGCCGTCGAGCCGTGGTAGGAGCGGTACTGGGAGAGGACCTTGTACCGGCCCGTGTACAGACGTGCCATCCGTATGGCGTTCTCGACGGCCTCGGCGCCGCCGTTGGTGAAGAAGACCTTCTCCATCGAGGCGGGCGCCCGCTCGATGATCAGCCGGGCGGCCTGCGAACGTGCCTCGTTGGCGTGCGCGGGCGCGATCGTGGCGAGTTCCGCGGCCTGCCGGCGGATCGCCTCGACGACCGCGGGATGCCGGTGTCCGAGGTTGGTGTAGACGAGCTGCGAGGAGAAGTCGAGGTAGCTGCGCCCGTCGGCGTCCTCGACCCGCACCCCCTCGGCGTCGGTGATCACCAACGGGTCGAGTCCGGCCTGGGCCGACCAGGAGTGGAACACATAGCGGCGGTCGTCGTCGTAGATCCTGCGGCCACGGTCGGACTGGGGAATCGGCATCGTCAAGCTCCTTGTCGCTTCGAGGTCTCGATCGTGCGACGGGCACTGGATCCGCTCCAGAGCCAGTGGGACCCCCACTGGACGGTGCCAGTGGTCACCTCGGCGACACGTGTCTCCCCCGCTCCCCCACCCCGGCGACGGCATCGTCGCCGCCCCGATCCGCCGGGCCGCAGCGCGCACCCGTCGACCTGCGCCGTCGTCCCGCCCGGCGGTGCGCAGGTCCGCCCGCCGCACACGTTTCACGCGGGTGACGACTGGACCTGTCAACGCACCGGCCGGTGGCGCTGGGAGCGGCAGGACCGCCGGGAAAGAGTGGCACCGCCCCCGCCCGGAACCCCCTCGACCGGGCCTTTCCGTACGACGAGAGAGAACAGGCCCACATGAGCCAGACACCCCGCACCGGCACCCGCACGGCCGTGGTCACCGGTGCGTCCAGCGGCATCGGACGCGCGACCGCGCTGCGCCTGGCAGCCGCCGGACACCGTGTGATCGCCGGAGCACGCCGCACGGACCGGCTCGCGGAACTCGCCCGCACACCCGGCATCGTCTGCGTCCCCCTCGACGTCACGGACCAGACGTCCGTCGACCGGTTCACCGAGGCCGTCGACCGCTGTGACGTGCTCGTCAACAACGCGGGCGGCGCCATCGGAACCGACGCGGTCGCCGACGCCGACATCGCGGCGTGGCAGGCCATGTTCGACGTGAACGTCCTCGGGGTGCTGCGGCTCACCAAGGCGCTGCTGCCTGCCCTGATCGCCTCGGGTGACGGGCAGGTGGTGACGATCGGCTCGATCGCGGCCCGCGAGCCCTACCGGGGCGGCGGCGGGTACAACGCGGCCAAGCACGCGGTGGCCGCGCTGACCCGTGTCCTGCGCATCGAGCTGCTGGGTGCCCCGGTGCGGGTGTCGCAGATCGATCCCGGCCTGGTCGAGACGGAGTTCAGCGTCAACCGGTTCGCGGGCGACACCGACGCGGCGGCCCGCGTGTACGCGGGGATGACCCCGCTGACGGCGGACGACATCGCCGAGGCGGTCACCTGGGTCGTGGAGCGGCCCGCCCACGTGAACATCGACTCCATGCTCGTCCTGGCGCGGGACCAGACGTCGGCGCAGGTCGTGCACCGCTCCTAGACCCGGCACGACCGGTGAGCCGGGTCCTTCTCGCCCAGGCCTCCCATCCCGCGCCCGGCTCCTCCAGGCAGCCGATCGCCCCCAACCCCCTTCCGGTACACCCCATTTGACGGCCCGCCGGCGGGCCCGCACCAAGGAGAGACAGTTGCGCGACCAACGGGATGCCACAGCCACGGCGGAGGCGATCAGGAGCGGCGAGCTCGACGAACGCGCCGTGGTGGAGAGCGCCGTCGACCGGATCGAGAAGCTCGACCCGCAGCTGAACGCCGTCATTCACACACGCTTCGAGGAGGCGCTGGCCGAAGTCGATGCCGGTCTGCCCGACGGCCCGCTGCGCGGCGTCCCCGTCCTGGTCAAGGACCTCGGGATGGATGTCGCCGGGCTGCCCGCGAGCGGCGGCAGCCGCCTGTTCGCCGACCAGGTCCCGGCCCGGGACAGCGAACTCGTCCGCCGCTACCGGCGCGCCGGGATGGTCGTACTGGGCACCACCAACACCCCGGAGTTCGGGTTCAACGCCAGCACCGAACCGACGTCGTACGGCCCGACGCGCAACCCCTGGAACGCGTCCCGGTCGCCCGGCGGATCGAGTGGTGGTTCGGCCGCGGCCGTGATCGCCGGAATGGTTCCGGTCGCGCACGCGAGCGACGGCGGCGGGTCCATCCGCATCCCGGCCGCCGCCTGCGGGCTGTTCGGCCTCAAGCCCAGTCGAGGCCGGGTCTCGCCCGCACCGCGTCCCACCACCCTCGCCGGACTGCTGTCGCACCACCACGCCCTCACCACGACGGTCCGCGACAGCGCGCTGCTCCTGGACATCGCGGGCGGGCCCCGCCCCGGCGACGCCTACGCCGCGCCCACCGCGTCCGCCTCCTTCACCGAACTCGCCCGGCGTGACCCGGACCGCCTGCGGATCGGACTGGTCACGTCCCTTCCCGACGGCCCCGACGTGCATCCGGACATGGCGGCGGCAGTGCGGGAGGCGGCCCGGGTGTGCGAGGGGCTGGGACACGAGGTGGTGGAGACCGAGGCGGTCCACCGGGCGGCCGAGGTGGCCGCGGTCTCGTCCGTGCTGATGGGCGTCGACCTGGTGACGCAGATCGACCAGCGTCTGGAACGGCTCGGCCGGCCGCTGGCGGACGACGACGTGGAACCCCTGACCAGGATCGTCTACGAGATGAACCGCTCGCTCACCGGCGCGGACGTGAACCGGGCGCTGCGGGGCGCGCAGGAGATCGGCTGGCAGGTCGGTGCCGCGTTCACGCGGTACGACGTGCTGCTGAGCCCGGTCCTGGCCAGGCCGACACCGCGCCTGGGCCTGCTGGACACCCGCAGGCCGGAGACCATGTACGAGCACGGCCCCGCGTACTCCGCGTTCACCAGTGTCTACAACGTCACCGGCATGCCCGCCATGTCCGTCCCCTTCGGGTTCGACTCCGACGGTCTGCCGGCCGGCGTCCAGTTCGCCGCGGACCTCGGCGGGGAGGCCATCCTGCTCGCGCTGGCCACACAGCTGGAGCGGACGGCACCCTGGCCCGTGCGGGCGGGAACGGGCGATCTGGGCTGAGGGCGGCGGAGGCGGACGGCCCCCGGCCGGAACTCGGCCTCGGGTCAGGCCAGGCCGGCGGCGAGGGCGCGGCGGACGGCGTCGGCGCGGTCCTGGATGCCGGCCTTGGCGAACAGGTTGTTGATGTGGGTCTTCACCGTGGCCTCGCTGATGAAGAGTTTTTCGGCGATGGCCCGGTTGGGAAGGCCCTGGCCGATGAGCGTGAGAACTTCGCGTTCGCGGCGCGTGAGGTCCGGGGGAAGCGGCTGGACGCCGGCCGGTGGGCGGGTACGGACGGTGGCGAGGAGGCGGTTCTGCACCTCGTGGTCGAGTACCGCCTGTCCAGCGGCGGCGGCGCGGATGGCACGGACGATGTCCTGTCGGCCCGCGTTCTTCGTGAGGTAGCCGCGGGCTCCGGCACTCAGGGCGGCCAGGATCGAGTCGTCGTCGGCGAAGGTCGTCAGGACGACCACGGCCGTTTCCGGGTGCTCCTCGCTCAGCCGGCGGGTCGCCTCGGTGCCGTCCATGACCGGCATGCGGAGGTCCATCAGGACGACGTCGACCGGTCCGGCGGCCACGGCGGCGAGCACTTCGGTGCCGTCCGCGGCGCCGGCCACGACGTCGATTCCCTCGGTCAGGTCGAGGACAGCGGCCAACGGCTCGCGGACCGCGGCCTGGTCGTCGGCGACGACCACCTTCAGCGCGCGCTCGGTCGCCGGATCCTGCGGGTTCCTCGGGTTCCGAGGCTCGTGGGCCGACTCGTTCGTCGTCATCCTGGGATCACTGCCTCCACCTGCCAGCCGCCCCGGCCCTGTCCCTCGGTGAGGGGACCCGCGGTGAGGGTGCCGCCCAGCAGGGCGACGCGTTCACGCATTCCTATCAGCCCCATGCCGCTGCCGACACCCGCGGCGGCCTCGCCGGTCGCGGGCCCGTTGCGGACGGCGAGGCGGGTGGAGTCCGCGTCGAAGGCCAGAGCCACCTCCACCTCGGCCCCGGGAGCGTGCCGGGCCGCGTTGGTCAGCGCCTCCTGGGCGATACGCAGCACGTTCTGGGTGACCTGTGCGGGCAGCTCTCGGACCGTTCCGGTGACGGTGAGCACCTCGCGGTGGCCGGACGACTCGATCATCGCGGTCAGGCTCTCCACCAGCGGAAGGGAGTCCTCGCGCAATGCGTGCACGGTCCACTGCGCCTGCTTGAGGCTCTCCTTGACGAGGCCCTGCGCCTTGTTGTGCGCCGCGCGGACCTTCTCCATGTCCCCGGTGTCCATCAGGGCGTCCGCCAGTTCCAGGTGCATGTTGATCCCGGCCAGCGAATGAGCCAGCACATCGTGGACGTCGCGAGCGATGCGGCCCCGTTCGGTGAGCACGGCCGTACGTGCCTCGGCCCGCGCGGCCCGCTCGGCGGACTCGGCCGCGTCGAGCCGCGCCTCCACCGCCTGTTGCTTGCTGCGGCCCAGGATTCCGGCGACCACCGGGACGCCGGTGCTGAGGCCGAAGGTCCAGGTGAGCACCTGGTGATCGGGACCGACGTAGAAGTAGAAGACGGCCCCGCACAGCAGACTGGACAGCGCTGCGACCGCAAGGGCCTGCTTGAGGGCCAGGCGGTAGCCCGCGTGGCCGACCAGGAAGTAGGCGAAGAGGTATCCGGAGCCGCGGTTGCTCGCCTCCAGCAGGGCGGCTGCCGCCACGACACCGGTGGTCAGCCAGGCCAGCGCGGCCCGGGGCGGGAAGTCGGCCGGCAGATGTCTCGCCATCAGGGCAAGGGAGTTGACCACCAGCAGGGCGACCACGACCAGGCCCCGGCCGCTGAGGCCCACCGGCCGGACGGTGGAGACCGCGATGGCGATGATCAGCAGGGTGACGGCCCACTGGAGGCCGGCGTCGTGCCGGGTCACGACCCGAGGGCCGGGCCCTTGCGAGGGGGCCGGCCCGGGGGCTGGAGGATTGTCGGAAGCGGACACCGCGCGACGATATCCCGTGATCAGACGGTCCGGTCCGCGGCGACCGCCGCGCCCCGCCCGTCCAGCGTCGGCTCCTGCTCCTGCTCCTGTCCCTGCCGCTCCCGGAGGGCGATGCGGCCACGGAGGTAGATGGTGCCCAGCCGTGTCACCACCTCGGTGAGCGCCATCAGAACGAAGGCGGCCACCCACGCGTCCTGCGTGGTGATCTGGTGAGCCACGCTGAAACGGCCCACGTCGTCGGCGCCGCCGTGGTCGACCCACAGCTGGAAGCCCATCCGCGCTCCCATGCCCAGCACCCACAGGGCCGCGGAGACCGCGCCCGCCTTGATGAAGAGGTGCGTACCGTTCTTGCGTATCCGGGTGTAGACGCCGCCCGCGATGCCGAGGGCCGCGCCGACGGCGACGAGCGTCCCGATCAGGACCAGGTCGTTGCCGGCCGTGGGCACGGTGTTCAGGTAGCTGTGCGCGACGAAGGCCACGATCCCCAGAGGGATCAGATACGACTTGGCGTCGAGCCGCCCCTCCCGCAGCTGCCGGAAGACGACGAGGAGGAGGGCGATGTCGGTGATCCAGTCGGTCGTTGTCATGCCTCAAGACTGTTCCCGGGAGCCCGTATGCACCTGGACCCATGGGTGGAACTCCGGGTGGAGTCCGAGCAGCCGGAACTCCACCGGACTCACCGGACCGGGAACGGACGCCCGTCTCGCCGGCCGTGACGGCTCTCGACGGCTCTTGACGGACGCGGATGACTCCTGACGGATACTGGCGATTTCTGGTCGGGAACCCGACTAGTCGACGTGTCCCGATTGTTCATGGCCAGGAATTCACCGTAGGTGACAATTTCACGGAACGGGTGCGTCGGTTTCGCCTGAGTGAGACGATCTGGACTCATTCCGTTCGGGGGGACCATGACCTATTTCACGCCGTCAAATCATCGACCGCCACAAGGACGTAAGACTCCGGAGCACTGGAATGCCCTGGCTTCCGTCATCGGAGCCATCGCCTCGGCCCTGACCTTCCTGCTCGGTTTCATCGCCTTGCCGGCGGCGGGCGTTCATTCGCCTGCCGGGACTCCGGTGACCCAGACCGTGACGGCTACCGTCACGACCACAGTCACCACCGAGCCCCAGGCGTCGGACGGCAGTTCATCGACACGCGCCTCAACTTCGCCTGCGGCGACCGAAGATGCGTACACACCCATCCTCGCCGCTTCGAAGGTCTCGATTCCACCTCAGAGCGGGGTGTGCAATGGGAACTTCATGTTTGTCGACCTGGATGAACCCAGGGTGAACGCGGAATCCGGTCGCATTGATGGCGGACCCTGCATTGAAGGCACTCACAATGCGTGGCTGAGCAATGCCCTGGACACCACCACGAATATGGAATCCCTGGATGCGGCGGGCTGCGAGGAAGGCATCCGGTCCTCGCCCGCCAACTCGCCGTTCCAGCTCCGAAAAGATCTGGACTGGTGCCAGTACACCAATGACAACAACGTGGCCTGGGTCCATGTGGTCGACACCAGCGATGACGGCAGTCTCGTCATGGAGGTGACCACTTGGTCCGTCGGATAGCGCTGCGCTTTCGCCAGGGCGCACCGGCCCGACTCAGCCGATCCGGAGAGCCTTCCCGGCGTCACGGCCCGTTCGGTCTTGCCCCTCGCCATCGGCGAACCCCGCTCCGGATCAGCCGGTGTGGGCCACCAGTGCATCGACGAGCATGGGCCAGAGTTCGCGCGGGCGGTCGTGGCCCATGTCAGGGACCAGGAGGAGGTCGGCGCCGGGAACGAGGTCCGCGGTGCGCTGTCCCCCGCTCGGGTCGATGAGCCTGTCGTCCAGGCCGTGGATCACGAGCGTGGGCACCCGCAGCTCGCGGAGGGCGTCCGCGCGTGACCCGCTGAGGATCATGGCGCCCAGCTGTCGGCCGACTCCGGCGGGGTAGAAGGCGCGGTCGTAGCTCGCGGCTGCCAGCTCGCGCACCACGGCGGCGTCGCCGTAGCGCCGGGAGGCCCACACCAGTTCCCTCTCGGACGCCGCGATGTACTCCTCACGTCCCGCGGGCTTGGGCCGGAACAGCACCGCTTGCGCTTCGGGGCTGGGCCTGCCGTATGCCTCCTCGCCGGTCGAGGACATCATCGACGTCAGGGTCAGCACCCGCTCCGGCCGGGAGAGGGCCATGGTCTGAGCGATCATTCCGCCCATGGAGGCGCCGACGACGTGAGCGCGGTCGACACCGAGCGCGGTGAGCAGGCCGAAGGCGTCATCGGCCATGTCCACGAGCCGGTAGGGAATCATCGCGAGAGCGGTGGGGAGGTCCCCGGAGCTCACCGCGGCGATGAACTCACCCATGTCGACGGGGTGGTCCTCGAACTTGGTCGACAGGCCGCAGTCGCGGTTGTCGAACCGGATCACATAGCGGCCCCGATCCGCCAGCATCCGGCAGAAGTCCTCGTGCCAGGCGAGCATCTGCGCTCCGAAGCCCATCACGAGCAGGACGGGAGGGTCTCCGGGATCCCCGAAGCTCTCGTACGCCAGGGACACCTCAGGAGACACGTCAATGATCGACATGAAGGGGAGCGTGCCACGGCCCACACCCGCGCGCACCCGAATATCCCCACGTGACCTGCGGTCTCCGCTGAAGCCCGCCGTGATCCACCGGGCCCCTCCTCGGGAATCGGCCACCGATACGTCATGACGCCCGACCAGAGCCGGCAGGTGGGGCCACCGAGAGCACGTGTTCCCGCCCCCTCGGGCCGCTTCAGCGGTTCGCGGGAGCTGTGCCGTAGGGGTGCGAAGCGAATGCAGCGGTCATGAACGCGGCACTCGGTCGTCCCCGGTCAGGCGCGTGAGCCACTCCGTCATCAGGCGCTGTTCCGCGTCGCTCAGCACGCCTGCCCCCTCGGACAGCACGGCACGCAGGGCGCGGGCCGCGGGGGCGGGTCCGCTCTCCGCTGCGGGGAGGGTCGGCTCGGCCAGGGTGACGGCGGCGACCATGGATTCGCGCAGAATGGCCATGAGTGCGGGATTGCGGCGCTCAACAGGGGTGGAGTGCCAGGTGGTGACCGCGCCCTGGCCGGTGGCCTGGATGATCTGGGCGGCCAGTTCCTCGTCGACCCGCAGCCACCCCGCGGCTGCCAGCCGTCGCACCCGGGCGTGGAGGATCTCCAGGCCCGCGCGATGCGCCGCCTCCGATGCCCGCCCGGTGGCCCGGTTCATCACCGCGAACAGCTCGGGGCGCGTGACGCCGAATTCCACGACCAGGTCCCAGCCGCAGCGGAGTTCCTCCACCGGGTCCGTGGGGGTCGATTCGAGCTGGGAGCGCTTGCTCTCCAGGAACTGTGCGTACCCGTGCTCGGCGACCGCCTCCAGCAGCCCTTCCTTGTCGCCGAAGAGGCGGTAGATCGCCGGCGGCTGCATCCCGGCCGCGGCAGCGACCGCGCGCGTGCTCACCGCGTCCGGTCCGCCGTTCTCCAGCAGTTCGACCGCCGCCGTGACAATGCGTCGGCGGGCGCTGTCAGTGGTGTCACCTAGGGCCATGGATCAATGTTATCGGGAATCTGGTTCCAGCGTTAATATCGATGATACCGTTCCACTGATTCCATCGATATCAACCTTGGGGGAACCCATGATCATCGTGACCGGAGCCACCGGCAAGCTGGGCCGAAGCGTGGTCGAACGCCTCCTGCGGCGTGTGCCGGCCGACCGCGTCGGCGTGAGCGTCCGCGATCCACGCCGGGCCCAGGACCTCGCCGATCTCGGCGTCCGCGTCAGGCCGGGCAGCTTCGACGATCCAGGCTCGCTCGCGCACTCCTTCGAGGACGCCGAGCACCTGCTCCTCGTCTCCCTCGACCGCACCGGCAAGGAGTGCGTCGACGGCCACCGCACCGCCATCGACGCCGCCGTGAAAGCCGGGGCCGCCCGCATCCTCTACACCAGCCAGATGGGCGCCGCCCACGACTCCCGTTTCCAGGCATGCCGCGACCACGCCCACACCGAGGACCTGTTGCGGGCCACCGGCCTGCCCTGGACCGCCTTGCGCAACGGCTTCTACGCCTCCAGCGCCCTGCAGTTCCTGGAGCCCTCACGCCACAGCGGCGACGTCCACCTGCCCGCGGACGGCCCCGTCGCCTGGACCGCTCACGACGACCTCGCCGAGGCCACCGCCGCGATCCTCGCCCAGGAGCACAGCTTCGACGGGCCCACCCCACCGCTCACCGGACCGGCCGCCCTCGACTTCGACGCCCTCGCCGTGATCGCGTCCCGGACCACCGGACGCCCCTTCAACCGCGCGGTCGTCCCCGACGGCGCCTTCCGCGATCAGGCGCTGTCACACGGCACCCCCGCCCCGATCGCCGATCTGTTGCTGAGCATTTTCGACGCGTCACGGCACGGCGAGTTCAGCACCGTCGATCCCACACTGGCCGATCTGCTCGGACGACCGCCCGCCGCCTTCCGTACCCAACTGGAGCAGGCCTGGCAGCGATGACACCCGTCCCGCGCGGACACCGCGGCCACCCGGTGCCCGACTCGTCGGCACGAGGCCACGAGCACGCGCAGGCCCGGCACCACGAGGACCCGGCCCGTCCGGATCCGACCGATCGGCACCCAGCGGGCTCCCCGCGACACCGGCAGGGGTGTCGTCAGGTCCACCCGCGTTACGGGCACCAGGGCCAGGGACAGTCGGCCGCGATCGGACGAGGATCTCTTTCATCGACAGTCCGCGTGACAGCGCGGAACCTGCCCGAAGGGGGACCTCATGAACGAGACCGGCGCACGGCGTTTCACCGGAGTCGCAGGCATCACCGCGGCAGCGGGACTCATCCTCGAAGTGCCGCTCTACTTCGTCTACTCAGGGCCCCCGCCGGACTCCAACGTGCTGGCCAGGCTCCTCATCGGGATCATCGCGCTCGGCTGCGTGCTGGTCTTCGCCACCGCCTTCCGTGAACTCGTGAAAACAGCGGCGCCCGAGCAGGAGTGGGCGGGCTCCCTCGCCTTCGCCGCGGGCCTGGCCTACGCCACGATCACCCTCGTCTCCAGCGGGTTGGAGGCCGGAGCCGTCATCGCCACCGACCACTCCATCGACCCCACCATCACGGTCGACGGCACCTACATCCTGTACGGCACCGTCTCGCGCATGCTGCTCGCGATGTTCCTGGCGGCCTTCGCCCACGCGGTCAGCCGTTCCGGCCTGCTGCCCCGCTGGACGTACCGCACGGGATACGCCCTCGCGGCGATCAACCTGGCCTTCATGCCGTCGCTCTTCTTCGGCAACACCCCGGCGCACTTCTACGCGGCCAACGGCTGGGGCACGACCGCCCTCATGGGGGCGATCCTCAGCTACTGGCTGCTCGCCGTCGGGATCACCACGTACCGCAGCGCGCGGAAGGCTCCCAGGAGGGGCATGGCTCAGCCCGCGGTGAGTGCGTGAGACGTCGCCCTTGGCACCCGGCGGTCGCTCCTGCGTCCGCCGGGCGTTCGGGCGTCGGCACCCGATATGCGCTTGAGATGCCGCTGCCGTCGATCAGCCCGACCGGTGCGGGGCCGGCACCTCCCAGATAACCCCGCCGCCCTCCGCCAGTCGCGGGCCGCCGGTCGCCGGTCGCCGGTCGCCGGTCGCCGGTCGCCGGTCGCCGGTCGCCGGTCGCGGGATGGTCAACCCCGGTATGGAACCGAGGAACGACTCGCTGTACCGTCCGGTAACATCACTCGGCAGATCATCGCAGGAGGCACCGTGTCCCGGTCAGACCGTTCCCCGCTGATGCTGGCCGGCCTTCTGGCCTTGGCAGGTGCCGCGCATTTCGCCGTCCCGCGGCAATTCGACGCGATGGTGCCTCGCTCGCTGCCGGGCTCGCCGCGCGCCTGGACGAAGGCCAGCGGAGTGGCCGAACTCGCGCTCGCCGCCGGGGTCGCCCTTCCCCGCACCCGCCGCACGGCCGCCCTGGCGAGTGCCGCCCTGTTCGTCGGGGTCTTCCCCGCCAACGTGAAGATGGCCTACGACTGGCGCCATCGGCCCGCAGCGCAGAAGGCCGCCGCGCTGGGCCGTCTACCCCTGCAAGTGCCGCTCGTCCTGTGGGCCCGCGGCGTGGCCCGCACCGCAGAAGGCGCGCGCGCAAGGTAAGGAGCAGGCCGAGAGAGGACCTGAGCACGGGACGCCTCGCCGCGGGCCCCTTCCCTTCGGAAGGGGCCCTGAATTCATGGGTCCGCCGCTACGGCACGACGGGGTCCGGGGTGCCGCTGCCGCCATGCAGAGAACCGATCATGCTCCGCAGGATCCGGAACGCACCCGACTGTTCGGTCTCGGTCAGGCCGGCCAGCATCCTGGCCTCCACGGACCGGACGGCCGCGCTCGCCTTCTCCAGACTTCGCCGGCCGCTGGGCGTGAGCTGCGCGGGAAGCACCTTCCCGACGGGCGCCTGGGCGGGCCTGGTCACGTAGCCGTCCCGCTCCAGGGCCTGGAGCAGCACGTTCATGGTCTGCCGTGTCACGAACGCGCCCCGCGCGAGCTCGGAGTTCGACAGACCCGGCCGTTGCGCCAGCAGCTCAAGGCAGGAGTAGTGCGTCACGCTCATCCCGAGCGGCCGCAGCACTTCCTCCATGGCCGCGCGAAGAGCGCTCGACGCCTCTTTGAGCAGGTAGCCCAGTGACGTCTCCAGGTCGACGCCGACACCTTCTTGACTCATGTCAGCATTCTGACATAGGTTCCTGCATGTCAGAAAACTGACACGGAAATGAGGAGCGTCACCATGCCCGCCACCGGCCCCGACTTCGTCTCGTTCCAAGTACGCGACCTCGACGCCTCACAGGCGTTCTACGAGCAGTACCTCGGCCTCGTCCGCTCGCCGGCCGGCCCTCCGCACGCCGTCGTCTTCGAGACCAAGCCGATCGCGTTCGCGCTCCGCGACATCGTCCCCGGCACCGACCTCGCATCCGTCCCCCAGCCGGGCATCGGGGCCGCGATCTGGCTCCACGCCACCGACGTCCAGGCCATCCACGACGCACTCGCCGACGACGGTCACACCATCACCTCCGCACCGATCGACGGCCCCTTCGGCCGGACCTTCACCTTCGCCGACCCCGACGGCTACCAGGTCACACTCCACGACCGCACCTGACCGGTCAGACACCTCCCGCCGAACTCAGGCTCAGCGAGCGTTCCTTGAGACGTGCCCTGCGTGGGGAGGGGACCTCGTTCAGCGTGCCGGCCATCGACGTGGCGAGCGGGTTCGCCGCCGGTCTGCCGGCTTCGGGGCGCACGGTGGAGTCCGTCGCGGACGCTCTCGGCTACGCCGACCCGTCCGCGTTCAGTCACGCGTTCAAGCGGTGGACCGGTAGCGCGCCGGGCGAGTACGCGAGGAGACAGCCGTCGACTACCCGGGCGGTCGAAGGTAGTTGAGGGCCATGCGGCCGAGTTCGTCGAGGAACTGGTCGCGTGAGATGGGTGGCCGGTCGAGCAGGTAGCGCACGGTGAGGTGCTCGACCGTGCGTACCAGCATCCACACGGCGCTCTCCAGGGGGACGTCGGACCGAAGGCCCTCCCGTCGCGTCGTCAGATAGGCGAGCACCAGCTCGCCGATGCGGTGCTCGAAGGCGCGCAGCGTGCGGCCGTCGTCGAGCCGTGGGCCGTGTTCGACCGCGGCGCGCAGGAAGGGCGGTTCGACGTCGAGTCCGTCGAGCAGCACGGCGAAGGTGGTGCGCACGACCACCGGCGCCGGCTGGTCGAACTGGCCCGACAACTGCGCGGCCACGCGGGAGACGAGAGCGTCGCTGTGCCGCTGGATGACGGCCGAGACGATGGCGTCCTTGTGCGGGAAGTACTGGTACAGCGAGCCAGGACTGACCCCGGCGGTCGCGGCGATGCGGCTGGTCGACGCGCCCTCGTAGCCATGGACGGCCAGCGTCTCGCGCCCCGCTTCCAGCAGGCGCTCCAGCATCGCCCGGGAGCGCTCCTGGCGCGGAGTCCGGCGTGGTGAAACGCGAGCGACCGTGCTCTTCGGCGTGCTGCGTCGCGGCGGTGGCATGGCCTTCAGAACGCGAATTGAACGCGAGTACGAGGGGCTGTCAGCATCGGCTCATGGTTGCACAGGAGGCACCACTCCCACACGGCCGCGTCGAGCCAAGTGCCCGCACCACGAGCCCGGTCGGGCATCCGGTCCGCTTCCGCGAGACCGAGGACGTCAATCTTCGCCTGGGGCGTCCGCTGCGTCTGTTGCTGGGGCGGCGGGGCACGGTGGACTCCTCGCTGCTGGACACGATCGGGAACCGGCTCATGACCCGCGACGAGGCCGGGGCCGCTCTGGCCCGGGCCCTGCGGATGGCTGACACCACGCATCCCGACCGGGTGACGATGCGGCAGTTCCGGCACGCCCTCGCCCACGGCATCGAGGCGGTGCCCCAAGCCCCCGCGCCGCTGCGGGAGTTCTTCGCCACCGTCGACCCGGTACCGGACTGGGTGGACTTCGATCTGCTCAACGAGGGCGGCGAGGTCTCACGGAGGTTCGGCCCCAACGCAGCTGACGCGCTGATGGAGTTGGCGCTGATCGGCTCCTACCGTTTCAGGGGTGCGACCGATGTCCTGGTCCGGACCGGCGGTCTGGCGGGGGACTCCGCGCTGCGGCGGCTCGCCGAGACCCAGCAGTGGGCCATCGCGGTCAACGGCCACGACGCCATGCGGCGCGACGGCGCGGGATTCCGGCTGACGGTGCATGTGCGCCTCATGCACGCACTCGTCAACCACCAGGTGGAGGCGGACGGGCAGTGGGACACGGCGCGCCTGGGCCTGCCCGTGAACCGGTCCGACATGGCCGCGACCCTCGGTCTGTTCAACGCCGTCCAACTGCTCGGTGTGCGCCTGCTCGGCGTCCGTGTGACGCGCGCCGAGTCACGTGCCCTGATGCACCTGTGGAAGTACATCGGCTGGCTGATCGGCGTGGACGAGGACTGGCTGTGCGACAGCGAGCGCGACCAACACCGCCTCAACTACCACCTGTTGCTGACCCAGAGCTACGGAGGCGCCGCGGGACCGTCGTTGGCCACCGCCATAGTGGAGGCCCAGGGCGCTCTGCACTTCGCGCGCTTCGCCGGACTGCGACGCGCCTACACGAGAGCACGCCTGCTCAGCATGTTGCGCTATTTCCTCGGCCGCCGAGGCGTACGCGACCTGGGTCTGCCCGTGGCCCTCCCCTGGGCCGTCCCTCCTCTGATGGCGGCGAACATCCTGCGCCACCACCTGCTCGGCCGCACGGCGACGGGGAAGGGTTATCTGCTGCGTCGCGGCGACCGGTTCAACCAGCGTCATCTGGAACGGTACTTCGGGGACCGGAAGCCGGATGTCGGCGAGATGCGCCCATGAACAGCAGGCGTACGCCTCGCTGAGCTCACGCTTGCAAGTCCTGCCGATCTTGTGAACCTCGCGGCGGCCAGGCGCCCCCCTCCCCCCTCCATCCACACGAGGGGACTGTCCGAATCCAATCCCCCCACCCACCTTCTAACAGAATTATCATCGATATTGTCAACAATCTAATGCCTCCTTGCCTACAGTCTGGAGCGCGATCGAGCCGCACAGCACGGCCCGCCCCGGTGCCACCGGGCGCGCGGGTACGGCTGTGACCACGTATCCCGCTGCGCAAGGAGATCTACGGGTGGACATCAACCGCAGAACCGTCATCCGGGGGGCCGCGGCAGCAGCCGCATTCGGAGTCGCCGAGGGCGCGGCAGGCAACGCCTTCGCCAGTACCACGACGTCGAGCGGCGCTTCGAACACGTCCTCCGCCGACGCCCTGGCCTTCGACACCACCGCCTGGTCGTACGACGCGACGAACGACGTGTACTACCAGATAGGAAAGGTGTACGTCACCGACCCGGCCGCGGCGGACTACGAGCACCTGTCGATCTACGTGCCGGGCGCCTACCTCAAGGCCACCGCGAACAGCGACGGGACGACGTACACCGCGACCCTCAACCCGAAGGGCATCGCCGGCGCCTACACGGGACGCACCGCGCCCCTCGTCATCCCGGTCAACACCCCTGGCTACGCGGGGCAGAAGCCGGCCACGTCCTACAGTTACAGCAGCGTGTCGAAGTACCTGGAGGCCGGGCACATCTACGTGTGGCCCGGGCTGCGCGGCCGTGACAGCTCCACCACCACCCGGTCCGACGCCGCCCCCTGGGGCGTGACCGACCTCAAGGCCGCGGTCCGCTTCCTTCGGTACAACCGCGGTGTCCTGCCCGGCAGCACCGACGACATCGTCCTGTTCGGCATGAGCGGCGGCGGCGCCCAGGACACCGTGGCGGGCGCGTCCGGTGACAGCGCCCTGTACGAGCCCTACCTGCGCTCGATCGGCGCGGCGATGCGGGACGCCAAGGGGCGACCGCTCAGCGACGCCGTCGCCGGTGTCATGGCCTGGTGCCCGATCACCAATCTGCAGGAGTCCAATCTGTCCTACGAGTGGAACATGGGGCAGTTCGCGTCGACCGGCACCCGCGCTTCCGGCACCTGGACCAGCGCCTACTCCACGGACCTCGCCAAGGCCTGGCCCGCCTACATCAACCGCCTGGCCCTGCGCGACGAACACGGCAGGCGCCTGCGGCTGACCGAGTCCAGCAGCGGCATCCACCTGGCTGGCAGCTACTACGACCACCTGATCGAGGTGATCACCACCTCGCTGAACAACTTCCTGGCCGACACGACCTTCCCCTACACCGTCACGACCAGGAGCGGCCCGCCCGGATCCGGCTCGGAAACCAGCGTCACCTACGAGACGGTCGCCGACTACATCGCCTACCTCAACACCCAGAGCACCTGGGTCACTTACGACGCCACGACCAACACCGCGACGGTCTCCGGCCTGGAGGGCTTCGCCCGGAGCCAGAAGACGGCGAGCAAGCCGGTCGGGGCGTTCGACGGGGTCTCCCGCGCGCAGACCGAGAACAACGTCTTCGCGATGGGCCTCAACGCCCCGTCGCACTTCGCGCCGCTCACCCGTGACGTGATCAAGGCGAACGAGACGGTGTACGCGACGTACCCCGACTGGAACGCCGACTACGGCTCCGCCGCCTATGACAGCGACTTCGCCAAGAAGGACAGCGTCGGCAAGGACATGGCCTGGCGGGCCGACGCGTACGACCCCATGTACTACCTCTCCCCCGCCTTCGCCGGCTACCGCCGGTCGCAGGTGGCACGCCACTGGCGCATCCGCACCGGCATCATGCAGGGCGACACCGGCAACACCACCGAGATCAACCTCCTGCTGGCCCTGCGGAACTACGGCGTCCACGACGTCGACTTCGCCACCGTCTGGGCCCAGGGGCACACGCAGGCGGAGCGCACCGGCGACTCCACGACCAACTTCATCGCCTGGGTGGAGTCCATCACCGGGAAGTGACAACTCCGCGGAACGGCACGGGCGTCCGACCGAGCGGCATCGGTCGGGCGCCCTGCCCGGTTCCTCCTCCGGCCACCACTTTCGGCGACGGGCTGATCATTTCGCTGACACGGCCTCGAACCCCGTGTCAGGGTGCAGTGATCCGGTATCGAGGGTGGAGGGGATCTGGTGGAAGCACAGGTGTGGGACGCGCTGGTCGATGTGGCGAGGAGCGCCCACACGACCGGGCTGGCCGAGGGCACGGTTCCGCGCCCGCTCATCATGCCGCTGGTGGGAGGCGAGCTGGTCGGGATGGTCTGGGCCCGCCCCCTGAAAAGCGGCCAGGACGCGCTCACCGGGATCGCGGAACTCTCGAACATCGCCGCGGCGGCGGGCGCGGACGAAGTGGTCCTGGTCTGGGAGACCCACGACACGGCCACCGTCTGCGAGACGCCGGCCGTCGGCCCGACGCCGTGCCTGAACATGGTCGTCGCCACCCGTGACGGACACGTCCTGCACCAGTTCCCGTACACCGAGCAGCTCCTGGCCCTCACCTCCGAGGGCACGGCGTCGGTCGCCCCCGACTGGGCACCGCCTCCGGCGCCCCAGCCGGGCGGCCCGCTGCCGACGCCGATCCAGGCCGCGGTGAACTACTCCTTCGTCCCCCTCGAGCTCGACCACCCGTCACCGTTCGGCGTCACCGTCGTACTGATGGAGGAGGACGGCTACCGGGTACGCCTGACCGAGGCGTTCGCACTCTGAGCCCGGTGCGCCGAGCCGTAGCCCCAGGACGGTGTCCGGGGCTACGGCGAGTGGTGGTCAGGAGAAGTCGGTGATGACGACTCGGGCCGTGGCGCCGTCCTTCAGTGCTTCGTAGCCGGCGTCGATGTCGCCGAGGCCGATCTCCTTGGAGACGAGGTCGTCGAGGTTCATGCGGCCCTGGAGGTAGAGGGACGCGTAGAGGGGGATGTCGCGATTGAGGTTCGAGGAGCCCATGTAGACGCCCTGCACCTTCTGTGAGGCGCTGAGGGTGGCGATCGAGTTGACCTCGACGCCGGCGTCGTTGGCGCTGACGCCGATGAGGTAGAGGCCTCCGCCCTTGCCGAGCATCTGAAGGCCCTGGGCGGTCACGGTGCGGGCTCCGACGAAGTCGAAGACATGGTCGGCCCCGTGCCCGGTGATGTCGCGGACGGCCTCGACGGGGTCGGTGGTGCGGGAGTTGACCACGTGGGTGGCTCCGAACGCCTTGGCGCGCTCCAGCTTGGCGTCCTCGATGTCGGTGACGATGATCTGGGAGGCTCCGGCGATCCGGGCCCCGCTGACGGCGTTCATGCCGACACCGCCGGCCCCGATGACGACCACCGTCTCCCCGTGCCGGACCTCGGCACTGTTGAGGACCGCTCCCGCGCCGGTGAGGACGCCGCAGCCTATGAGGGCAGCCGGGGCCCAGGGCATCGCGTCGGGCACCACGGCAAGCTGGTTCTCGTGGACGAGGATCTCCTGCGCGAAACCGCCCAGGCCCATTCCCTGGGCGACCGGCTCGCCGTTCCAGGTGATCCGGGAGGGCTCGCCCGGAGCACGCAACGTGGAGCCCGGGTCGAGGCAGATGTGGGTGCGTCCGCTGAGGCAGTTCACACAGGCGCCGCAGTACTGGATGAGGCTGCCGACGACATGGTCGCCGACCTTGACCTGGGTCACCTGGGAGCCGGTCTCGGTGACCACCCCCGCGACCTCGTGACCGAGCACGACGGGGAAATCCTCGCCGATGAAGGTCGCGACGCTGAGATCGGAGTGGCAGAGGCCGGATGCCTGGACCTGGACCCGTACTTCGTGCGCGACGGGGTCGGCCAGGTCGACCTCCTCGACGACGAATCCCTGGCCCAGACCCTTGGTGACGGATGCCTTCATGGCGTTGCTTCTTTCGGTTCACGTGCCGCCGGCCCGCCCTGTGCGGAGTGCCGGGAGGTAGGCCGCGTGGCGCCCGTGGACTCGGCGAGTGCCGGCGCGAGACGCGGTCGTGGGCGCGTCCCGGTGCATCTCGGGCCGCTTTGCCCCACATGCCGATTGTTGCTCCGTACACCGAGAAAGTAAAGAGACACCTGTCGATTAGTGCACGTCATGTGTGTGGGCTAGGCTTTCCGCATGTCCGGATCAACAGCGTCACCGTCGAGTGCGACGGCATCCGTACCGGGCGACGGGCAGGAGGCGGTCCTCGACGTCCGCGCGCAGCGCACCCGCACCCGGCTGCGTGAGGCCGTGCTGCGACTGGCGCGGGAGCGGCCGGTGGAGGAGATCGCGGTCGCCGACCTGGTGCGCGATGCCCGCGTCAACCGGACCACCTTCTACAACCACGTCGCCACCCCGGCCGCGGTGCTGGAGCAGGTGCTGTACGAGGAGCTGGACCAGCTGCGGGCGGACTGGATCGAGGACACGCTGGAGGCCCGGCGGCCGGCCGACGAGGTCTGGAAGCGGGCGTCGGAAGCCCTGATCGACCACCTCGAACGCTACGACGCCGTCTACACCACCGGGCTCGTCGGTCAGCGCAGCCCCGCGCTCCACCGGCTGCTGGTCGAGCACTTCACGGCTTCGGTCCGTGCCCTGCTGGACCGCGAGCCGGGCATGCTCCCCCTCGGTCCCGCTCCACGGAGCGACTCCCCCACCCCGGACTCGGCCCCGGCCTCGGAGGAGCCCGGCGGGCCGGTCGCCTGGCGACGGGAGGCCTACAGCCGCTTCGTCGCCTACGGGGAGGTCGGCATCGTCGAGGCCTGGCTGGCCCTGCCGTCCCCCCGCGACCCCCATCTGTTCGTCTCCGCCGCGGAGACGATGCTCCCGGACTGGCTGTCCAGCACGGGCGCCGCAGGACCCGCCGACCGCTGAGGTCCTCGGAGCGCGACGCCTCCGCTGAATCCGGCCGCGACACCGTGAGGGCTTCGGCGGACAGGGATCCGCCGAAGCCGTCGCAGTGGAGCCTTCAGCCTGCCGGAGTCCGCGCCGGCGGTGCCAGAAGGCCCTTCGGGATGGGGCAGACGTAGGGCGTGACGGCGGTGGTCGCCGCGTGTTCGGCGCGGGCCGCGGCGAGCAGGTCGGGCCGGGTGATCAGTTCGAGGCCTGTCGCGGCGATGACGGTCGCGGCATGGGTGACCGCCTTGTGGGCCGCGGGCAGTTTGCCCTGGGCGACGTACTGCCAGGTGTGCCAGGGGGTGCCGAAGGCGACGGCGCTGCTGAGGATCTGGACGGTGGGGGTGATCCAGCTGACGTCCCCGACGTCGCTGGAGCCGGAATTGAGGGGGCGGTGCTCGGGGGCGCCGAGTTCGGGCACACCGTCGTGCAGACAGCGCGGGTCGTCCGGGGCCATGCCGCACGCCGTCCGCACCGCGCGGATGTCCTCGGGGGCGAAGGCGTCGGTGAAGGCCGCGGCCCGCTCCTGGTCCTCCTGGTCGAAGGGGACTCCGCCCACCTCGGTGAGCGTGGCGTGCAGGGCCTCCTCCAGTACGCGGTTGGGCAGGATCTCCGCGCTGGCGCCGTCGAGGCGTACGTCCACGGTCGTGGAGGTCATCAGGGCGGCGCCGTCCGCGATGGCCACGACGCGGTCGTAGAGCGCCTGCATCTGCGGGACCGTCTCGGCCCGCACCAGGTAGTAGACCTCGGCCCGGGCGGGGACGACGTTGGGCGAGGTGCCGCCCGCGTCGGTGAAGGCGTAGTGGATGCGGGCGCTGTCGGGCATGTGCTCGCGCAGGAAGTTGACGCCGACGTTCATGAGCTCGGCGGCGTCCAGAGCACTGCGTCCCAGGTGCGGGGAGACTCCGGCGTGGCTGGCGACGCCGGTGAAGCGGAAGCGTGCCTGGGCGTAGGCCAGACAGCGGGTCTGGGTGGAGTGGGTGCCGGTGCCGCCGGCGGGATGCCAGGTGAGGGCGGCGTCGACGTCGTCGAAGGCACCTGCGGCGGCCATGAACGACTTCCCGGCGGCGGCCTCCTCTGCGGGGCAGCCGTAGTAGCGGACGCGGCCGGGCAGGCCCTCGGTCTCCAGGTGGCGGGCGAGGGCGACCGCGGCCAGGAGGGAACCGGCGCCCAGCAGGTGGTGGCCGCAGCCGTGCCCGTGTCCGGTGCTGTTGTCCGGGTCGGGGCGGCAGGCCGCGGCGCCGGATTCCTGGCTGAGGCCGGCCAGCGCGTCGTACTCGCCGAGGAACGCGATGAGCGGGCCGCCACTGCCCTTCTCCGCCTGGAAGGCGGTCGGGATGCCGCCGATGTCACGGGTGACGGTGAAGCCTTCGCTCTCGGCGAGTTCGATGTGGCGGGTGACGGCGTCATGTTCCTCCCAGCGCAGTTGCGGGTGGTCCCAGACGGCGTCGCTGAGCCGGTGGTAGGTGGGGGCGAGTTCGGCGATCAGGGGTGTGAGGGCCTGTACGGACGTCATGACGGGGCGACTCCTTTGCTCGGGCGGAGAGGGCGGAGAGGGTGGTGAGGGCAGAGGGGGTGGTGAGGGCGGAGGGGTGTCAGGCGTCGAGGGTGGTGCGGGTCGCGCCTTCCGGGCGGGCGTTCCGCAGGCGCAGCAGTTCGGCGCGCAGGTCCTCGTCGAGGGCGGCGTCGACGACGGTGAGCGCGAGGGCCTTGGCTCCGTCGAGGACGGCCGCGTCGGCCTCGGGGCTGGCCGCGGCGGCGGTGAAGTCGGCGTGGTGGCCGACCGCTTCGTGGCCCAGCACGGACACCAGAGGGTGGATGGAGGGCACGACCTGGGAGACGTTGCCCATGTCGGTGGAGCCGCCGCCGACGGTGTGTCCGGGGTCGAGCACGCGGCCCAGTCCGGTCAGGTTGCGGTTCCACAGCTCGGCGAGCCCGGCGTGCGGGGCCAGCGGCGCATAGGGGTGCTCGGTACGGCGGTGGGTCCAGGTGCAACCGGTGGCCACGGCGCCCGCCTCGAAGCAGGCGAGGACGCGCCTCCGCAGGTCACGCCATTCGTCCAGGTCGTAGGCGCGGACCTCCAGTTGGACGACGGCCCGCTCGGGGATGATGTTGGTGGCCTCGCCGCCGTGCGAGACGAAGGCGTTGACGTTGACCTCGGGGCTGAGCTGCTGGCGCAGCAGGCCGAGCGCGGTGAGTCCGATGGTGGCCGCGGCGCCCGCGTTGACGCCCTTGGTGGGGGCGCCGGCGGCGTGGGCGGCCCGGCCGGTGTACTCGATCTCCAGTCGCTCCACGGCCGTGCTGCGCATGGCGTCGCAGGGTGCGTCGGGGCCGGTGCTGCCGTGGGCCATCAGGGAGAAGGCGACGTCCTCCCACGCTCCGGCCAGGAGCAGGTCGACCTTGCCGCCGCCGTGCTCCTCGGCGGGCGTGCCGAGGAGCTTGACGCGCAGGCCGAGTTCCTCGGTCACCTGCGCCAGGGCCAGCGAGGCGCCGACGCCCATCGCGGCGATCATGTTGTGGCCGCAGGCGTGTCCGATGTCGGGCAGCGCGTCGTACTCGGCGCACACGGCGACGGTGAGTTCGCCGTCTCCGGTCACGGCCTCGACGGCGGTGGCCAGGCCGTAGGCGCCGACCTCGGTGGTGAATCCGGCGTTCTCGGCGGCTCGGGCGACGAGTGCGGCCGCGGCGTGCTCCTGGTAGGAGAGTTCGGGGTCGGCGTGGATCGCGTGGCTCAACGCGAGCAGTTCTCCGGCCCGTTCGTCGATCGCGTCCAGGACGCGGGCGCGCAGTTCTTCGGCGCGGGCGGTGCGGGCGCGGGCGGGTGCGGTGGTCATAGGGACTCCTGGTGGGTGAGGGGACAGGGAGGGAACCGGTCGGCGCAGGGGAGATCTGGTGGGACCGGGGCGGGACCAGCCGAGGGGCGGGTCCTGGTCAGCAGTAGGGGACGGTGACGGCGAGGCCGCCGTCCGAGGTCTCCTTGTAGCGGTGGGACATGTCGCGGCCGGTCTGCCGCATGGTCTCGACGGCGACGTCGAGGGAGACCCGGTGCTCGCCGGTGCCGCGCAGTGCCAGCCGGGCCGCCGACACGGCCGTACCGGCGGCGATCGCGTTGCGTTCGATGCACGGGATCTGGACCAGACCGGCCACGGGGTCGCAGGTGAGACCGAGGTGGTGTTCGAGGGCGATCTCGGCGGCGTTCTCGACGACCGCGGGTGTTCCGCCGAGGACGGCGCAGCAGCCGGCCGCGGCCATCGCGGCGGCGGAGCCCACCTCGCCCTGGCAGCCGACGTCCGCGCCGGAGATCGACGCGTTGCGGGCCAGCAGTCCGCCGATCGCCGACGCGGTGAGCAGGAACTCCGCGACGGTGTCCGTCTCGGGTGCGCCGGACGCCGTGAGGTGGTGGTGCAGGACGGCCGGGATGATGCCGGCGGCGCCGTTGGTGGGGGCGGTGACGACCCGGTGCCCGGCGGCGTTCTCCTCGTTCACGGCCATCGCGTACGCCTGGAGCCACTCCGGAGAGCCGGGCGGGGTCCGGTCGGCGCGCAGGGACGCTGCCAGCGCGCCCGCCCGCCGCGGGTGCCGAGGCCGCCGGGCAGTTCGCCGTGGGCGGCGAGCCCGGCGGTGACGCAGGCGCGCATCGCGGTCCAGCGGTCGGTCAGACCCTGGTCGAGGACGGCGGCGCCGTGGCGGGCCTCCTCGTTGCGGCGGGCGATCGTCGCGATCCCGCACCGCTCCTGCGCGCACCAGCCGAGGAGTTCGTCGGCCGAGGTGTACCGATACGGCAGGGTGTGCGTGGGAGCGGGAGCGGGCGGAGCGCCTTCTTCGACGATCGCGCCGCCGCCCACCGAGTAGTAGACCCGCTCGGTGAGGACGGTGTCGGCGCGCCAGGCCCGCATCCGCAGGGCGTTGGGGTGTCCGGGCAGCCGGACGCCGGGGACGAGACGGACGTCGTCCGTGCGCACCCGCACCCGTGTTCCTGCGGCCAGGAGCAGTTCGCCGCCCTCTCCCAGGTTCCGCCATCCGCCGAGGATCTCGGCGGGGTCGCAGGTCGCGGCGTCCAGTCCGCGCAATCCGGCGATCACCGCGTCGGGGGTGCCGTGTCCGATGCCCGTGGAGCCCAGGGAGCCGAGGAGTTCGATCTCCAGACGGTCGATCGGTTGTCCGTGCAGGGAGCGGGCGAAGGCCGCTGCCGCGCGCATCGGTCCCACGGTGTGCGAGGACGAGGGGCCGATGCCCACCGAGAAGAGGTCCAGGGCGGAGCGCAGTGGGGTGGCCGCGGTGGGAAGCAGGGTGTCCGTCGCGCTCACTCGGCCACCTCCGCCGGGGCGGACCCGCGGGTCACACCGAACGCCAGGACCGCGACGAGCAGGGCCAGTCCGGCACAGATCGACCAGACCACGACGTAGGAGGTCTCCGAGGCGATCGTGGCCGCCGTCCCGCCGCCCATCACCAGGGCCGACATGACGGCGGCGAACACCGCGCCCGCCACCGAACCGGCGACCGTGCGGGAGGTGTTGTAGAGCCCGGAGACGATGCCCACCGAGTCGCGGGGCGCGCGGGCCACGACGATCGTAGGCAGCTTGGCCGCCACGATCCCGCCGCCGATGCCCAGCCCGGCCTGCCAGACCAGGAACACGGCGAGCTGCTGGTGGAAGGCGGCGGTGGCCAGGAAGGAGGCGGCGGACACCAGTGCGCCGGTGACCAGCGTGCCGAGGTCGCCGATCCGGTCGGCCAGGCGGGCCGCCAGGGCCGTGCCGACGAACATGGCGCCGCCGAGGACCAGCAGCGCGGCGCCGAGAGCCGTGCCGGTCATCCCCAGGCCGTAGCCGGTCGCCTCCGCGGGCGTGCCGAGGAACAGGGCGTTGGGGGTGGCGCTGCCGAAGAGGTACGCGCCGAAGACGAACGCGGTCAGCAGCGGCAGGCCCTGTCCGCCCCGGCGGATCACGTCGAGGGACACCAGTGGGTGCTCGACGCGGTTCTCCACGCGCACCCACACCAGCAGAAGGGCGGCGCCGCCGAGCAGGCCGCCGAGGGTCAGCGGGTCGGTCCATCCCCAGCGGCTGCCGTTGCCGACGGCTCCGAGGAACAGGACCAGGCCCGCCCCGAGCAGTACGGCGCCCTGCCAGTCGATGCCGCCGGGCCGGCGGACGACCGTCTCCGGGACCAGGCGCACCAGCAGGGGCACGACCGCGATCATCATGACGGCGGGCAGCCACAGCGTCGTGGACAGGCTCAGGTACTGGCGGGCGACACCCGCCAGCAGCATGCCGAGGCTGGCACCCACCGTGAGCGATCCGACCAGCAGTCCGATCGCGCGGTCGGCGCGCTCCCCCGCCCGTTCCCGCACGATCGCGAACTCCAGCGGCAGGAAGGCGGAGATGGCTCCCTGGAGCACCCGGCCGACCAGCAGCAGGGTGAACGAGGGCGCGAGGGCGACGATCACCGACCCCAGGGCGACCAGTGACGCCGCCACGGCCAGCAGCCGCTTGTGGCCGTACACGTCGCCCAGCTTGGACAGCAGCGGTACGCACACCGCCGTGGAGAGCAGGGCGGAGGCGGTGATCCAGTTGGCGTCGGCCGAGGAGAGGCCGTACCGCTCGACGAAGCTGGGCAGCAGCGGCGAGATCCAGCCCTGGGTGATACCCGAGGCCAGTTCCATGACGACGAGGAAGCCGACGATCGAGGCGATACGCGCCGGGGCGGGCGCGGCGACGGCTGTGGAGGAGGGTGGACTGGTGGACATCCCGACACGCTCCGAGGGGATCTGACGACGGGGACGGGGGAACCATCGGCCTTTTCACGCCAGACACTCGTGGTCATGCAGGATTCGGCAGCGATATCCTGACTTCATGCACGATATGACTCCGCTGGACGACCTGGACCGGCGAGTTGTCCACGCCCTCCAGATCAACCCACGGGCGTCATGGGCCCAGGTCGGGGCGGTCCTGGGCGTCGACCCCGTCACCGCCGCCCGCCGATGGGAGCGGCTGCGCGACGAGGGCATCGCCTGGATCACCGCCTACGCCACCCCGGTCGGCGACCAGGGGCCCGCGGCACTCGTCGAGATCGACAGCGCGGGCCAGTCCCTGGAGATCGCCACCCGGCTCGTCGACGATCCCGAGTGCGCCACCATCGACATCACCTCCGGCGGACGCGACCTGCTGCTCACCGTGACCGCGGGCGACCGGGCCTCGCTGACCGAGTACCTGCTCCAGCGTCTCGGCACCCTCGACCGCGTCAGAGCCGTCCGCACCCACCTGGTCACCCGGGTCATCGCCGAGGGCGCGGGCTGGCGGCTCAGCTCCCTGACCGAGGCCGAACAGTCCCGGCTGCGCGAGAGCACCAGCGCCACGGCCCACGCCCATCCGCGCGCGCTCACCGAGGACGAGCGAGCGATTCTCGCCGAACTGGTCACCGATGGCAGGGCGCCCACCGCGAAGCTGGCCGAACGGACCGGCCTGAGCCCACGCCGAGTACGGGATCTGGTCCGCGACATGCTCCGGTCCGAGCGCCTCACCCTGCGCACGGAGCTCCAGGCCGAGGCCAGCGGATGGCCCGTCTACGCCTGGTTCTTCCTGCGGGTGCCGGCGGCGGCCTCGAACACCATCAGCCCTCGCCTGGGCGCGCTGCCAGAGGTCCGGACCGTGTTGCAGATCGCGGGCCCGAGCAACGTGATCATGGCCGTGTGGCTCAGGGAGCTCACCGACGTCAGCAGGCTGGAGGCGGCGATCGAGAGCCAGCTCCGGGACGTGGAGATCGTCGACCGGTCGGTCGTCCTCAGAGCCACCAAACGCATCGGCGTCGCCCTCGACCCCACCGGCCGCAAACTACACACCGTCCCCATGCACGCATGATCCACATGCCGCGACCGGGCCACTGACGGCGGGCGGCACGGGCGGCGTCCGTCCCGGTGGCGTGAGTGGCCGACGGCAAGGCCACCGACCAGGTCTCACGAGCGGTCCGCGCCGGGGACGTCACGGAGTCGGGCCATGGCCTGCTCCAATTCGTCGAAGGCGCGTTCCTCGTCACGCGGGCCCGCACGGGAGGCGGCAAGGACGCTGTCCCGCGCGGCACGGATGCGCGCATAGGCGTCGAAGCGGATGAGGACCTGGCGGATCGCGAGTTCCTGCGCCGTCGGTTCAGAGGGTGGGGTGTTCAGGGATGTCATCGCAGGCTTCTTGTCTCGTCGCACCGCTACGGGTGGGAAAGGGAGGCGTTTCCGTCAGGCGCCGCGTGTCCGGTTCATCGGAGGCAAGCGGGCTGAGGGCGAGGCACGGCTGACGACGAGTCGCGTGGCGCGGCGGCGGGCGCACGGCGCGACCGCCGGCGATGACCCGCGCCCCTCAGGGCGAGAGCATCGTGACGGGGAGGGTGTCTGAGCTGCATGGGAAGCCTTCCGGGCACGACGGACACGTCGCCGACCAGGCTTCCCGGCACACCACTCACGCCTGACTGCGCGATGAGCTGCCGCCACTCTATGCGCCGGGGCGGCCACCGGCATACACCCACCTGTACGGGCCCTCACCGGACGCGGAAGCGCAGTCGGCAGATGACGGCGTCCGTCTCACGCCGTACGGCGTGTGCGACCACCGCGCCCCGCTGGTTCTGGAGCAGCCGCTGCCACAGCCGGTCCGGCTCGGCCTCCGGGATCAGCACCGTCACGCGGGTATCGGGTTCCGCGGCCGTGACCTCCTGGACGTAGGCGGCGATGGGGCGGCCCAGGGAGCGCCGCTCGCACGGCAGCCGGACCAGCCGGACGCCCGGGTCCCAGTCGGCCCAGGAGCGTTCCAGGGCGTGCAGGGCGGCCCGGTCCTCGGCGTCGGGGTGGCAGACGGTGACCGCACGCACCTCGTCGCCGAGGGAGGCCGCCGCCGTCAGGGCCTCCGACGTCAGCCGGGACAGGGTCGAGACGGGGACGATCACCAGGGAGCGCTGGCGATGCGGGGGCTCGGGCACACGCCCCAGGCCGAGCCGCTCGCCGATCCGGTCGTAGGCCCGGTGGACGGCGACGAAGGCCACCACGAGCAGCGGCAGCATGACCACGATCAGCCAGGCGCCCTCCTGGAACTTCTCCAGAGTGACGACGACCGTCGCGACGCCGGTGAGCCCGGCGCCGAAGCCGTTCAGGAGCGTCTTGCCCCGCCAACGCGGCCCGCGTTCCAGGCGCCAGTGCCGGACCATCCCGACCTGGGCGACGGTGAAGCCGACGAAGACACCGATGGCGAACAGCGGCACGAGGGTGTTGGTGTCGCCGCCGGAGAACACCAGCAGCGCGGCCGAGACGAGGGCGAGAGCGAGCACCCCGTGCCGGTGGACCTGGCGGTCGGCCTTCAAGGCGAACACATGGGGCAGGTAGTTGTCGCGGGCGAGCAGTTTCAGCAGCACCGGCAGCCCGCCGAAGGACGTGTTGGCCGAGAGCGCGAGCAGGGTCGTCGTCGCGAACTGGATGACGTAGAAGGCCCAGTTGTGGCCGAGGGAGGCGTCCGCGAGCTGGGCGAGGACGGTGACGCCGTCGACCGGCTGGAGGTGGAAACGGCCGATCAGGACCGACAGGCCGATCAGCATCACGCCGAGGACGGCGCCGAGGGCGACCTCCGCCCGCTGAGCACGCTTGACGCGCGGCACGCGGAAGGAGCGGACGGCGTTGGCGATGGCCTCGACACCGGTGAGGGCGGCGCACCCGGAGGCGAAGGCCTTCAGGAGCAGCAGGGCGCCCACGGTGGTGGCGTTGCCGGCGAGCGCGGAGGCGTGCCCGTCCGCGGTGACCGTGCTGAGCGGCCCGGACCGGAACAGGCCGACCGCTATGAGCACGAGGACCGAGCCGACGAACACCGCGGTCGGCACGATGAAGACCCTGGCCGACTCGACGATGCCCCGCAGGTTCACCGCGGTGATCAGCACGAGCACACCGAGGCACAGCCACAGCCGGTCGTCGTAGAGGGCCGGGAAGGCGGAGGTCAGCGCGGCCACGCCGGCCGTGACCGCGACGGCGACGTTCAGGACGTAGTCCAGGACCAGGGAAGCCGCCGCGACCAGGCTGGTGCGCGCGCCCAGGTGCGTCCTGGCGACGGCGTACGACCCGCCGCCGTCCGGGAAGGCCGCGATCACCTGCCGGTAGGAGGCGACCAGCACCGCGAGCAGGCCCGCGATGGCCAGCGTCACCGGCAGGGTGAAGCCGAGGCCGTGCGCCCCGGCCGCCGCCAGCACCAGGACGATCGCCTCGGGCCCGTACGCCACCGACGCCATCGCGTCCAGGGACAGGGCGGCCAGGCCCGTGACCGCGGTGAGCCGGTGGCGTTCGCCGGTATCGGGCGGCTCTTCGCCGGCGGGGGCCGACCCCGGCTCGATGGTGAGGACGGACATCGGTGCGCGCTCCTTGTGTTCACAGGGCCGCCGCGCACCAGGGCTGAGGTGTGCACGGTGCATCAAGGGTGGGTCCGTGTCCCGGGGCGGCCGACCGCTCTTGGCGGCTTCTTCACGCCGGAACGGGCGGCATTGACGGGACCTTGACGGGACTCCCCGGTGCGCCCCCGGATCCCTCCGGAGCAGCGCCCATGACTGAGGCCGGACAGGGTGACGTCGCCCATAGCCCACAAAGGAGCCGACGGGAACCTTTTCCACTTGATCAGGTGAACATGCGGTCCTTCATTCGATCCTGCCCCGCTTTCCCAGGAAAGCTGAAGATCATCAGTGCGACCGGCGAGAAGGGGTGAACAGCGTGTCCGTGGACGTAGTACGGGAGTCGGCCGAGGCCGGACGAGTGGTGCTGTGGGAAGAGTCCGCACGGGACGGCGCACAGGCCAAGACCCTGATGTCGGCCGACTTCCGGGTACGGCTGGCCCGGCGGACGGGCGGGATGTTCGGAGCCGACGGCGCCCGGCACGTGGTGTTCGCGGCGGGCTTTCCCGCGGTCTGCGCCGAGGAGTACGAGGCCGTACGGCAGGTCACCGACGAGGCCGGTGACTCGGTGAGCGTCGCCGCCGTCTGCCGGGGCGCCGTCCGGGACGTCGAGCAGGCCGTCGCCTCCGTGCGGGGCGCCGCCCACCCGAGGATCATGATCGTGGTCCCGGCCTCCGAGGCGATGGCCCGGGTGATGACGCACCGGACGGCCGCGGAAGCCCTCACCATCGGCACCGAGCTGGTCAAGCGGGCCCGCGATCTGGACGATTCCGTCGCGGTGGACGTGTGCCTCGCCGACGCCGCCCGCGCGGACAACGCGCTCGCCGGGACGCACGCGGGGGCGATGACCGCGGCCGGGGCGGGTCTGGTGGTCCTCGCGGACACCGTGGGCGGTCAACTGCCCGACGCCTGCGGCACGATGTTCCGCGAGGTGGCCGCGGCGGCCGGAGCGGACACCGTGCTGGCGTCGCACCTCCACAACGACCTCGGCCTCGGCCTCGCCAACTCCCTCCAGGCGCTGCGCGCCGGGGTGCGCGTGCTGTCCGCTGCGTGGCTCGGCATCGCCGAACGCGCCGGGATGGTCGCCACCGAACAGCTTCTGCTGCTCCTCGCTCTCCACCACCGCGAACTACTGCGCCCCGAAGCGGATTTGTGGTGGACGGCACCCGACCTGACCCACGTCCCCGGGATCGCCGCCGACGTCTCGCGCGAGACGGGAGTGCCGCTCACCGTGACCACCCCGGTCGTCGGCACCGGCGTGGGAACCATCTCCACCGGCACGCCCTTCGTCCACCCGCAGCTCTTCCAGCCCTACGACCCGGCCGAGGTGCTCGGGACCCGACCCCAGGTGCTTCTCACCCAGTTGGCCAGCGCACGGGTGGTCACGGCGGTGGCCGCACGGCTCGGGCACACGCTGGAACGCGAGCAGACCACGGCCGCCATGGACTGGGCCAAGAGACGCGCCTTCCGCACCGGACAGGCCGTGATCGACGACGACGTCTTCGCCGCCTACCTCGACGGACTCGCCTCCCTCCCCGTTCGGAGCGCCCGATGAACTGCGCCGCCGTCACCCTCTCCCACGCGACGCGGGCGATCGGGGAGGGCTCCGCGGTGGTTCTGCCGAACCCCGCCCCGCTCACCCATGTGGTCACGGCCACCCGGGCCCGCGCCGTCAACGAGGCCAAGGGCCGCCCCGCGGACCAGGCCGTCGCCCTCTGGGCCCACCATCCCGACACCCTCGCCGCACTGCACGAGGTGTGGGAACTCAAGCCCGACGCGGCCCGGTTGGCGTGCCGACTCCTGGCGGAGGAGCGGCTGACGGTGCTCGTCCCGGTCTCCCCGGCGGCCTCCGACCGCTTCGGCCCCGCCGTCAAGGACGGCTGGATGCTGCTGTTCGGCGCCCGCTGGCAGCCGCTGCGCCCTCTCCTGGACGCCCATCCGGTGCTCTACGTCAGCAGCGCCAACCGCACCGGCGGCTCGCCCGCGGCCACCACCGCCGAGGCGCTGGAGATGTTCCCCGCCACCGTGTGCGTCCTCGAACTCCCGCGCCACCAAACGGAGTCCGTCACGCCGGGAGCCGATCGTGCCGCTCCCCGCCGGGCGACCACCACCGTGCGCCTCCACCCGGACGGCCTGACCGAACTGCACCGCCACGGCGCCCAGGACGCCGCCACCGGACCGGAGGAGTACCTGGAGAGCCTGCGTTCGCGCTACGCGGCGCCGGACCGCCCGACCTCCTGACCAGGGGCGCCTTCCGCCCGACCTCGCCCGGGAGGCGCCGAACCCGCGACCCCCGCAGCACCCGGGGGCCGCGGGTCACTGAGCGCCCTGTGGGGCCGTCGACGCCCCGGACATCATTTCTCGCACAACCGTTGACTATGGACATCCCTGTACCTACGCTCTCGCATGTCCATGGTTGTCCATACACAAAGTGGTGTGTCGATGAAGATCGCGGTTGTCGGAAGTTACGGTGCCGGCCTGACCATGCGGGTCCCCAAGGCGCCCGCTGCGGGAGAGACGGTCTCCGGCGGGACCTTCGCCCCGGGGCCCGGCGGCAAGGGCAGCAACCAGGCCGTGGCCGCCGCCCGGCTGGGCGCCGACGTCGCGCTCCTGACCGCCGTGGGAGACGACGACTTCGGCCGGGCGGCCCGGGAGCTGTGGCGTGCCGAGGGCGTCGACGCCGCCCACGTCGTCACCGGGCTGGCCCCCACCATGGTCGGGTTCATCCTGGTCGAGCCGTCGGGAGAGAACCGCATCGCCATCGCCCCCGGCGCCCTGGACGAGCTGGACGCCGCGGCCGTGGAGCGCTTCCGCCCGGAGATCGCCTCCGCCGACGTCCTCGTCGTCTCGATGGAGATCCCCGAGGACGCCGTCACCGCCGCGCTCCGCCTCGGGCGCGAGACCGGTACCCGCACCCTGCTCAACCCCGCCCCCGCCCGCCCGCTCCCCGACACGTGCTGGCCGCTGATCGACGTGATCACGCCCAACCAGACCGAGGCACCGGTCCTCCTCGGACTCGGCCCCGACCACGGACTCGGCGACGAGGACCTCGTCCGCGCCCTGCGGCGGCGCACCGGCGGGATCGCGCTCCTGACCCGGGGCGGCGAAGGAGCCCTCGTCGCCCAGGAGTCGGGCGTCACCGCGGTGCCCCCGCACCCGGCGGACGCCGTCGTCGACACCACCGGCGCGGGCGACTCCTTCACCGCCGCCCTCGCCGTTGCCCTGGCCGAAGGGCTGCCCGTCGAGCGAGCGGCCGGCTTCGCCGCGGCGGCGGGCTCCCACACCGTCTCCGTCGCGGGCGTCATCCCCGCCCTTCCCACCAGAGACCAGCTGAACGCCCGGATTGGAAACGCCTCGTGACCCTGACCACCTCCACCCCACCGGCCCCGGCGGCCTCACCGGGCCCCGCGTCCGCCCGGCAGCTCCCCGCGACGCTGCGCAAGCTCCTGCACGCCCGCGAGGCCGGTGTGTTCGCCGCGCTGGTCCTGCTGTTCCTGCTCGGCACCGTCCTCTCGCCGACCTTCGCCCAGTCCGACAACCTGCTCTCGGTGGGCCAGCAGATCGCGCAGATCGGCATCATGGCCGTCGGCGTGACCTTCGTGATCCTCAACGGCGAGATCGACCTCTCGGTGGGATCCACCTACGCCCTGTCCGCCATCTCCACCGGCATGCTCATATCGGACGGCTGGAGCTGGCCGGCCGCGATGGTCGTCGGACTCGCCGTGGGTGTCGTCGCCGGGCTCGTCAACGGGCTGGCCGTCGTGGTCCTCGGCGTCCCCTCCTTCATCGTCACCCTCGGCACGCTCAGCGTCTTCCGCGGTGTCGCGCTGCTCATCTCCGACGGCGCCCCGATCTCCCTGAGCTCCTCCCAGCCGGGCGTCGCCGAGTTCAACCTCCTCGGCCAGGGACGGCTGTTCGGCGTGGTGCCGATGCAGTTCGTCTTCTTCGCGGCCGTCGCCGCCATCGGCGTGGTCCTGCTGGCCCGTTCCCGCTTCGGCTTCAACACCTACGCGGTGGGCGGCAACCAGGAGGCCGCACGGCTCGTCGGCGTGAACGTCAAGCGGGTCAAGCTCACCGCGTTCGTCCTGTCCGGGTTCACCGCCGGCCTCGCGGGCGTCCTCGGCCTGTCCTTCCTCTCCTACGTGCAGGGCGTGACCGGTCAGGGCCTGGAACTCACCGTCATCTCGGCGGTCATCATCGGCGGCGCCGCCCTCTTCGGCGGCTCGGGCACGATGTGGGGCACCGTCATCGGCGTGGCCTTCATCGGCCTCCTCCAGAACATCCTCAACATCAAGGGCATCTCGTCCTTCTGGCAGACCGTCGTCACCGGCCTCGTCATCGTCGCCGCGGTCGCGGCCGACACCTGGCAGCGCAAGCGCAAGAGCCGCGCCTGAGCGCTCCGCCGGGCCCTCTCGCCCGCCCCCTGAGCCTCCTCGGTCTCCCTGCGCCCCCGGGCGCGGGCTCAGAACCCCTCACCCGGCGTGCCCACACCGCCGACCACCGCGCCCCACACGCCCGCTCCTGACGGAACCGGACGGGCCGCCGAGCCGCGCCGCCCGCCCCTCCCGGAGCACCTCACAGCCACACACCCGCATCCCGTCCCCGCCCCACCGCCGGACACGACAAAGGAGTCACCATGTCCCCGCGTTCCCTCCTCAGATCGCTGGCCGCCGCGACGGCCGGCACGGCAGCCCTCGCCCTCACCGGGTGCGGCGCCGTCACCGCCGCCGACTCGGGCGGTTCCTCCGACGGATCCTTCAAGCTCGCCTCGTACATCCAGCAGCGGATCGACGACGACAAGCCGATGCGGATCAAGCTGAGCTACCACGACCCGTCGCTCGCCTTCGCCACCCCGATCTCCGCGGGCATGAAGAAGGCCGGCAAGGAACTCGGCGCCGACGTCGCCCTGATCGGCCCCACCGGCGGTGACGCGGCCAAGCAGGTCTCCGAGATACAGACCCTCATCCAGCAGAAGGCCGTCGACGGTCTCGCCGTCTCCTCCGCGTCCAGCGACGCCCTGAAGCCGGTCATCAGCCAGGCCTACAAGGCGGGCATCCCGATCATCTCCTTCAACACCGACAACCCCGACTCCGAGCAGATGGGCTTCGTCGGCCAGGACCTGAAGGGCTCCGGCAAGTCCCAGGCCGAGGAGCTGCGCAAGCACCTCAAGGGTGACGTCAACGGCAAGTCCGTCGTGGTGTTCTCCGTGGACACCGGCGCCGGCTGGTCGCACGACCGCTTCTCCGGGTTCGAGGAGGGCATGAAGGGCAGCGGGCTGAAGATCGTCGGTCCGGTCAACGTGGGCAACGAGCCCAACGCCGCCTACAACACCGTCGAGTCGACGATGTCCGGGCAGTCCGGCGTGGTCGCCGTCGCGGGTCTGGACTGCTGCTCGACCACCGCCGCCGCCAAGTGGGTCGCGCAGTCCAAGCACTCCGACACCATCGCCATGGGCGGCTTCGACCTGCTGACGCAGACCGCCGAGTACGTCGACCGGGGCGTCCTGGACTTCACCATCAGCCAGAACCCCTCCGAGCAGGGCTACCAGGCCGTCAAGGTGCTCAACGACTTCCTGACCAAGGGGACGAAGATCAGCGGGGTGGACACCGGCGCCCAGTTCATCACCCGCGCCAACCTGAGCGACGCCACGGTGGAGGACTGATGTCCGCCACCCCGGAACGTCCCGTCGCGGCCTCGGCCCCCGAGCCGGGCCCGGTCGAGTCCACCGCCCCGGCGGCGAACGGGGACTCCGCCCCCGCCGTCCGCGTCACCGGCCTCTCCCGCAGCTTCGGCCCGGTCCGTGCCCTGCGCGACGTCAGCTTCGACGTCCCGGCCGGCGAGATCACCGCCCTGCTGGGCGAGAACGGCGCCGGCAAGTCGACCCTCCTGAAGATCCTGGCCGGCCTCCAGCCGCCCAGCGAGGGATCGGTGACCGTGTTCGGCGAGGAGGTCACCTCCTTCGACCCCGGCGCCATGCTCGGCCGGCACGGCGTCGCCATCGTCCCGCAGGAGCTGTCGCTGCTGCCCGACCGGACCGTCGCCGAGAACGTGCTCAGCGGTGTCGAGCCCGGCAGCCGCTGGTTCCCGAACCGGCGCCGGATGGCCGAGCGCACCGCCGAGCTCCTCGACCAGCTCGACCTCGCCGTCGATCCCGGCGCGGCCGTGCGCAGCCTGGACCTGGCCACCCAGCAACTCGTCGTCGTGGCCCGCTCCGTGGCCCGGGGCTGCCGGGTGCTGATCCTGGACGAACCCACCGCCATGCTCACCCCGGCCGAGGCCGACCGCCTGTTCGCCCTCATGGACCGGCTCAAGAGCGCGGGCACCACCATGCTCTACGTCTCCCACCGGATGCCCGAGGTGTTCCGTCTCGCCGACCACATCCAGGTCCTGCGCGACGGCGCCCACGTCGCCTCCTGGCGTGGCGCCGACACCACCCCCGACCGCGCCGTCGCCGCCATGGTCGGCCGTGAGCTGGGCCAGTTCACCCGCCGGGAGACGGTCCCCGCCGAACCCACCGCGGAACCGGTGCTGAAGGTGCGGGAGCTGAGCGGACGGCGCCACCGGGACGTCTCCTTCGAGCTGCGCCCCGGCGAGATCCTGGGCGTGGCGGGGCTGCCCGACTCGGGCCGGGTCGAACTGCTGCACAACCTCTTCGGCGGCGACCGCGGCACCGGCGGCAGCGTCGAACTCCTGGGCAGCCCCTATGAGCGCCGCAACCCGATCGCCAGCGTCGAGCGCCGGCTCGCCTTCGTCCCCGGTGAACGCCGCGCGCAGGGCCTGCTGACCACCATGAGCGTCGGCGAGAACATCGGCGCCCTCACCACCCGTACCTTCAGCCGCCTCGGGCTGCTGCGGCGCCGCGCCTTCGACGCGGCGGCCGGCGAGCAGGCCCAACGGCTGCGGGTGAAGACGGCCACCCTGGGCCAGCCCATCACCAGCCTGTCCGGCGGCAACCAGCAGAAGGCCGTCCTCGGCCGGTGGCTCGCCATCGACCCCGGTGTGCTCATCCTCGACGAGCCCACCCGCGGCGTCGACATCGGCGCCAAGGCGGAGATCTACGGCCGGCTGTTCGCGCTCGCCGAGGAAGGGCTCGCCATCCTCTGCTCCTCCTCCGACCTGCCCGAACTCCTCACCCTCACCGACCGGATCGCGGTCATGAGCGAGGGGCGCCTGGTGGCCGTCGTCGACACCGAGGACGCCACCGAGGAGTCCGTCATGGCCCTGGCCACCGGAACCAAGCAGGCCGCCGCCTGACCGGTCCGCACCCCGCAGTCCGTCCCCGGCACCCCGGCGCCTGACCGCCCCGGCCCGCTCGACCCGCTCGACCCGCTCGACCCGCCAAGCACGACCCACGAAAGGGACCACCATGAAGCGCTCCGGCATCCTCAACGCCGAACTGAGCGGAGCCCTCGCCACACTCGGCCACACCGACCTGCTGCTCGTCGTGGACGCGGGCTTCCCCGTACCGGCCGACGCGCACCGCATCGACCTCGCGCTCGCCGAGAACCTGCCCGACCTGCGCACGGTCCTCGGCCTGATCGCCGACGAACTCGTCGTGGAGGGCGTGGTGCGGGCCGAGGACGTCCCCACCCACAACCCCCGTCTCGACGCCTGGCTGCACGAACGCTTCGCCGACGCCGAGTTCACCACCCGCCCGCACGCCGAGGTCCTCGGCGACCTCGCCCGCAGCGCCAAGGTCGTCGTGCGCACCGGGGCCTTCGAGCCCTGGGGCAACATCGGCCTGTTCTGCGGAGTGGACGCGCCGCGCTGGTTCGGCGGCGAGGGCGTCGTCGTACCCGACACCTACGCGTCCCGGCTCTGACCACCGCCACCGCCGCTGCCACCGCCACAGTCACCGTCACCGCCACCGCGCGGTCCGTCGCCGGCGGTCCTTTCGCCGACAGGCCGGCCGCATCCGATCCCAGGGAGACCACCCCGTGTCCGAAACCACCGTCAGCGCCGTCGAACTCGACCTCACCCCGGCCGAGATGGCGCCGTACATCCAGCACACCAAGATCGACCCGGACGCCACGCGCGACGAGATGATCGCCCACGCCCGCGAGGCCGTCACGCACGGCTTCAACGCCGCCATGGTCCCCGCCTCCTGGCTGCCCCTGGTCGTCGGAGAGCTCCGCGGCACCGGTGTCGAGGTCGCCTCCGCCCTCGACTTCCCGACCGTCGGCGTGATGACCAGCTCCGGCAAGGCCGCCGAAGCCGCCGAGATCGCCCGCCTCGGCGCCGACCAGCTGGACATCGGCGTCCAGATCGGCTGGCTCAAGAGCGGCCGCTACGACGACTTCCGTGAGGACATCGCCGGTGTCGTCCGGGCCAGCGGCATACCCGTCAAGGTGATGCTGGAACTCCCCCTGCTCACCGACGCCGAGAAGGAGGCCGCCGTCGAGCTGTCGATGGAGGCCGGCGCCGCCTTCCTGAAGAACGCCAGCAGCGGTCAGATCGAGACGGCGAACCCGGCGAGCGTGGCGTACCTTGTCGAACGGGCGCGCGACGGGGTCCGGGTCAAGGCGTCCGGCTCCATCAAGACCTACCGGCAGGGGCTGGCCCTCCTGCGGGCCGGCGCATCGCTGCTCGGCACCAGCGCCGGTCTGTCCATCATCACCGACACCGGGGACGACACGACGGCCAGCTACTGACCCGCCACCACCGCCGTGTCCCGGCAGCCGCCGGGGCACGGCACCCCACGGCCGGAGCGACAGCCGTCCTCCGGCCCACCGGAAAAGGAGAAGCAACGACCGTGACGGCCGACAAACGGGAACTTCCGGACATCCAGCGTGACGTTCCCACGGCGATCCATGTCCAGATCTCGGAGCACATCCGACTGCGGATCGCCAGCGGCGACTGGCCGGCGCACTACCGCCTCAAGAGCGAGCCGGAGCTGGCCCAGGAGTTCGGTGTCAGCCGGGGCACCCTCCGGCGGGCCCTGACCACGCTGATCGAGGAGGGCCTGCTGCGTCAGGTCCGCGGGCGCGGCACCTTCGTCACCTCGACGACGATCGAACCCGCCATCGCCCAGAAACTCAGCACGCTCTCCGAGGACTTCGCCAGCCAGGGCATCGTCACCGCGACCACCGTGCGCGCGTGCTCGCTGATCGTCCCGCCCCGTCCCGTCGCCGCCCTGCTGGACCTCGCCCCCGCCACCCCGGTGCTGAGCCTGGTGCGGGTGCGCAGCACCGACCAAGGCCCGGTCGCGCTGCTCCACAACTTCGTCCGCACCGACCTCACGCCCGGCATCGAGAAGGTCGACTTCACCTCTGCCAGCCTCTTCGGCGTCCTGGAGGGCACCTACGGCCTCAAGATCGCCACGGCCCGGCGTACCTTCAGCGCGGAGGCGGCCACCTCCGAGGTGGCCGACGCGCTCGCCCTCGACGAGGGCGCACCCGTGCAGTACCTCCAGCAGGTCACCTACCTGGCCGACGACCGCCCCGTGGAGTACTCCGACGTCTGGATCCACAGCGGCCGGCTCCGCGTCACCTCCCTGCTGGTGCGCCGCTGAGACGACCGTCGAAACCTCGCGCCACACACCGCACCCCGGCCCGAGAGGCGGGGCCGGGGTGCGGTGGCTCGTGCTGCTGTGGACGGGTGAGTCGGCCGAGGGGTTGTGGCCGGGCGCGCGGGGCCGTCATGGACCGCATCGGCGACGGTGGGGCGTGTGCCCCCTGACGGCGCTGCCGGGCGCTCGGCCCGTGCCGCACTCACCCCTGTCCGGTATCCGGACTCAGCAGCTGGCGAGCCACTTGTGGGACCGCACCTTGACTCCGGGGCCACCGCTGACGCCTGGAGCCTTCTCGCCCTGTCCCACACAACCGAGGTACCCCGAGTAGCCCGCTGCGGAGTAGAGGCCGACCCCCTCGTACGAGGAGGAGGTCCCGTGGTTGTAGACCGACATGATGTTGCGGTCGTCCGCCCATGAACACGTCACGGACCCGCTGGTCCAGTCGCTGTCGGCGCTGCTCCAACTACACCGGTTGCCCGTGTAGTTGATCGCGTCCCAGACGCACAGGCTGCCGGACGGGCAGTCGCTCGCGGCGGCTTCGGCCGGGCTCGGCGCCAACAGGCTCACCGCCGCCACCGTGGCGGCGACGACGCTCGCGCTGAGAGCTCCACGGACTGCGCGTGATGTGACGTTCATTCAAGGTCCCTTTCCCATGAGTCGACCTTCCGGCGGAGAACACGTCCCGCGCCGGCCCCTCGGCGGTGCGTGGACCGATGGTGGAATGCGGGTCTTGCCGCGACCTTGCCGAAACCTTGTCCGACTGGAGCGGCGCCTGCCATGCCCGTGTCGTGCCCGCGCCGCGCCCGTCCCGCGCCCGTGTCGTGCCCGTGTCGTGCCCGTGTCGTGCCCGTGCTCTTTTGCCGAACCGGCAACAGTGATGGCGCACCGGTGGCACGGTCGGCGAGGGTGGGTCCGTGACCGACAACAGCGCAGCGGGACCGCCCGCCCCCGGCAAGGCATCGCCCACCGACGGATACCTCGGCGACCCGGCGGTCCAGGCGGAGTGGGACGACCGGTACGCCGTCCGGCAGCAACTGTGGAGCGGCGACGCCAATGGCGCTCTCGTGGCCGAGGCCTCCGAGCTGCCTCCCGGCCGCGTACTGGACGTCGGGTGCGGCGAGGGCGCCGACGCCATCTGGCTCGCGCGCCGCGGCTGGGACGTCACCGCCCTCGATGTCTCCGGCGTCGCTCTGGACCGAGCCGCCCAGCACGCGCAGGACGCCGGAGCCACGGTTCACTGGGTGCACGCCGGTCTCACCGACGCCACGCTCCCCGAGGCCGGCTTCGACCTGGTCTCCGCGCAGTACCCGGCCCTGCTGCGCACCCCCGACGTCTCGGCCGAGCGCGCCCTCCTCGCGGCCGTGGCACCCGGCGGTGTGCTCCTGCTCGTGCACCACGCGGGAATCGACACCCGGCAGGCGCTGGAGAACGGCTTCGATCCCGCCGACTACGTCTGGCCCTCCACGGTCGCGGAACTCCTCGACGACGACTGGCGGATCGAGGTCGACGAACGACGCCCACGCGTGGCACCCGACGGCGGAGCCGGCGCACACCACACCGACGACCTCGTGCTGCGCGCCCGCCGACTGCGCTGAAGCACGGGACCGCCGTGCACGCGTCGGCCACGGCGAGGACGGCCGGGAGCAGGACGCGCAGCGCCGCGATCACCTGCGGGACGCGAGGCCAGGACAAGCGACGGCCCTCCGGAACCGGGTTCCGGAGGGCCGTCGTCAGTTGGGCGTCACGCGGTCAGCACAGGCACGGGTCGGTCTCGTGGCCGAGCGCCAAGACGTCCTGGTCGCGCAGGGCGCCGGAGTAGACCTGCAGTTCGTCGACGTCACCGTGCAGATACTCGCCCCAGCCGTCACCGGCCGTGCCCCGGCCGATCTGGAGGGCACCGGAACTGTGCCAGCCGTTGGGCAGGGTCGCGGTGGCCCCGGCGTTGGTGTAGCCGTCCGCGTAGAGCTTGACGGAGTCCGTGGCGTCGTCGTAGACCACGACGAGCCGGTGGCCCTGGCCTTCGCCCCCGTCGGCGCCGGTGATCTGCGAGACCACCTTCTCCGGCGCGCCGGCCTCGTCGCGCTCGGGCACGACCAGCTGCCAGCTGTAGGTGGAGGGGTCGTAACGGACCTTGAAGGCGTCCGTGTGCTCGCCGGCCTGGGAGAGCACGGTCATCGGGTGGGCGGGGACGGCGTCCGTGAGGCGTACGACGACGCCGACGGTGAAGCTGTCCGCGGTGTCGACCACAGGTGCCTCGGCGGTGGCGTATCCGCTCTCCCCGTCCAGGGCCAGATGCCCGTCACCGACCAGCGGCGGAGGTACGTAGGGGCAGTCCGGGTCCAGCTCCGGCAGGCAGGAGTCGTCCGAGGCCCGGTAGATCGACGCACCGCCGCCGAGCCGCAGGGGTGTGCCGCCCGACTGCTCGGGGCTCACGCCGTCCGTGGCGTCCGTCAGCGACCAGTGACCGACCAGACTCGGCTTGCGCCATGCCTGCTCGGTCACCTCACCGGGCACCACGACACGGTCGTGGACGCGTACGTCGGCGACGTCGCCGTGCCAGCGGTCGCGATAGCCGGCGGTTCCGCGCGCACGTCCGACCTGGAAGGCACCGGCGGCCTCGGCGGGCGTCGCCGCCACCGTCTCTCCCGTCTCCTGTCCGTTGACGTACAGGTGTGCCAGTCCGGTCTCGGCGTCGTAGAGGCCCAGGAGGTGGGCCCACTCCCCCGTCTCGGGGGCACCGCCGGAGACCCGGGCCCCCGCGATGGCGAACGACCAGAGGGGACCGGACTCCTGGGCGCGCAGCCCGAGGGTGAATCCGGGTCCCGAGGCCGCGTCCTGGCTGGCCACGATCATGGTGCGGCCGGTCTCGGCCGGCCGTACCCAGGCACTGACGGCGAAGGTCTCACGGATGTCGGTGGCCGGGGCGTCCGGAGTGAGGAAACCGTGGCCGCTGCCGTCGAGGGCGACCGTGGAACTGGTCGAGGTGCCCGCGGGGGCCGGGCCGCCGAAGGTGACGCCGGTGCCGGCCCGGGCGGGCGCGCCGGTCTCGGCGGCGGCCGTACGGGACCCCGCCGCGTCGTCCAGCTTCCACCGCGCGACAGGGGCACGGCCCTCCTGCACGTTGAACTCGTAACGGACCTGCGTGCTGCCGCGTCCGGAGCGGTCGATGGCGCGGACCGTCAGGTTCTTGGGACCTGACGAGAGCGGGAGGTAGGACAGGGTCACGGCCCCACCGAGCCGGTCGGCGGTGGCTGTCCCACTGGGGCCGCCCAGGAAGCTGTACCTGTACGACACCACGTCGTCGGACGGCGAGTCGACCGTGAAGTGACCGTAGACGCCGACCCCGTCGACCCAGAAGACCTCGTCGGGGGTGGGGTACTCGGGCGAATCGACCGTCGGGGCATCGGGGTTCGTGTCGTCGACGACGAACGAACAGGCCGACCCGTCGCCCTCGTCGCTCCAGGAGGAGACGGCCTGACCGTCGTTCGCGCGGACGTGCCAGGAGACGACGGTGTTCGCGGGCAGATCGCTGGGCGTCGTCCAGTACTGACGCGACCCCGAGGAGAGGGTGATGGTGGTGTAGGTGCGACGCTGCTCGACGCCGTCGGCGTCCGTCCACCACGCCTCGAACTCGCCTGACAGCGGGCTGGACTCGCTGGGCTGGTTGTCCTCTTCCGGGTCGTACAGCACGGCGCTCAGCCTGGGCGCGGTCGGCACGTACACGGTGTCGTCACCCGTCGCGCAGGGCTTGTCCCCCGACTGGAGATCCGCGATGAGCGGTTGTTCCGGCGGCAGATTCTCCACTGCGTGCGCGGTGCCGACGGCTGAGGCAGCCAGTGCGACCACGCACGCTCCCACCGCCAGCCATCTTTTCCTGACGGTCTTCCCGACGTCGTTCAAGTTGCCCTCCCCTGTGAGCGATTGAGGCTCGTTGATCACTTGAGCCACCAGAAGCTAACAGGGGGCACCGACAGCGCCGAAAGGGTTTTCCCGCGCGCGACCGGCCTGGCCGGGAACCGGGGCAGGGGCCGGTCGCGCCCGCGATGACTCTTTCGCATACAGGTGAAGGTGTTCACACCCCGGCGGTGGTCCGCCCCTGCGGCTCCTCGCCGGATGTCTCGGATGCGACAGGCCAACGGCAGGCCCTCTGAGCGCACTTGTCGCACCCTCTTGGGGAGTCCCCCCCCCGGCCGGTCGGCGGCACACCGCGAGGCGGGTCCCGGCACACCTTGCGTCGCCCGGGAGCACACGTCCCGCTGCCGCGGGTGCGCTAGGCGCCAGGGTGAATCCCGGAATCCCTCCGGCTCCTGCGCCCGGGCTGGCCCTTCTCCCGGCGTCACTGTTTGAATGCGTCCATGCCAAGCGCCTTGCTGATCGTCATCTGGTTCTCCTTCGGTGTCGTGATGTCCGCCTGGATTCTGCACGGTCGGCAGGACAGACTCACCGCCCGTTTCATCGATGGCCGGCGCGTCACGATCACTTGCCGGATCTGTCCGGAGGGATCCGATCGCTGGGAGCGTGGCACCTTCGTGATCGAGAGGGGCACTTGGTCGTGGGAGCCCCATCCGTCCAACTCCCGCGGCCGGAACCTGCCCGCGGACGCACGCATAGTGAGAATCCGTAAGACCGAGGGCCGGGAGCGGAACCGGATGCACTACCGCATGTTGATCGTGGAGTGCGTCTCCGGCGAGGGCGGCGTACGCCTGGCCGTGGAGCCCGGCCACCTGGAGCACGTGGTCATGAAGCTCGCGCCGACCGGCTACGAGGTCTCCAGGCCCGGCGCCGACCTGGAATAGAAGCGCTCCTCGTGTCCACGCCCTTGGCCTCGGGACCCGATGCCCCGAGGCCCGGTCAGGTCGTGGCCCCCGTCGCCAGGTCGAGGGCGATGTCGATGATCACGTCCTCCTGGCCGCCGACCATGCCGCGTCGGCCCGCCTCCACCAGGATCGTCCGGGTGTCGACCCCGTGCCGTCGTGCGGCGGCCTCGGCATGGCGCAGGAAGCTGGAGTAGACGCCCGCGTAGCCGAGGGTGAGGGTCTCCCGGTCGACGCGGACCTCGCGGTCCTGGAGCGGGCGCACGATGTCGTCGGCGGCGTCCATGAGGGGGAACAGCTCGCAGCCGTGCTCCCAGCCCATCAGGTCGGCGACCGCGATGAACGCCTCCAGGGGGCAGTTGCGGGCGCCCGCGCCCTGGCCCGCGAGGGAGGCGTCGACCCGGGTGACGCCGTTCTCCACGGCGACGACGGAGTTGGCGACGCCCAGGCCGAGGTCGCCACCGTGCCACTCCCGGACAGCGCGGCAGCGGCCCGAGAAGCGGCGCATGCCTTGGACCCAGCGGGCGCCGACGGCGTCACCCTCCTCGCCAACAACGCGGGCGGGTACCTGGGAGCTTCCGGCCAGGACGAGTTGTGGCACACGCTGGACGAACGCGGCGCGGTGGTGTTCGTCCACCCCGCCGAACTCCCGGTTCCCGCGGTCGACGCATACCGCCCTTCGCCGCCGACTTCCTCCTCGACACCACCCGCGCCGCCTATCTCCTGGTGCGCAACGGCGTGATCCGGCGGTTCCCCCGCATCAGGTTCATCCTCGGTCACGCCGGTGGATTCGTGCCGTACGCCTCCCACCGGATGGCCATCACCATCGCCGCCGACGCCGGTCGCAGCCCGTTGGACGTCCTGGACGACTTCCGCTCCTTCTGCATCGACACCGCCCTCTCCTCCAGTGCCGCCGCGAGAGTGGCGTTCAAACTCGTCCAGCCCGGAACGGACTGAGGACCGCGGCACGGAAGATCCGGGCCGATCGGACGTGAGGCATGACCGATCGGCCGGGCGGCATGGCAGGTCGGACCCGAGGCATGGCCAGTCGGCCGGGAGGTATGGCCGGTCGGCAGACGGCAGGCCGGAGATCGCGGGCTAGCGTCCTTCTCGGCAGGTGACACCACCGAGAGGGAGACACCCCGATGGATCAGCGAATGTCCGACCACGACACCGGCATGACCACCGAGTTCGAGAAGGACGTCGTCAAGCTCGTGCTGGAGGCGATGCGCACGGTCGACAGGCAGGAACGCGAGGACGTCGGTACGGAGAGCCTGCTGTACGCGCTCGTGTCGGGTGACTGGGCCGCGGGTTCCGCGATCGCACCCGGGATGAGGGCCTCCGGCTCGCTCGGTGGTGCGATCGGCTCCCGGGGCACATCCGTGTGGGTCAGCGAGGACGCGGGGGACGGCACGACGGGCAGCCCGGCCGACGAGCAGGAGATCGACGCGTTCCTGCGGGAGGTCCGGCTGGAGGAACTCAAGAGGCTGCGCGGGAAGAGACAGAAGGAGGAACCGGGGCAGGAGCCCGAACACCGTGAACTGCCGCCGATGACGGGGGCGTTGCGGGCCTGCCTGCGCAAGGCCCTGGAGGCCGCGCGGGAGGAGGGCACCGTCTCCGTGCGCGTCCGGCATGTGGCGCGCGCACTGGTCGGGCTGCCCGATACACGGGCCCGCGAGGCCATGGTGCTGGAGAGGGTCGATGTCCCGGCTGCCTCTACGGCGCTCGACGCGCTGCGGGGCGGCGACGAAGTCCCCGAGCCCAACTCGGTGATGATCCTGCGCAAGGCGGGGACGTTCGGCAAGAGCGGCAATCCGCTGACCCGGAAGTTCACCGCCTGGATATTCGGGGGCGGCGCCGGGTTCGGTTCCGCGGTCGTGGGTGCGGTGCGGATCGAGGCACCACGGGGGGCGGCGCGGCGGGGGGCGTCGGAGGTCGAGCCCGTCGATGTGCTGCTGGGCATTCTGGCGCTGGAGCGGTCGTTGACCGTCGCGGGCCGTGAGCTGCCCGCGACGCTGACGGAGGCGAACCAGGGGGCCGCGCTCCTGCGTCGGCACGGCGTACGACAGGATGCTGTCGCCCAGGTACTGCTTCCGACCGCCGGGGTGACGCGGAAGGAGCCCCAGGAGGTGCACGCCCACGCCGACTTCGAGCGACGGCTCCTGCACGTCGCCCAGTTCACCGCCGCCGCTCAGGGCTCGCCCACGGTCGGTACGACCCACCTGCTGGCCGCGCTGCTGGACAAGGGGACGGATGCGGAGTCCGCGGCGGAGATCGAACGCGTGCTGACCGAGAGCGGAGCGGACATCGCCGGGCTGCGGGCGGAGCCGGTGCTCCGGTTCCCGGGCGGAGCGGCACCGACACCCTGACACACCTGCACCCGTGCCTGTGTCCGCACCCGTACCTGTGTCCACCGCGGTCCGCCGACACGTATGACGAGAGACGCCCTTGAGAACGGCGTCCAGAGAGAGGAAACGTGAATCCGGCAGCACTACTGCACACAGGCGCGCGCCGCGAGGCCGACGCGATCCGGAGGGCGGTGCGCGCCGCACCCCGGCGCACGGTCGTGACCGAGTCCGTACTCGCCTGTCTGGTCCTGCTGTGCTCGCTGGCGCCGGTTCCGCTGATTCCGCCCGCGCATCCGGTCGTGGTGACGCTGCTCGGGGTGTGGACGGCACTGCTCGTGCCCGCGCGGCGGATGTACCCGGCCCTCACGGTGCTCGGCTGCGTGCCGGTGATCGCCGGGGACAACGTGTGGGCGATGGTGGTGGTGCCGTGCGTCGTGTGGTCCGCGATGCGTCGCGTCGCTCCCCTGCGTCGCGCCTGGGGTGTGATCGGGGCGAGCGGTGCCGGAGCGGTGCTCCTGTCGATCGCCGCCCAGTCCCTCAGCGGGCTCCCGGCCATGCGGTACCTGGTCGTCGGAGCCGGCGCGACCGCGCTGTTCATCCTGCTGCCCGCGCTGTCCGGCGTGATGATGGGGCGTCGCCGCCCGCTGACGAGGCTGCTGCGGGAACGCAACGCCTACCTCGAACAGGCTCGTCTCCTCAACGACGAGGCGGCCCGCATGGAGGAACGGGCGCGCATCGCCGCCGAGATGCACGATCTGCTCGGGCACCGCATCGGCCTCATATCCGTGCACGCGGGCGCCCTTCAGCTAGCCGCCGAGCGACAGGCACCCCAACTGGCCGCCCAGGCCGAACTGCTGCACACCACCGCCGGAACGGCCATGGACGAACTGCGCGGCATCCTCGGCGTCCTCCGTCACCGGTCCGACAAGGACAGCGGCGAGCGGGGAACCCGCGAGGACCTCGCGGCCCTGGTCGCGGATTCCCGGAACGCGGGGGCCGACGCCGAACTCCACTGGAACGCGACCGAGTCGATGGAGGCGGACGCCCGTACCCGGCAGGCCGTCCACCGGGTGACCCGCGAAGGGCTGGCCAACGCGCTGAAGCACGCGCCCGGCGCACCGGTCCGTGTGACGCTCCACGGCGAAGGGGACACGGTGGTGGTCTCGGTCGTCAACGACGCCCCGCCCGTGCCCTGTTCACCCGGGGACGGGAACCGCAGTGGGCTCGTCGGCCTCCAGGAGAGGATCGGCCTGCTCGGGGGTTCCCTCCACGCCGGACCACGCCCGGAAGGGGGCTTCGCCCTCTGCGCCCGCATACCCGTCCGGCCCGACGCGCCGTCCGCGTACGCCACTTCGCCCAAGCCGCTGTCCGACGGGGCGGGCTCCCGGCCACCGCTGTCCACGGAGGTCCTCACCTGGCCCCGCCTGCTGGGAGGCGGCTGCGCGGCGCTGCTGGTGCTGCTGCCGACGATCGGCGGCAGCGTCGCCCTGCTGATCTTGGCGCTTCTACACTGAGCCGATGATCCGAGTCCTGATCGCCGACAACGAGGCGCTGATGCGCGCCGGGGTCCGTCTGATCCTGGAGAACGACGACGAGATCCGTATCGTCGCCGAGGCGCAGAACGCCCGCGAGGCCGTCGAGGCCTGCCGCGTCCATACCGTCGACGTCGCCCTCCTCGACATCCGTATGCCCGGCAACGGCATCAGCGCGGTCACCGAGATCGCCCGTCACTCGCCCCGCACCCGAGCGGTCATGCTGACGGCCTTCGGCGAGGAGGCGACCGTCACCAGCGCCCTGCGCGCCGGAGCCCACGGCTACCTCCTCAAGGACACCGGCCCCCACGACCTCATCGACGCCGTACGCCGCGCCGCAGCCGGAGAACCCGTGCTCGCCCCGCAGGTCACCCGCCAACTCGTCGACTTCCGGGCCAAGTCGGGGCAGGGCAGCGACGTCGCCTCACGTCGGATCGCGAACCTCACACCGACAGAACGGGACGTCCTGCGGCTGCTGGGCACCGGCCTCTCCAACGCCGAGATCGCCACCCGGCTCCACCTGAGCTCCGGCACGGTCAAGGCCCACATCAGCAGCATCCTCACCCGTACCGACTGCACCAACCGCGTCCAGGCGGCGGTACTGGCACAGACGGCGGGGCTGCTCGACTGACGTACGACCGGACACTCGCAGTCGCACCGTGCGGGCCTCTGACCCATCGCCTTCCCCGGCCCGGCCCCGGCCCCAGACGCAGGGCCCGGGGCACGGGGCCGTCATCGTGATCCGATGACGAGGCGGCCTTGGTCGCATCAGGAGGCCGCACGGCCTCCCCCGCTCACCGCTTCCAGCCGCCCTCCTCCGGCAGACTGCCCGTCCGGGTCACGTCGGCGTACCAGCGCGCGCTGGACTTGGGGATGCGCTTGCCGGTCGGGTAGTCGACGTAGACCGCTCCGAAGCGCTTGCTGTAGCCGTACCCCCACTCGAAGTTGTCCAGCAGGGACCACAGGAAGTAGCCCCGGACGTCGACGCCGGCCTTGATCGCCTGGTGCACGGCGGACAGGTGGCCGTGGAGGTAGGCGATGCGTTCGGGGTCGGCGACCTCGCCCTCCGGGTTCACGTAGTCGTCGAACGCGGCCCCGTTCTCGGTGATCATCAGGGGCAGCGCGGGGAAATCGGCCTTGAGACGGGTGAGCAGGTCGTACAGACCGGTGGGGTCGACCGCCCAGCCCATCGCGGTGGTGCTGCCCGGCGGGCGGTGGAAGGCGACGGCGTCGGCGCCGGGCCAGGGGCTGTGCTCGCTCGCGCCGTGACCGTCGGAGCCGTGGCTGGCCTCGCCGGTGGCCGCGGAGACGACCGTGGGCGTGTAGTAGTTGACGCCCAGGAAGTCGAGCGGCTGGTGGATGGTGGCGGTGTCGCCGTCCCGCACGAAGGACCAGTCGGTGAGGCTCGCCGTGTCCTGGAGGAGGTCCTGGGGGTACTGGCCTTGGAGCAGGGGGCCGGTGAAGACGCGGTTGGCCAGCGCGTCGATCCGCCGTGCCGCGTCGAGGTCCTCGGCCGACTCGGTCAGCGGGCGGACGTGGTGGATGTTGAGCGTGATGGACGTCTCCGCGCGGGCGGGCAGTTCGGCGCGCAGTGCCTGTACGGCCTTGCCGTGGGCGAGGTTGAGGTGGTGGGCCGCGCGCAGGGCGGCGACCGGGTCGGTGCGGCCGGGCGCGTGGACACCTGAGCCGTATCCGAGGAAGGCGCTGCACCAGGGCTCGTTGAGGGTGATCCAGGTCTTCACCCGGTCTCCCAGGGCCCGGGCCGCGAGGGTCGCGTAGTCGGCGAACCGGTCGGCGGTGGCGCGCTCCGGCCAGCCGCCGGCGTCCTCCAACTCCTGCGGCAGGTCCCAGTGGTAGAGGGTGACCACCGGTTCGATGCCCTTCTCCAGCAGTGCGTCGGTCAGCGCTCGGTAGAAGTCGAGCCCCCTTTCGACGGCCGGGCCGCGGCCGGTGGGCTGGACGCGCGACCAGGACAGCGAGAACCGGTACGCGCTCACTCCGAGGTCCGCCATGATCTCGACGTCCTCGCGCCAGCGGTGGTAGTGGTCGGTGGCGACGTCACCGGTGTCACCGTTGCGCACCTTGCCGGGCGTGTGCGAGTAGGTGTCCCAGATCGAGGGAGTGCGTCCGTCGAGGGAGGCGGCACCCTCGATCTGGTATGCGGCGGTCGCGGTGCCCCAGGTGAATCCCGGCGGAAAGGTGCGGGCGTCGATGTGCTGCGGAGCGGGCGCGACGCGTCGGATTGCGGTGCTCACGTGGGTCCTTCCAGATCATGTTCGGGGAAGTCGAAAGTACGGTGGGGCACGGGAGTTGACGGACCGCGGCAACGGGGCGACGGCGCGGCGTTCATCCCTTGACCGCCCCCTGCATGATGCCGCCGACGATCTGCCGGCCGAAGACGACGAAGAGGGCGAGCAGGGGCAGGGTGCCGAGCAGTGCGCCCGCCATGATCAGCGACTGGTCGCGTACGTAGCCCGCGCTGAGCTGGGTGAGGGCGACGGGCACCGTCGGGTTGGTCATGTCGAGCACGATGAAGGGCCAGAAGAAGTCGTTCCAGGCGTGCACGAACGTGATCATGAAGAGGACGGCCATGGGCGGCCGGGCGATCGGCAGCACGATGCTCCAGAAGATGCGCAGCGAGTGCGCACCGTCCACCCGTCCGGCCTCGACGAGTTCGTCGGGCAACGCCTCGGACAGATACTGCCGCATGAAGAACACGCCGACGGCGCTGACGAGGGTGGGGAAGATGACGGCGGGCAGCTTCTGGCCCCAGCCCAGTTCCGTCATCATCATGAACAGCGGTACGACGCCCAGTTGGGGCGGCACCATCATCGTGCCGATCACGAGCATCAGCAGGATGTTGCGGCCCTTGAAGCGGAGTTTGGCGAACGCGAAGCCGGCGAGGGTGGCGAACAGGACGGTGGACAGGGCGATCGCTCCGGCCACGATCAGGCTGTTGAGCATGGCCTTGCCGAGCGCGGCGTCCTGCCATGCCTTGCCGAGGTTCTCCAGCAGATGGGGTCCCGGCAGGAAGGGCGGGGGTGTCTGGGTGACGCGCGTGTTGTCGGTCGAGGCCGCCACCATCGTCCAGTACAGCGGGAACAGTGAGACCAGCGCGGCGAGCCCCAGCAGAATGTAGGCGAGGGGTCCCGCGTGGTGCTGGCGTCCGGCGCCCGGGTGCCGGAACAGCCGGGTGCGCCGTTGACCGGGCGGGGTGGCCTTGCGGGTCGTGCGCGCGGTGCCGGAGCGGGTGTCCGTCGCCCGGACCGGGATGCTGTCTGTGGTCATGGGGATCTCCCGGTCAGGTCCTGCGCGCGAGGAAGCGCCTGACGATTCGTTGGACGACGAACATGATGATGAGCAGCAGGAACATCGCCCAGGCGACCGTGGCGGCCCGCCCCATCTGGTAGTTCTTCCAGCCCTCCTCGTACAGCAGCAGACCCAGCGTCTGGTACTGGTTGTCGGCTCCCCCGGTGATGCCGTTCGGCCCCTGGCCGAAGATCAGGGGCTCACCGAAGAGCTGCGTGGCGCCGATCGTGGACAGGACGATGGTGAACACGATGGTGGAACGGATGCCGGGGACGGTGACCTTGAGGAACTGCTGCCACCGCGAGGCGCCGTCGATCGCCGCGGCCTCGTAGCGGTCGCGCGGGATCGCCTGCATGGCGGCGAGGTAGAGCAGTGCGTTGTAGCCGGTCCAGCGCCAGATCACGATCGAGGAGATCGCCGTCTGGGCGGCCCACTTGTTGTTCTCCCAATCGAGGTTGTCGACACCGAAGAGGCTCAGCACCCAGTTGATCATGCCGAAGTCGCGCTCGAAGAGCATCGTGAACACGAGGGCCGCGGCACCGACCGACGTGGCGTACGGCGTCAGCGCGGCGACACGGAAGAACGTCGAGCCGCGCATCCGGTAGTTGAGCAGGTGCGCCAGCCCGAGCGCCATCAGCAGCTGCGGCACGGTCGACAGGACGCCGATGGTGAAGGTGTTGAGCAGCGCGTTCCAGAACCGGTCGTCCTCCCACAGCGCCGTGTAGTTGTCGAAGCCGACCCACTCCATGAGGCTCAGGGTCGACAGTTCGACGCGGTGCAGCGAGATCCACGACGTGTAGACGAGCGGGTAGAAGCTGAAGGCGGCGAACACGACGAAGAACGGGGCGACGAAGGCGTACGGGGCGCCCCGGACGTCGAGGCGGTGCAGCAGCGTACGGCGCCGCTGGCGCTCCGCTCCGATGCCGGGCGCGCCTTCGGGGGGTGTGGAGGTGGAGATGGCCACCGGAAGGCGTCCTTCCTGGAGAGGTGGAGAGGGGGCAGGGGCCCGGCGACCCGTACGGGCCACGCGCGGGTCGCCGGGCTACGGCGGACAGGGACTCCAGGTCAGCCGGCGGCCTTCTCGATGCGCTCGTCAGTGGTCTTCCAGGCCTCGTTCGGGCTCTTGTTCTGCGCCTCGATCAAGGTCAGGCCCTGGGAGAAGATGTCCTTGATGGTGCCGTCCTTGCGGCCCAGCACCTGCTCGTCGGGGATCTCCTTGGCCGCGGCGCCGAAGATCTGGCCGATGGGCGCGCCGTTGAAGTAGTCGGAAGTGGCGTCGACGACTTCGGGCATCTCCAACGCGGTCTGCGACGAGGGGAAGTTGCCGATCTTCTCGAAGAGGTAGGCCTGCTGCTCGGGGGCGGTGAGCCAGGCGACGAGGTCCTGTGCCTCCTTCTTCACGGGGCTCTTCTCCATCACCCCGAGGAAGGACCCGCCCCAGTTGGCACCCTTCGGCGCCTTGGCGACATCCCACTTGCCCTTGTTCGCCGGTCCGGCCTTCTCGCTGATGTGCGCGAGCATCCACGCCGGGCAGACGGTGCTGGCGAAGGTGCTGTTGGCCAGGCCGGGGTCCCAACCGGGCTGGAACTGGCGGAGCTTGGCGGTCAGATCGGAGGTGGCGGCTTCGGAGGCCAGCTTCCACGCGTCCGTCACGACGGGGTTGGTGGCGTAGATCAGCTTGCCCTGCTTGTCGTAGAACTGCTGGGAGCTGCCGTAGATCATGGCGTTGAAGAGCCCGCTGGAGCTGTCCATGAAGGCGACCTTGTCGTCCTTCGAGTCCTTCTTGAAGCGCTTGCCCGCGTCGACGTACTTCGACCAGTCCCCCTCCCACAGCTTGGCGACCTCGTCGCGGTCGGTGGGCAGGCCGGCCTGCTCGAAGAGGTCCTTGCGGTAACAGACCGCCATGGGGCCGATGTCGGTGCCGAGGCCGATGACCTTCTTGTCGGCGGTGGTGACCTGGCTCTGCTTCCACGGCAGGAAGTGGTCGGTGCCGGCCACTCCGGCGAGGTCGACGAACTTGTCCTGCTGGGTGTCGGACAGTTCCTTGGCCCTACCAATCTCTATGCCCTGGATGTCCTTGAGTCCGCTGCCCGCGGCCAAGTGGGTCTGGAGGGCGGTGTAGTAGGTCTGTTCGTCGCCCGCGACGTCCGCCTTGATGACGACGTTCGGGTGCTCCTTCATGTACTTGTCGAGCAGGCCGGTCTCCTTGAAGCCCATGACACCGAAGAGCCCCATGGTGATGGTGACCTTGCCGTCCTTCTTGCCCCCACCGGTCCCCCCGTCGCTGCCACCGCAGCCCACGATCAGTCCGAGAGCCGAGGCGACCGACACGGCGGCCACGACTTTCGTACGCAAGGCGCTTCGGAACTTGTCCATTTCATCCTCCTAGCGGCGGCGCTGACGCACCGGAGTTCGCACCCTGCGGTCCGCTCCACAAGGCACGATTTGTTCGGTGGGTACGTTCCCAATCGGCGATGGGAACGTACCCACCCGGGAGCCCGCAGCCTGGCCGCCACGAAAGGCCTCTGTCAAGAAGTTGAATCCACTTCGTTGCGGAAAGATGTCGCGGCCCCCTGCCCGGGGCCGGCGGGAGCTCTCCTCAGGTCTGGCACAATGCGCAGGTGGAAGCCGTCCAGGCATCGCCGAGCGAGGGAGGCGTCATGGGGGAAAGGCAACGCCCGACCATCATCACCGTGGCCGCGCGCGCGGGCGTCGGACGCACCACGGTTTCACGAGTCATCAACGGCTCCGAGCTCGTCAGCGAGAAGGCGAGGGCCGCCGTCCTCGCCGCCATCGCCGAGCTGGACTACGTCCCGAACTCGGTCGCCCGGGGGCTGGTGACGAGCCGGACGAACTCCGTGGCCCTCGTGATCCCCGAGTCGGAGAGCAGACTGGGCTCGGAGCCCTACTTCTCGGCGGTCATCCGCGGTGTCAGCACCGCCCTCGCGGAGACCCGCACACAGCTCCAACTGGTCCTGATCCGCGACCAGTCCGAGCGGGACCAGCTCACCAAGTCGGTCGCGGAACGGCGTGTCGACGGAGTGCTCCTCGTCTCCGTGCACGAGCACGACCCGCTGCCGGGGCTGCTGGAGGACATGGGGCTGCCCACGGTGCTCGCCGGACGCCGCTCCCCCGACGAGTCGCTCAGTCACGTCCACTCCGACAACTCGGGCGGGGCCGCGACGGCCGTCGACCACCTCCTCGCGAGGGGCCGGCGCACCATCGCCACGATCAGCGGACCCCTCGACATGGAGGTGGGGCGCAGCCGCCTCCAGGGCTGGCGTGAGGCCCTGGAGAAGGCGGGCCACCAGGCCGCGGACCGACTCGTGGCCTCGGCCGACTTCACCGAGGAGGGCGGCGAGGCGGCTATGCGTTCACTCCTTGAACGGGTCCCCGAGCTGGACGCCTTGTTCGTCGCCTCGGACGTCATGGCGGCGGGGGCCCTGGCGGAGCTGCGCAGGCAGGGCAGGCGCGTCCCCGACGACGTGGCCGTGGTCGGGTTCGACGACTCCTTCATCGCCCGGCACACCAATCCGCCCCTCACCACCGTGCGCCAGCCCGTCGAGGAGATCGGCGCCATGATCGCCCGCATCCTCCTGGAGGAGATCGACGACCCCGAGACGGCGCGCAGGCGCGTCAGGCTGCCTACTGAGCTCGTCGTGCGCGAATCGTCGTGAGTCGATGAGGGGGCTGCCGGTGTGAGGGCGGTGAACCGAGCTGTCCGGCCTGCCGAGTTGGCGCCGGCCCCGCCGCGCGGTCGATGACACACGGGGCCTTGCCGCACCGAGGGGACGATCGACCGCACGTCCGTGAGCACCCCTGTCGCTCACGGGCGTGCGGTCCGTCTCTGGGCCTGTGGGGCGACGGTTGGTGGCGGTTCGTCGCGGCAGCCGCGCTGCCTGGTGGCCCGGTGTGATCACTCTGCACCTGTGAGGTGGTCGGGAACCTTGCGGAAATCTTGCTCGGGAGGCCGGGTGGGTGATTGGGTGATGTGCGGGGAGAGGTCTTAAGGGGTGCGGGTGTGACGGGCTTTCGGCTGCTTGGACCCGTGGAGTTATGGGTGTCGGGCCGATCGGTGGATCTGGGTCCGGCGAAGCAACGGACCGTGCTGGCAGCGCTGTTGGCGGACGCGGGACGGTGGGTCACCGCCGAGACGCTGATCGACCGGGTGTGGGGGGAGGATCCCCCGGCCCGGGTGCGTGCCTCGCTCTACGCGCACGTCGCCCGGATCCGTCGTGTCGTCGCGGAGGCCTGGCCCGCGCTGCTGGTGAACGCGGGGGCGGCGGGTGGCAGCCCGACGGATGGCAACTCGCCCTCGTTGTTGCGGGGTTCGGGCGGCTACCGGCTCGACGTGCCGGCGCACCTCGTCGATGTGCACCGGTTCCGGCAACTGGTCGCGCGGGCAAGGAAGTCGACGGCGGACAGCGGTTCGGAGACCGGCGCGCTCGCGCTCGAGGCGCTGCGTGAGGCGATGGGGCTGTGGCACGGCGAGCCGCTCGCCGGACTCTCCGGGGACTGGGTGGCCCGCACCCGCGAGGCCTGGCAACGGCAGCGGCTGGACGCCGTGACGGCATGGGCGGAGGCCGAACTCGAGGTCGGCGGACCGCTGGCGGTCGTCGACACCCTCACCGTGCTGGTCGCCGAGCATCCGCTGGTCGAACCTCTCACCGTCACCCTGATGCGGGCACTGCGGGCTGCCGGGCGCGCACCCGAGGCGCTGACCTGCTACGCGGCGTTACGTCAGCGGCTCGCCGAGGAGCTGGGGACCCGGCCCGGGGCGGAGGCACGCCAGGAACATCTGGCCCTCCTGGGCGGCCGGTCCACTCCCCCGCAGCCGCGACCCGCCACGAACTCCGCCGCACGGCCAGGTCGGCAGGTCACTGTCCCGGCGGCCAAGACCCCTGACTCCGGCGCGGCAACGGACTCCACGGCCGGCACGCTCAGCCTCCTCGACACCGCACCGCCGCCGAGACCCCGTGTTGTCCCCGCCCAACTCCCGATGAACATCGCCGATTTCACCGGGCGCATGACGGAACTCGCCGACCTGGACAACCTGCTGGTCTCCGGTGGGGAGCGGCCCTCCGCCGTGGTCGTGTCGGCCGTGTCCGGGACGGCCGGGGTGGGCAAGACGGCACTGGCCGTGCACTGGGCACACCGGGTCCGGGACCGGTTCCCCGACGGGCAGTTGTATGTGAACCTGCGCGGCTACGACCCCGACCAGCCGCTGACCGCCGCCGACGCGCTGGCCCGGTTCCTCAGCGCGCTCGGCGTACCGGCGCAGGACGTGCCGGTGGACACCGACGACCGCGCCGCGCGCTACCGCACCGAGGTCACGGACCGCCGCATGCTGATCGTGCTGGACAACGCCGCCACCGTCGAGCAGGTCCGCCCGCTGCTGCCCGGCACACCCTCCTGCGCGGTGCTCGTGACCAGCAGGGACCGGCTCGCGGGCCTGGTCGCGCGGGAGGGCGCCCGGCGTCTCCATCTGGAGCTGCTGCCCGCCGAGGCCGCCGCGGCCCTGCTGCGCCGTCTGATCGGTGCCCGCGCCGAGGCGGAGCCCGAGGCGGTGGACCTGCTCGCCGCGCAGTGCGCCCGGCTGCCGCTGGCGCTGCGGGTCGCCGCGGAACTCGCCGCCTCCCGGCCCACCGACCCGCTCACCGACCTGGTCGCCGAACTCGCCGACCAGCAAAGGAGGTTGGAGCTGCTGGACGCGGACGGCGATCCGCGCGCGGCGGTCGCCTCGGTGTTCTCCTGGTCGCTGCGGCAGCTGCCGGAGGGCGCCCGTCACATCTTCCGGCTGATCGGTCTGCATCCCGGCCTGGATCTCGACGCCCACGCCGCCGCGGCGCTGACCGACTCCACTCCCGCCGACGCCCGCCGCGCCCTCGACCTGCTCACCCGCGCGCACCTGGCGGGGCCCACGGGCCGGGCGCGGTTCGGGATGCACGACCTGCTGCGCGCCTACGCCGCCCGGCTCGCCGCGGCCGAGGACGGACCCGGCGCCTGCCAGGCCGCGCTGGACCGGCTGTTCGACCACTACCTCGCCACGGCCTCAGCGGCGATGGACCGGCTGCACCCGGCGGAAGCCCATCTGCGGCCCACCGTGAGGGAGTCACCCACCACGCTCCCGGACCTGCCCGACCCGGGCACGGCGCGCGAGTGGCTGAACACCGAACGGACCTGTCTGACGGCGATGTCCGCGTTCGCCGTGGCGCACGGCCGGCCCCGGCACGCCGTACTTCTCTCCTCCGTGCTGTACCGCTACCTCAGCAGCAGCCACCACACCGACGGCCTCACCATCCACGGCCACGCCCGGGACGCCGCCCGGACCCTCGGCGACCTGGCGAGCGAGGCACGCGCGCTGCTCGGACTGGGCACCGCCTACTGGCAGTTGTCACGGCACGAGCCCGCCCGCGACCATCTCCAGGCCGCTCTGGCCCTGTTCCAGAAGGCCGACGACCCGGTGGGACAGGCCCGCGCGCTGGTGAACCTGAGCCTGGTGGAGGAGCGGCTGGGCCGTTTCCGGTCGGCGGTGGAGTACCTGGAACAGGCGCTGGTGCTGTACCGGGGTGTCGGCGACCGGTCGGGCGAGGCAATGGTCCTGAAGAACCTCGCCAGCGTGGAGGGGCAGCGCGGGCGTTACGTCCAGGCGGCCGAACACCTGCGGCACGCGCTGGAGTTGCTGCGCCGGATCGGCAACCAGTACCTGCTCGCCCACTCGTTGAACGACCTCGGCACGGTCGAGACGCGCCTCGGACTGCTGGACTCCGCCGGATCCCGTCAGGAGCAGGCGCTGGACCTGTTCCGGGAGATCGGCGACCGGTACGGCGAGGCGGGCGCGCTGCTCGGACTGGGCACGGTGCTGACCCGACGGGGCGAGCACACACGGGCCGCCGGGCTCCACCGGGAGGCTCTCGCCATCTACGGCCAGAACGGCGACCGGGACGGTGAGGCGCGGGCGCTCGTCGGGCTCGGGGAGGCCGTGAACTCCTGCGGGCTGCCCGAGGAGGCCCTCACCCACTACGCCGACGCCCTGAGCATCGCCGAGGACACCGGCATCCGGGGCGTCCAGGCCCGTGCGCACAGCGGACTCGGCGACGCGCATGGGGCGCTCGGCGCGAGCGGATCAGCCGTCGGCCACTACGAGCGGGCGCTCACGCTCTTCACCGAGCTGGGGATGCCGGACGCGGAGAACGTCAGGAGGAAGCTCGCCTCGACGAGGGAGGCGGAGCGAGGGACAGGGGTGGAGGCGGACACTTCACGGTGACGGGCCGGTGCGCCCGGCGGCCTCTGTCTCACTGGGCGCCGTGCCACAGCACGGCCTGCGTCCCACCGGGCCCCGTGCCCACCGTCAGATCTGCCGGGCCGGGGGCTCCTCGACGGATTCCGCGTCCTGCTCCTGCCCGGCGGACCAGTTGGCGAGCAGTTTCAGGCCGTCCTCGGAGGCGGTGCGCGGAGGTGCGCTGTAGACGACCACGCTCAGACCGCTCTCGTCCGGCAGGCTCATGGTCTCCTGGTCGAGTTCCAGGTCGCCGACGAGCGGGTGGTGGAGGCGTTTGGTGGTGTCGCGGAAGACGTGCACGTCGTGGGATCCCCACATCACGCGGAAGGCGTCGCTGCGGGTGGACAGTTCACCGATGAGGTTCGACAGTTCCCGGTCGTACGGGTTCTTGCCCGCCTCCACGCGCAGCGCGCCCACGGCGAAGCGGGCCATGCGGTCCCAGTCGGTGTAGAACGCTCGGGCTACCGGGTTGAGGAACGCGAACCGGGCGACGTTGGCCTCGCAGGTCGGGTCGGCGTACATCTGGGCGTACAGGGCCCGGCCCAGCGGGTTGGCGGCCAGTGCGTCGAGGCGGTTGTTCATCACGTACGCCGGCAGGTGCGGCATGCCTTCGACGATCCGCGTCACGCTCGGCCGCACCGTGGGCCGGGCCGCTTTCTGCCGGGTCCGCGCCCGGGGTGCCGGTCCCGCGGCACGGGCGAGGTCGTAGAGGTACATGCGTTCGGTGACGTCGAGCCGCAGAGCCCGGCCGAGGGCGTCCAGGACGCTGTCGGAGACCCCTTGGAGGTTGCCGCGCTCCAGGCGTGTGTAGTACTCGACGCTCACCCCGGCGAGCGTGGCGACCTCGCCCCTGCGCAGTCCGGGCACCCGTCGCTGTCCGTACACGGGCAGACCCGCCTGCTCGGGGGTGATGCGCTCGCGCCGCGAGCGGAGGAAGGCGCTGACCGCGTCCCTGTTGTCCATGAGGACAGGGTAGGCAGGCCGTGCGCCGCGTGGGGGTCCCTGCCAGTACCCCTCACGGCAGGCACTCCCCCGTCACGGCCGTCTCCCGTTGCATGGTGCCTGCCCCGTTCCACTCGGGGCCCGACCGTTCACGTACCGAGTCCCGCAGGGGCCCGCGTACCTGGACAAGCCTGAAAGGGGCACACACCATGAGTGACCGGACCGAGACGGTGACGCAGAGCCCGGCGGATGTCGTACGAGGGCTGTACGACGCGCTGGGCAAGGGCGACGTGCCAGGTGTCCTGGCCCGGCTGGCCCCCGATGTGATCGTCGACGAGCCGAGCGGGCTCCCCTACGGAGGCGTGCACCAGGGTCGCGAGGTGTTCGTGCAGTCGGTGCTGGGCGCGATGATGGGCCACGCGAGCGTCGCCCTCACCGACGCCGAGGTCTTCGAGGGTCCCACGGGCGTCGTCGGGAAGCTCACCGGGACGCTCACGGCACACAGCACAGGAGAACAGTTCCCGCTGACCATGGTCGAGATCCACCAGGTCCAGGACGGCACGGTCCACGAGATCGACGTCTACACCAAGAACCCCCACGACCTCGCCGCGTTCTACTCGCGCGCCGAGGCGGGCACCCGCTGACCACGACGCCCCGCGCAGGACGGTCGATGCCGTCAGCCCCGTGCCGTCATCTCCGTACCGTCAGCCCCGTGCCGTCAGCTCCGTGTCGTGTGCTTCGGTCGCGGGCCTCGGCCGTCGGACACGACCTGGGCGAGCAGGCGCAGGGCGCTCTGGGAGGCGGAGTCGCGGGGAGCCGTGGCGAGCACCAGATGGAACTCGCCGTTCTGCGGTGGCCGCAGGCTCTGCTGCGTGACGGTGAGGGCACCGACCAGGGGGTGGTGCATGTCGTACACGTCCGAGTCGCAGGGACGCACCCCGTGGTCGGCCCACATCGAGGCGAAGTCGCTGCTGGCCATGGCCAGTTCGCCGATCAGTGAGGTGAGCCGGCCGTCGTCGGGATGGCGTCCGGCCACCATGCGCAGGTTCTGGACGACCGCCCTGGCCTTGTCCGGCCAGTCGGTGTACAGCGCGCGGATGTGGGCGTCGAGGAACACCAGCCTGGCCAGGTTGGGGCGGCTTCCGGGATCCTGCGGGCTCGAGGGGTCGAGGTGGGAGGCGAAGAGGGCGTGACCCACGGGGTTCCACGCCAGCACATCGCCCCGGCGTCCGCTCAGCAGGGCCGGGACGTCACCGAGCGCCTCCAGCAGTTCGAGCGTGGCGGCGTCGACGTGTTCCTCGGGCGGCCGGCGCACGGCCGGTCGCCGTCTCACGCTCCCGGCCAGGTCATGCAGATGACGGCGCTCGGCGTCGTCCAGCCGCAGGGCCTGGGCCAGAGCGTCCAGCACCTCGGGGGACGCTCCCACGGACTGCCCCTGCTCGAGACGCGTGTAGTAGGAGGAGCTGACTCCGGCCAGCAGCGCCAGTTCCTCACGTCGGAGCCCCGGCACCCGGCGCCGGTCCCCGTAGTCCGGCAGCCCGACGTCCTCCGGGCGCAGCCGGGCTCGCAGGTCGTCGAGAGCGTCCCCGGCAGCGTGTTCGCCTTCGTCGTGGACGATCTCGTCCGATGGCGCTGGACGTTCCGGGCGGAGGGAGCCGGAACCGTCGTCGAGCAGTCCTGGCAGCTGCTGCGGCTTCAGCCGGTCCTGGGAACGACGCGTGAGGACGTCGAAGGACTGCGCGACCACATGGCCACCAGCGCGGAACAGACCCTCATCGCCCTCGCTCGCTGGGTCAGCGAACACCAGACGTCCGAGCGGGACTGACCCGGACTCGATCTCGCTCGGCTCCAGGCCCCGCGGCCGGCGCCCGGCCCGCCTTGTGCCTCCGTCGCGCGGCGGAGGCACTGGCGGGCCGACGCCCGTGTCCGCGTGCGCGCCTGCGCGGGGCCAGGGAAAGGCGGCTGCCCGCCCGCGGAACCGCCCGCGCGGCAGCCCCTGGCCGCAGTAGCCGACAAGCTGGACGGCCGGGCTGAAGTCCGCAGTGCGCAGTCCGCAGTTCGCGGATCGGGTTCGAGCGGCTACATCCGCTGCACGTACACAGCCCGCCATTCCGGCGACGGATCCGCACCCAGCTCGCTCCAGTACTCGCGCCCGCTCACGATCCTGCCGTCCCTGACGGTCCAGAAGGACGCCACCCGGTGAACGCCCATGTCCTCATGGGGAACCTCCACCTCGGAGACCACCGACTCGCCCTCCGCCACGATCCGCAGCACCCGGATCGACCACCCCTCCGGATACTCCGCGTTCACGCTCACGAAGTTCGCGCGGCCCACGATCCGCTCGCCGCTGACCGGCCACTCCACGACCAGGTCGTCGGCCAGCAACTCACCCAGCCCCGCCCAGTCCCGGGCCTGCATCCGATCCCACAACGCTTCAACGACCCTCGAAGACTCCACGACCGCATCCTGACAGGCGCCACTGACAACACCCCCTCGCTCACCGCGCCCGCCGACGCACCACTGGGCTGCACGCTCTCGGGTCGCACGAGCTAACGGCCTCGGTGATCGTCCTCGCCGGCTTCCAGGAGACCCGCCGCCGCTCCCACGATCCGCGGGTCGGGGCTGCCGACGACCTCCTCGTCCTTGTCGTCGTAGTCGAAGCGGGCCAGCACGCTGCGCATGGCCTCGACACGGGCGCGCTTCTTGTCGTTGCTCTTCACCACGGTCCACGGAGCGTGGTCGGTGTCCGTCTCGCGGAACATGGCGACCTTGGCGGCGGTGTAGTCGTCCCAGCGGTCGAGGGAGGCGAGGTCCATCGGGCTGAGCTTCCACTGCCGCACCGGGTCGACCTGCCGGATCGTGAAGCGGGTGCGCTGTTCGCCCTGGGAGACCGAGAACCAGAACTTGATCAGGTCCACGCCGTCGTCCGCGAGCATCCGCTCGAACAGCGGCGCCTGGCGCATGAAGCGCCGGTACTGGTCGTCCGAGCAGAAGCCCATCACACGCTCGACGCCGGCCCGGTTGTACCAGGACCGGTCGAACAGCACGATCTCGCCCTCGGTGGGGAGGTGCCCGACGTACCGCTGGAAGTACCACTGGCCGCTCTCGCGCTCCGTGGGCTTCTCCAGGGCGACCACCCGCGCGCCCCGGGGGTTGAGGTGTTCGGTGAACCGTTTGATGGTGCCGCCCTTGCCCGCCGCGTCCCGTCCCTCGAAGACGATGACGAGACGGCGCCCGGTCTCCTTGATCCAGCTCTGCAGCTTCAGCAGTTCGATCTGCTGGAGCCGCTTGTGCCAGTCGTACTCCTTGCGCTCCATGCGGTGCGCGTAGGGGTAGTTCTCGCGCCAGGTGTCGATCGGCGAGCCGTCCGGGCGGATGAGTACGGGGTCGTCGGGGTCGCTGTAGTCGACCTTCAGGTCGGCCAGTTCGGACAGCGAGGGCGGCGTCGTCATTTCTGCTCCTGACTCCCGGCTCAGTGGAACTGCGGCACGATGAGGTAGATCCCGTACGCCACCACGGCCGCGCAGGCCAGGAAGCACAGGCCGGTCTGCGCCAGGCCGGCGGCCGAGGCGCCGCTCCGGCCGCCGTCTTCCGGGCGGGCGCCCTCGTAGCGGGCCAGGCCGAGGATTCCGAGGGCGAAGACGACGACCACGGCGACCGTGACTCCGATGCTCACCGCGGTCACCTGACCGAGTGCGCTCCAGTCCAGATCCATCGAATCTCTCCTTGTCTCAGGCCGCTGCGCCGACGGCCGGGGCAGCGGTGCGGACGGGGACCTCGTGGTGGTCGTTGACGTTGTCGGCGTGCACCGGGTTGCGGCGGGCGAGGAAGACGATGCCCGCGGCGAGCGCGGCGCCGGTCAGCGCGACGACGGTCGTGCCGAGGTTGCCGCCGTGCTTGACGGCGTACGCGGCGACGCCGCCGACCAGCGCCGCCGAGGGCAGGGTGATCAGCCAGGCGGCGGCCATCTTGCCGGCGATGCCCCAGCGGACCTCGGCGAGGCGCCGGCCCAGTCCGGCGCCGAGGATCGAGCCCGAGGCGACCTGCGTGGTCGACAGGGCGAAGCCGAGGTGGGCGGAGGTGAGGATGACGGCCGTGGAGCCTGTCTCGGCGGCGAAGCCCTGCGGGGACTCGATCTCGGTGAGGCCCTTGCCCATCGTGCGGATGATCCGCCAGCCGCCGAGGTAGGTGCCCAGGCCGATGGCGAGACCGGCCGAGGCGATGACCCACACCGGCGGGCCGGCGTCGTGGCCGAGGGCACCGGCGGAGATGAGGGTGAGGGTGATGATGCCCATGGTCTTCTGGGCGTCGTTCGTGCCGTGCGCGAGGGAGACCAGCGACGCGGAGGCGATCTGCCCGGCCCGGAAGCCCTTGGTGACGGACTTCTTGCGGGCCCGGGCAGTGATCTTGTAGGCGAGGAAGGTGGCGATCAGGGCCGCGACACCGGCGACGATCGGGGAGGCCACCGCGGGGATCAGGATCTTCTCGACGACCTTGTCGAAGTGCACGCCGGCGCTCCCGGCGCCGACCCACACCGCGCCGATCAGCCCGCCGAAGAGGGCGTGCGACGAGCTGGACGGCAGCCCGACCAGCCAGGTCATGAGATTCCACAGGATCGCGCCGATCAGCCCGGCGAAGATCATCCCCGGTGTGACGAGGGTGTCGTCCACGATGCCGCCGGAGACCGTCTTGGCCACCTCCGTGGACAGGAAGGCGCCCACGACGTTGAGCACCCCGCTGATCAGCACGGCGACTCTCGGCTTGAGCGCACCGGTGGCGATGGACGTCGCCATCGCGTTCGCGGTGTCGTGGAATCCGTTGGTGAAGTCGAAGGCCAGGGCCGTGACGATGACGACCGCCACGAGGAACGTGATGTGGTCCATTCCTCCATGGGATCAAGCGCTTTCGTACGGAAGGCGAACTCAGGGCAAAAGACGTTCCAGGTCCACACGCCCGGCCGGTGATCATCCTGTGGTCCTCAGGTGGCCGGTCGTGAGGACCGGGTGCGCCCGCGCGAAGGCCTCACGCGGGCGGACCTCCGTACCCGGCCCGACTGGTCCGGGACCTGGAACCGTCCCCGGGTCTCCCGTCCAGGTCTCCTGCCCAGGCCTCCCGCTCAGGTCTCCCGCTCAGGTGCATACGTCCCCGCGTCCAGACCGAACGTCCAAGCCACCCCCGCCTTCGCCGTGCGTGTCGTCGGAGGGACGCGCAGCCAGTACGTGCGGTGGGTGCCGTCGGGTTCCGGTGTGGAGTTGAGGACCTCCACCATGACCACGGGCTCGTCGTCCGGCAGGTCGATGCGCCACAGGGTGCCCGTCTCGTCGTGGTGCAGGGGGCGGGCGCCCGAGTCGGTGAGGTAGCGGTCGTAGCCGTAGTACTCGAGCATCACGCGGCGCAGTTCCGCGTTCTCCTCGGCGCGGATGCGTTCGGGGGTCAGCGTGGGCAGTTCGGCCAGGAAGGCTGCCGGGACGGGCATGCCGCGCCAGGCGTGGAGGGCGAATCCGTCGGGGTAGGAGAGGGCCGGGCCGTCCCCGTGGTCGAGGCGTCCTGCCTCGTCGCGGTGGAGGGCCGTGGGGCGTTCGGTCAGTACGGCGACCCGGGCGAACGGCCACCACCAGCCGGCGCTGCGGCACACCGCGGACAGCGCGTCGATCGGGCCGCCGTCGGCGGGGAACGCCGCGAGCCACGGGGCGTCGTGCTGCCCGAGCACGGCGTCCAGGAGGATCACCCGGATCTCCGCTGCCTCCTTGCCGGTGTCGCTTCCGGCGAGGTCGTCGACCACTCCCGTACGGATCCGGTCCACCAGAGCCTGCGTGGACGGCCACAGCATCCCACCGGTGGCCGCCCAGTGAGCGGGCCAGCCCGCGGGGCCCAACTCGGCGTGCAGTCGCCGCCTCGCCGCCGCCCAGGGCCTGCTGCGGACCGCGTCCCGAACGCAGGGGCCCAGGTCCGTCAGCTCGCGGACGAGGGCGACCGCCTCGCGCGGGGAGCCCGCCCACACCACACGTTCCGGTTCCGCGAGTCCCGCCAGGCGGTAGGCGGCGCGGACCCCTGCCTCGGCGCTCGCCCGGTCGGCGGCACCCGTCGCCATCGACCAGGCCCGCCACTGCGCGAGGTCGACGGAGAGCCCGAAAGGTGCTCCGCCCACGTCGAGTCGTGCCTCGTCGAGGTCCGGTCCCTCGGCCACCGCCACACCCCCGGCGATCGTCGTCACGCTTCCCGCTCCTGCGTCCGGTGCACCGTCCGACTTCCCGTCCATCGACTTGCCCGCTCCCCTGTCCGTGCCGCCCATGACCCCTCCTTCACACCCTTGCCCGGCTCGTTCGCGTCACCGGTGCGTCCCGCTCGCTCAGTCGGCCACGATCCGTACGGACCCGGGCACGTACTCCCGCTGCCGGATGACGCGGAACCAGCCCTTGGGCAGGGCGATCGTCGCGTGTTCCTCGTGCACCACCCGCCCGCCCTGGGGCAGATGCAGCAGCAGCGGGCCGTAGGGACCCGGCTCGCGCACCAACTCCCCCGGTCCCACGACCGCGTGCGCGTGGCCCGTCACCTCGCCCAGCGCCAGCACGAGCCGCCCGCGTCCGTCACGCCGCTCGCGGGGCGCGTGCTCCGCGTGGGCGGGCACCGCGTCCTGCGCGATCGGCACGATCAGCACGTCTCCCTGTCGGTACATGACTGTCCCCTCACCGCCAGGTGCGTCGTGCACCGGCCTCATGCCCAAGACGTTAGGTGCCACCACTGACAACGCCCTCAGGCCGCCCCGCCGACGAGCGCTGTCAGTGCTCGTTGGTAGAAATACGGCACCACACACCACGCACTCTTCTCAGGAGCGCCGCATGACCATCGGTGAGCACCTCGACGCGCTGCACGGGCTGCCCTCGTTCACCTTCCCCGGACCGGACGCCCCGGCCGATGACCTGCCCGAGCCGGAGTCGGTCGCCTGGCGCATGATCGGCGGCGTGTACGACGCCGACGAGGCGTGGACCTCCGCGTTTACCCGGTTCCGCGCCTCCGTCGACACGACCCGGGTGAAGGCTCTGATCATCGGCGGCTGGGAGGACGCCTACGACTCCGCGCCCACGCCGATCGTCGAGGCGCTCATAGAGGCCCGGGACGCCTTCCCGGCGCTGCGCGCGGTGTTCCTCGGCGACATGGTGATGGAGGAGTGCGAGATCTCCTGGATCCATCAGACCGACGTCACCCCGCTGCTCAAGGCCTTCCCGGCGCTTGAGGAGTTCGGGGTGCGCGGCGGCACCGAGCTGGGTTTCACCGCGCTGCGGCACGACGGACTGCGCCGGCTGGTGGTGGAGACGGGCGGCCTTCCCGTCGAGGTGGTGCGGGGCATCGGCGCCAGCGACCTGCCCGCCCTGGAGCACCTGGACCTGTGGCTCGGTACGCCGGACTACGGCGGCGACAGCGAGGCCGCCGACCTGGAGCCGATCCTGTCCGGTGCCCGCCTGCCGCGCCTGACCCATCTCGCCCTGCGCAACAGCGAGATGCAGGACGCGGTGGCCGCCGCGGTCGCCGCCGCCCCGGTGGTGGAGCGCCTGGAGGTGCTGGACCTGTCGATGGGCGTGCTGACCGACGAGGGCGCCGTCGCGCTGCTGAGCGGGCAGCCGCTGACGCATCTCAAGAAGCTGGACCTGCACCACCACTACCTCAGTGAGAGCGTCGCGGAGCGAGTGCGGCAGACGCTGGTGCCGGCGGGTGTGGACGTCGACCTGGACCGTGACGACGCCGACGAGGACACCGAGGACGACGGCACCGTCTGGCGCTACGTCGCCGTCGGGGAGTGACCGTGTCCGCAGCAGCCGGGGCGGGCGCCGTCACGGGGCCCGCCCGTACCGGCCCCCGGTTCGCCGTGGTGGGCAATCCCGAGAACCGCAGGGTGTCCCTCTTCGAGGACGCCGTGCGCGCGGCCGGGCTGCCCGCGCCCCGGGTCGTCGCCTGGACGGACGTCCTGCGCGCCGGTGGGGCGGACTTCGGCGCCGACGAGTTCCTCCGGGTCGACTCCCCCGGTGAGAACCCCGAGGTCGACCGGCTGCTGCGGGGTGCCACGGACACGACCCGGGTGGAGGGTTCGGCCCGCTGGTACACGGGGTTCACCGCCGCGCTGCGCACCCTGCGCGGCGGTGTCCCTCTCGCCGATCCGGACGACGTGGCCGTGCTGTTCGACAAACGCGCCTGTCACGGCGTGCTGGACGCGGCCGGTGTGCCCGTCCCGGAGTCGCCCACGTCCGGTCGGCTCGCCGCGCGCGTGCACGGCTGGGACGACGTCCGGGCGCTGATGCGCGAGCACCGGATGCCCCGGGTGTTCGTCAAGCCGGCCCACGGGTCGTCGGCGTCGGGTGTCCTCGCGGTCGAGACGGCGGGCGGCGGCCGGATCAGGGCCACCACCTCCGTCGAGACCGGTCCGGGCGGCGCACTGCACAACTCCCTGCGGGTGCGGCGCTATCACGACGAGCGGGACGTGGCACGGATCGTGGACGCGCTGGCACCGGACGGGCTGCACATCGAGCGCTGGGTGCCGAAGGCCTCCCAGGCGGGCCGCGCCACGGACCTCCGGGTGGTCGTCGTGGCCGGCCGGGTCACCCACGCCGTGGTGCGCAGCAGCCGCCGTCCGATGACCAATCTGCATCTGGGAGGCAGCCGCGGCGACCTCGGCGCCGTCCAGCGGGCCGTCACCGCCGCGGGCGCCCGCTGGTCGGACTTCCTGGACGTGTGCGAGCGCGCCGCGTCCTGCTTCCCCCGCACCCTCTGCGTGGGGGTGGACCTGCTGCCGACCGTGGACTGGCGGCGCGCCTTCGTCGGCGAGGTCAACGCCTTCGGCGACCTCCTGCCCCGGCTGACCGGGCTGCCCGGCAGCGGCGCGGAGGGCCTGGACACCTACGGCGCGCAGGTCGCGGCCGTCCTGCGCGCACCGGCCGGAGACGGCCCGCACCACCCGTACAGAACAGGAACAGCCCATGCCTGAGACCGACATGAACGCGATCGTCGGCGACCACGACATCCTGCTGATCACCCTCGACACACTGCGGTACGACGTGGCCGCCGAGCTGGCGGCGAAGGGGCGCATCCCGCATCTCGCCCGCCATCTGCCCGGCGGACGCTGGGAGAAGAGGCACGCCCCGGGCAGCTTCACGTACGCCTCGCACCAGGCGATCTTCGCCGGGTTCCTGCCCACTCCGGCCGAAGCCGGCCCGCATCCGCGGCTGTTCGCGGCGAGCTTCCCCGGCAGCGAGACCACCGCCGAGGGCACGTTCGTCTACGACACCCCCGACCTGGTGTCCGGACTCGCGGCGGCCGGCTACCGCACCGTCTGTGTCGGCGGCGTGGGGTTCTTCAACCGGCGCGGCCCGCTCGGGTCGGTCCTGCCCGGCCTGTTCCAGGAAGCGCACTGGGAGGAGGAGTTCGGCGTCACCTCACCTCACTCCTTCGAGAACCAGGTCGCCCGCGTGGAGAAGGTCGTGGCCGAACTGCCCGCCGAACAGCGTCTGTTCCTGTTCGTCAACGTTTCGGCTCTGCACCAGCCCAACTGGTTCCACCTGCCGGGCGCGACCCGCGAGGCGGGAGACACCCGGCAGACGCACGCCGCCGCACTGGAGTACGTCGACCGGCACATCGGGCGGCTGTTCACCGCGGCGAGTTCCCGGCGCCCCTGCTTCGCCATCGTCTGCTCCGACCACGGCACCGCCTACGGCGACGACGGCTACACCGGCCACCGCCTGGGCCACGAGTCCGTGTGGACCGTGCCGTACGCCCACTTCCTGCTCGACCCCGCCGAGGCCGTCCGATGACCACCGCCCAGCAGACCAGCCCCTACCAGCACTACGTGTACGCCTACCCGCACAAGACGGCCTACCGGCGTCTGCCCGACCGGCCCGCACTGCGGGAGCTGTGGGAGGACCAGGACCGCAGCGCCCTCTCCCTCTATCTCCACATACCCTTCTGCGAGGTCCGCTGCGGCTTCTGCAACCTCTTCACCCGCATCGGCGCCCCCGACGGTCTGACCGGCGCCTATCTCGACGCCCTGGAGCGACAGGCGAACGCGGTCCGGGCGGCGCTCGGCGACGCGGAGCCGGTGCGTTTCGCCACGGCGGCGTTCGGCGGCGGCACCCCCACCTTCCTCACCGCGGGCGAGCTGGAGCGCCTGTGCGACATCGCCGAGCGGAGCATGGGCGCCGACCTGCGCGCGGTCCCGCTCTCCGTGGAGGCCTCGCCCGCCACGGCCACCGCGGACCGGCTCGCCGTCCTCGCGGACCGCGGTGCCACCCGCCTGAGCCTGGGCGTGCAGAGCTTCGTCGACTCCGAGGCCAGAGCCGCGGTACGCCCGCAGCACCGCGCCGACGTGGAGGCGGCGCTCGGCCGGATCCGGGACGCCGGCATCCCTGTTCTGAACATCGACCTCATCTACGGCATCGACGGCCAGACCGAGCGGACCTGGCTGCACTCCCTGGACACCGCCCTGGCCTGGCGCCCCGAGGAGCTGTACCTGTATCCGCTCTACGTCCGGCCGCTGACCGGCCTCGGCCGCCATCAGGAGCGCACCGGAAACGACCCGGAATGGGACGAGCAGCGGCTGCGGCTGTACCGGGCGGGACGTGACCACCTTCTCGCGCGGGGCTACGTCCAGCAGTCGATGCGGATGTTCCGCCGCGCCGACGCCCCGCCCCAGGGCGCCGACGACTACGCCTGCCAGACGGACGGCATGATCGGTCTCGGCTGCGGGGCACGCTCGTACACGTCGTCGCTGCACTACTCCTTCGACTACGCGGTCGGCATGCACGAGATCCGCGGCATCATCGACGACTACGTCACGACGACCGACTTCGCGCATGCGGAGGTCGGCTACCGCGTGGACGGACATGAGGCGCGTCGCCGTCATCTGCTCCAGTCGCTCCTCCAGGCCGAGGGACTGTCCGTCGCCGACTACCGCGCCCGCTTCGGGAGTTCGCCCGACGGCGACTTCGGAACGGAGCTCGACGCGCTGGCCGGACGCGGCTGGCTGAGCGACGCCTCGGGCGAGCGGCTGGTGCTGTCCCCGGAAGGGCTGGCGCACTCCGACGCCGTGGGGCCGGAGTTGTTCTCCCCAGAGGTGCGGTCCGCCATGGCCGCCTACGAGCGGAAGTGACGGGCCGCCATGGATCTCACCGTCCTGTACCGGGGGCCGCTCGCGTCCTGCGACTACGACTGCCCTTACTGCCCGTTCGCCAAGCGGCGCGACTCGACCGCCCAACTCCGTGCCGACCGAGTCGCGTTGGAGCGGTTCGCTCAGTGGGCGGCGAACAGCGAGGACGATCTGTCGCTCCTGTTCACGCCGTGGGGCGAAGGGCTGGTCCGCTCCTGGTACCGCCGCACCCTCACCGAACTCTCCCACCTGCCGCACATACGCCGGGTCGCCATCCAGACCAACCTCAGCTGCCGCACCGGCTGGCTGGCCGAGGCCGACCTCGACACGCTGGCCTTGTGGTGCACGTACCACCCGGGCCAGACCCCCTACGACCGTTTCCTTACCAAGTGCCGTGAACTGGCCGACCGCGGGGTGCGCTTCAGCGTCGGCGTGGTCGGCCTGCCCGGCCACCTGGAGGCGGCTCGCCGGCTCCGCGACGACCTCCCCGAGCACGTCTACCTCTGGATCAACGCCGCCGAGGGGCACACCTACGAGGACACCGAGGCCGACGACTGGACCGCGCTCGACCCCCTGTTCCCCTACAGCCGCCACCCGCACCGCAGCGCCGGGCTCCCCTGCCGCACCGGTGAGTCGGTGATCTCGGTCGACGGCGACGGCACGGTCCGCCGCTGCCACTTCGTCCGCGACGAGTTGGGGAACCTGTACGACGGCTCCTACCGGGCGGCGCTGCGCCCGCGCGCGTGTCCACTGGCCGTCTGCGACTGCCACATCGGCTATGTCCACCTGGAGTCGCTGCCGTTGTACGACGTCTTCGCGGGCGGCGTCCTGGAACGGGTGCCGTCCGTCCTTCCCGTACAGGGCACGGGCCGCGGCCTGCCGTTGACCGTGGTGTCGGTGTCCGCTGGGGGCGGGAGCGGTTCGGGGAGCTGACCCGGCAGTTCCGCCAACCGCTCCGACCCCCACTCTCCGGATGTCGCTGGACGGTCGGCGAGGGCGGCGGGCCGGGAGAGGCCCGCCGCCCTCGGACCGTCAGATTCAGATGATGAAGAACTCGTTGCTGCGGACGCGCGAGATCGTGCCGTCGCCGAGGCGCAGCACTCCGATGAACTCGTACGATCCGTTGGCTTCGAAGTCCGCCGCATTGATCGACTGGGTGGTCTCCTTGACGTAGCCGTCGTTGGCGGCCGGCGTCACCTGGCTCCACCCGGCGCTGGGGTCGCCGGCCTGCTCGTTGCGGATCACCTGAGCGAAGGTGGTGTTGTTGCCCGATGTGGAACGGGCGCTGATGATGAGGGTATACGCGTACTTGTTGTCGCCGGCCGGGTCGCTCGCGTCAGCCTCGATCATGAGATAGAACGGCGACTTCGGGTTGCCTCCCACCTCGTTGGGAGTGTCGTCCAGGGTGCCGTTGGCAACGCTGGAGACGTACAGCCGCACAAGTTTGACGTCATTCGCCATGTGATGCCTCCCCCCGGGCTACAGCGCCGCCTCATATGCGCTCCGATGTCAGGCAGGGTCGAGCCCGCCATCGCCGTTCCAGCCCCCAGGCATCTCGGTCCGCATTCACATCGAGCGGACCTCAAGGTGGTTCAGAAATGAACCGATCGAGCTTCTGGGATTTCCCCTGCCTGCCTCGGCTCCATGCTTCTGCACAAAACCGTCCAGTCGGGTCACAGAGGCCGGGCGCGCACCCCACCGCCCGTAGTGAGTGAGGCGCATTCCAGTGGTACATCCGGCATCCCCTCTTGGCAAGGGAGGAATTCAGGCTTGCGTATTTTGCGGTCGCGGGCGCACGGGCCGGTACTGAGTACGTCGCAGACAGCCCAGATTCGAACACGTGCACTCACGTCACTTCGAGAGGTCAGGTCGATCAGATGATCAGGAACTCGTTGCTCCGAACCCAGGAAGCCGTGTTGTCGCCCAAACGCAACATGCCGACGAATTCGTACAGCCCATCGGGTTCGAAGCTCGCCGCGTCCACTGTCAGAACGCTTGACTTGACGTAGCCGTTGCTGACACCCGGCGTCGTCAAGTTCCAGTGGGAGTTGGGGTCTCCTGCCTGCTCATGGCGCACCACCGGGGCGAAGGTGGTGTTGGTGCCAGATGTGGAGCAGGCTCTGATGACAAGGGTGTAACCCACCTTGTTGTTCCCTGCCGTGGTACCTGCGGCCGCCTCGATCATCAAATAAAAGGGCGAAGTCGCGTTACCACCGACCTCGTTGGGAGTGTCGTCCTGTATGCCGTTGGCGACGCTGGAGACGAACAGCCGCACGAGTCTCACTTCGTTGCTCACGTAATACCCCCCGGCGCGTGACTCGCCCTCGTCACTGCTATCACGCGAATAAAGAATCCAGGCCCGCTGGTGGCACGGACGATGATGCCGTATTTCGCCACTCGAACCGAAATTGAGTACTCCAGCGATACACCCTGCCCTTACCGCTGACAAGACAGGGAGTCACATCGTGTAGTGCTGACCGCGCTCGCTCGGCCAAGACGGAAAGAGCAAACCGGCCCACGGCCTCCTGTCCTCCCTCCTGATGTGTGAGATGTTCGAGGGCACCGGCGTGCCACGTGCACGGCTCCGGTTGCGAGTCAATGACGTCCCGCTGGAGTCCAGGCCATGGGACGCAGAGTGCGATGTTCGATCTCTCGGCAGGCGGGTCGAGAGCGGGCAGAATTGTGGATCCGCCGACAAATATCCGCCCCTCATGGCCGAGGGCCACGGCAGCGAGGAGCGCTCATCCCCCGTTGGGACAACAACGTGTCAGTTCGCTCTTCCATGCGGGCGTCGACCGGGAAGCCGGCCTCGCCGTCCGGCGATCTGAAGTGCTCGCAGTGCCGTGCTGAAGCAGACCGCACCGATGCGCTCAGGGGCCGGAGTCCGAGCCGGGCGAGCGGCCTGCTCATGGCTCCATTCAGTGGAGCGCTCACCACCGCGCCGGCGACTTGGTGTGCGACGTTCTGCGACTCATCGAGCCGAACACACCACGCAGGAACCCGCTCGCTCATACAGCCGACTTCGGGGTGTTCATTCATTCCCGGCAGGCGGATTCTCCCCACTCGTGTCCGTGTCGGTCGCGGGGCCGAGGCACCGGCACGGCCAGGAGGCGGTGAGGGTGGCGTCTCCGCCTCCGGTGAGGAGAGCCTCCACCCGCGGTCGCCGTCGAGGTCGGCCAGAACGGCTCGCTCGTGCGGGGTCAGAGCCTCTTCCGGTGTACCGGTGTCAGTCATGGAGTGTCCTCGGGTTGTCGGCTTGTGCGGCGTCCACCAGTTCCAGGATGTCGATGTTCTCCACGCGTATGTACAGACCCGCAGTTCCCGCCACCGGAGGGCCGAAGGCACCATCCGGGTTCATCTGGTAGCTCCATTGAAGGAAGAGGTCCCCACCGTGCGGGTAGCCGGACGCGTACGAGCGCGCGTCGAACCAACCGCCCACCCAGGCCCCGTCCTTCAGTCGGGCGCGTACGAACCGCGGTCGGGTGAGATTGCTGAACACATGGTCCCAGGCCGTGGGTGTCGGCCGGTAGGAGACGCGGGCGCCCCTGCGCTCCCACCAGGACACCGAGAAGGCAGCAGCCCCGGGTACACCGAGGAAGAGAACCAGCGCCCACAGCCCCACCGCTCGCGGATGATCACCCACCGCCTGGAATCCGGAGCCCGCACGGCGGACGGCATCGACAACGAAGGGGCCGATGATCACGGCGTACACGGCATCGAGGGCGACACTCGCCGTCATGGCGCGCAGCACCCGGTCGGCGAACACCTGCTCAGCGGCGACTGGCCCCCGCCGACTCTCTCTGAGGTACTGATAGGTGACGCCCGGCAGCACCAGGATGATCAGCAGAAGCAACTGCTCGACCGTGGTGGGTGGTTGCACGACCAGGACCCCCTCGATACGCGTCGGACGACATCTCAGCTTCCGCTGTGCACATACGCTGCCCACAGATAGGGGAGCCGTGGGTAGCGGACACGCATCTGTTGGGTCGCGCGATGCAGGGCCACCGCGGAACGGCCAGGGGTCAGCGTTCCGTAGAACTCGGAGGCCATAGCCGCCGCGACAGTGTCATTGACCTGCCACAAGGTGCCGATGACCTGAGGGAACCCGGCTAGCTGCATGGCCGACACCAAATGGATGGACTCATCGGTCAGATCGAACGCCTCGATGGCCGCTGTACGACACGCAGACAGATAGGCCAGTTGCGCCTTGTCGAGGTTGACCGGGCGCAGGGCCGCGACGGTGAGTCTGCCCGTGTCGTGATCGAGAAGCAGCAGGCCGCTCTGCGAGGGGTCGGTGGGATCGCTGTCGCCATGGCAGGCGAAGTGGGCGACCGTGTGATGGGGCAGTCGTTCGAGCACGGTGTGCCGGGTCGGTGGCGTGCCCGCCCCCGTCGCATCCGCCGCCGCTTCGACGAGGACTTCGGCGTCGGGCCACAGCGAGCGGACCGCGGCCACTTCCTCCCACACTCCGTCGAGGTTCCTCTCCGAAGGCAGTCCCGGCGTTGTGGGCATCGCCACCACCAGGGCGGAGCCCGACGACGTGCCGGCCGCGGCGGCACGTTGCCTCGCGTGTCGCAGAGCCCGGATGGTCGGAGTGTAGGAGGAGACAGCGCGATCCAGCACCGTACGCCGACAAGAGGTGTCGGACGGATCTGCGTGATGGCCCGCCGCGTGCACGGGCAGCAGAGCGAGCCTGCCGCAGGGCACCCACCAGATCCTGGGCGTTGAACCGTCCCCTCGGCCCTTGTCCGTGATTCCCAGGGCATCGATGACCGGTCCCGCGGCCGTGTCCCACAGCCACTTCAGAACACGGTCGATGTCACGCTGTGCCTGCAACACCTCCTCTTTGCTCGTGCGGCGGCCCAGAGCCGCGTGGAACGCGGCAGCCTGCTCGGCGACACTCTGTGTGGTGATACCTGACAGAGGCAGCGTCTCGATGCCGTCGGACCGCACGATCAGGGCGTCGCCGCGCTTCCGAGCTACGTTCAGAAGGACAAGTGGGCCGTCGGCCGCCGCAGCGAGCAGCTCGGACGTATCCGGAGGCAGGGCAAAGGCGGCGAAGCCATCGAGGGCTCGAATCTCGGCAAGCAGCGTGGCGAACTGCTCGGAAAGCTGACGTCGGAACTCGTGCACTCGGACCGACCCCGATGCCGACGTGGAAAGGCCATCGGTGTGAGCGGCAGCGGTGTCGATGTGATCGGACGAGTCGAGGAAGTACCCGGAGCGATCTAGCCGTTCGCGCAGATCGGCGAATCGCAGGGCCAGCGCCGGGTGATGGGCTCGAAGATCGGTGACATCGCTGCGGCTCTCCAGGGCAAGGCCGTGCAGCACAGCCCGCCCCGACTCCAGTAGTCGCAGAGCACGTTCCGCACGGCAAGGCGCGCTCTCGTTCGGCACGGCGAGAGCCAGTGCCGCGGCTTCTCCTGCCAGTCCGGCGAACTCACCCACCATGTGCTGCTGGTCGTGATGCTCCAAGCGTCGCGGCGCCACGTACGGCAACAGCAGGATCGCCGACTCCGCCGCATCTGCCGCCAAATCGACCGAACCGGCCTGTGCCCAGAGCTCCGCAGCGACCCGCGCCGCGCGAATGCGGAGGGAAGGGGCCGCTGAAGTCACCTCGGACGCCTCTCGGCAGAGAGCGGCAGCGGTCTCCAGATCTGTTCGAGCGCCCCTGCTGTCGAACCGCGTACGTAAAGAGGTGGCAAGGTTGCACAGGTGCTTGAGGCGTGCGGGATCAGCACGGTGCGCGGCCGACAAAGCCTGCTGCCCCAGATCGATGGCCCGGTCCAGGTCGGTCTCTGTACCGTCGCGCCTGAACCTTCTGCACAGAGCGACGGCCAGGTTGTCCATGAATCTGGGCCGCTCGGCAGCATCCGCAGGAAGCGCTTCAACCGCTTCCTCCGATCTGGCGATGCACTGGTCCAGATCAGCTGACGTCTTCGCGTACACGTACCGCGCGTCGAAGGCACTTGCGACAGTGGCCAGGCTCCGTGGGCGGTCTGGTTGGCCGACAGGCATCGTGTCCAGCGCGTTCACTCCTGCGTCGATCGCGCGGTCCAGGTCGACCGGATCCCGGGTGCGTTCAAATCGCAGCTGCAAGGCGAGGCAGAGGTTGGTCAGAGCCTTTGCGCGGTCGGTGTGTGCGGGAGTCTCGGTCGCCATGGCGACCTCGTCCAGCATTCGGATGCTCCCATCGAGATCCGTGGCCGCACCGATGGCTTCGAACCGGGTCAACAGGGCCAGAGCGAGGTTGGCTTGGAGCACCGAGCGCGAGGAGTGCGCCGATGGCGTGCTCCGCAGAGCCTCTTGGAGGAGAACGATGCTCTGGTCCAGCGCGTTCGGCAAGCCGCGGTATTCGAACTCGAGAAGTCGGGCCACGCCGAGGCCTGCCGTGCACAAGCCGTGCTGCAGGTGATCTGCGGGCGCGCTCGCGATTGCGTCCTCCGCCACCTGGATGGCGCGATCGAGGTCCGCAGGATCTCGCAGGTGGCCGAACCGCGTCTGCAGCGCTTCCGCCAGGGCCAACAGACCGGCAGCGCGCATGATCGGATCGTCGGCCGGCGTCAGTACTGCCTGTTCGGACAAGGCTATGGAGCGGTTCAAGTCGTCCTGAATTCCGTGCAGATCGAATCTCATCTGGAGGACCATGCTGAGCGTCGCGAGAAGCTCCGGGGGCCCAAGCGACTCACCGGTCGCAACGGTGAGCAGGTCCTCTCCGACAGCGATCGAACGGTCCAGGTCCGCAACAGTGGCACGGGTGGCGAAACGCAGGTTCAGCGCGACCATGAAGGCAAGACCGCACCCTTCCGTCAAGCGACGCGGATCGCCGGCTGGTTCCGCGTTCCACGCCTTCTGGAAGTATTCGACACTCCAGTCCAGATCCAGCGGATCATGCATGGCTGCGAAGCGCTCGTAGAGTGTCACGGCGAAGAGTCCCCAGTATGCGGAGCGCTCGAAACCGTCCTCGGTGGCGGAAGCCATACGATTCCAAAGGTCGGCGGTCGCGGTCAGTGGTTCCCTCGTCGGTATTTCCCGCGCTTGCCGGGATTGCTCGAACGCGTGGGTAACCGCCGCCCGCGCAAGGCGAGAGAGGAGCGGATCCGGCAGAGGTTCGAGACCCGCGAGGAAACACGGCTCAAGTGCCGCGACAGCTGCCTCGAACTCCACCTCGTTCTCGCCGGCGGGCAGAGCCAGGTAGCGGTACCAGCGAAGCCAACCTGATACGAAGCAGATGTCCGCACCGGCTCCGTGGCCTGGCGCGGTGAGCCGTTGAAGCAGATTTCCGGCGGATGTACTCAGAGCGAGTGTCGGGGCGTCGCTCGCGGCAATACGCTGCAACAACTCCCGAGCCAAGGCCAACAGCCCATCGTGGTGCTCTGATTCAGGATCGCGCACAGTGCTCGACTGTAGCGACAGCATCAGCACAAAGTGCGATGTTCCGAGATTTGTTCCGTTTTACAACGAGCACTGCATCGTCTTCCGGAGCAGACGTGGCAGGGACCGACGTTCGGATCCTGATCGAGGTCGGAGTGAGCCGCGGCAGGATCCACCGCGCCCCACCTCCTTGTAAAGCCCCGCTCAATACCCCAGGTTCTCCAAGGACCGCCCCTTCGTCGGCGTGCACAGCAGCAGCGTGAGGACACACCCCGCGGCCAGGACGGCGCAGATCAGGGTGAAGACTCCGCCGAACCGGAGCGACGCGTACGCCGTGCCGATGATCATCGGGGCGACGATGCCGCCGACGCGGCTGAAGGCGTCCGAGGTGGCGGCGGCCATGGAGCGCAGGCGGGTCGGGTAGACCTCGGGAAGGTACGTGTAGAGCGGGGCGTACAGGCCGTTGAGGAAGAAGCCGAGCAGGATGCTCAGCAGCAGGACGAGGCCGTTGCCGTCGACCTGGGACAGGGCCCAGGCGCACACCGTCGAACCGGCGAGACAGGCCACGATGCTCCACTTGCGGTCGGTGCGGTCCGCGAGCCATGCCGCCGGGTAGTAGCCGGCCACCTGGGCCACCTCGACCAGCAGGGCGTATCCGAAGCTGTCCGTGATGGACAGGCCCCGGTCGAGCAGCATGCTCGGCAGGAACGTCAGGAACCCGTAGTAGGCGAAGCTCGCGACGAAGAACATCGTCCAGACCACGACGGTCTGCCGCAGGTACGGCCCTTGCCACAGGCCCGCGAACTGGCGCAGCACGCCCAGGTCCTCGTCGCGGTCCGCCGGGGCGGGCGGCTCCGGCTCGGGGAGCGGCTTGCCCGTGCGCAGCCGGACGGCGTCCTCCAGGGCGGCGACGACGGCCTCGGCCTCCTCGTCGCGGCCCTTCAGGAGCAGATAGCGCGGTGACTCCGGCAGATTGCGGCGCCACCACAGTCCCAGCGCCACGGGCAGCCCGACCAGGACCAGGCCCCAGCGCCATCCGTTGTCGACGCGCGCGACCACGAAGGTGCCGATGAGCGCGGCGAGCACATAGCCGAGGCCGAAGAACCCGGCCAGCGAGCCCACGTACGCGGACCGGGCGTCGCGGGGCGCGAACTCGGCGAGGTAGGGGATCACGATGTTGACGTTGATCCCGACCCCGACACCGGCCAGGAACCGCAGCGCGAGCAGCATCCCGAAGTCGGGTGCCGCCGCCGACAGCAGGGTGCAGCCGCTGAACAGCACCAGGGACCACAGCAGCAGCGGCTTGCGGCCGATCCGGTTGCCGAGCACGGCGAGGGAGAGGTCGCCGGCGAAGGCGCCCGCCAGGGTGGCGCTGGCGACCAGGCCCTGCTGGGCTCCGGTCAGGGCGAACGCCGCCGTGATGAGCGGCAGCAGGAAGGACATGATCCCGAGGTCGAGGCCGTCCAGGGTGGTGCTGATGCCGCCCTGGGTGAGGATGCGGCCCTGCACCCAGGTCATCGGGAGACGGTCGATGCGGGCGGTGAGCCGTGCGGCCCGTTCGCGCGCCGCCGCCGTCGTACGGTCGGTGGTCGGAGGTCCGGCGACGCCCGCCGGCGATGTGCGCGAGCCCGCTTCGGTCTGCTTGTATGTCATGGCCCGTCGGCCTTTCGGTTCACGGGCGGTCCCGCTGACCCTCCACGGTACGGGGCCGCCACTGCTGGTCGGGAGTGCTGGTCGAGGTGTGCGGTCGGGCGGTCCGTCGCCGCGGACCGCCCGACCCGCGTCACGCGGTGCCGTCGCCGGTCAGAACCGTTTCGTACAGCCGCAGCCAGTTGCCGCCCACGACGGCCCGCGCCTCCTCGGCGGAGAATCCGAAGCGCTGGGTGAGCCGGCCCGCGACCCGCGCCAGCCCGGAGGCGTCGGTGAGCCACTCGCCCTCCACGGTGCCGGTGCCGGTGCTCGTGCCACCCAGGTCGGCGCCGCGCTGTTCGCCCCGGGTCCAGCGCCCCTTGCGCATCCACGCGAACTCGGCCGGTCCCGCCTTGGGGCTGAGATCGGTGCCGATCGCGACGTGCCGTACGCCGATCAGCTCCACGGTGCGGGCCAGCATGGCGCACCAGTCGTCCAGGGAGGCCGCGTACCGGCCGGAGATCGACCGGTAGGTGGCCAGCCCCACGACTCCGTCGCGTTCGGCCAGCGCGCGCAGTGTCGCGTCGTCGGCGTTGCGCGGATGGTCGTACAGGGAGCGCGGGTTGGCGTGGGTGATGGCGACGGGTGCGGCGGAGCGGTCGATGGCCTCGCGGCGGGTGCGGTCCCCGGAGTGGGAGAGATCGACCAGCATCCCGGCCGCGTTCATCTCCCGCACGGTCTCCGCGCCGAACCGGGTCAGTCCCGGGTCCGTCTCCTCGTAGCAGGAGCCGCCGAACTCGTTGTTGTTGTTGTACGTCAGCTGCATCACCCGCAGCCCCATCGCGTGGAACAGACGGACGAATCCGAGTCGGCCCTGCAACGGGCTGGCGTTCTGCGCGCCGAGCAGGATCGCCGTACGGCCTTCCAGGCGGGCCCGTTCGATGTCGGCGGCCGTCCTGGCCTGCACCACAAGGTCGGCGTTGGCGGCGAGCAGGTCGTGCCAGGCGGCGAGCGCGTCCATCGTCTCGACCGCGTCCTCCCAGAACGCCACCGTGGCGGTCGCGCAGGTCACTCCCCCGGCCCGGAGCTGGAGGAAGACCTCGCGGTCGTAGGGGCCGCACTGGAGGCCGTCGACGATCGGCGGCGCTAGGACGGGGGCGGGGGCGGTCATGCGGGGACCTCCATCGGCTCGTCCTCGCCCGCCTCGGCGAGGATCTCGCCGCCGGGGCCGTAGAGGGAGTCTCCGGCGTGGGTCCGCGACAGCGGGCTGTCGGGGGTCAGGGCCGTCTCGGCCTCGGCGACGATCCGCCGCCACAGCGCGAGCGGGACGGGCAGGCCGTACGTCAGGGCGCGGAGGTCGGCCGCGTCCGGGCCGTCAGCCCCCGCTTCCGCATCCGGGAGGCGGCGGGCCGTGACCGTGTCGGGCGTGCAGGTGAGAGTGACGCCGAGCCGCCGGGCCAGGGAGCGCAGCGCCTGCACCGACCAGTCCTGGCCGGGGGCGGGCAGGGTCGCCTCGCCGTGGCGGCGGGCCGCGGCGACCGCGAGGTCGAGGAGGTCGGCCGCGGTGGCGAGCGGCGGCTGCTCGCGGGGATCGGGCAGGACGGCGGCCGTGTCGCCGCGCAGGGTGGGGCGCAGGTGCCGGGCGCGCAGGGCGGGCAGGGCGTCGAGGAGGCCCGCCAGACCGGACAGGCCGTGGGTCTCGGCGGCGACCACGACATCGCGGGTGGCGGCCACGCTGCCGAACGGCACCGCCGTGGTGAGCAGCACCCGGCCGGTCATCAGCCGCAGTTCTCGGACGGAGACCCGGATGACGTCGACGGGCATGCTGGGAGCGGGGTCGGGGTGACGGGTCATGCGCGTTCCTCTTCGTGCTGGACGGCGGCGGGGCGGGCGGGCAGCGCCCAGTCCTGGTCGCCGTGCTCATGGACGGTGTGGCGGCTGGGGGCGCCGTGGAAGAGCAGGCCGAGGACGTTGCGGCCGGCCGAGTCGGCGGTCTTGTCGAGGCCGTGCACGGCCGAGTTCATGAACCGCACGATGTGCACGGGCACGAACCGGTCGTCGGCGATGTTCATGTGCGGGCTGTGCAGGGAGAGGTCCGCCAGTCCCTGGACCCGGGCGACGGTGTCGCGGTGTTCGGGGTGGGCCACGCAGAAGACGCCCACGGGGAGTCCGGGATCACCGGCCGCGGCGAGGTCGCGGGCCAGGGCCTGCACGGACCGGGGGACGTTGACCTGCCAGTCCAGCCCTTCGGCGACCTCTTCACGGGGGCCGCGCCGGGGTTCCTCGGCCGCACGCGACTTGTACCAGACGTGCCGCAGGGCGTCCGGGGCCGTCAGGTCGACGTCCAGGGCCCAGGCGTATGCGGTGCGCAGATACTCCAGGAGTTCACCGGTCGTCTCGTCGGGCCGGGTGCGCAGATGCTCGTCGACGCGCTGCTCGTCCACGAGCGGGTCGGTGAGGTCCGGCACGCTGTCGATGAGGACGGCGGCCAGTGCCTCGACCGCGGTGGCGTCCAGTTCCGCGTTCCAGCGGGTCCACAGTCGCGGCAGCGCGTCGTCCAGCTGCGGGTCGGGTGTCTCGTCGAGGAGGTCGAGGGCGCGTCGTAGCGATCCGGCGAGCCGTTGCGGGGAGTCGAACACGCCGTAGACCGTCGGGTCCTGCTCGTGGAAGCGGATGGTGCGCAGCAGCCGTTCACGGATCGCCGTGAGGTGGCCTGCGCCGCGTCGGGCGTCCAGGGCCCGGGTCAGGGCCTGTTCGCGCAGTTCCAGCCAGCGGTCGATGAGCCGGGGGTGGTTGTTGGTGAAGAACACCAGGCCGAGCGCGGAGGCGTTGCCGAGGCCGAGGCGGCGGCGCAGTTCCGGTTCCAGGCGGGCGGCGCGCGGGTCGCGGTGCCGGGCCAGGTGCTCGGCCAGGTCGGCGGCGAACTCCCGCATCAGGTAGGCGGCCAGCATCTGGGCGTGCAGCGGGGCGGCGAGCGGATGCCGGTCGGGGAGGGCGGCGTAGGAGCGGGTGCCGAAGGTGCCGTTGCCGTCGAGGCCGGTGTTGCGCATGAGATAGCCGACGTCCCACAGGCGCTCGGCGTCGGGCTGGTGTCCCGCGGCGAGGCTGTCGACGACGTGCTCGAACAGGCGCAGGCTGCGGTTGGACCGGCACCACACCAGGGTGTGGGCGGTGGCCCGCCCGCCGTACAGCTTGGGCAGTTCGGTGCGGGTGGTCTCGAGGTCGGTGTCGTCGGCGGTCCCGTCGAACAGGGCGCCGGTCATGTCCCAGTCGGTGCCGACGATACGGCTGGTGCGGCCCTCCAGCTTGGGGGTGGAGGAGAAGGCGACGAAGTCGAGCGGACCGGACGGGGTGTGCACCCGGTAGCGGACGCGGCCCCGGGAGTCCGGGTCCACGTCGAACTCCAGGCACTCGATCCGCCAGTGCTCGCGGACCATCCGGTTCACGAGGGCCCGGCCGGCGCTGAGCCGGGTGGGCGGGAGGAGGGCCAGCCGGTCGGGGGCGAGGAGCCGGTCCACGGGACGCGGCTCGGTGGGGGCGGCGGTGCCGGGCACCGTCGGGGTGATGGTCATGAAGGGCTCTCTGGTCGTGCCGGAGGGGGATCCGGCGGGCATGGGCGGTGCCTGCGGCGCGAGGGCTCGCGCCGGGCGTCGCAGGGTGTGACGGGCCGACCCGTGGCACCGGAGGAAGAGGGGTGACGGGTGGCGGAGGAAGGTGGGTTCCCGGCCGTCGGCCGGATCAGGCACGAGCGGAGGGCGCCAGGGCCGGGTGAGGGCGCCGACGTCGGAAGGTGACGTCAGGACCGCGGGCCGGGGTGCATGGGGTGCGCGTGCGGGGTGCGCGATGCGCGGTCGGCGGCGGTGGCCGCGCAAGGGTGGGGCGAGGTCAGCCGTGGAGTCCGAACGGAGCGCCGCTGTCCAGGCGCAGCAGGGGTTCGATGCGGTGGGCCAGCGGTCGCAGGACGGCGAGTGCGCCGGTGGCGGTGATCCGTTCCCGCGGGCCGTGCAGGCTCAGCGCGGCCACGGGCGGGCCGTCCTCACGGCACAGGGGGACGGCTACCGCGGCGATGCCGTCGGCGTCGTCGTCGGTGGAGGTCGCCCATCCGGTCGCCCGGATCAGCGCTCGCTCCTCGGGGCCCGGGAGGGCAACGCCCGCCTGTTCGAGTTCCGCGGCGGTCCTGGCGTCGGCGAGCGCGCACAGCAGGCGTCCGGTGGCGCTGCTGGCCAGGTCGAGGCGGTCGCCGAGCAGGAGCGTGGCGTACAGGCCGCGCCCCGGTTCGGCCCGCTGCACCACTCGGGCCGTCGCCGCGTCCAGTACGGCGATGCTCACCACGTCCCCGCAGGCCCGCGCCGTGTCGGCGAGCATCGGGGCGGTGCGCTCGCCGATGCCGGCCTGGCGCAGCGCGGTGTGGCCCAGGTGCGCGGGCCGGAGCGTGAGCCGGTAGCTGTCGTCGGGCAGCTGCTCCATCCAGCCCGCCGCCTCCAGCGTGACCAGCTGGCGGTGGACTTCGGCGCGCGAGGCGCCGATGACGCGGGCGAGGGAGGAGACCCGGACGGGCTCGTCGACGTCGGCGAGGACGTCGAGCAGCGCCAGCAGCTTCACGGCCGTGCTGAGGGGCCGTGTGGCACGGCGCGGCTCGTCCGCCGCGGCCCCGTCGTCTGTTGTCACACTATGCATGACACCGTCCTTCTCTGAGAGACGGCGGAACCTTAGGCGGCGCCCGACGGCCCGGCAAGAGCCCGGGAGTAAATTCCGCGTCACCGGGAGTTCACCTCGCCCGCCACGGGGCCGCGGGCCGGGCCGCGTCGGAGGTCAGCGGGTTCCGAAGGGTGTGCCGATGACGCGGTACATGCCGATGGAGTCGTGGTCGGCGGTGTCCGCGAAGCCGAACTTCTCGTAGAGGTGGCGGGCGGGGCCGTCGGCGATCAGGGAGACGTAGGCGGTGGCGGGCGCGCGGCGTTCCAGTTCCTCGGTGAGCGCCGCCATGATGCGTCTGCCGAGGCCGCGGCCCTGGTGGGCGGGGTGGACGCACATGTCGACGATCTGGAAGGCGGTGCCGCCGTCCCCGACGATCCGTCCCATGCCGATGGGCTGCCCGTCGTGGAGGAGCAGCACACCGTGCCAGGTGTTGGGCAGGGCGAGCGCGACCGCTTCGGGGCTCTTGTCGGAGAGGCCGGCGTCGGTGCGCAGGCGGCGGAAGACGTCGACGGAGGGCACACCGGCACGCAGCTCGTACGGGTCGTTCACTTTGGTCACTTCCGATCGTGTGTCGTCCGCGGTGGGAGGTCGGCCCCCTGGAGTTCACCGACGGGCTGGGGGCCAGTCTCCATGAACGGCGGCACGGAGCGGCACGGCCACGGGGAGGTCCCCTCTACGTGGCGCGCCGGGTGGGAAGGGGCAGGCCGAGGTTCTCGCGGAGCGTGGGTCCCGTGTAGTCGGCCGCCACGATCTTCCTCTGTCGCAGCTCGTGCAGCAGGCCGTTGACGACGAAGTCGTGCTGCCGGGGGTCGGCGAGGCCGAGGAGGGAGATCACGTCGAGCGCGCCGGCGCGGAACCGCTCCTCCACGGCGTCGGCGACCTGTTCGGGCGTTCCCACGACGGCCCAGTGACCGGTGTCCTGGGCCGCGACGATCAGTTCCCGCAGCGTCCGTCCCTGCCGGGCGTATGCGGCGAAGATCTCGACCCGGCCCCTGCGGCGGTTCACCGACGTGACCTCGGGGATGTGGCTGTCCGGAAGTTTCGCGTCGAGCGGGAGTTCCGAGAGGTCGACTCCCCCGCCGAGCATGTCGGCCACCTGCGCACGACCGCGCTCGAAGTCGATCGCCTCACGCCGCTCGCGCAGCAGCCGTCGCGCCTCGGCCTCGTCGGCGCCGAACGTGGCGTGCAGGGAGCTGAAGATCAGCGGCAACCCCGGTGCGCGCCCCAGCAGTTCGGCTTGGCTGCGGATCTTCCGGGTGAACCGGAGCGCGTGGTCCAGGGTCGGCAGGGAGGTGAAGACGATCTCGGCGTAGCGGGCGCCGAGGGCGATGCCCTGCTCGGACTGCCCGGCCTGTATCTGCACCGGGCGCCCCTGTGGCAGCGGCGGGATGTTGAGGGGGCCCGCCACGGAGAAGAAGCGGCCGGAGTGCCGGATGGGCCGCACCTTGGTCCGGTCGAGCACCGCCCGCCCGTCGGCGTCGGCGACGAGAGCGCCGTCCTCCCAGCTGTCCCACAGGGCATTGACGACGTCGAGGGCCTCGGCCGCGCGGGCGTACCGCTCCTCGGGCGGCGGAAGTTCCCCGGAACCGAAGTTCTCCTCCCCCGTCGCCGAGGTCACCAGGTTCCAGGCGGAGCGCCCGTTGCTCACGTGGTCGAGCGTGCCGAACAGCCGGGCCAGGTTGAAGGGGTGGTGGAAGGTGGTGGAGACAGTGGCGATCAGCCCGATGCGTGAGGTGACCTGGCTCAGCGCGGACACGAAGACCAGGGGTTCCTGCGAACCGATGGGTCCCTGGGCGTCGAACCGCAGGAGGTCCGCCGTGAAGAGCGCGTCGATCCGCGCGGCCTCCGCCGACCGTGCGACGCGCACGGCCGTGTCGAGGGTGGACCGTGTCGGGTCGATCGCCAGATCGTAGGTCTCCGAGGTACCACCGGCCCCCGTGACCGTCCTCAACGTCCTGGGCTGCTGCACGCTCACACGTATTCCTCTCTCGCGCCCGCTGACGGCATCTCACTGGGTCAGCGTGTGAGGCGAGAACGAACATTCCTGGTGGGCGTTGCAGTTGTTTGTCAGGTGTGTGAAGCGGTACGGCCGGTCGGCCGGGGCCGTTCAGCGAGGACCCGGCGGCCCCGGGGTGGGCCGGTAGGCGGTCAGGGCCTGTTCGGCGCGGGCCACGGTCTGCGGGATGCGGTGGCCGGGGACGCCGAGCAGTCTCAGCGAGCCGCGCAGGGCGGACTGGGCGTACCGGGCCCGGTTCTGCTCGCCGCCCCAGTGCCGCTGGGACACCGATGCCTCGACGAGGGCGAACAACAGGTCGAGGTCCTCGGCCAGTTGCTCCGCCTCCCGGGGCGGGTGCATCGAGGTGAGGGCCGCGTGGCCGAACTCCCGGTAGACGTCCCGCAGGGTGGTCTGGGCGGAGCGGGTGGAGGCGAAGTCGTCCTCCTCCAACTCCGGGAGGTGGTAGACGACATGGAGGTTGTGCCGGTCCTTCAGGAGCGTCTCCAGGTCGAAGGCGACCAGCGCGCACAGCCGCACGGTGGGGTCGAGGTCCTGTTCCCGCAACCATCCCGCGCACTCCAGGGCGGGGGTGACGGTGCTGGAGAGCAGGGAGGCGAGCAGGGCCCGCTTGTCGGCGAAGTGGTAGTACATCGTGGACTGTTTGATCCCGACGAGGTCGGCGATCTGCCGTGTGGTCGTCTTGGCGTAGCCCTGTTCGCCGAACAGCCGTGAGGCGGCCCTGAGGATCTCCTCGCGGGTGCTCAGCCCGTTGTGCTTCTTGGGCGCGGAGCGGGGTCTGCCGGGTCTGCCCTCGCGGGGCTGCGGCGGGACGGGTTCGGCCTCCGTCCGTGGGACGTCGTGTGTCATGCCGCCGTCTCCCGTCCGGTTCGCGTGGACGCGTCCGTGTGTGTGGACTCGTCCGTGTGTGTGGACTCGTCCGTGTGTGTGGACGCGTCCCTGTGTGTGGCGATCCGCCCGGCCCGGATCACCGTCCTGATCGTACGGGGGTCACCGAGTGCCTCGATGTCGGTGAGCGGGTCCACGTCGGTGACGACGAGGTCGGCGCGCATCCCGGCGCGGACCGTGCCCACTTCGCCGTCGAGTCGGCACATGCGGGCGGCGACCGAGGTGCCGGCGGCGATGGCGGCGGCCGGGGAGAGGCCCAGGCGTACCATCAGGGCGAGTTCGCGCAGGTTGCGCCCGTGCGGGGCGATGCCGGCGTCGGTGCCCAGGGCGACGGGGACGCCGCTGGTGAGGGCGGCCGAGAGCCGTTCCAGCGCTGTCTCGCGGATGCGGTGGCGTCGTTCCTTGTCGTGGGGCGGGCCCTCGGCCGCGGGCCGGGTGAGTGTCGACAGCGTGGGTACGAGGTACGTGCCGCGTTCGCCCATCTCCTGGAGTGTCGCGTCGTCGACCAGGTAGCCGTGTTCGACGCTGCGCACACCGGCGCGCACCGCGGCCGCGATGCCGGCGGCACCCTGGGCGTGTGCGGCGACGCCCACGGCGCCCTGGCGTTCGGCTTCCTGGACGACCGCGCGCAGTTCGGCCTCCGTCAGGCCGCCCGCCTCGGGTGCGCTGCGCGGGCTCGACATGCCTCCGGTGGCCGCCACCTTGATCCAGTCGGCGCCCTCGCGGACGACCTCGCGGGTGGCGCGGACGAATCCGGCGGGCGAGTCGGCCACGGCGCCCGCGCCGGGACCGGAGTCGAGCGGGGTGCCTCTGACGGTCCGCCAGTCGCCGTGCCCGCCGGTGATGCTGAGGATGCGGATCGCGATCTGGAGCGCCGGGCCGCGCACATGGCCGGCTTCGAGGGCGGTGCGGAAGCCGGAGTCCGCGCCCGCCAGATCCCGGGCGGTGGTGATGCCCGCGTCGAGCGTCGAGGCGAGCACGGGCACGGAGCGGAGCGTCAGCAGGCTCTCCGGAGCCAGCAGGGTGTCGAACCGGTCTGCGTCCGGGCAGGTGCTCACGTGCACATGGCAGTCGAAGAAGCCCGGCAGCACGGTGTGTCCGGTGCAGTCCAGCACCCGCAGCCGCTGCGGCCCGGCCACCTCGGGCAGGGGCAGTGTTCCGGTGGGGGCCACGGCCTGGATGCGGCCGTCCGCGACGAGAACGTCCTGCGCGGGTTCCGGTCGGTTCACCGCGCCGTCGACGACGGTCGCGTTCCTGAGCAGCAGTGCGGGAGCGGTCTGCTGTGCGTCGTGCGACACCTGGGTCCTCTCCACGGTCCGATGGGGCCCGATCGCGAAGGCGCGCCGAGGGCACGGGGGGTTGGGCGTCGGGTGCCGTCACGCTACCAACCGTCCGCCACGATTTCTATCAGCGACAGAATTTACCGTCCGGCAACGCCGGGCAATGCCGGGGAAACCCTTTCCGGCCGATCGAGGCCTAGTTTTCGGTCACTGACAGGAATCCCCGATCTCTCCGTGCGGCCCGTCCGCCGGATCTCCTCACCGAGAGGGTCCTGATGCGAACCAGCGCCATGACCGCCGCCCCGACGGGCCGGAACCTCCCCACCGCACCCCGCCGCACCGCCCAGGCCGGCCTGGCCGCCCTGGTGGCCACCGGCCTGACGCTCACCGGCTGTTCGGCCGCCGCGACCGGCGCGGCCGGCGGGACGGACGTGTTCACCGCGGCCGTCGTGCAGACCTACACCACCCCGCCGGACCCCGACGTCAACTACGACGGGCCCGGTCTGAACATCGTCCAGAACACCTACGAGGGCCTCGTCAAGTACCAGGACGGCAGCGAGACCGCCAAGATCGTCCCCTCCCTCGCGTCCTCCTGGAAAGTCTCGAAGGACGGCCTCACCTACACCTTCACCCTGCGCGACGGCGTCACCTTCCACGACGGGACCCCGCTCACCTCGGCCGCGGTCGCCGCCGCCGTCGCACGCCGGGCGGCCGTCGACGGCGGCCCCGCCTACATGACCGCCGGCGTCAGCAAGGTCACCACGCCCGACGAGCACACCGCGGTACTGACCCTGAAGTCCCGCGACTCCGCCTTCCTCGACTACCTCGCCTCGCCCTTCGGCCTCAAGCTCATCAGCCCCACGGCCCTCAAGGCCCACGCGGGCAAGGACCACGCGCAGACCTGGCTCACCACCCATGACGCCGGCACCGGCCCCTACGAACTGACCGCGGCCAAGACCGGCACCAGCTACGAACTGACCGCGTACGAGGACTACTGGGGATCCGAGCCCGGCTTCACCACCGTGGACCTGGAGATCTCGCAGAACGCCTCCGCCGCCCAACTGGAGCTGGAACGGGGGGAGATCGACGCCATCCTCGGCAACCTCAACAAGTCCGCCTTCGAGTCCTACACCGGCAGCAAGACCGTCACGACCAGCACGTTCCCCAACATGACCACACAGATGGTCTATGTGAACCCGCGGTCCAAGGCGTTCACGACCGCGGCGCAGCGCGAGCGGCTCTTCTCGGGCATCGACACCAAGGGCATCCTGTCCGCCGCGATGGGCAGCCTGGAGGAACCCACCGCCCAGCTCTTCCCCCAGAGCATGCTCGACCCCTCCGCCGACGACCAGGGCATCACCTACGACGACACCGCGCTCGCCGGCCTCGCCCGCACCGCACCCGCCAAGGGCCGTACGGTGCGCATCGGTTATCCGGCCAGCAGCTCCGACGGCAAGGCCGTCGCCGAGGAACTCGCCTCCCGGATGAACAGCGCCGGCCTCAAGGCCGAAGCCGTCGCCTACGCCGCGGGCTCCATCTACAAGCTCACCGACGACCTCGACGCCGCCCCCGACCTCGCCGTCTTCGGCGTCTTCCCGGACGCCGGCCACCCCGACTCCTGGGCCCGCATCATCTACACCCCCAAGGGCGGCCTGGACCTCTTCGGCGCCGAGGTCGACGGTCTGACGACCGACCTCGACCACGCCCTGACCACCACCGGCACCTCCGCCTACACCGCCGTCGCCCGCTCGGTGATCGACTCCCGCTACTGGTTCTCCATCGGCTCCCTCAACACCACCCTGCTCACCGTCCCCGGCATCACCGGCACCCGGGACGCGCAGAACCTCCTGGAGTACAACGTCCTCCACTTCGCCGCCCTGGGCCGTTCCTGACATGGCGGCTCACCGGACGGCACCGGAGAAGCCGGAAAGGACGGAAGGGGTGGACGCCATGGCCGCCACCACCGGCTCGGACGTCACGGCCGCCGCCACCGGCTCGGACGTCACCGCCGCTTCGGGCGCCGACGGACCCGGACCCGTGCTCCGCGTGCGGGACCTTCATGTGCACCTGTCCCGAGGCGGACAGCCCGTCCACGCCGTACGCGGCGTCAGCCTGGACGTGCGCCCCGGGGAGATCGTCGCCATGGTCGGCGAGTCCGGCTCCGGCAAGAGCGTGCTGGGACTCGCCGCCATGGGACTGCTCCCCCGCCGCTCACGGCCCCACGCCCACGGAACGGTCCTGCTCGACGGCACCGACATGCTCACCGCCGACGACGAGACGCGGCGCCGGGTGCGCCGCGGGCACGTCGGCGCCGTCTTCCAGGACCCGATGACCTCGCTCGACCCCACCATGACCGTCGGCGCCCAGCTCGGCGAGGTCCAGCCCGACCGGGCCGAACGCGTCCGGCTGCTCACGGCCGTCGGCATACCCGACCCCGAACAGCGCCTCAAGGCGTTTCCGCACCAGCTCTCCGGCGGGCTGCGCCAACGCGTGATGATCGCGCTGGCCATCGCCCGCACCCCGTCCCTGCTCATCGCCGACGAACCCACCACGGCACTCGACGTCACCGTCCAGGCCCAGATCCTCGACCTGCTCCTGGCCCTGCGCGACGACATCGGCTGCGCCATGGTCTTCGTCACCCACGACCTGGGTGTGGCCGCGCGGATCAGCGACCGGATCGCCGTCATGCGCCGGGGAATCCTCGTCGAGCACGGCACCACCGAGCAGGTCCTCGACGACCCCCGGCACCCCTACACCCGCAGGCTGCTCGCCTCCCGCATCGACCTGGACACCCCCAGGGACCGGCCGCTGACCCGGCGCGCCGGCGCCCCCGGCGAACCGCAGGACACCCCCGCGCCCTCCGTCGTCGAACTGGCCGGGGGCGGACGGGGCCGGGCCGTGGACGCCGACGGCGTGCTGACCTCGGGCCGGGCCCCGGCCGCCGACCGGGACCTGCCCGCACGCTGGCCCGCACCGGTCATCGGCGACGACCTCGCCGTACGACTGCGCGCCACCGCCCGGGTGTTCCGCTCCGGACCGCCCTGGGCCCGCCGTGAGACGCACGCCCTACGCGGTGTCGACCTCGACATCGCACAGGGCGAGGCGGTGGCCCTGGTGGGCGAGAGCGGCTGCGGCAAGTCCACCCTGCTGCGCATCGTCGCCGGCCTCGAACGCGCCACCTCCGGCGAGGTGTCGGTGGCCGGCGGCACCCCGCAGATGGTCTTCCAGGACGCGGGGTCCTCCCTCACCCCCTGGCTCACCGTCGGCGAGATGCTGGAGGAACGGCTGGCGCTGGCCGCCGGGGCGCTGGGGCGTGACAGGCGCCGGGCCGCGGTGACCGACGTGCTCGCCACCGTGGGCCTGCCCGCCGACACCGCGGACGCCCGGGGCGACGAGCTCTCCGGCGGGCAGCGGCAGCGCGCGGCCATCGCCCGCGCGGTCGTCGTCCCGCCCCGCGTCCTGCTCTGCGACGAGCCGACGTCCGCCCTGGACGTGACGCTCGCCGCCACCGTGCTCGACCTCCTCGGGCGGCTCCGCAGGGAACTGGGCATGTCCGTCCTGTTCGTCACGCACGACCTGGCCGCGGCGCGTCTGGTCGCCGACCGGATCGCCGTGATGCACGCGGGCCGCGTCGTCGAGGCCGGTCCCACGGAGCGCGTGTGCGCCGAGCCCGCCGACGCGCGCACCCGCGCCCTTCTGGACGCCGTGCCGAGCCCGCGCCGGCGCCTGACGGCAGGTGCGACGGGGAGCGATCCCGGATGACCGACGACACCCTCATCGCGCTCCGAACCCGCCACTGCCCGCCCCCGATGACCGGAGGTCCCCGATGACCGCCCTCGGCCAGCTGACCGGCGTCCGCCGGCGCACCGTCGCCCCGGCCGCGCGACGGTCCCCTCCCCCGGCCGGTGCCCGCATCGCGCTGGGAGCACTCGGTCTGCTCGTGGCGCTGGCCCTGCTCGCACCGCTGATCAGCCCGCACAGCGCTGTCCTGCGCAGCGGCGACGCCTTCCTGTCCCCCGGCAGCCCCGGCCATCCGCTCGGCACCGACGCCCTCGGCTACGACCTGCTGGCCCGGGTGCTGTACGGGATGCGCGCCAGTCTGTTCGCGGCGGCCGTCGTCATCGCGTCGGGGGTTCTCCTCGGCGGACTCGTCGGTGTCCTCGCCGGTGCCCTGCCCGGCTGGGCGGACTCGCTGCTGATGCGGGTGACCGACCTGTTCCTGGCCCTGCCCGGACTCGTCATCGCGATGGCCGTCGCCGCCTCGCTCGGCGCGAGCTACCACAGCGCGCTCATCGGGATCGCGGTCGTGTGGTGGCCGATGTACGCCCGTCTCGTCCGCGGGGAGATCCGCGCCTGGGCGGCGCGCCCGCACCTGGAGGCGGCCCGGCTCGCCGGTGCCCCCTGGGGCCGGCGCGTCGTGCGCCACCTGCTGCCCGGCGTCCGCTCCACGATCGTCGTCGCCGCCAGCCTGGACGTCGGCGCACTCGTCGTCGCCCTGTCCGCGCTGTCCTTCGTCGGCCTCAGCTCCCCCGCCCCCGCCCCCGAGCTGGGCGCGATGGCCGCCCAGGGCATGCCGTACCTGCTGACCTCCTGGTGGGTGCCGATCGCGCCCGGCGTCGCGGTGATGCTGCTCGCCCTGGTCGCCAACTACGCCGGTGACGCCGTACGCGACCTGCTGCGCCGCCGGTGATCGCGACGCCCACGCCCGTTTCGCACCCGCACCCGAGAGGACCGAACCCGTGACCTTCGCGCTGCGCCGCATCGCGGCGATGCTCGGCGTGCTCATCGCCCTGACCGTCGCCCTGTTCACCCTTCAGCAGGTCTCCGGCACCGATCCCGCCAAGGCCTATGTCGGCGCCAACGCCTCTCAGGCCGCACTCGACGCCGCCCGCGCCCGGCTCGGACTCGACGATCCCCTACCCTCCCGCTATCTGCACTATCTGACCGGCCTGCTGCACGGCGACCTCCAGAACTCCCTGCGCACCCGCACACCGGTCGCCTCCGACCTCGCCTCCGTGCTGCCCGCGAGCCTCGAACTCGCCGCGTGCGTGCTGTTCCTGGCCGTACTGCTGGGCGCCCTCTTCGCCTACGTGTCCGCGATCGGCGCACGCGGCGCCGGGCTCCTGCGCGCGGTCCTGTTCTCGGGCGCCGCCGCCCCGACCTTCCTGCTCGGCATGGTCGCCGTACTCGTCTTCTACGGCCGGCTCGGCTGGCTCCCGGCCGGCGGACGCACCGCGTACCGGGACGCGCCGACCGGCCCGACCGGGTTCCTGCTCGTCGACAGCCTCCTGGCCGGACGGCCCGAGGTGTTCGGCGACGCCGTCACCCACCTCGCGCTGCCCGCTCTGTGCGCCGCGATCTCACCCGCCGTCGCCATCGGCCGGGTCCTGGTCGACGGACTCACCGCCAACCTGGAGGCCGACCACGCCCGGACCGCCCGTGCGGCCGGCCTCACCGAACGCGCGGTGCTGCTGCGGCACGCCGCACGCAACTCGCTCGGGCCCGCCCTGTCCATGGTCGGCATCCAGGCGGGCGCGCTGCTCGCCGGTCTCGTCGTGGTCGAGAAGATCTTCGGCTGGCCCGGGATCGGCTCCTACCTGGACGCCTCCGTGGCCGCCGCCGACCTTCCGGGGATCACCGGCGTCGCACTGCTGCTGGGCATCGTCTACGTCGTCCTCAACACCGTCGTCGACGCCCTCCAGGTCCTCGCCGACCGGCGCCTCGCCCTGACCTGAGGCTTCCCTCCCCACACCCACCCACCTGGGGCGGGCCGTGTCCCGGCCTGCCCGCACGAGAGGAACCACGCGCATGAACACAGTCGGCAACACCGTCCTGATCGTCGTCGACATCCAGGGCGGCGACGTCGAACCGTCCGCCGCCCGCACCGAGATACCCCACATGGACGGCCGCGGCGAACGCATGCCGAGGGTGCACGAGCTGATCGAGCGCACCCGTGAGCAAGGCATCCCGGTCGTCTGGATCCAGGAGGTCCACAAGCCGAACCTCGTCGACATCGGGCGCGAGCTCGACGGCGCGGAAGGCCCGCACTGCATCGAGGGCTGGCCGGAGACCGAACTGTCCAAGGGACTTCAGCCGCGCCCCGACGAATTCCTGATCCGCAAGCGCCGCTACTCCGCCTTCTTCGGAACCGAGTTGGAGATCGTGCTCAAGGCCTACCGCGCCGAGACCCTCATCCTGATCGGCGGACTCACCGACGTGTGCGTCCACTACACCGCCGTCGACGCCCACCAGCACGACTACCGGGTGCGCGTGGTCACCGACTGCGTCGGCGGGTCCAGCAGGGAGGCCCACGAGGCGGCACTGCGCGCCATCCACTACCTCCAGCGGGACGCCCTCGTCGAACAGCGGGACGTACTGCGCTGGTTGGACACCGTCGAGCCCAACCCCGAGGTCGAGCGCGCCGATCGCACCCACCTCGCGGGCCGCACGGCATGAGCGAGCGCGACCGCACCGGGAGGCCGACGTGATCGAGACCGTCCTCGGCCCGGTGGACGCCCACGCCCTCGGCCCGACGTCCATGCACGAGCATCTCCTGTCCGACGCCCGCGTCCTGCACCGCCCGCCGCGCGAACCGCTGCCCGACGACACCCGGGTGAGCATCGAGAACCTGGGCTTCCTGCACTGGAACCTGCTCGCGCTGGAGGACAACCTCGTCCTCGACGACCCGGCGGTCACGGCCGCGGAACTCGCGCCCGCGGTCGCGCTGGGCCAGTCCTGCGTGGTGGACCTCACCACGTTCGGACTCGGACCCCGGCCCCGCGAACTCCCCGCGCTCTCCCGGGCGTCGGGCCTGCACGTCGTGACGGGATACGGCGCCTATCTGGCCCGCTCCCACCCCGCGTGGCTGCGCGCCCTGGACGAGCGCGGGCTGGAGGACCTGTTCCACACGGCGTTGACCGACCACATCCCCGGCACGGACCACCGGGCCGGGCTCCTCGGTCTCATCGGCACCAGCGCGCCCCTGGAACCCGCCGAGCGCCGCGTCCTGCGCGCGGCGGCCCGGGCCGCGGCCCGTTGCGGTGCCGCGGTCGCCGTCCGCCTCGACCCGGGCGCGCGCCTCGGCCCGGACGTGCTCGCACTGCTCACGGCAGCCGGGCTCCCGCCCGAACGCGTCATCCTCTCCAACGTCGACGAGTTCATCGACAAGCCCTATCTGCGTGAACTCGCCGACGCGGGAACCACGTTGGAGTGGTGCTTCGGCAACGAGGCCTACTACCGGGACGGCTACAAGGACCCCACGGACGCCGAACGCCTCGACGCCTGCGCGGAGTTCCTCGCCGAGGGCTTCGCCGACCGCATGGTCCTCGGCTGCTCGGTGTGGACCAAGACCCAGCTGCGCCGCTGGGGCGGCATGGGCTACGACCACCTGCTGCGCCGGATCGTCCCGGCCCTCCGCGGACGAGGGCTGCCCCAGTCCGTGCTGGACACCCTCCTCACGGAGAACCCCCGCCGCCTGCTGGACCGCCCCGGCAGCAGGGCCTGACACACCTCCCGACCCCCGAGGACACGTATCCCCATGCCCCTGCACACGGTGCTGGGTCCGATCGACGCCGGCACACTCGGTCCGACCTCCATGCACGAGCACCTCCTCAGCGACCTCAGGCTGTGGGCCAGGCCCGCACCGCCCGACGAGCCCCGGCTCACCGGCCCCCTCCGCCCGCACGACATGGCGAGGCTGCGCTGGAACGCCCTGTCCGTGCCCGACAACCTCGTCCTGCACGACCCCGAGGTCGCGGCGGCCGAACTCACCGCGCTGCACGCCGCCGGTGGAGCCGCCGTCGTGGAACTGACCCTGCACGGCATGGGCCGACGCCTCGCCGAACTGCCCGCGCTGTCCCGTCGCACCGGCGTCGCCGTCTGCGTCGGCACCGGCTGGTACGTCGAGGCCACCCACCCCGACAGCATCCGCACCGCGGACACCGACACCCTCACCGAACGGCTGCTCGCCGAGCTGGACGACGGCATCGACGGCACCGGCATCCGACCGGCCCTGATCGGCGAGCTGGGCACCGGCCACCCGCCCACCACGGCGGAACTGCGCGTGGTGGAAGCCGCGGGACAGGCTGCCGCCGCGCGCGGATGCACCGTCAACGTGCATGTCTCGTTCCGTGGCCAGGACGCCCTCGCGCTGGTCGACCTGCTGCTCGCCCAGGGCATGCCGGCCGACCGGATCGTGCTCAGCCACATGGACGAGGTCCTCGACCGCTCCTACCACCGCGACGCCGCGCAGACCGGCGCGGTCCTGGAGTACGACACGTTCGGCACCGACTTCTTCTACGGCAGCCCCGACCTGCGCTCGCCCGCCGACCACGAACGACTCGACATGGCCGAGTGGCTGCTCTCCGAGGGCCACACCGACCAGCTCGTGATCGGCTGCGACGTGTGGACGCAGACACACCTCCTGCACAACGGAGGCTTCGGCTACGAACACCTCTTCCGCCGCATCGCCCCCGCCCTGGAACGCCGGGTCGGCGCCGAGGCCGTCCACCGCGTCCTCGTCACCACCCCACGCCGACTCCTGGACCGCCCATGAACCCCCCGCGGACGTACGACGAGAGCGCCGAGACCCGGGCGGCCCGGCTCGGCCTTCAGATCCCCGACTACCGCGACCCTCCCTACGGGGGCCGCTACGGCACCGTCAAGGCCTTCCACCGCACCGGACGCCTGCTCTTCCTCAGCGGGTTCACCCCGGAGGACCGGAGCGGCACCGTCCTCCACCCCGGCCGGCTCGGCCACGACCTCACGATCGAGCAGGGCCGGGAAGCCGCCCGCGCCGCCGCGGTCAACGCTCTGGGAGGCATCCGGCTGGCCCTCGGCTCCCTCGACCGCGTCACCTCCATGGTCCGCGCACTGTGCTTCGTCGTCTGCACCGCCGACTTCGACGAGGTCCACCAGGTCGCCTCCGGCGCCACCGACCTCCTCACCGACGTGTTCGGCCCCGACGCCGGCACAGGAGGCCGCGCCACGATCGGAGTGATGCAACTGGCCCGCCGCAACTGCCTCGAACTGTGGCTGACAGCGGAGACGGACGACGCCGAGTGACACACTCGCCGCGTTCCTGGGGCCCTCGCTGCATGGGTGCACGATTCCCCGGGCTTCTATCGGAACATCGACAAGGGGCTTCCGGCAGGCGGTGACTGGACCTTCATCGCCCGCGCACTCGATGCGGCCAGGGCCTACAAGTAACCAGCGGCAGTAGAAACGCACTTGACCAGCGTGTTTGGTTCAGGTGACCATACGCTCCGCAGCCCGAGGAACCCGCCTTCGACGAGAGAGTTCCCTTGCGGCCGGATTCTGGATCTTTCGTCCTGTGGGGGGGGACTTGTGAGTGGTGGGGTGCGCGGCGTGCTGCCGCCGGGAATGTCACGTCTCGTGTGCGCGGCGATGTTGCTCGCCGCGACTGCTGCGGCCTGCTCCGAAGGCGCCACGCCCCGGGCAGCCTCCCCTGAGGTCGGTGCGGCGGCCGAGAAATCGCCTGCCGCGGCAGCGGCACAGGCTGTCAAAAGCATGCAGGACGTGACCTCGCTGCGCTATGGCCTCACTGGCACCGTCGTGCTCACAGGGCACGTCGACGCGGAAGTCGCCATGACCACCCAGCCTTGGGCCATGAGCATGGAGGTGACCGCCGAGCGTGGCACCGCATGGCGGGGTCCCACGGAGTTCCGGTTCATCAAGGACATCATGTATGTCAAGAACGGCACATCGCGTCGGGGGCAGAACAGCAGCAAGCGCTGGACGAGCGCCGCCCCGGGAGTGTGGGGACGCGGCGCCGTGGAGAACCGGTCGTTCGGTCTGCTGCCCAGCGAACTGTCCATGAACCCCATCACGCAATCCACTCTGCTGACAGCGTCGAAGGACCTGCGGCGGACAGGGACGGCCACGGTCGACGGCACCAGCACCACCCGCTACTCGGGAACCGTGGTGTCCGACGCCGTCGAGGGCGACCGCCTCGACCAGCTCGTAGGGCTGTGGGTCACCGGCACGCTCACGACGGACATGTGGATCGACGACAGCGGTCACCTCAAGCAGTACCGCCTGCGAGGCGAACACGCCCCGAACACGGTCCCCGCCGGCGCCGGCGGCCCGCTCGACCTGACCATCACCTTCCACTCCATTGACCAGGCCCTGACCATCAAGCCACCCGCCCGGAACGACACGACATTCCTCGGGGACGCACGTCAGGGCTGAGACGCACCGCCGCTCCGCGCGACGCTGATGACCTGAACTACCGGAACATCTGCTCAGGCCGCCAACGTAAGGAGCCGCCCACCACAGCGGGGCGTCACGGTGGTGGGCATGGGCGTCTCGTCCGCGGCGATAGCCCCGTACGGCGCCGGCGACTACCGCACAAGAGCAACGGGGCGCACGGGCGGGCTACTTGAGGGCTGCCTCGAGCCCGGCGGCTTCGGATGTCAGTGCTTGCCCGTACCGTCTGCGCATGGTTGATCAGAGGCCTGTTGAGGCAGGGATATCCGACTTCGCCACCTGGGAGCCCGTGCTGCGGCTCCTGCTGGCCGAGCAACAGCACAGGCCTGCGGCCTCGCCGGTACGTGTGACTGGGAGTATCGGTCGCGGTGGCTGGAGTCTGGCACTGACGCGACGGAGGCCGCCGCCGGGACGGGCCGCTCAGGTGGAGGACATGCAGGAGGAGGTCGACGCGGTCACACGTGTGCAGAACGCCCTCGCTGCCGCAGGGGTCGACGACGTCTCCTTCACGGCCGAGATCCAACCGACCGGGCGGACCTCGCTGCGACTGCTCGGTCCCAGTCCGGCCGTGGAGCCCGGCATCGGCACCCCGTATCCGGGGGCTCTCCTTCTGATCGAGGGTTCCGTTCCCGAGCCGTGGCGCCGTCTGCCGGATCCCGTGCCCACGGCGGTCCCGTCACCCTCGGCGGACCCGGCACTGCTCGACCGGACGCTGCGCGAGCGGTTGCCGGACGCCATCGGCGCGACGGAGGAGGAGATCGATGCGGCTCAGGCACGCCTCGGCGTCACGCTGCCGGACGAGCTCAAGGTGCTCTACCGGGTGGTGCGGGCGCGGTGGGAGGACTGGGGCGACGACTACGAGGCGGCCGAGCGTGTCTTCGCGGCGGTGGGCTGTGAGCTGCTCCCGCTCGAAGGTCTGTCCGTCGCCGACGCCGCCTCCCGTGACTGCCGCTGGGAGTTCGCCGCCCTGGAGGCGGTCGACACTCCGCCCGACGCCATGGTGCAGGGACTCGTCGGCTCCCCCGGCTGGATCGTCTTCGGCGACAACGGCGGCGGAGACCGCATAGCCGTCGATCTGACCCCCGGTCCCCGCGGACACCTGGGACAGGTCATCATGCTCTCCCACGAGGAGGACACGGGCGCCTCGCTCCTCGCCGACTCCCTGACCGACCTGGTGCTGGGCCGCCGCACCGCGGAACGCGTCAGTCCGGCGGCGCGGGAACACGCCGTGGCCAGGGTCAACGTCGCGAGCCTCAAGAGCATCCAGGCAGCAGCGCACCCCGGGCTGGAGGTCTTGTCCGTCGGAGTGTGGGACGGGGCGCCGCTCAGCCTCGCCCCCGTCACCGGGCTGCCCCGCCTTCGTACCCTGTCCGCCTATCCCGGCACGCTGGCCGACCCTCTGGAGATCGCCAAGCTCACCGGGCTGGAGTTCCTTGAGCTCGGCCCGCACGACTGGCGTGTCCTGCTGGACGCCGGAGCCGTCCCACGCAGCCTGTCGGCCGCCGCCATCATGGTGTGGGGCCGTCAGGACCCCCTGCCGATCGTGGCCCTCGCCAACGAGATCCTGGCCCTGTGGAACCGGCCCCAGATCGTCCAGACCGTCCTCGAAGGCGACCTCGGCCCCGTGGCGCAGCCGACAGCCGACGGACCGGACGGCGGCTGACCTGGCGCCTTGGGCCTCCGCGGGTACCCGACGGCGAAGGCGGATCAGCCCAGTACGGCGGTAGCGAGGACGGTGGTGAGGTAGGCGGCGCCAAGGCCGGCGACGACGCTGATGAGGGCGTTGGCGGCGGCGAAGCCCTTCGCACCGTTCTCGACCAGGCGCAGGCTCTCGAAGGAGAAGGTGGAGTAGGTGCTGAGGGTGGCGCACAGGCCGGGGCCGATCAGGTGTTGCAGCGCGGCGGGGACGGTGGTGGCGGTCGCTGCGGCGGTGAGGAAGCCCAGACCGGCGCAGGCGGCGATGTTGACGCTGAAGGTTCCCCAGGGAAAGGCGGTGTCGTGGCGGGCCTGGACGGCGCGGTCGGTGAGATAGCGCAGCGGAGCACCGATGACGGCCCCGGTGATGACCATGAGCCAGTTCACGCCTGCCCCCGCTCCGCATGGGCGCGCGGGAGGACGGCGAGGCGGGTCAGGGTGGTGGTGACCCAGATCGCGGTGCACGCGGCGAGCAGGGTTGTGGCCGCGTAGAGCAGTCCGGTGGCGGGACGGCCGTGGTCCAGGAGGCGCTGGGTGTCGAGGGTGGCGGTGGAGAAGGTGGTATAGCCGCCCAGAACGCCGGTGCCGAGGAAGGGCCGGGTCAGGGGGTGGACGGTGAACCGTTCGGTGACCAGGACCATGAGGACGCCCATGGCGGCGCAGCCGGTGACGTTGGTCCACAGCGTCGTCCAGGGGAAGGCGGTGGGTGCGGTGGGCCAGATCAGGGTGGCGCCGTAGCGGACGCAGGCGCCGAGAACCCCTCCGGCGGCGATGACCGCGAGGATCTCGGCCTGGCGACGCTTCGGGGTGGGGGCGTGTGCGGCCGGACGCTGCTCGACGGCCGTCTCCGGGGCGGCGGGCTCGGTCTGCCGGTCGACGGCAGGCTCGGTCTGCCGGTCGACGGCACGCACGTGGTGGTGATCGGGGTGCACGTGGTGGCTCCTACCTGATCGTCACGAATCCGCGCGGGCGCGCGGAAGGGTCAGGTAGGGACCGTTGGCGACCAAGGTCGCGGTTCGGGTACGGCGGGCCCCACCGCCGTACAGCCGCCCCGTGCGAGGTGACTGCATGGTCATCGTACCGGTGTCGCCCAGTGGCCTGATGGGTGGCCCTGGTGGGTGGGCACCCTGCGACCCGGGGCGGGAGAGAGGCCGGCGTCCCCTCTCCGCACGAGCCTCGCTGTCCGGCACGGCCAGGCTTCGGCCCTCCCGGCGCATGAGGTATGAAGACGTCCGTGACCGAGCCACCGCAGACCCCCGCCACCCAGTACGCGTTCGTCGCCCTCGCACCGCCCGACGACGCGAAGAAGGAGCTGGAGCGGGAGCTGAGCCCGGCCTACACCGCCTATCCCGACCTGCGCTGGAACCGCGTCGAGGACTGGCACATCACCCTCGCGTTCCTGGGCGAGCTGCCGGTGCGGGACGTCCAGCGGCTTCGTTCGCCCCTCGCCGACCTGGCGGCTGCCCGTCCCCCGCTCGAACTGGCCCTGCGCGGAGGCGGACACTTCGACGAACGAGTGCTGTGGAGCGGCATCGAGGGCGACCTCGACCGACTGCACGAACTGGCGGGTGCGGTACGGGAACGGGTCGGAGACTGTGGCGTCGCCTTCGTCGAGCGACCGCTGCGTCCCCACCTCACGCTGGCCCGCGCTCGCCGCTACGACACCGCCTCCGTCACAGCGGCAGCCGCCCTCCTCGACGGCTTCACCGGGCGCGCGTGGCAGACCGAACGCCTCCATCTGGTGGGCAGCACGGAACGGGGCCATGCAGGCCCGCGGCGCTATCAGGACGTCGACGCCTGGACCCTGATCAGCAGCTGAGGCTGAGCAGGTCTGGTCGGATGACGACCGGGAGCGGATCCAGCTCGGCTACGCGTCGCGAGACGTGGACGCGAAGCGGGGCGTCTGCCCGCAGCTTCCAGCGTGCACCGCGTGCCGCCGGGTGCCCGTCGGGCCCTCGTACAGCTACGAAGGCCCGACGGTGGGACGGCGCCGGTGCCTCACGGCCCGGCGCCCGTGTCAGGCCTCGACCGTCTCCCGCTGCGGGGCGGACTTGGCCGACGCCGCGATCCGGGCCGCCCGGTCCGGCATGGTGAAGGCGAAGAGCGCGGCGACCGCGGAGACAGCCGCGAGCACCAGGTACGCCTGCTGGAAGGCGGAGACCGGCGGATGGGCGTCGGCGCCCGTGCCGACCGCCGCGGCCGAGGCCAGCACGACCGTGACGACGGCGGGGGCCGCCGCGTTCGCGGCCTGGCGCACCACGGTGTTGAGGGTCGAGGCGTGGGAGACGTCGGCCTTGGCTATGCCGGTGAACGAGGCGACCGTGGTGGGCATGAACACCCCGCCCATGGCGGCGCCGAGCAGGAACATGAGCCCGCGGAACGCCCACAGCGAGGAGTCCGCGTCCAGCCGGGAGAAGGCGACCAGCACCAGGGCGACGCCCAGCAGTCCGCAGCCGGCGATACGGCGCGGGCCGACCCGTGCGTAGAGCGGTCCGACGAGCTGGACGGTGAGCAGCACGCCGAGCGCCTCGGCGAAGGTGCTGGACCCCGACTCCCAGGCGCTCAGCCCGAGGCCCTCCTGGAGGAAGAGCGGGCCCATGAACATCGCTCCCATGAACCCGACGAAGCCGAGGAAGGCCGTGATGTTGGTGTCGCGGAACAGCCGGTCGGTGAAGAGCCGGACCTTCAGGGCGGGTTCGGGCACCCGGAGTTCGACGGTGACGGCCGCCGCGAGCAGCACCGTGCCGCCGATGAGTCCGGCCAGGACGACCGGGCTGTCCCAGCCCATCTCCGCGCCCTCGCTGATGCCGAGCATCAGTCCGCCGGTACCGAACGCGGTGAGGACCAGGCCGGGTACGTCGAGACGGCCGGGGACGTGGTCCCGGTGCCGGTCGAGGAAGAGCAGGCCGAAGACGAGGACGGCGGCGCCGATGGGGAGGTTGGCGTAGAACACCCAGCGCCACGACATGTGGTCGACGAGCCAGCCGGCCCCCATGGGGGCCAGGGCGGGTGCCACCTGCTGCGGGATGATCATGTAGCGGGAGACCTTGACCTGCTCGGACAGGCTGAAGGTGCGGTAGAGCAGGGCGGCGGTCACCGGCAGCAGGATGCCGGCGGCCAGCCCCTGGAGGGCGCGCCAGAGGATCAGTTCGCCGAGCGATCCGGCGGCGCCGCACAGGCCGGACGCGATGGTGAACACGGCGAACGAGACGAGGACCGTGCCGCGCCCGCCGAAGCGGTCGCCGAGCCACGCCGAGACGGGGACGGCGAGACCGACACAGACGGGATAGACGACCACGACGGCGTCGAGACCGGCCGTGGCCAGCCCGAAGTCGCGGCCGATGGAGGGCAGGGCGACGGTGGTTCCGGCTCCGTCCACGATGGACATGAAGGCGGTGACCACGCAGACGATGGGGACGACGATGCGCTGGTCGAGACGTACGGACACATGCTGAGCATACTCAGTTTGAGTACTCTCACCATAATCGGGAGAATGGGGGCCGCAGGAAACCGGGGACCGGATCCGACGGGCCCGGGTCCTGGCACCGCGCCACGGACCCCCGCCGTGCGAACAGCCGGTGCCGATTGCGGTAGGAAAAGACCCGCGACCCACGACGTCCGCGGTGCGCGAAGGCATGTCGACGAGGACAGGAGCGCCAGGGTGAGGAACGTACCGGGCAGCAGCGACCCATTGGTCGACGAGATGTTCGCCACCACCCACAAGCTGCGGACCTACGTCGACGGCAGGCTGGCCGAGAAGGGCACGACCGTCGCCCGGCTCCGCGCCCTGCGGTTCCTCGCCCATGCCGCCGAGCCGATGCGGATGCGCGACCTCAGCGACATGCTCGGCATCGCCGCGCGCACCGCCACCGCGCTGGTGGACGCCCTGGAGCGGGACGGCCTGGTGGTCCGGCTCCCCCACCCCACCGACCGGCGCGCCCATCTGCTCGCCCTGACCGACGCCGGCGTCACCTGCCACCAGGAGGCCGAGGACCTGGACCGGGAGGCACTCGCCATCGCCACGAGCGGGCTCACCGCCGAGGACCGCACCGCACTGCGCGCTCTGCTGGCCCGCATCCGCGACACGGTCTCCGCCGCCCCGAAGCACCCGCAGGCTCAGAGGGTCGACGGGGGTGACTCCGCCGCCGTCGACGGTCGTTGACGAGCGGCTCGAAGTCGGCCCTGATCACCCGTCAAGCGGCGGGATCCGCGTTCTCGGACGGGCTCGGCCCACGGAACCTGCGCACGGGGTGCCCATCGGGCTCACCGGTGAGCCATGAACCGTCGCCCAGGAGAACCAGCCGGTAGGGGTTGCTCACCTCCACCTTGAGCTCGCCGCCGACCGCGCCCGTGCGGACATCGACGAGGTGGTAGCGGAACCAGTCGTCGTCCGCGTCCTCGTCCTCACCGCCGAGGGCGACGACGGCCGTGTCGTCCGTCAGATAGCCGCCGGTCCATTCCACGAAGGACTCGTCCGGGTCGTACCCGAAGGCCTCGACCGGGAGGGTGAACAGCACTTCGCCACCGGGGTGCTGATGGAAGGCCACGTCCGCCTGGTCGTGATCCACGGTCATGAACTGCCGCCCTGACGGCGCCACGCCCATCAGACAGCGGTCCTGCCACGGGTACGTCATGAACTCGGGCACCCCATCGGCACCGATCCCGCCCCGGAGGATCACGGAGCCGTCCTGGCCCTCGCCGATGTCCAGATAGACACTGCCGTCCGTGGGGTGCAGGTGATGTTCGGCGCCGTGCCCGACCGTCCCCACGTCCCAGCGGGCGAGAACCGCACCGCTGTCGGCCTCGTGCACGACCCACTGATCCGCCGCTCCCCGGTCCGCCATCGCGTCCGGCCGGTAGACCCACACCGTCCGGCCGTCCAGCGACAGCGCACAATCGGGCCGGTGGCCATGGCGTACGTCGGAACGGGGCTCGAAGTCCGTGCTCCACAGCACGTCGCCCGCACGCGTGAGACAGACGACGCTGTTCAGGGTCGTATACACGACCCGCTCCAGATCGGGCCCGACCACGGACTCCACGACCTCGTCACCCGGCCTCGGATGGAAGACGGCGGCAGGCTCCAACGTCCCGCAGGCATCCTCCACGACGTAGGCGAGGATCCGCTCGTCAGGGCAGCGTGTGATGACCTTGGGGGACGGCACGGGGATCATCCGCCGAGGCTAGCGTCCGGGGCGGACGGCCCGGCGCCCGGGGCGAGGCCTGCCGGTGCGGAGGCGTTGTCAGTGGCTGGTGACATCGTGCCCTCATGGACACTCTCTTTGATCTCCCCGAGTCGGAGGCACCGGAAGAAGCCGTCATCGCCCGCTACCGGCTGAGCGACGACGCATACGGTTCCCCTGCCGAGCGGGAAGCGTTCTTCGATGCCGAGCGCACCCTGTCGGCCGCCGTCGAAGCGGCGGGAGTCGGGGACGTGGACGGGAACGAGTTCGGCGCAGGGGAGGTCGTCCTGTACGCGTACGGACCCGATGCGGCGGCGCTCTTCAAGGTGATGGAGCCCGCCCTTCGCGGTCTGCCGTTCAGACCGGCCCATGTCGTGCTGCGACAGGGGAGCCAGGAGACGGAGTCCCGCGTGGATCTGTGAGGCGGCGGCACCGCAGCCGCTTCGAGAGACGCGCGCTACGCCTTCCGGGCCAGCCCGGCGGCGATGAGGTGTTCCCAGACCGTGAGTTCCTGCTTCTCGCCGATGTCCATCGCGCCGTCGACCTCGTCGGGACGCCACAGGGACGCGGGGACGATCCCCGGGTCGAGGATCTCCAGGCCGTCGAGCAGGGCGGCGATCTCCGCGTCGGTGCGCCAACGGCCGCGGCCGAACGTCTGCTGGAGCACCGCCTCGGCCTCGACGGTCTCCGGGTTGTTGCCCGAGCGGAAGTGGCTGATGAAGAAGTAGCTTCCCGAGGGCACGTGGTCGCGCCAGTAGCGGACGATGCCCGCCGGGTCCTCGTCGTCGTTGACGTGGTGGAGGATGGCGCTGAAGATCACGGCGACCGGCTGCTCGAAGTCGATCATCTCGACGGTGTCGGGATGGGTACGGACGCCCTCGGGGTCGCGCACATCGACCGCGACGACACGGGTCCGGTCGTTGTCCTCCAGCAGTGCGCGGCCATGGACCAGCACCTGGGGATCGATGTCGACGTAGATCACCCGCGACTCGGGAGCGTGCCGTTGGGCGACCTGGTGGACGTTGTCCGCGGTCGGCAGGCCACTGCCCAGGTCGACGAACTGCCGGATGCCGGTGGTCCTCGCGATCTCTCTGACCGCCCGGGTCAGGGCCGCGCGGTTGGCGTAGGCGATGGCCACCGACCCGGGCAGGTCGCGCATGAACACGTCGCCGATCTGACGGTCCACCGCGTAGTTGTCCTTGCCACCGAGCAGGTAGTCGTAGACACGGGCGATGCTCGGCTTGGCCGGGTCGATGGAGGAGCCTTCGTACGTCATGGCGGTCATTCTCCCCAACATCATCGTCAGCGCACCCCACTTGAGCTCCTCCCTCTGCTCAAAGCGACCTGAGGGCGGGAGGGGCACCGGTCTCGCTCGCGCCGCCGAGCCCCGACAGGGTGCCGGGCCGCGAGCCGTCGATTACGGGACAGACACGCACAGTTGGGAGGTTCATCGGGCGGCGTTCGGGTGGGCAGCAGGTGGTGTTCAGACGGAGTACACGCTGTCTCAAGGTTGCGTGATCACAGTTCGACCTCGTGCCTATTTCACATGCGCGTACCGGCGTCGCTTCCGCGAGCGCCGCGGCTTTGGTGTTGTCGTCGTTGGCCGTTGCCGGAGTGCTCGCCGCTCAGCCTGCGGCGGCCGCGGCGGCGACCGGCTATCAGAACGTCCGGATCAACGAGGTCACGTCGTCGAACAACGACACGGTGGAGCTGTACAACACCGGGACGACGGCGGTGAGCATCAGCGGCTGGAAGATGTCCGACGACAGCTTCTCGCAGCAGTCGTTCAGCCCGTCCGCCGCCAGTATCCCGGCCGGCGGCTTCGTCACCTTCAACTCGCCCAAGGGGCTCGGCGACTCGGACAAGCTGGTGATCTACGCGTCCGACGGCAGCGTGGTCGACCGCGTCGAGTGGGCCGCCAACGGGGCGAAGCCCGCCATGGCGCGCTGCGGTGGCGACGGCACCGGCGCGTGGGTGACGGCCACCTCCGCGGCCACGTTCGGCGCGGCCAACGCCTCGGGATGCCCGTCCTCCCTGCCCGCGGCGAGCCGGGTACGGTTGAACGAGGTCACCTCCAGCGGCTCCGACACCGTGGAGCTGTACAACGGCGGTACGAGCGCGGTCGGCGTCTCGGCGTGGAAGTACGTCGACGCCGACACCGGCCACTCCCCCGTCTCGATCTCCGCCGCCTCTCCGAGCGCGACCAGCATTCCCGCGGGCGGCTACATCACGTTCGACTCCGCCCTCGGTCTGGGCGACGGCGACTCGGTGTTCGTCCTGGACGGCAACGGGAACACCGTCGACTCGGTGACGTGGGCGACCGACGGCGCGAAGCCCTCGGACGAGCGCTGCGCCAACGGCACGGGCCCGTTCCGGACGGCCGTGACCGCGACTCCGGGCAGCGTGAACTCCTGCTCCGGAAGCGGCGGAGGTGACGGTGGAGGCGGCGGCGGAAGCGAGACCGGCCAACTGCTGGGCGGTGGCGGCTCGCTGACCAGCGGCTGCACCCCCGAGGCGCCCTCCGGTACGGGCTCCACGCCGACGGGCACCCTGGCATGGCCCGGCGGGCTGAACGTCACCATCGCCGACCAGGTCTGCGCGTTCACCACCTCCACCGGCACCGAGGGCCGGGACGTGAGCGGTCTGGCCTTCGATCCGTCGAACCCGTCGGTGCTGTGGGCCGCCAAGAACAAGAACTGGCTGTACAAGCTGGTCAAGAGCGACGGCAAGTGGATCCCGGACACGTCCTGGAGCGCCACCGGCAAGCAGATCCGCTTCGCGGACGGCTCCGGTGAGCCGGACTCCGAGGGTCTGACGGTCGGCGGCAACGGCCACATCTACGTGACCTCCGAGCGCGACAACAGCGACAAGACGGTCCCCAAGGACACGATCATGGAGTTCGATCCGGCCGCGACCGGATCGACGCTGACGCCGATCCGCCAGTGGGACATGACCTCGCAGTTCCCGCAGCTCGACACGGGCAGCAAGGACGACGCCAACCTCGGCTTCGAGGGCGTCGGTTACGTGCCGGACAGCTGGCTGACCGCGAACGGCTGGGTCGACCCGCTCACCGGCGCCGCCTACGACCCGGCGGACTACCCGCTGCACGGTGCGGGCCTGTTCTTCGCAGGTCTGGAGTGGGACGGCTCGCTGCACGTCTACGGCCTGAACTCGGACGGCTCGTTCACCACCTTCGGCACCGTCGCCACCGGCAAGGCGTCCGTGATGGACGTGATGTTCGACGCCGGCACCCAGCGCCTCGTCGCGACCTGTGACAACACCTGCGGCGAGACGCACACCTTCATGAAGGTCGGCGCCGGCGGCACCATCGTTCCGGACGTGACCTACACGACGCCGGCGGTCATGCCGATCGACAACCTGGAGGGCTTCGCGCTCGCCCCGGCCTCGACCTGCGTCAGCGGCTTCCGCGAAGCGGTCTGGAGCGACGACGGCATCTACGGCTTCGGCTCCGGGACCTCCTCCTCCGGCCACGCCCTCTACAGCGGAACCTTCCCCTGCTGATCCGGCTCAACGGGGAACCCGCCCAACGGGGAACCCGCTCGCCCGTCAGACGTGCCCTTCGGGGCCGCCCGTGCGGACGCGCGCAGCGGTGAACTCCTGGCGGTCCGGGCGCCGATCATGGCCGCCCGGACTGCCACGGCCGCGGGTCACGCCCCGATGAAGCTCACCGTCTCCGTCATGTCCGCCCGGCCGGTGCGCAGTCGAGGCGCGCCGTCCTTCTCGTATCCCACCGAGACCCCGCAGAGCAGCGCGAGCCCGTCATCGGCTCCGACCGTCCGGCCGACGGTCTTGCGGTACATCGTCCACATCACCTGCGGGCAGCTATGCAGCCCTTCCGCCCTAAGCAGCAGCATGACCGTCTGGAGGTACATCCCGGCGTCCGCCCACTGTCCGGGCCCCATGCTCCGGTCGAGGTAGCAGAAGAGCACGACCGGTGCGCCGAACGCTCCCGTGTTCAGTGCGGCGATCTTCATGGGTCTGCCGGGGTCGTCGCGTTCGATGCCCAGCGCCTTGTACCGCTGGGCGGCCGCGGCGGAGAAGCGGTCCAGATACGGCGGGGCCAGGTCCGCCGGGTACATCGGATAGTCCCGCTCGTCGCCCGTGTCCCCGGCCAGCGCCCGGGCCGTGGCGCGGCTCTTCAGTTCGGCCAGGGGGGCGCCGGTCACGACGTACACGTGCCACGGCTGGAGGTTTCCGCTCGACGGAGCCCGCGTCGCCGCGGCCAGCACGCGTTCGAGGACCTCCTTGGGCACCGGTTCGTCGCTGAACGCCCGCACGGCCCTGCGGCTGTCCACGGCTTCGTACACGTCCACGTCTTTCCGCCCTCTCGCTCCGTCCATGGCTCGCGGCACGGACACGAGGACGACCATGGCACCGGGCGGGCGGATCGGGCGACGGTGTTCTCCGCGGGCCGGCACCGGCCCGCGGAGAACCGTCGGGCGGGTCAGACCGTGTGCGCCGCGCTGCCGTCGAGCAGGCCGTGGCCGGACGGGGCCGTGCTGAGGGCGGCGCCCTCGTCGATGATCTCGTTGCGCTCGTTCACGAAGACGACCTGGGGTTCGACCTTGGCCGCGTCGGAGTCCGCCACCGCCGCGTAGGCGATGATGATCACGAGGTCGCCGTTCTGGACGAGGCGGGCCGCGGCGCCGTTCACGCCGATGACGCCGCTGCCCCGGGGGCCCTCGATGACGTAGGTCTCCAGCCGGCTGCCGTTGTTGATGTCCACGAGGTGGATGAGCTCGCCGGGGAGCAGGTCGGCGGCGTCCATGAGGTCGGCGTCGAGGGTCAGGGAGCCGACGTAGTTCAGATCGCACTGGGTGATCGTGGCCCGGTGGATCTTCGACTTGAGCATGGTTCGGAACATGGCTGTCGCCTTTCGGGGTGGGCGCCTTCTGGTCTTCAACCACGAGCGGACGGCGACGGGTGGGACGACTGTCGAGGCTTTCCCTCGGCTCGCCGGACGAGCGCTCGGGAAATTTCGATACGAGCCGTTGGAATCGGCCCGTGCACGACCGACGTGAGCCCGTTCCAGAGGATCCTGGGCGGCAATGATCGAGCATTCCAGCGGTAATTCGGTTTCGGTAGTGGCGAATTCCCGTGACATCTCCCGAAGATCTCTCCCCGGGTGGTGCGGTGTCTCCTCGGCCGTCTTTTGTTACTGCTCAGGGCACCTTTGGCCGATGCCCCACGTGCCGTATGTCGCCCGCTCACTTTCATGTCGTGCAGGTTGATGAGCGGGGGCGGGGCTGGAGTCGGCCTCCGTCCCGCGGTCACAGTGAGGAAGCGTCGAGGGTGTGGAAATGACCTCGACAGCGGCACGAAGGATTCGCCGTGTCGGATGCCCGGCGGCTGCGACGGATTCGCAGCGTCGCGGAATCTCGGCAGGCGGTCCCGGATTCTCGGAATGCCGAATGAATCGGCTCTGAAGGGAGCAGAGGGTGACGGTGGAAATCACGACGCAGGAGGCCCAGGAGATCGCCGGGAGGATCGCCGTGGTCTTCCAGGAGGTGCTGGGCGCGACGGAGGTGCCCGACACCGGCAGCGGGTTCCTGGACATCGGCGGTGACTCGCTGACGGCGGCCCGCGCGGTGTCCCTCATCAGCTCGCGGCTGGGCGTGCGGATCACGGTCCGCGACCTGTTCCGGGAGCGCACCGCCGACGCGCTCGCCCTGGTGGCGCTGCGCCGTCCGGCTTCCTAGCGGCCCGGGCGGTCGGCCGCTCAGGACCGACCCGCCCGGCCGTTCGACGAACGCGGACCCGTCCGGCCGATCCGGCACGGCGGGCTCCGGGGGCCGGCCCGTGACGGTGCCGGTCGTCCCATCGCACGTCCGCAATGACTTTTCGAGAGGTGAGGACATGGTGGCTCAGACGTATCGCGTGGTGGTGAACGGCGAGGAGCAGTACTCGATCTGGCCGGAGGGACGGGATCTGCCCGACGGCTGGTACGACGAGGGCACCTCCGGCAGCAAGGAGGACTGCCTCGACCACGTCGAGCGGGTCTGGACCGACATGCGGCCGCTCAGCCTCCGCCAGGCCCGGTGACCTGACCGCCATGACGACGTGGACCGGAGAAGCGGCCGGTGTGGAAGAGCCGGCCGCGATGAAGAGGGAACTGACCGCCGAAAAGCGCGAGTTGCTCAAGCAGCGGCTGCTCGGGAGGTCCCGGACCGCTGCGGCGCCCGCGGGCGCGCCGAGTGCCGTACCGCGCCGTCCTGGCACCGAGGGTGCCCCGTTGGCGCCCGTCCAGCACAACGTGTGGGTGGCGGACCGTCTGTTGTCCGACAACTCCACCTTCAGCGTCCACCGTGTCCTGCGCCTGACCGGACCGCTGGACCGTGACGCGGTCCGCCGGGCGCTGGACGCGCTGGTGGAACGGCACGAGACGCTGCGCATGGTGTTCCGGGACGACAGCCCGCCCCGCCAGATCCCGCTGCCGCCCGCGCCGGCCGCGCTGCGCACGGTCGATCTGTCGGGTCTTCCGCCGGTCGCGCGGTCGGCGGCGGCCGTGCGGGCGGCCGAGGAGGAGATCGCGCGGCCCTTCGACCTGGAGCAGGGTCCCGTCTTCCGGGCCGTGCTGGTCACCTGCGACGACGACACCCATGTCCTGGTGCTGAACCTGCACCACTGCGTGGCCGACGAATGGTCGTGCGGGGTGCTGGGCCGCGAGTTCGGCGCGCTGTACGCGGCGTCCGCCCGGGGGGTCACCGACCTCGCACAGGTGCTGCCGGAGCTCGCCGTTTCCTACCGGGACTACGCGCACTGGCAGTCGGAGCGGCTCTCCGGTGAGCTGCTGGAGCGGCAACTCGGTTACTGGCGTTCGGCGTTGGAGGGTGTGGCGCCGGTCCTGGAGCTGCCCACCGACCATGTGCGTCCGCCGACCCCGTCGTTCTGGGGGCACGGCGCCCGCCGGTTGCTGTCCCCCGAAGCGAGTTCCGCGGTGCGGGACTTCGCCCGGCAGCACCACGTCACCCTGTTCACCGCCCTGTTGTCGGTCTTCGCGGGCTATCTGCACCGGTGGAGCGGCGGACAGGACCGCTTCTCGGTGCTGACGCCGGTCTCGGGCCGGGTCGTCGGTGACACCGAACCGCTCATCGGGATGATGGCGAACACCCTGCCGCTGGCCGTCGACGTCAGCGACGATCCCGGATTCGCCACGCTGGTGCGGCGCATGAATTCCGTGGTCCTCGGGGCTCTGGAGCATCAGGACGTCACCTTCGAGCAGTTGGTCGCCGACTCCGGGCTTCCCCGGGACGCCTCCCGCAATCCGCTCGCGCAGGTCATGTACCAGTGCATCGAGTCGCGCGAGCACGTGTGGGAGCTGCCGGGGATCACGGTGGAGCGCGAGCGCATCGGCATGGCGTCCGCGAAGGTGGATCTGTCCCTGGTCGCGGCGAACCTCGACGAGGGGGTCCGGCTCGATCTGGTGGGTGAGAGCACGCTGTTCGAGCCGGCGACGGTGGAGCGGATGCTCGACGCGCTGGTGGAGGTGCTGACCCGTGCGGTGGCCGCGCCGACCACCACGGTCGGCGAGGTGCGGCTGCTCGGCGACCAGGAGCTCGCCCGTGTCGTCGCCGGCTCGCTGGGCTCCGGGGCCGCGACGCCCGACGGGACCGTGCTGGACCTCTTCGCCGCCGCCGTCGCGGCCACGCCCGACGCCGTCGCGGTCCTGTCCGGCGGGACCCGCCTGACCTACCGGGAGATCGACGAGCTGTCGGACCGCGCCGCCGCGCGGCTGCGTGCCGCCGTGCCGGGGCCCGGCGCGCTGGTGGGGATCCATCTGCCCCGCTCGGAACGGCTGGTGGCCGCCCTGCTCGGGGTGTGGAAGGCCGGTTGCGCGTTCCTGCCGCTGCCGCTGGACCACCCGGCGGACCGTCTGCGGGGCATGGTCGAGGACGCGCGGGCCGCGCTCGTGGTCACCGAACCGGGACGCGACACCCCGTTCGGCACGGTTCCGACCCTGCGTCTCGACTCCGGCCCCGACGATCCCGCCATCGGTGGCGGGGCCGCGCCGCGCGCCGGTGACCTGGCCTATCTGATGTACACCTCGGGCTCCACCGGCCGCCCCAAGGCCGTGGCGATCGAGCACCGGGGGCTCGTCAACTTCCTCGCCGGCACCGCGCGCCGTCTCGGTTCCGGCGCGGACGACGTGTGGCTGGGCCTGACCGGCATCGGGTTCGACATCTCGCTGGTCGAGATGTTCCTGCCGCTCATCACCGGCGGCCGGGTGGTCCTGGCTCCGGAGGGGGCCGCGCAGGACGGTGACGCGGCCGTCGCCACCGCCCGGGAGCACGGGATCACCCATGTGCAGGCGACGCCGTCGGGCTGGCGGGTCCTGCTCGCCTCGACGCAGCGGCTGCCGCGGCTGGCGGTCGCCATGACCGGCGGCGAGTCGCTGGCGCCCGCGCTGGCCGCCGAGTTGCGGCTGACGGCCGGACGGGTCCTCAACTGCTACGGGCCCACCGAGTCCACGGTGTGGGCCACCTACGACGACGTCACCGATCCGGCCGCGGACATCACCGTCGGAACCGGTGTCGACCAGGTCGCCGTCCATGTCCTGGACGCCGCGATGCGCCCGGTGCCCGTCGGTGTCCCGGGTGAGCTGTACGTGGGCGGACCCGGGGTCGGGCGCGGTTACCACGCGCGGCCGGGGCTGACGGCGGGTGCCTTCGTGCCCGACCCGTTCGGACCGCCCGGGGCGCGCCTGTACCGCTCGGGCGACGTGGGCGCGCGACGCCCCGACGGCCGTATCCGCTTCTTCGGCCGCGACGACCACCAGGTCAAGATCCGCGGTCACCGCATCGAACTCGGCGAGATCGAGGCCCGGCTGACCGCGCACCCGGACGTGGCGCACTCCGTCGTCGTGGTGGACCGCGCTCCCGCCGGGGACCGGCTCGTGGGGTACGTCGTCGGGGACGTCGCGGAGGACGCGCTGAAACGCCACCTCACGGCCGCGCTGCCGGTCGCGATGGTGCCCGCCGTGTTCGTACGGCTGGAGAGCCTGCCGCTGTCGCCGAACGGCAAGGTCGACCGGCGGCGGCTGCCCGCGCCGCGGAGCGACGCTCCCGCCGAGCGCACGGCGCCCGCCGCCGGGGCCGAGCGGGTCCTGGCCGGCATCTGGAGCCGGCTGCTGGACGTGCCGTCGGTGGCGGCGCAGGACAACTTCTTCACCCTGGGCGGCGACTCGGTGACCGCCGTGTTCCTCGTGTCACGGGCCCGGGAGGCGGGCTACGTGTTCACCGCGCGCCAGGTCTTCGCCCATCAGACCCTGTCCGAACTGGCGGCCGTGGCCGTCGCGTCGGACGACGGGCCGGCGGCCGGCGGGGTGGACCCGGACGCCTTCCCGCTGGCCGGTCTCGACCGGGAGGGCCTGGAGCGTGTCCTGACCGGGCTCTCCCCCGAGGACGTCCAGGACATCTACCCCTGCACCCCGCTCCAGGCGGGCATGCTGTTCCACGGCCTTCACGACGGCGGCGGGGACTCCTACTTCAACCAGTACCGCTGGGAGATCGACGGCGACCTCGACCAGGGCGCCCTGATCGCCGCCTGGCAGCACGTAATGGACCGGCACGACGCGCTGCGCTGCTCCTTCCGCTGGGAGGGTCCGGAGCGCCCGCTCCAGATCGTGCACCGCGCCGTGCGGGCGGACTTCACCGTCCTGGACTGGTCCCAGGTGCCCGCCGACGCGTTCGCCGGGCGCCTGGAGGTGCTGCTCGCCGAGGAACGCGACGCCGGTTTCGACGTGTTCCGCGTTCCGCCGCACCGGTTCCATCTCATCCGCACCGGGCCCGACCGCCACCACCTCGTGTGGCACAACCATCACATCCTCACCGACGGCTGGAGCGTCGGCCCGCTCCTCAACGAGGTCTTCGCGACCGTCACCGCCACCGCGCACCGCGCGGCCGGCCGTCCCGTCAGCGAGCTGCCCCCGCCGGTGTCCCACCGCGCCTATGTGGAGTGGCTGGCGGAGCAGGACCCGCGAGCCGTCGAACGGTACTGGCGCGACGCCCTCGCCGGTTTCGTCGAGCCCACCTCCCTCCCGGTGGTGCGGGCGGCGTCCCCGGACACACCCGCGGGCGCCGCCCACGCGGTCGAACTCGCCCTGACCCCGGACCTGACCCAGGCGCTGTCGCGGCTCGCCCGCGAGCGCGGGTGCACGCTCGGCACCGTCTTCCAGGGCGCCTGGGCACTGCTGCTGGGCCGCTGGAGCCGCAGCCGTGACGTGCTCTTCGGGCTGACTGTCTCCGGGCGTTCGGTCGACCTTCCGCAGGTGGAGCAGATCGTGGGGCTGCTCTCCAACACCCTTCCGGTGCGGATGCGCTGGGAGGACGACGACCGGCTCGACGACTGGCTGGGGCGCCTGGCCGGGCAGTCGGCCGGGCTGCGCGACGTCGAGCACACCGCGCTCACCGACATCCACGACTGGTCGGACGTCCCCGGTGACAAGAAGCTGTTCGACAGCATCCTGGTCCTGCAGAACCTGGCGGTGGCCGAGCGCGCCGACCTGGGCGGGCTGTCGCTGCGCATGGGTCCCGTCCATCAGAGCAGCGGCTATCCGCTGATGCTGACCATCCGCACCGCCCCGACGGGTGCCGTGCTCCAGCTCATCCACGACGACGTCCGCGTCGACCCCGGTGACGCCGAGCGCCTGCTGGCGTCCTTCGGCCGCCTCCTCGACGCTTTCGTGGAGCGGCCCGGCGCCAGGGTCGGGGAGTTGCCGATCCTTCCGGACGCCGCCCACGACACCGTGGTGCGCCGCTGGAACGACACCGCGCACGACTTCCCCGCCGCCACGACCGTGCCCGCGATGATCGAGGCGCAGCGCACCCGCACCCCGCACGCGGTGGCCGTGGTGTACGACGCGCGGGAGTGGACGTACAGCCGTCTGGACGAGGAGGCCGCGCGGCTGGCGCGGCGGCTGCGTGCCGCCGGGGTGCGGCCGGGTGACCGGGTCGGTCTGCGTCTGGACCGCTCGGCGACGATGCTCGCCGCGGTGCTCGCGGTGTGGCGGGCCGGCGGCGCCTATGTGCCGCTGGACCCCGAGTACCCCGACGCCCGGGCCGCCTTCGTGCTGTCGGACTCGGGCGTACGGGTCCTCCTCGCGAGCGAGGAGCCGCCCGCGGCGTCCGTCCCGGCCGGGGTGAGCGTCGTACGCGTCGGCTCCGGTGAGGAGGTGCGCGAGGAGTTCGATCCGCCGGCCGACGGCGGGGGTCCCGGCCGCGACGACGTGGCCTACGTCCTGTACACCTCCGGCTCCACCGGCCGTCCCAAGGGCGTGGAGGTCACCCATGCGGCGCTGGCCCACCTGACGGCCGCCATGACGCACGTGCTGGAGCCCAGCGGCCCCGGGACGTGGCTGGGGCTGACCGCGCTGTCCTTCGACATCTCCACCGTGGAGATGTTCGTGCCGCTCACCACGGGCGGCCGGATCGTGGTGGTCCCGGAGGAGGGCCGCTGGGACGCCGCCGCCCAGCGGGACCTGATCCGCGCCCACCGGGTCAGCCACGTCCAGGCCACGCCGTCCGGCTGGCGGCTGCTGCTGGCCGCCGGGTTCGGCGCGGCGGACGGCGTGGAGGTCGGGCTCGTCGGCGGCGAGGCACTGCCGCACGCCCTGGCGGGCGAACTGCGCGCGGGCCTGCCCCGGCTGGTCAACGTCTACGGTCCGACCGAGGCCACCGTCTGGTCCACCTGGGACGACGTCGACCCCGCCCAGGACGAGGTGACCATCGGGCTCCCGCTGCCCAACACCTCCGCGCATGTGCTGGACGAGGCGATGCGCCCCGTGCCGATCGGTGTGCCGGGCGAGCTGTATCTCGGGGGCGCGGGTGTGGCCCGCGGCTATCTGGGGCGTGCCGGGCTGACGGCGCGGCAGTTCGTGCCCGACCCGTTCGGTGCCCCCGGTGCCCGGCTGTACCGCACCGGTGACCTCGCCGCGCGGCGGGCGGACGGCCGTATCCGCTTCCTGGGCCGGGACGACCACCAGGTCAAGATCCGCGGCCATCGCATCGAACTGGGCGAGATCGAGGAGGCGTTGGCCCGTCACCCGGACGTGCGGCTCGCCGCCGTCACCGTCCACCGGGACGCGGCGGGCGGGGAGTTCCTCGTCGGCTACGTGGCGGGCGACGCGCCCGACCCCGCCGGGGTACGGGGGTTCCTGCGGGGCGAGGTGTCCCGGGCGATGGTGCCCGACCGGCTCGTCGTCCTGGACAGGATGCCGCTCAGCCCGGCGGGCAAGATCGACCGTGCCGCGCTGCCCGCGCCGGGCGAGGCCACGGCAAACCCGTCCGCGCGGACCGCTCCCCGCGGACCCGTCGAGCGGGCCCTCGCGGACATCTGGGCCCGGGTGCTGGGCGCCGGGGACATCGGTGTGGACGACGACTTCTTCGCCCTGGGCGGCAACTCGCTCAAGGCGGTCACGGTCTCGGCGCTGGCCCGGGAGGCCGGGCTCGCCGTGACGACCCGGCAGATCTTCGCCCACCCCACCGTGGCCGCGCTCGCCGCACTGGGTGGCGAGGCGCCCGCGTCCACGCCGCCGGCGGCGGAGACTCCGCCGTTCGCGTTCACCGGCCTCGACGCCGAGACCCTGGACGGGCTCCTGGACACCGTGGGCAGGGAGGGGACCGAGGACGTCCTGCCGCTGTCCCCGCTCCAGACCGGGCTGTTCCTCGACACGCTGGCGGAGACCGGCGACTACGTGCGCGTGTTCGCCGTCGACATCGAGGGCGACTTCGACCGGGCCGCCTTCGAGGACGCCTGGGCGCATCTCGTGGAGCGGCACGCGATCCTGCGGTCCACCTTCCACTGGGCCCGGCTGCCCCGCCCGGTCCAGGTCGTCCGTGCCTCGGCCCCGCCGCGCTTCCGGTACGCCGACCTCACCGCTCTGCCGGAGGAGGAGCGTGCCGGGCGGCTCGCCGGGCTGGTCGCGGCGGAGGAGGCGACCGTCTTCGACCTGGGCGACGCCCCGCCGTCCCGCTTCCTGCTGATCCGGGTCGCCGAGGACCGGCACCGGTTCGTGTGGACCACCCACCATGTCGTCTTCGACGGCTGGAGCCTGCACACCCTGCTGTCCGAGGCGTTCGCCGTCTTCCGGGCCCGGCACGAGACGGGCCGGCTGCCCGTCCTCGCCGACCCGCCGCCGTACCGGGAGTTCCTGCGCCGGCTCGCCGAGCACGACACCCCCGAGGAGACCGAGCGCGAGCGCGCGCACTGGCGGTCCCGGCTGGCGGGCTTCACCCGTCCCACTCCCCTGCCCGGCAGCCGTCCCACTGCGGCCACCACGGGCCTGTGGCACGCACGGCACACGGTGACGGCCGCTCTCGGCGAGGAGTTGGAGCGGGCCGCCCGCCGGCACCACGTCACCGTCGGCACCCTCGTCCACACCGCGTGGTCCCTGCTGCTGAGCCGGACGAGCGGGGAACGGGACGTCGTCCTCGGCACGACCGTCTCGGGCCGCTTCGGCGACGTCGAGGGGGTCGAGCGGATGGTCGGCCTGCTGATGAACACGCTGCCCCTGCGCGTCGACGTCGACCCCGCGAGGCCCCTCACCGAGCTGCTGCGTGACGTCCAGCAGCGGGTCACCGAGGTCGCCGGGCGCGCCCATGTCGCGCTTCCGGACGTCCAGCGGGCCAGTGAAGTCGCCCCGGGGCGGCGGCTGTTCGACAGCCTGCTCGTCTACACCGACACCGGGCCCGGCTCGCTGCCCGAGGGCGTCGTCCCGGTCGCCGAGGGCGAGGCCCGGGACACCGGCTACCCCCTGGTCCTGGAGGCCACCCGTGCCGACCGGCTGACCCTCAGCCTGAGCTGCGAGCGCTCCCACTACGACCAGGTCACCGCCGACCGGCTGCTCGCCCAGGTCGTCCGGCTGCTGACCGGCCTCACCGAGGACCGGAGCGGGCCTGGCGGGATCGACGCCGCCGCGGCGCCCGTGCTGGTCGCCGACGTCCCGATGCTGTCGGCGGAGGAACGCGAGCGGGTCGTCCGCACCTGGAACGACACCGTCGTCCCCTTCCCCGACGACCGCACCCTGCACTCCCTGATCGAGACGCGGACCGCCGCCGCCCCGGACGCCGTCGCCGTCGCTCTCGGCACCGACACCTGGACGTACGCCGAACTCGGCGCGCGGGCGGACCGGGTGGCCGAGCGGCTGTACCGGGAGGGCGTGCGCCCCGGTGACCTGGTCGCCCTGTGCACCGAGCGTTCCTTCGAGCACGTGGTGGGTCTGCTCGGCATCCTGAAGGCGGGTGCCGCGTTCGTGCCCGTCGACCCCGACCACCCCGCGCGGCGTCAGGCGTATCTGCTCGCCGACTCCGGGGCCCGGGTGGTGCTCACGCAGACCCGGCTGATCCCGGCGCTGCCCGAGGACACCGCCGCCCGTGTGCTGGCGCTGGACGACCCCGCGGCCTGGCCGCAGGACCCCGGTCGCGCTCCCCGGCCGGACGCTCTTCCCGCCGGCCTGTGCTCGCTGTACTACACCTCGGGCTCGACCGGGGCGCCCAAGGCGGTGGCCTCGCACCACGCGGGCTGGGTCAACCGCATGGCGTGGATGCAGCGCCGGCACGGGCTGCGGCCCGGCGAGGGCGTCCTGCACAAGACCACCCTCGGGTTCGACGACGCGGCGGTGGAGATCCTGTGGCCGCTGATCACCGGGGGCCGGGTCGTGCTGCTGCCTCCGGGTGCGCACCGGGACGCCCACGCGATCGCCGAGGCCGTCGCCGAACACGACGTGGTGCACGTGCAGTTCGTGCCCAGTGTGCTGGAGGTGTTCCTGGACGTCCTCACGCCTGAGCGGGCCCGGTCGATGTCCCGGCTGCGGTCCGTCCTGACCAGCGGTGAGGCGCTGCGCCCCGCCCTGGTCCGCCGCTTCCTGGAGGTCTTCGGGCAGCGGGTGAGCCTCGACAACACGTGGGGTGCCACCGAGGTGTCCATCGACTCGACCTGCCGTGTGTGCACGGCCGAGGACGCCGTGCCCGACACGGGCGCGGTGGCTCTGGGCCTGCCGCTCGACAACAACACGGTCCACGTCCTCGACGCGGCGATGCGACCGCTGCCGACCGGGGTCACCGGTGAACTGTTCATCGGCGGGCCCGGGTTGGCCCGCGGCTACCACGGCCGGTTCCGGCTGACCGCCGAGCGGTTCGTGCCGGACCCGTTCGGGCCGCCCGGCTCCCGGCTCTACCGCACCGGTGACCTGGGGCGGCGACGGGCCGACGGCGTCCTGGAGTTCGCGGGCCGCGCCGACCATCAGGTCAAGCTGGGCGGGGTGCGCGTCGAACTCGGTGAGATAGAGGACGCGTTGCGCCGGGCGCCCGGCGTGCGGGACGCGGTCGCCGACGTACGCACCGTGGCCGGTTCCAGGACCCTGGTCGGCTACACCGTGGGCGGTGACGACCCGGACCGTACGCTCGCCGCCCTGCGCGCGGAGCTGCCCGACGTCATGGTGCCGCGGTTCCTCGTCGCCCTGGAGTCCGTGCCGCTCAACTCCAACGGCAAGGTGGAGCGGGCCGCCCTGCCCGATCCGGACCCGGCCGCCCGCGAGGTGCCGGCGGAGGTCCAGGTGGCTCCGCGCACCGCGACCGAGGAGGCTCTCGCCCGGATCTGGTGCGCCGTCCTCGGGGTGCCGCGCGTGGGGGTGCACGACAACTTCCGTGCGCTGGGCGGGGATTCCATCCTGCTGATCCACACCGTCGCCAAGGCGCGCGAGGCGGGTCTGTCCCTCACTCCGAAGATGGTCTTCGAGCACCCCACGGTCGCCGCGCTCGCCACGGCCGCGGACGAGGCGGTAGCCGAGGGCCGCTCCACGGCCGTCCACGCCGAGCAGGGCCCGGTCACCGGTGAGGTCCTCCTCGGGCCGATCCAGCACCAGTACGCCGCCGTCGGCCCCCGGGACCGCTTCAACCAGAGCCGGCTCCTGGAGGTCGCTGCCGAGATCGGACCCGACGCCCTGCGGGCCGCGCTGCGGACGCTGATCGACCATCACGACGCGCTCCGGCTGCGCTGGAGCCGGCGGGAGGGCCACTGGCGGCAGGACCTGGCACCGGCGGGCGGCCCGTACGACCCGCTGACGGTCGTGGACTCCGCGCACGAGGCCGACGCCGCGGTCGAGGCCGCGCACACCGGACTCGGCCTGGCCGAGGGCCCGTTGCTGCGTGCCGTGCTGCTGCGGCACAGCGGGCAGCTCCTGCTGGTCGCCCACCACGTGGCCGTCGACACCGTGTCCTGGCAGATCCTGGTCGAGGACCTCACCACCCTGTGCACCGGGGGCGAACCGCCCGCCAAGACGACGTCGGTGCGGCACTGGGCGCGTCGGCTGCACGAGCACGCGCACAGCGCGGAGTTCGCACCCGAGGCGGCCTACTGGGCGCTGCCGCGACCGTCCGTCGCGCCGCTTCCGGCGGACCGCGAGGGCGGGGACAACACCGAGGGCCGCGCCCGCTCGACGCGGGTCGTGCTCGCGGCCGAGGCCACGGCGGGTCTGCTGCGGCAGGCCGCGGCGCGGCGCGGCGCCGAGCCGGAGCATCTGATGCTGGCGGCGCTGGCCCGCACCCTCACCGAGGCCACCGGGGGTGACACCTGCGCGATCGACGTGGAACGGCACGGCCGTGAACCGCTGTTCGACGACGTCGACCTGACCCGCACGGTCGGCTGGTTCACCAGTGTGCAGCCGCTGCTCGTCACCCGGCCCGGGTCGGGCGCCGCGGACGCCTGGATCGACGTGGTCGCCGAGCACACCCGCACCCCCGCCGGGCGCGGCATCGGCCACGGGCTCGCCCGGTACCTGCGCGGGGACGAGGGCACCGCGCCCGGCGCGCAGCTCTCCTTCAACTACCACGGCCGCCGGGACACCGGTCCCGGCCCGGACACGCCGCTGCGGCCCCTGCCGCGGTCGCTCGGCGAGCACGTCGACCCGGAGCAGCGGCGCTCCCACCTCGTGGAGATCGAGGCGGTGGTCCTGGACGGCGAACTGCACCTCGAATGGCGTTACGCCGCCGACCGCTTCGACCTCGGCACCGTGCGCGAGCTGGCCGAACGGCACCTGGACCACCTCACCGGGCTGGCCGCCGCGCCGCCCGAGGGGACCCGGGCGCCGGCCGAGCCGTTCGTGCGGCGGCTGTTCGCCGGGGCGCCCGCTCCGAGGCTGCCGATGCTGCGGCACCGGGTACCGGGCGTGGCGGTCGCGCTGATCGCCGACGGCGACCTGCGCGGCGCCTGGGGCTTCGGAACCCTCGGGGCCGACGACCCCGCCGGGGTCGACGAGCGGACCGTCTTCCAGGTCGGCTCGATCAGCAAGCACGTCACCGCGCTGGGTGTGATGGCCCTGGTCCAGGAGGGGCGTCTCGACCTCGACACCGACGTCAACCGGATGCTCACCTCCTGGCGGCTGCCCGGCGACGGGGTCACCCTGCGCCATCTGCTCACCCACACCGCGGGGCTGGGCGCGCAGTCCTACGACGGCTACCGCGCGGGCCTGCCGATGCCCACCCCGGTGCAGGTCCTCGCCGGCGGCCCGCACTCGCTGACCCCGCCGGTCAGGCCCGTGGGCCCGCCCGGATCGCCGTACCTGTACTCGAGCAGCAACTTCACCGTGGTGCAGCAGGTGCTCCAGGACGTGACGGGGCGGGAGTTCGCGCCGCTGATGCGGGCGCTCGTCCTGGACCCGCTGGACATGCGGGACAGCGACTTCGCGCCACGCGTGCCGGATCTGCCCGGCACCACGATCGCCCGCAACCACCAGGTGTCGGGCGCGCCCTATCCGGAGGGCTGGCACCTGTACCCGGAGTCCGCCGCGGGCGGCCTGTGGTCCACGCCGCGGGACCTGGCGCGGGTCGCCGTGGAGATCCAGCGGGCGGTCACCGGTGGCCCGGCGGCCTTCCTGGGCGCCGACGCGGCGGCCGAGATGCTGCGCCCCCACCCCGGTACGCCGGGGGGCCTGGGCACCGCGGGCAAGCCGTACGGCGGGCGCCGCTGGTTCGGCCACACCGGGGGTGTGCCCGGGTTCCGTTCGCTGACCTGGGCCGACCCGGACCGTGGCCTGGGCCTCGTCGTCACCGCCAACTCCGACGCCGGTGAGGACTTCCTTCGAGAACTGCTGCACGACCTCGGGGTCGGACTGGAGGACGCACGATGGTGACGATCGACGCCGCGTTCCGCATGTGGGCGGTGCGCGACCCGGACGCCGTGGCGCTGCGCGCGCCCGGCACCCGGATGACCTACGGCGAGCTGGACCGGGCCGCGACCCGGATCGCCCGCGGTCTGCTCCGGCTCGGGGTGCGGGCCGGGGAGCTGGTGGGGGTGGCCGCCACCCCGTCACCGGGCTTCGTGGTGTCGGCGCTCGCGGTGCTCAAGGCGGGCTGCGCCTATCTGCCGATGGACCTGACGTATCCGCAGGAGCGGCTGGCGCACATGCGCCGGGACAGCGGCATCCGCGTGCTGGTCTCCTCCGGCGACGGGGCGGACCTGCCGCCCGCCCTCGCGGACTGCGTGATCCTCGACCCGGCCGCCGACACGGGCGGTGAGGACCCCTTCGTCGCCGGTGCGGCGGAGCTGTCCGCGCCGGCGGACCTGGCGTACGCGATGTACACGTCGGGCTCGACGGGCCTGCCCAAGGCGGTGCTGGTCGAACAGCGCAACGTCACCGCGTTCGCGCTGCGGCAGGACTTCGTGGACCTCGGGCCCGGCCGGTCCATGCTCCAGAGCAGCTCGTTCTCGTTCGACGCGTCGGTGCTGGAGATCTGGGGGGTGCTGCTGCGCGGCGCCTGCCTGGTCTTCCCGCCGGACGGCCTGCTGACCTCCGCCGAACTGGGCGAGGTGCTGGCCCGGGAGGAGGTGACCGACCTGTGGCTGTCCTCGGGCCTGTTCCACCGGATCGCCGACGACGTGCCCGAGGCGCTGGCGCCGCTGCGCACCGTGATCACCGGCGGTGACGTGGTGTCCCCGGCGCGGGTGCGGCGGGTGCTGGAGACCAACCCCGGGCTGACGGTGGCGCACATCTACGGGCCGACCGAGACGACCGTGGCCATCTGCCGCCGGCTGCTCACCCACCCGGACCAGGTGGAGTCCCCGCTGCCGCTGGGCGCCCCGATCCCCGGCGCGAGCATGCACGTCATGGACGAGCGCGGGCGCCCCCTCCCGGCGGGCGCGACCGGCGAGCTGTGGATCGCCGGGGAGACCGTCTCCCGCGGTTACCACGACCGTCCCGGACTCACCGCGGAGCGCTACGTCACCGACCCCGGGACCGGACGGCGCGCGTACCGCAGCGGCGATCTCGGTCGCAAACGCCCCGACGGCACGGTGGAGTTCGTCGGCCGCGCCGACAGCCAGGTCAAGATCCGCGGCTTCCGTATCGAGCCCGGCGAGATCGAGGCGACGCTCGGCGAGGCGCCCGAGGTCCGTTCCTGCCTGGTCACCGCGCGTATCGCGCCGCCCGGCGACAAGCGGGTCGTCGCCTACGTCGTCCCGCGTGACACGGGGCCGCTGCGCGCCGCCGACGTGCACCGGTTCCTCGCCGGGCGGCTGCCGCGCCACATGCTGCCCTCCGAGTACGTCGCCCTGGACGCGCTGCCCCTGGACGCCAACGGCAAGGAGGACCGGCGCCGGCTGCCCGAGCCGGCCTGGGGGCGCGGCAGCCTCGCCGTGCTCGACGTCGTCCCCGTTCCCGCCGCCCCGGCCGCCCTGCCCGAGAGGATCTGATCGCCCATGTCTGCCACCCCCGGACCCGCCGGGGTCCAGGTGCCGCTCAGCCGTGACCAGGAACGGACCTGGTTCGTCGACCAGTTGAGCAGTTCGCCGTCCGACTACCTCATCCCGCTCCGCCTCCACTTCGCCGGCCCCCTCGACCGGGACGCCCTGCGCCGCGCGCTGGAATCCCTGGTGGCCCGGCACGAGGTGCTGCGCACCGGTGTGATCGCCGCGGAGTCGGGACCGGTGGGCGTGGTCCGCCCCCTCGACCGGTTCACGTTGCGGGAGACGGAGGCGGGCGACGCCGAGGCGCTGGAGGCCGCGCTCGCCGCGGAGGCGGCGACCCCGATGGACCTGGCCGCCGAACTGCCCGTGCGCGCCCTGCTCGTCCGGCACGGCGAGCGCGAGCACACCCTCGTCCTCACCCTGCACCACGTCGCCGCCGACGACTGGTCGTGCGCCCTCGTCTACGACGAACTGGCCGCCGACTACACGGCGTTCACCGCCGGTGCCCCCTCCCCCGTGCTCCCGCCCGCCGAGCCGTACCGGATCGTGGCGGCCGGTCTCGACGCCCGTGCCGCCGAGGCCGGGCGGCCCGGCGGGCCCGGGCTCGGCCACTGGCGCGAGACGCTGGCGGACCACACCGCCTTCGAACTGCCCGCCGACCGCCCGCGTCCGGCCGTACGGGCGGGCCGCGGGGCGACACGGACGGCGTTCGTGCTGCCTCCGCAGGTCGCCGAGCCGCTCACCGCGCTGGCCCGTTCCGCGGGAGCCACGCCCGCGATGCTGCTGAGCGCCGCCGTCCAGACCGTCCTGTACCGCTGCACCGGGCGGCAGGACGTCACCACCGGCACCACCTACGCGCGGCGCGACGACCCGGCGACCGAGCGGCTGCTGGGCCTGCTCATCAACATGCTTCCGCTGCGCGGCCGTCCGGGCCCGCGGCTGACGTTCCGCCGGTTCGTCGAGGAGTTCCGCGATCTGTCGCTCGACGCGTTCGAGCACGCGGAGGTGCCCTTCGACCGGCTGGTGGAGGAGAGCGCCCCCGAACGCGACCCGTCCCGCACCCCGTTGTTCCAGATCCTCGTCAACTTCCGTACGGGACGGCGTCGTTCGCCCCGGATGCCGGGCCTGACCGTGACCGACCTCCCGATGCCCTACCACGGCGCCAAGTACGACCTGTGCGTCAGTTTCGAGCAGGGTCCCGCGGGGTTGTGGTGCGGGGTCAACTGGGACGTCGACCTGTACGACGACACCACCGTGGAGCGGCTGGGCACCTGGCTGGAACGGCTGCTGCGGCACGTCGCCGAGGCACCCGACACGCTCCTGGACGACATCCCGCTGCTGTCCGCTCCCGAGCGGGACGCCTTGCGCGCCCTGGTGCTGCGCCCGGCCGTCGACACGCCCGCGGAGACGCTGCACGAGCTGGTGGCCCTCAGCGCCGCCACCCGGCCCGAGGCGGTCGCCCTGGTCGACGCCGACGGCAGCACCACCGGTTACGCGGCCCTGGAGGCGGCGGCGAACGCCGTGGCCCGCGACCTGACCGCCCACGGGGTCGGTCCCGACGTGCCGGTGGGGCTGCTGATCGACCGGTCGCCGGCGATGGTCGTCGGGCTGCTCGGCATCCTCAAGGCGGGCGGCGCCTATCTGCCGATCGAGACGGCCACGCCCGCCGCCCGGATCGTCACCCTGCTCACCGACGCCGGCGCGCCGGTCTGCCTGATCAGCGGCGACCGGGCCGACCCGGTCACCGCGGAGCACGCCGACACGGTCACCGCCGCGGGCGCCGTCCCGCTGCGCGTCGACCCCCGCCGGACGGCGGCGCCCCCGACCGTGACCGTCCACCCCGACCACCTCTGCGCGGTCTACTACACCTCCGGCTCCACCGGCCGCCCCAAGGGCGTGGCCTGCACGCACCGCGGCTGGGTCAACCGCATGGCGTGGATGCAGCACCGGCACGGCCTGCGTCCGGGCGAGACGGTCCTGCACAAGACGACCCTGCCGTTCGACGACGCCGCCGTGGAGATCCTCTGGCCGCTCATCACCGGCGGCACGGTGGCGCTGCTGCCGCCCGGACTGCACCGCGACCCGCGCGCCCTGGTCGAGGCGACCGTGCGCCACCGCGCCGTCCACGTCCAGTTCGTGCCCAGCGTCCTGGACCTCTTCCTCGAAGAACTCACCCCCGACGACACCACCGCGCTGCTCCGCACCCTGCGCAGCGTCCTGTCCAGCGGCGAGGCCCTGCGCCCGGCCCTGGTGGAACGCTTCCGCGCCGCGTTCGGCGACTCGGTCAGCCTCGACAACACGTGGGGCGCCACCGAGGTGTCCATCGACTCCACCTTCCACGTCTGCGGCCCCCGCGACACCCACGGCGGCGGCGCGGTCAGCCTCGGCCGGCCCATGGACAACAACGAGGTCATGGTCCTCGACCACCGCCTCGCCCCGCTGCCGCCCGGTGTCCCCGGCGAACTGTGCATCGCAGGGACCGGACTGGCCCGCGGCTACCTCGGCGATCCCGCCAAGACCGCCGGCGCCTTCGTCCCCCACCCCTACCGGCCCGGCGAACGCGTCTACCGCACCGGGGACCGGGGGCGGATGCACCCGGACGGCACCTTCACCTACCTGGAGCGGATGGACCGCCAGGTCAAGGTGCGCGGGGTCCGGGTGGAGCTCGGCGAGGTGGAGGCCGCGCTGCGCGAGCACCCGTCGGTGACCGACGCCGCGGTGGTGACCCGCCGTGCCGCCTCCGGCGACCTGCGCCTGGCCGCCTACGCCGTCCTCGACGACACCGGGCCCTCCGTGCGCGAACTGCGCGAGCACCTGTCCACCCGCCTGCCCGGGTACGCCGTCCCGACCACGCTCACCGTGCTGCCCGCGCTGCCCCGCTCGGCCAGCGGCAAGCTCAGCCCCTCGCTCCTGCCCGACCCCGACCCCGCCGACCACGAGAGCGACGCTTACGTCGCGCCCCGCGACGAGACCGAGAAGGCCGTCGCCGACATCTGGGCCGAGGTGCTGTCCGTGCCGCGCATCGGCGTCCACGACGACTTCTTCTCCTTCGGCGGCCACTCGCTGATCGCCACCCGGGCCGTCAACCGGATGCGGCAGGTCTTCGACGTCCCGCTCCCGCTGAGCGTGATCTTCGAGCGGCCGACCGTCGCCGGAACGGCGGAGCACCTCCACGACATGATCCTGGCCGAGATCGAGGCGCTGTCCGACGACGAGGCGCACCGGCTCCTCGCGGACGTCTCCCCGGCCACCAGCCCCTCGGACAACGAACGAGGTACGACGCGATGAAGACTCCTCTGCTGTACGAGGCGTTCCTTGAGCACGCCCTGCGTACCCCCGACGAGCCGGCGCTGCTGTGGGCGGACGGCACCCTGAGCTACGGCGACCTGGAGCGCCGCTCGGCCCTGCTGGCCCACCGCCTGGTCGCCGCCGGCGCCGGACCCGGATCGCTCGTCGGGGTCTGCGTGAGCCGCGGCCCCGCCCTGCCCACCGCGCTGCTCGCCGTGATGCGCGCCGGGGCCGCCTGGGTGCCGCTGGACCCGTCCTATCCGCAGGACCGGCTGGAGTACATGCTGCGCGACTCCGGTGTGTCCCTGGCCGTCGCCGACGAGAACGCGGCACGCCGGCTGCCCGGTGACGTCCGCGTGCTGGACCCGCACGCCGCCGACTCCCCGGCGCCGGCCCCGCTGGACTCCGCGGGGCCCGGCGATCTCGCCTACGTCATCTACACCTCCGGCTCGACGGGCAGGCCCAAGGGCGTCCTCGTCGAGCACGGGAGCGTCGCCGCCACGATCGCCGGGATGCGCGCCGAGTGGGGGGTGGGACCGGGCGACCGCGTCCTGCAGTTCGCCCCCTCCAGCTTCGACGCCTCCGTCCTGGAGACCGGGGTCGCCCTCACGGGCGGCGCGACGCTGGTGCTGGCCGACTCCGAGAGCGTGGTGCCGGGCCCGGACCTGGTGGACCTGATGGACCGCCTCGGAGTGACCTTCACCCTGCTGCCGCCGTCGGTGGTCGCCGCGCTCCCCGAGGCCGAACTCCCCGCGCTGCGCACCCTGGTGTGCGGCGGGGAGGCCCTGCCCGCGGAGATCGTGGCCCGCTGGAGCCCGGGCCGCCGCGTCTTCAACGCGTACGGGCCGACCGAGATCTCCATCGTGGCCACCACCGGCGAGGTGACCGGCTCCGCGACCCCCGACATCGGCAGGCCGCTGCCGGGCGTGCGCATCGACCTGCTGGACAAGGAGGGGCTGCCGGTGGCGCCCGGCGAGGTCGGTGAACTCGTCGTCTCCGGTGCGGGCGTCACGCGCGGCTACCTCGGCCGGCCCGCCCTGACCGCCGAACGCTATGGACCGGTCGCCGACGGCCGCGCCTACCGCACCGGCGACCTCGCCCGCGAACTGCCCGACGGCCGCTACCTCTACGCGGGGCGCGCCGACCACCAGGTCAAGATCCGCGGCTTCCGCGTCGAACCGGGCGAGATCGCCGAGGTGCTGCGCGCGCACCCGGCGGTCGCCGACGCCGTCGTCGTCGCACGCGGCACCGTCCTGGTCGGCTACGTGGCCGCACCGGACGACCCGGCGCACCCCGCCGACCTGCGGGCCTGGTGCGCGCGCACCCTGCCCGCGCACATGGTGCCCTCCACGATCCTCGCCCTGCCCGCCCTGCCGTTGACGCCGAGCGGCAAGGTGGACCGGGAGGCGCTGCCGTCGCCGTACCGGTCCGAGGTGAGCCAGGGCGACGAGCCGGCCACGCCGACCGAGGCCGCGGTCGCCGCGCTGATGTCGGAGCTGCTCGGCGGCACCCCGGCGGGCGCCACCGACGACTTCTTCCAACTGGGCGGCCACTCCCTGCTCGTCGGGCGTCTGGCCGCCCGTATCCGCACCGACCTCGGCGCGGACATCCCGCTCTCCCACCTCTTCCGCCTCGCCACCCCTCGCGAGATCGCCGCGCTCGTCGACAGCGGCGCCCCGCTCGACGAGGGGGCGTCGGTGCCCGCGCCGCCCCCGATGCGGCACGCGGACCGGTCCCGGCCCCTCCCGCTGTCCTTCCCGCAGGAACGGGTCTGGTTCCTCGAACAGCTCTCGCCCAGCAACCAGGCGTACCGCATGCAGGCCACGCTCACCCTGCGCGGCGCCCTGGACATGACCGCGCTGCGCGCCGCGCTCACCGAGCTGGTGCGCCGGCACGAGATCCTGCGCACCGCGTTCCGCGAGGTCGACGGGGTGCCCGTGCAGTGCCCGGTGGGGATGGACGCCATCGACATCGAGGTGCCGCTGCTGGACCTGTCCGGTCTGTCCGAGGAGGAACGCGAGCGCGCGTGGCGGGAGTTGTCGGCGCGGGAGCAGGCCCAGCCGTTCGACATGGAGAGGCCGCCGCTGGCCCGCTGGGTCGTCACCAAGGACGGCCACGAGGCGTACCGGCTGCTGCATGTGGAGCACCATCTGGTGCACGACGGCTGGTCGTTCGCGGTGTTCGTCGGTGAACTGACCCGGCTGTACAGCGTGTTCGCCGAGGGCACGGAGGCGCCGCCGGAGCCGCGGTTCCAGTTCGCGGACCTCGCGGCCTGGCAGCGGTCCTGGCTGGACGGCCCGGTCATCGACCGCTATGTCGGTCACTGGGCCGAGGTCCTGGACGGCGCCCCGCCCGCCCTCGAACTGCCCACCGACCGGCCCCGCCCGCCGGAGTTCACCTTCCGCGGCGACATCGTGCGGGTCACCCTCGAACCGGACGAGTACAAGCGGCTGCGGGAAGGGGCCAGGAAGTTCGGGGTCACCCTCTACTCGACGATGCTGACCGCGTTCGCCGCCCTGCTGTCGCGCTACGCGGACCAGAGCGACTTCGTGCTCGGCGTCGGGGTGGCCAACCGCCGGCTCGCCGAGGCGGAGCGGCTGATCGGGATGATGGTCAACACGGTGCCGCTGCGGGTGCGGCTGGCGGACGACCCGACGTTCCGGCAGCTCCTGACCCGGGTCCACGACACGGCGGTGGAGGGCTACGCCTGGCAGGACGTGCCGCTCCAGAAGCTCGTCAAGGCCATCGCCCCGGCGCGCGACCTCTCCCGCAACCCGCTGTTCTCGGCGATGTTCAGCTTCCACGACTCCGCCGTCCCCGACCTGGACTTCGCCGGGCTGCGCGGCGAGGTGCGCATGGAGCACAACGGGTCGGCCAAGGCGGACCTGAACATCGTCGCGATCCCGCGGGCCGAGCAGCGGGTCGGCAAGCGCCCCAGCAGCGAGGACGACGCGCTGACGATCATCTGGGAGTACGCCACCGACCTCTTCGACGCGGACACCATGCGGAGCATGGTCCGGGCCTACCGCGACCTGCTGAGCGCCGCGCTCGACGAGCCCGACCTGCCGGTGTCCCGGTTCCCGCTCACCGGGGCGGCCCCGGCGAGCACCTCCGAGGCCGCGTCCGCCGGGGCCACGGTCGTGGACCTGGTCGAGCGGGCCATCACGGAGCGCCCGGACGCACCGGCCGTCCGGACGGACTCGGGCTCCGTCTCCTACCGCGAACTCGGCCTGCGTGCCGACCACTTGGCCGAGGCGCTGGCCCGGCGGGGAGTCGGCCCCGGCCGGCCGGTCGCCCTGCGGCCGGCCCCGGGCGCCGACCTGGTCGCCGCGCTGCTGGCCGCCGCCCGCACCGGCGCCCCGGCCCGGGTCCTGGCGCCCGGAACCGAACCGGCGGCCACGGAGACCCTCTTCACCGAGCTCCCGGCGGCGGACCCGTCGGCCGTGCCAGGAGACGGGGCCAAGCGGTTCCGGTCGTTCGGCGACGACGTCCTGGCCCTGGTGGGCGAGGCGGGCATCACCCGTACCGCGCTCACCAGCGCCCTCGCCGCCCTCGACGACCTGGGGTTCGGGGCGGGGCAGGTCCTCCTGACCGCCCCGGCCGACAGCGCGCTCCTCCCGCTCCAGGTGTGGACCACGCTGGCCCGCGGCGGCACGCTCGTCGTCCCGGGGACACGGCCGCACTCGCCCGCCGCGCTCGCGGAGCTCCTGGCCGGCCGTCAGGAACCGTTCTCCGCGCTGCTCCTGCCCGACACCACCGTCACCACGCTGCTCGCCCACCACCGCGACACCCTGGCCCGCGGCGCCGAGGCGGTCCTCGCCCTCGGCCCCGACCTCGACCCCACCGCGCTGCGCGCCCCCGTCGGCGTCCGTCTCGCCGCCGGGTTCGGGACCGGCGGAGTGCCGCTGGCCCTGTACCGGGCGCTCGGCCAGGACGCGGAGCCGGACGCGGTCGTCGTACCGGTCGGCCACCCGGTGCCCGGTGTCACCGCCGCCGTGCTCGACTCCCGCGGGGAGCCGCTGCCGGCCGGGGTCCCCGGTGTGCTCCACCTGGCGCACGGCGACGCCGCCGTGCTCACCCCCACCGGGCACCGGGCCCGGCAGACCACCGGCGACGGCTTCGAGATCCTGGGCTCGGCCGGTTCCTGGCCGACCGTGTCGGGCTTCCGCGTCGCGCCCCACGAGACCCGCGCCCGCCTCACCGCGCACCGCCGGATCGCCGAGGCGGCGGTCGTCACGGCCGACGGCGAGCTCCACGCCTACCTCGTCCCGCCCACCGGTGCCGCCGTGCCCGACGGCGACGAACTGATCGACTTCCTCTCCGAGTCCCTGCCCGACTACCAGATCCCCGCCCGCTTCACGGCGGTGCCCACCCTGCCCGTACGGCCGGACCGCCCCCTCGCGTCGCAGCCCACCGGCCGCGCGTGACCCGCACCGGCGCCCCCATCCACCAACCCTGAGGGAAGCCATGCTGCACGACATGTCCACAGGTCCGGCCGGGACGGCGGTCCGTGTCCGGGGAGCCCACCACAGCGTCGGCCACCACGGAGAGATCCTCCAGGGCGTCTTCGAGTACGACGGACGCCTGCGCCGCGCCCTGATCACCCTGCCCTGCCCCCTCTACGAGTCCCACGCCGTCTTCGAGCCGTCCGACACCGCGACCGGGATCGTCATGCCCGACCCGTGGCGCACCAAGGCCCGCCGGGCGGCCGAGCTGACCCTGCGGTCCCTGGGCGGCGTGCCCGCCGGCGGGACCCTCAGCCTGACCAGCAACATCCCGCCCAGCCGCGGGTTCGGCTCGTCGACCGCGGACGTCGTGGCGACCATCGGCGCCGTCTACGAGGCCGCCGGCCGCCGCCCGAGCCCCGCGCAGTACGCCGCGCTGGCCGTCGCGGCCGAGACCGCGTCCGACGCGCTCATGTACCCGCACCGCACCGTCCTGTTCGCGCACCGCGAGGGCGAGGTCATCGAGGACATGGGCGGGCCGCTGATGCCGCTGGCCGTGCTGGGCTTCGGCACCAGCGCGGACAGTCTGGGCACCGACACCCTCACCCTGCCGCCCGCGCGGTACTCGGTCTGGGAGATCGAGGCGTTCCGCCCGCTGCTGGGCACGGTCCGCCGCGCCATCCGCTCCGGGGACGTGGCCCTGCTCGGCCGGGTGGCCACCGCCAGCGCCCGCATCAACCAGCGCCACCTCCCGGTCCCCGGCCTCGGCGACCTCCTGCGGGTCAGCGAGGCGGTGGGCGCGGCCGGCCTCCAGGTCGCGCACAGCGGGGACGTGGCCGGGCTCCTCTTCGACCCCGCCCTGCCCGGCCTCGACGCCCGCACCGACGGTGCCCGCAAGCGGCTCGCCGCCCTGGGCATCGACGACACCTGGTACTTCACGACGACATGATGAGAACGGAGAGCATGCGATCATCCACCCTTCCCGCGGCCAGCGCGTCGGTCGTCGAGGCGACCGTCCTGCCGCGGCTCATACGGATCGGCCCCAACCTGTGCGTGGCCGCGTTCACCCTGATGAAACTGCTCCCGGCCCGCTTCATGATCGACCGGGCCGAGCAGCGCGGTGAACTCGCCCCCGGCACCACGGTCCTGGAGACGTCCTCGGGCACCTTCGCCCTGGGCCTGGCGATGGTGTGCCGGCTGCGCGGCTACCCCCTGGTCATCGTCGGCGACCCCGCCATCGACCCGGCGCTGCGCCGCAGGCTCCACGAGCTGGGGGCGCGGGTCGAGATCTGCGCCGAACCCAGCCCCAACGGCGGCTTCCAGCAGGCCCGCCTCGACCGGCTGGAGGAGCTGCGGGCCGAGCACCCCGACCACTACGTGCCCGGCCAGTACCACAACCCCGACAACCCCAACGCCTACGCCGCCGTGGCCGAGCAGATCGCGGAGACCGTCGGTGCCGTGGACTGCCTGGTGGGCCCGGTCGGTTCGGGCGGCTCGACCGGCGGCACCGCGGCCTTCCTGCGGCTGCTCCAGCCGCAGATGCGCCTGATCGGTGTGGACACCTCGCCCAGCGCCATCTTCGGCCAGCTCGACGGGCCCCGGGTGGTGCGCGGCCTCGGCAACAGCCTGGTGCCGCCCAACGTCAGCCACGACGCCTACGACGAGGTGCACTGGGCGGGCCCCGCGGAGGTCTTCCGGGCCACCCGTGAACTGCACGCCCTGCACGCCCTGTACATGGGCCCGACCAGCGGCGCGTCCTTCCTGGTCGCCCGCTGGTACGCCGAACGCCACCCGGACGCGCAGGTCGTCGCGTTCCTTCCGGACGAGGGGCACCGCTACCAGGAGACGGTCTACCAGGACGAGTGGCTGGCGGGGCAGGGGCTGCTCGACGCCCCGGCCGCCCCCGAGCCCCGCACCGTCACCGACCCGCACGACGCCGTCGGAGGGTGGGCGCGCATGCACTGGCGCCGCCGCTCCCTCGGCGCCGCCACCGGCGAGGGCGCCGCCCGCTCCGCACCCCTGGAGGAGCTGTGACCGATCCCTTCCTGGTCCTGGTGGAGTCCAACACCTCCGGCACGGGACCCCTGTTCGCCCGGCGCGCCCGGGACCTCGGTGTCCGGCCGGTGCTGCTCGCCGAGGACCCGGCCCGGTACGGCTACGCCCGCGCCGAGGACATCGACGTCGTCGAGGCCGACACGTCGAGCGCCCGGTCGGTGCTCGACGCGATCGCCTCGCTCGACGCGGGTCCCCCGGCCGGAGTGACCACCAGTTCCGACTACTTCGTCCCCGTCGCCGCCGAGGCGGCGCGCGCCCTCGGCCTGCCGGGACCGGACCCGCGGGCCACGATCCAATGCCGGCACAAGGGCCGACAGCGGGCCGCGCTCGCCGCGCGGGGCGTGCCGGTGGCCGCCCAGAGCCTGGTGACCGACGCCGACGCGGCGCTCGACGCCGTACGGCGCACCGGACTGCCGGCGGTCCTCAAGCCCGCCGACGGCTCGGGCAGCACCGGGGTACGGCTGTGCCGCGGCCTCGCCGAGGCCGCGGGGCACGCCGCGCTGCTCCTGGCCCGCACGCACAACGAGCGCGGCATCCCGACCGTGCCCGGCCTGCTGGTCGAGGAGTACGTGGACGGGCCGGAGTTCTCCGTCGAGGTGTTCGGGCACACCGCCGTCACCGTCGTGGGCAAACACCTCGGCGCCGCCCCGTACTTCGTGGAGACCGGGCACGACGTCCCCGCCCCGGTGCCGGAGGCCACGGCACGGTCGCTGGCCGAGACGGCGGTGGCCGCGGTCGAGGCGCTCGGCCTCGGCCACGGCGCCGCCCACGTCGAACTGCGCCTGGCCGCCCGGGGTCCGGTGGTGATCGAGGTCAATCCCCGGCTCGCGGGCGGCATGATCCCCGAACTGGTGCGGGCCGCGCTCGGGATCGACCTCGTCGGCGCCCAGGTCGGCGCGGCCCTCGGGCACCGCCCCGACCTGACGGCCCGCTCCGCGCGCCATTCCAGTCTCCGCTTCCTCGTGGTCGAGGAGCCCTCGGTGCTGGGCGATCCGCCCGCCGCTGCCGCCGATCCGTCGCCCCACGTCACGACCGCGGTCCTCACCGGACGCAAGGGCGTGCCGCTCGCGCCGCGGCACGACCACCGCGACCGGGTCGGCCACGCCGTCGCCACCGCCCCCGACGCCCCGACCGCGGCACGAGCCGCGGACTCGGCCCTGACCCTGCTGCGCGCCTGCCTGCGCGCCCGAACCGCCCAGGAGGTCCCGGCATGACCGTCTCCGTCACCGGACGTCTGTCCTCCGCCGTGACACCGGCGGCGGCGGACATCCTCTTCGACCGGCACCTGCGCGCCCCCGCGGACCCGGTGGCCGCCGAACTGAGGCCCACCAGCGACGTGGACCGCGCCCACGTCGTCATGCTCACCGAACAGGGGATCATCGACCGGGCGACCGCCGCCCGGCTGCTCGCCGGCATCGAGGAGCTGCGCGCCGCCGACTTCGCCCCCCTGCGCCACCGGCCCGCGCCCCGGGGCCGCTACCTCGCCTACGAGGGCTACCTGGTGGACACCCTGGGCGAGGAGACCGGCGGCGTCCTGCACAGCGGCCGGTCCCGCAACGACCTCAACGCCACCGTCCTCAGGCTCCAGCTGCGGCGCCCCTACGACCGGCTCCTCACCGAGACCGACGCACTGGGCCGGGTCCTCGTCGACCGGGGCCGCCGCTGGGCCGGCACCGTCATGCCCGCCTACACCCACCACCAGCCCGCCGTCCCCATCACCTACGGCCACTACCTCGCCGGGGTCGCCGCCGCGCTCGTCCGGGACCTGGACCATCTGGAGCACGCGGGCCGCGAGGTGGGCGAGAACCCGCTCGGCGCGGGCGCCACCGGGGGGACCACCCTGCCCGTCGACCCGGCGCGCACCACCGAACTCCTCGGGTTCACGGCGCCGTTGACCAATTCCCTGCACGCCGTGGCCTCGCGGGACGTGGTGCTGCGGCTCCTCGCCGCCTGCACGGTGCTGGGCGTGCTCCTGACCCGGACCGCGCACGATCTCCAGTCCTGGACGAGCGCCGAGAACCCCCTGCTCCTGCTCCCCGACGACCTGGTCGGCAGCAGCTCGATGATGCCGCAGAAGCGCAACCCGTTCCTGCTGGAGAACGTCCAGGGCAAGGCGGCCGGCGCGCTCGGCGCGCTCACCGCGGCGACCGCCGCGATGTCGACGGCCCGCTACACCAACGCCATCGCGGTGGGCACCGAGGCGGTCGGTCATGTGTGGTCGGCCCTGGAGGCCACGACCGACGCCGTGGTGCTGCTGCGGCTCATGGTCGAGGGCGCCGAGCCCGACCCCGGCCTGATGCTGCGGCGCGCGACGGACGGGCACACGGCGGCCACCGCGCTCGCCGAGCGCCTGGTCGTGGCGGGCGTGCCGTTCCGCACGGCGCACCACCTGGTGGGCGAGATCAGCACCGTGGCCCTCGCCACCGGCCGCAGCTTCCAGGACACCGCCGCCGCGCACCTCGCCGACCGTCCCGGTGCCCTGCTCGACGGCCTGGACCCGGCGTCGATCGCCGCCGCCGCGGGCGCCGGCGGCGGTCCCGCGCCCGCGTCGGTGGCCGCCGCCCTGGACGACGCCGACGGCGAACTCGACCGGCTCGCCGCCTCCGCCGAGGCCCGCCGCACCCACTGGGCGGGCGCCGAACGCCGCCTCGCCGACGCCGTGTCCGCCCTGATCCGCCGACCGTGAGGGAGCCCCACCCATGAGCCACGTCGTTGAACTGCGCAGTGACACCTTCACCCTGCCCAGCCCCCGGATGCTCGACGCCGCCAGGTCGGCCCGCCTCGGCGACGACGTCTACGGCGAGGACCCGACCGTACGGGAGCTGGAGGAGCTGTCGACGAAGCTGCTGGGCAAGGCGGCCGGCGTGCTGATGCCCAGCGGCACGATGGCGAACCTCGCCGCGCTGCTCACCCACGGTCCGCGCGGCGGCAAAGCCGTCGTCGGCGCCGAGTCCGACATCTACGTCTACGAGGCGGGCGGCGCCTCGGTGTTCGGCGGACTCGTCTACGAGCCCGTCCCCGCGGCCCCGGACGGCACGCTGCCGCTGGACGCGGTGGCGGAGGCCTTCGAGGTCGACCGGGAAGACCCGCAGTTCGCGCTGCCCGCGGTGCTCTGCCTGGAGACGCCGAACAACCGCCTCGGCGGCATCCCCCTCGGCATTGGCTACCTCGCGGAGGCGGGCGCCCTGGCCCGCGCGCACGGTGTCGCCCTGCACCTGGACGGGGCACGGATCTTCAACGCGGCCCTCGCCCTCGGGGTGCCGGCCGCCGATGTCGCCGCCCCGGCGGACACCGTCCAGTTCTGCCTGTCCAAGGGGCTGTCGGCCCCGATCGGGTCGATGCTCGTCGGCGACGAGGAGTCCATCGCCGGCGCCCGCCGCTACCGCAAGATGCTCGGCGGCGGCATGCGGCAGGCGGGCATGATCGCGGCGTGCGGGATCGTCGCCCTCACCGAGATGACCGACCGCCTCGCCGACGACCACGCCCACGCCCGGCGCCTCGCCGACGGCCTCGCCGGGATCACCGGACTGCGCCTGGACGCCGAACCCCCGCGCACCAACATGGTGTTCTTCACCGTGGACGGCGACCTCACCGCCCACACCACCGGCTCCGTCATCGAGGGGGCGCGGGCCCACGGTGTGCACCTGGCGGAACTGGGACGGGGCCGTGTCCGCGCGGTCACCCACTCCGGGGTCACGGCCGCCGACGTCGACCGGGCCGTGACGGTCCTCGCGGACGTCATGGCCGCCGCGCCCGGGGCCGGGTGGTGAGCGAGCGGACCACCGCGCCAGCGCCCCCGCGCCCGCCCGCCCCGCTCGGCGCCCACCCCGCGTTCTGGCTGTTCTGGGCGGCGGAGTCGGTCAGCCAGTTCGGCACGTACGTCGGCAACGCGCTGCTGCCGCTGCTGGCGGCCACGACACTGGCGGCGACCCCGCTGGAGATGGGCCTGCTCAGCGCCGCGGAGACGACCGGCTACCTGCTGATCGGGCTCCCGGCGGGGGTGTGGGTGGCGCGGGCCCGGCAGCGGCTGCTGATGCGGCGCGCGAACACGGGCCGGGCGCTGCTGCTGTGCACGATCCCGGCGGCCTGGTGGGCGGGCCTGCTGACGGTCGGCCAGCTGATCGCCGTGGCCCTGCTGTGCGGTGTCCTCGCGGTCCTCTTCGACGTCGCCTACCAGTCCCATCTGCCCGCCCTGGTCGACCGGGACCGTCTGTTGGAGGGCAACGCCCGTCTCCAGTCCAGCCAGTCCCTCGCCCAGATCACCGGGCCCGGCGTGGGCGGCGCGTTCGCCCAGCTCGCCGGGCCCGCCCTGCCCGTCCTGGCCACGGCCGCCGGCTATCTGACGTCGACTCTGCTGCTGCGCCGGGTGCGGGAGCCGGACCCGGCGCACCCCGCCGAGGGCGCCGACCGGCGGCTGCTCGCGGAGATACGCGCCGGACTGCGGTTCCTGGTGCGCAGCCGCACGCTGTGGGCCATCACCTGCTGCACGGCGACGGCGAACTTCTTCGCCGGTGTGCTCAGCGCCGTGCAGGTCCTCTTCCTGACCGGGGTGCTCGGTCTGTCCGGGTCCGCCGTCGGGGCCGTGCTGAGCGTGCTGGGCCTGGGCGGGGTGCTGGGGGCGCTGTCGGCGTACCGCGTCGTGCGGCGCATCGGGCAGGCCCGGGCGGTGTGGCTGGTGCCGCTGGTCACCTTCCCGGCGCTGCTGCCGGTGCCGCTCGCGGGGCGCGGGGTGCTGCTCGCGCCGGCCCTGGCCGGGCTCCTCGTCACCGGGTACGGCGTCGTCGTGTACAACGTCGCCCAGGTCAGCTACCGGCAGGTGGTGTGCCCCGAGGGGATGCTGGCGCGGGTGAACGCCTCGGTGCGGTTCGTCGGGTTCGGCGCGATGACCGTGGGCGCGCTGGCCGGAGGGCTGCTCGGGGAGTCCGCGGCGGGCGTCCGGGGCACCCTGTGGATCGCGGCCGTGGGGACCTGTCTGGCCGCGCTCTGGGTGGTGTGCTCACCGCTGCGCGGGATGCGCGACTTCGCCGCTGCGGGGGTGGATGGGGCCGGTGGTGCCGCCGAGCGGGGCGCCTGACCGGCCGCGGGTGCGGGCGAGGATCTCGGCGACGATGGACACCGCCGTCTCCTGCGGGGTGGCGGCGCCGAGGTCGAGGCCGATCGGCGCGTTCAGCCGGGCGACGGCGTCCGGTCCGAGCCCTTCGGCACGCAGGAGTTCGAGGCGGCGCGCGTGGGTGCGGCGCGATCCCATGGCGCCGACGTAACCGAGCGGGCGCCGGAGCGCGTCGCGCAGCAGCGGGATGTCGAACCGGCTGTCGTGGGTGAGCACGCACACCGCGGTGCGCTCGTCGGTGGCGGTGGCGGCGAGGAAGCGGTGCGGCCAGTCGGTGACGACCTCGTGGGCGTGCGGGAAGCGTTCGGCGGTGGCGAAGACCGGACGGGCGTCGCACAAGGTGACGTGATAGCCGAGGAACCGGCCGGCCCGGGTGAGGGCGTCGGCGAACTCCACGGCCCCGAAGACGAGCATGCGCGGTGCGGGGCGGCGGGTGTGCACCAGGGCCTCGACGGCCGGGCAGTCGGCGCCCTCGGGGGTGCGCACGAGGCCGGTGACGCCGGTGCGGTGGACGCCCGCGGCGAGGGCGGCCAGGCGTCGCGGCACCGGCACCCCGGGCGCGGCGACCCCGTCGTCGGACAGCGGCAGGAGGCGGCCCGTCAGCGCCGGGTCGGCGCTCGCGGTGATCTGGAGCAGGCCCACGGTCCGGCCGGCGGCGGCCTCGGTGAGGGTGGTCGCCAGATGGGGCCGGTCGGCCGGGTGGACGCGCTGGACGTGGACGCGGATGCTGCCGCCGCACATCAGGCCGGCCGCCCAGGCGTCGGTGTCGGAGGAGTCGAAGCGCGCCTCCTCCGGGAACCCGTCCTCCTCCGTCTGCTGTCGGCACAGCTCGTGGACGGCCGCGTCCACGCACCCGCCGGAGACGCTCCCCGCGACCCGCCCGTCGGCGGCGACGGCCATGGACGTGCCCACCGGCAGCGGTGTGCTGCCGGTGGCGTCGATCACCGTGGCCACCGCGAGGGGGAGGTCGGCGCGGCACCAGGCGGCGAGGGCGTGGGCGATGTTCAGCACGGGAGGCTCTCCTCGTACGCGGTGCTCAGGGGTGTCGGGGCCGGTGGGCCGCGGCGGTCACGGCCGGGGGCGCAGCAGGGTCAACCGGGGTGCGGCGGCGGGGTCCTGGCACTGGAGCCGGGCCGTTCCGCCGACGGGGAGGGTGAGCATCGGGTCGGCGTGGCCGAGGGGGAGGCCCGCGGCCACGGGCAGGCCGTCCGGCAGGACCCGCAGCAGGGTCTCGTCGTACCCGGCGAACCCGGTGGACGTCGGCCGTGGGCCGCTGACGCGGCTCAGGACCACCCCGGCGGCCCGGTCGAGGACTCCGGCCAGGCGGAACTGTTCCAGGCGTGCCCAGAACTCGTCGGGGGCCATGCCGTCGGCCTCCAGGAACAGGACCGAACCGGGGGCGGGTTCGGGCCACAGGGGGGTGCCGAGGAGCAGGCCGAGGACGAGGAGGGAGCCGCCCCACAGGGGTCCCTGGGCCGTGCCGGTCCGCAGGACGCGCGGCGGCTGGGCGCCGCCGTGGCCGTGCCGGCGGCGGTCGTCCTCGCGGTCCCAGAAGAGGTTCTCGTCCGACCACTCGTCCGACCGCTCGCCCGCCGTCGCCACGGTCCGCTCGGTCCAGGGGTGCCGTGCGGCGAGCAGCTGGTCGAACTCGGTCTCGGTGGCTTCCCAGGGGCCGTCCGCCTCGCCCCATTCGGACACGGTCATGGGGCCGTGGAAGGCGACCAGTCCGGACCGGTGGGGCACCAGGTTGACCAGGGAGGTGAGGTCGCTGTAGCCGACGAGCGGTTTGCCCGCGCGGCCGATGCGGTCGAAGTCCAGGTACGGGAGGACGGGGGTGAGGGTCCAGCCGCCGACGGCCGCGATCACGCCGTCGGTCTCCTCCAGGAGCGTGTGGAGTTCCTCGGCGAGCGCGGCGGGCGGCAGGGTGCTCGGGCCCTCTGCGGACCGGCAGGAGTCGCCGACGACGACGGTGTGTCCGCGCCGGCGCAGCGCGTCCAGGCCCCGGGCGAAGCGGCGCGGGAAGACGACGGGGGCAGGTGAACTCGGCGCCCAGACGCCCAGCTTGGCGCCGTCGGGGAGCGGCTCGGGCCAGCGCGCCGCTGCCGGGTCTGCGGGCCCGGCCGGGTGAGTGCTCGCGTCGGCGGGCCCGGCCGGGTGGGTGCTCGTGTCGGTGGTCGTGGTCATGCGGTCGCTCCGATCTCCTGGTCGCGGTGGTCGGTTCCGGCGGCCCACTCCTCGTGGCCGCGCAGGGCCAGGTGGTCGAGGAGACCGTCGACGGTCAGGACGCGTTCGGGTTCCCCCGCGCCGCGCGCGCCGCGCAGACGGACCGTCCCGCTCTCGGCGCCGTCGCGGCCCACGACGACCCGCCAGGGCACGCCCACCGCGTCGGCGAAGCGCATCCTTCCGCCCATGGACGCACCGTGCCGGTCGTCGAGGACCACGCCGGCGTCGGCGTCGAGGAGGGTCCGGTAGACCCGCTCGGCCGCCTCGGTCGTGCCCGGGTCGCGGCCCTGGGCGGTCACCATGACGTCGAACGGGCGCACGACGGCGGGCAGGGCGATGCCCTCGGCGACGCGGTGCTGTTCCAGCAGGGCCAGCACGCAGCGCTGGATACCGATGCCGTAGGTGCCCATCACCGGGGTGCGCAGCTGGTTGTCCTCGTCGCGGAAGCGGACGTCGAAGGCGGGGGTGTGGGTGTAGCCGTAGCCCATGGCGACTCCGCCCTGGGGGAGGTCGTCCTCGGCGGTCCTGGGGCGGGCGGCGTCGCGGTGGTAGGGGATGGTGCGGCTGCGGGGACGGTCGCCGCGGGCGTAGGGGAAGATGAACTCGAAGCCGCCGGTGGCCTCGTCGCGGACGAGTTCGGCGCGCAGCCGCAGGCGGTCCAGGACCGCGCGGACGGTCCGCTGGGCGTGCTCGGCGCTGGCGAGGTAGGCGGCGTGGTCGGTGTCCAGGCTGGCGAACAGACAGCACTGGAACTGGCGGGAGTTGTAGATGCTCTGCGGCCGGTCGCGGAACCGGAAGATCTCCCGGAACTCGAACAGCCGCATGGGGAGCTGCCGGTGGGAGGCGAGGCCGGCCGAGCCGATCCAGCTGAGCAGGGGTTCCTCGCTGGTCGCGGCGAGGGTGTACTGCTCGAACGGGGCGCTGAAACCGATGAGTTCACCGCCGAACCGCTCCAGCCAGCCGGCCGGGGCGAGGGTCTCGACGCGGTGGACGGCGGGCCCGCGGAACTCGGCGTACCCGGCGCGTTCCATCTCCTTGCGGACGACCTGCCGGATGTGGGTGACCAGGCGCTGGCCGATCGGGGCGAACCAGGGGAATCCGGCGTCGGTGAAGCGGGCCAGGCCGAGGTGGTGGGCGAGGTCGGCCTCGGTGTCGCCGGGATCGGGCATCGGGGCGCCCAGCAGTTCGCTGTGCGGGATCCTGCTCAGTCTCATCGGTACTCCGGTACGGGCGAAGGGATCCGGTGGGCCGCCAGCAGGTCCAGGACGCGCCAGGGCGGCAGATGGCGCTCGGTGAGGCGGACGCCGAGGTGCGCGAGGGCGTCCTCGACGGCGCCGACGACGGCCGAGGGGGCGAGGACCGCGCCGCCCTCGCCCAGGCCGCGGAAGGGCACGTCGCCGGGCCGCCGGGACTCCAGGTGGACGATGTCGATCGCCGGGGCGGTGCAGGTGGTGGGGAGGAGGTACTCGGTGAGGTCGCGGGAGAGCTGGGCGCCGTCGGGGCCGTAGCCCGAGCGTTCGTGGAGCACGGTGCCGATGCCCTGCACGGCGCCGCCGCGCAGTTGTCCGTCCGCGACGGCCGGGTTGATGATGCGTCCGCTGTCCGCGACGACGAGGTAGCGGTCGACGGCGACGGTGCCCAGGTCGGGGTCGATCTCCACCCAGCAGCAGTGGGTGGCCTCCGCCCAGCCGGTCTCCTCGCTGTCGAAGACCTCACTCACGTCGAGCCGCGCCCGTTCCCCTTCCGCGGCGAGGCAGGCGGCGGCCAGCTCGGCGACGCCGCCCACCGTACGGCCCTCGCGCCGGTCGACGACCTGCCCGTGGACGACGTCCAGGTCCAGGGGCGGGTGCCCGGTGCGGCGCGCGACGGCGAGCAGGAGGTTGGCCCGCAGGGTGCGGGAGGCGCGCAGCACTCCCCCGCCGGCCAGCGCGGCGGCCCGGCTCGCGCCGGTCCCGGCCAGGCTGTACGGCACGAGGTCGGTGTCCCCGTGCACGACGTCGACCGCGTCCAGCGGCAGTCCCAGGGTGGTCGCGGCGATCTGCCCGAGCGTGGTGACGTGGCCCTGGCCGTGCGGGATCTGTCCGGTCCTGATCTGCGGGCGGCCGTCGGGGGCGAAGAGGACCCGGACGGGTTCGGGCCCCATGTGGGCGCCCATCGCCTCGTGCAGACTCCACGGTCCCGGCGCGGGTTCCAGCAGGGTCGCGACGCCCAGTCCGATGAGCCGGCCCCGCGCGCGGGCCGCCTTCTGCCGGGCGCGGAACTCCTCCACGTCGGCCTCCTGCCGGGCGCGGCGCAGCGTCGAGCCGAGGGCGGGAACGTCGGTGAGACGGGCGCCGGTGATCATGCGCGGGTCGGGTCCGTCGACCGGAGTGAGGTGCCGCAGCCGGTAGTCGGCGGGCTCCTCGCCCACCGCGCGGGCGACGAGGTCCATGGTGCGCTCGGCGGCGAACGTCGCCATCTCCCAGGGGCCGCGGTAGGCGACGTACGGGGTGCGGTTGGTCAGGGTGAGGCGGCCGGTGAACTCGTAGGCGGGCACGCGGTAGGCGTTCGGGACCAGACAGCCGACGATGGCGACGAAGACGGCGCTGGCGACCGGCGGCACGGGGTAGGCGCCCTGGTCGACGACCAGGTCGGCGCGCAGGGCGAGCAGTTCGCCGTCGGCGCCGAGGGCCGCTTCGACGTCGATCTCCTCGCCCCGGGCCTGTCCGGCGGCGGTGAGGTGTTCACGGCGGTCCTCGATCCAGCGGACGGGGCGGCCCAGGTGGCGGCTAGCCCAGCACACGGCGATGTCCTCGCGGAACACACCGCCCTTGATGCCGAAGGAGCCGCCCATGTTCGCGGGGACACGGACCCGGACCAGGTCGAGGTCCAGGCCGAGGACGTCGGAGAGGTACTGCCGGTGGGAGGTCGGCGACTGGGACGCCACGTCGTAGGTGAGCCGGCCGGTGCCGGGGTCGTAGGAGGCGAGTCCGCCGCGGGGTTCGAGGGGCGCGTTCTGCACCCGTTCCTGGCGCAGCCGGTGGCGCACCACGCGGGCGGCCCGCGCGAAGGCGCCCGCCACGTCGCCGTGGTGGCGGCGCTCGGTGTAGAGGACGTTTCCGTCCAGGTCGGGGAAGAGGGGCGGGTGCGCGCCGTCGGCGCCGGCCCGCGCGTCCAGGACGGGCGGCAGGTCGTCGTAGCCGACGCGGACGAGCGCGGCGGCGTTCTCGGCCTCCCCCTGGCCGGTGGCGACGACGAGGGCGACGGGGTCGCCCTCGAAGCGGACGCGGTCCTCGGCGAGCGGGGTGAACGCGGGGGCGGTGTAGCCCTCCAGGGGGCAGGCGATGGTGATCGGGGCGAGGCTGCCGCGCAGGTCGGCGGCGGTGAGGACGGCGACCGTCCCGGGTGCGGTGCGGGCCGCCTCGAGGTCGAGCCCGGTGATGCGGGCGTGCGGGCGGGTGCTGCGCACGAAGCGCGCGTGCAGGGTGCCCGGCCGGTCGAGGTCGGCGATGAAGCGGGCACGGCCGTCGAGCACGGTACGGTCCTCGGCGCGCAGGGCGCTGGTGCCGAGGGCGGGGTCGGTGGTCGCTACGCGGACGGAGGACACGCCACCGGCTGCGGAGGGCTCCGGGACTGTGGCGTCCGGCGGAGCGGGTGTCCACGTGCGGGCCGCGGTGAGGGTGGCGCGGACGATGCTCTCGTAGCCGGTGCAGCGGCACAGGTTGCCGGCGAGCCGGTCGCGGACCTGTTCCTCGGTGGGGTCGGGGAGTTCGGTGAGCAGGGCGTGGATCTCCATGAGGAATCCGGCGGCGCAGAAGCCGCACTGGAAGGCGTGCTCGGCCCACAGCACCTCGCGCAGGTGCCGCGTCAGCGGATCGCCCGGGTCCTCGGCGGTCCGTACGGGCAGCCCGTCCGCCTGGGCCGCGACGACGGTGCAGGCGCGGGCCGTTCGTCCGTCGAGGAGCACGGTGCAGGAGCCGCAGACGCCGTCCTCGCAGCCCAGCCGGACGGATTTCCGTCCGAGGCAGTCGCGCAGGTGGTCGGCGAGGGTCCCGCAGTGGTGTGCGTCGGCCGTGCCGGGTGTGCAGGTCATCGTGTCTCCCGCGTCGGTGCGGGCGCCGCGCCGTCGGTGGAGCGGCGTGCCCTGGTGATCGCCTCGCTCAGCACCCGCTCCGCCAGAACCCGTGCGACGTGCCGGCAGTAGGCGGCGGGGGGCCCTTGCCGCTCCAGCTGTCCCGGGCCCGTCGGAACGGTCTCCGCCGCGGCGGCGCCCGCGTCCCTGAGCCGGTGGGTGACGTCGACCGTCGTGGGCGGGGAGGCCCGTGTGCCGACGGTGACTTCGGCCCGCAGCACGGTGCCGTCCGGCGCGGTGTCGGCGATCGCGGCGACCGAGGCGACCGGCCGGCCGCCGACCGGATGGGAGACCTGGCCGAAGGCGTGACCGCCGCCCGTTGCGCGCAGGGGCAGTTCGACGGCGGTGAGGATCTCGTCGTGCCGCAGTCCCGGGCCGTCGAGGAGGGACCGGAGAGCGGTCGTACGGGTGCCGCCTGGGCCGCTGACGAGGAGGCGCGCGTCGAGGGCGTAGGCGGCGACGACGAGTTGGGCGGGGTGCGCCGCGTGCGCGAGCGTGCCGCCGAAGGTGCCGCGGTGCCGGACCGAGGCGTGGCCCGTACGGGCGGCGGCCTCGGCGACCAGGGGCGCGGCGGCGCCGACGCGGGTGTGGGTGGCGAGGGTGTGCTGACGGGTCATGGCGCCGATCCGGAGGAAGCCGCCGTGCTCGCCCACCCCGGTCAGCTCCCCCAGGTCGCGGAGGTCCACCAGCAGCCGGGGCGTACGGGCCCGGGACGCCAGCAGCGGGACGAGACTCTGACCGCCCGCGAGCGGCAGGGCCTGGCCCGGCGGGGCCTCGGCCAGCCGGGACACCGCCTCACCGAGACGCCGGGGCGCCACGTGGGCGAACGGGGGGAGCTTCACGGACGGACGCCCTCTCTGGGGACGGTGCCCGCACCGGAGCCGGGGGGTTCCGGTGCGGGGCGGGGGTCAGGGCCGCGGGTGGACCGGGCTGGAGTCGAACAGCTCCGGCTCGCCGAGCTCGTCCGCCTCGCAGCGCACCAGGAGCTCCGTGTAGCCCATCTGCGCGAGGTTGTCGCGGAAGAGCCGCATGTAGACGGCGTACTGCTCGGCCAGGACCTCCCGGGCCTCGGCGCTCAGCTCGTCGAGGTGGGGGCGGGCGAGGATGTCCTGGATGAAGGACTCGACGACCTCGTCGGAGATCCAGTCGAAGGTGTACTGCTCGCGGGAGAACGGGATGCGCCCGTCGCCGAGGAAGAAGTCCAGCCAGTAGGACTCCTCCAGGGGCTCGACGGTGACCTGGATGGCGGCGGTGACGTCGGCGAGGAGCTGCTCGGAGGGCTGCTTGACGTAGTACATCGGGATGGCGGCGATGAACCCGCCCGGCTTGACGACCCGGGAGTACTCGGCGAGCGCCTTGGCGCGGTCCGGGATGAGGGAGGTGACGTTGCCGCAGAAGACGAGGTCGAAGGTGTCGTCCGGGTAGCCGGTCGCGGTGGCGTCGTTGACCTCGAAGGTGATCAGGTGGGCGACGCCGAGGCTCTCGGCGCGGCGCCGGGCCTCGGCGATGCTGCGCTCGTTGATGTCGATGGCGGTGACGCGGCAGCCGACCAGGCGGGCCAGTTCGATGGCCGTGATGCCGGTGCTGGTGCCGATCTCCAGGACGTGGCTGTCCTTGTCGAGGTGGGCTCCGACGGCCAGGTGGGAGATGGTCTTCACACCGCCGGGCGGGCGGTTGGTCTCGCGCACGACGGAGATCAGCTCGTTGTAGTTCATCGCGCGGATCTGCTGGGCGGTCAGGTCGCCGAGGTTCATGAGGTGCTCCTTGTGAGAGAGGTGGGAGAGGTCCGGGGCCGGGAGACGGAACCGGACAGGGTCAGGGGGTGGCGGGGAGGCCGTTGGCGCGCTCCAGGAGCTGGAGGTCGCGGACGTCGGGGTGGCGCAGGACCCACATGAAGAACCGCTCCACGCCCATGCCGAAGCCGCTGGTGTGCAGGGGCTTCTCCTGCTTCATCCGCAGGTACCAGTCGTAGTCCTCGGCCGGGACGCCGTGCGCGGCGAGCGCGGCGAGGGCGTGGGCGGCGTCGGTGTGCCGTTCGCCGCAGCCGATGACCTCGCCGGGCCCGATGAGCAGGTCGGCGTTGAGGGCCTTGCGGCCGGTGGCGTCGGTGGCCTGGTAGAAGGGCACGGACAGGTGGTCGAAGTGGGTGAGCCACACGGCCGGACCGTGCAGTTCCATGAGCCGGCGCTCGCCCGCCCTGGTGATGGTGCGCCACTGGTCGTGGAACTCGAAGTACTCCGGGTCGCCGTCGAGGGCGGTCACGGCCTCGTCGAAGGTGATCCGGGCGGTCGGCTTGGCGAGGAGGTCGGTGAGGTGCTCGACACCGCCGGCGATCCGGGCGACGGGGCCCTCCAGTTCGCGCAGGACCGCTTCCGTGAGGTGGCGCAGATAGGCGTCGGCGACCGTGATCACGTCGTCGAGGCCGCCGGGGATCTCGGCCTCGCTGTGGAAGAACTGGCTGAGGTGGGTGGCGTCGGTCTCCTCGCCGCGGAAGCTCGGCATGAGGTAGTAGCAGCCCCGGTCGGCGATCCGGCAGCCGTACTCCAGGAGGAACTGCATGGAGTCGGCGAGGTAGGTGGGGACGCCGAAGAGGTCCACCTGGACGGGGAGCGAGTCGCTGCCCAGGCCCATCGGGGAGGAGATGGAGGAGGTGGTGACGGGGAGGTGGAGCGCCTTGACCTGCCGGGCCCGCCAGAACGCGGCGGTCTCGTAGTTCACCAGGTCCTGGAGGTCGACCAGGGAGGTGTACAGCGGGTCGTCCAGGATCCGCAGGAAACGCGGCAGGGCCTCGGTGAGGGGCCCCTGCGGCGGGCGTGAATCGACTTTCGACATACCGTGGACCTCCAGTTTTTCGCGCACGCCCGTCGGGGACGGGATCGGGGAAGGGGGCCGTCGGCCACCGGGCGGTCGGTCCTCGACAGTGCGGTCGGTCCTCGCTCCGGCGGCCTTTCGACTGATCGCAGCCTGGCACCCGGCGATTCCCGTTCCGTTGCCGTTCGTTCCGTGGCCGCCGCCGGGGGGCGGGAGCCGTGGGGAAAGGGATGGGTACGGCATGGGGGCGCGGCCCGCCCGGAGTGCCCGGGCGCGCCTGCGGACGGTTCCGGTCCGGCTCAGGCCAGGGCGCCGAGCCAGCTCTCCACGAGGGAACGGTCGAGGAGTTGCTTGCGGAAGACGCCGCTGCACCGGAGTTCCTCACCGGTGTCCGAGATCCACAGGCTCAGGTCGAACATGGCGTCGGTCAGCGTCGGCACGCTCAACTGGCCGCGCACGCCTTCGAGTTCCAGGCGCATGACGGGGTTTCCCGAGATGAACACGGACCGGCGTTCGTAGGCGAACTCCCCGTTCCCGGCCGTGCCGTTGCCCACGGCGTCGCGGATCACGTCGAAGGGGACACCTTGGTGGCGCAGCGTCCACAGCACGCTCTCGCGGACCGCCTCGGCCATGGCGGCCAGGTCCGGGGAGCGCGGTTCCGGCACCGTGACGGGCAGGACGCTGACGAAGTTGCCGAGCACGTCCCGGGCGGCGGGCACGAAGCGTCCGGGCAGCGGGGAGAAGAACGACATGCCCGGGCCCAGCACGCTGGGGCGCATCGCGTGCAGGAGCTTGGCCGTGGCCAGCATGAAGCTGGACACCGACAGTCCGGCGGCCTGCCGGACGTGCCGTTCGTAGGCGGCGCCGGTGAGGAGGGTGGCGGCCTGTTCGCCCTCCGGGGTGCACTCCGTCCAGGACAGGGGCCGGGCCAGCACCATGTCGGGGATGCCGTCGGGCAGTCGGCCGCGCCACGCGTCGCGGAGTTCGTCGCGGGCCGCGCCGGCCAGGGCGCGGCGTTCGGCGGCGGCGACCCGGGCGAGCGAGGCACGGGGCCGGACACGGTCCGCACCAGCCGTGCCGTCGTCCCGGTACGCGGCGGACAGGTCGTCGAGGAAGCGGGCGTAGGAGATCCCGTCGCAGACCGTGTGATCGGCGGTGACGACCAGGACGCAGCCCTCCCCGCCCGGGTGCCGTACCAGGGTGACCCGCAGCAGGCGTCCGTCGCGCAGGTCGAAGGGCCGGGACATCTCGGCGTCCGCGAGCCGGCGGGCCGTCTCCCGGGTGGACTCCCAGTCGGCGGCGGCCGGTTGGACGGCCTTCACGTGCGGACGCCAGGCCGTCTCCCGGTACTGGGGACCGTGGTCGGGGTCGACCCGGTAGCGGTGTCCGAACGCGGCGTTGAGCACCACGGCACGCGCCAGCGCCCGTTCGAGGCGCGGCACGTCGATCTCGACGCCGGGGAAGGCGAAGAGGAAGCAGGTCAGGTTCTCGGACGGCAGTGATCCGTCGTCACGGAGCTGGTGGCGCAGCCCGATGCTCATCCGGTGCGGGACCCCACGCCACAGGTGGGGCGGGGCTTCGGCGGGTCGGACAGCGGACGGGACGGCTCGGGCAGGTGGGGCGGTCATCGGAACTCCTCAGGAATCGCGGGGCCGGGCAGGCGGCACGGCGTCACGGGACGCGAGCACGGGCCGGTCCGGCGCCCTCCCGGGAAGCGGCCGATCGGGCACCGGGCCGGAAGACGGGATGGGCAAGCGGGAAGGTCAGGGCACGACGGGACTCCTCACGCGTCACGAGCCTGCCCGGGCGGCACGGCGTCACGGGACGCGAACGCCGACCAACCCGTCCCCCTCCCAGGCAGCGACCGCTCCGGAACCGACCCGCCACCGCCACCGCCCGACACCGGACAGGAAGCCGACCCCGAGGCGGAAGCTGGCCCTGGAGGGAAGGCCGACCCCGAGACGGAACCCGGCCCCGGGTTGAAAGCTGACCCCGGGTTGGAAGCCGACCCCGCATGGGAACCCGACCCCGCCTCAGAAGCCGGTCCCGCATGGGAACCCGCCCCGGCGCCGGAAGCCGACCTCGCGTCAGCAGCCGGCCCCGCATGAGAACCCGACCCCGGGTTGAAAGCCGGCCCCGAGTTGGAAGCCGACCCCACGTCAGCAGCCAGCCCCGCATGGGAAACCGACCCCGAGCCAGAACCCGACCCCGGGTTGGAAGCCCGCCCTGGGTTGGAAGCCGACCCCACCTCAGCAGCCAGCCCCGCATGGGAAACCGACCCCGAGCCAGAACCCGACCCCGGACGAGAAGCCAACCCCGCGCCGGAAGCCCGCCCCGGATGCGAAGCCGACGCCAACTCAACGGCGCCCCGCCCCGCTCCGGCGTCGGGCCCCGTCCCCGGAGCGGGCGACCGGCGGTCCGCCGTGAAGCCGACGAGGTGCAGGGCCGCCGCCGTCAGCTGGGCCAGGGCCAGGATCACGAAGAGCGTCCGGGTTCCCTCCGCGCGGATCGTCGTGCCGCTGACGAGCAGTCCGCAGGTGCCTCCCGCCAGGGAGACGGCGGTGGCGACGGTGAGTGCCTCGGCCCGGACGGCGGCCGGCAGGCGCAGCGCGCGCACCGCGGCGACCGGCGCGCTGGAGACGCCGTTGAAGAGTCCGGCGAGGACCAGGCACCCGAACACGGCGGTGATCCCGAGCGGCAGCGGCAGGACGAGGAAGCAGAGCGCGAGCGGCACCCGGCCGCCGACCGCGAGGACGGGCGCGGAGAGGTGCCGCAGCAAGGGGCCGACGAGGAGCGTCCCGGTGAGGGCGGCGGCGCCGAAGGCCCCGGAGAGCGCTCCGGCGATCGTGGGCCCGCGGTCGCCGAACTCCAGGGCGACCACCGGCAGCGCCGCGAACAGGCCCTGCCAGGCGAACTCGGAGCAGACGAGGGCCAGCGACCAGGTCGCGGTGAGCGGGTCGGCGAGCAGCGCGCGCAGGCCCGCCCCGCCCAGCCGTGAGGGAGGGGGCGGTGGTGCGAGGGTCTTGGGGAGGCGACGGCTGAGCACGAGCAGCGACAGGGCGAAGCTGGCGGCGTCGGCGAGGATCACGGGGACCGTGCCGAACAGGGCGACGAGGACGCCGGCGAGGGGCGGTCCGAGCATCATGCTCAACCGCATGGCGCCCTGGAGGGCGGCGGTGGCCCGGCTCAGGAGGGTCCCGTCCTCGCCGACGACGTCCGAGAGCGTCGCCTGCTGGGCGGCGGAGTAGGGCGCCATCACGGCGCCGAAGACGAACATCGCGGCGGCGGTCAGGGGCACCGCGAGGCTTCCGGCGGAGGCCAGGAGCGGTACGAGCGCGATCAGGACGCCGCGGCAGGCATCGCCGACGAGCATCACGCGGCGGGGTCCGGCGCGGCCGGCCCAGGAGGCGCCCAGGGTGCCGAACAGGGTGGTGCCGGCCATCTGAGCGGCCATCACCAGGCCCATGGCGCCGGCCGATCCGGTCCGGGTGAGCATCAGCCACGGCACGGCGACGACGGTCAGCGAGCTGCCGAGCATCGACACGCACTCCGCGGCGAGCACGGCCCGCAGCGCCGGATGGCGCCACAGGCCGGTGTCGTGGGCGGCGCTCCGGGCGGTGGCGGTGCCGCTCACGGGCGTGGTCCGACGACGTGTGCGGTGAACTCCGCCAGGCGGGGGCTGCTGAACAGGACGCTCAGGTCAACCTCGCGGCCGAACCGGCGGGACACCTCGATGATCAGGCTCTCGGCGAGGAGCGAGTGGCCGCCGAGTTCGAAGAAGCTGTCGTCGGGGCGGACGTCGTCGATGCCGAGGACGTCCTCCCACAGCCCGATCATGACGGCGACGGAGTCGTCGTCGCGGTGGACGGGGTCCGCCGGGCCGGTGCCGGGTCCGGCGCCGGTGGCCGGGCTCGCAAGGATCTCGGCCACCGGGGTGCCGGGGTCCTCGGCGACGGTCCAGAGGATGTCCTGGTAGTCGGTGGCGAGCGCCTTGAGCAGGGGTTCGCCCAGGGCCCCGACGGGGTCCTTCCACAGGACGTGGGTGCCGGCACTGTCCTCGCGGACCATGACGGCGAGGGTGAATCCGGCGGTGCTCTCGATGTCCTGGAGGGTGAGCACGGCGTGCGAACCGGCCGTGTCGAGCCGCAGGTTCATGACGTCGACGCCGTCGCGGAGGCCCGCGTGCCAGTACTGGAAGATGCTGCGGTGGGTCAGTTCGCGGGCCTGCGGGCCCACCAGTCCGGCACTGCGCATGATCGTGGGCAGCGGCAGGTCCCCGTGGGCGAGGGCGCTCTTGACCTGTCCGCGGAGCCGGTGCATGACGTCGGTGTAGGTGTCGGCCGCGTCGATGCGGGCGCGTACGGGGAGCAGGTTGACGAAGTAGCCGACCTGCTGCCGGGTCTCCTCCAGGGTGCGGCCGTGGAAGGGCAGGAAGGACAGGACGTCCGAGGTGCCGCTGTGGCGGCGCAGCAGGGCGTAGTAGCCCGCCATGAGGGTGGTGACGTAGGAGACGCCGGAGGCCGCGGCGCGGTGGCGCAGGCCGGCGACCAGGTCGTCGGGCAGGACGTCGCCGAGCATGGTGGGGCGGGGCGGGTCGGCGGGGGCGGCCGGGAGGGTGAGGGGGGTGATCCCGGTGCCCAGCTCGGCGGCCCAGTGGGCGCGGTGGCGTTCGCCGTCGGTGTCCTGGGCGAGCCGGGCCGAGCGCAGGGCGTGCGCCCGGAGGACGTGGGGGTCGTCGGGCACGTCGACCGGTTCCCCGGCGTAGGCCTGGCGCAGGGCCTCCAGCAGGAGCAGTACGGAGGCGCCGTCGGCCACGAGGTGGTGGAGCGTCAGCAGCAGGACCCGCCAGTCGGGGCCGGTGAGGAGCTGGACCCGGGCCAGCGGGCCGGTGCGCAGGTCGAACGGGGTCTGCCAGGCCCGGCGTACGGCCTCGTCGCGGGCGAGGGGCGAGGTGATCTCGGTGACGGGGATCGGCGGGGCGTCGCCCCATTCCAGCCGGTGGTTGCCGGGGCCGCCGGTCACCCGTCCTCTGAGCTGCGGGAACGTCGTGCCCAGGGTGTCGATCGCGTGGCGCAGCCGGCCGGGGTCGAGGTCGCCGTCGACGGAGAGGGGTACGGGGATGATGTTGGTCCATTGCTGCGGATCGATCTGCCAGGCCACCTTCATGGCCTCCTGCCCCACGGAGAGGGGCACGCTGTGCGGGGTGGTGTTCATCGAAGGTCGTCTCCCGGGTTCCACGCGTGGTGGTCTCGTGATGGGGGCGCCGGACGCGTGGGGCGTCCTCGCCTGCGGGCAGGTGCGGCGGGGTCAGATCCGCAGCCGTACCTGGTGGCGGCGCAGCCAGGCGTCGAGCTGGAGGAGCATCTCCACGTCCGCGCGCCCGAACCAGCCGCCCCGGTCCAGGAGCCTCGGGTCCTCCGCGACCCGGGCGGCGGCGTCGAGGTCGGTGACGGCGTGCACGGGTGCCGAGGGATCGTCGAGCAGGTCGCGCAGGCGGCGGGTGACGAAGGCCTTGTACCGGTCGTCGTAGAGGGCGGGGAAGGTGGACTTGCGGCGTTCCAGGACGGAGGGCGGCACGAGGTCGCCGGCCAGGTCGCGCAGGATGCTCTTGGTACGTCCGCCGGTGAACTTCATGGCGACCGGCACGTTGTACATGAAGGTGTAGAGCGCGTGGTCGGCGAACGGGAACCGCATCTGGACCCCGGCGGCGGCGCCGAGGCGTTCGGTGTGCAGCATCGTCTGCTCCAGCAGCCGGGTGACGGTCAGCTGGTCGATCTGCCGTACGGTGCGGCGGCCCGGTGAGTCGTCGGGCAGGACGGGGACCCGGTCGAGCGCGGTGCGGAACACGCGGTCCAGGTAGCCGTCGACGTCGAGGTCGCGCAGCAGGCCGGGGTGGAACAGTCCGGTGCCGATGCCGTGGGCGACGCCGAACCGCCGGGCCTGTTCCAGCCAGGGGAACGTGGTCAGTTCGGGTACGCCGTCGAGGTCGCCGTACAGGCCGCCGAACATGGTGTCGGCGGCCTCGCCGGACAGCCCGACCGTCGAGTGGGCGGCGAGGGACCGGCTGAGCAGGTACGGGGTGACGTTCTTGTCGCCCCAGGGGGTGGGGTAGTCCTTCGCGGCGAGCACCCGGCCGCGGACGTCGGGGTCCTGGACCTGGTCGATGTCGACGACGACGTCCTCGTGGTCGCAGTCCCAGAAGCGGACGACGTCCTCGATGAAGGGGCGGTCGGGGATGCGGGAGGTGGTGCGGGCGAAGGACACGGTTCCGGTGACCGGCCGGCGCCGGGTGCCGGTGGCGACCAGTCCGGCGAGCACGCTGGAGTCGAGCCCGCCGGAGAGGAGTACGGCCGTGTCGTCGTCCTCGATGTCGGCGGCGACGGAGGCGCGCAGCAGCCGGTCGGCCTCCTTGGCGGTGGCGTCCGCGTCGAGGACGTGTTCGTGGGCCTCCAGGGTCCAGTAGGCGCGGGCGCGGACCGTGCCGTCGGGGGTGAGGCGCAGCACGGTGGCGGGCGGGACCTCGTGGACGCCGCTCAGGGCGCCGCGGCCGTCCTCGCGCATCAGGGTGAGCAGGGCGCACAGGGCGTCGGCGTCGGCCTCGGGGGTGACCAGGGGGTGTGCGGTCAGGACGGCGACGTCGGAGGCGAAGACCACGCCGCCGGGTGTGCGGATCCAGCTCAGGGGGCGGACGCCGAACCGGTCCCGGCCGAGCACGAGTTCACCGGAGCGGGGGTCCCAGACGGCGAACGAGCAGAGTCCGTCGAGCCGTTCGGCCAGTCCTGTGCCCCAGCGCAGATAGGCCCGCGCGATCACCTCGGCGGTGGAGGGCGGGTGGGGGCCGGGGCGCCGGCCGGCGCCGAGGGCGTCCCGCAGGGCGGAGGCGTTGCGCAGATGGCCGTCGCACACGGCGACGGCGACGGTCCGCCCGTCCTCGCGGACGACGGCCGGGGCGGCGGGGCCGCGCCGGACGGGGTCGCCGCGCTGGACGAGCGCGGCACGCGGTTCGCTCCAGGTGCCGCCGTCGTGCGGGGCGCGGGCCCGCAGGCGGGTGAGCATCGCGGTCACCTCAGCGTCCGCGCGTGTCAGATCACGCTGTCCGTCGGTCCATCCCGCGATGCCCGCCACCCGGTCCCACCTCGCCCACGGCCGTCTGCTGCGCGCCACGGGAGGCCCCCGGACCCGCTGGCCCGGACCGGCCGGTCCGCGTCGCCTTGACGCCGTCACGCTAGGTGGGGCCGGTACCGGGCGGCCCTCCGTCGCGATTCCCCCGCGGGGCCGTGCCCGGCGGGCCCCGGAACGCGGAGGGAACCCTGCCGCCCCGGTCCCTCGCACTCGGCTCCCGGGCCGTCGCCGGCTGTCCGGAAACGGCCGGACACCGGTCGGGAACCCGCTCGGCCCGGGACCCGGAACCCGGCTCTGGTGCACTGCTGATGCCGGCGGGGGGTCCTGGCCCCGCCGGGGTCACGGCAGCGGCCCGAGGTGTCCTGTCCCTGGAGGAGACGCAGGTGGAATCACGCGTTCTTGAGCTGGTGGAGGAGCGGGCACGGTCCCGTCCCGAGGCCCCCGCGGTGGAGACGGCCGACGGTGTCATGACCCGCGGTGCGCTGTGGGAGCGGGCAGGCCGGCTGGCCGGCCGTATGACGTCGAGAGGGCTGCGGCCCGGCGAGGTGGTGGTCGTCGGCACGGGCCGCACCGCGGAACTGCTCGTCGCCGTCCTGGCGACGCTGCGGGCGGGCGGCGCGTTCTGTGTCGTGGACCCGGGCTACCCGCCGTCCCGCATCCGGCGGATCCACCGCGACAGCGGGGCCCGGTTCGTGGTCGCCCCGGGGCTGGACCTGCGCCCCGGACACCCCGCCGCGCCCCGGGAGGGGCTGGCGTACGTGGTGTTCACCTCCGGCTCCACGGGACGCCCGAAGGCGGTGGGGATGCCGCACCGGGCCGTCGACCCGCTGATCGAATGGACCCTGGCCAGCACCTCCCGCCGGCCCCTGCGCACCCTCCAGTTCGCCCCGCTGGGCTTCGACGTGTTCGTGCAGGAGGTGTTCACGGCGCTGTGCAGCGGCGGGGTGCTGCGGCTGCCGTCCGAGGAGGAGCGGCGGGACCTGGTGCGGCTGGCGGAGCTGCTGGAGGCGTGGCGGATCGAGCGGCTGTTCGTGCCGCCGGTCGTGCTGGACCGGCTCGCCGCGCTCACCCCGTACACCGGTACGGTCCCGCGCTCGCTGCGGGAAGTGGCCGTGGCGGGCGAGGCGTTGCGGATCACGCCGGCGCTCAGGCGCTTCTTCGAGGAGCTGCCCGGATGCCGGTTGCACCATCACTACGGCCCGTCCGAGACCCATGTGGCCGTCGCGCACACCTTGACGGGTCCGCCCGCGTCCTGGCCGGACCTGCCGCCGATCGGCACGCCGCTGCCGGGCTTCGGGGCGCGGATCGTCGACGGTGAACTGTGGCTGACGGGGCCGGGGGTGGGCTACGGCTACCTCAACGACCCGGCGGCGACCGCACGCCGCTTCGTGGCCGCCGACGATCCGGCGGGCACCGAGGACGGAGGCCGGACCGGAACCGCCTACCGCACCGGCGACCTCGTCAGCCGGGACCCGGACGGCCTGCTGCGCTTCCTGGGGCGGGCCGACCACCAGGTCAAGATCCGCGGCCATCTGGTCGACCCGGCGGAGGTCGAGGCGGTCCTCGGCGGCCTGCCCGGAGTGGGCGAGTGCGCGGTGGCCGCCGAACAGGTCGCCGGAGAGACGCAGTTGGCGGCCCACATCGCCTGGACCGGGAACGGAAAGGGGGACGGGAGCGAGGGTGACCGGGCAGCGAGGCTGCGGGCCCGGCTCGCGGCGGAGCTTCCCGCCCATCTGGTGCCCGCCCGCTTCGAGTCCGTGGACCGGCTCCCGCTCACCGCGCACGGCAAGGTCGACCGCGCGCGGCTGCCCGCCCCGGCCGCCCCCGGTCCGGCGGGCGACCCGCCGCGCGGGCCCGTCGAGCACGACGTCGCGTCGGTGTGGTCGGCGGTCCTGGGCCGCACGGACATCGGGCGGGACCGGTCGTTCCCGTCGCTGGGCGGCACCTCCCTGTCGGCCGCGCTGGTCCTGGCCAGGCTCCGCGCCCGCTACCCGGCCCGCGTCGACCTGCGGGACTTCCTGGCCGCTCCCACCGTGCGCGAGCTGGCCCGGCACCTGACCCAGACACCCGGGACGGTGGGGAACGCATGAGCCCGCGGACACTGGACCTGTACCTCGACCTGATGAAGGAGGTGCTGTCCAACACGATCTACGAGGATCCGCCGATCCCCGCGGGCTGGGCGCCCTCCACCGTCTACGAACCCCTCAACCGCCGGCTGGGCGTGGACTGGCCCAGCCAGGCCCACACGATGATCGGCCGACGGCGGCTGGACAACCTCCAGTACTGCGTGGAGCGGGTGCTGGCGGACGGCGTGCCGGGCGACCTGATCGAGACGGGCGTCTGGCGGGGCGGCGCCTGCATCCTCATGCGGGCGGTGCTGCGCGCCCACGGTGTGACGGACCGCAGGGTGTGGGTCGCCGACTCCTTCCAGGGCATGCCGACCCCCGACGCGGACTCCCACCCGGCCGACCGCGCGCTGGCCGCGCACACCTACAACGACGTCATCGCCGTCGACCTGGACACCGTGCGGGGCAACTTCGAGCGCTACGGACTGCTCGACGACCAGGTCGTGTTCCTGCCGGGCTGGTTCCACGAGACGCTCCCCCGCGCGCCGCTCGGGAGGCTGGCGGTGCTCCGGCTCGACAGCGACCTGTACACCTCCACGGTCCAGACCCTCGACCTCCTGCATCCGAAGGTGTCCCCGGGCGGATTCGTGATCGTCGACGACTACCACATCCCGGCCTGCCGCGACGCCGTGCACGACTGGCGCGCGCGCAACGGGGTCACCGAGGAGATCGAGGACATCGACGGACTGGGTGCCTTCTGGCGCCTGACGCCCCCGGAAGGAACCACCCCGTGAACGCAACGCTCCCCGCCGTGCGCGCCCTCGTCGCCGAGGTGTTCGGACTGCCGGTGGACTCCGTCGACCCGGACCTGCCGCTGGTCGCGCTGGGGGCCGACTCGCTGGTGCTGCTCGCCCTGACCCGGAAGGTCCACGACCGGTTCGGGGTACGGCTGCCGGTCCGCACGCTCTTCGAGGACGAACTCTCCGTCCGCTCGGTGACCGCCCGGCTCGCCCCGGACGCGGACGCGCCCGCCACCACCGCGGCCTGCGGGACCGTCGACTTCGGTCTCTACTTCTTCGGCGACTACCCCCACGGCGACGGCCCCGCCCGCTACGAGGCGCTGCTCGCCGCGGCCGAGTTCGGGGACCGCAACGGCTTCCGCTCCCTGTGGGTGCCCGAGCGCCACTTCCACTCCTTCGGCGGGCTGTTCCCCAACCCGGCGGTGCTGGCCGCGGCGCTCGCGGTGCGCACCCGTTCCCTCCGGATCAACGCGGGCTCGGTGGTGCTGCCCCTGCACCATCCCGTGCGGGTGGCCGAGGAGTGGGCGATGGTCGACAACCTCTCCGGGGGCCGGGCCGGACTGTGTGTGGCGTCCGGCTGGCACTCCGGCGACTTCGTGCTGGCGCCCGAGCACTTCGAGGACCGCCGCGAGCTGATGTACGCACGCCTGGACGCCGTGCGCCGGCTGTGGTCGGGCGAGCCGCACACCGGTGTGTCCGGCGACGGCGACACCGTGGAGGTGACGCTCTACCCGGCGCCCGTGCAGCCGATGCCGCCGCTGTCCGTGGCCGTCCTGTCCAGTCCCGCGAGCTGGGAACGGGCGGCGCGCGAGGACGTGGGCGTGGTGACCAACCTGATGCAGCAGGACGTCGAGGACCTGGCGCGCAACATCGCCCTGTACCGCGAGACGCGCGCCCGGTGCGGCCTGGACCCGCGGGAGGGCCGGGTCACCGTCCTGGTCCACACCTATCTGCGCGGCGACGGCGCACGGGCCCGGCAGGAGGCCTACGGGCCGTTCCGCGCCTATCTGATGTCCTCGCTCTCGCTGTTCGACAACGCGGTGCGCAGCCTCGGGGTCGAGGTGGACCTGGCCCGGACCCCGGCCGACGACGTCGAGTTCCTGCTGGAGCGCGCCTACGACCGCTACTGCGCCACCCGCGCCCTCATCGGCTCCCCGCAGGGGGTGCGGCCGGTGCTGGACGCGCTGGTGCGGGCGGGCGTGGACGAAGTCGGCGCCTTCGTGGACTTCGGTGTTCCGGCCGCGGACATGCTGGCGGGTCTCCCCCACCTGGCCGCGCTCAAGGACGAACCGTCCCCGGACGCAGCCGCCGTGGACCGGCCGGCTCCCGCCGTCGCGGGAGGGGCACGGGAGCTGGACGCACCGGCTCCCGCCCCGGCCCCGCCCGCCTCCCCGCAGCAGCGGCGGATGTGGCTGCTGGACCGCATGGACCCGGGCCGCGCCGTCCACAACGAGCCCAAGGCCGTGGAACTGGAGGGGCCGCTCGACCGGGACCGGCTCCTGCACGCGCTCCGCGCGGTCGTGAACCGTCAGGAGGCTCTGCGCACCACCTTCCAGGAGGACGGGGACGGTGTCCTGCGGCAGCTCGTCGGCCCGCCGTTCACGCCGGACTGCCCCGTCACCGACCTCACCGGCCGCACGCGCGAGGAGGCGGTGGCCGTCCTGCACGCGGCGCACGGTGCGGCGCCCTTCGATCTGGCGCGCGGTCCGCTGTGGCGGGTGGCGCTGGGGGTGCTCGGTCCCGGCCGTCATCTGCTGTACCTGGTGGCGCACCACAGCGTCTTCGACGCGCGGTCGACGACGGTCTTCCTCCGCGATCTCGCGGCGTGCCATCGCGGCGAGGCCGCGCTGCTGCCCCCGCTCCCCGAGGCGCCGGTGCCCGGCCCCGCGTCCCCGGCCGGCACCGGTCCGGAGTACTGGAAGGGGCTGCTGGACGGCGCCCCGGTCCTGCGGCTGCCCCTGGACCGGCCGCGCGACGCCGCACGCCCGGCGCGCGGCGCGACCCTCACGCACGCGTTCGACGGCGCGCTCGCCCGGCGGGTGCGCGCCTTCGGCCGCTCGGTCGGGGCCACGACGTTCACGACGCTGCTGAGCGCGGTCGCCTCCGTGCTCGGCCGGTTCGGCAACACCGACGACGTCGTCCTCGGCACCGCCGTCTCCCACCGTCCGCCGGGCACCGAGGACCGCGTCGGCATGTACGTGGAGACCCTGGCCCTGCGTCTCGACCTGTCGGGCAACCCGTCGTTCGCCGGTCTGGTGCGGCGGGTGCGCGGCGCCGTCATGGACGCCCTGGAACACCGGGACGTGCCCCTCGACGCGGTGGTGGAGGCGGTCAACCCGGAGCGGGTCCCGGGTGCCAACCCGCTGTTCGACGTGCTGGTGGAGTACGAGGAGACCGCCGAGGCGGACCTGGGCGGCGGGGGCCTGTCGGCCCGTCTCCTGCAAGTGCCGCGCGCGCAGGCGCCGTTCGCCCTGACCCTGTACTTCGCCTCAGGCCCGGACGGCCTGGAGTGCATGGTGGAGTACGACGAGCACCTCTTCGACGCGGAGACCGTCACCCGGCTCCTGCGCTACACCGAGGACCTGCTCGGGCGGGGACTCGCCGACTCGGCGGGCGCCCTGTCCGCGCTGACCGGACTGACGGATGCGGACGCGCGGTTCGTCGCGGCGCACGACGGGTCCGGTGACGTGGAGCCGCTGACCGGCGGAGACGGCGAACCGGCGTGTCTGCACGGGCTGTTCGAGCGGGCGGCAGCCGCCACGCCCGACGCGGTCGCCCTGTCGGGCCCGCACGGAACGACCCGGTACGGCGAGCTGGACGCGGACGCCAACCGCCTCGCCCACCGTCTGATCGGCGAGGGCGTGGCCCCCGGCAGCACCGTGGGCATCCTCCTGCCCCGGGGACCGGGCCTGATCACCGCCGTGCTGGCGGTCCTCAAGTGCGGGGCGGCGTACGTCCCGATCGACCCGTCGCTGCCCGAGGCGCGGCGCGCCGCGATGGCCCGCGACAGCGGGGCCGTGCTCGTGCTGACCGACGCGCACGCCGGTCCGGGCCTCCCGGCGACCTCGCCGGGCCTGCCCGCCGACGCCGACGCGACGGCGTACCTGATCTTCACCTCCGGTACCACGGGCGGTGCCCGGGCGGTCGCGGTGCCGCACCGGGGGCCGGTCGCGCTGGTGCGCTGGCAGTCGCGGGCGCACCCCGCGCTGCGCACGCTCCAGTGGACCTCCCCCGGCTTCGACGTGAGCGTGCAGGAGATCTTCGGGACGCTGGCCGTCGGGGCGGAACTGGTCCTCCTGGACGACGCCGACCGCCTCGATCCGGCGGCCGTGGGCGAGATCGTGCGCCGGCACGAAGTGGAACGCCTCTGCCTGCCCGGCACACCGCTGACGGCACTCCTGGAGGGCGCCGGACCGATGCCCTCCCTGCGGGAGGTCTTCTGCGCCGGTGAGCCCCTGCGGATGCTGCCCCCGCTCACCGGTCTCCTGGCGGCGCAGCCGGGGACACGGCTGTTCAACCAGTACGGCCCGACCGAGACCTCGATCATCGTCACCGAGCACCTGGTAACCCCGGCGGACGGGCCGAGTCCGCCGATCGGACGCCCCGTCACCGGTGCGCTGCTGCGCGTGGAGGACCGTCACGGCCGTCCCGTACCGCCCGGGGTGCCCGGCGAGCTGCTGGTCGGCGGGGCACAGGTGACCGACGGCTACCCGGGGGACGCGGCCCTCACCGCCCGGCGCTTCGTGGCCGACGGGGCGGGGCGCTGGTTCCGTACCGGGGACCTGGTGCGCTGGAACCGCGACGGCTCGCTGGAGCACCTCGGCCGTACCGACGACCAGGTCAAGATCCGCGGGTTCCGGGTCGAGCCGGGCGAGGCGGAGGCGGCGCTCACCGCGCTGCCCCAGGTGGCCGGGGCGGCGGTGCTCGCGGAGCACGGACCGGAACCGCGGCTCGTCGCGCACGTGGTGCTGCGCGCACCGCTGGAGGACTGGGTCTCCGTCCTGCGGGCGGGGCTGGAGCAGTCGTTGCCCGGTCATCTCGTCCCGGCGGTCTGGTTCGCCGTGGACCGGCTCCCGGTCGGCGCGAACGGGAAGCTGGACCGGGAGCGGCTGCGGAGCGCGGGCGGCGACGGAACGCTGCCCGTGGGCGGTCCTCCCACCACCTCGGAGGAGGAGCGCGTGCACCGGCTGTGGTGTCTGGAGCTGGGGGTGGAGAGCCTTCCCGCGGAGGTGTCCTTCTTCCAGGTGGGCGGCAACTCCCTGAACGCCGTGCGGATGCTGGAGCGGATCCGCTCCGAGACGGGTGACCGGGTGCCGATGGCCGAGTTCCTGAGAGCGCCCACGATCCGCGCTCTGGCCCGGCGCTTCGAGGGGGTGCGATGAGCGGCACCCAGGAGCGGGTGGCGGCGGCCGTCGCCGCTCTGCTCGGCGGCGCTCCGGTCGACCGGAACGTCCCCTTCCCCGCACTCGGGCTGACCTCGCTCCTCGGCACCCGGCTACGGGTCCGTCTGGAGCGGGAGCTGGACAGGCCCGTGCCCGCCGCCGCGCTGACCGAGCACTACACCGTGACCGCTCTGGCCCGGTATCTCGACGGTGCCGACCGGCCCGCGCCGCCACCGCCGGTCCGGTCCGGCGGGCCGCACGGCCCGGACCGGCGGGTGGCCGTCATCGGCATGGCCGCCCGGTTCCCCGGGGCGCCGGACCTCGACGCGTTCTGGCGGAACCTGCGGGACGGGGTCTGCTCGGTGGGCGAGCCGCTGCCCGACGCGGACCGCTTCGACGCGGCGTTCTTCGGCATGAGCCCGCGCGAGGCGCAACGGACCGATCCGGCGCACCGGTTGCTGCTGGAGGCCTGCTACCACGCGCTGGAGGACGGCGGGTGCCCCGACCCGGACGAGGCGACCCGGATCGGCGTCTTCGCGGGGACCGGCATGAACCTCTACGGTCCGCAGCCGCCGTTCTTCCTGCGGGCCGACGCCACCGGCGACCCCCTCGACGCGGTCGCGGAACTCATCGGCGGCCAGGGGGACTTCCTGGCCACCCGGGTGGCCTACCACCTCGGGCTCACCGGCCCGGCGCTGACCGTGCAGAGCGCGTGCTCCACCTCGCTGGTCGCGGTGCACCTGGCGGTCCAGTCCCTGCTGACGGGCGACGCGGACCTGGCGCTCGCGGGTGCCGCGGCCGTCCGCCGTACGTCCGCGCCCGACGGCCCGCCGGACCCGGAGTACATCCTGTCCCCCAGCGGGGTCGTGCGGGCCTTCGACGCCGCCGCCGACGGCACGGTGGGCGGGGACGGGGTGGCCGCGGTCCTGCTCAAGCCGCTGGAGCGGGCGCTGGCCGACGGCGACACCGTGCACGCGGTGATCCTGGGGTCAGCGGTGACCAACGACGGGCGGGCCAAGGCGGGTTTCACGGCCCCGTCCGTGCGCGGGCACGCGGCGGCTGCCCGGCTCGCCCTGGAGCGCGCCGGCGTCGAGCCGCACACGATCGGCTACCTGGAGGCGCACGGCACCGGTACCGCCGTCGGCGATCCGATCGAGTTCCGCGCCCTGACCGAGGCGCTGACGGCCGGGCCGGGTCCCGCCGGACGGACCGGGCTCGGCTCGGTCAAGCCGTCCGTCGGCCACCTGGACACCTGCGCGGGCATGGCCGGTCTGATCAAGACGGTACTGATGCTGCGCCACGGCGAACTGGTGCCCACGGTGAACACGACCGCCCCCGATCCCCGACTGGCCTGGTCCGACGGTCCGTTCTTCCCCGTCACCGAGCGGGCGCAGTGGCCGGCCGGGCCGGGGCCGCGCCGTGCGGGCGTCAGTTCCCTGGGGTTCGGCGGCACCAACGCGCACGTCGTGCTGGAGCAGCCGCCCGCCCCCGCCGTCGCGGGCGATCCGGGGCGGGAGGTGCTGGTGCCGCTGGCCGCGCCGGACCAGGAGTCGCTGCGGCGCCGGGCGGAGCAGCTCCGCGACTGGCTGCGCGGTCACGACGACGTCCCGGCGGGCGACGTGGCCAGACGGCTGCACGCCGGGCCGCCGCGCGCGGCGGCGCGGCTCGCGGTGGCGGGGCGGACGGCACGTGAGGTGGCCGACGCCCTGGACGCCGCGCTCGCCGCGCCACGGAAGGACGAGCCGCGGCACGACCACGTCCCCTTCGGCCCGGTGGCGTTCGCGTTCCGCGGCCAGGGCGCGGGTGCGGTGGACTTCGAAGGGCTCCGCGACGAGCCGGTCTTCCGGTCCGCCGTGGAACCGTTCCACGAGGTCCTGGACCGGCCCCAGGCGGCCCAGGTCGTGTTCCAGACCGCGCTCGCCCGGTTGTGGGAGTCGGCCGGAGTACGGCCCGGGGCCGTCGTCGGCCACAGCCTGGGCGAGCTGGCGGCGCTGTGCACGGCGGGTGCCCTCCCGGTGGCCGAGGCGGTCCGCTTCGCGCTGCTGCGCGAGGAGCTGACCCGCTCCACCGAGCCGGGACGGATGCTGGCGATCAGCGCTCCTACGGACGTGGCGCTCGACGCGGCGGCCTCGACGGGGGCGGACCTCGCGGCGCACAACGCGCCCACCTCGCACACCCTGTCCGGCCCGGACGCCGTGATGGACCGGGCGGAGTCCTGGCTCGACCGGCACGCCGTGCCCTGCCGGCGGCTGCCGATGACGACCGCGTACCACTCGCACCTGATGGAACCGGTCCTGGACCGGCTGGCCAAACACGCCCGGGACCTCGACTGGCGCCCGCTGCACCTGCCGTGGGCGTCGGCGGCCGACGGCGAGCACCTCCTCGCGGGGAGGGTCCCCGAGCCGGACTGTCTGGTGCGTCAGATCCGGTACCCGGTGCTCTTCGACCCCGCGCTGCGGACCCTGCACGCCGCCGGCACACGCGACTTCGTGGAGATCGCGCCGGCACCGGTGCTGCGGGACTTCGGCCGCCGGGTGCTGCCCGGCAGCTCCTGGTACCTCTGGGGCCCCGCGGGGTTCGCCGCGCTGCACCGGCGCGGCGCGCCGCTCGACTGGGCCGCGCTCAACGGCCCCGGCCCGCGCGCCATGCTGCCCGGCCACCCGTTCGCCCGCCGGAGGTTCCCGTGGTGAGCCCGCCGGACACCGGGCGGGTCGGGCGCCTGCTGGTCCTCGACTACCCGGGGGAGCGTCCGGAGGCCCGTGTCTCCGAGCTGGGCCTGCCCGGAGCGCGCGACCTGCTCCGCGTTCCGCCGCCGGCCGTCCCGCCCGACCGGTATCTGGCCTCGCTGCGCGCCGGCGGGCCGCCGGGGCCGGCCGGGGCGGTGCTGGCGTACTGCGCCGCGGCCCCGCTGGCCGCGGTGCTCGCCGCCGGGGCGGGGCACGGGGGCCGCACGGCACCGCTGGTCCTCTTCGACGCCGAACCCGTGACCGCCGCGACCGTCCTGACCTCCTACGGCACCACGCTGGCCCAGCTCGGCATCCGGCCGGACCCGCGGGAAGTGCGGCACCTGGCCGCGCGGGTCGAGGATCCCGGGGCGTTCCTCACCGAGGCACGGGGCAGGCTGTCGGCGCACGTCGGCGTGGCCCTGCGCGCCGACGGGGCCGGGTCGCAGGAGGTCGACGACCTGGCCGCGGCGGTGACGGACTCCGCGCTGCGGTGGCTGGCGCATCTGCTGGCCGCCCACCACGCGCCACCGCCCGGCGCCCCGGGCCCGACCCTGCGGGTCCTGTCGGCCCGCACCCCGGGAGACGGCCTGCGGATCGGCTGCGACCGCGCCGACCTGCTGCGCGATCCACGGACCGCCGCGGCCGTCGTCTCCTTCCTGACCGCGCACGGCGCCCTCACCGACCAGGAGCGGGCCCCCGTGTGATCCGCGCCCGCACCGTGCTCCCCCACCGCCTCGGCACCTCCGGCGCGCCGGGACACCGCGGGCACCACACGCCGTTTCCCGACATCCCCAGCGGAGACCACCATGGAATGTGCGGCGTCCAGCGCCCAGCAACGGATGTACTACCTGGAGGCGGCGACCGGAGCCTCGACCGTCCACCACCTGCCGGTGGCCCGTCTGATCAGCGGCGACCTGCGGCCGGACGACCTCGCCTCCGCCGCGCAGCGCCTGGTGGACCGGCACGAGGCGCTGCGGACCCGTTTCGCCCTGCGCGACGGACGGCTCACCCAGGTCGTGGACACGGCCGCGGCCGTCGACTGGCGCTGCGACGAGCCACCGGGAACCGAGCGGGAGCCCCTCCCGGACGACGCGGTGCGCCGGTGGACGGAGACCGAGCGCGACCGCCCCTTCGACCTGACGGCCGGTCCCCTGTTCCGTGTCCGGCTGCTGCGCACGGGCCCTCGCCGGTGGCTGCTCCTGCTGTGCATGCACCACATCGTCGGCGACGGCTGGTCGGTGGGGCTGCTGCTGGAGGAACTGTTCACCGCGCAGACGCGTCCCGCCCTGCCCTACCGGGTGTTCACCGCCGACCAGACCGCGTTCCTGACGGGACCGGACGCCGAGCGGGAACGGGCCCACTGGCGCGACAGGCTCGGCGACGGGCCGCCGCCGCTCGCCTTCCCGCCGCCCCTGACGCGGGGCGCGCCGAGCGGCGTCCACGGGTTCGCCCCGCCCACCGAGGTGGCCGAGCGGCTGCGCGCCCTCGCCGCCGCGTCCGACACCACCCTGTTCGGGGTGCTGCTCTCCGCGTACGCGCTGCTGCTCGGCCGGTACACCGGCGTCGACGACGTGGTGATCGGCACGGTGGTGGCGGGTCGGACCGAGGCGCGCTTCGACGGGACGGTGGGGCTGCTGGCCAACACCGTCGCCCTGCGGGCCGACGTCGGCGCGGACCGCGACTTCCGCTCCTTCTGCGTCGCGGTGCGCGACGAGGTGTTCGCCGCGCTGGAGCACCAGCGGCTGCCGTTCGACGAGGTCGTGACCGCGATCCGCCCGGAGCGCGGCACGGACGGTTCCCCGCTGGTGCGGGCCGCGTTCACCCTGCGCCACGCCGAACCGCCCAGAACACCGCGCCCCGGGCTGCGGGTCGAGGAGATCGACGTACCCGTCACGGAGGTGAAGTTCCCGCTGCTCCTCGACGTCCTGGACGAGGGGCGAGGCGTGCGCTGCACCCTGGAGTACCGGGGCGACACCCTGGACGAGGCGACGGCACGGCAGTTCGCCGAGCACTACGTACGGCTGCTGCACGAGGTCGCCGAGCACCCGGACGTCCCGTTCTCCCGGCTGGAGATCGTCGCGGCGCCACCCGCGCCCGCCCTGGACCCGCCCGTGGTGACGCGGTGCGCCCACGAGATGTTCGCCGATCGGGCCGCCCGGCGTCCGGAGGCCGTCGCCGTCGTCGCGGGCGACCGCACACTGACGTACGGGGAGCTGGAGCGGCGGGCGAACCGGCTGGCGCACCGGCTGCGCGAGCACGGGATCGGCCCGGGGACGCCGGTGGGTCTCCATGTGTCGCGCTCCGCCGACCTGGTCGTGGGGCTCCTGGGGGTGCTCAAGGCGGGCGGTGCGTATCTGCCGCTGGACCCGTCCCACCCGCCGGCCCGGCTGCGGCGTCTGGCGGCCGACGCGGGCCTGGGTGTCGTCGTCACCGACAGCGCCCTGCCGGGATTCGCCGGGGAGAGCGTCGCCGTGGCCGACCCCTCGCTCGCCCGGCACCCGGACACCGCGCCGGACACCGGGGTGACCCCGGACGATCTCGCCTACGTCATCCACACGTCCGGGTCGACGGGCACGCCCAAGGGCACGCTGGTGCCGCACCGCGCCGTCGTGCGGCTGTTCTCCGCGACCGACCGGTGGTTCGGCTTCGGCGAGGACGACGTGTGGTCGCTGTTCCACAGCCACGCCTTCGACTACTCGGTCTGGGAGCTGTGGGGCGCGCTGCTGCACGGCGGACGGCTGGTCGTCGTCGACGCGGACACCACCCGGTCGCCCGAACGCCTGCACGCCCTGCTCCGCCGGGAACGGGTCACCGTGTTCAGCCAGACGCCGTCGGCGTTCGCGCAGTTCATCCGGTACGACGCGGACGCGCCGTCCGGACTGGCCCTGCGCCGTGTGGTCCTGGGCGGGGAGGCGCTCGACCCGGCGGTGCTGCGCGGCTGGTTCGCCCGGCACGGCGACGACAGCCCCCGGGTGATGAACATGTACGGCATCACGGAGACCACCGTGCACGCCACGTGCCGCCGGATGACCGCCGCCGACCTGACCCGTCCCGGCAGCCCGATCGGGGTCACCCTGCCGGACCTGCGCGCCCATGTCCTGGACCGGCGGGGCCGCCCGGTGCCGCGCGGCGTCGTGGGGGAACTGTGGCTGGAGGGTGCCGGGCTGGCCGACGGCTACCTCGGTCTGCCGGGGCCGACCGCGGAACGGTTCGTGGAAGGGCCCGAGGGCCGCCGGTACCGCACCGGTGACCTGGTACGGACGCTGCCCGACGGGGAGTTGGAGTACCACGGGCGGATCGACGACCAGGTCAAGATCCGCGGGTTCCGCGTCGAACCGGGCGAGGTGCGGGCGGCGCTCGCGGCGCTGGACGGGGTGCGGGAGGCGTACGTGGCGCACCGCGACGGCCGGCTCGTCGGGTACGTCGCGGCCGACGCCGGAACCGGCGCCGACACCCTGCGGCGGCGCCTGGGCGAGCGGCTCCCCGGCCATCTGGTCCCGGCCCATCTGGTGGTCCTGGACCGGTTGCCGCTCAACGCCAACGGGAAGGTCGACCGCTCCGCCCTGCCCGATCCCCTGGAGCGGGCCGTGGGCCCGCACGCGGAGCCGACGACCGGGGCCGAGGCGGCGCTCGCCGCGATCTGGCGGGACGTGCTGGAGCGGACGGCCGTCGGCGTGGACGACAACTACTTCGCGCTGGGCGGGGATTCACTGCGCACGGTGCGGATCGTGGCCCGCGCCCGGGAGACGGGGCTGCACATCGACGTGGCCGACCTGCTGCGGCATCAGACGGTGCGCGCGCTGGCGGCCGTCGCCGTCCGCGCGCCGGTGTCCGGACCGGACCCGCACGAGCCGTTCGCCCTGCTCCCGGCCGAGGACAGGGACCGGATCGGCCCCGGGGTCACGGACGCGTATCCGATGACCCGGCTCCAGTCCGGGATGTTCTTCCACAGCGAGCGCTCGGGGCTCTACCACAACGTCAAGGCGTACACCCTGCGCGGCGCCTTCGACGCGGACGCCTGGCGGGAGGCCGTGGCCGGTCTGACGGAGAACCACGAACTGCTGCGCACCTCGTTCGAGCCGACCGGGTTCGGCGAACCGCTCCAACTCGTCCATGACCGCGTGCCGTTGCCGTTGACCATGGAGGACCTGCGGGACGTGCCCGACCGGCGGAAGCGTTCGGCGGCCCGGTTCGCGGCCGAACGCGGCACCCCGTTCGACCCGTCGCGCCCACCCCTGATCCGCTTCCACCTCCAGCGGCTCACCGACGACCTGACCCGGCTGTTCGTCACCGAACACCACGCCGTCATGGACGGCTGGAGCGAACGCTCCCTCCTCGTGGAACTCCTCGCCCGGTACGCCCGGACCGGCGTACGCCCGCCGCCCGTCGCCCGGTTCCGCTCCTACGTCGCCCTGGAGCGGGCCGCGCTCGACGACGCGGAACCGCGGGAGTTCTGGACCCGGGAGCTCGCGGGCACGACGCTGACGGAACTCCCCGGCCGGCGTTCCGCGCGCGGCGGGATCACGATGCGTTACCTGGAACGGCCCGTCGCCGCGGACCTCTCCGAGGGGGTCACCCGTCTCGCGCGCGGCCTCGGAGTGCCGGTGCGCACGGTGCTCCTCGCCGCCCATCTGCGGGTCATGGGCCTGCTGTCGGGAACGGACGACGTGGTCAGCGGCACGGTCTGCCCGGGCCGGGTGCCGGAGCCCGACGGGGACCGGGCCATCGGACTGTTCGTCAACACCCTGCCGCTGCGCCTGGCCCTGACCGGCGCAGGGAGCTGGAGGGACCTCGTCCGCGCCACGGCCGAGGCCGACCTCCGCGTCCAGCGGCACGTCCACTACCCCCTGGCGGAGATCATGCGGGTGACCGGACGCCCCGCCCTGTTCACCACGTTCTTCAACTTCACCCACTTCCACGTCGAGCGCGAACTCCCGCCCGGCACCCCCGAGATCGTGGCGGAGGAGGGGTCCGCCGACGCGGACATCCCCTTCGGCGCGGAGTTCTCGCTGGACAGCGCCGACGGCGCCCTGCGCCTGGGGCTCCGGTGGGACGCGGACCGCTTCACCGAGGACCGGATCGCCCTCACCCACGACCACTACCTCGCGGCCCTGCGCTCCATGACCGGGCAGCCCGACTCCCCGTACGCGGACGATGTCCCGCTGGCGCGGCAGGAGCGCTCCCCCGCACGACACCGGGGCGGGAAGAACCCGCCACGACACCGGGGCGGGGAAAACCCGGGGCGGGACCGGGGCGGGGAAAACCCGGGGCGGGACCGGGGCGGGGAGAACCCGGGGCGGCACGAACCCGCCCTGCTGCACACGCTCTTCGCGGACCAGGCCCGGCGCACCCCCGATCTGGCCGCGCTGCGGCACGAGGGACACGCACTCACCTACCGGGAGCTCGACGCCCGTTCGGACCGGCTGGCCGCCGCGCTGGTACGGCGGGGCTGCGGTCCGGGCCGGTTCGTCGGGCTGGTGCTCCAGCGGTCCGCGCTCCAGGCGGTCGCCTTCCTCGCCGTGCTCAAGGCGGGCGCGGCCCATGTCCCGCTGGACCCGCGCGATCCTCCCCCGCGCCGGGCCGCGCTCGCCGAACGGGCCCGTCTGCACCTGACGTTGACGGAGGACGACGTGCGGGCGCTGGAGGCGGAGGCAGCGGCGGAACCCGGTGGCGCTCCGGCGCCTCGGCCGGCCGTGTCGGCGCAGGACCCGGCCTATCTCATCCACACCTCCGGCTCGACCGGCGAACCCAAGGGGGTCGTCGTGCCGCACGGAGCCGTGGGCAACCTGCTGTCGTGGCTGCGGAGCACCTTCGCGCTGTCGCCCGGGGAACGGGTGCTGCACCAGACGGCGTGCACGTTCGACGTCGCGGTGATGGAGCTGTTCTGGCCGCTGACCTCGGGCGGCACGGTCGTCGTGGCCGGACCGGACGTGCCTCGCACTCCCGGCGCCCTGTCCCGGCTGGTGCGCGCGGAACGGATCGCCGCCGCGGTCTTCGTGCCGTCCGCGCTCGACGCGTTCCTCGACGACCCCGACGCGGCCGAGGAGACAAGCCTCACCCGCGTGCTGTGCACCGGCGAAGTCCTCCCGCGCCCGCTCCGGGACCGTTTCCTGGCCGCTCTCCCCGACACCGCGCTGTTCAACCTCTACGGCCCCACCGAGGCGGCGGTGGAGGTCACTTGGTGGCGCTGTGCCCCCGGGGACGGGGACGCCGTGCCCATCGGCCGCGCGGTCGACGGCGTCGCTCTGCACGTCCTGGACCGGCACGGCCGGGACGTCCCCTTCGGGGTGGCGGGTGAACTGCACATCGCGGGGCCCCAGTTGGCGCTGGGCTACCACCGTGACGCCGAGGCGACCGCGCGCTCCTTCCCGCTGATCCGCCTGCCCGACGGGACCACGCGGCGGGTCTACCGGACCGGCGACCTGGTGAGGCGACTGCCCGGCGGCGCACTGGAGTTCGTGGGCCGCGCGGACCGGCAGGTCAAGATCCGCGGCTTCCGGGTGGAGCCGGGTGAGACGGAGGCCGCCCTGACCCGGCACCCGGCGGTCCGCCACTGCGCGGTCACGGCCGACGGCGACCGCCTGGTCGCGTACGTGACCTGGGCATCCGGCGACGAGCAGGAGGCGCCCGACCGCGTCGCGGGACAAGCGCCGCCCGAGCCGTGCGAGTTGATCCGGTTCGCCCGGACCCTGCTGCCCGAGCACCAGGTCCCCTCGGTCGTCGTCCCGCTGGACCGGATGCCCCTGACCCGCCACGGCAAGCTGGACCATGCCGCGCTGCCGCGCCCCGACACCGGCCGCGCCACGTGGACGGCGCCCAGGACTCCCACGGAGGCGCGGGTGGCGGCCGTATGGGAGCGGGCCCTGCGCCGTGGCCCGATCGGGGCGCACGACGACTTCCTCATGGCGGGCGGGCACTCGCTGGCGGCCCTGCGGCTGATCGGGCTGCTCCAGGAGGAGTTCGGGGAGCGGCTGCCGGTCGGCGCGGTCCTGAACCACTCGACGCCGGCCCTCCAGGCCGCGCTGCTGGACGGCCGGACCGGCGAGCGCGACCCCCTGTTCATGGTGCACCCGGTCGGCGGGACCATCCTCTGCTACCGCGAACTGGCGGCCTCGGGAGTTCCCCTCCACGCCCTCGGCATGTCCCGCGCGCTGGGATCCGTGGAGGAGGTGGCGCAGGTCCACCTCGCGGAGATCCTGCGGGTCCGTCCCGAAGGCCCCTACCGGCTGGGCGGTTGGTCCTTCGGCGGGGTGGTCGCCTTCGAGCTGGCGGCGCGCCTGCGGGCCAGGGGCGAGAAGGTGACGCTGCTGGCGGTCCTCGACAGCGCCTTCCCCGGTGGGCACCCGCCGTCGGAGGCCGAGACGCGCGAACGCCATGCGCGCGAGGCGCCGGACTCGGACTTCGCGGTCTTCCGGGCGCACCTGCGGGCGCTGAGCCGGTACCGGCCGCCCCGGTACGACGGCGGGCTGCTGTTCCACCGCAGCAGGGACGTCCCGGACGCGGACGTACGGCGCTGGCGCGACCGTGTGACGGGCGACTTCGAGGTGCGGGAGGTCGACACCGACCACCAGGGCCTGGTCCGGCATCCGCGCGTGCTCGCGGACCTGGTCGAGGAGACGAGCCGCTCATGAACCCGCCTCCGCGGCGCGGCTCCGCCTTCCGCCATCTGTGGGCGGCCCAGACCGCGTCCCAGTTCGGCGCGAACGTCACCGTCGTCGCCCTGCCGCTCGTCGGTGCGCTGACCCTGCACGCCGACGCCATGGAACTGGGGCTGCTGAGCGCGGCGGGGACCCTGCCGCACCTGGTGGTGAGCCCTTTCGCGGGGGTGTGGGTGGACCGTCACTCCCGTCGGCGGCTGCTCATCGGCGCCGATCTCGTGCGTGCCGCACTGCTCCTCGCGGTGCCCGTCGCGGCCGTGTGCCAGGTGCTCTCGCTGCCCCTGCTGGCGGTGCTGGCCCTGCTGATCGGCGCCCAGGGCGCGGTGTCGGACGTCGGGTACAGCGCCTGTCTGCCCACGCTGGTCGCCCCCGAGGACCTGGCCCGCGCCAACGCCCGGTTCGAGCTGACGGCGTCGGGGGCGACGATCGTGGGCGGTTCGGTGGGCGGTGCGGCGGTCCAGCTGCTCACCGGGCCGTGGGCGCTGCTGTGCAACGCGGGGGCCTACATGCTGTCCGCGCTGTTCACCCGGCGGCTTCCCGAGGAGGGGCCGGCGCGGCGGCCGGAGGGACCACGGCGGAAGGACGGGGCTCGGACGGCCCTGTGGGAGGAGATGCGGATCGGCGCGGCCTTCGTCGCCCGCAGCCGTCCGCTGCGGGCCGTCACCCTCGCCACCACCGTCTTCAACCTGTTCCTGTTCGTGGGCGAACCGCCGCTTCTGGTGTTCCTCACCCGCGACCTCGAACTCCCGGCGTCCTGGATCGGCACGGTCTACGCGGCCTCCGGTGCCGGTGCCTTCGCGGGCGCGCTGGTGGCGGGCGGCGCGGCCCGGCGGCTGGGCACGACGAGGACCCTGTGGGCGACGCTGGCCCTCGCCGGCGCCGCGGGACTCGCGGTGCCGGCCGCGGTCCTCGCGCCCGGCCCGGCGGTGCCGTTCCTGGTGGCGGGCTCCCACTTCGTGACGAGCGCCCTCGTCATCGTCTTCAACGTCACCCAGCGCACCCTGCGCACCACGCTGACCCCGGCGGAGCTGTACGGCCGGGTCAACGCCTCGATCCGCACGGTCGTCCTGGGGGTGGCGCCGCTCGGCGGACTGGCCGGCGGCTGGCTCGGGCACCGCGCCGGGGCCCCGACGGCCATGCTCGTCGGGGCCGTCGGGATGGCGGGGGCGTGTCTCCTTCTGCTGCCGCTGCGCACCGCGCTGCCACGCCAGGACACGGTGCGAACCGCCACGGCCGTGAGGCCCTGACCCTGATGCCACGGCCGGTCAGACGACGCCCGTGCGGGCCACCCTCGTTCCCGGGGGCCGCGCACCGACGACTCAGGCCGCGGACCGCCTGGCCGCGCCGCGGCGCCGTGCGCCGTCGGACCTGGGCCGGTTTCCGGACGAGGTAGAACGGCTCTCCGCCGGCCGGGGCCCGGGCCGGGGCGGGAGCTGCGCCTGTGCGGGCGCCGCGCCCGGGCGTGGCCTGGCCGACTCCTGGACGGCGAAACTGCGGACCAGTTCGGGCAGGGCGTACCCGCCGGGCTGCGGGAGGGACTGCAACAGGCAGGCGTCGACGAGCCCTTCGAGCGCGTCCTCCGCCTCGGCGGCGCTGACACCCGCGAGCCGGGCCGCGGTCCGTTCGTCGATGCTGCCGGTCGGCGCGGCGCGCAGGGCGAGCAGCATGCGCTGCTGGGCGGGGCTCAGTCCCCGGTAGCACTGGCCGATCCCGGTGGCCACGCTGCGGTCGGCGAGGGTGAGTTCTCGCAGCCGCAGGTCGTGGCGGCGCAGCCGTCCGACGGCCTGGGCGAGGCTCCAGGCGCGGCGGCTGTTGAGCCGGGTGCCCATGATCCGCAGCGCGAGCGGGAGCCGCCCGCAGACGGCCGCGAGGTCACGGGCCTCGGCGGTGTCGGCGATCCGGTGCGTGCCGATGATGCTGCCGAGGAGCCCGACGGCTTCCTCCTCGGACAGCGGGCCGAGATGGATCGGGACGGCACCGTCGAGGTTGCCGATGACGGTACGGCTGGTCACCACCACGAGACAGCCGCCGGTGCCGGGCAGCAGCGGGCGTACGGTCGCGGTGTCCATGACCCCGTCCAGGATCATCAGCACCCGCCGGCCCGCCACGGCCCGCCGCCAGGCGATCAACCGTCCGTCGAGGTCGTCGGGGACGTCCGCGGCGGGTGTGCCCAGGGTGAGCAGCAGATGCCGCAACGCCTCCGCGAGGGTGGGGGGTCCGCTGTGCGGGGTGAGCCCCTGGAGGTCGAGGTGGAGCCGTCCGTCGGGAAAGGCGGCGGCCAGGCGGTGGGCGGCGTGCACGGCGAGGGCGGTCTTGCCCACACCGGGCATCCCGGTGAGGGTCACGATCGTCGGGGCCCTGTCGGTGACGGCGGCGCCGAGGGCGAGCAGGGCGTCCAGTTCCCGGCGGCGTCCGGTGAAGTCCTTGAGGTCGTAGGGCAGACTGCCGTGGTCCTGGCCTCGGCCGGCGGACCTCACGGAGGTCGTCCCCCCGGCGGGTGGGACGTCTCCCGCAGTGCCGGGCGCCGGTACGAGAGCGGGTTCGGACCCGGCCCCGTCGCCGGACGGGGACCGGAACCGGCGCGGGGACCGGGTCTGGGGCTGGAACCGGGGCTGGGGTCCGGAGCCGAATACGGGCTCGGGTGCGGAGCCGAGTACGGGCTCGGGTTCCGATGCGGCCTGCGGCTCTTCCTCCCTCTCACGCTCCTGCTGGGGCTCCCGCGGCTCCGGTTCAGGAAGCGTGAGGCTCGGATCGTCCCGAAGGATGCGTTCCTGGAGACGGCAGAGGCCGGTGCCCGGCTCGATGCCCAACTCGACCAGTTCCGCGCGCCCTTGAGCCATCACCGTCAGCGCGTCCGCGCGCCGCCCGATCCGGTAGAGGGCCAGCATGAGCCGCTCCCGCAGCCCTTCGTGCAGGGGATGGGCGCTGACCAGTGAGTACAGGTCGGGCACCAGTGCGCGCGCCTCGCCGCGCAGCAGCCGCAGGTCGACCAGCCGCTCGGTGGCGATGAGGCGCCGTTCGTCGAGGTCCCGGCCGCCGGAGCCGACGACGGCGCCGCTCAGTCCGCTCAGGGCACGACCGCGCCACAGGTCCAGGGCGTGGGAGAGATGTTCGACGGCCTCGTCGGCGCGTCCCTCGGTGACGTCCGTCCCGGCACGGACCAGCAGGGTCTCGAAGGTACGGGCGTCGAGCTGGCCCTCGCTCAGCACGAGCCGGTAGCCGGGTGGTTCGGTCAGGATGCGCACGGAGTCGGGAAGCCTGCGGCGCAGGTTCCAGATCATCTTGCGGACCTGGTTGCCCGCCGTGTACGGCGCTTCCTCGTCCCATACCGCGCGGATCAGACGGTTCACGGGAACGACCCTGTCCGCGTGGATCAGCAGTGTCGCCAGCACGTGACGCTGTCTGACGCCGCCCGGGTTGACCCGGCGATCCCCGTCCCACACCTCCAAGGGGCCGAGCACCTTGAACACCGGTCCGTGCGCGGCCTCGGGATCCGGCTTCGGGAGTTCGTGCTGGGGCATGGGCGTCTCCGGCCTCTGGTACGTCCCCGGCGTGCGTCGCCGTGGTGTGTCCGGCTGTTGCCGGTCCTCCACGATCACCGGGGCGGACGGCCCGAGCCATGCCGCAGCCGCCTCACCGACCTGCACGGCAGCAAGGTAACGGGGGTGCGAAAAGCCCTGATCGGTGACAAGTACCGCTTCACGGACAGGCTTTCGGGGCGAGGACCCGTTCCCCGGCCGCCTCCTCCCGCACACCCGGCAGGCGGTGACGGGACATCAGGAGGACACCCCGGTTCCCTTCCGGTTCCGGCACCTCTCCCCACCCTCTCGTTCCGCGCGGCTCCTCGCCGGGCACGGCAACCCGACTCGGCAGCTCCCAGGCCGTTCGCGCCTCCCACCCGCCGGCGCACCCATCGCGGCCACCTGTCCGGAACGACTACGGAACGTGTTGACCTGGCTCCGACGGGTGGCTAGCGTCCCGCCGACGGTGCCTGGCGCACCACGGGTGTCACACAAGGGAAGGGTGGTCCGACGGCATGGGCGACCGGGTCGACGTCTGGGTAGAGAAGAGCATCGCCGGCCATCCGGAGAGGGTCGCCGTCACGGACTCCTCGCGGGATGTCACGTACGGCGAACTGGGGGAGGCTGCCGAAACGATACGCCAGATGCTGGCGGAGGCGGGCGTCCGGCCCGGCGAGCTGGTGGGGATGCGCATGCCGCGCGGCTGGCGGGTCTACGCGGCGGTGCTGGGCATCTGGCGGCACGGCTGCGGCTACGTGCCGGTGGACCCGTCCTATCCGCAGCCGCGCCAGGACTTCGTCCTCGCCGACGCCGGGGCCCGTACCGTGGTCGAGCCCGGCCCCGGCGAGGGCTTCGCCCTGAGCACGCGGCCGGCGGCGGACCCACCGGCACCGGCCGCGCCCGGCGGAACCGCCTACGTCATCCACACCTCGGGCTCCACGGGCCGCCCGAAGGGTGTGGTCATGTCGCACGAGAGCCTGGCGGCCTTCCTCCTCGGCTTCGTGTCGTCGTTCGGCCTCGGCGCCGACGAGGTCTGGGCCCAGTCCACTTCCCCCTGCTTCGACGTGAGTCTGGCGGAGTCGTGGGCTCCGCTGGTGACCGGCGCCCGGCTGCTGGCGGTGCCCGAGCAGGCGCTGCGGGATCCGCGCCGTCTCGCCGCCCTGCTGGCCGAAGAGGGGGCGACGGTCCTGAGCCAGGTGCCGACCGTCTTCCGCTATCTGCTCGACGCCGCCGAGCGGACCGGCGCGTCCTTCCCCGCGTTGCGCCGTGTGCTGCTGGCGGGCGAGCCGGTGGAACCGGCAGTGGTCTCCCGCTGGGCCGAGCTGGGGCTCTCCCCCGACGCCACGTACCACAATCTGTACGGCCCGACGGAGGGCACGGTCTACGCGACCTGGCAGGAGCTGACCCCGCAGACGCTGGCCCGGCGGGACGCCCCGGGGACCCCGATCGGCGGCGCCCTCCCGCACGTCGACGTCGACCTGCGGGCCGACGGACGCCCGGTGGCCGACGGGGAGACCGGAGAGATCTTCCTCGCCGGAGGTATCGCGGACGGCTATCTGGGGCGCCCCGAGCTGACCGGGCGAGCGTTCGTCCGCGATACCGACGGCCGCACCTGGTACCGGACCGGGGATCTCGCCGTCCGGGAGGCCGACGGCACCCTGCGCTGTCTGGGCCGGGCCGACGGCCAGGTCAAGGTGCGCGGCATGCGGGTCGAGCTGGGAGAGATCGAGAGCCGGCTGCTCTCCTGCCCGGGGGTGTCCTCGGGTGCCGTGGTGGTGGTGCCCAGCCCGCGCGGGGAACCCATGCTGGTCGCGTGCTTCGTCCCTCGCGACGAGGCCGACGACACGCTCGCCGAGCGCCTGCCCGCCGAGTTGGCGGCGTTCCTGCCGACGCACATGGTGCCCGCCAGGTTCCTGCCGCTGCCCACGCTGCCGCTCACCCTCAGCGGCAAGCTGGACCGCGGCGCGTTGGAGAAGACCGCCGGCGCCCGCCGCCACCGCACCCGGTGACGCCAGTGCCCGCCACACCTCTCCGGGGCCGCCTCTCCGGCTCGAATTCTTTCGAACTACGCCTCTCACACAGTCCGTTCACACCCGTTTCGCCCACTTCGCTCTTTTCGCTACCCGTTCGTCTTTGCTGTCGGACAGGTTGGTGAGCACCTTCCCCCATGGTCTGCGAGTCGCGCTCTGGAGAACCTTGAGTCAGCGGGGATCACAACCCGGAACCTCCGCACTTATCGCCAGAACACAGGAGCAAAAGTGAAAGTCAGCCGTCCCGTCACCACAGTGATCGCAGTCGCGCTGCTCGCCCTCGGCGCCATATCCGGCGCACAGAGCTCAGCCCTTCAGTCCGCCGTCGCCGTAGTAGTCGCCGGCGACAGCGGCTGGGGCAGTGTGGAGCCCCCCGTCGCACTGGACCAGCTGCGCACGGCGAACCCGACGGACGACAGCGGCTGGGGCTGAGCCGGGCACGCGGGGTGCTGCGCACATCCGGAAGACCTCCGGCACGCAGGTTCCCCGCACCTCCCGAGAAAGGACCAGTCCGCCCTTCCGCCGGGGGCGGGCCGGCCCGCGTCAGGGTTCCCCCGCGACGAGGAAACACGGAATGGACATACGTCGAACGATGGTCGCCGAAGCTCTCGCATCACTGAGCGTCCGTGAGCGTGAGGTCCTGCGACACCTCGCCGACGGCCTCACCTACACGTCCATCGCACGCCGGATGGACCTGAGTCCCCACACCATCGACACCTACCTACGCAGGATCCGGGAGAAGTCCGGAGCCCGGAGCCGGGTCCATCTGCTGCGCCTCGCCATCGCCGCGGCCGAGCACCATGAGCAGGATCAGGACCAGAACCGCACGACACCTCCTCAGGCGTGAGGAGCAACCGCCCGGTGGGGCCGACGGTCACGGACAGAGACCGACCGTCGGCCCCACCGGGCGGTTGCGTGCCGCCCGCCCCGAACTCCCGCACAACCCGCTGTGTGGCGCGAACACGTGACTACATGTTTCGTGACGCGAACGCCACAATGCCTCTCACACCGCCGTCGGACGGCAGCGGGACATCTGGGTCCCGGAGGAAGCGAACGAAGACGAAGCCGACTCGACGGTGCCCACAAGCCCCTCGCAAGGGATCGGGCCGACGCGAGATCGGAGAGTCAGAGCTGTGCCTGAGCCCAGACGGCTGGTGAAGCCGCTTGAGTCCTTTGTCCAGGAGTTGGCGCTGTGCGTCGCGACCAACGGGGACCGGGGACCGGCACTGCTGTGGCCCGAGGACTCCGAGACGCTGCCGGAACTGCTGCGCATCGCGCGAGTCGCCTATCACCAGGAGCGCTGGCCCTACGCCTCCGACGCTGCACCGCCTCGGCCGGACACCTGTCCACAGGAGCCCGGCTCCCCGGGAGAGGAGACGGAACCGCTGCTGCTGGCCGCGGCGCTCGGATCGCTGCTGGAGCTGAGGGTCCGCCCCTCCTTCCGGTTCATGCGCTCCATGTCGGTCGGCGCACAACAGGCGTCGAGCACGGTCGAGTACATCGTGACCGTGCTCGAAGGCGCGTGCCGATGCAGGCTCACCCGCACCGACGGCACTCCGGGAAGCACCGTGGACCTGCGCCTTCGCGCGGGCGGGACACTCTTCGTGCCCCGCGACCACGCCTACGCCCTCCTGGACGTCCACACTCCGACGGTCCTGATGGAACTCCTGCTGGGCGAGCCCGGCTGACGCTCCATCAAGCACACCTCATCAAGAACCTGTTGGCCGTACGTGGCTACTCGTCCTGCGGACCGGTGTCCTCGCCGTCGGGATCGTCGTCGTCCAGCAACCCCCGTGTCGCGACGGCGAATCCGGCCTGGAAGCGGCTCTCCGCCCCCAGGGTCTGCATGATGTCGGCGATGTGCTTGCGCGTGGTGCGCAGCGACATGCCGAGGCGCCGCGCGATCGTCTCGTCCTTCCGCCCGGTCGCGAGGAGCCGCAGGATGGTGCGGTCGAGGTCCTTGGCCACGGCCTCCAGTCCGTCGGTGGCCGCGTCGGAGAACGGCTGAGCCTCCGTCCACGCCTGCTCGAAGAGCTCGCACAGGAAGTGCACCACCGAAGGCTCGCGGATGACGACCGCGCCCCAAGTCCCCTTGTGATCCGGCAGGAAGGCCAGTTCCCGGTCGAACACGATCATCCGGCCGAAGAGTTGGTGGGCGGTGCGGTACTCCGCTCCGAGGGCGCTGGCCATGGCGACGTACGCCTGGCTGGGGCTGTTGAACCGCGCGGTGTGGTGGTAGAGCGTGCGGATCCGCACGCCGCGGGCGAGCATCTCACCGTCTCTGGCCAGCGCGTCCTTGAGCACCTCGGGTGCCCGTGTGCCGCCCGGCTGGACGGTGATCATCTCCTCGCGGCACAGTTCGGCCGCGCGGTCCAGGGCGACCCGGACCTCGGGCAGCGCGGGAATGGTGTCGAGGGGAGCGGGGGTGGCGCGCTGTCCCTCCTCGTAGTGCGAGGAGAGCTGGGCGAACTGGTCGCGGAAGGCGCGCAGGGAGATCTGCTGCTCGCGTATGGATCTCTCCAGCGGGGCGGTGGCCAAGGCGGCGGCCAGATGCGGGTCGACCGCCCTCATCACCTGGTCGTCCTCCGCGTGCCGCTGGAGCAGGCCCATCTGGAGGAGCGAGTCGACGGCGCGCTGCACCGAGGCTTCGCCGAGCGCGAGTTCCGCGGCCATCCGGGAGAGGTCGAACTGCCGGTGCAGGGCGAGCCATCGGTAGACGGCCACCTCCTCGGCACCGAGCCGGTCACCGACATCGAAGGGCTGGCTCTTGGCCTCCTGCCTCAACGCCGTCCCCTCTCCGTGACGAGTAACGCGGGAACGCCGCACACGCCGCCGCCTGTTCCCGGGACCGGCTCGTGGGGCGGTGGCGGCGCGAGGGAGGACGGGCGGTCCGAACGGCGGCCGGGGAATCGATTCGCCCGGTCCTGACCGGCGCGTTCGGGAACCATGTGACCTCTGCGGCCTCTGTGCGAACAGGAGGCGACTCGCGTCGAGCCGAACCGGTCGGCGACGGTCATGGGTGGCAAGGCGTCTCCTCCGTCGGGGTCGAGAAGGTGTCGTGTGGTCATCGCATCCGTTCCCCAGGTCGGCCCGCATGCACCGGACGGGCCGATAGTCCGACGAGTGTTCACCGCGTCGTCGGCGAGAGCCCTCCGGCCCGGCACCGCACGACACAGCCGACCGCACTGGAGACGTATCGGAAACTTCCCCAACGCAGCCCGGTCCAGCCTCACTTGTCGCCAAACCCACCCCCGGTCGACACACCGCCACCGGCCCTCACCGGTGGTCGCCCGTGCCGCAACCGGTCCCTCGCTGGGCAGAGACAACCATAGCGTCCTGGTAGGCAAGCGGACATGACAATGGCCGCCGCCCGGCGCGCCGCGCGGCGGGCACCCGCGACCTCGTCCCCACCCCGGCGGGGAGCGTCGGGGCGACCGACCGAAGTCAGCCGATCCGGACGCCGAGGTCGTGACGTGCGGCGGGATCCGGCACGCCGCGCGAGGGGAGCGCGCGGGTCCCCGGAGCAGCCGTGCGCCGAGGGTGGATGTGCCACTGGCACGTCACCTGACCTGCCCGGATTTATTCCGGCACGAACTTTTAACCTTTCTTTCCCATGGGGACCGCCCACCCCATTCGAAGTGCTGAAAGAGGGAAAACGATCGAGAAAGCCGGTTCGCCGGACGCACTGAAACCATTGTTCCGAGTGTGACACGAGTCAAATGGCAGCCCTCGTTCGATTCCGGACACGCTCAACTCGTTGATTGACACCCGAACTTGTGCACGGGTAGGGTCCAGCAAACAATTGGATCGGCTGAGATCGGCGACCGAGACCGTCGGGATCGCAAGACATTCACGGGCGCATTCGACACGATCAACTCGGTTCCCGCACAGTTGTTTTGGATTCCCTGCGGCTGCACTCCCCGCATTGACCAGCGGGGACCGCCTGTTCATGACGGCCGAACACTTCAGCGCGACCTACGGGGGCGATGCGATGTCCGACAGCGGCATGAACCATTCCGAAGTGTTTTCCTCCTCTTTCCCTTTCGGCGCATCTTGAGGTGACGGCCGGCGGGGGCCATTCACACGGCCCTCGGATTCCACAGGGCAGCGACCGCCCTGTCGCTTCGGACGCCAATACGAGCGAATTCCGTTGTCCCGGGCAGGCCCGAAGAAATTCTGATTCCCGCGGGCGGTTCCGCCCCTCCCCCATGAGCCACCGCGCCCAGCGGTCGGACAGGACGGCGATCCACGGAAAGGAGGCAGCTCATGACGAACGAGGACTTCCTCGGCTCCCGCGAAGCGGGCGAGGCCGCGACCAAGTGGTGATCACCGCGTGACATGCCCGCTGTACCGGGTGGCCGGCAGACAGCCGCCCGGTACTGCGCCACCCGGCACTGCCGCACGACGAGAGGGGAGACGCGCGTGTTCGAGGATCTGGTGGGCGAGGCGGATCTCGACGGGCTCCAGGACCGTGCATACGCGGCCCGGCTCGGCGAGTTGGAGGAGCGGCTCGGCCGGCAGCCCGGTTCCGAGGAACTCCTGCGCGAGCTGGTGGGGTGGAGCACCGGGCACGGCGACTGGAACATCCGCAGGATCGCCGTGGAGACCCTCGCCGCGCGCTTCACGGACTCGGCGGCGGCCCGTGAGGCGATCTGCTCCGCCACCCACGACGACGTCGACTGGGTGGCGTTCACCGCGATCCGGGCGGCGGGCCGTCACCGGTTGCCCGAAGCCGTCGAGCACATGATCAGGATCTCCGGGTGGCCCAGCAATTTCACGCGCCCCGGATACGCCCGCAAACCGGTCGGCTGCGGGGCGGCCTTCACCAAGAAGGCGCTGCTGGACTTCTTCGGGTCGAGGGATCCCGGTGAACTGCGGGCACTTGAGGACTCCCACTTCGCGGACAAGCACGCGAGTGTGGCCGCCGCCGTCCGCGAACGCGACCTGCGGGACGCCGTCCTCGTGCCCGCCGGACCCTTCGTCGCCGGCGCGAACTCCACCGAGGTCGGCCCCTTCCAGATGGACAGCGGCGACAACCCGCTGCGCGCGGTGGAGCTCCCCGCGTTCTGGATCGACCGCACGACGGTCACCAACGCCCGCTACGACGAGTTCCTGGCCGACGCACGGGGGACGAGCGAGTTCGCGCATCCCGACCAGCCGGAGGACAAGGACCACACCCCCGCCCACCGGCGTGATCCGCGCTTCAACGAACCCGGGTTCCCCGTGGTGGGCATCGACTGGTACGACGCCTGGGCGTTCGCCCGATGGGCGGGGGGCCGGCTGCCGTCCGAGGACGAATGGGAGAAGGCCGCCCGCGGAACCGACGGCCGCCGCTACCCGTGGGGCGACACCTGGGACCCCAAGAGGGCCCAGTTCGTCGCCTCGGCCTACGAATGCGACACCCCGGCCGACCTGGCGGCACTGGAGGAGCTCCTGGTCGGCACGCGCCTGGACCAGCCGGATCATCCCGTCGTCGCCGCCGACGCGCTGCCCGAGGGGGCGGGGCCCTACGGGACGCTCAACATGGCCGGGAACGTCTGGGAGTTGACCCGTACGAACTTCTTCAGCCGGTCGGACATGGCCCCCTTCTTCAAGGGCCGCAGGAGCAGCGAGTTCATGAACCGGCCCGAGGCGTTCCACGTGCTGCGCGGCGGGACCTGGACCTCGCCGCCCGTCTGTCTGACCACGTTCTACCGCGGCAAGGACCTGCTGACCGATCGGCACAACGAAGTCGGATTCCGGTGCGCGTACGACGCGACCGGGGAGGAGGCACGGCGTCATGGATGAGCGGCTGGCGGACGAGGCCGCCGTACGGACCGAGGAGCTGAAGCAGGAACTCGTCGAGGCGATCCGCCTCTTCGCCGTCCTCGGGTACAGCGAGGGGATCGCCGGACACATCAGCGTCGGTGACCCCGGCAGGCCGGGGCACTACTGGGTCAATCCCTTCGGCCTCGACTTCCATCAGGTGCGGCCCAAGGACCTGCTGCTGATCGACCCGGACGGCGAGGTCAGCCGGGGACGCGGCGCGCTCAACCCGGCCGTGGACCCGCTCCACGGCGAACTGCACCGCGCCCGGCCGGACCTGACAGCGTTCGCGCACACGCACTCGCCCTGCGGCAAGGCGTGGTCGGCCCTGGGCCGCGTGCTCGACCCGATCACCCAGGACGCGTGCGCCCTGTACGGCCGGCACCACGTGTACGCGCGGTACGACGGTCTCGTCAACGACCGTCAGGAGGGCAAGGCGGTGGCCGCGACGCTCGGTTCGGGCAGCGCGGTGATCCTCCAGAACCACGGCTTCATCACCGGCGGGCGCTCCGTCGCGGAGGCCGCCTGGCTGTTCGTGACCATGGAGCGGGCCGCGCAGGTCCAACTCCTCGCGGAGGCGGCCGGGAAGCCGGTGGTCGTGCCGCACGAGGTGGCCGAGCCGACCGCGGCGACGCTGGCCGGCCTGGAGTACGCCGAGTTGCAGTACCGCAATCTGTACGAGTCGGCGGCCGGGGGGCGGCGGCCATGAGGGTGGGGCTGACCTTCCTGCCCACGGTGGGCCCGTCGGAGGAACCCGCGCAGGACTACTACGCGTCGTGTCTCCAGGTGTGCGAGACGGCGGACGCGCTGGGCTTCAGCCATGTCCGGGCCGTGGAGCACTACTTCCACGAGTGGGGCGGCTACAGCCCCGACCCCGTGCTGTTCCTCGGCGCGGTCGCCGCCAGGACGCGCCGGGTGCGGCTGGTCACGGGGGCGGTCGTGCCCGCCTTCCAGCATCCGGTCAAGCTGGCCGCTTCGCTGTCGATGCTGGACAACCTCTCCGGCGGGCGGCTGGACGCGGGGTTCGGCCGGGCCTTCCTGCCCTCGGAGTTCGAGGCCTTCGGCATCCCGATGTCGCAGAGCCGCGCCCGGATGCAGGAGGGGGTGGCCGCGGTGGAGCGGCTGTGGCGGGAGGACTCCTTCCGCTGGGACGGCGCGTTCCACCGGTTCGGTCCGCTGCCGCGGCTGCTGCCGGTACCCGTGCAGCGACCCGGGCCCCCCGTCTTCGTGGCGGCGACGGTGTCGCCGGACTCCTTCCGCTGGGCGGGCGAGCGCGGCTACCACCTGATGGTCATCCCGGTCGTGGCACGTCACGAGCGGCTCGTGGAGCTGCTGGGGATCCACCGGGCCGCGTGGGAGGAGGCCGGCCATCCCGGCACGGCCCGTCTGCACGTCAGCTACCAGTGCTACGTCGCCGAGGACGCGACGGAGGCCAGGCAGCGCGCCGAGGAGCACTTCGAGCACTACCGGACCAAACAGCTCGCCGCGTACGCCGCCTGGCGGGGCGTCACCTCCGAGCAGTACCCGGGGTACGAGCAGATGGAAGCCGCCGCCCGCGACACCCGTTTCGCGGACCTGCTCGCCGCGGGCACCGCCATCGCGGGAGACGTGGACGAGGTGACGGAAGCCCTGCGCCAGGTCGCGAAGCTCTATCCGGACGCCGAGGCCAGCCTCCACATCCGCTACGGCGACATCGGTCACGAGGAGGCGCTGCGCTCGGTGACCCTGCTCGGCTCCCAGGTCCTGCCCCGGCTGGGGTCGGCGAATCCGGACCCCTCATGACGGCGCCGCACCGGGTCGAGGACCTGGTGGCCCTCGCCGGTGCCCGTCATCCGGGCAGACCGGCGCTGTCCGGGGCGGACGGCGACCTCGACTTCGCCGGGCTGGAGCGGCGGGCCACGGACCTCGCCCGCCGGCTGCGCCCCGACGGGTCGGGCGGGCACGTGGTGGCGGTGCGGATGCCCCGTTCGGTGGAGCAGGTGGTCACCGTCCTGGCCTGCTGGAAGGCGGGTGCCGTCTGTGTCCCCGTCGACCCCGCTCTGCCCCGGCTGCGGGCCGAGCGGATGATGGAGACGGCCCGCTGCGACCTCCTGGCCGGGCCCGGCGGGCACGTCGAGTCGCTCGGCGGGCGGCAGGCCGGCACCGACACGGGGCTCGCGTACGTCTTCTTCACCTCAGGCTCCACCGGCACCCCCAAGGCCGTCGGCTCACCGCACTCCGGGATCGTCAACGAGGCACGGTGGACGGCGCGCGCCTTCGGGCTCGGCGGCCTCGGCCGGGGCAGCTGGCTCTCCTCACCGGGCTTCGCGCTCTCGCGCTGGGAGCTGTGGTCGTCGCTGGCGGCCGGGGTCTGCGTCCGGGTGGCCCCGGAGGGCACCGAATGGGACGCCGGGACGACACGGGACTGGCTGGTGGAGCAGGAGGTCGGCTGGAGCGTCGTCGTGACCTCCCTGGGCGAGCGGCTGTTCGGCCTGCGCTGGCCTTCCACCGGCGCCCTGCGGCTGCTGGTCACCGGCGGCGAGCAGTTGCGTGCCTGGCCTCGCGGACTCCCCTTCGACGTCGTCAACTCCTACGGCGTCACCGAGACGACCGGCGTCCGTGCCGTGGCCCGGCTGCCCCGCACCCCTCCCCCGTCGGGCCTGCCGACCTGCGGCACACCCATCGCGCACACCCGGCTGTACGTACTGGACGACCGTCTCGGCCAGGTCGCTCCCGGCGCCGAGGGCGAGCTGTACGTGGGCGGGGCCGGGCTGGCGCACGGGTATCTGGGCAGGCCGGGTCTGACGGCCGAGCGGTTCCTGCCCGACCCGTTCGCGGGCGGCGGCGGACGTATGTACCGCACCGGCGACCTGGTCCGGACGGACCCGGACGGGAACCTCGTCCCGCTGGGGCGCAGGGACCGGGAGACGAAGATCGACGGGGTGCGGGTGGACGTCACCGAGGTCGAGGCGGTCGCTCTGGCGCATCCGTCGGTGGCCGCGGCGGCCGTGTCGGTGTGGCGGGACGCCTCGGGGCGTGCCCGGCTGGTCTGCCACGTCGTGGCGCACGCGGGCGGCGAGGTGGTCCCGCACGTGCTCCGTTCCCATCTCGCGCTGCGCCTGCCCAGCGCGATGGTGCCGACCGCGTACCTGCGCGCGACGGCTCTCCCGCTGCTGCCCAGCGGCAAGCTGGACCGCGCACGGCTCCCCGCGCCGACGCCCGCCAACCGTCTGCCCGAACAGGGCGAGCGCGCGCTGGACGCGACGGAGCGGGAAGTGGCCGGCGCCTTCGGGACGGTGCTCGGGACCGGCCGCCCGGTCGGCGGACACGACGACTTCCTGGCCCTGGGCGGCGACTCGCTGGGGCTGTCCCGGGTCCGGGCCCTGCTGCTCCGGCGTTTCGACGTCTCCCTGCCCATGCGGCTGCTGTTCGAGAAGCGCACCCCGATCGCGATAGCGGCGGCGCTGCGGGACGGCGGGCCCGACGACGGCATCGACCGGACGTCCGAGGACGTCACCGTCCACCCCGCACGGCCACCCGCCGCGGACGGGACCGCGGCACGCCTGCCGATGACGGGCACGCAGGAACGGATGTGGTTCCTGGAGCAGCTCGATCCCACCGGCGCGCACTATGTGGAAGTCCTGACGCTTCGGCTGAGCGGGCCGGTCGACGTCCGCCGGCTACGGACCGCCGTGCAGGACCTCGTGGCCCGGACTCCCGGACTGCGCACGGTCTTCGGCGTCGACGGGACCGGCCCCGTGCGCACGGTGCTCCCCGAGGCGGACACCGGACTCCCCGAGGCCGAACGGACCTGGGACTCCGACGAGGAACTCCTGGCGGACCTGGCCGCGAACGGGCTGCTGGCACCCTTCGACCTCACCCGGGCGCCGCTGCTGCGGATGCGTCTGTACCGGAGCCAGGCCGCGCCGACCGGGGCGGTGCTGGCCGTGGCCGTGCACCACATCGTGTGGGACGGACGGTCGGCGGAGATCTTCCTGCACGACCTCGTCACCCTCTACGACGCCGCGGCGCACCCCTCCGGCCCCGCGGCGCCCGTGCCCGGCCCGCCGCCCGAGACGGGGGGCCGGGCACCCGCGAGCGGTCCGGCGACGCGGAAGTGGCTGGACGCCCTGGCGCAGACCCGCCCCCATGTGTGGCCCGAGCCCGTCGCCGCGCCCGGTGGGGCCGAGCGTCTGGGGGTCGTCGAACGCGAGCTGCCCGACGCGCTGGTCACCGGGATGAGGGCGCTCGCCGGATCGCTGGGCGTGACCCCGTTCGTCGTCGGCGCGGCCTGCCTCACGGTGGCCCTGCGACCGCTGCACGCCCACGACGAACTGACGATCACCGCGCCGGTCTCCGTCCGCACGGACGAGGAGACCGACCGCATGGGGTTCTTCGTCAATCTGCTGCCCCTGACGGTCCCCCTGCACGCGAGGACGACCGGACGCGCCCTGCTGGCGGAGGTGCGGCGGATCGCGCTGGAGACCTGGCCGCACCGGTCGGTGCCCTTCCAGGACATCGTCCGGCGCACGACCTCGGTCCAGCGGGGTCCGTCGGCGTATCCGCCGTACACACAGGTCATGTTCCTGCACAACCGGCTCCCGGGCGAGGCGACGGCGGCCGACGGGGTGCGCTGGCGGCTCGGCCAACTGCCCAGCAGGGCACCGAAAGCCGATCTGATCGTGTACTGGAACGAGACTCCCGGTGGGTGGGTCCAGCGTGTCGAGCACGACCTCGCACGGCTCGAACCGGCCGTTGCCGCCCGGCTGTCCGAGGACGTGCTCGACACGCTGCGCACCCTGGTCGAGGAGCCCGACGCTCCTCTCGCCACCCTTCCGGACCACGTCCTGCCCCCGGCTGCCGCGCCCCGGCTGCCCGAGGCGCCTCGCGACGCTCCGCTCCCGGACGCGCCACCCACCGCGCTGGAACGGCAGGTGGCCGCGGTGTGGGCCGACGTCCTCGGCGTCGACACCGTGGCCGCGCGGGACAACTTCTTCGAGCGGGGCGGGAGTTCGATGGCCGCCGCACGGCTCGTGGTCGTCCTGCGCGCACGGTTCGCGGTGCGTGTACCGGTCCGGCTCGTCTTCGACACCGACACCCTCGCCGCGTTCGTGGCCCGTCTGCGGCGGGACCACCTCGACGGCCCCGCAGCCCAAGGATGAGGAGCAGCCCGTGTCCGAACCCGCGACCCTGCGCCCCCGGTCGTCGACGGCGCCCGCGCCCGCCGCGGCGGGGCTGGCCCTGCGCACCGGCGGCCTGGCGGCCTCGGCCGTCGGAACGGTCCTGCGTCTGTCCGACGCGCCCGGCATGACCGCGCTGGCGGCGGGCAGCCCGGCTCCCGAGACGTTCCCCGCGGCCGAGGTCGCGCACGCCGTCACCCAGGTCCTCGCGCAGCCCGACGCCCTTCAGTACGGGGACACCGAAGGGCTGTGGCCGCTGCGGGAGTGGATCGCCGACGACCTGAGCCGGCTGCTGGGCCGCCCGGTCGCACCCGACGCCACCGTCCTCGCCCACGGTTCGCAGCAGGCGCTCGACCTGGTGTGCAAGGCCGTTCTCGACCCCGGGGACGTGGTGGTCGTGGACCGGCCCAGCTATGTGGGCGCCCTCCAGGTGTTCCGGCTCTTCGAAGCCGACGTGGTGGCGGTCCCGTTGGCGACGGACGACGGCCTCAGCGCGCTGGAGGAGGCACTGCGCGGGGGCCTGCGGCCCAAACTGCTGTACGTCGTACCGAACTTCGCCAACCCGACCGGACTCAGCCTCTCCATGAGGCAGCGCGAGCGGCTGGTCGCCCTGGCGTCCCGGTTCGGCTTCCTGCTCGTGGAGGACGACCCCTACGCCGAACTCGCCTACGGGCAGGGCGGACCCGTGCTGCCGCCGCTGGCCGCGCTGTCGGCCGCGACGGTCCGCATGGGCAGCTTCTCGAAGACGCTCTTCCCGGCGGCGCGGCTGGGCCACCTGACCGCGCCGCCCGCACTGGTCTCCGTGCTGAACAAGGTGAAGCAGGCGGCGGACCTGGGGAACTCCACCTTCCTCGAACGGATCGTGCACGAACTGGTCCGGCCACCAGGGGCCTTGGCGGCGCGCCTCGCCGTGACCCGGGAGGTCTACCGGCGGCGGCGTGACGTCCTGGTCGGTTCGCTGCGCGAGGCGCTGGGCGAGCGGCTCCGCTTCGACGTGCCGGACGGCGGCTTCTTCCTGTGGGCGCGACTCGCCGACGGCGCCAGTGCCACCGCGCTGCTGCGCGAGGCGCTGCGGGAGGACGTCTCGTTCGTTCCCGGCCGGACGTTCTTCGCGCGGGACCCGGACGACAGCACCCTGCGGCTCTCGTTCTCCTGCGCCGCGCCCGAGGACATGGCCACCGCCGGGTCCCGGCTGGCCCGGGCCCTGGAACGGACCCCGCGGTGAGGGTCGTCCGCCTCGGCGACAGGCTCCCGTCGCTCGAGGAGGCCCCGTTCCCCGTGGCGGAGTTCCTGGCGCGGCCCCTGGTGGCCCGGCTGGCCACGGCCGGGCCGGTGGTCCGGCCGGTGTGGTTCCTGTGGGAGCAGGAGGCGTTCTGGGTGCTGACCGGGCCCTGGTCGCGTCTGGAGCGGCACCTGGCGGCCGATCCGGCGTTCGCGCTGACCGTCGACACCTGCGACCTGGTCACCGGCACGGTCCGGCAGGTCGTCGCCGACGGCACCGGGGAGGTGCTGCCCTTCGACACCGCGCGCGGGCGGCGCAAGCTGCGGCGCTATCTGGGACCGGACGAGGCGTCCTGGGACGCGCGGTTCAGCATGGCGGGCGACCCCGGCGACCGGGGTGTCCGCTGGGCGCGGCTGACTCCGCGCCGGCTGACGGTCAGGGACCAGTCCTTCCGGCCGTCGCCGGCCCGGGAGATCCCCGACGTGCGAACGGTCGAGGTGTGACGGTGACGGCGGACCGGGCGACGCGCGAGGCGGGGGAGGCATGGACGTACCGTCGTGTCCTGCGCGGCGGACGGCTGCCGGTGTTCCTCGCCGGGGACCTGGTGTCGAACCTGGGCGACGGCATGCTGCTGAGCGCGCTGCCGCTGCTGGCGCTGCGTGTGCGGGGCGAGACCTCGGCGGCCGTGGCCGTCTCGCTCGTCGAGAGCGCCCCGTACGTCCTGGGGACCGCGTTCGCCTTCGCCGTCGGGCTGAGCAAGGCGCGGATCCCGCCGCGGGCGCTGGTCGTCTGTGACTGTCTGCTGCGGTCGGCGCTGTTCACCGGCCTCGGTGTGCTGGCCCTGTGCGACCGGCTGACGCTCGTGCCGCTCGTCCTCGCCCTGCTGTGCGGTTCGGTCCTGCGGATGACCGCGCTGAGCAGCCGTCGGCTGATCGCGACGGCGCAGGTGGACCCGGCGGGACGGCTGGCGGTGAACTCCCTGCTGGGCACGACGAGCAATCTCGCGCTGTACGCCGCCGGCCCCTTCCTGGGCGGGGTCCTGGCCGCGGCCACCGAGCCGGGCTGGGCGCTCGTGTTCGACGGGGTCAGTTTCCTCGTGCTGCTGGGGGCGGTGCGGCTGGCCGTTCCGCCGCGCGCCGGGTCCGTGGAGGGGACGACGCTGCCGGCGTCCGGCTGGAGCGTGCTGGGCCGGGTGCCCGTCGCGGCCCGGCTGTTCGTCGTGGTGTTCTGCTTCAACCTGTTCTACATGCCGGTGGAGGTGGCGCTGCCGCTGCTGGTGGACGGCGGGCTCGGCGGCTCGGGCACGGCCCTCGGCGTGATCTGGGGCGGCTTCGGCGTCGGCGCGCTGGTGGGGGCTATGGCGACGAACGCGCTGCGGGCGCTTCCGCAGCAGCGGCTGCTGGTGGGGGTCATCGCGCTGTGGGCGCTGGTGCCCGGTCTGCTGGCGCTCGCGCCGTCGGTGCCCGTCGCGGCGGTCGTCTTCTTCGTCGGGGGTGTCGTGTACGCCCCGTTCGTGCCGGTCGTCTACACGTTCGTGCAGTCGGTGCTGGATCCGGCCGAGCAGCAGCCCGTGCTCACGTTGTGGGCGGCGGGCTCGGCGCTGGCCGGGCCGGTGGGGCTGCTGCTGGCGGGGCCCCTGGTGGTGGCGGCCGGTACCCGGGGCGCCCTGCTGGTGTCGACGCTGCTCACTCTCGCGCTGGTGCCGCTTGCCGGAGCCCGCCTGCGCGATCGCCGTTCCGTACCGGCACCCAGGACCTGAAGGAGGCCCCCTCCACCGGGGAGGGGGCCGACGGGGAGGACCCGTCGACGTGAGGGGAGAACACCGTGCGGGGTTGGAACGCGGCCACCTTCGGCGACACCATGCCGGACTACGACCTCCAGGACTGGGCCGTCGCGACGGACGAGGCGGAGGCCACCGAGTTCCTCGCCGGGTACGCCAAGGACGGCAGCGCGCTCGAACTCGGCGTGGGGACGGGGCGGGTGGCGATCCCCCTGGCGGGCCGGGGTGTCCGCACGACGGGCATCGAGGGGTCGCGGGCGATGGCGGACCAGCTGGAGCGCAAGCTGTCCGGGGGCGAAGTGCGGGTCGTCGTGGGGGACTTCGCCGACGTCCCGGCCGAGGGTCCGTTCGACCTGGTCTACTGCGTCTTCAACACCTTCCTGCTGCTGCTCTCGCAGGAGCAGCAGGTGCGCTGCTTCCGGCGCGCCGCCGAAGTCCTCGCCCCGGGCGGGGTGTTCGTGCTCCAGCTGTCGGTGCCCCAGCCCTATCTCCTGACGGACCGCCAGTCGATGCACACGCTGAGCGTGGGCCTGGACCGGCTGGTCCTGTTCGCGGCCACCCATGATCCGGTGCACCAGCGGGTCGACCGTCAGCAGGTCGTCATGACCGAGGCGGGCAACCGTCTTCACCCCCTCGCCTACCGCTATGTGTGGCCGTCGGAGCTGGACCTGATGGGCGAACTGGCGGGGCTGCCCCTGTCCGGCCGCTGGGGCGGCTGGCAGGGCGAGCGGTTCACCGGGGCCGGAATGCACGTGTCCGTCTACCAGAAGCCCACGGGCTGACAGCGGGAGCTCTCATGGCGCACAGGTCCTCTCCCCCCTCACTGGCCGGGTTCGCCGGCCGGCCCCGGTCGGACACGGCCCCGCTCTCCTCCCAGCAGCGGCGCCTGTGGTTCGCCGGGGAGCTCGGTGAGGGCGGCGCCTACCATTCACCGTTCGTCTGGCGGCTGCGCGGCACGGTGGACGTCGCGGCCCTGGCGTCCGCCGTGGGGGACGTCCTGGAACGGCACGAGAGTCTGCGGACCGTCTTCCCGTCGGTGGACGGCGTACCGCGGCAGCGGGTCCTTCCGCCCGCGAGCGTCTTCTCGGTGGCCGCCACGACGGAGAGCCGACTGGCCGCCGATGTGGGCGGGTTCGTCCGGGTCCCCTTCGACCTGGCGGCCGATGCGCCGGTCCGGGTGAGGCTGTTCACCGTGGCGCCCGGGGAGAGCGTGCTGGCGCTCTCGTTCCACCACATCGCGGTGGACCGCTGGTCCCTGGGCCCGTTGCTGCGCGACCTGCGCCACGCCTACCGGGCCCGGTGCGAGGGAGCGGAGCCGGGCTGGGCGGACGTCCAGGTCAGGTACCAGGACTACGCGCGCTGGCAACGGGCCTGCCTGGGCGAGGAGTCGGACCCGTCGAGCACGGCAGCCCGGGAGCTGGCGTTCTGGGAGAAGACGTTGCGCGGTCTGCCCGACGAGGTACCGCTCCCGGTGGACCGGCCGAGGTCGGGCCGGGCGGCGGCTCGGTGCGGGTCGGTGCCCGTGACCGTCGACGCCGCGACGCACCGGCGGGCCGTGGACCTGGCGCGGGAGCAGCGCACGAGTCTCCTCGTGGTCGCCCTCGCCGCGTGGGCGGGCACCCTGACCGGGCTGGGCGCGGGCCCGGACGTCCCGGTGGGCACGCCGGTCACGGGCCGGAACGACACCGCGCTCGACGAGGTCGTCGGCTTCTTCGTGAACACGCTCGTCCTGCGCGTGGACACCTCCGGTGACCCCACGTTCCGGGATCTGCTCGGGCGGGCGCGTGAGGTGCTCCTGGATGCCGTGGACCATCAGGAGCTGCCGTTCGAGCGGCTGGTGGAGGCGCTGAACCCGCCCCGCGTGCTCGGCAGGCATCCCCTCTTCCAGACCATGGTGACGCTCAACGACGGCGTCGAGGGCGGCCTGGAGCTGCACGGGCTGCGGGACGAGGCCCTGCCGGTGGAGCTGGAGGAGGCCAAGTTCGACCTGGCCCTGCACGTGCGGGAGCGCGGGAGCCCGCGGGCCCCGTCCGGCATGGCGGGTGCGCTCCAGTACTCCCGCGAGCTCTTCGACCGGTCGACCGCGCTGCTGCTGGCGGAGAGCTGGCAGCGGTTCCTGACCCGTGCGGTCGGTGATCCGGGTCTACGGCTGGCGGAGGTCGGCCTCCCGGGACGCGCGACGCCCGGGCGCCCGGACCGGCCGGACGGCGAGCGGGCGCCCGGCGTCGAGGCCGGGGCGGGGCCGTCCGGTCCGGTGTCCCGGTCGCGGGGCCCGGCGGCAGCGGTTCCGTCACGGAGCCCGGCGCTCCCGTCACCCGGTCCGGCATCCGACGGGGTGTCCGGCCTCGACGAGGACGAACAGACCCTGGCCGCTCTCTTCGCCACCGTCCTCGACGTCCCGTCGGTCGGTCGTGACGACGACTTCTTCGTCCTCGGCGGACACTCCCTGCTGGCCACCCGGCTGATCTCGCGCGTCAACAGGACCTTCGGGACCGCTCTCGCGGTGCGGACCCTGTTCGAGCAGGCGACGGTCGGCGGCCTCGCCCGGGCCGTCCGGCGGGCCTCGCCCGAGGCGGCTCCGCGTGCCGCCTCCTCCGGGTCCGGGCCTCGCGCCGATGACGTACCGCTGTCCTTCGCGCAGCAGCGGCTGTGGTTCCTGGACCAGCTCACGCCCGGTCGCCCCACGTACAACATCCCGAGCGCGGTGCGTCTGCGCGGCGGCCTCGACACCGAGGCGCTGTGCGCGGCGCTGAGTGCGCTGGTCGCCCGGCACGAGGCCCTGCGCACGGTGTTTCCCACGACGGGCGGACGCCCCCGCCAGGAGGTCCGGGCGCCTCGACCCGTCGAGCTGCCCGTGACCGACCTGTCCGCGTCACCCGATCCGCTCCGCGCCGCCCATGAGGCGGTGACGGCCGACGGGGCGCGGCCGTTCGGCCTGCGCTCGGGACCGCTGCTGCGGGTGTCGCTGTACCGGCTCGGGCCGGACGACCACGTGCTGGGCCTGGTGGTGCACCACATCGTCTTCGACGCGTGGTCGGACAGCGTCCTGTGGCGTGAACTCGGCTTCCTGTACGCGGCGTTCGCCTCGGGCGAGTCCCCCGAGCCGACGCCTCTGCCCCTCCAGTACGCCGACTTCGCCGTCCGGCAGCGGCAACGGCTGGAGAGCGGACCCCTGACGGAGCAGGCGGCGTACTGGCGCGCACGGCTGGCGGACCTGCCCGACTCGCTGGACCTGCCGACCGATCACGAGCGACCCGCGCTCGCCGGACAGCACGGCGCGACGGTCGCCTTCGAGGTCCCCGCACCGATCGCCGACCGGCTGCGCGACCTGGGACGCGCCCACGACGCCACCCTGTTCATGACCCTGCTGGCCGCCATGGGCGTCCTCCTGTCGCACACCGCTCAGAGCAACATCGTCCCCCTCGCCACCCCCATCGCCGGCCGGACCGAGCCCGAACTCGAAGACCTCATAGGGTTCTTCGTCAACACGCTGGTCCTGCGGGCCGACTGCACCGGCGACCCGACCTTCACGGAACTCCTGCGCCGCACCCGGGAGAGCGCGCTGGACGCGTACGCGCACCAGGACCTGCCCTACGCACGGCTGGTGGAGGAGCTGTCACCGCAGCGCGACCTGGGCCGCGTCCCCCTCGCCCCGGTCATGTTCCAGCTCCTCAACACACCGGTCGAGACGGTGCGGTTGAAGGGGCTGCGCGCGGAGAGGCTGGACATCGCCTCCGCCACCACCCGGTTCGACCTCGAATGCCATCTGGTCGACCGGGACGGCCCGCTCACCGGCCATCTCGTCTACCGCACCGACCTGTTCGCCCCCGAGCGCGTCGAGGCGATGGCCCGCCGCTTCCAGCACCTGCTGTCCTCGGTCGCCATGCGGCCCGACACCCGGCTGGCCGACCTCGACCTGTGCCTGCCGGACGAACACGCCCGCATCCGGCACTGGAACGACACCGACGCCCCGCTCCCCCGCACGACGCTCCCGGAGCTGCTCGAACAGCAGGTGGCCCGCACCCCGGACGCCGCCGCGGTCACCTTCCACGACACCACGCTGACCTACGCGCAGCTCAACCTCCGGGCCAACCGGCTCGCCCACCGCCTGCGCGCGCTCGGCGCGGGCCCGGGAGAGCTGGTGGCGCTCGCACTGCCCCGCTCCCTGGACACGGTCGTCGCGCTGCTCGCCGTACTGAAGTCCGGTGCCGCGTATCTGCCGCTCGATCCGGACTATCCGGCCGCGCGCCTCGCCCATATGCTCGCCGACGCCCGCCCCGCGGTGCTGCTCACCACGCGCTCGCAGCGCGACACGGTCCGCCCGGGCGACCTCGGCACCCCCGCCCTCACCGTCGTCGTGGACGATCCGGCGCTCACGGACGGTGCCTCCTCGGCCGATCCGGACCATGCGGGACTCGACCCGTGGGAGCTGGCCTACGTCCTGTACACCTCGGGTTCGACGGGCACCCCGAAGGGTGTCGCCGGGACGCATCTGGGGATGGTCAACCGGTTGCTGTGGTTCGGGCGCGCCTTCCCGATCCGGACCGGTGACGTGATGTGCGCCAAGTCGTCGATGAACTTCGTGGACGGCTCGACGGAGATCCTGTGCATGCTGGCGCACGGAGGTCACGTCGTGCTGGCCGACGCCGAACAGGCCGGGGATGTCGTCCGGTTGACCGAGCTCCTCGCCGAACGGCGGGTCGGGCGGGTCATGATGGTGCCGAGCATGCTCGCCGCGCTGCTCGACGCCGGTCCGCCGGCCGAGCGTCTGGCCGCGTGCACGCTGTGGATCGCCGACGGCGAGGTCCTCCCGCCCGCGCTGGCCGAGCGGTTCGCGCGGACCCTGCCCGGTGCCCGGCTCGTCAATTTCTACGGGGCGACCGAGGTCAGCGGCGACAGCGTGTTCCAGCCGGTGACCGGACCCCACGAGCGGGCCGTGCCCATCGGGCGCCCCATGGACAACACGCGCGTCCATGTCCTGGACCGCAGGCTGCGTCCGCTGCCGCCCGGCGCCGAGGGTGACCTGTATCTGGCGGGCGCAGGGGTGGCCCGGGGGTATCTGGGACGGCCGGGGTTCACCGCCGACCGGTTCCTCCCCGATCCGTTCGGGGCGCCCGGGGCGCGCATGTACCGCACCGGGGACCGTGCCCGCTGGTCGGCGCGCGGGGTGCTGGAGTTCGCCGGGCGGGCCGACCACCAGGTCAAGGTGCGCGGGGTGCGCGTCGAGTGCGGAGAGGTCGAGACGGCGCTGCTCGCGCACCCGGCGGTGCGGGGTGCGGTGGTCGTCGCGCGCGGGCAGGGACCTGCCGCACGTCTCGTCGCGTACGTGACCGCCGCGCCGGACGCTCCGCCGCCCGGCTCCGGGGAGTTGCGCGCGCATCTGCGGACTCTGCTGCCCGAGCACTCCGTTCCGTCGGTGTTCGCGGTCCTGGACGCGCTGCCCGTGAACGCCAACGGCAAGCTGGACCGGTCCGCGCTGCCCGAACCGGACACCGCGCCCCTCGGGCCCGGGACGGGACGCGTCGCCCCGCGCGGCTCCGTCCAGGTGACGGTCGCCCGGATCTGGGCGGACGCCCTGGGGCGTGCGGAGGTGGACGCGCACGACGACTTCTTCCAACTGGGCGGGCATTCGCTGATGGCCCCCCGGGTGGTGGCGGCGATGCGAGAAGCGCTGGGCGGCGCGGAGATCCCGCTGCGTCTGCTCTTCGAGGAGCCGACCGTCGCGGGCATCGCCGCCCGGATCGAGACGGCACGAGACCACGGGCCCGAAGCGGAAGCCGCCCCCGGACCTCGGCGAAGGCACAGGTGATCGCACATGACCGCATCGACCGACGACGACCCCTTCGACCGCTACGCGGTGGTCGTCAACGACGAGGAGCAGTACTCCCTGTGGCCCACCACGAAACACCTGCCGGCGGGCTGGACACCCACCGGCTTCGAAGGGAGCAGGCAGGAGTGCGTGGACCACATCGACGTGGTGTGGACGGACATGCGTCCGCGCGGTGTGCGCGAGCGCGCCGGAGAGTGAACGGCCGGACCACCGGCGTCTGCCGGGGGAAGGAAGGCACATGGAAGCCGCAGCGAGTCGTCCGGCCGGTCCCGCTCCGTACCGCGCCTACGGGCCGAGGAACCTCGACCGGGTGGCCGCCCGCTACGGACTGTCCGACAGCGTGCGCGCGACCGTCGAGCGCTTCTCCCTGGTCCTGCCCTTCCGGGTGAACGACTACGTCCTGTCCGAACTCATCGACTGGTCCGACGTGCCGGCCGATCCCCTGTTCCAACTGGTCTTCCCGCAGCCGGGAATGCTGTCCGCCCCGCAGGAACGCGCGCTGGCCGAGGTCGCGTCCCGGGCGCCGTCGGACCGGCTGCGCCTCGACACGGTCCGCCGGATCCGGGCGGCCCTCAACCCTCACCCCGGGGGCCAGCGCGAGCTCAACGTCCCGCTCACGGAGGGCGAGCGGCTGCCGGGCGTCCAGCACAAGTACCGCGAGACGGTGCTCTACTTCCCGGCGCAGGGCCAGAGTTGCCATGCCTACTGCACGTACTGCTTCCGGTGGGCGCAGTTCGTGGACGACACGGAGCTGCGGTTCGCCGCTCCCGGCCCGGAGCGGCTGGTGTCCTATCTCCGGCAGCGCCCCGAGGTCAGTGACGTCCTGGTGACCGGTGGCGATCCGCTGATGATGGCGGCCGAACCGCTGCGCCGCCATCTGATGCCGCTCCTCGACGTGGGGACCGTCCGTACGGTGCGGATCGGGACGAAGGCGCCGGCGTACTGGCCCGCCCGGTTCGTCACCGACCGGGACAGCGACGACGTCCTGCGGCTGTTCGAGGCGGTGACCCGTACCGGCCGGACGCTGGCCGTGATGGCGCACTTCAGCCATGCGCGGGAACTCACGACGGACCTCGCGCGCCGTGCGCTGGAGCGGATCCGGTCCACAGGGGCGGTCGTCCACTGCCAGGCGCCCCTGGTCGCGCACGTCAACGACACCGTGGAGGCGTGGACGCGGTTGTGGCGGGCGGAGAGCGCGGCGGGTGCGGTGCCGTACTACATGTTCGTCGCCCGTGACACGGGCCCGCACCGCTACTTCGAGGTTCCGCTGGCGCGGGCCGTGGAGCTGTTCCGGCAGGCCTACCAACGGCTTCCGGGTCTGGCCCGGACGGTTCGCGGACCGGTGATGTCGACGTCCGCCGGGAAGATCGTGCTGGACGGCGAACTCGCCCTTCCGCACGGCCGGTTCTTCCAGTGCCGGCTGGTGCAGGCCCGCGATCCAGGGCTGGTGGGCCGTCCGTTCCTCCTCCACCACGACGACGGCGCCGCGTGGATCGACGGACTCCGCCCGGACAAGACGACGGTACCGGCGGACATCGCCGCCGCACTGCACGCGGACACGGCCTCGCCCGAGGACCCGGGGCTCCGTACCGCCCCGGCGGCGAGCGGCGGCCCCGCACGGCCCGGCCGTCCGGCAGCCGCCCCGCTCCTCGGCACCGCCGCACAGGCACATCCCGTCGCCGTAGAACCGTTGGAGGGCCGATGAACGGCGAGACCACCCCCACGGCCCCGGTGGATCCGGGACCTGCCCGGACCTGGCGGGTCTCCCCCAACCTGGCCCTGGACCGTGTCGTCGCCGAACGGCGGGCCGCCGGGGAACCGCTGGTGCACCTCGGCTTCGGCGAGGCCCGGTTGCCCGTACTGCCCGAACTCGTGGAGCGCCTCACGGCCGGTGCCACCCGCACCCACTACGGCGAGGTCGCGGGCGACGCGGCCGTCCGCCGCGGCGGGGCCGCCTACTTCGCGCGCCGGGGGCTGCCCACCAGGCCCGGACAGGTGGTCCTCGCCCCGGGATCGAAACCCCTGCTGGCGGCACTCTTCGCCGCCCTCGACGGCGATGTCCTGCTGCCGAACCCCAGTTGGGTGACGTACGCGCCGCAGGCCACGCTGTTCGGCCGCCGGGTCCACCGGATCCCGATCCCCGACCGGTGCGGCGGCGTGCCCGAACCCGAGGCGCTGCGGCAGGTGCTGCACGGTCTGCGCCGCGCGGACGGAGGCACCCGGGCGGGCGCGTTGGTCCTGACGGTCCCCGACAACCCCACCGGCACGACCGCCGCTCCGGATCTGGTCCGCGAGGTGTGCGAGCTCGCCGGGGACGAGGGGGTGACCGTCCTGTCCGACGAGATCTACCGGGATCTCCCGCACTCCCCGGACCGGCCTTTTCTCAGCCCCGCCTCGGTGGCCCCCGAGCACACGGTGGTCCTCACCGGGCTCAGCAAGAGCCTGGCGCTGGGGGGTTGGCGGATCGGGCTGGCCCGCTTCCCGGCCGGCTCCCGCGGGCGCCGCCTCCGTGACCGGGTGCTCTCGGTGGCCAGCGAGATCTGGTCGACACCCCCCGGCCCGATGCAGGAGGTGGCCGCGTACGCCCTGGCCGAACCACCCCCGGTCCGGGCACGGTTGGCCGCCTCCGCACGTCTGCACGGTGTCGTCGCAGCCGCGGTGCACGCCCTCCTGGTGGCGCACGGCGCCCGGTGCCGTCCTCCCGACGCGGGCTTCTACGTGTACCCGGACTTCGAGCCGTTGCGCGGGGAGCTCGCCCGGCACGGCGTGCGGGACTCCGCATCCTTCCAGGAGCACCTGCTCAAGCAGGCGGGAGTCGCCGTCCTCGGCGGCCACCACTTCGGAGACACCGCGACGGCCCTGCGCTTCCGCGCCGCCACGAGCATGCTCTACGGCGAGGACGCGGAGCAGCGGACAGCCGCACTCCACTCGGCCGATCCGCTGCGGCTTCCGTGGATCGCCGGACAGCTGCGCGCCCTGGACGCCGCGTTCGCCGCCCTGTCGTCACCCGGAGGCCGATCGCGCTCCCCGCACCGGAGGCCGGCATGAGCCTGCCGCCGCTCCGCCGTCTCTCCGGCCCGCGCGCGACCGGCGCCGACATCGTCTGCTTCCCGTATGCCGGAGGCGGGCCCAGCGTGTTCAGGCAGTGGCCCGACGCACTGTCCGCGGCGGGGACCGTCCGGGCGGCCCATCTGGCAGGACGGGAAGGCCGCTTCCACGTCCCGCCGACGACCGATCTGAAGGAGCAGGTCACCGAACTGACCCGCGCGGTTGCGGTGTTGGCACCGGACCGGCCTCTTGTGCTGTACGGGCACAGTCTGGGGGCGACCCTGGCCGCGCACGTGGCGCAGGAGGTCTTCCCGTCGAGGTCCGCGCCGTCGCTCCTCGTGGTGGCCGCCCGCGTCCCGCCGTGGGCGGATCCCGCGCCCTTCCCCACGGACGAGCGGCCGACCGAGGCGTGGACGGACGACGAGGTCCTCGCCTCCTTCCGCTGGGCCGGAGGCATCGACAGCGCGCTGTCGCACGACCGGGAACTGCGCGAGGTGGTGATGCCCGTCCTGCGGGCCGACGCGATGCTCGCCGGGGACCGGCAGTACCTGGGCGAACGGGCCGTCGACAGCCCGGTGCTGGCGCTGTACGGGACGGACGATCCGATCGCGGACGCGGAGCGCACGGCGTCCTGGCGCCGGTTCACCACCGGCGACTTCACCCACGCGCCCGTCTCGGGCGGACATCTGTTCGTGAACACGCACGGCACCCAGGTCACCGCGCGGGTGGCGAAGGCCCTCGGCCGGCTGACCGGGCCTTTCGACTCCGACCGAGGGGACGCCCCAGGATGACCGGCGGCCTCCCCCTCCACCCCGCGCACCGACACCGTCCGGCCCGCCACGACCCGCCAACGCCTTGCGAGGAGCCATGCCGTCCGACCACGTCACCCTCGTCTGCCTCCCCTTCGCCGGAGCGGGAGCGAGCTTCTTCCGCGCCTGGCGGAAGCTGCCGTCACCCGGCGTGGAGGTCGCGCCCCTCCAACTGCCGGGACGTGAGGAGCAGTTCCACCGGAGTCCGTTCACCGATGTCGCCGACGCCGTGAAGGAACTGACACCCCAGGTCCTCGAACGGACCGCGCACAGCTCACGGGTCGCCCTGTTCGGGCACAGCCTCGGCGCGGTCCTCGCCTACGAGGTGGCCCGCGAACTCGAACGCGGCGGGCACCCCGCCTTCGGCCATCTCGTCGTCAGCGGTTCCCCGCCGCCCTGGGCGGGACGGCGGGAGCGGACCGTCGCCGTCGACGACGAGGAGTTCCTGCGACGGGTGCAGGACTTCGCCGGTTACCGCCACGAGGCCTTCGACGACCCCGACCTGCGCGAACTGCTCCTGCCCACACTGCGCGCCGACGTCACGATGCACGAGAGCTACCGGCCCTCCGACCGCCGGCCCCTGGCCGTCCCCGTGACCGTGCTGCGCGGCGCCGAGGACACCCTCGTCTCCCGCGAGGAGGCCGAGGAGTGGCGTCACGTCACCACGGGTCCCTTCACCTACACGGAGCCGCCGGGCGGACACATGTACCTCGCGGACACCGCGGACCCGGTGCTGCACGCCGCAGCCGCGGGCACACCAGCCGTGAACCGGGGCGAGGGAGACGGGCCATGACCCTCAAGGGCAGGACCGCCCTCATCACGGGCGCGGCGCGGGGGCTGGGACGTGAGTGCGCGGTCCGGTTCGCGCGGGAGGGCGCCGATCTGCTGCTCCTCGACATCGCCCGGGACCTGGCCGAGGTGCCCTACCCGCTGGGCTCGGGCGGGCAGTTGGAGCACACCGCCGCGTTGTGCCGACTCCACGGAAGCGCCGTCGTGGTCGAACACGTCGACGTCCGTGACGCCGTACGGGTACAGGCCGTGGTCGACGGGGCACTGGACAGGTTCGGTGCGGTGGACGTGCTCCTCAACAACGCCGGGATCGCCGCCCCTTCGGGCCGTCCGGTGCATGAGATCGAGGAGGCCGAGTGGTCGCTCATGCTGGACGTCGACCTGTCGGGTGCCTGGCGTCTGACGAAGGCGGTGGCACCGGCGATGGTGGAGCAGCGGTGGGGCAGCATCATCAACGTGTCCTCGACCGCGGGCCTGGTCGGGTACCGGCACTTCGCCGGATACGTAGCCGCCAAGCACGGCCTGATCGGTCTGACCAGGGCCGCCGCTCTCGACTACGCGCCCCACCAGGTGAGGGTCAACGCCCTCTGCCCGGGCTCGGTGCGTGACGATCCCGTGGTCGAGGGCCGCATGCTCTCCGAGATCGCGCGCTCCCTCGACGTACCGACGGAGGACCACGCCGAGGCGTTCCTCCAGGGCCAGCCGATGCACGCCCTGATCGACCCCGCGACGGTGGCGGGAGCGGCGCTCTGGCTGGCCGGGGACGACTCGCTCCAGGTCACGGGGAGCGTCCTCACCGTCGACGGCGGCTTCACCGCGCGCTGAACGGAGTTACCGGCCGCCGACCCGCCGGACCGGCCTCGCCGCGTCCCGACCGCCCCTCCACCGCTGCCCGTTCACGACCGACCGGAGACATGCCATGACGACGAACGTCACCAGTTCGCGCGCTCCGCTCACCGACGGAGCGCGTGCGGCCGGACAACGGCAGCCCTTCGGACACCGCCCCCGCGCGCACGGGCGGGCCTGCCACAGCCTCGTGGTCCGCGTGCCCGGCGCCCTCGACGTGGCCCGGCTGCGCCACCACCTCGCGGTCGGGGCCGCCCGCACCTCCGTACCGGTCGATCCGCACCTCTGGGTCACGCCGGTGCCGACAGGGCACACGGACGTCCTGGCCCGGCAGCGCGCGCACGACGAGGCACGGCGTCCCATCGGCCCCGGCCGTCCTCCGGTCCGTGCCGTGGTGCTGGCCTACGCCGACGGCGTGGCCGATCTCGTCCTGGTGGCCGTCCGCTCGGAGCTGCCGTACCCGGCGCTGCGCCGGCTGGCGACACTGCTCCTGCTCGGGCCGTCGGCTACGGAGACGCCCGCGCTCGTCGCACCACGAGCCCCCTCGGCGGTCCCGTCCACGGCGAGTGCCGAATGGGGTCTCGGCGACCCTCGCCGCGCGGGGACGATCGGTGCCGTGCCGTTCACCGCGGGAGCCGAACGACGGCACCTGCTCGGCGCGTTGGCCCTGACACTGGCCCGCTACAGCCAGAACGGCCTGGTCGAGATCGGCACCATGGCACGGGACGGCGGCCCGTACCGCGGCCCTGAGGACGACGGCGGCTTCGTGCACCGCGTGACCGTCGACGAGGAGCAGCCCCTGTCCCGGCTCCTCGCGGAATGCGGCGCGGAGCCCGTGCCCGCCTCCGGCACGCCGGTCGTCGGTGTCGTGTTCGGCGACGCCGAGGAGACGGCGGCGTACCTCCCGTGTCTGGCACCGCTCTTCCCGCTCTCCCTGTACCTCACCCCGCGACCGGACGGAACGCTCGCGGGGACCTGCTGGTACGACGAGGGCGGCATCGCCCCGGAGATCGCCGCGCAGTTCTGCGCCCATGTCACGCAGTTCACGGCCTCGTTCGCCGAACTGCCCACCCCGGAACCGGTGTCGCACGTCCCGTTCCTGGCGCCGGACGAGACCCGGCGCGTCCTCGCACTCGGCGGAGCCGGCGGCCCGCACAGCACGAGCGAGCGGATCGACCACGCCTTCGCGGCGATGGCCCGCCGCCGACCGGACGGCGTCGCGCTGGAGGCTGACGGCACGGAACTGACGTATCGCCGACTCGACGACCGGGCCGACCGACTGGCGGCGGGGCTGCGCGCCCTCGGGGTGGCCCCGGGACACCGGGTGGGTGTCTGCCTCGATCCGGGGATCGCCCTCGTCCCGACTCTCCTCGCCGTCCTCAAGGCCGGCTGCGCCTATGTGCCCATGGACGTGCGGTATCCGCCGGAGCGCCTGCGGCACATCGTCGGGGACGCGGGCCTGCGGGTCGTGGTGACCACGACGGAGGGGTTCCCGGACGTCGACGGCGTACGGACCGTGACCCCGGACGAGTTGCTCACCGCTCGTACGGATCCGGCTCCGGGCGCCGCGTGTCCCGTCGAGTCCACGGCGGACGCGCGCTCGGACGCGTACGTGATCTACACCTCCGGGACGACCGGGCGCCCCAAGGGGGTGGCCGTGCCGCACAGTGCCGTCGGCGCCCTGGTGCGGGCGACGGTGGAGGACTTCGGCCTGTGCCCTGACGACGTCTGGAGCCTCTTCCACTCCAGCGCCTTCGACTTCTCCGTCTGGGAGATCTGGGGGTGTCTGCTGACCGGGGGCCGCCTGGTGGTCGCGCCGTACTGGGTCACCCGCGACCCCGACGAGTTCCACACGCTGCTGGCGACCCGGCGCGTCACCGTCCTGAACCAGACTCCCTCGGCGTTCGGTCCGCTCGTCCGCGCCGATCTGCGATCGGCCGACCGCCCGGCCCCCGAGCTGTCCGTGCGGCTGGTCGTCCTCGGTGGGGAGACGCTCCCCGCACGCGTGCTGGCGCCCTGGTTCGCGCGGCACTCCCCCAGCCGGTGCCGGGTGGTGAACATGTACGGCATCACCGAGACCACGGTGCACACGACCGCGCACACGATGACACCGCGCGACGTCCTGGACGACTCCCGTTCGGTGGGCCGCGCCCTGCCGGGCTGGTCCGTGTCGGTCCGCGACCGCTCGGGACGGCTCCTGCCGCCGGGTCCCACCGGCGAGCTCTGGGTGGCGGGAGCCGGGCTGGCGGACCGCTACCTGGGACAGCCCGACCTCACGGCCGACCGGTTCGGCGCCGACCCTCTCACCGGGGAACGCGCCTATCGCAGCGGCGACCTGGGGCGGCTCCGCCCGGACGGGCGGATCGACCACCTCGGCCGCTCCGACCACCAGGTGAAACTGCGGGGCCATCGGATCGAGCGGGAGGAGATCCGCGCCGTCCTGCTCGCCGCCCCCTCGGTGCACGAGGCGGCCGTGCTGGTACGGCAGGAGATCCCCGGCGATCCCGCGAGCAGCAGGATCGACGCATACGGCGTGCTGTCCGGGTCCGCCGATCCCCGTCACGTCCTGGCCGAGGCGGGCCGGTTCCTGCCCGACTACATGGTCCCGGCGACGTTCACGCCGGTGCCGTCGATGCCGCTCACCGCCAACGGAAAGCTGGACGCCTCACGGCTGCCGGTGCCCCTGTCCCCGATCCCCGCAGCCCGCCCGCACAGCGCGGAGCCCACCCCGGCGGACCCACAACACCCTTCGCCCGCGACCACCGTCGCGGAGGACGTCCTGGGCATCTGGAGTCGTCTCCTCAAGACGGACGTGGGGCCCGACGACAACTTCTTCGAGCTGGGCGGCAATTCGCTCCTGGTGGTGCGCGCCCTCTCCGAGCTGCAGAGGAGGCAGCTGCCGAAACCCTCGGTGCGGGAGTTCTACGACCACTCGACCGCGGCCCAGTTCATCCGCCTGGTCAGCGACCGGCGGGCGACCACCTGAGTCGGCGGGGCGGGGCGTCACGCGTCGAGTGCGGCGAGCCACTCCGTGAGCAGTTCGTTGACCTCGTCGGGGCGCTCCTGCTGGATCCAGTGGCCGCAGCCCTTCAGGAGACGGGAGGCGGACAGGCCGGGCAGGGTGGCGGGGTAGGCGTCGATGGCGTCGGACATCCAGGTGGTCGAGGCATCCAGGGCGCCGCCGACGAACAAGGAGGGCTGGCGGATCGGGGCTCCGCGGTACGGGGCGAGGTCCTCCCAGTCGCGGTCCATGCTGCGATAGCGGTTGAGCGCGCCGGTGATCCCGCTCCGCTCGAACTCCCCGGCGTAGAAGTCGAGTTCGTCCTCGCTCAGCCAGGACGGAAGCGTGTCGACGGGAAAGCGGTCGCGCAGCGAGCCGCCGGCGGCGACGAAGTGCGGGTCGGGGCGGCCCTCGGCAGGCATGGTGTCGGCGGACAGGGCCGCGTAGAAGCCCGCGAGCCAGCCCCGGACGTCGGGCTCGATCTCCGCCTCGGCGCGGCCGGGCTCCTGGAAGTAGCTGACGTAGAACTCCTGCTCGGGTCCGCCGATCAGGCCGAAGACGTCGGTGGGACGGGGACCGCCGGGCGGCGCGTACGGAACGCTCAGCAGGCCGACCGCGCGGAACACCTCCGGATGGATCAGGGCGGAGGTGGCGGCGATGTTGGAGCCCCAGTCGTGACCGACGACCACCGCGTTCTCCTCGCCCAGGGCGCGCACGACGGCGACGTTGTCCTCGACGAGGTCGAGCATCCGGTAGGCGTCGAGCGCGGCGGGCTTGGAGGAACGGCCGTAGCCACGCACGTCGATCGCCACCGCCCGGTATCCGGCGGCGGCGAGGGCCGGGAGCTGGCGCCGCCAGGAGTACCAGGACTCGGGGAAGCCGTGGACGAGGAGGACCAGTGGGCCGGTGCCCTGTTCGACCAGGTGCAGGCGCCCGGCCGGGGACGGCACGGTGCGGTGGCGGAGTACGGCGGTCGGCTCGGGCTGCATGGGCTCTCCTCGGGTCGCGGGCGGACGCGGGTCCGTCCCGATCATGCGGCGCGGCGACGGTCCGACGCGATCGGGCTTGCCGATTCGGCAACAACGCAGGAGGAAGTCGCAGGAGGGGTGGGCGGAGGAGTGGGCGGAGGAGTGGGCGGAGTGACGGCCGTCGCGAGGAGATCCTTCGTCGGCAGGCCGCGGTCACGGAGTCAGCACCACCCTGCCGAACACCCTCCCCTCATCCATGTCACGGTGGGCGAGGGCCGCCTGGTCGAGCGGCAGCGTCCGGTGGACGACCGTGCGCAGCCCGCCCTTCGCCGCCTCGGCGAACTGGGCCGCCCGCACGGCCTGCCGGTCGGGTCCCGGCACGGTGTCGGAGCTGAAGGTGGCGAACGACAGCGACCTGCGGAAGCCGTCCATCAGCCGCATCCCGAAGTCCGCGGGAGGCTGCCCGCCGACGACACCGACGGCCACGTACCGCCCGCCGGGGTTCAGCCTGTCCAGGAAGCCGGGAAGGCCGGGACCCGCGACGACGTCGATCACCACGTCGAAGCCCGGCAGCGCGTCGGAGCCGCCGTCACCGGAGCGGTCGAGGACATGGGTCGCGCCCAAGTCGCGCAGGCGGGCGCCGCGTTCCGCCGAGGAGGTGGTGACCGCCACCGCGCCCGCACCGCCCCGGGCCGCGAGCTGGACGGCCGTGATCCCGATGCTGCCCGCGGCGCCCCGCACGAGCACCGTCTCTCCGGGCGCGAGACGGGCGCGGTCCAGGGCGAAGTGGGCGACCACTCCGGAGCCGCCGAGGGCCACCGCGTCCACGCCGGTCAGCCCGTCGGGCAACGCGAGGACGTCCGCGACGGAGGCGACGGCGTGCTCGGCGTATCCGCCGGACAGGCCGGTGAACGCCCACACCCGCCGCCCCTTCCAGGAGGCGTCCACGCCCTCCCCCAGCGCGCTGACGGTTCCGGCCACCTCGCTGCCGAGGAGGTGGCCTTCCCTGAAGCCGTAGGCGGCAAGCGTTCCCCGGCGGATCACGGCGTCCACGCCGCCCACCCCGATCGCCTCGGTGGTGATGCGCACCTGCCCCGGGGCGGGCGGAGGTACGGGCACGTCGACGACCTCCAGGCCATCGGGGTCTCCGAACTCCCTGATCAGGACGGCCTTCATCACTGCTCCTCAGATGGGCCAAGGGAAAGGGTGCGCGGGGTGGCGCCAGCGCTTCCGGACCGTAACGGACGCACCCGTCCGTTTGGCTAAAGTGAGATGCCATGACCGCCGATCTGCCTCACACCGTGCGCTCCGACGCCCGCGAGAACCGGGCCCGCATCCTGGAGGCCGCCCGCGCGGTGTTCGGCGAGCAGGGTCTGGACGCGCCCGTGCGCGAGGTCGCCCGGCAGGCGGGCGTGGGCCCCGCCACGCTGTACCGGCACTTCCCGACCAAGCAGGCGCTGATCGCGGAGACCTTCGCCGAGCAGCGGCGCGCCTGCCGGACCGCCGTCCAGGACGCCCTCGCGGACCCCGACCCATGGCGCGGTTTCCGCGTCCTGATCGAGCAGATCTGCGAACTCCACGCTCACAGCAGGGGGTTCGCCGACGCCTTCATGACGAGCTACCCCGCCGCCATGGACTTCGCCGCCGACCGGGAACGGACCTCACGCGCGGTCGCCGAGCTGGCCCGCCGCGCGCAGCGGTCCGGCCGGCTCCGCCCCGACTTCGTCGCCGACGACCTGACCCTCGTGCTCATGGCCCACCGCGGCCTCCATGACGCTCCGCCCGCCGCCCGGCTCGCGGCCTCCCGCCGCTTCGCCGCCTACGTCATCGAGGCGTTCCGCACCCCGTCCGACCCGACGGCGCCCACGCCTCTCCTGGACGCGACGAGGCCGTCCCGACCCGACTGGCTGGGCGGCCGGTTCGCGCCGACGCCCGGTGCGTCGTAGGACGAGATGACCTCACGGACGGCCGCCGGACCGTCCGTCCCCGTCAAGTCGCCGCGTATCCGGGCACGGAGGGCCACCGGACGGTCAGTACGACCGACTCCTCCTCGGCGAACCACGAGTGATCGACCCCGCGCCCCCATACGACGTAGTCGCCCTGCTCCGCCAAGAGGACGCTACGGCCGGGCAGTTCGACGCGAAAGCGACCGCCAGCAGCCGCCCGGTGGCCCGCTCCACGCCCCGGCGGTACTCCGCCTGCGCCCGGTGACGTGACCGGTCCTCCGCCGGGAAGCCCATCTCCGGCCGTCGCCGCTCTCGTCGGTGTCCCCCGCTGCTACGTTCGCGGCAACGTCGGCGCGCCCGTGCCGACGGCCGTACGGGCAGGGGGAACCCGTGGGGAAGACAGCGGCTCCAAGCACCCTTCTCGGTCTCGCGGTCCTCGCATCCTTACTCGGCGGCACGGCTTGCTCCACCGGGGACGGGCCCGCACCTCACCGCAGCTCGCCTCCGGTTCCCGCCACGACGGCGACGGCCTCCGCCGGTCCCGGCGGCCCGGGGGCCACCGCGTCCGTCCCGGGCGCGGTGCTTCCCGGCGCCCTCGTAGGGTCCTGGCGCAGTATCGAGGAGAAGAACGACACCGCCACCATCGCGTACCGCTTCACCTCCGACGGCCGCTACAAGTACGCCGGTCTGGTCACCCAGCCGATCCCCGAGGGCATCTTCAAGATCACGTTCATCGCGGAGGGAACGGCCCGGGCCGAAGGCCGGAACCTCCTCCTGCGGCCCCTCACCGCCACCCGCTCCCGTGAGGACCCGCGCTCCCCACAGGACGACTACACCGATCAGCCCTCCTCGCTCGATCCCGAGCAGTACGTATGGGGAGTCTCGGACGGCACCCTGAGCCTGACCGGCAGCAACGGCAACACGGTCACGTACGAGCGGGTGCCGCAGTGACCTCGGACCCCGGGCGCTTCAGCCCTCGGATCCGGGTACAGATCGCCCTCATCACCGTCGTGACGGCGGCGACGCTCCTGGCGACCTGGCAGTTCAGCCAGGCAGGGGGCGCCTACCAGGACGCCGTACGGCAGGAGATCAAACGGCAGGCCGCGGTGCAGGAGGACGTGCGGCAGGTGTACGGCGTCGAGGGCCCCCAGGCGTTCCGCGTGGCCGTGGCCCGCGCCGAGACCGACGCGCTGACGCCACTGAAGAACGACGGACGGCTGGCCGCCTCCCAGTACACGATCGCCTCGGAGACCGGCTTCGTGCTGCGGAACTCGACCGGTTTCACCGAGTCGTCCTTCCGCCCGGGCCTCGGCTACGACCTGCCGCGTCGGCTCGGTGACCGCCAGGCCGCCTCCCCCGGGCTCTACGACCTGGACCCCGACGCCGCGCTCGGATCGGGGGACGGCTGGGCGGCCTGGGCACTGGGGTCCGTGCTGGTCGCCGTCGCCGCCGTGGTGGCGGCGCTCGTCGCGGCGAACGTCCTGCGTCCCGTGGCGTGGCGGCGGCCTCCCGTACCCGGTGCCCGCCGGGTCCTGCGCCGGCTCGAACTGATCCCGCAGCCCGCGACGGCACGACCCGCCTCCCGGCCGGCCGTGGGACTGCACCTGCTGATCGTCGCGCTGCTGTTCCTGCTGCCGCTCGGACAGGTCTACGCGGCCGGCAGCGAGCAGCGGGCACAGGCCGAGGCGGCGCGCCGCGCCGTGCAGGTGCGCACGGACATCGCGGTGAGCGGACAGTGGCAGGCGTTCCGGCTCCTGACCCGGCAGGAGGTCATCGCGACCGCGTTGCGGGCGGAGGCGCGGGAACTGGCGTCGCTCGATGCCCCGGATCCTGTGACCGCGGGCCAGGAGGCACGGCTGGCGGACGCGGAACGCGGCCTCGTGGCGACCGTCGGGGACATCTCGGCGTACATGGCCCGCCTCCCCGCCGGCGATGACGGGGTCGACGCGGTGGTCGTGAGCGCGTTGCGGGCCGATCCCTCGGACGAGCAGGCGCTCACGGTCGACCAGAACCACCAGGTGGACCTGGCGCAGCGGAGCGGCGACCGAGGCCTGCTGCTCGCGGTGGCGACGGCGTTCGCCGTGGTCGGCGAGGTCCTGGCCGCGTCGGCGCTGGTGGCCGGACGGCGACGGTGGCTGCTGTGGCCGTTGACGGCGGCGGCGGTGTCCCTGGTGCTCACCGCGACCGCCGGGTGGTGAACCGTCAGTCCTGCGGCCCCCACCCGAAGTCGATCTCCTGACTCGGCGGGACGGTGAAGGAGCTGCCGGCCCCGAGACCCACCGGGTAGAAGTTGTCCGTCTCCGTGCCGGGGTCGCCGTAGAACGCGAAGGTCTGGTAGACGCCGTCCGGAAGCCGGTACGTGTACGAGCCGTCGATCGCCGTGTACGTCTGGTAGAAGCCGGTGCGCGGCACGGTGTAGAAGGTGATCCGCACGCCCTCGACCGGGTTGCCCGAAGCGTCGACGACCACACCGGAGACGGTGTTCTGCCCGACGCCCGAGTTGTACCCGCCGTCGGTTCCCTCCTCGTCGAACCCCTCGCCCTGGCCGGACGTCGCCCCCTCGTCCGGGGATCCCCCGGTCGCCCCCGCGTCCGCCCCGCCGAGGTCACCGTCCAGGTCGTCCCTGCCGAAGTCCTCGCCGCCGGTGTCCTGCCGCCCCGAGCTCCGGTCCGCCGGGGTCGCGACGTCGTCGGGCGAGCCCCCGCAGGCGCTGAGGAGCGACAGGGTGCCGTACATGAGGACGACCAAGGTCCAGACGAGCGCCCACCGACGTGTCGGCCTGCCGCGTATCGGCTTCATACCGCCCCCCGCGTGTGCGGCTCACGTTCCTCGGCCGCGCATCGGCGGTCAATGCGCGGCGGACGACCTCGCCCACGAATACGCCGCTCGCCCCATCCTCGGGTCGGCCGACCGGAGGATGGGGCGAGCGGCGTACCGTCGGCCCGGCGCCGTCACCGTCGCGTACCGGACCCCCGGCGCCGGGGCCGTCACACGGGCGTCACGCCGCCGGGTGGAGGGCGCCGTGCAGGGTGCGGACGGCGAGCTCGATCGCGGCCTCGGCGGCGTGGGTCCCGCGCAGGGCGTTGAGCATCACGAAGTCGTGGATGATCCCCTGGAACCGCACCGCGGTCACCGCAAC
>NZ_JBIVDS010000011.1:362155-383290 GCF_044747265.1 Streptomyces sp. NPDC090106 | reverse complement strand
GGGCGTATGTCGAGCAGGACCTGCACGAGATCTACGAAGGCGAAGTCCGCTACGCCCGCGACGCGTTCGAAGGTCTGCGCCTCATGGACGCGCTCGTCGCGGTGAAGCGGGGTGTGCCGGGGGTGAAGCTGCCGGAGCTGAAGCAGCGCCGGGTGCGCGCCACTGTCGTACAGGTGGCCGAGGAGGAGGCGCCCGAACTGGGGCGTTCCGATGTCGCCGTCGACAACCCGATCCCCGAACCCCCGTTCTGGGGCACCCGGGTCGTCAAGGGCATCCAGCTCAAGGAGTATGCCTCCTGGCTCGACGAGGGCGCCCTCTTCAAGGGCCAGTGGGGCCTCAAGCAGACCCGCGCCGGGGACGGGCCCTCGTACGAGGAGCTCGCCGAGACCGAGGGGCGGCCCCGGCTGCGCGGGCTGCTCGACCGGCTCCAGACGGAGAACCTCCTCGAAGCGGCCGTCGTGCACGGCTACTTCCGGTGCGTCTCCAAGGACGACGACCTGATCCTGCTGGACGAGAACGGGTCCGAGCTGACCCGGTTCTCCTTCCCGCGTCAGCGCCGGGGCCGTCGGCTGTGTCTCGCGGACTTCTTCCGTCCGGAGGAGTCGGGGGAGACGGACGTGGTGGGGCTCCAGGTCGTCACGGTCGGCTCCCGGATCGGCGAGGAGACCGCGAAGCTCTTCGAGGCCAACTCCTACCGCGACTACCTCGAACTCCACGGCCTGTCCGTCCAGTTGGCCGAGGCTCTCGCCGAATACTGGCACGCCCGTGTCCGCGACGAGCTGGGGATCGCCGCGGGCGACCCGGGCTCCCTGGACGGTATGTTCCGCACCGAGTACCAGGGCTGCCGCTATTCCCTCGGCTACCCGGCCTGCCCGGACCTGGAGGACCGGGCGAAGATCGCCGGCCTGCTCCGGCCCGAGCGCATCGGCGTGCACCTCTCCGAGGAGTTCCAGCTCCACCCCGAGCAGTCCACCGACGCCATCGTCCTGCACCACCCCGAGGCAAACTACTTCAACGCGGGAGGCCGCTCGTGACGACGTTCTCGTTCGAGTTCTTCCCGCCGAAGACGGCCAAGGGCGAGCGCACCCTGTGGGAGGCGATCCGCCGGATCGAGGCGCTCGCACCGGACTTCGTGTCCGTCACCTACGGGGCCGGCGGATCGTCCCGCGAGCGCACCATCGACGTCACCCGGCGCATCGCCGCCCAGACCACCCTGCGTCCCGTCGCCCATCTGACGGCGGTCGGGCACTCGGTGGCGGAGCTGCGGCAGATCATCGGGCACTACGCCGACGCGGGCATCCGGGACGTGCTGGTGCTGCGCGGCGATCCGCCGGGCGACCCCAAGGGGCCCTGGACGGCGCATCCCGACGGGTTCCGGTACGCCTATGAACTCGTCGAACTGGTCCGCTCGCTCGGTGACTTCAGGATCGGGGTGGCGGCCTTCCCGGAGCGCCACCCGCGCTCCGCGGACTGGGACTCCGACATCCGTCACTTCGTCGCCAAGTGCCGGGCCGGCGCGGACTACGCCATCACGCAGATGTTCTTCCGCGTGGAGGACTACCTGCGGCTGCGCGACCGTGTCGCCGCCGCCGGCTGCGACATCCCGATCATCCCCGAGATCATGCCCGCCACCGACCACCGGCAGATCGCCCGCTTCGCCGAACTCTCCGACGCCGCGTTCCCGGCGGTCCTCGCCGACCGCCTCCACGCGGCCCGCGACAACGCCCTGGACGGGTACCGCGTCGGCGTCGAGTACGCCACCGGCATGGCCGAACGGCTCCTCGCCGAGGGCGCGCCCGGCCTGCACTACATCACGCTCAACAAATCCACGGCGGCCCTGGACATCCACCGCAACGTACTGGCTTCTCCGAGCGCAAGGATTCTCAATGCCTGCTGAATTCACCGACTTCAAGGTCGCCGACCTCTCCCTCGCCGGGTTCGGCCGCAAGGAGATCACCCTCGCCGAGCACGAGATGCCCGGTCTGATGGCCATCCGCGAGGAGTACGCCGGGACGCAGCCGCTGGCCGGCGCCCGGATCACGGGCTCGCTGCACATGACGGTCCAGACCGCCGTGCTGATCGAGACGCTGGTCGCGCTGGGCGCCGAGGTCCGCTGGGTGTCGTGCAACATCTTCTCCACCCAGGACCATGCCGCTGCCGCGATCGCCGCCGCCGGCATCCCCGTCTTCGCCTGGAAGGGCGAGACGCTGGAGGAGTACTGGTGGTGCACCGAGCAGGCGCTGACCTGGCCCGGACAGGCCGGCCCCAACATGATCCTCGACGACGGCGGTGACGCCACCCTCCTCGTCCACAAGGGCGTCGAGTACCGCAAGACCGGCGAGCTGCCCGTCGCCGAGAACGAGGAACTGGCCGTCGTACGCTCCCTGTTGGAGAACAGCCCGTTGGACTGGACGGCGATCGCCGCCGGCATCCGCGGCGTGACCGAGGAGACCACGACCGGCGTCCACCGTCTGTACGAGATGCAGCGTGACGGTCAGCTGCTCTTCCCGGCGATCAACGTGAACGACGCCGTGACGAAGTCGAAGTTCGACAACAAGTACGGCTGCCGCCACTCCCTCATCGACGGCATCAACCGCGCCACCGACGTCCTCATCGGCGGCAAGACCGCCGTCGTCTGCGGCTACGGCGACGTCGGCAAGGGCTGCGCGGAGTCCCTGCGCGGCCAGGGCGCCCGGGTCATCGTCACCGAGATCGACCCGATCTGCGCGCTCCAGGCGGCGATGGACGGCTACCAGGTCACCACGCTCGACGAGGTGATCGACAAGGCCGACATCTTCATCACCACGACCGGCAACAAGGACATCATCATGGCCGCCGACATGGCCAGGATGAAGCACCAGGCGATCGTCGGGAACATCGGCCACTTCGACAACGAGATCGACATGGCCGGTCTCGCGCAGATCCCCGGCATCGTCAAGGACGAGGTCAAGCCCCAGGTCCACACCTGGAAGTTCCCCGACGGCAAGGTCCTCATCGTGCTGTCCGAGGGCCGTCTGCTGAACCTCGGCAACGCCACCGGTCACCCCTCCTTCGTGATGTCCAACTCCTTCGCGGACCAGACCCTGGCCCAGATCGAGCTCTTCACCAAGCAGTCCGAGTACCCGATCGGCGTGTACACGCTGCCCAAGCACCTGGACGAGAAGGTCGCCCGCCTCCACCTGGACGCCCTGGGTGTGAAGCTGACGACGCTGCGCCCGGAGCAGGCCTCGTACATCGGCGTCGAGGTCGACGGCCCCTACAAGCCGGACCACTACCGCTACTGAGCCGCGCGGCGACGGACACCGTCGTCGCCGTCGTGCACGACAGAAGGCGCGCCGCACTCACCCGTTGCGGCGCGCCTTTCGTCGTGCGAGATGGCCGGAAACAGCGCTCGCGGGCGCCATGACTTCTCGACCGGTCCACGAGTGAACCTTGTCAGTCTCTATAGGAAACGACGAGTGGAGGCGTGGAGGTACAGACATGATTCGGATGCTGCGAGGCATTCTGCGGATGACGGTGAGCCGCTGTCTGCGGCCTCTGTGGCGGTCCCTGGCGTCCTACGGCGCCATGTACGTCGGCCCTGAGGCTCTGCAGGCCATCGACCCGCCCCGTACGGCCTCACGCTCCCAGAACCGCCTGGTGCGCTACGCCCAGGGCCGGTTCCTGGTACTGCCGCCAGGGGTGGGCGGGCCGCCGTCCGCGCACCCCGAACGGCTGCGTGAGGACCAGCCGCTGTCCGCGCAGGAACTGCTGCTCGTACGCGATGTGTGGCCCGCCTACGAGGAGCGTGCGCGCGAGCGCGGCTGAACGGCGAGAGGGCCGGGCCGGCGAGCTGACGCTCGCGGACCCGGCCCTCTCGCCGTGGCCGGAATGGGACGGTTCACACGGTGGTGACCACCTCGTCCAGGTCCAGCCGCGGAGCGCGCGGGAACCACGCGTCGGGGCCGGGCCTGCCGATGTTGACCACCATCAGCGGGGTGTGGTCGTCGTCCAGGAACTCCTTCTGGACGGCGGCGGCGTCGAAGCCGCTCATCGGGCCCGCGGCGAGCCCGGCCGCGCGGACGCCGATGATGAAGTACGCGGCCTGGAGGGCCCCGTTGAGGACGGCGGACGCCTCCCTGACCGGGCGCTCCGCGTAGAGGAGATCCTTGACCTGCGGGAAGTGCGGGACCAGCTTGTGGAGTTCCTCGTGGAACTCGATGTCCGTGGCGAGGAGCGCGACCAGTGGTGCCGCGGCCGTCTTCGCGCGGTTGGGCTCGGCCATGTGCCGCACGAGACGCTCACGGGCCTCCGCGGAGCGGACCAGGGTGATGCGCAGGGGGCTCTGGTTGGTGGAGGTCGGACCGTACTTCACGAGGTCGTAGATCGCCTCGATCTGCTCGTCGGTCACGGGCTCGTCGGTGAAGGCGTTGGCCGTACGGGCCTCGCGGAACAGGAGGTCCTGGGCGGCGGCGTCGAGCACGAGCGACATGGATGCGGCCCTTCTGTCGGAAGACGTCTAGGAGGGTTGGGGCAGGGCGGGAAGGGCTCAGCCCCACTCGATCAGGGCGAAGCTCGCGGCCATACCGCCGCCGAATCCGGCCAGCAGGATCAGGTCCCCGGGGCGGAAGGACCCCTTGCGGGCCGCCGCGTCGAGGGTGATCGGGATGGAGGCGGCGCCGGTGTTGCCGTAGTGGGTGACCGTGCGGTGCATGGTGGCGCGGGGCAGGGCCAGGTCGGCGAAGACGTCGTCGAGCATGACGCCGTTGGCCTGGTGCGGGACGAAGTGGCTGATGTCGGTGGCCTCGACGCCCGCCTCGTGCAGGAACGCCTTGGTGAGCTGCGGGAGTTGCTCCACGACGAAGCGGCGCACCTCGCGGCCGTCCATCGCGAAGTACTGGAGCCCGGCCTCCAGACCGGCCTGGTCGAGGGGGTGACGGCTGCCGCCCGCCGGGACCTGGATCAGGTCCGACAGGGCGCCGAAGGTGTGCAGGGCGACATGCCGCACGAGCGGGCCGTGCGTGGTCGGGCCCAGCACCATGGCGCCCGCGCCGTCCCCGAACAGCACGACCGTCTTGCGGTCGGCGGGGTTCAGGATGCGCGAGTAGGTGTCCGCGCCGATGACCAGCGCGTAGCCCCCGCGGCGCAGGATCACGCTGCCGACCGCGGACAGCGCGAACACGGTGCCGGAACACACCGCGTTGACGTCGAACGCCGCGGTGCCGGCCGCCCCGAGGTTGTGCTGCACGTAGGCGGCCGTCGGCGGCTGGGGGCGGTCCGGGGTGGAGGTGGCGACCGCGATCATCGAGAGCTGCTCGGCCGTGATGCCGGCCGACCTGATCGCCGCGCGCGCCGCGGCCGTCGCGAGATCGGACGTGGCCTCGCCGGGCGCGGCCCAGCGGCGTTCACGGATCGCCGTCTTGCGGGTGATCCAGGCGTCGTCCACCCCGGCCGGCGCGCCGACCTCGTCGTTGGAGACGATCCGCTCGGGCACGTAGGAGCCCGTGCCGAGGATCCTGATGTCCTTCATGGGGCTGCCGGGGGCGGGGATCGTGGTGTCTGTCATGCGGCTGCCCTCCCCTCAAGTGGTCTGTGAATGGCTGTACGGAGGGGGCGGCGGGCGGGCGGCCCTCCAGAGGGGCCGCCCGGGGTCCGCGCCGCCCGCGCGACGCGCTAACGCGTCTGGTAGATCCGCTTGTGGCCGCTGATCCCGGCGAGCCGGTACGGGCCGGTCGTCTGCTCCGGGGTGGCGTGGTCGCTGCCGTCGGTCGGGAACGTCCACTCATGCAGCTCGCGGTACCCGGCGTAGTCGACCGGCTGGCGCCGGGAGATCGCCTCAAGGTTGGCGTCGGTCCGCAGCCGGTCCCGGTAGCCCGCGACGACGGTCCCGGCGAAGAACTCGGCGACCGAACCGGAGCCGTAGCTGAGGAAGGCGACCGGACGGCCGGTCAGGTCGTCCGCTTGGTCCAGCAGCGCCGCCAGACCCAGGTACACCGACGCGGTGTAGCTGTTGCCGATCACCGTGTTGTAGGCCGTCGTCCGCCCGATGGCACGGGCGATGTCGTCCTTGTCGGTGTCACGGCCGCAGTAGTTCAGCAGATGGCGGTGGGCTTTGTACGCCATCTTCGTGAACGGCTGGTGGTAGCAGAACGCGGCGAACTCCTCCAGGGTGCGCCCGCCCTGCTCGGAGTAGTCCTTCCAGGTGCCCTCGACGGCCTGGAGGTAGGCGCCGATGGACTCCTGGCCGTCGACGAGGGCCGTGGAGAGGTAGTTGGGCCGCCAGAAGTCCATGACGTCGGCGGTGAACAGACCCGATGGGTCCTCGATCCGCACCAGGGCGGGGTCCGCGCCGACCAGCATGGCCACCGCCGCCGCGCCCTGGGTGGCCTCACCGGGGCTGTCCAGCTCGTACTTGGAGACGTCGCTCGCGATGACCAGGACCTGCTGGGCGGGGTCGCGGCGCACCAGGCCGATCGCGAACTGGAGGGCGGCGGTGGCCCCGTAGCAGGCCTGCTTGAGCTCGACCACCCGGGTGGCCGACGGGAGACCGATCAGGGAGTGGACGTAGATGCCCGCCGACTTCGCCTGGTCGATGGAGGACTCCGTGGCGAGGACGACCGTGCGGATACTGTCCTTGCCGTGCCGGGCGAGGATCGGCGCCGCGGCCGTCGCGGCCAGCGTCACGATGTCCTCGTCGGCGGCCGGCACGCTCATCGACTCCTGGCCGATGCCCACGTGGTACTTGCCGATCTCGGTGCCGTTGTACGCGGCGAGCGCCGCGTGCGGCAGGACGAACTCGCCCGTCGCTATGGACAGGTCGTGGATTCCGATGGACAGGGACATGGCTCAGACACCAACCTTCGCGGTCTTGTTGTCGCGTTCGAGCTGGACGTGCGCGCGCATGAGCTCGCCGGGGTTCGTCTGCGCCGCGAGCAGGGAGAGTTCGCCGCACAGCACGGTGGCCGCCGCGAGGACGGCGAGGCGGCGGGCGTTCTCGCCGGGCGCGCCCTCGGCCCGGCAGCCGAGGCGGGTCAGGTTCGTCTCCACGAAGCCGAGGCCCTTGCCGTTGCCGACCGTGCCGACGATCAGGTTCGGCAGGGTGCAGGCGAAGTACAGGTCGCCTTCGCGGTCCTCGGCCATCACGACGCCCTGCGAGCCCTCGATGATGTTGGCCGCGTCCTGGCCGGTCGCCAGATAGAACGCGAGCAGCATGTTGGCGTAGTGGGCGTTCGCGGAGCGGATGCCGCCGGCGAGGAGGGTGCCGAGGAGGTTCTTGCGGATGTTCAGCTCGACGATCTTGGCGGCGGTGGTGTGCAGGACGTCCGTCACGACGTCACGCGGGACGAGGATCTCGGTGACGACGTTCTTGCCGCGGCCCAGGATGCCGTTGATGGCGGTGGCCTTCTTGTCCGTGCAGTAGTTCCCGGAGATCGAGCCGTAGGAGATCCCGGGAACCGTCTTCAGGACATGGGCGAGCAGGGCGTCGGAGGCGAGGGTCGCCATGTTGTGGCCGGAGGCGTCGCCGGTGGAGAACTCGAAGCGGAGGAACAGCAGGTTGGCGTTGATCTCGTGCCGGATGCCGATCAGCTGGGCGAACCGGCTGCACCCGCGCACCACTTCGCGCAGTTCGTCGATGCGGGCCTCGATCGTACGGGCGGCGGTGAGCGCGGTCAGCGCGTCGGTCGCCTCGACGAGCACCGAGCGGGTCATCCGCTCGTCGACGAGGGTCGCCACGATGCCCTTCTCGGCGAGCCGGGAGACCTTCGCGCCGCGGCCGACGGACGGCCACAGCGGCGACTCGTAGGTGGCGAGGGGAACATGGGTCTCGGTCTCGGCGACGTTTCCCGAGATGCGCAGGGGGCCGACCCAGCGCATCGGAACGCCGGCGATCGCGTGTGCTTCGGTCATCTTGTGGTTCCCGTCATCTCGGTAAGGGCGTCGATGGAGCTGGAGCGCTGGGCGAGGTGCCGGGTGTCGATGCCCCGGTCGGCGCAGAAGTTCCGCAGCTCGCCGTGGATCAGCAGGTCGCAGCGGGTCAGGTCGGCGGGCGTGCGGGCGCCGAGCATCGTCTGGAGGGCGGCGAGCTGGTCGAGCCAGGTGGAGATCTGCGCGATCAGCGCGGAGACGTCACCGTCGATCAGGGTGCGCAGGAAGCCCCCGGAGGAGCCGACCGCGCGGGCGCCGAGGGCCAGCGCCCGCGCCACGTCCAGGGGGTGGCGGACCCCGCCGGAGGCCAGCAGCGGCAGACCGGCGTCCTGGGCGTCCAGGAGACAGGCGGGCGCGGACTGGCCCCAGCCGTGCAGATAGGAGTAGTCGGCGAGTTCACGGCGGCCGTTCTCGATGCGCGCGAAGTCGGTGCCGCCTCGCCCGGAGACGTCCGCGACGCGCACACCCAGGTTGGGCAGGGCGAGGATCGTCTGGCGGCTCAGCCCGTTGCCGACCTCCTTGACGACGACGGGCACGTCGACGCCCGCCGCGATCCGCTCGATCTGCGCCGCCCACGACCCGAACGAGCGGTCGCCCTCCGGCATGGGCGTCTCCTGCGCCGTGTTGAGGTGGATCTGGAGCGCGTCCGCCTCAATGAGGTCCACGGCGCGGTGCGCGTTGTCCACCGACGCGGTCGCGTTGACGTTCGCGAGGACGAACCCGTCGGGGTTCTCCGTGCGCAGCACCCGGAAGGTGGCCGCGCAGGAGGGGTCCTTGAAGTAGGCGTGCATGGAGCCCGACGCGATGGCCACCCCGGTCTCCCGGGCGGCGGTGGCCAGGTCCCGGTTGATGACGCCGGTCTTCGCGCTGCCGCCGGTCATGGCGTTGATGTAGAGCGGCGCCTGCCAGGTGATGCCCGCGAAGGTCGTGGCCAGGGACACGTCAGGGCGGTCGATGCCGGCCAGGGCGTGATGGACGAACGACACCTCGTCGAACTGGTTGCGTCCGCTGTGCGCGTGCTGCTGCTCCATGGCCAGGCGGACATGGTCGTCCTTGCGCTGAGCGCTGCTCATTCCTCGTTCCCTTCGGAGGCGGGAGAGAGCGGCAGGGGTCGCACCCCGGCCGCGGCCCACCGGTCACGTACGTGCGCGATGGCGTCGGGCGCGGCGGCGTCGAGCAGGGCGATGCCGCAGTCGCCGCCTCCCGCGCCCGAGGGTTTGGCGGCGCCGCCGACGGCCTCGGCGGCGTCGGACAGGGCGGTCAGCCGGGGCGTGAAGATGCCGAGGCCGACCTCGTCGTCGAGGCGGGCCAGCTCATGGCGGGCCCGCCGGACCTGCTGCAAGAGGGCGTCGTCGTCCCCGGTGTCGAGGGCGGTGACCGCGGCGGTCACGAACGCGCCGGTGGTGTCGAGGAAGCGGCGGTGGGAGGGGGTGCCGCGCCAGCTCCGGCGGTGCAGCCCGCCCACCAGCGCGGGGGTGGAGGCGGGGGTGCCGGTCCAGCCGACCTGGAGGGACAGCCCGCGCGGCGACGGCAGCCCGCGCACCGAGAAGCCGGGCCACGGGACGCTCAGCGCCTCCTCCACGGCCCGGCGGTCCGCCAGTTCGCGGACCTGTTCACGGTCGGGGGCCCGGTAGGCGATCCAGCCGCCCCAGGTCCCGGCGGCGAGGTCCCCGCCCGATCCCTTGGGTTCGACGCGGGCGGTGGCGAGCATCGCCAGCCGGTACCGCTCCTCGCGGGTGAGGCACAGACCGCAGTGGGCGGCGACGGCATCGACGGTCGCCACGACGACCGCGCCGCTGGACCCCAGGCCGATCTTGCGGCCGTCCTCGTGCAGGGTGCTGGCGATGGTGAGGTCCAACGGCGGTACGGGCAGGCCGCGTCCGGTGAGCAGGCCGGCGACCGTCTCCACCGCGGACACCACATGGGGCAGCCCGTCGGCGCCCGTCAGCCGTCCGTCCAGCCACCTGCCGTGCACGGGAGCCGTGGTGAGCTCGGAGGCGACGACCACACCGGGGACGGAGCCGGCGGACACGGTCACGGTCACGTACCGGTCGACGGCCACCAGGATCGCCTGGTGGCCGGGTTCGACGACGGCGTACTCGCCCGCGACGAACAACTTGCCCGGCGCGCGCCGGACAACCGTCCGCCGGCTGGTCATCGTTCGTCCTCGATCAGCAGGCGGGCCCCGGGGCCCGGCCCGGCGATGTGCACCGCGCCGCCCTGCGCGGCGGCGCGCACGGTGGCGGCGACCCGGTCGGCGTCCGCGCGCCGGCACAGCACCTTCACGTTCGGCCCGGCGTCCATCGTCACATGGGCGAGGACCCCCGCCCGGCGCAGCTCCAGGACGCTGTCCAGGACGGTCAGGGAGGCCGGCGACAGATAGCGGACGGCGGGGCGCGCCGCGAGCATCGTGGCGTGCATGCCGAGCGCGTTGCGTTCCGCGATCTCCCCCACCGCCGCCAGGTCGCCGCGGACGAGGGCCGCCCGCATGTCGCTCAGGTCGGCCGCGCTGGACAGCGCCCACGGCTCGTACAGCGGGGAGGTGTCCATGGTGCGGCGCATCGCGGTGCGGCTGGACACCTCCTTGGGGCCCGCGTTGACGACGGCGACCACGAGCGCCGGGTCCAGGTCGGCGGAGGCCTCCACGGGTTCCGCGTACGAACTCAGGTCGTCGGTTCCGGCGTGCCAGACGGCGAAGTCGGCGAAGAGCGAGCGGGAGGCCGAGCCGGAGCCGCGCCGCGCGAGCCGGGACAGGGCGCGCGGGTCGCCGTCGAGGCCGTAGGCGGCTGAGGCGGCGACGGCGAGCGCGGCGAAGCCGCTGGCCGAGGAGGCCAGCCCGGCGCCCGTGGGGACGGTGTTCACGGTGTCCACGACGGCCCGGTCGGTGCTGCCCGCCCGCTCCCGCACCAGGTCGAGGAAGGCGGTGATCCGGTGTGCGGGCTCGCCGGTCGCGTGCTCGCCGTTGAAGACGACGGTGTCCTCGCCGGCCGCCGGGGCGAGCCGCACGCGGGTCGTCGTCGGGAAGATGTCGAGGGTCATCGACAGACTGTCGGTGCGGGGCAGGAACAGCGTCTCGTCGCTCTTGCCCCAGTACTTGATCAGCGCGATGTTCGGGTGGGCGACGGCGGTGGCGGTGCCCGTCGCCCGCTCGCGCGGCAGGGTGGTGGTCAGCGGTTCAGCGCCCATGGCCGGTGAGCCTCCTCAGCGGTACGACCCACGTCTGGGCGGCGCCCGCGTCGTGCAGGCTGCGGGCGACCGTCCCGGCCTGCTCGGGCTGGGTGAGGGCGAGGACACAGCCGCCCAGACCACCGCCGGTGATCTTGGCGCCGAGGCTGCCCGCGGCCAGCGCGGCGGACACCATCGTGTCGATCAGGCCGGTGCTCAGACCGGCCGCGCGCAGCAGCTCGTGATAGTCCGTCATCTGCGTGCCGAGCTCCTCCGGGGAGCCGTCGGCGAGCGCCCGGCGGGCCGCCTCGACGAGGCCCGCGGCCCGGCTCAGGAAGCGTTCCTCGGCCCCCGGCGCGCGCCGGAAACCGTCCCGCAGCAGCTCGACCGCCTCCTTGGTGCTGCCCGCGGTGCCGCTGTCCGCGATGATGAACAACCCCTCGCAGCCGATGGCGAGTTCCTCGGCCCGGCCCGCCTGGAACAGCAGCGGGGAGCTCGCGCCGACCGACATGGCGTCGACGCCGCTCGCCCGGCCGTGCGCCATGTTCTCCGCCGTCTGCACCAGGTCGTATGCGGTGTTCCCGGTCAGCTCGTGGCCGAAGAGATCGGCCAGCGCGAGGACGATGGCCCGCGCGTTCGCCGCGCTGGAGCCGAGACCGCGCCCCGGCGGGATCGCCCCGTCGAGGATGACGTCCAGATGCGGCCGGCCCGGCACGCCCATGCGCTCCTTGTAGGCTGCGGCGAGCCGCTGCAGCCCGTCGGAGGCCAGCGTCACCACCGCCCGAGACGCGGAACCGGTCATCGTGAACGACAGTCCGCCGCGGGCGTCGGAGGCGTGCGAGGACCATCCGGCATGCGCCGTCGCCGTCAGCTGCGGGATCGGCAGGGCGAGCGCCGGAGTCCCGTACACCACCGCGTGCTCGCCCAGCAGGATCGCCTTGGCGTGGGCGCGACCGATGCCGACCGAGCGAGCCCGATGGCTTTTCGAAACCCCCTCCATCGAGGTCCGTAGAGTCAACGCACTCACTCCCCTTGTCATTTCACAAAAGTCTTCGAGACAGACGGATCAATTGGACTTCGGTGCGGGTGATCCGGTACGGCGCCGCATCGCGATCTCCGTGAGTTCCTCGATGTCGAACTCCGAGCGGCAGTTCGGCGCGCCATAGCGGGTGATCTTCCCGCGGCTCACCCACTTCCGGATCGTCGCTTCGGAAACCCCTACGGCGAGAGCGGCCACGTTCGTCGGGACCAGCCGGTGGCGAGGCGGTTTCTTCATGCCGTCACGCCCTTTCGGTCCCGCTCCATGAGCCGCCTCAGGGTCAGCCATTCATGCGTCTCCCAGGAATGCCCCGCCGAGCACGCGATGCTCCGGTTCCCCGAAGCACCGGCGTGTCCCGGCGAGGCGCTGATGGTCCCGGCACAGCCGTCGACGACGCAGTTGCGGATCAGGGTGTGCAGCGTCCCCGGCTCCGGGTCGACCGTGGTGCGCAGCTGGGCGACCAGCGCCGCCGTCTCGTCCGCGAAGTCCGCGGCCGGCACCTGCGCCGCCAGCCACTGAAGATGCGTGCTGAGAAACCCGGCGAGCCGCGGCACCGACCGCTCGGGCGCGGTCACGCCGAGTTCCTCCACGACGATCTCCGACCACGACGCGAGCGTGGCGGCGATGTGGTGACGGGCGTCCAGGACCGAGAAGTTCAGATGGTCCCGGCTCCGGGTTCCCGACACCCGGGTGGGATTGCTGCGCCGGTGCGTCGGGGAAATGTGGTGCACACATTCCTGGTGCAGTGCGGGCAGTGCGCGCAGATCGCGTTCCACCTGAGCGATACAGGCGGCACAAAGGACGAATCCCGGGACGGCACGGCTCTCCTGCGTGTGATGTCGGGGGCACGGGTGAACCATCAACGCGTCTCCTTCATGAGGCGGCCCGCCCTGAGCGGCCGTGCTGCAATCTCATGTCCGGGTCGATCCAGTTACGCCTTTTTCCCGAAAGTAGCCATCGGTTCTGGAGTCCCGATACAGCATCGTTCGCGGCTCGCCTGAGGTGCCCGCGGGCCGCCTTCCGGCCGGGCTGCAGCGCGGTTTTCGCGGGTCTTCGCCGTTTCTCGAGCGGCTTTCCATCAGGGACCGACCAGTGGTTGAGCGCCTGCCCCGACGGTGGCGGAGGAAGGAGGCGCTGTGGACGGTACGCATGGAGGCGAACGCGCAGTTAGCGTCGGACTCACCGCAGGGCCGCTGGTGACGGCGGCCGCTCAGTATGCCCTGGACGATCCGATGCCATTCGGCTATCCGGACGTCCGGGGTTCCGCCCGGTCCGCCCGCGGTGACGCGGCGGCGCACTTGGAGGTCTGCCTCGTCGGGGCAGGCCCGCGGGGCCTTTCCGTACTGGAACGGCTCTGCGCACAGGAGAGGAAATCGCCCCGCTGGGACACCGTCACCGTGCACGTGGTCGACCCGGACCCGCCCGGCTCGGGACGGGTGTGGCGCCCCACGCAGTCCCGGCACCTGCTGATGAACACCGTGTCCTCGCAGGTCACGGTCTACACCGACGCCAGCGTCCGGATCGACGGACCGCTGGACGAGGGGCCCAGCCTCTACGAGTGGGCCAAGGCGCTGGTCTCGCACACCCTGGAGGCCGCCCCGCGAGCCGGCTACGACGACGAGGTCCTCACCGAGGCCCGCCGGCTCGGCCCCGACTCCTACCCCACCCGCGCGCTGTACGGCTCCTATCTGACCTGGGCCTTCCAGCGCGTCGTCGCGGGCGCCGCGGCACATGTCACGGTGCGCACCCATGCCGTGCGGGCCGTCGCCCTCGACGACGAGGGCACCCGCGGGGAGCAGACCGTCGTCCTGGAGGACGGCACCCGGCTCACCGGACTGTCCGCGGTCGTCCTCGCCCAGGGCCATGTGCCGGCCCGGCTCTCCGACACCGAACGGGAGCTGACCCGGTACGCGGAGCGCGAGGGCCTCACCTACATCGCCCCTGCCAACCCGGCCGACGTCGACCTGACGGGCATCCGGCCCGGCGAACAGGTGCTGCTGCGCGGACTCGGGCTCAACTTCTTCGACTACCTGGCCCTGTTCACCCACGGCCGCGGCGGTGTCTTCACCCGGGTCGACGGCCGTCTCGTCTACCGGCCCTCCGGCCGTGAGCCGCGGCTGCACGCCGGGTCCCGGCGGGGGGTGCCCTACCAGGCGCGCGGCGAGAACGAGAAGGGCGCCCACGGCCGCTACTACCCACGGCTGCTGACCACGGGCTACATCGCGGCCCTGCGCTCCCGTACCCCGGACCGCGGCGCCATCGACTTCGCCGCGGACCTGTGGCCGCTCATCTCCAAGGAGGTGTGCGGGGTCTACTACGCGGCGCTGCTGGAATCGCGCGGTGAACTCCCCGACGTGGTGGAGGAGTTCGTCGAGGCGTACCTGGAGGCCGAACCCGGCGCCGACGAGGACGTCCTCCTCGACGCGACCGGCGTCGCGCCCACCGAGCGCTGGGACTGGAAGCGGGTCGCCCGACCCTACGGCGACCGGGTCTTCACCGACCGGGCCGAGTTCCGTGCCTGGCTGCGGGGCCACCTCGACGACGATGTGCGCCTGGCCCGGCAGGGCAACGTCAGCGGACCGGTCAAGGCCGCTCTCGACGTCCTACGCGACCTGCGCAACGAACTGCGGCTCGCCGTCGACCACGCGGGCCTGACCGCCGCGTCCCACCGCGACGACCTCGACGGCTGGTACACCCCGCTCAACGCCTATCTGTCCATCGGCCCGCCGGCCTCCCGCATCGAGGAGATGGCGGCCCTCCTGGACGCCGGCATCCTCGATGTGACCGGGCCGGGCATGCGGGTCACCGCCGACGAGGACGAGGGCGTCTTCGTGTGCGCGTCCGGCGAGATACCGGACGTACGGATCACGGCGACCGTCCTCATCGAGGCCCGGCTGCCCGAGATCGACCTCCGGCGTACCGCGGACCCGCTGATGAACGAGCTGCTGCGCACCGGGCGGTGCCACCCGTACCGGATCCCCGGTCCGGACGGCGACGGCGGCGCGGACTACGAGACCGGCGGCCTCGCCGTGTCCGAGCGTCCCTACCACGTGATCGACGCCCGGGGCGTACCGCACCCGCGGCGCTTCGCCTACGGGGTGCCCACCGAGTCCGTGCACTGGGTGACCGCCGCGGGCATCCGGCCCGGCGTCGGCTCGGTCACCCTGGAGGACTCCGACGCCATCGCGGCGGCGGTCCTCGCCCTGCCCGAACTGCCCCGGCCCGTCGCGGAGCCGGCCACCGCGAACGCAAAGGCGAACGCATGACCACCATGGACGCGTCCCCGCGGGCGGGGACCCTGACGGCCCACCTCGACGCCGGGCTGCTCTCGCCGGTACGGGCGGGCACCCCCGTCGAGGCGGCTGTCGGGGACGGCGCCTGGCTCCAGGCGATGCTCGACGCGGAGGCGGCGCTGGCCCGCGCCCAGGCCCGGTGCGGCACCGTGCCCGCGCAGGCCGCCGCCGCGATCACGGCCGCCGCCCGCGCCGACCACCTAGACGTGCGGGAACTGGCGCTGGCCGCGCGGGAGACCGCGAACCCGGTCGTCGGACTCGTCAAGGCGTTCACCGCGGTCGTCGCCGAACGGTCCCCGCTGGCCGCCGAGTACGTGCACCGCGGCTCCACCAGCCAGGACGTCTTCGACACCGGCGCGATGCTGGTCGCCCGAAGGGCGCTCACGCCGACCGTCGCCGACCTGCGGGCCGCCGCCGACGCGCTGGGCGCGCTCGCCGCCGAGCACCGGGACACCGTGATGGCGGGCCGCACCCTTGCCCTGCACGCCGTGCCCACCACGTTCGGGCTGAAGGCCGCCGGCTGGCGGCAGTCGCTGCTCGACGCGGCCGAACGCCTCGAACGCGTCGAACTGCCGGTCGCGCTCGGCGGCGCGGCCGGCACCCTCGCCGGATACCTCCAGTACGCCGGTGAGGGCGCCGACCCGGCGACCGTGCTCCACGAGCTCGGCGCCGCGTTCGCCGACGAGACCGGCCTCGCCGAGCCCGTGCTGCCCTGGCACGCGCTGCGCACCCCCGTCGCCGATCTCGCCGCGGCCCTCGCCCACACCACCGGCGCCCTCGGGAAGATTGCCGCGGACGTGCTGGTGCTGACCCGCACCGAGGTCGGGGAGGTCGCCGAACCGTCCGTCGCCGGACGTGGCGCGTCCTCCGCGATGCCGCACAAACGCAACCCCGTGCTCGCCACCCTGATCCGCTCGGCGTCCTTGCAGGTCCCGGCGCTCGCGGCGGTGCTGCTGCAGTGTCTGCCCGCCGAGGACGAACGGTCCGCGGGGGTGTGGCACGCCGAGTGGCAGCCGCTGCGCGAGGCCCTCCGGCTCACCGGGGGCGCCGCGCACACGGCCGTCGAACTGGCCCGCGGGCTCAGCGTCCACGCGGACCGGATGCGCGCGAACCTTGCCGCGACCGGCGGGCAGCTCGTCTCCGAGCGGATCTCCGCGGTCCTCGCCCCGCGGCTGGGCAGGACCGCCGCGAAGGAACTCCTCGGCCACGCCTCCCTGCTCGCCACCCGCACCGGGCTGCCGCTGGCCGAGATCCTCGCCGACCTGCCCCAGCTGGCTGGTGTCCTCAGCCGGGAAGAGGTGGCCGACCTGCTCGACCCGGCCGGATACACCGGCCTCGCGGGTCCGCTCGTGGACCGGGCGCTCGCCGGGTTCCAACCCGTGCGGAGGTGGCCCTGCTGACCGGGCGCGGAACGGGTGGCCGCGGCGGGTGACGGCGTCGCGGCCACCGACAACGGCCGGTGCGCCTGGCGGGTGACGGCGCCGCACGCACCGGCCGGACCCGTGCCCGCCCGCGGGCCGTTCTCGAATACACCTCGCATCCCCCTTGAATGCCGCTGGAGACGGCCCTGAACCTGGTCGTCAGGCTCGCCGCGCGGCGCATGATGCAACGACAACGCACAGGGGAGGCGGCCGAGTTGAGTCTGGACGCACGTGTTGTCGAAGGGGCCCGGGGCCACGGTCATGCCGTGGTGATCGGCTCCAGCCTCGCCGGGCTCACCGCGGCGCGGGCACTGGCGAACTTCATGGACGAGGTCACCGTCGTCGAACGCGACTGGCTGCCCCGTGGACCGGGACGCCGCCGCGGTGTGCCCCAGGCGCGGCACACCCACACCCTGACCGCCACCGCGCATCAGGGCCTGGACCGGCTCTTCCCCGGCATCCGGCACGACCTCGCCCGCGCCGGCGCGGTCCATGTCCGCGCCCCCGAGGACCTGCTGACGCTCGGCCCGGCCGGCTGGCTGCCCCGCTTCGACGCGGACCTGACCGTGATCAGCGCCGGCCGCGACCTGATCGACTGGACGGTACGGGACCGGCTGCGCGCCGACCCCCGGGTCGGCTTCCTGCCCCGGCACGAGGCGGTCGCCCTCGAAAGCGGCCCCCAGGACACCGTGACCGGGGTGTGGGTGCGCGGCCGGGACCGCTCGGCACCCGAGGGGTGGGGCAGGCGGCGCCTGCTCGCGGCCGAGTTCGTCGTCGACGCCTCCGGACGCGGCTCGCACGCCCCCGAGTGGCTGGCCCGCCTGGGCTACCCGGTCCCCGAGGAGTCCGTCGTGGACGCGGGCACGTCGTACGCCACCACCCTGTACGCGCCGCCGGTCGGGCACGTCGCCGACTTCGCGGGGCTGCTGCTCCTGCCCTCGCCCCACGATCCACGCCGTGCGGTCCTCGCCCCGGTCGAGGGCGGACGCTGGTCGGTGAGCGTCGCCGCCGAGGGCGCGCCGCCCGCCGACCACACCGAACTCCTCGACGCGGCCCGCGACCTGCGGCACCCGCTGCTGTCCGACCTGATCGAGGCGGCCACCCCGCTCGGACCCGTCTACACCTGCCGGGGCTCGAGCCGCTGGCGGCACTACGAGCGGCTGCGCCGTTTCCCCGACCAGTTCCTCGTCGTCGGCGACGCCCTCGCGGCCCTCGACCCGGCCCACGGCCAGAGCATGACCCTCGCCGTGGAGAGCGCCGTCGTTCTGGACCAGATGCTGCGCGCCCACGGCACCGCGGTGGGCATCGGCCGCAGGCTGCGCCGGGCCCTCGGCCACCGGGTCGCGCCCGCCTGGCGGCCCGCACGGTACGGCGAGGGCTACGCGGCCCGGCTCGCGGTCGCCGCCGCGCGCGGTGACCGGCGGGCGGCGGCGGCGCTCCTCGCCTCCGCCGAGACCCTCGCCCCGCCCCGCCCGCTGTCGCTGCGCGCCGCGCTCGGCATCCGGCGGGCCACGGCGCCCGCCGCGCCGCCCAGCCTCACCCACGGCACCCGCAGGCGCCGGCCCGCGTCCGCGTCCGCGCCCGCGATCGGTGTGGCCACCGGTTCCGCCCGGCCCCGGCCCACCGGCTCCTCGGCCCACTGGCCCGCCGCGGCACCGGCCGGTGAGCGGCGACGACCGTGAGAACGGGTCTGTTTTCGGCCGGATGGCGCGTCATACACCGTCGCGGCCGAAATCGTACGGCCATACGCTCAGGTTCATGACAGGGGTGGATCAACTGACCAGCACAGAAAGCCACTTGTATTCCGACGGCCCACAACTCACTCAGGGATCACTTGAGTTCGCACTTGAGTATCGCTTGAGCGCGGTTGTTCCGTTCACCGGCCCGTGGATAGCGTTTCAACCGCTCCAGGGCACCGGCCGGCTTGCGCCGCGGCAGGCCACCTTGCCTGTGACGGCCGAGCGGCGAGGGGAGGGCGCGCGGGTATGAGCACGACCGAAACGGCGCCGAACGGCAGCCGCGTCGAGACGTCCAGAGGCGAGCGCGTGGCCGACTGGGCGGACGGACGGCTCGGGATCTACCACTTCCGGTTTCTGATCCGCAAGGTGTTTCCCGACCACTGGTCGTTCATGTTCGGCGAGATCGCTCTGTACAGCCTCATCGTGCTGATCCTGACCGGCCTGTGGCTGACCATGTTCTTCGACCCGAGCATGACCGAGACCGTCTACCACGGATCGCACGTCCCGCTTCAGGGCATCCCGATGTCCCAGGCCTACGCCTCCACCATCGAGATCAGCTTCGACGTGCGCGGCGGCCTGTTCATCCGGCAACTGCACCACTGGTCCGCACTGATCATGATCGGTGCGCTGATGCTGCACACGCTGCGGCACTTCCTGACCGGCTCGTTCCGCAAGCCGCGCGAGGTGAACTGGCTCATCGGCTTCTCGCTGCTGGTCCTGGTCACCCTGGAGGGCTTCATCGGGTACTCGCTCCCCGACGACCTGCTCTCCGGCACCGGTCTGCGCATCGCGGAGGGCGTCACGCTCGCCATCCCGCTGGTCGGCACCTATCTGACACTGTTCCTGTTCGGCGGCGAGTACCCGGGGCACGACATCATCCCCCGGTTCTACAGCTTCCACATCCTGCTGATCCCGGGCATCGTCCTGGCCCTGGCCGGTGTGCACCTGATCTACGTCTTCTACCACAAGCACACCCAGTTCAGAGGCCCCGGCCGGACCGAGAAGAACGTCGTCGGCGCCCCCCTGATGCCCAACTACACCGCCAAGGCGGGCGGGTTCTTCTTCCTCGTCTTCGGTGTCCTCGCCTTCATGGCCGGCGTCGCCCAGATCAACCCGGTGTGGACGTACGGGCCCTACCGCTCCGACCAGATCTCCCAGGGCTCCCAGCCCGACTGGTACATGGGCTTCCTCGAAGGCGCCCTGCGGGCCATGCCCGCCTGGGAGTTCGTGCTGCCCGGCGGCTACACCGTCAACATGGCGGTGCTGCTCCCCGCGGTCGTCCTGCCCACACTGCTGATGATGGTCGTCGCGCTGTGGCCGTTCCTGGAGGCCTGGGCCACCAAGGACAAGGAGGAGCACCATCTCCTGGACCGGCCCAGGGACCATCCCGCGCGCACCGCGTTCGTGTCCTCGCTGGCCGCCCTGTACCTGGTGCTGTTCTTCGGCGGCGCCAACGACGTGCTCGCCGAACGCTTCCATCTGTCCCTCAACCAGATCACCTGGGGCGTGCGCATCGGGATCTTCGTCGTCCCGGCCCTGGCGTACGTCGTCACCCGGCGGATCTGCCTCGGCCTCCAGCTGCGGGACCGCGACAAGGTCCTGCACGGCCGGGAGACGGGACGCATCCGCAGGCTGCCGCACGGCGAGTTCGTCGAGGTCCACGCCCGGCTCGACCGGGAGGCCGAGTACACGATCCTCGCCCGCGACCGGCGCGAGGTCCTGCCCGCCCCGGCCGCCGAGGACGCCGACGGCGTGCCCAACCCGCGCGCCCGCAAGCAGTACTTGCGCCACCGCGTCAGCCGCTGGCTGTACGGCAGCCAGCTCCCGCACCCGACCCAGGAGGAGATGCGGCACGCCCTGGAGCACCTCGGCGAGTCGCCCAACGGGCACGGGTCGGCCAACGGCCACGGCGTCCCGTCCAACGGGCACGTGAGCGCCCTGGAGCGGGAGCCGGACCGGGAAGCGCACTGATGATGTAGGCCCGGGGCGTCGGCGACGCCGACCGGGACGAGGACCGGGCCACCGACACGGCGCGGGTGATCAGGGACGATCACCCGCGCCGTCGTCGTCCCACCGTCCGCCACCGCGACCTCAACGGGAGGACCGATGAACCGCACGCCCTGGCACCGCGACGGTCCCCGGGCCGAGTCCATCACCCGCGCCCGCACCGGCCTCAGCCAGGACCTGCGGGGCCGTCAGCGCCGGTACGTCACCGCCATGCTGATCCGCACCGCCTGCGTCGTCGTCATGGCCCTCACCTGGAACCGCTGGCCCGCCGTCGCGTTCTGCGCCCTCGCCGGCGGGGTCGCCATCCCCTACGTCGCCGTCGTCGTCGCCCAGGCCGGCTGGCGCCAGCAGCGCGGCACACGCCCCGAACTGGCCCGCCCCGGCGAGGAACCCGCCCCCCGCGTGGTCCTGGAACCCACCCTGATCCTGCCCCCGCCGGAGCACGGCACCACCAGCTGAGCGGACCCGGCCCGGCCGAAGAGGCGGGGGGGCCCCCGCCGGGGGGGGGGGGGGGGCGCGCCGGGGCGGGGGGGGGGGGCCCCGGGGGGGCGCCGCGGGCCCGGGAC
>NZ_JBIVDS010000011.1:33203-362145 GCF_044747265.1 Streptomyces sp. NPDC090106 | reverse complement strand
CCGCCCCGCGCCCCCCCGCCGCCCCCCCCCCCCCCCGCGCCGCCCCCCGCCCGCCCGCCCGGGGGGCCGCCCCCCCCCGGGGGGCGGCCCGCCCCCCCGCCTCTTCGTGCGGGGGAGGCCCCCGGGGTCAGCGCCTGGGCACGTCCATCGGGCGGTTGCGCCAGGGCCGGCAGACCAGCAGGAAGCAGGCCATCGCGGCGACCGCGCTGGACAGCTGGACCACGGCCATCGGCGTCGCCGTGGACTTGCCGGCGACCCCGACGAGCGAGGACGCGATCGCGCCCATCACGAAGCACGACGTCCCCACGAGCGCCGAGGCGGAGCCCGCGGCGTGCGGGGTGCGCATCAGGGCCAGGGCGTTGGTGTTGGGCAGGATCAGACCCAGCGAGGAGATCATCACGAACAGGCAGGTCGCGATCCCGACCGTGCCCGCGTCACCGAAGACCTCCGTCGTCACCAGCAGCAGCGCCAGCCCGCCCGCGGCCAGCAGCCCGAGCCCCGCCCCGAGGACCTTGTCCAGCCGGACCCGGCCCACCAGCAGCTTGCCGTTGATCTGGCCGACGAGCAGCAGACCGAACGAGTTGAGGCCGAACAGGAGCGAGAAGGCCTGCGGGGACGCCCCGTAGATGTCCTGGATCACGAACGGCGAGGCGGCGATGTAGGAGAACAGCGCCCCGTACGCGAAGCCGTTCGCCAGCAGGTACCCGGTGAACACCCGGTCGATGAACAGCCCTCGCATGACCCACAGCGCCCCGCGTACCCCGCCGTGCTGACGCCGCTCCGGCGGCAGGGTCTCCGGCAGACGCCGCCACACCAGCGCGGTGAGTGCGACGCCGATCACGGTCAGGACGACGAAGATGCCCCGCCAGTTGGTGAAGTGCAGGACCTGGCCGCCGATCACGGGCGCCACGATCGGCGCCGCACTGGATATCAGCAGCAGCGTGGAGAAGAAACGGGCCATAGCGAGCCCGTCGTACAGGTCGCGGACCACGGCCCGCGCGATCACGATGCCCGCCGACCCGGCCAGCCCCTGCACCACCCGGAAGGCGATCAGCAGCTCGGCGTTGGGCGCCAGCGCGCACATCGCGGCGGCGACGACGTACACCATCAGTCCGGCCAGCAGCGGCCCGCGCCGCCCCCACCGGTCGCTCATCGGCCCCACCACGAGCTGTCCGAGCGCCATGCCGATCAGACAGGCGGTCAGCGTCAACTGGACGGTCGTGGCGGTCGAGTCCAGGGCCCGGGTGACCTCCGGCAGGGCGGGGAGGTACATGTCCATCGACATCGGCGGCACGGCGGCGAGGGCGCCGAGCAGGACGGTGACGAACAGCCCCGTCCGGCGCGTCGACCGGTCGCCGGCGGTGGCTTCCCGGCCGCGCCCGGCAGAGGACCGCAGCCCTGGGAATCGCCTGCCTTTGGCGGTGGCTTCCTCGGCTTGCTGAGACATGCGCCCTCCGCGTCAGGTTCGTTTCGTGGCCAGGCGGTGTTGCGGAACTTTCGCAACACCGCCTAGCGCCGATGCTCGCAGCAGACCGCTACAGAACCGGCAGCGCGGCGGTTGCGCCTGAGGTGAGGCGATACTCCGGCAAGGCTGATGATCTTGCGGGGTGGAGGGCCGTCAGCGCGCTGCTCGAGTTTCCCTCGGGACAGCGCGGATCGCTTTCGGACGGTCTTGGCGCGGGGAGTTCGGACGTGTCACTATTCCTGCACGCCTTCCCTGCCCGAAATCATTTCCGGGACAGGGGATTGAGCATGCGTCCACCGGTTCCGAACCGGTGAGAACGCCGCCGTGCCGGATTCGGCACGGTTTCTCTCGCATCGAATCCCCGCGCGCCGCGGTGTTTTTCCCGTGCGCTGCGCTCTCTCCGGAAGCTGTGCGCAGATTCTTCACGTACAGAAGGCAGACTCTAGAGAAAGTAGAGCCCAGATATGCCCAGGCTATGCAAGCCCGCGGTGAGCGCGCCGGAACACATCATCACCATCGACGAGACCCTCGAGTTCGCCGCGCAAGCCCATGCGGGAAAGCCGCAGCTTCCCTTGGCGCTCCGGCTGATCCGAAACACCGGTGTGCTGAAGCGGCATATCGTCCAGCCCATCGAGCAGACCCTCAAGCACCCGGGCCTGACCGAACGCAACCGCATCTACGAGGCCGAGTCGAGGAAGCTGACCCCGCCGGTCATCCAGGACGCGCTCAGGAACGCCGACCTCGCCGCCCGTGACATCGACGCGATCATCTACGTGTCCTGCACCGGCTTCAGCATGCCGTCGCTGACGGCCTGGCTGATCAACCAGCTCGGCTTCCGCTCCGACACCCGCCAGATACCCATCGCCCAGCTCGGCTGCGCGGCGGGCGGCGCTGCCGTCAACCGGGCGCACGACTTCTGCCTGGCCCACCCCGGCAGCAATGTCCTGATCGTCTCCTGCGAGCTGTGCTCGCTGTGCTACCAGCCCGACGCCGACGACATCGGCTCCCTGCTCTCCGACGGTCTGTTCGGCGACGCGGTCGCCGCCGCCGTCGTCCGCGGCAACGGCGGTGTCGGCATCGAGCTGGAGCGCAACGCCTCCTACCTCATCCCGCACACCGAGGACTGGATCTCCTACGCCGTCAAGGACACCGGCTTCCACTTCCAGCTGGACCGCCGCGTCCCCGGCACGATGGAGCCCCTCGCGCCGGTGCTGCGTGAGTTCGCCAAGGACCACAGCTGGGACGCCGGCAGCCTCGACTTCTACATCGTCCACGCCGGTGGCCCGCGCATCCTCGACGACCTCGCCAAGTTCCTGGAGGTCGACCGCACCGTGTTCCGGCACAGCTGGTCGACGCTGACCGAGTACGGGAACATCGCCAGCGCCGTCGTCTTCGACGCGGCCCGCAGGCTGTTCGAGGAGGACACCCCCGTCCAGGACGCCACGGGTCTGATCGCCGGCTTCGGACCCGGCATCACCGCCGAGATGGCGCTCGGCCGCTGGAGCGTCGACGGACCCGAAGAGCTGGACTGATTCCGGCACCGGAACGCGGCTCAAGTGAAACTCTGCGCCGACAAAGGAAGCTGAGCACATGACTGGCCTCATCCTCCCGCCCGGTCAGGGGCGAAAGCTGATCACCAAGGCGCAGGAAGTGACCTTCAAGGCCACGCAGGACCATGGATCCTCCATATCGATATTCGAGGTGGTCGTACCGCCCGGATTCGATGTGGGGGCCCATGTCCACAGCGATGCGCAGGAGTTCTTCTACGTCCTGGAAGGGGAGCTCCAGCTCCTGGCCTTCGAGCCGACCCGGCGCACCGAACAGGACTGGCACGAATGGCGGTCGCCCGACGGCGACGGTGCCGTCCAGGCCGCCGAGGGTGCCTTCATGTTCGTACCGCCCGGAACTCCGCACGCCTTCAGGAACTCCTCGGACAAACCGGCGCGGATGCTCTTCCAGTGCTATCCGTCGCCCGTCCACGAGTTGTACTTCGAGGAGATCGCAGAGATCTGGGCGGCCGGCGGGATCAATCCCGACGCCATCGACGAGATGCGCAAACGCTATGACGTCGACCAGATCACGCCGCAGCGCTACAACCCGCCAGCCTTTCTCGATTCCCCGTCCTCCGAACCGCGCGGAGCGTAAACAGAGATGAGCGACATCGACAAGATCCCACTGGTTTTCGCCAGCCTGGGGGAGCAGGAACTGGCGGCGGTCGCCGAGGTGTTCGCCTCGGGCTGGCCGGCCGGCCAGGGACCGAAGGGGAAGGCCCTCGAAGCGCAGTTGAAGGAGCGCTACGGGGCCGGTGACGCGGTCGCGATGAGCAACTGCGGCGCCGCCCTGCACGCGGCGATGATCGCGCTCGGCGTCCAGCCGGGCGACGAGGTCATCGTCGCCGACTACACCTTCCCGGCGCCCGCGCACGCGGTGTGCTACGTCGGCGGGACCCCCGTTTTCGCCGACGTCCGGCCCGACACCGGCACCGTCGACCCGGACGCGGTCGCCGCGCTGGTCACCGAACGGACCGTGGGCATCATCGCCGTCGACGTCGTCGGACTGCCCGCCGACTACACGGAGCTCCAGGCGATCGCCGACCGGCACGGCCTGTTCCTCGTCGAGGACGCGGCCTGCGGTGTCGGCGGCACCTACCAGGGGCGGGAGGCGGGCTCGCTGGCCGAGGTGGCCTGTCTGTCCTTCCACGGACGCAAGGGCGCCACCAGCGGCGAGGGCGGCGCCCTCATCGCCACCGACCCGGCGATCGGCGCGAAGGTGCGCCAGCTGTCGTCGTTCGGCATCGGCAGCATCTTCGACATGGGCCAGGTCATCGGCCTGCCGATCCCCGAGTTCACCGAGATCGGCTACAACTTCAAGCTCTCCGACATCGCTGCGGCGATCCTCGGCGTGCAGCTCGGCCGGATCGAGGAACTGATGGCGCGGCGCAACGCCGTCGCCGCCCGCTACGCCGAACTCCTTGCCGACGAGGAGCTGTTGACGGTGCCGTTCGTGCCCGCCGACCGCACCCACTCCTGGCAGTCCTACCTGGTGACCCTCGACCCGCGCGTGGACCGCGGGGCCGTCGCCACCGAACTGCGCCGCCAGGGCATCGGCACCCTGCACGGCACCTGGGCCAGCCACGTGCAGCCCGCCTTCGAGTCCCGGCAGGTCTGCCCGGTCTCGGCGGACCTCTTCACACGCAACCTCGGCATACCCATGCACGCCGAGCTGACCATGAGCCAGGTCGAGCGGGTCGCCGAGGTGCTGCGCAGCGCGCTGCGCACCCACGCGACGCCCGCCCGGACCCTGAAGGGAGCGGCATGACGAGCAACCAGCCTGCACCGGACGGTGTGATGAGGCTGATCAACGGCTACTGGAACACCGGCGTCATCGGCGCCGCGGCCACCCACTCCGTCTTCACGCACCTGGAGAACGGCGCGGAGACGGCCGCACAGGTCGCGGCCCGGGCCGAGATCTCCGAGCGGGGTGCCCAAAGCCTCCTCGACGGTCTCGTCAGCGTGGAGCTGGTGGTGCTCGAAGGCGGGCGCTACCGCAACACCCCCGAGGCGACCGAGTTCCTCGTGGAGGGCAAGCCCGCCTCCCTCGCCGGGTTCGCCAGGCTCAAGCTCCAGCACACCGGCAGCCTCATCGACCTGCCCGAGGTCGTCCGCATCGGCGGCCCCCTCGCCGGCGGTGAGACCGAGGTCGCCGACAACCCGCACTGGGAGGGCATCGTCCCGGCCATCGCCGCGGTGTCGGTGCCCGCCGCGGACGCCGGTGTCGAGGCCCTCGGCATCGCCGACGCCGGGGAGATCTCCATCCTCGACGTGGGCGGCGGCTCCGGCATCTACTCCTCGATCTGGCTGAAGGCCAACCCGCGGGCCCGCGCCACCCAGCTCGACTGGGAGCCGATCAACGCCATAGCCCACCGCCTGGTCGGCGAGCACGGCGTCGGCGACCGGTTCACCACCCTCGACGGTGACTTCCACACCACCGACTTCGGCACCGGGCTGTACGACATCGCGGTGTACTCCCACATCGCCCACCAGGAGAACGCCGACAGCAACATCGAGGTGTTCACCCGGCTGCGCAAGTCCCTCAAGCCCGGCGGCGCCCTGGTGGTCGCGGACTACGTCGTCGACGACGACCGTGCCGCACCCGCGTTCCCGCTGCTTTTCGCCCTGGAGATGCTCCTCAAGAGCAACGAGGGCGGCACCTGGCGGCGCGCCGATTACCGCGAATGGCTCCTCAAGGCGGGCTTCGAGGACGTCTCCTTCCACGCCGCGCCCCCCGCGACGATGGTCATCGCCCGCTAGGGCCGGTCCGGTTCGCCGGGCCGGCAGCCGAACGGTGGCAGCATGGGTCAGGTCGGTCCCGACCGCCTACGGGGGCACCCTCGGCCAAGCCGTGGTCGCCTCCGGGTGGCGACGGCGGAACGTGACGTGGGCGACCTCGACTGCCGCTCCACGTCGCTGCCGCCCGACCCGGACCCGTACGCGGTCGCCGTGCGGCACGGGCCGGTCGAGGCCACGGACCACCCCGTCGCCAGCCTGCCCGGGGAACGGCACGCGCGGTTCCCCAACGGGTTCAGCGGCATCGGCTTCGGCGTGGTCGGCGGCTTCGAGAAGACCTGGTCGTCCTTCCCGCTGGACGATCCGAAGCCGCCGTTCGAACCGGTCGACGCCCTCCCGTCGTTGCCGGCCGCCGCGGCCGGCGGCCTCGGACGGCCCGCGCCCAGCGAACGGCTCCTGCGGATCACCGCCGCCGCGATGACCGACGACCCGCTGTCCCTGCCGGCGGCGAGTGCCACAAGCTCCAGTCCTGCTACCGGTGGTGCTCCCAGGTGGAGCCCACGCTGCCGGTGCCGGACAGCCGCAGAGGCATCCGCACGGCTGTCCGGCACCCACCCGCACCACCGGCTCACCGGACCCGCACCCGGCCGAACCCGTCGAAGGAAAACGTTGATGAACATTGCCCTGTGGATCGTCGCCGGGGTGCTGGGCGCGGCCTCGCTCGCGGGCGGAGCCATGAAACTGGCACAGCCCAGGGAGAAGCTGGCCGCCTCCGACTGGGGCTGGGTCGAGGACTTCGACCCCGGCACCGTCAAGTTCATCGGCGCCCTGGAGGTGCTGGCCGGGCTGGGGCTGATCCTGCCCGCCGCGCTCGACCTCGCCCCGGCGCTGGTGCCGCTCGCCGCGACCGGTCTCGTCCTGCTGATGATCGGCGCGGGCCTCACGCACCACCGCCGCCACGAGATCCAGTCGATCGCCGTGAACGCGGCCCTGCTCGCCGTGGCCGCCTTCGTGGCGTGGGGCCGCTTCGGGCCGTACTCCTTCTGACGACCGCACACCCCTCAAGTCACCGGATCAGAAAAGGAGACAGCCCCCATGAAGGGCTCCGTGGCCTACAAGTCGATACAGAAGCGCGGTCTGCACATCGGTCTGCTGCCAGAGATGGCCGCCGCCGTGAACCCGCGCACCCCCATCACGCTCGACCACGACCTGGACGTCCTGCCCGAGGCGGGCCGGCATCTGACGGTCGCCCAGTACGCCGACCACGTCGACGACCTGGCGGCCCGGTTGTGGGCGGCCGGCGTACGGCCCGACGAGCACGTCGTCATCTACAAGACCGCCAACGCCGACCACTGGATGCTCGCCGCCGCGATCTCCCGAATCGGCGGCATCGTCGTCAACCTGTCGCCCGCGCTGGACCCGCAGACCGTCGCCGTGCTCCTGGAGCGGGTCGACCGGCCCACCCTGCTCACCGACGGCACCAAGCTCGACACCCTGGACGGCGTCCCTCTCACGGACCTCACCCGGCGGGTCATCACCTCCGCCTTCGACCGTCCCGGCTCCGTCTCCCTCGCCGAACTCGCGGGCTCGCCGCGCGTGAAGCCGGTGGTACGGCCCATCGACGAGGCCGCCGTCATCACCCACACCTCCGGCACCACCGGCATCCCGAAGCTGGTCGTGCACACCGCCCGCACCCAGGGCATCCGCCTCGTACCGCAGTGGCGGCTGCTGAAGGGGCTGCGCAAGCAGGAGACCGTCGCCATCCACGTGCCGTTCGTGCACTCGCGGATGGTCGCCGCGATGTCGCTGGCGCTGCTGCGGGAGTACCCGGTGCTGCTGCTGCGCGAGACGGACCCGGCCGTCGTTGCCGAGCAGTTCCTCAGGCACCGGCCGGTCCTCGTCGAGGCGCTGCCCAACTCCTTCATGGACTGGGAGCACCTGGCCGACGACCCGCGCGCCCCGTTCTCCTCCGTGAAGGTGTTCAGTTCCACCTTCGACGCCATCCATCCCGGCACCATGAGCCGGCTGCTGAAGGCATCCGACCGGCGCGGCGCCCTGTTCTTCCAGATCTACGGGCAGAGCGAGGTCGGACCGGCCGTCGGCCGCGCCTACTTCCGAGGCTCCGCGCACAAGGCCAACGGCCGCTGCGTCGGCTGGGCCATGCCGCTGGGCGCCGCCCGTATCCGGGTCGTCAGCCGCGACGGCGGGACGCCCACCGAGCAGAGCCCCGGCCGGATCGAGGTCGCCTGGCCCGGCATCGCCAAGACCTACCACGGTGAGCAGGAACGCTACGACGCGAACTGCGACGGCGAGTGGTGGGGCACCGGAGACGTCGGCTACCGCACCCGGTTCGGCTGTCTGCACATGCTCGACCGGGAGATCGACATGATCCCCGGTGTGACGTCCTCCCTGGAGATCGAGGACGTCGTCCTCGGCAGGCTCGACGAACTCACCGAACTCGTCGTCGTCAAGGGCCCGAACTCCGAGGCCGTCCCCGTGATCTGCACCGTCGACGACAAGCCGCTCGACCTGAACCGCTGGCGCGCCGCAGTGGCCGCCGAGTTCCCCCAGCTCGCCGAACCCGTCCAGATCCCGCAGGCGGAACTGCCGAGGACGGCCACGCTGAAGGTGCAGCGCGTCGCGCTGGCCCGACGCTTCGAGGAACGGACCCGGGACCGGACATGAGCGGTGATCCAGGCACCGTGACGGCCGGGGGAACCACCTGCTCGAAAGCGGCCGACGCCTTGAGCACACGAGCCGTGCTCGCCCGGTTCCGGGAGCACGTAGTGGGGCCGTCACGGTGCGTGATCCTGCTGTCCGTCTTCCGGTCGGGCGTCCTCCGCACCCTGCGCGAGACACCCGGCCAGACCGCCGACGACCTCTCGGCGCGCACCGGCGTCAGGCCCGACGTCCTCGAACACCTGCTGTTCCTGCTGGTCGAGGAGGGGTTCGTCGCCCACGACAGGACCACGGGCGGCCACCGCCTTGACGGTCTGGCCGGGGTGCCCGAGAGCGGCCTCGCGCGGGCGCTCGTCTACATGAACCTGATCAAGGGCACCGCGCTGAGGCAGCTCTTCCACCTCACCGAGTCCGCGCGTACCGGCACGGTCGTCGGCCTGCGCGAGCTCCACGGCGCAGAGGCCCCCCAGGGGTCCGACGCCGTGCTGATCAAGCACTTCCTGGACATGTTCGACAAGGAGAACGTGCTCAGGATCGTCGAGGGGGCGGGGAAGCCCTCGAATCCGGCGGCCGAGCCTGCTGGAGCGGGCCGGCTTCGAGGTGATGCAGGCGATCACCAAGGACGCCGCCGAGGTCCCGCCGGACGTCATCCCCGTCCAGGCGGTCCTGTCCGCCACGAAGGTCGCCTGACCCCGACGAAGGTCGCCTGACCGCGACGCGGGTCGGCCGGCCGCGAGGAAGGCCGGCCGGCCCGCACCCACCCACGTCTCCTGGAGAGTTTGGAGAGTCATGTCCCGCCGCCTGTTCACCTCGGAGTCCGTGACCGAGGGCCACCCTGACAAGATCGCCGACCAGATCAGCGACGCGATCCTCGACGAGCTGCTCCGCCAGGATCCCGCCTCGCGCGTCGCCGTCGAGACCCTGATCACCACCGGCCAGGTGCACATCGCTGGCGAGGTGACCACCAGCGCGTACGCCGACATCGCCGCCCTCGTGCGGGGCAAGGTCCTGGAGATCGGCTACGACTCCTCCGCCAAGGGCTTCGACGGCGCCTCCTGCGGGGTGTCGGTGTCCATCGGCGCGCAGTCCCCGGACATCGCGCAGGGCGTCGACACCGCCTACGAGTCGCGGGTCGAGGGTGCCTCCCGGAGCGAGGAGGGGGACGAGCTGGACCAGCAGGGCGCGGGCGACCAGGGCCTGATGTTCGGCTACGCGACGGACGAGACACCGACGCTGATGCCGCTGCCGATCTTCCTCGCGCACCGTCTGTCCCGGCGGCTGACCGAGATCCGCAAGGACGGCACGGCCCCCTACCTGCGCCCCGACGGCAAGACGCAGGTCACCATCGAGTACGACGGCGACAAGGCCGTCCGCCTCGACACCGTCGTCGTCTCCTCGCAGCACGCGAGCGACATCGACCTGGGCTCCCTGCTCACCCCGGACATCCGCGAGCACGTCGTCGAGCACGTCCTCGCCGAGCTCGCCGACGAGGGCATCAAGCTCGACACCGAGGGCTACCGGCTGCTGGTGAACCCGACCGGGCGCTTCGAGATCGGCGGCCCGATGGGCGACGCCGGCCTCACCGGCCGCAAGATCATCATCGACACGTACGGCGGCATGGCCCGGCACGGCGGCGGCGCCTTCTCCGGCAAGGACCCCTCCAAGGTCGACCGCTCGGCCGCCTACGCCACGCGCTGGGTCGCCAAGAACGTCGTCGCGGCGGGTCTCGCCTCCCGCTGCGAGGTCCAGGTCGCGTACGCGATCGGCAAGGCCGAGCCCGTCGGCCTGTTCGTCGAGACCTTCGGCACCCACACCGTCGACGTCTCCCGGATCGAGGACGCCATCACCGAGGTCTTCGACCTCCGCCCGGCCGCGATCATCCGGGACCTCGACCTGCTGCGCCCGATCTACGCGCAGACCGCCGCCTACGGCCACTTCGGCCGTGAGCTGCCCGACTTCACCTGGGAGCGCACCGACCGCGCCGACGCCCTGCGCAAGGCCGCGGGCGAGGGCTGACCCACCCCGCACCCACTTCAGTACCTTCTGGTGAACCACCCCCCGGCCCCCGGCCGGCGGGGAGCGGCGCCCCTTCCCCCCGGCGCCGTCGCTCCCCGCCCGCCGGGGGCCTCTTCCTGTCTTCGTCCCGCCGCGACGGTCTCCCCGCCCCATCCTCCTCCCCCCGCCTCAAGGCCTGCTGGAAGGCGGCTCGGCGCCCGCTCGGCGCGCGGCGACTCCCCGCCCGGGGGCGCGCACACTGACGGAGGAAATGTCTGCCCAGGTTCCACGTCAGGCGCAACACGCCGGTGGAGAGGGAGAGTTCACGGATGCCGAACGAGAGGGTCGACGCCGGTGCCGCGAGCCCCGGCACCCCCGATGCGTGGCGCATCGCGGAACTGGAACGCGAGGTCCGCGAACTCCGCCGCACCAACCGGGCACTGCGCGGTCGCGTGGCCGGGGACCACGTCCCCGAACCCGCGCCGACGCCCCGCGCCCGGGTCGCGTTCCGCGCACTCGGCCCGATCGAGGCCGTCGTCCAGGACCGGCTCGTCGACCTGGGCGCGCCCAAACAGCGCGCCCTGCTGGCGCTGCTGGTCAGCAAGGTGGGGCGGCTGGTCGCCTTCGACCTGATCGTCGAGGAGCTGTGGACCGGGCACCCGCCGCCCGCCGCGGTCTCCTCCCTCCAGGCGTACGTCGCCAACCTGCGCCGGATACTGGAACCCGGCCGCGCGCCCCGTACCCAGCCGACCGTGCTGCGCACCTACGGGCGCGGCTATCTCCTCGACGACCGGGTCGTCGAGGTCGACGTCCAGCGGTTCGGCGAACGGGCCGCCGCCGGCTGGCAGACACTGGACCGAGGCGACGCGCGGTACGCGGTGCACGAGTTCGAGGGCGCGCTCGCCCTGTGGCGCGGCCCCGCCTACCCTGAGGTCGCCGACACCGGCTCGGTGCGGCCGGACGTGGCGCGGCTGGAGGAACTGCGGCTGTCCGCGGTCGAGGGACGCTGCGCGGCCCTGCTCGCGGCGGGCGTCCACGAGATTGCCGCGGCCGAACTAGAGGCGTTCGTCCAGGACCATCCGCTGCGCGAGTACGGCTGCGAACTGCTGAGCCTGGCCATGTACCGGGCGGGACGGCAGGCCGACGCCCTGGCCGTGCTGCGCACCAACCAGCGGCGGCTGGTGGAGGAACTGGGCATCGACCCGCGCCCCGCGCTGCAACTGCTGGAGCAGCAGATCCTCAACCACGCCCCGGTCCTGGACTGGCGACCGCGCCCGAGGACGGCCATGGAGCCGCCCTGGGAGCCGCTCCCGCTGCCCGACGGCGGCCACGCCCCGCACGGGACGCCCCGTCTCCACCCCCTGCACGCGACCCCCTGACCGACCACGGCCATACCCCGCAGGCACCTCGACGCCCCACCCCCCGATCAGGGGTGGGGCGTCGACGTGACGGACGGTCGAGCCGGGTCAGGCCTTGGCCGTCTCCGGGGTGGTCGGCTGCGCGGAGGAGGCGGACGACTGCGGGGCGGCGGCCGTCTCCTTCCCCGCCACACCGAGGGCCTCGGCGTTGGCGTCGCGCTTCTCGGCGCTCACCTTCCCGAGCAGGGCCAGCGCGATCACACCCGCGGCGGCGAGCACGCCCGCGGCGCAGTACAGCGCCAGCGCGTAGCCGTCGGAGGCGACCACCGGGAGGTTGCCCTCCGAGGCGTGGTCGGTGACGTAGCGCAGGGCGACGGGCACCAGGACGGCGAGACCGAGCGCCGCGCCGATCTGCTGCATCGAGGTCTGCACACCGGAGGCGAGACCCGCCTCCTGCCCGCTGACCTCGTGCAGACCGCCGTTGATCAGGAGCGGGAAGCCCATGCCGTTGAAGAAGGCGAAGAAGATCAGGCCGGGCATGACCCCGCCGACGTACGTGGCGTCGGGACCGAAACCGCTCGCGGCGATGACCTGGCCCACGGCGGCACCGAAGAAGGCGATGACGACGAGGGGCTTCACCCCGACGCGGGGTGCCAGCGCGGTCGACAGGCCCATGCCGACACCGGTTGCGATGGTGAGAGGGATGTAGGCCAGACCCGTCTCCATCGGCGAGTACCCCAGCACGTGCTGGAGATACAGAGTGGCCACGAAGGCGTACGTGTAGAACGACGCGAACGACATCATGCTGATGACGTTGCTCGTCACCCGGGTGCGGTTGCGGAAGAACCGCAGCGGGATCATCGGGTCCGGTACACGGGCCTCCCACACGATGGTGAAGGCCAGCGCGGCGAGTCCGCCGAGCAGCGGCAGCAGCACCGTCGAGGAGCCCCACGCGTGGTCGGTCGCCTTCAGCAGGCCGTACACGACGGCCACCAGGCCGACGGTCGTCCCGAACGCCCCGACCCAGTCCAGGCGCTGGCCCGCACGGCGGGCCATCCGGCTCTCCGGCATCAGACGCGGGATGGCGAGCAGCGCCAGCACCACGACCGGGATGTTGATGTAGAACACCCAGCGCCAGTCGATGAAGTCGGTGACCAGACCACCGGCGACCGAGCCGACGGCCCCGCCGAGCGCGGACAGTCCGCCCCAGATGCCCAGGGCCTTGGCCCGCTCCTTGCCGTCGGTGAACAGCACGGCGATCAGGCCGAGCGCGGCCGGTGCCGCGAGCGCCTCGCCGAATCCCTGGAGGAACCGGCCGGCGACGAGCAGACCGGGGGAGTTGGCGGCGCCGCACATGATCGAGGAGACGCCGAAGAGCAGGACGCCCGCCACGAAGATCTTGCGGCGGCCGAGCAGGTCGGCGATCCGCCCGCCCAGCAGCAGGAAGCCGGCGGCCATCAGCAGATAGCCGTTGACGACCCAGGCCAGACCCTCGGTGGTGAAGCCGAGGTCGTCCTGGATGTTGGGGAGCGCGATGTTCACGACGGTGACGTCCAGCATGAGCATGAACTGCACCGCAGTGAGGACAGCCAGCGCTTTCCAGCGCAGAGGGCTGCCACCGCTGTCGCCGCCCACCTGCCCCTGTGAGTCTGTGCTTACGGTACTCATGACGTTAGTTGTCTCCCATGGTCCGAGGCCGGTCGGTGCCTGCCGCTGGTCGGTGTTTCCGCTGGCCGTGTGTCACACGAGCACAGGCGTGTAGTAGCGCTGGATCGTGGGCGCGATGAGCGCGAGGATCTCCTCGTGCGACGCCGACGCGATCGGCTCGATCTTGAGGATGTAGCGCAGGATGATCAGGCCCCAGACCTGGCCCGCCGCCGCGTTGGCGTGCAGCGGCGGCACCTGGAGCAGCTCCGCCGACGCCTCCTTGAGGCCGTTCACCGACTTCCCGAGCGCCGCGGCGCCCTGGGCGGGGAGCTGGGACAGCATCCACTCGCGCATCCGCGTCGCCCCCTCCTCGGTGGCGACGGCGATACGGAACGCCTCCAGCGTCCGCGGCCCCGTCCCGGGGTCGTCGAACGTCTTCAGGAGCGCGCCGACGAGACGTTCGCCGAGCTCCTCGCGCGGCCCGGTGAGCGCCGCCGCCCCGGCCTGCGCTATGGCGCGCCCGTACGCGGCCAGGGCGGCCGAGCCCTCTTCCACCGCAACTGCTTCAGACATTTTCTTCCTCCAGGTATCCGCACTATCGGCCACGCGCACAGCACAGTCGGTCGGGTGAGCGCCAATACTGTTGCCCACCCCGCTAGTCATCCGCTCGACAACCACTCGAAATCGGCTAGGACGCGCTGTCCTTCTGCTCGGTCGCGAAAGCGGCGTTCGAGGTCTCTCGTGCCTTCTGGTAGTAGGCGGCGAGTTTGTAGTAGGGCTCGCCGGACGGTGCCAGGGCGACGGCGGAGACGAATTCCCGGCCGCCCTCGTACGCGTGCGGCACACCGCTCGCGAACTTCTCGATCTCCGGGTGGAAAGGCGCCGGGAGTTCCGCCGGATTCTGCGTCTTCACCGAGAAGCAGATGCGTTCGACCGCCGAGGAGTCCCAGTTGAACGTGGGATACACGGAGAACGACCGGTCGACGAACTCTGCGACCGCGGCGTCCGGCTCCGGGAACCCGAACGCGCGCATCAGCGCGAGCTTGTTCTCCGTCGCCACGTCCTGGGAGGCGAGGTAGAGGTTCAGGGTGCGCTTCTCGTAGTTGACCCCGAGGGCCGACAGCTTCCCGTCCAGGCTCAGCCCGGTCAGCGTGTCCACGTACTCGGCCAGGCAGGACGGCGCGGACGGCAGGGCGGCGAACCGGGCCAGCGGCGGGAAGTCCCCGAGCGGGAAGAACACGTAGGACTTCTTGAAGCCGCCGACGATGCCGTACTCGACACCGTAGCTCGCGACGGCGAACTCCTTCTGGAGATCCGTCAGCAGGGCGCCGACCGGGTGGTCCGTCGGCTCGATCAGACCGTGCGCCAGCGCGGTGGCATAGGGGTCGGCGCCCTTGGGGCTCACCGAGAAGTCGAAGTCGACCTCGCCGCGGTGACTTTCACCGGCCGCCATGCTGAAAACGATGTGCGCCGAGGGGAGTTCGTCACCGAATGCCTTCAGGGCCGGCTCGACCTGTTCAGGCGAGCAAGGCACGCCCAGCAACCGGGACGTCGCCTCAACCGCCGAATAGACCGCATCCAATCCAGCGGGTTCTGGCATGAGCTCCTCCAAGGGTCAGCCTACGTATGCGACACAACCCTCGCTCACCCCACTTGGCGATGACTTGGTGACCTGTTTTCCCTTCCCTTTCTGCCGTTCCGCTTGGTTTCCGCTCCAACCACGCTCCACCTCCGCTGCATTCACGGCGCGCACGCTGACGCAGCCAGCACCTCCGCGTTGTCGCCGCAGCGCACGAGCCCGTCCAAGGAGATGTGTCGTGACCACTGAAGTGACCCGCCGGGTCGTCACCGACCAGGAGCAGGCCGCCGCAGCGCGGCGCACCGTCGAGGAACTGCTTCAGCGCGTGGACCACCGGCTGCACTCCTTCCTCTCGGCCGAACGCGCCCGCTACGCCGCCGTGCACAGCCACGCCGTCGTCGCCGTCGACGCGCTGCTGGACCTCGTCTCCGCCGGCGGGAAGCTCATCCGCCCCGCGTTCTGCCTCACCGGCTACCTCGCCGCGGGCGGCGACCCCGAGAACCCCGGCATCGTCGACGCGGCGGCGGCCCTCGAACTGCTGCACATCTCCGCCCTCGTCCACGACGACGTCCTCGACGACTCCCGCACCCGCCGCGGCAAGCCCGCCGTGCACCTCCTGCACAGCACCCTGCACCGCAGCCGCGGCTGGCAGGGCGAGTCCCGTCGCTTCGGCGAGGGCGTCGCCCTCCTCGTCGGCGACCTCGCGCTCGTCTACTCCGACGAGCTGATGTCGCACGCCCCCGCAGGCGGCTTCCCCGAATGGCACCGGCTGCGCTCCGAGGTCATGATCGGCCAGTACATGGACGTCGCCGCGGCGGCCGAGTTCAACATCGACCCCGACCTGTCCCGGCTGATCGCCCTCATCAAGTCCGGCCGCTACACCATCCACCGCCCTCTCGTCGTCGGCGCCTCCGCCGCCGGCCGCCCCGACCTCGCCCCCGCCCTCGTGGAGTACGGCGAGGCCGTCGGCGAGGCGTTCCAGCTCCGCGACGACCTGCTCGACGCGTTCGGCGATCCCGCGCTGACCGGCAAGACCGCCGGACTCGACTTCAGCCAGCACAAGATGACCCTGCTCCTCGGCTGGGCCATGCAGCGCGACGCCCGCATCCGCGACCTCGTCACCGAACCCGGCCACACCCCGGACGAGGTCCGTCTGCGCCTGCTGGACACCGGCGTTCCCGAGGACGTCGAACGGCACATCGCCGGCCTCGTCGAGCGGGGCCGCGCCGCCATCGCCGACGCGCCCCTGGAACCGGTGTGGCGCGGCGAACTCACCACCATGGCCCTGCGCGTGGCCTACCGCGACAAGTGACCAGCCCGAGCACGACAGTTGGAGGAAGAATGTCGGGAACCACCCAGCCGGTGGACGTCTACGCGGCGGTCGAGGCATCGGCGGGACTCATCGACGTCACCTGCGCCCACGACAAGGTCTGGCCCGTCCTGAAGGCGTACGAGGACGTCCTCCCGCAGGCCATCATCGCCTTCCGGGTGGCGACCAACGCCCGCCACGAAGGGGAGTTCGACTGCCGCTTCACCATGCCCGTGAGCATCGACCCCTACCTCAGGGCCCGCGCCCACGGTTTCGTCACCGAGACCGGCCGCCCCGCCGAGACCCTCCTCGCCGACATCCAGCGCACCTGCCCCATCGACAGCTACGGCATCGACTTCGGGGTCGTCGGCGGCTTCCGCAAGATCTGGGTGTACTTTCCCGGCGGCCACAGCCAGAGCCTCGCCGCCCTGCGCGACCTGCCGTCCATGCCGCCCGCCCTCGCCGAGAACTTCGACTTCTTCGCCGAACGCGGCCTCGCCGACAAGGTGGACGTCGTCGCCGTCGACTACCGCAGCGGCACCGTCAACCTGTACTTCACCGGATTCACCGGCGAGGTGAGCCGCCCCTCCGAGGTTCTCGCCATGCACCGCGCCATGGGCATGCCCGACCCCAGCGAGCAGATGCTCCGCTTCTGCGAGAAGGCCTTCGGCTTCTACACCACCCTCAGCTGGGATTCCCCGCACATCCAGCGCTTCGCGTTCAGCGTGAAGACCCAGGACCCGCTGTCACTGCCCGCCCGCCTCGGCCCGAAGATCGAGCACTTCCTCCAGAACGTCGCCTACGGCGGCGACGACCCGAAGATGGTATACGCCGCCATGACGTCCTCCGGCGAGGAGTACTACAAGCTCCAGACGTACTACCGGTTCCGGACGCGCAGCCGCCTGGACCTGATGCCGTCGATCGACCATGCCACCGACGCCGCGTGACCCGGGCGGACCCGTCGAGTTCCGGTTCGGCCGCCTGCGGCGCCTGTCGCGCCGCCGGCCGGTCCGCACCGTGCGCGTGGACGGCGAGCCCGCCGAGTTCCTCACCGACCCGGCCCTGGTCCGCCGCGTCCTGGTCACCGACGGCAAGCTGTACGGCAAGGGCGAGCTGTTCCAGAAGGCCAGGATCCTCAGCCGGGCGGGACTGCTCGCCCCCGACGACTCCCAGCACCGGCACTACCGGCGTCTCGCGCACCCCTACCTGCGCACGGCGGCGGTCGCCGGGCACGCCCCGCTGATGGAGCGGATCGCCCGTGACACGGTCGCCGCCTGGCGCCCCGGCCGGCCCGTTGACGTCCAGGCCGAGATGGGCCGGGCCGCCGCCCGTATCGCGCTGGCCACCCTCCTCGGGACGCCGCCGCACGGGCGGGCCGACGAGCTCGCCGAGCGACTCGCCGTCCTGTCCTGGGAGATGAGCAGAAAACCGCTGCACGGCCGGGCGGCCCGCCGCCAGGATCCGTCCCGGCGCCTCGCCAGGGCGTTCGGCGGCTTCCGGACGCTGCTCGCCTCCCACGTCGCCGACGCGCTCACCGCCCCCGCCCAGGACGTCGCACCCGGGTACCTGTCGGCGCTGCTGGCGGACGCCGGGCACGGGGACGCCGACGCGCTCGGCGCCGACGAGATCTGCGCCGAGGCCGTCATGATGCTGGTCGCCGCCACCGTCACCACGGCGTCGGTGATGTCGTGGTCGCTGTACCTGCTCGCCGAACACCCCCTCGTCGAGGAGAAGGTGCTCAAGGACCTCGCGCGGACGGCCGCCGAGGACCCGGGTGAGACCGGGACCGCCCCGGCCGGCCACGGGCACGGCGGACCGCCCGGCTACACCCTGCGGTTCCTGACGGAGGTCCTGCGGCTCTACCCGCCCGTGTGGGTCACCTGCCGCAAGGCCCTGACCGAGGTTGCCCTCGGAGAGCGCACCTACCCCGCGGGCACCCACGTGATGTTCAGCTCCTACTTCCTGCACCGGGATCCGGTCCGCTACCCCGACCCGCACCGCCTCGACCCCGACCGCTGGCTCACCGCCCGCCCCACGGCACACGACGGGGCGTACCTCCCCTTCGGTGCCGGGGCTCGTGGCTGTGTGGGGGAGGCGTTCGCCTGGCGGGAGCTGGAGATCCTGCTCGGCACGGTGGCCCGGGAGTGGCGGCTGACCGTCCCGCCCGGCAGCCGGATCACGGCGTCCGCCGACACCACACTGCACCCGCGGCGGCTGGTCATGATCCCGCAGCCGCGTTGACCCTCCACCCCGGCCCGGGAAACGGCCGGACCCTCGACCTCCGCGGCAGCCGTGCTCGAACTCCCCTAGCGGGCAAGAGACATGACCGCGGACCGATCCTAGGGTGGGACCGCAGGCCGTCCCGCCCGTCTCCCTCCCCCCGGAGACGGGCGGGCGCGTCGGCCCCCGTACGTTCCGCGGCTCCACCCCCTCTGCCGCGACGTACGTCCGCCGACCCGGTACGGCGGCGCGGGCGGCGCGGAGGTCACGCCGCACAGAGGAAGCCGGCCCCGCCGCCGACCGGGAGACGCGCACCGGGGACGGCGGCCCGCCGCCCGCCCGGATCCAAGGAGGGGCCCGCATGAGCCGGATCGAGGAGTTCGAGGAGGCCCGACCCCTGCTGCTGTCGGTCGCCCGCCGCATGTTGGACGGCGCCGGCCGCGCCGAGGACGCGGTCCACCAGGCCTGGCTGCACTACGAGGCCGCCCCCGGACAGCCCGCCCCGGGAAAGGAGTTCCTCATGGCCGCGGTCACCCGGATCTGTCTCGACGCCCAGCGGCGGCGGGACGGACCGCACGGACCCACGGCCTCCTCCACGGCAGCCCTGTCGCTGCTGGCGAGACTCCCCCCGCTGGAGCGCGCCGTGTTCGTGCTGCGGGACGTCCTCGGCTGCGGCCCCGCGCAGATCGCGTCCGCCGTCGGCTGCTCCGAGGCCGCCTGCCACCGCCTGGCCGCCGCCGTGTCCCGGGCCGGCGACGGCGGCACCCCGCCCTGGCCGCGCCGCGTCGTCGGCGCCGACCACGTCGCCGAGGTCCTCGCCGGGATCGTCCCGCCGCTGGTCCGCGTCGGCGTCACCCTGGAGCCCCGCCAGGTCGACGACCGTCCCGGCGCCGTCTTCCGCGACCGCAACGGCACCGTCCTCAGCGCCCTCGCGCTCGACATCCTCGACGGGCGGATCCAGACCATCCGCTGGGTGGGCGACCCCGGCCCGCCTTGGGACCGCAGGACCGTAGAAACACAGAAGGAGGAGTCCGCGTGACCCGCACCGAGGAGTTCGAGGAACTGCGGCCGCTGCTGTTCGCGATCGCCTACCGCATCCTGGGCAGCGTGAGCGAGGCCGAGGACGCCGTCCAGGAGAGCTGGCTGCGCTGGGCCGCCTCCACGACCGTACCCAGGTCCGCCAAGGCCTACCTGTCGACGACGGTCACCCGGATCGCCATAGACGTGCTGCGCTCCGCCCGCGTCCGGCGCGAGACCTACGTCGGGCCCTGGCTGCCCGAACCCCTGCTCACCGACTCCTACGACGACCCGGCGCGCTCCGCGGAACTCGCCGACTGCCTCTCCGTGGCCGCGCTGCTGCTGCTGGAGCGGCTCTCCCCGCTGGAGCGGGCCGTGTTCGTGCTGCGGGAGGTGTTCACGTTCGGCTTCCCCGAGGTCGCCGCCGCCGTGGGCCGCTCCGAGTCCGCATGCCGCCAGCTCGCCGTACGGGCCCGTCGGCACATGGACGAGGGCAGGCCCCGCTTCGAGGCCGACCGCAAGGAGTGCGAGGCGCTCGCCGGCCGCTTCTTCGACGCCCTCAAGGACGGCGACGTCGACGGACTGCGCGAACTGCTCGCCGCGGACGTGCAGCTGGTCGGCGACGGGGGCGGCAAGGCACCCCAGCTCGCCCGGACGATGGTCGGCGCCGACACGGTGGCCCGCCTCCTCACCACGTTCCTCCAGCACCTGTCCCGCGTCGATGTCACGCTCGAGACCCGCGAGGTGAACGGGCAGCCGGGCGCCATGCTGCGCGACCGCGACGGCAAGGTCCTCAACGTGTGGATGCTCGACGTCCGCGACAGCCGCGTTCACACCGTCCGCTCCGTCACCAACCCCGACAAGCTCGCCCACCTGGGCGAGGTGGCGGACGCCTGGGCCCTCAACCGGGAGGTCCACGAGACCTACCGGGCACTGAGCTGACCCGACGGCCCGCCCCCTCTCACGCCGCGCGCGGCCCTCACAGGGCGATCGTCTCCTGGAGGTGCCGGCGGCGCAGCGCGCCGGAGGAGGTGCGGGGCAGGGCGCCCCGCAGGAGGAGCCCGGCGGGCAGATGCGCGGGCGGGACGCCCCGGGCGGTGAGATGCTCACGGAGCTCCGCGAGGGTCGGCGGCGTCCCGTCGGGGACGACGACAGCACAAGCCAACTCGCCGTGCCGGGGGTCCGCGCGGGCGACGAGCGCGGCCTCCGCGACCCGGGGATGGACCGCCAGCAGCGCCTCGATCTCGGTGACCGGTACCAGGAACAGTCCGCCGACCTCGTCGGTGTGGTCCGGGGCCACCACCGCACCCGCACCGTCGCGCCCCCAGGTCGGGGCGAGACTGCCGTCGCGCCGCCACACCGCGAGCGGCGAGGAGGGGCCGGGCCCGTCCTCGGCGCGGGCCGCCGGACCGGGCAGGGCCCGCAACGGCACCCCCAGGGCGGCCCGCGCCCCGCGGGCCAGCGCGGCGGGCACACCCGCCGGATCGGAGACGAACGCGCCGTACAGCCCGGCGCCCGCCTCCCGGGGCCCGCGCTCCCGCTCGGCGACCAGGTCCGCCCACTGCGCGGGCGTCGCGTACACGTGACCCACCTCCTCCGCCGCCAGCAGCGCGAGCGCGGCCCGCGCGTCCCACACGTCCTGGAGGACGGCCGTCCCGCCGCGCGTCAGCGGAGCGAGCACCCCGTGCGCCAGCGACGGCGACGCGGCCAGCGGCAGCGCGGAGAACGCCGCCTCCGCCCACCCCACACCTCCCGGCAGGCCCGCGTGCAGCGTGTTCGGCGTGTACAGGGCCATGGTGTGCGCGGACCGCAGCCCCAGCGAGGTCACCGCGAGACAGACCTGGTCCGCTGGCCCGGACGGCAGCCGGAGCCACCCGGCGGACCGGTACCGCTCGTGCGGCGAGCGCACGAAGTGCCGTACGAAATCGATCGCGCCCGCGTCCACGGCGTCCGCCCCCGCCACCGCGTCGGCCAGCACCACCCGGTGCCGCAGCCACGGCAGCCGGGGCGCGAGGGAGGCCAGGACCCGGGCGGGCTCGGCGCCCTCCCACCGGTCCGTCACCACGCACAGCCGCGCCTCGGACGCCCCGAGCACCGCCTCCAGGTCCCGCGCCCCGTACCCGGTCATCACCGGCACGGCCACCGCACCCGTGCGCAGACACGCCAGCAGCAGCGCCACCGTCTCCCACCGGTTGGGCAGTTGCAGCGCGACCGGGTCCCCGGGCCGCACCCCGAGCGCGTCCAGGGCGTGCGCGAAACGGCCGGTGTACGCGGCGAGCTGGGCGTACGAGATCCGGGTCACCCGGCTGCCGTCAGGGCGGTGCGCGCGGTGCGAGACGACCGCGGCGCGGTGCGGATGCCGGGCCGCGCCCCGGTACACGTCGTGCAGGACCGTCTCCGTCCGCCAGCGGCCCCGGCCGACGAAGCCCCGCCCGGCCCCGGCCGGCGGTCCCAGCTCCCGCAGGAGTTCCGCGAACGGCACCGTCACCGGCTCCTCCCCACCGCCCAGGCGATCTGCACCCGGGAACCGCACCCCAGCTTCCGCATCACGCCCCGGACATGGTTCACGACCGTCCACTCGGCGATGTCCAGATGCCGGGCGATCTGTCGGTTCGTCATGCCGTCGGCCACCAGCAGCGCCACCTGCAACTGGCGCGGGGTGAGCGCGACGCCCTCCGTGCCGCCCTCGTCACGGCCCGGCTCCGTCGCCGCGAGCGCCTCGGCGGCCATCGCCTCGGGGCGCAGCCGCAGCCCCTCGGCCCACGCGGTGGCGAACACCGCCCCGCCCAGCCGGCGCCGCAGCTCCTCCACGGCGGCCCCCAACCGGTCCGCGCGCTCCCGCTCGACACCCACCCCGGTACGGGAGCGCAGCGCGCCGGCCGCCGCCAGCAGCCGCGCGGCCCGCTGCGGCTGGCCCGCCTGCTCCAGGACCAGCAGCGCGAACAGCTCCAGGACAGCAGGCAGTTCGGTGCGCTCACCGATCGACTCGTACAGCCCGATGCTCTCCTTCAGCGCCGCCCGCGCACCGGCGTCGTCGCCCTCGCACACGCACAGCCGGGCCCCGATGTGCACGGTGCGCGCCAGGTCGCGGACGGCGCCGTTCTGCCGCTGGATGCGCCCGACCCGCTCCAGCAGGACTCGCGCCCGTTTCGTCTCGCCCACCGCGAGATGCACCTCGGCGAGCGCGGCGGCGGCCTCCGCGGACCCGGCGGTGTCGCCCTGGGCGTCGAGGGTGACCAGCGACGCGGACAGCAGCGCCTGCCCCTCGGCCCGCTCCCCGCACCGGAACAGCGCGTGCCCGAGCCGCGCGGAGGGCAGGGCGGCGGCCTGCGGGTCGCGCAGCCGCCGGTACAGCGCGACGGCCCGGCGGTGGCGGTGCGCCGCCCCGTCGTGGTCGCCGAGCGCCGCGGCCAGCACCCCCGCCCCCGAGTACAGACGGGCCCGGGTGCGCAGCCACTCCTCGTCCTGGGCCCGCTCGGCGCGCCCGGTGCCCTTCAGAGCCTGCCCGGTGGCGTCGAACCAGCGCAGCCCCTCCTTCAACTCGCCCCGCACGAGCCAGGGTTGCAGACACGCGGCGACCAGCCCGGCCCGTTCCGGCAGCGCGGTCCCCCGCTCGTCCGCGTCCCCACGGTCCTCCAGGTGACGCAGCGCGGCGAGGATGTTGTCGTGCTCGGCGACCGCCACCCGCAGCCAGTGCTGTTGTTCCGAGCCCTGGAAGCGGCCCTCCAGGGCGGGCAGCAGCCGCTGGTAGTGGCGGGCGTGCGCCTGCCGGGCGGCCAGAGCCTGCTCCTCGCCCGCCGCGTCGAGCAGGGCGAGGCCATGGGCGCGGATCGTGCGCGGCATCGTCAACCGGCTCTCCGCGCGCGGCTGTTCGTCGAGGGTGAGCAGCCCCAGGTCGAGCAGGTGGTCCAGTGCGACGGCGGTCTCCACCGGCCCCAGCGGCGACACCTTCTCCGCCGTCGCGAGGGTGGCGCCCCCCTGGAACAGGGCGAGCCACGACAGCAGCGTGCGGTGCGGCCCGCTCAGCGAGCGGCAGCTCCACTCGGCGACCGCGAGCGGGGACCGCTGCCGCTCGGGCAGGTCCACCGGCCCGGGAAAGCGCCGGTCGCCGCCGCGCCGCAGCCAGCCCAGCAACTCCTGCGGCGGGTACAGCCGCAGCCTGCGCGCGGCGAGCTCCAGCGTCAGCGGGACGCCCTCCAGCAGATTGCAGATGTCGACGACCGCGCCGACGTTGTCCTCGGTCAGCGCGAAGCCCGGGTCCGCCAGCCGGCCGCCGCGGACGAACAGCCCGACGGCCGGATTGTCCTGGACGTCGGCGACGTCGGCCTCCGCCAGCGGTCCGGGAGTCGGCAGCGGGGCCACGGGCAGCACGCACTCGCCGTACACGCGCAGGATCTCCTGCCCGGTGGCGAGGACGGTCAGCCGGGGCGTCGCGGTCAGATGCCGGGCGAGTGCCGTGGCGAGGTCCCGGGCCACGTGCTCGACACCGTCGAGGAGCAGCAGGGTGCGGTCGGTGACGTCCCGGACGGTCTTGTCGATGCCCTCCAGCGCCGACTCGAGGTCGACGCACGCGGGCAGGTCGATGACGTGGATCCCGCCCGGGAACAGGCCCGCGACCCCGGCGGCGGCCTCGGTCGCCAGCCGGCTCTTGCCCACACCACCGGGCCCGGTCAGCGTGACCAGCCGCACGGAGGGGTCCTGGAGCCGGCCCTGGACGGCGACCACGTCGAGTTCCCGGCCCACGAGTTCGGCCGCCGGCCGGTACGTCCACAGATCCGTTTCCGTTGGCATACCTTCCCCCGTACGGCAGTCGGCGCCGATCCTTGCCTCCGAGGATTGCCAAGGACGCTCGAACAGGGCTCAAGACGGGGCTGAGACACCCTCGCGCCGACGGCGCGCGCCCCGCAGCAGACCGCTCTCCCAGGCGATGGCGACCAGCTGGGTACGGGTACGCGCGCCCAGCTTCACCATGGTGCGGCGGACATGGGTCTTCGCGGTGACCTCGGCGACGACCAGCCGGTCGGCGATCTCCTGCGTCGACAGGCCCGTGCCGACCAGGGACAGCACCTCGCGCTCGCGTGGGGTCAGCCGCCCCAGGTCGGGCCCGACGACGGTGACCGCCCCGTGGACGCACGCCTCGATGAGGGGCCGGGTCAGCCGGGGCGACACCAGCGCCCCGCCGGCCGCCACGAGCCGTACCGCACGCGGCAGTTCACGCCCGTCGGCGTGCTCGACCAGACCGCGCGCGCCCGCCCCGAGCACCGCGAGCGCCAGCGGCACCGGCGCCCCGTCGACCAGCGCCACGACGCGCACCCCCCGCGCGGCGGCCCGGCGGGTCAGCTCGACCCCGTCGAGGCCCGGCAGCCGCAGCCCCGTCACCAGCACATCGGGGGGCAGCCGGCCGGCCAGCGCGAGCGCCCGCGTGCCGTCCGCGCACGCCCCGACGACGTCGAGGCCGTCCTCGGCGGCGAGCAGTGCGGCGAGCCGGGCCGCGGTGGCCTGGCTGGGGTGGGCGAGAAGGACCTCGACGGGCATGTGGCGACTCCGGGGGAGGGGGATCAGTCCGGTTGCAGGGGGAGCACCGCCGTCGCGGACAGACCGCCCGAGGCCGCGCGGGCCAGTTCGAGACGGCCGCCGGAGGCGGTCAGCAAGGAGGAGGCGATCGACAGGCCGAGCCCGCTGCCGGTGCGTCCCGCACCCGCCTCACCGCGCCAGAACGGGCGTCCCGCGTAGGCGAGTTCGGCGTCCGACATGCCGGGCCCCTCGTCGGTGACGCTGACCCGCGCGTAGCGGCCGGCCGCATGCACGGCGCAGGTCACGGTGGTGCCGGGCGGGCCCGCCTGGACCGCGTTGTCCAGCAGCACGTCGAGGGCGTGCTCCAGCGCGCCGTGCGTGTGCAGGGCCGTCACCGCGGTCCCGGTGAGGTCGACCCGCACGTCCCGCGCCCCGGCGACCACGCTCCAGGCGTCCACCCGCGCCGCAGCGACGTCCAGTGCCTCCACCGGCTCGGGGCCGGGAGCGGAAACCCCCGCCGCGCCCCATCGCAGGATCTGGTTCAGGAGCGCGGCGAGCCGGTCCACCTCGCGCAGCACACCCGGGAGTTCGGCGACGTCGGGCAGCCGCTCGCCCAGCAGCTGCAACCGCAGCCGGATCGACGACAGCGGCCCCCGCAACTGGTGCGCGGCGGCCGCCGCGAGCCCGTACGGCCCGGCGTCGGCGTGCGCGGTCACCTCTCGCACCCCGCGCCCAGCGCCGTCGGCACGGTCAGCCGGTAGCCGACGCCCCGGACCGTCTCGATCCACCGTGTGCTGCCCAACTTGCCGCGCAGGGAACCGACATGGACGTCGAGGGTGCGGGTGGAGCCGAACCAGTTCTCGTCCCACACCCGGGCCATGATGTCCTCGCGCTGCATGACCGCGCCGGGCTCCTCCAGCAGCATCGTGAGGAGGTCGAACTCCTTGCGGGTGACGTGGATCTCCTCGTCGTCGAGGACCACCCGACGGGTGCGCGCGTCCAGCCACAACGGGCCCGCGCTCAGACGTTCTTGGACCCCGGCAGGCTCCCCGGCGGCCTCCTGCGGGGCGGGCCGCCGACGCGGCTCCTGCACCGGGAGCGACGCGGGGTCGGCGGCCGGGCCGTCCTGGGGGCGCCCGCAGCGGCAGGCGCTGCGCCGCAGCACCGCCTCGATCCGGGCGAGCAGTTCATACCGGCTGAAGGGCTTGGGGACGAAATCGTCGGCGCCCGCGTACAGCGCCGTCACCCGGTCCAGTTCGTGGTCGCTGCCGCTGAGGACCACGATCGGTACGTGCGAGTTCTCCCTGATCCGCCGGCACACCTCGTGCCCGGCCAGGTCGGGCAGGCTCAGATCGAGCAGCACGAGCGTCGCACCGCTCAGGCTGGCCAGGGCCTCGCCGCCGGTACCGGTGCGACGGGTGTCGTAGCCGTGCTGGCCGAGCATCTGCTGGAGTGCCTCGGCCATCCCGTCGTCGTCCTCGACGACCAGTACGTTCATTGCGCTCACGCTCCTCTCGGGTAATCCGGGGGAGAGTCCGGCGATATCCCGGGAGTTCCGGGAGATCCGGGGGAGTCCGTCCACATGACCGGATGCCTGCGAGGTTGATGAGCGGGCGCGACGGACGTCAACGTTCCGCGGTCGCGACCGGAAAACCGTGCGCTTGACCGGTAGTTTCATGGCTGGCCTCTGCCATGGGCGACGGGGCGCGCCGCCGGTCTGTCATACGGGGTGCGGTCCGCGCCGGGACCTTGTCATACCCCTGGGAAGATCATCAGGAAAGCGCAGCTCACAGCGGGTGTGCGCCCGGCGGTCACCTGGCGCGCGACCGCGTTTCGCGGGGGTGTCCGAGGGTGATCCGCGGTGGTCCGCAGCGGCTGCGGGCGATCTTGTCATGCCGCCCGTGACGATCCGGTGCCGTCCGTCACGGCCGGCCAGTCGTCGAGGTCCGGCCCGCACACGGCGATCGAGACACCGCTGCGGGAACCGGCCAGGGCCAGACGGGTGCGGGAGGCGGCGAGGGAGGTCAGGGCGCGGGCGACCGCGGCGGGCACGCTTGCGCCCACCACTGCCCGGTAGGGGTCGGCGGCGGTGGCCAGCGCGAACAGGTCCAGTGGCAGATCCGCGGTCGCCCGGTCGAGATGGACGGCCCCCTCGACCGCGTCCGCCACCGCCTCCCGCGCCACCGGCGCCGACAGCCGCGCCAGCGGACGCGGCTCGGCGCCCGCCGTCCGGTGCAGGACGCCGTCCAGACCGCCGTGCGCGGACAGCGCCGCCCGCACGGCGGCGCGGACGTCGTCGTACCGGCCGGGACGGCCCGGGACCCGCAGTACGCCCCGAACCTCGCCCTCGCCGGGCTGCAACAGGGTGACGCGGGCGCCCAGCCCACGCACCAACCGCAGCGCGAGGCGCTCGCCCAGGCCGCCCGCGTCGGACGCCACGAGATAGCGGCCGCCCCGGCGCAGCGGTGTCCGCGGAGTCCCGGGCCGCTCACCGGCCCGCAGCACCCGCACCTCACGGCCCGCCGGGGTGTAGCGCACCTCCGCCAACCCCGGCCGGGGCAGCGCCAGTTCGGCGCGTGCCACATGGAAGGGGTCCGCCGCCCAGCCGGGCAGCGCCGCCACCCGCACCGACACCGCGCGCACCCGGCCGTCCTCGACGGCGGCGATCTGCGCGACGGCGCCCAGCGCCGCCGCCAGCTCGGGCCGGGCCCGCCCGGTCGTCAGGAACGCCACGTGCAGCGGGCCGCCCCCGGCCGAACCGCAGGCCGCCCGCAGCAGCGGCAGTACCAGCTCCATCGTCCGTCCCGCACCGGTCGTCCCGGACGGCAGATCGACGACGACGCCCGCCGGGCGCAGCCCGTCCAGACACTCCGACCACGACAGGGCGCTGCCCGTGACGTCGCGGCCCGCCCGCACCGTGCGCACCGAACCCGGCACCCAGGCACGGGCGTTGTCCCGGCCGTCGACGACGAGCAGCAGCCCCGCCACCGGGAACAGCGGCGGACGCGAGGGATGCGCCGCGGCGGGCACCCACACCGGACGCCGCCCCGCCCCGTCCTCCGGCCCGCCCGGCCACGCCGTACGTCCCACCGCCGACACACTGTTCATGGTCATGGCTCCACTCCGTCGTCGTAGCCGGTGATCGGGAGGATCAGTGCTGCTGTCAGCATCGGGCGCCTCACGACAAGTCCACCGCACAGCCGTGCCAGGGCAGCCGCACCGGCATGTCAACCTTCCGCAAGCCGGACCCGGCGGCCCGCCCGTGTCGATGGCGAAGCCCGTGCCGCCCGTTGCGCATCCTCTGCACTTGCTCTGACCGGGGCTTGGCACGCGGTTTCCTAAAGTGGCCGAAATGCTGCACGCGCCTTGGAATCAGGCCACCCCGGAGGTGAGTCATGCGTCAGGCGACAGCCGACCTGCTCAGCCCACGACCACCGGCGCGCCGTGAGATGTCCGAGCTCACCGCGCCCACCTCGACCCCCGCCCACACCGCCTGGCGGGTTCTGATCGTCGACGCCCGCGCCGACGACGCCCAGCCGCTGGCCGAGGCCCTGCGCCGGCACGGTCACCACGTGGACCGTGCCCGCGACGGCTACGCGGCCCTGGAGACCTACGGCGAGACGGACGTCGACGTCGTCCTGCTCGACCTGGACCTGCCCGACGTCGACGGCCTCCAGGTGTGCCGTCAGCTCTCGTCGTCGGGGCGCACCGCCGTGATCGCGCTCACCGCCCGCGGCGGTGAACTCGACGTCGTCCTCGGCCTCCAGGCCGGCGCCGACGACTACCTCGTCAAACCCTGCGGGCTGCGCGAGCTGCTGGCCCGTATCGAGGCCGTGATGCGCCGCGTCCAGCCCCGCACCACGAGCCGCGTCCTGTCGATCGGGGCGCTGCGCATCGACGCGCAGCTGCGGGAGGTCCGCCTCGGCGGACGCACCGTCGCGGTCACCCGCAAGGAGTTCGACCTGCTGCACCTGCTGGCCTCACGGCCCGAGGCCGTCGTCACCCGCGAGCAGCTGCTGCGCGAGGTGTGGGCGGACTCCTGGTCCCGGCGCACCGTCGACACCCATGTCAGCAGCCTGCGCGGCAAGCTCGGCTCCCGCGACTGGATCGTCACCGTGCACGGGGTCGGATTCCGTATCGGCCGCGCCTGAGCCTTTCCCGCACTCGATTTTCCCGCACCGGTTGTGCCGTACCCGTCCTTCTCGTATCCGTCTTTCTCGTACCCGCTTTTTTCGCACCCGCCTGCCTCGCTCACGGCCTTTGTTCCGGCAACCGGCAAAGCCGTGCGCGCGCATGCCCTTTCAACCGTCCACGGGGGATTCGAATGAACCACGTCGACCTGCCAGGAATCGCCTCCACCGAGACCCGCACCCGCTGCGAGGGAACCGACTGCCGCACGAGCGACTCCGCCCGTCTCGCGGGACACCGCATGCGGCTGTGCCCCGACTGCCTGCGCCTGCTGGTGACCCGGCTGCGCGAACTGCCCGGCCTGCACGAGGACCTCGCGGACGCCCTCGGCGGCGCCCTCGGGGCGCGCGGCGACGACCCGCGCGAGCGCACCAGCGGCGGCCCGGTGCCGTCCGGACTTCCCTTCAACGCCGCCGCCGCCGACGTGCGCGCCGACATCGTCACCACCCTCAGCTCCTGGTGCGGGGTCGTCGTCGAGCAGCGCCGCGTGCCCACCCCGCTGCGCACCGTCGGATCGCTCGCCGCGCTGCTGGTGCGGCACGCCCCCTGGCTCGCCGCGCACCCGGCCGCCGCCGACTTCACCCGCGAGGTCGCCCGCCTGGTCCGCGCCGCCCGGCGGGTCGCCCACCACGAGGCGCCGCGCCGCGTGACGGTGGGGCGGTGCGTCGCCCCGGGCTGCGCCGGACGGCTGTCCACGGAGCTGGGCGACCGGGCCCGCATCCAGTGCGACACCGACCCCGCGCACTCCTGGCCGGGCGGACGCTGGACCGAACTGCGGCGCGCCATGCGGGACACGGAGGCGGCGCGGGACCGCTGGCTGAGCGCCGCGGACGTGGCCCGGCTGTGGTCCACCTCAACCGGCACCGTCTACCGCCTCGCCAGCGAACAGCGCTGGCGCCGGCGCACCCGGGCGGGCCGCACGTACTACGCCGAGACCGACGTCCACGCCCACTTCTCCCGCCGCGGCGGATCCGGAATCTGACGGTCCACGGCAGTCGCCTGAGAAAAATCTGACATGGATCTGCACGGATGCGCGTTGTTATCCGGACAAGGACCGAAGAAGCTGTAAGCGAGGATCCGGTGAACTGTCCGCACGGCGATGCGAATTCCACGAATTCCCGCCCGGTGCGCCCCAGATTCCCTAACGCATTCAACGAAATGCGCTCACGGAAACGCATCCCGAATTCCCCCAGGGAGACTACCCATGCACAGCACATTGATCGTGGCGCGGATGGACCCGGGAGCCGCCGCCGATGTCGCGCGGATCTTCCAGGAGTTCGACGGCACCGACATGCCGCACCTGATGGGGACCCGGCGCCGCCAGCTCTTCTCCTACCGCGGCCTCTACTTCCACCTCCAGGACTTCGACACCGACCACGGCGGCGAGCACATCGAACAGGCCAAGACCCACCCCCTGTTCATGAAGGTCAGCGACGACCTCAAGCCGTTCATCGAGGCCTACGACCCGGCCACCTGGCGCTCCCCGGCCGACGCGATGGCCTCCCGCTTCTACCACTGGGCCTCGTCCTGATGGCCCGCCAGGTAGTGATCACCGGCATCGGCGTGGTGGCGCCCGGCGGGGTCGGCGCCAAGGCGTTCTGGGAACTCCTCAGCGACGGCCGCACCGCCACCCGCACCATCTCCACCTTCGACGCCTCCCCGTTCCGCTCCCGCATCGCCGCCGAGGTCGACTTCGACGCCGAACTGCACGGGCTGACCCCGCAGGAGGTCCGGCGCATGGACCGCGCCGCCCAGTTCGCGGTCGTCTCCACCGCCGAGGCCCTCACCGACAGCGGACTGGCCCTGCCCGAACTCGACCCGTACCGCGTCGGCGTGACCGTCGGCAGCGGCGTCGGCGCGACCATGGCCCTGGACCGCGAGTACCGCATCGTCTCCGACGGCGGACGCCTCGACCTCGTCGACCACCGCTACGCCGTTCCCCACCTGTACGACTACTTCGTCCCGTCGTCCTTCGCGAGCGAGGTCGCCTGGAAGGTCGGCGCCGAGGGCCCCGCCGCCGTCGTCTCCACCGGCTGCACCTCGGGCCTGGACTCCGTCGGCTACGCCACCGAGCTGATCCGCGAGGGCAGCGCCGACGTCATGTTCGCCGGCGCCGCCGCCGCCCCCATCTCACCGATCACGGTGGCCTGCTTCGACGCCATCAAGGCCACCACCCCGCGCAACGACGACCCCGAGCACGCCTCCCGCCCCTTCGACCGCACCCGCAACGGCTTCGTCCTCGGCGAGGGCGCCGCCATGTTCGTCCTGGAGGAGCGCGAGCGGGCCGAGCGGCGCGGCGCGTACATCTACGCCGAGATCGCCGGGTTCGCGACCCGCTGCAACGCCTTCCACATGACGGGACTGCGCCCCGACGGGCTGGAGATGGCGGAGGCGATCCGCCTCGCCCTCGACGAGGCGCGGATCAACCCCGAGCAGGTCGACTACATCAACGCCCACGGCTCCGGCACCAAGCAGAACGACCGGCACGAAACCGCCGCGTTCAAGCACAGCCTCGGCGAGCACGCCTACCGCACCCCGGTCAGCTCCATCAAGTCCATGGTCGGGCACTCGCTGGGCGCCATCGGCTCCCTGGAGATCGCCGCGTCCGTCCTCGCCATCGAGAACGACGTCGTCCCGCCGACCGCCAACCTCCACGAGCCCGACCCCGAGTGCGACCTCGACTACGTGCCGCTCACCGCCCGCGAACAGCGCACCGACACCGTGCTCAGCGTCGGCAGCGGATTCGGCGGCTTCCAGAGCGCGATGGTGCTGCGGAGGGCGGCATGACCACGACCCCGGACCTTCAGGCCCCCACCCGGACCGCGTCCACGACCACCCGGGTCGTCGTCACCGGCATCGGCGTCACCGCCCCCAACGGCCTGGGCACCGACGCCTACTGGGCCGCCACCCGCGCCGGCACGAGCGGCATCGGCCCCATCCGCCGCTTCGACGCGAGCGGCTACCCGGCCCGGCTCGCCGGAGAGGTCCCCGGCTTCGTCGCCGAGGACCACCTGCCCGGCCGGCTCCTCCCGCAGACCGACCACATGACCCGCCTCGCCCTCGTCGCCGCCGACTGGGCGCTCGCCGACGCGGGCGTCACCCCCGAGGACTGGGCGCCGTTCGACATGGGCGTCGTCACGGCCAGCTCGGCCGGCGGCTTCGAGTTCGGCCAGCGCGAACTCCAGGCCCTGTGGAGCAAGGGCGGCCAGTACGTCAGCGCCTACCAGTCCTTCGCCTGGTTCTACGCCGTCAACACCGGCCAGATCTCCATCCGGCACGGCATGCGCGGCCCCTCCGGCGTCGTCGTCTCCGACCAGGCGGGCGGCCTCGACGCGCTCGCCCAGGGCCGCCGGCAGATCCGCAAGGGCGTCCCGCTCATCGTCTCCGGCGGCGTCGACGGTTCCCTGTGCCCCTGGGGCCACGTCGCCCAGCTCGCCGGCGGGCGCCTGTCCACGAGCGACGACCCCGCCCGCGGCTACCTCCCCTTCGACCCGGCCGCCGCCGGACACGTGCCCGGCGAGGGCGGCGCGCTGCTCATCCTGGAGGACGCCGCCTCCGCCCGCTCCCGCGGCGCCCGCGTGTACGGCGAGATCGCCGGATACGCGGCCACCTTCGACCCGCCCGCGGGCACCGGCCGCCCGCCGGGGCTCCAGCGGGCCATCCGGCTCGCCCTCGCCGACGCGGGCACCGCACCCGGCGACGTCGACGTGGTCTTCGCGGACGCCGCCGCCGTCCCCCACCTCGACCGCGCCGAGTCCGACGCGCTCGCCGAGGTCTTCGGCCCGGCCGGCGTCCCGGTGACCGCGCCCAAGACGATGACCGGACGCCTCCTGTCCGGCGCCGCCTCCCTCGACGTGGCCGCCGCCCTCCTCGCGATCCGCGACGGCGTCATCCCGCCCACCGTCCACGTCACCCCGGACCCCGCCCACCGCCTCGACCTGGTCACCGGCGCGGCCCGCCCCGCACCCCTGGACACCGCACTCGTCCTGGCCCGCGGCCACGGCGGCTTCAACTCCGCCCTCGTCGTGCGCCGGAGCACCGGATGAGCGCCGCCGACCCCACCCCCCAGCCGACGTCCGCGCAGGACGAGAAGAAGGTGACGCGTATGCCCAGCAAGGTCATGGCCCAGGGCCAGGCCAAGAAGTCCGACAACGTGACGCACTGCGACGTGTTCATCCTCGGCTCCGGCCTCGCCGGCTCCGTCAGCGGTGCCATCCTCGCCCGGCAGGGCGCCAAGGTCGTCCTCGTCGACGCGGGCCAGCACCCGCGGTTCGCCGTCGGCGAGTCGATGACCCCGCAGCTCATCGAGTGGCTGCACATCCTCAAGTCCCGCTTCGACGTCCCCGAGCTCGGCCACCTCCTCAGCGCCAAGGCCGTCGCCGACCACATCGGCCCCCACCACGGCAAGAAGCAGAGCTTCGGCTTCATCAAGCACGAGGCCGGCCAGGAACCGGACCCCGAGCAGGCGACGATGTTCGTCATCCCCAAGGTCCTCACCGACGCCAGCCACCTCTTCCGCCAGGACAGCGACCAGTACTACTTCAACGTCGCCGCCAAGTACGGCTGCACCACCCGGCAGAACTGGTTCGCCACCGACCTCGACTTCGACGACGACGGCGTCACCGTCACCGGCCGCAACGGCGAGGTGTTCCGCGCCAAGTACCTCATCGACGCCAGCGGCTTCCGCTCCCCCCTCGCGGAGAAGTTCGACCTGCGCGAGCAGCCCTGCCGCTTCAAGCACCACGCCCGCTCGATGTTCACCCACTACATCGGCGTGAAGCCCTTCGACGACGTCTCCCACCACCCGGTCAGCAAGCGCCCGCCCGCCCAGTGGCACGGCGGCACCCTGCACCACCTCATCGAACGCGGCTGGTTCTGGATCATCCCCTTCGACAACGTCAAGGGCTCGAAGAACCCGATGTGCTCCGTCGGCATCACCATGGACGAGCGCACCTACCCCAAGCCCAAGGACCTCACCCCCGAGCAGGAGTTCCGCTCCTTCCTCGACAAGTACCCGGCCGTCAAACGGCAGTTCGTCGGCGCCAAGCGGGTCCGCGAATGGGTCTCCACCGACCGCCTCCAGTACTCCTCCTCCCGCTCCATCGGCCCTCGCTGGTGCCTGATGTCGCACGCGGCCGGCTTCCTCGACCCGCTGTACTCCCGCGGCCTGTCCAACACCTTCGAGGTCGTCCACGCCCTGTGCACCCGCATCCTGGAGTCGATCGCCGACGACGACTGGTCCGTGGAGCGCTTCGAGTACGTCGAGCAGGTCGAGCGCGGGCTCCTGCGGCACAACGACGACCTCGTCAACGCCTCCTACATCTCCTTCTCCCACTTCCGCCTGTGGAACGCCGTGTTCAGGGTCTGGGGAGGCTTCCTCACCCCCGGCGTGATGCGTCTGCACCGCGCCCGCGCCCAGTACGAACTCACCGGCGACGAACAGCACTTGAAGGACCTGGAGAACACCCCGTACCCGGGCCTGTGGTGGCCGCACGACGAGTTCCGCAAGATCCTCGAACTGACCGCGGAGACCTGCGAGAAGTACGAGGTCGGCGAACTCGACGGCGACACCGCCGCCGACATCGTCTTCGCCGCCCTGCGCGACTGCGAGGGACTGAACCCGGTGTTCGGCTGGAAGGACGACGAGTCCACCCGGTTCGTGTACCCGAGCACCGCGATGGTCGCCAAGTTCATGAACTGGTCGCTGCGCAAGGCCCCCCAGGGCGAGATGCGCGACATCGCCCGGTCCCTGGTCAGCAGCGGCCTGCGCTCCGCGCTCCAGGGCAAGAAGGCCCTCTAGCCGTTCCGTGGAAGGAAGGCCCATGTCCCAGACCAGCACCCGGCCCGAGGACAAGGCGGCGCTGTCCTCCTGGTCGTCGACCCGCCCTCAGATGGAGAACACCAACCCGTTGGTCCAGGCGTTCACCCGGTTCAACGTCTACCTGTACTCCAAGCCCCCGAACAAGTACGTCAAGAAGGTCAACAAGTCCTTCCTGCACCTGCACCTGTTCCTCTACCGCAAGTCCCGCGGGCGCGTCATGGGCCACTTCGGCCGCCTCGACGCGATGCTCCTGACGACCAGGGGCCGCAGGACCGGCCTGGCCCGCACCCTGCCCATCGGCTACGTCTACGACAACGGCCGCTACATCGTGTGCGCCGCCCCCGGCCACTTCGACGTCCCCGGCGGCCCCCAGGCCAGCCACCCCGCCTGGTACCACAACGTGAAGGCCACCCCGCAGGTGACCGTCGACATCGGCCCCGAGCAGTTCCCGGCCACCACGCGCATCCTCACCGGCGACGAACGCGACCGCAGGTGGCGCGAGTTCTGCGAGGTCTTCCCGTTCATCGCCGAGTTCCAGAAGCGCGCGAGCCGCCCCATCCCGGTCATCGAGATCACCCCGGACGACCTCGACCCCCAACACCTCTGAGCCGAAAGGCAGCCATGAACATCCAGGCGCTGGACGAGTCCACCCCCCTGATGAAGCAGTTCCAGACCCAGACCGGCCCGATCACCCTGGTCAACGTCTTCGACGTCCCCGAGGACCTCTACGACGAGTTCCTGAAGATCTGGCGCGAGGACGCCGCCTACATGAAGGGCAGCCCCGGCTGCATCCAGACCCAGCTCCACAAGGGCACCGCCGGCAGCCGCCTCCTGGTGAACGTCGCCGTCTGGGAGTCCACCGAGGCCCTGTTCGCCGCGTTCAGCAAGCCCGAGTTCCAGCAGTCCGCCGCCAAGTACCCCGACGGCATCACCGCCTACCCGCACGTCTACGAGAAGATCGCCGTCGAGGGAATCTGCGTCGCCTGAACCGGCCGGACGGGCCCCCGCGCCCTGGCCGTCGCGGCGCCGATGGCGTACGACGGCCAGGACGCACGCACCCTCACCCCAGGAGCACGCCGTGACGACAGGCAGCGCACCCACCGCGGACCTCACCGGCTTCACCAGGCGGCCCTTCACCGCCGGACCGCACACGCACGACGTGTACGAGAAGGGCACCGGACCCGGTGTCGTCCTCGTCCCGGAGGCTCCCGGGATCACCCCGCAGGTGCTGGGACTGGCCGAGCACCTGGTCGCGGAGGGCTTCACGGTCAGCCTGCCCTCCCTGTTCGGCACCCCGGGCCGGCCGGAGTCGGTGCCGTACATGCTCGGCACGATCACCCGCATGTGCGTGTCCGCCGAGTTCAGGGCGTTCGCGACCGATGCCCGCCGGCCCGTCGCCGACTATCTGCGCGCCCTCGCCAGGGACCTCGCGGCGCGCACCCCCGGCCCCGGCGTCGGGGTGATCGGCATGTGCTTCACCGGCGGGTTCGCGCTCGCCGCGGCGGTCGACCCGGCCGTCCTGGCCCCGGTCGTCAGCCAGCCGTCCGTACCGCTCCCCGTCAGCGGGGCACGCAGGGCGGACCCAGGCCTGTCGTCCGGCGAACTGGACACGGTGACCGCCCGGACCCGCACCGAGGGCCTGTGTGTGCTGGGCCTGCGCTTCAGCGGGGACGGCCTGTCCCCGGCGGACCGCTTCGCCACCCTGACCAAGCGCCTCGGGGACGCCTTCGAGGTCATCGAGCTCGACTCCGGGCCCGGGAACGGCGGCGGCTTCGCCAAGGGCGCCCACTCCGTGCTGACCGCCGAGGTCCGCGAGACCCCCGGCCACCCGGCCCTCGCGGCCCGCACCCGGGTCGTCGCCTTCCTGCGCGAACGGCTCACCCCCACCCCCTGAATGTGACGTGCGTCTCACCGTCGGCCGGTCATGTCACACCTCACCGTCACCCGCCCTCTTGGGTGCACCGCCACACACCGTGCGCGCCTCATGCCGCAACAAGGAGAGGAACATGACTCGAGAACGGCAGACGAATCCGTGGGCGGTTCTGAGCGTCCTGTGTCTGGGGTTCGTGATGACCCTGGTCGACCTGACGATCGTGAACATCGCCATCCCGGACATGACCGACGACCTCGGCGCGTCACTCGACAAGGTCCTGTGGGTCGTCAACGCCTACACCCTGGTGCTCGCCACCCTCATCATCACCGCGGGCCGGCTCGGTGACATCCGGGGCAAGGGGAACCTCTTCCTCTCCGGCGTCACCGTCTTCACCCTGGCCTCCCTGGCCTGCGGCCTGGCCCAGGACCCGACCCAGCTGATCGCCTTCCGCGCCGTCCAGGGCATCGGCGCGGCGATGCTGATCCCGCAGACCCTCTCGATCATCACGGACGTGTTCCCCGTGGAGAAGCGGGGCGCGGCCTACGGCGTGTGGGGCGCGGTGGCCGGCGTCTCCGGCGCGATCGGCCCGACGGCCGGCGGCCTGCTGGTCACCCACCTCGACTGGCGCTGGGTGTTCTTCATCAACATCCCGGTCGGGGTGATCGTCCTGCTGGCCGGGATGCGGGTCATGCCGAAGCACACCCGGGTGGTGAGCCACCGCTTCGACCTGGTCGGCGTGCTGATCGCCTCGGCGGCCCTGTTCTGCCTGGCCTTCGGCCTCATCGAGGGCGAGCGCTACGACTGGAACGGCGGGATCTGGGCCCTGATCGCCGGGGCGGCGCTCCTGCTGGTCCTGTTCCTCCTCTACGAGAAGGGCCAGCAGGACAACGAACCCCTGCTGCCGTTCTCCCTCTTCAAGGACCGCAACTTCACCGTCGTCAACCTCGTCGGCATCGCCGTCTCCTTCGGTGTGCTCGGCATCCTGCTCCCGACGACGATCTACCTCCAGTCCGTGCTCGGCTTCAGCGCGATGAAGACGGGCCTGGTGCTCGTCCCCCTCGCCCTGGGCTCGATGTTCACGGCGGGCCCGGCGGGCATCCTGTCGGAGAAGCACGGCGGCAAGTACATCCTGACGGCGGGCCTGTCCCTGTTCGGCGCGGGCATCACCTGGATCTTCCTGGTCGCCGACACGGACAGCTCCTGGACGGCGTTCGTGGGCCCGCTGTTCGTCGCCGGGCTCGGCGCGGGCTGCACCTTCGCCCCGATGGGCTCCGAGGTCATGCGCAACGTCCCGCCCCGGCTGACGGGCGCGGCCTCCGGCGTCAACAACGCGCTGCGGCAGGTGGGTTCGGTGCTGGCGGGCGCGGTCATCGGAGCGGTGCTCCAGGCCAAGCTGGTCTCGGCGCTGCGCGAGGGGGCCACGACGGCCTCCCAGACGCTGCCCCCGGACTACCGCGCCGACTTCGTGGACGGCTTCGCCAACGGCGCCGACCACGTGGGCGTCGGCACCCAGCAGGGCGTGTCCCTTCCGTCGGGCGTGCCCGAGGACGTGGCGAACACCATCCAGAACCTCGCCTCCAAGGTGTTCTCCGAGGGCTTCGTGGACGCCCTCCAGCCCACCATGCTGGTCCCCGCCCTCACGATGTTCGCGGGCGCGGCGATCTGCCTGGCCCTCAGGAGCGGCCCCACCCCCTCCGCCCACGGCGCCCCGCCGTCCGACCCGGAACCCACCAGGACCGAGAAGAACGCGACCCCCGCCCACTGACCCCCACCACACCCCCCGCACACAGGAGCCCCCGGCCGGCAGGCCGGGGGCTCCGTCGTACCCGGCCGACTCGGCACCCGTACCCCCACACCCCGACTCGCTCCCGCCGACGGCGAATCCGCCCCACCGGGGTCGCCCGCACCTGACCCGCGCAAGCCGTACGCATCCCCCGAAGGGGCCCGCCATGCTCACCAGAAGAACCCTCCTCGGCGCCTCGACAGGCGCCGTCGCGCTCGCCGCCCTGCGCCCCGCGTTCGCCCACGCGGACGCCCCCTGGACCCAGCTCCGCTCCCACCTCACCGGCACCCTCGTGCTGCCCGGCGAGTCCGCCTACGCCACCGCCAAGCAGCTCGAACAGACCCAGTTCGACACGACCAACCCCCAGGCCATCGCCTACTGCGCCGGCCCGACGGACGTCACCCTGTGTCTGCTGTTCGCCCAGGACAACGACATCCCCGTGGCCGTCCGCAGCGGCGGACACAGCCTGGGCGGCTACTCCACGACGACCGGCCTGATCATCGACGTCTCCCGCCTCGACTCCATCACCCTGAGCGGGAGTTCGGCCACCTTCGGCCCCGGCGCCCACAACGTGGACCTGCTCACCACCCTCGCCCCCTCCGGTCTCGCGGTCACCGGCGGAGCCTGCCCCACGGTCGCCGCGGGCGGCTTCGTCCAGGGCGGCGGCCTCGGCTTCCTCACCCGCCCCCTCGGCATGGCCTGCGACGCCCTGACCTCCGCCCGCCTCGTCCTCGCGGACGGCCGCCAGGTTACCGCCTCGGAGAAGAAGAACAGCGACCTGTTCTGGGCGATCCGCGGCGGAGGCGGCGGCAACTTCGGCGTCGTCACCTCCTACACGGTGACCCCCTCCGCCGTCACCGACGTGGCCACCGCGACCCTCGTCTTCTCCTACGACAAGGCCCTCGACATGATCGACGGCTACGTCAACTGGCTCGCGGACGCCCCGCGGACGATCGGCGGCGCCTGCGTCGTCACCCTCGCGGACGCCGCCGCCGGAGCCGTCCCGGTCCCCGCGATCCGCCTCATCTCCACCGGCACGGCGGCCGAACTCACCGACGAGCTCGGCAGGTTGCTGGCGCTGACGGGCCAGCCGGTCGTCCGCCAGGAGGCCGTGATGCCGTACAGCACGCTGATGATGGGCGTGTACGGGTGCGCCACGAAGACCACCGAGCAGTGCCACCGTGTCGACGTCAGCCCCGAAGGGCAGCTCACCAGGCCGGAGTTCGGCCTGGAACGCAGCCGGATGTTCACCGCGCCGATCGCCCGCAACGCCTGGGCGTCCGCGCTCGCGGTCTTCGACGCCGACCGCCGAGCCGGGCAGATCCACCAGCTCCAGGTGCTGCCGCTGGGCGGCGCCGACTCCGACCTGGCCCGCTGCGACACCGCCTACGTCCACCGCGACAGCCTCTACACCACCAACTACCTGTCCACGATCCCCACGGCGGCCACCGACGAGGCCAGGGCCGCGGCCCGCGCCTGGGTGGACCGCGGGTTCGCCGCGATCGACCCCTACTCCGGCGGCGAGACCTACCAGAACTTCATCGACCCGGCGCTGACGGACTGGAAGTCGTCCTACTACGCCGAGAACTACCCGCGGCTCGCCGCGACGAAGGCCGCGTACGACCCGTACCGGGTCTTCTCCTTCGCGCAGGGCATCCGCTGACCCCAGGGCATCCGCCGACCCACCCACCCTCAAGGAGGCAGGTGTGACCCCGACCCACCAACAGGCCCCCGTCACCGGCATCGACGGCAAGCTGCTGCGCAGCGTGTGCGGCATGTTCGTGACCGGCGTGACCGTGATCACCAGCGGCAGCGGCTCCCAGGCGGCCGGCACCACCGTCAACTCCTTCACGTCGGTCTCCCTCGACCCGCCGCTCGTCCTGTTCTGCCTGCACAAGGACTCCCGGCTGCGCGCCGTCGTCGAGGAGTCCGGCGCCTACACCGTCAACTTCCTCGCCGGCCGCCAGGAGCCGCTGGCCTGGGCGTTCGCGGGCAAGCACACCGCGACCCTGGACGGCGTCGACCACCACTACTCCAGCGCGAACGTGCCGGTCCTCAGCCACGCGATGGCGTTCCTGTCGTGCCGCCTGGTCAACGCCTTCGAGGGCGGCGACCACACGATCTTCGTCGGCGAGGTGGCCGAACTCGGCGTCCCCAGCGGCGAGTCGGAGCCGCTGATCTTCTTCCGCGGCTCGATGGGCTGCCTGGAGGAGGAACAGCGCGGCACACATCCCATGTTCGACGCCTGACCCACCCCGCCCCGACTCCGAGGAGCTCCGGATGTCCGCCGTCCAAAGGCGACTGGCCCGCTTCAACCGCAACGTCGCCAACCGCTTCGTCGGCCCGGTCCTGACCCGCATGCCCGGGTTCGGCGCCGTCGTCCACACCGGCCGCAGGTCCGGGCGCGCCTACCGCACCCCGGTCAAGGTGTTCAAGCGCGGCCCGCACTACGTCATGAACCTCCCCTACGGCCCCGAGTGCGACTGGGTGCGCAACACGATCGCCGCCGGCGGCTGCGAGCTGCACACCCGGGGCCGCCGTATCCGTCTGACCGCGCCGCACGTCTTCAACGACCCCGCCCAGGCCGTCGTACCGGCGCCGCTGCGGCCGTTGATGCGCCGCTTCAAGGCGTTCGACTTCATCGAGCTGCGCCCGGTGGACGTGCCGGCACCCACCGCGGCCCGCCCTTAGGCCGTGTCCGCAAAGTCCCGCCCGTCCCACAGGATGTCCCACAGGAGAGAGAGCTGTGCCCCACTCCGAATGGATCAGCGTCACGGCGATCGGCGGCATCGCGCTGATCCTCGCCCTGGCGACCGTGTTCACCGCCCTGATCCGCAGGATCGGGCAACCCGCGGTGATCGCCGAGATCACCCTCGGCATCTGCCTGGGACCGAGCCTGCTCGGCCTGTTCCCCGGTGACCTGCCCGACCGGCTCTTCCCCGCCGAGATCCGCCCCCACCTCGGGGTCGTCTCCCAGGTGGCGCTGCTGCTGTTCATGTTCGTCATCGGCTGGGAGTTCGACGGCGGCAGCCTCAAGGGCCGTTTCCGCTCCAGCGGCGCCATCTGGATCAGCTCGCTGGCCCTGCCCATGGCGCTGGGCGTCGGACTGGCCTACCTCATCCACGGCTCGCACGACGTGGTGAACGGAAAGAGCGTCCCCTTCACCGAGTTCGCCCTCTACCTCGGTGTCGCGATGTCCATCACCGCCTTCCCGGTGCTGGCCCGCCTCATCGCCGAACAGGGTCTTCAGTCCACCCGCGCCGGCACCCTCGCCCTCGGTCTCGCCGCCGCGGACGACGTGCTCGCCTGGTGCATGCTCGCCGTCGTCGTCGCCCTGACCACCGCCACCGGCACCGCCGGATTCCTCACGGTGATGGCCTGGTCGGCGGTGTTCGTCGCGGCCATGCTGTGGCTGGTCCGCCCGGCGCTCGCCGCGCTCGCGGACCGGCTGAGGGTCCGGCACACGCCGTACGTGCCGGTCCTGGTGGCCGCCGGGGTGTTCGCGTCGGCGTTCGTCACCTCCCACATCGGCATCCACGCCATCTTCGGCGCGTTCATGTTCGGTCTGGTGATGCCCCGGCGCCACGACAGCCTGCTCGGCCGGGTCGCGCTCCCGCCGCTGGAGTCCGTCGGACGGCTGCTGCTGCCCGTCTTCTTCGTGGTGACCGGCCTGTCCGTGGACCTGACCACCCTCACCGCGGGCGGCGTCGTCCAGATGCTCGCCATCATCGCCGTCGCCTGCCTCGGCAAGCTGGGCGGTGTCACCCTGTCCGCGCGGCTGACCGGCATGGGCTGGAAGGACGCCACCGTCCTCGGCGTCCTGATGAACACCCGCGGACTGACCGAACTGGTGCTGCTGAACGTGGGGTTGAGCCTCGGCCTGCTGACCGTGCAGCTGTTCTCGGCGATGGTCCTGATGGCCCTGGTCACCACCGGCGTCGCCGCCCCGGTCCTCACCCTGCTCCTCAAGGACCGCACCGAGGCGCTCACCCCGCGGGACACCGACCGCGCGGCCGGGTCCCCGCTGGTGGGGAGCGCGGCAGGACGGCACGACGGCGCCGAGGCCGCCTGACGGCGGGGGAGTTCACTCCCCGCTCCCGCCGACGACCGGCTCGCCGTCCCCCTCGCCCACGGTGTCGTCGTCGCTCTCACCGCTGCGCACCCGGGCCAGCTTGTCCGGGTTGATCACCGCGTAGATGCCGCGCACCTGGGCGTCCTCCGGGGTGAGGTCCATGACCAGCACCGCGTACGGCGAGTCCTCGGAGAACACCACGGCCGACGGGTCGCCGTTGACGTGCCGGTAGTGGATGTCGATGTCCTGCGGCGCCCGCTGCGCGTACCCGGCGAGCAGCCGGCACACCTTCTCCCGCCCGACGACCGGACGCAGACCCGCGGTACGCACCTTGCCGCCGCCGTCGGTCCACATCGTCACGTCCGGCGCGAGCATGTGCATCAGCAGCCCCAGGTCGCCGCCGAGCGCCGCGTCGATGAACCGCTCGGTGACCTGTCGCTGGATCTGCGGATCGGCCTGGTAGCGGGGGCGGCGGGCCTGGACGTGGGCGCGGGCGCGGTGGGCGAGCTGGCGCACCGAGGACGGGTTGCGGTCGAGGATGCCCGCGATCTCCTGGTGCGCGTACCCGAACACGTCGTGCAGCACGAACACCGCCCGCTCCAGCGGGGACAGCGTCTCCAGCACGACCATCAGCGCCATCGACACCGACTCGGTGCGCAGGGCGCCCTGCGCGGCGTCGGCGGCCGAGCTCTCGGTGCCGCCCGTGCCGCGGGTGACCAGCGGTTCCGGCAGCCACGGCCCGACGTACGTCTCGCGCCGCCGCTTGAGGGCGGCCTTGCGGGCCAGCGCGTGGTTGACGGCGATCCGCACCAGATAGGCCCGCGGATTGTCGATCTCCGTGCTGCCCGAGCGGCTCACCTTCGCCGACCACGACAACCAGGTCTCCTGGAGGACGTCCTCGGTGTCGGCGACCGAGCCGAGCAGGTTGTAGACGATCGAGAACAGCAACTCCCGGTAGCCCACGAAGACCTCGGTCGAGGCTTCGACGGAGCTCGCGGCGTGGTCGTCCGCCGGACTGTCGTGATCGGACATCGTGCACCTCCCTGTGACGCTCACACCCGAGACGCCCTGGCCGCGGAAAATGTGACATCCCACCCGCGAATGTGATTCACGTCACATGAGTGGGTCTCCGTGTCACACCCGCCCCCCGACCGCCCCTCTCATTCGCGAGGGCGTCCCGGGCCGCCGGCCCACGGCGGCAGGTTCTCGTATCCACGGATCGGCCACCCGCCGACCACCCACGAAAGGCACGGCTCACCATGGCAGTCGCACAACAGACACCGATCAACTTCGCCGTCATGTACGCGACGCACGACGCCTTCCGGCGCGACCTCCAGCGCCTCGCCGCGGCCGTCGCCGCGGGCCGCGCGACCGCCCCGGAGGTACGGGACGGCTGGGAGAACTTCAAGCACCAGCTCCACGTCCACCACACCGTCGAGGACTCCGACCTGTGGCCCCGCGTCGCCGCCGCGGTCACCGACCGCCCCGACGACCAGAAGCTCCTCGACGAGATGGAGGCCGAGCACGCCCGCCTCGACCCGGCGCTCGCCGCCGTCGACGACGGCCTCGCCCGCAACGCCCCCGACCTGCCCGCCCGCGTCGCCGACCTCACGACCCTGCTCGGCGACCACATGCGGCACGAGGAGAGCGCGGCCCTGCCGCTCATCCAGGACGTCTGCACGACCAAGGACTGGGACGCCTTCCGCGGCGCGATGGCCCGCAAGCAGGGCCCCAAGGGCGCCGCCGTCTACTTCCCGTGGATCACCGACGGCCAGAACGCCACCGAACGCAAGGCGTTCCTCGACACGATGCCCGGCCCCGTGAAGGTCCTCAACAAGCTGTTCTGGGAGTCGAGCTACCGCAAGCGCCGGATGTGGGGCATCTGACCTCACCCCGGACGCCCGCGCCCTCGAGGCGCACCCGAGACACGCCCCTGCCGGCGACATCCCCCGCCCCGGCAGGGGCGTACTCATGCCCGCGCACAACCCCGGCCCGCCCCTCCACCCACCGAAGGAACCCCTCATGACCTCCTCCGCGTTCACCCTCGCCGACCTCAAGCGCATCCTCCTGGAGGGCGCCGGCGCCGACGACGGCATCGACCTGGACGGCGACATCCTCGACCTCGACTTCGACTCCCTCGGCTACGAGTCCCTCGCCCTGCTGGAGACCGGCGGACGCATCGAGCGCGAGTACGGCATTGCCCTCGACGACGACGTCTTCACCGACAACCGCACCCCGCGCACCCTGATCGCCGCCGTCAACGCCCTGCTCCCGACGGTCGCCGACGCCGCCTGACCCGGCCGGCCACGCCCGCATCACCAGACCACGGACAGGACAGGGAGAACCGCCATGCAGCAGGACCAGCGCACCGCCGTCATCACCGGCGCGACCAGCGGAATCGGCCTCGCGACCGCCCGACTGCTCGCCGCGAACGGCCACCGCGTCTTCATCGGCGCCCGCACCGCCGAGAACGTCACCTCCACCGTCAAGCAGCTCCGTGAGGAGGGCCTCGACGTGGACGGCGCCGCCGTCGACGTCCGCGACGCCGAGAGCGTCACCGCCTTCGTCACGGCCGCCGTGGAACGCTTCGGCACGGTCGACGTGCTCGTCAACAACGCGGGCCGCAGCGGCGGCGGCGTCACCGCCGACATCGCCGACGAGCTGTGGGACGACGTCATCGACACCAACCTCAACAGCGTGTTCCGCATGACCCGCGAGGTCCTCAACACCGGTGGCATGCGCGGCAAGGACCGCGGCCGGATCATCAACATCGCCTCCACCGCGGGCAAGCAGGGCGTGATCCTCGGCGCCCCCTACTCGGCGTCCAAGCACGGCGTCGTCGGCTTCACCAAGGCCCTCGGCAACGAACTCGCCCCCACCGGCATCACCGTCAACGCCGTCTGCCCCGGCTACGTCGAGACCCCGATGGCCCAGCGCGTCCGCCAGGGCTACGCCGCCGCCTACGACACCACCGAGGACGCCATCCTCACCAGGTTCCAGGCGAAGATCCCCCTCGGCCGCTACTCGACCCCCGACGAGGTCGCCGGCCTGGTCGGCTACCTCGCCTCCGACACCGCCGCCTCCATCACCGCGCAGGCGCTCAACGTCTGCGGCGGCCTCGGCAACTTCTGACACCCCCACCCCGGAAGGGAGTTCAGCCATGACGCTCCGCGAGGTCGAGCACACCGTCGACATCGACGCCCCCGCCACCGCCGTCTACCGCCTGATCGCCGAGGTGGAGAACTGGCCGCGGATCTTCCCGCCCACCATCTTCGTCGACCGCGTGGAAACGGACGACGACGTGGCGGGCGGCGAGCGCATCCGCATCTGGGCCACCGCCAACGGCGAACCGAAGAACTGGACCTCGCGCCGCACCCTGGACGCCGAGGCCCTGCGCATCACCTTCCGCCAGGAGGTCTCCACCCCGCCGGTCGCCGCGATGGGCGGCACCTGGATCATCGAGGCGCTCACCGCGTCCACCTCCCGGGTCCGCCTCCTGCACGACTACCGGGCCGTCGACGACGACCCCGAGGGCCTGGCCTGGATCGACGAGGCCGTCGACCGCAACTCCCGCTCCGAGCTGGCCGCGCTGAAGACGAACGTCGAACTCGCCCACGCCACCGAGGAGGTGACGTTCTCCTTCGAGGACTCGATCACCGTCGACGGCTCCGCGAAGGACGCCTACGACTTCGTCAACGAGGCCGGCCTGTGGCCCGAGCGGCTGCCGCACGTGGCCACCGTCCGCTTCGAGGAGCCCGCCCCCGGCCTCCAGAGCCTGGAGATGGACACCCGCGCCAAGGACGGCTCCACGCACACCACCAAGTCGTACCGGGTGACGTTCCCGCACCACCGGATCGCCTACAAGCAGGTGACCCTGCCCGCGCTGATGACCCTGCACACCGGCTACTGGACGTTCACCGAGGACGCCGACGGCACCACCACGGCCTCCTCCCAGCACACCGTCGTCCTCAACACCGCGAACATCGCCCGCGTCCTCGGCGCGGACGCCACGGTCGCGGACGCCCGGGAGTACGTCCACGGCGCGCTCAGCACCAACTCGCGCGCCACCCTGGGCCACGCCAAGGACCACGCCGAGAACCGGCGCTGACCATGGCAGGCCCTCGGCTCGACACCGACGTCGTCGTCGTGGGCGGGGGACCGGCGGGGCTGATGCTCGCCGGTGAACTCCGCCTCGGCGGCGCCGACGTCGTCGTACTGGAGACGCGCGAGGCCCCGACCACCGAGTCGCGGGCCTCGACCCTGCACGCCCGCACCATGGAACTCCTCGACAGCCGGGGCCTGCTGGAGGTCTTCGGCACCCCGCCCCACGAACTCCGCGGCCACTTCGGCGGCATCCCCCTGGACCTGACCCTCCCCAGCACCCATCCGGGCCAGTGGAAGGTCCCCCAGACGGAGACGGAACGCCTCCTGCAGGACTGGTCGGCGGATCTCGGCGCGAGCATCCTGCGCCGGCACACCCTCCGTGCCCTGCGCACCTCCTCCGAGGGCGTGGAGGCGGTCGCGGCGGGCCCGGACGGACCGCTCCGCATCCGGTCGGCGTACCTCGTCGCCTGCGACGGCGAGAACTCGACCGTACGACGGCTCCTGGACGCCGACTTCCCCGGCGAGGACGCGACCCGCGAGCTGCTGCGCGCGGACGTGGCGGGCATCGACGTCCCCGACCGCCGCTTCCAGCGCCTGGAACACGGCATGGCGGTCGCCGCACGGCGCCCCGACGGCGTCACCCGGGTCATGGTCCACGAGTTCGGCCGACCGGCGGAACTCCGCACCGGGGAACCGGACTTCAAGGAGGTCTGCGAGGTCTGGCACCGGGTGACCGGCGAGGACATCACCCAGGGCACCCCCCAGTGGGTCAACGCCTTCGGAGACGCCAACCGCCAGCTGGCCTCCTACCGCCACGACCGGGTCCTCTTCGCCGGCGACGCCGCCCACCGCCAGATGCCCATCGGCGGCCAGGCCCTCAACCTCGGCCTCCAGGACGCGATGAACCTGGGCTGGAAACTGGCCGCGGTCACCACGGGCAGGGCCCCGCACACCCTCCTGGACACCTACGCCACCGAACGCCACGAGGTGGGCCGCAGGGTCCTAGCCAACATCCGGATCCAGTCCCAACTCCTGCTGGGCGGACCGGAGTCCCGCTCCACACGGTCCCTGTTCCAGGAACTCGTCCCGTACGAGACGGTCCGCACCCACCTCGCCTCGATGATCGCGGGCCTGGACATCACGTACGGGGACGAGGGCTCCCGCCTCCCGGAACTGAGGCTGAGGGTGGACGGCCGGGCGCGCACGTCCACGGAGCTGCTCCGCCGGGCCCGGCCCCTGCTCCTCCTCCTGACCCCCGAGGCCACCGCCTTCGCGGCGGAGGCGGCGCCGTGGTCGGACTACGTCACCCCCGTCACGGCCACCACGGACGCCCTCCCCGGCACCACCGCACTCCTGCTCCGCCCCGACGCCCACCTCGCCTGGACGTCCCCCGGTCCCGCTCCCTTGCCCGAGACCCTGACCCGCTGGTTCGGCCCCCCGGCACCCGCCGCCGCGTAGCACCGGGGCAAGGCCCCCCGGAACCACCACCAGCAAACGCCCCCACCCCTCCCACACCCCCACCCCCGTCCCCCGACGCCCACCCACAGACCCCTCCGCCCCCGCCGAGGGCCCTCGATCCCGCAGCCGCCGACGGCGATCCCGCCCCGTCAGGGGCCACCCGCACCCGTCGCTGCCGACGGCGATCCCGCCCTGCCAGGGGCAGCCGCACCCGTAGCTGCCGACGGCGATTCCGCCCCCTCCCCGCAGGTGCACCCGCACCCGGTCTCCGAAGCCGCACCGCCCGGCCACCCCGCCGGGGGACCTCGATCCCGTAGCCGCTGACGGCGATTCCGTCCTGCCAGGGGCCACCCGCACCCGCCGACAGCGGATCCGCCCCTCCCCGCAGGTGCACCCGCACCAGGTTCCCGAAACCGCACCGCCCGGCCACCCGGCCACCCCGCCGAGGGCCCTCGATCCCGCAGCCGTCGACGGCGGTTCCGCCCTGCCAGGGGCCATCCGCGCCGGCAGCCGTCGACGGCGATTCCGCCCCGTCAGGGGCCATTTGCACCGGCAGTCGCCGACGGCGGTTCCGCCCTGCCAGGGGCCATCCGCGCCAGCAGCCGTCGACGGCGATTCCGCCCCGTCAGGGGCCACCCGCACCCGCAGTCGCCGACGGCGAATCCGTCCCACCAGGGCCACCCGCACCCGATCACGAAATCCGCACGGGCGGTGCGGGTGGGAATCCAGAAGTCGGCCGACGGCGGAGCCGAGGCCATCCATCAACTCCCCGAAGGGCGCCCCATGAAGAAGAACCCGCACAAGCGCCACGACGTAGCCATCCTCGGCGCCGGCATGGCGGGCGGCCTGCTCGCCACCGTCCTCGCCCGCCACGGCGTCGACGTCCTCCTCATCGACGCCGGCACCCACCCCCGCTTCGCCGTGGGCGAGTCCACCATCCCCTACACCTCGGCCATGACCCGCATCATCGGCGAACGCTACGACGTCCCCGAGATCGTCCACCTCGCCAGCTTCCGCGGCATCCAGGACCACGTCTCCCCGATGAGCGGCCGCAAGCAGAACTTCGGCTTCGTCTACCACCGCGAGGGCCGGCCCCAGAACCCCGACGAGGTCAACCAGCTCGTCGTCCCCGAATGGCAGCGCACGGAGAGCCACCTGTTCCGCCAGGACACCGACGCCTACCTGTTCCACCTCGCCGTGCGCCACGGCGCCACCCCCCTCCTCGGCACCCGTATCGCGGACATCGAGACCGGCCCGGACGGCGTACTGCTGCGCTCGGACCGCGGCGAGGAGTACCACGCCGAGTACCTCGTCGACGGCGGCGGCCACCGCTCCCCGGTCGCCGAGAAGTTCGGCCTGCGCGAGGAACCCACCCGCGCCCGCCACCACTCCCGCACCCTGTTCACCCACATGGTCGGCGTCACCCCCTACGACGACGCCCCCTCCGCCGCCGCCCACAAGCAGCCCAGCCCCTGGCACCACGGCACCCTGCACCACGTCTTCGACGGCGGCTGGCTGTGGGTCATCCCCTTCGACAACCACGACGGCGCGCTCAGCCCCCTGTGCAGCGTGGGACTCACCCTGGACGAACGGAAGTTCCCCAAGCCCGACCCCCAGGACCGCACGCCCCAGCAGGAGTTCGACGACTTCCTCGTCCGGTTCCCGCAGATCGCCGAGCAGTTCACGAACGCCCGCACCGTCCGCCCCTGGGTCGCGACGGGCCGCCTCCAGTACTCCTCCACCCGCACCGTCGGCGAGCGCCACTGCCTCACCGCACACGCCGCCGGCTTCACCGACGCGCTCTACTCCCGTGGCCTGACCAACACCACCGAGGTCGTCAACTCCCTGGCCTGGCGCCTGATCGAGGCCGCCAAGGACGGCGACTGGTCGACGTCCCGCTTCGAGTACATCGACCGCCTCCAGCAGGGCCTGTACGACGTCCACGACGACCTCGTCTACAGCTCCTTCGTCGCCTTCCGGCACTACGACCTGTGGAACGCGGTCACCCGGGTGTGGGAGTCGACGAGCATCATGCCGACGATGACCGTCGAGCGGGCCTACCGCCGCTTCATGGAGCACAAGGACGACCAGATCCTCAAGGACCTGGAGCAGACCACCACCCCCGGCCTGCCCGCACCCGTCGGCGAGGACATCAGCGCCCTGCTCACCCTGACCCGCACCACCTGCCAGGCGGTCGAGGCCGGCGGCCTGGAGGCGGCGGAGGCCGCGGAGCTCATCTTCGAGCAGCTGCGCGAGTCGAAGTTCCTCCCGGCACCGTTCACGCTCGGCGACCCCGCCAACAAGTGCTTCGAGGCGACCCCGGAACTGCTCGGCGAGGCCCTGGAATGGGGCCGCACCCAGGCCCCGGAGCACATCGCCGCCCTGTTCCGCTGACCACCATCCACCCCGCAGGGGAACCCACCCCGCAGGGGAACCCACCCAGCAGGAGAGAGGAGAGACCATGATGGACGCCGACGTCATCATCGTCGGGGCCGGCCCGACCGGTCTGATGCTCGCCGGAGAACTGCGCCTGGGCGGCGCCCACGTCGTCGTCGTGGAGCGCCTGGAACAGCCCACCGGCCAGTCCCGCGGGCTCGGCTTCACCGCACGCGCCATGGAGGTCTTCGAACAGCGCGGCCTGCTGCCGTGGTTCGGCGACCTGGAGAAGGCCCCCATGGGCCACTTCGGCGGCGTGCAGTTCGACTACACCGTCCTCCAGGACGCCCACTTCGGCGCCCGCGGCGTCCCCCAGTCGCACACCGAGGACGTCCTGGAACGGTGGGCGATCTCGCTCGACGCCGACATCCGGCGCGGCTGGGAGTTCCTCGAACTCGACGAGAAGGGCGACCACGTCGAGATCACCGTCGCCACCCCGCAGGGCGTCCAACGCCTCACCGCCCCCTACCTGGTGGGCTGCGGCGGCGGCAGCAGCCCCGTGCGCCGGGCGGCCGGATTCTCCTTCCCCGGCACCGACGCCACCCGCACCATGTACCTCGCCGACGTCGCCGGCTGCGAGCTGCGCCCGCGCTTCCTCGGCGAACGCCTGCCCGGCGGCATGGTGATGGCCGCCCCGCTCGGCGAGGGCGTGGACCGCATCATCGTCGTCCCCGACGTCGAACCCGGCCGCGAGCGCGAACGCACGGTCAGTTTCACGGAGGTCGCCGACGCCTGGCAGGACATCACCGGCGAGGACATCAGCGGCGGCACCGCCCACTGGGTCAGCTCCTTCACCGACGCCACCCGCCAGGTCACCGAGTACCGCAGGGGCCGCGTCCTCCTCGCGGGCGACGCCGCCCACGTCCACCTCCCGGCCGGCGGCCAGGGCCTGAGCACCGGAGTCCAGGACGCCGCCAACCTCGGCTGGAAACTCGCCGCCGAGGTCACCGGACGCGCCCCCATCGGCCTCCTGGACACCTACCACACCGAGCGCCACGCGGCCGGCGCCCGCCTCCTGATGAACACCCACGCCCAGGGCATGCTCTTCGTCGGCGGCCCCGAGATGAGCCCCCTGCGCGAACTCATGGGCGAACTCATCCAGTACGACGACGTCAAGCGCCACCTCTCCGGCCTGGTCTCCGGCCTCGACGTCCACTACGACGTGGGGGAGGGCACCCACCCGCTGCTCGGCCGCCGCCTGCCCCCACGCACCCTCACCACCCCCTCCGGCGACCCCGTCACCACGATGGAACTCCTCCACCAGGGACACGGCGTCCTCCTCGACCTCGCCGACGACCCGGCGTTGCGCGCGGCAGCCGCCCCCTGGCAGGACCGGGTGACGACGGTGACGGCCCGCCCCGACCCCACGGAACCCGTCCTGACGTCCACCACCGCCCTCCTGGTCCGCCCCGACGGCTACCTCGCCTGGGCCACCGGCACCACCCCCGACCCGGCCGGACTCCGCACCGCCCTGCACCGCTGGTTCGGAGACCCCGGGAACACCACGCAGGGAACCCCGCAGTGACTGTGGACGTCCCCCCACCGGGCGGGGCGCGCACGACAGCCGCCCCACCCGGCCCCCGCCGCATCACCCTGGACGCCGGCGGCACCCCTCTCTCCGCGCTCCTCGCCGCCCCGCCCACCGCCGCCGCACCCCGCGCCACCGTCCTCGCCCTGCACGGCGGCGGCATGACCGCCGGCTACTTCGACGGCCGGGCCCACCCCGGCCAGTCACTGCTCGCCCTCGGCGCCCGCCTCGGCTACACGGTCCTCGCCCTGGACCGACCCGGATACGGCGCCTCGACGCCCCACCTCCCCACCGGCCAGACCCTCACCGAACAGGCCGCCACGGTCCGCACGGCCCTCGCCGCCTACACGGCCACCCACACCCTGGGCGCCGGCCTGTTCCTCCTCGGCCACTCCTACGGCGGCAAACTCGCCCTGACCTGCGCCGCCGACGGCCTCCCGGCCCACCTGCTGGGCGTGGACGTCTCCGGCATCGGCCACCGTCTGGCCGTACCACCGCACACCCTGCCCTCCGCGTCGGCCGACCGCCGGGGCCAGTGGAAGCACAACTGGGGCGCCCTGCGCCTGTATCCGCCCGACACGTTCCGCCACTGCCCCGGCATCGTCGCCCCGATGCCCGAACGGGAACGCGCCGAAGTCCCCTCCTGGCCCGCCCGGTTCACCGCGACGGCCGCCCGCGTCCGGGTCCCCGTCCGTTTCACCTTCGCCGAGCACGAGAAGTGGTGGCGCCACGACGACCAGACCCTCGCCGAACTCCCCGGCCTGCTGCCGCACGCCCCCCGCGTCCTGGTCGAACGACAACCCCAGGCGGGCCACAACATCAGCCTCGGCTGGACCGCCCACGCCTACCACCTGCGCGCCCTGGCCTTCCTGGAGGAATCCCTGGCAGCCCGCGAGACCACGGCCGGCGCCACGGCACTCGCAGCCGCGTAGCACCGCACGCCCTGCCCCCTGTCCCGTCCACCCGACCGATGGAAGCGACCGTCGATGAACCACACCACCACCCCGCTGTTCGTACGGCCACCCGCACCGTCCGCGCTGCGTGCCCTGGACCACGACGCCCGTACCCGGACGATCGCCGCCTGGCTCTGCCGGGAACTGGCCCACGCCCTCGACGTACCACCGGCCCACCGGGTGGGCCAGGACCGCCCGTTGCACGCCCTGGGCGTGGACTCCCTGCTCGCCCTCTGCCTCAAGCGCCACCTGGAGGACGGACTCGGCGTCCGCATCAAGGCCCACGACCTGCTGCGCGACGACACGGCGGCGGAGATCGCGGCGTTACTGGCCGACCTGATAGCCGAACCCACCTACGGACGGGCGCGATGACCCCACTCCCCTCCCCGTACGCCACACGCACCGCCGCCGCCTCCCGCCCGGCCCTCGACCCCTCCCAGATCCACCTCTGGGTCATCGGCACCGAATGGGCGGGCGAGCACCCCGAACACATGGTCACCAGCGAGCTGGACGACCGGGAACGAGAACGCGCGGCGGCCTTCGTGCGCCCCGTGGACCGTCTCACCTACCTGATGGCCCACATCGCGTTGCGCCGCCTGCTCACCGCCTACACCGGCATCCGGCCCGCCGAACTCCCCCTGGGCCGGGACACCTGCCCCTGCTGCGGAGGCCCGCACGGCCGTCCCGTCCTGCACGGCACCGGCCTGCACTTCTCCCTCTCCCACAGTCACGGCATCGCCTTGATCAGCATCGCGACCGCCCCGCTCGGCGTGGACGTCCAGCGCGTGCCGACGCAGGAGACCGTGGAACTGTGCCTGCCCGAACTGCACCCGGCCGAGCAGCGGGAGCTGCGCGCCCTCCAGGACGCCGAACAGCCTCTGGCCTTCGGCCGGTTGTGGACCCGCAAGGAGGCCTACCTCAAGGGCCTGGGCACCGGCCTGGGCCGTGAGCTGAGCCACGACTACCTGGGCGAGCGCACCGACCCGGACGCCCCCGTCCGCCCCCGGGGCTGGCGTATCGAGAACATGCCGAGCTGCCCGGCGCACGTGGCGGCCGTGGCCCTCGCGACCCCCGCCGACAGTGTCGCGGAGCCCACCGACATCCTCGCCCGCCGGCTGCCCACCGAGTGCCTGTACACCGACGACGCCACCGAACGGATCGCCGCCGAGCGGCAGGTCTGCCCCAACTGGGAGTGATGGTCATGCACAGCACACCGTCCACCGCGGCGGCACTGGAGCTGAAGGAGATCAAGGACCGCATCCTCCAGGGCCCCGACCCCGCCGCCACGCAACGCCAGCACGACAAGGGCAAGTTGACGGCCCACGAACGCATCGGGCTGCTCCTCGACAAGGGCAGCTTCACCGAGATCGAGGCGCTGCGCCGGCACCGCGCGACCGGCTTCGGCCTGGAGGCCAAGCGGCCCCACACGGACGGAGTCGTCACCGGCTGGGGCACGGTCGAGGGCCGGACGGTCTTCGTGTACGCGCACGACTTCCGTATCTTCGGCGGCGCGCTGGGCGAGGCCCACGCCACGAAGATCCACAAGATCATGGACATGGCCATCGCGGCCGGCGCGCCCCTGGTCTCCCTCAACGACGGCGCGGGCGCCCGCATCCAGGAGGGCGTCTCGGCGCTGGCCGGCTACGGCGGCATCTTCCGCCGCAACACCCTCGCCTCGGGCGTCATCCCGCAGATCTCCGTGATGCTCGGCCCGTGCGCGGGCGGCGCCGCGTACTCACCCGCCCTCACCGACTTCGTCTTCACGGTCCGGGACATCTCCCAGATGTTCATCACGGGCCCGGACGTCGTGAAGGCCGTCACGGGCGAGGAGATCACCCAGAACGGCCTCGGCGGCGCGGACGTCCACGCGGCCACCTCGGGCGTCGCCCACTTCGTCTACGACGACGAAGAGACCTGCATGGCCGAGGTCCGCTACCTGATCGCGATGCTCCCGGCCAACAACAGGGAACTCCCCCCGGAGACGGTCACCGAGGACCCCGCGGACCGCCGCTGCCCCGCCCTCCTCGACACGGTCCCCGCCGACGGCAACCGCTCCTACGACATCCGGGCCGTCGTCGAGGAAATCGTCGACGACGGCGAGTACATGGAGGTCCACGCGGCCTGGGCCCCCAACCTGGTCTGCGCCTTCGCCCGCCTCGACGGCCGCACCGTCGGCATCGTCGCCAACCAGCCCGCCTCCATGGCCGGCGTCCTCGACATCAGGGCCAGCGAAAAGGGCGCGCGCTTCGTACAGTTCTGCGACGCCTTCAACATCCCGCTGGTCACCCTGGTCGACGTCCCCGGCTTCCTCCCCGGCGTCGACCAGGAGCACGAGGGCATCATCCGCCGGGGCGCCAAACTCCTGTACGCCTACTGCAACGCGACGGTGCCCCGCGTCTCCGTCGTGCTGCGCAAGGCGTACGGCGGCGCGTACATCGTCATGGACTCCCGCTCGATCGGCGCGGACGTGGCCCTGGCCTGGCCGACCAACGAGATCGCGGTGATGGGCGCGGAGGGCGCGGCGAACGTGGTCTTCCGCCGGGAGATCGCGGCGGCGGAGAACCCGGACGCGATGCGCGCGCAGAAGATCGACGAGTACAAGCGCAACCTGGTGCACCCCTTCTACGCCGCCGAACGCGGTCTGGTGGACGACGTCATCGACCCGGCGGACACCCGCGCCTCCCTGATCAGCGCCCTGACGATGCTCGCCGCGAAGGACGCCGCCCTCCCACGCCGCAAGCACGGCACCCCGCCCCAGTGAAAGGCGACCGATGACACCCTCACCCCTCCACATCAGGATCGAGCGGGGCGATCCGACCCCCGAGGAACTGGCGGCGGTCCTGGCGGTGCTCCACCAGCGCCTGGCGGCGGCCTCCTTCACCTCGCCGGCGAATAACCGCCTTCCTGCACCGGCCCGTTGGCACCGTCAGCAGCCCACCCCGATCCAGCCCAGGGCGTGGCGCAGCATCCAGTTCCAACGAGCAGCGTGACGAGCCCCTCCCACCCACGACGTGAGGAACGACCGCAGATGACTGCTTCCCTCCACCCCGAGGCCGGCCTGGAATCCCTCCACCGCCAGCTCCGACTCCTCAACGACCGCGACGAGTTGACCCGGCTCTGCGACCGCTACGTCCACCACCTCGACAAGGACCGGGCCAGCGACGCCTGGCTGGACGGCATCTTCACCGAGGACGTCCATCTCACCTTCCCCTTCGGCGAGTTCAAGGGCCTGGAGGGTCTGACGGACTTCCAGCGGATGGCCCGTACGACGTTCGCCCGCACCCACCACATCAGCGCGAACCACACGGTGGACCTGGACGGCGACGAGGCCCGTGTGACGGCCCACCTGATGGCGATCCACGTCCGCGCGGCCGACGAGCCGGCGGCCCACTTCGACATCGGCGGCCACTACGAGGCACGGGCCCGCCGCACCCCGCACGGCTGGCGCATCCACCGCTTCGTCTTCGACCTGGTCTGGCAGTCCGGCGAAGCCCCGCAGGCCAAGACGGCGGCCTCCTGAGCCACCAGAGGACTCCACCCACTCTCAAGTGGGCCTGTGGAAGGCTGAGGGAGCGAGTGCCCAAGACAGGAAATCCCACAACGCAGCCGTCCTGGAGTGACGAATGAAGCAAGGTCCGCTGTTCCCGATCGCGCGCTGGACAGGCCTGCTCTTCGGCGGAGTCTTCACGGGCTTCCTGGTCTGCGTCCTGGTCCTGGAGACCTCCCTGCGCGACTACGACGGCACGGTCTACACCCAGGTCCGCCAGGTGGAGCTGGACAACCTGGACACCCTGGCCTCGGCGACCCTGATCCCCACGATCATCGCGACGGCGATCGTCGTGCTGGGCGCCTGGCGGGCGAAGGGCCCCGCCCTCTACCTCCCCCTGGCGGCGCTGGTCCTGTTCCTCCTGATCCTCGTCCTGACGATCGCGGTCAACCTGCCGATCAACGCGGACCAGAGGGACTGGACGGTCACGTCCCCGCCGGCCGACTGGGCGGACGTCCGGGACAGGTGGCAGACCTCCCACGTGATCCGCACGATCGCCTCGGTCGTGGCCTTCGCCCTCCTCTCCCTCTCGGCCCTGACCCAGAAGGCCAGGTCCCTGACCACACCCTCCACCGAGCCGGCCCTCTCCACCCGTTCCTAGCTTCCCCGACAGCCGAACACATCCGGCCCGCCGGCATCCGCCGGCGGGCCGGACGCGTTCGTGACCCACGAGGACACCCCATGACCGCCTACGTCATAGCCGAAGCCGAACTCACCGGCGACCCCGAGATGGTGGCGAAGTACAGCGCCCAACTGGTCTCCACCCTGGAACCCCACGGAGGCCGCTACCTCGTCCGGGGAGCCCCCTGGCAGATCCTGGAAGGCGAGAGCAAGGCCTTCACGGGAGTCATCGAGTTCCCGACCCCCGAGGCGGCCCAGTCCTGGTACGACTCTCCCGCCTACCAGTCGATCATCCCCCTCCGCCGCCACAACACCACAGGCCGCATCCTCATCTTCGAGTCCACCCCGCCTGCCTGACCCACCCCACCACCAGGGCTCCCGCTCCGCCAACTCGGCGAAGCGGGAGCCTTTTCGCGTTCCCCGGCGAACTCAAACCGCGTGATTCACTGGCTATTCACCCAGTGAAACGTGCGTGTTTTCCTGTCGGCGCCGCAGTATTTGAACCGAGTACTCGCAGACGTTCGCGAACCCTGACGGCACGTACTCCCTGACTCAGTCGACGTCCCCTCGGCGGGCCAAGGACGCCTCTGGCACCTGGAAGGACATTGGCACGACTCTTGAGCGTCGCAGCGATGGCACCGTCGGCCCGGCCGTTGCCGCGGTGGACGTGTCGTTCTCCGCCGGTGGTGCTGCGGACATGGTCAGTCTGAAGGAGGGGCAGCGGCGGCTGTCCGTTCGTTGGCCGGGTGAGTTGCCCGTTCCGGCCCTGGGTGGTGCGACGGCTACCTGCACAGATGTGCTGCCGGGAGCGGACCGCCAGCTGACGGCGATGCCGGACGGGTATCGAGAGGTCCTTCGGGTCAAGTCGGCAGAAGCAGCGCAAAATACGGCTCTGGAGCAGCCCCGGTTCGCTGTCGCGGGCGAAGGCGTAAGCGTTGTCACGGGTGCTGGGGGCGGTCTGCGGGCCCAGGATGCCGATGGCAACGCTGTCTTCACCGGACCGGCTGGTCAGATGTGGGAATCGGCCGGAAGCGACGACGGCGCTCAGACGATATCGAACTAGAAAATTCTGTCATTCAAGTCAAGGCGGGCCCCGGAAGGGCGCCGGTGATCAGGCGACCCGTACTGTGGAAGGGACGGATAAGCCTGTCATTGTTTACGATCCAAAGTTGCGGCCGTCCGTCGTCGGTGAACGGTAGCCCTGTGTGGTGGATGATGAAGATGATTTTTTCGGGCTGGGTGTCGATTATCTTCATCGTCGGCAACGCGGAAACTACGTGCCTCATTCAACCGCCTAACGCTGCGTCCTAGGTCCTGGTCTGATCCCAAAGGGTCATTTTCAGAGGCGTGTCCCAGTGTTCCGCTTGAGGTCATGTGAGCGACCGCGAATCTGAGGCGATGGCCCGTCGTTTCCCATGGCCTGGCTGGGGCACGGAAGAACGCTGTGAGAAACCTTGGCTGGTATCCGGTCTCTGTCCGAGCCGAGCGTGGTGAAGGTGTAGGCGATCATCACGAGATCCCCTGGCAGATGCTGAAAGCCATCCAATGGGAATCTCGGACAGGTGTTCCCTCTCGACCGGACCGATGGCCGGCGTGTGCGCGTGGACGCGTTCAGCCGCTGGCCGTCCTTCGGTCGTCACCGGAAGGTGAGCGCGATACCGGAGCAGGGACGCAGCCAGGCGGAAGGGTCCCCGTCCGCGGACATTCGCGAGACCGAGGCTTCGGGAGTATCGGGAACAGTGAAGTTTCTCCGGGGCGTCCCGCTCGCGGTCACCCTGGTGGCGTTCGTGGTCGAAGGCACCATCGCGCTCTTGTCACGCGCTTGTGTTGCGAGGACGAACTGCCTCGCAGGTCGAACAGGGATGATCCGAGATCGGCGTTCACCGGCCCAAGAGGCAGAGACAGGCTGCGCCTGCGGTCAGTCTTGGTCGCCGAGGATCTGGTCTTCTTCGTAGAGTCTCTCGGCGAGGTCGTCGGCCCACTCCACTGCCCAGGCCCGCAGTGCGGTGATGGCGGATGCGTCGAGGCCGTAGGCGGCGAACGCCTCGTCGTCGGTCCACTCGGCGCCCGCGAGGTTGGCCTGGAGGTCCTCGCGTTCGAAGCGTCCTCGTGAGTGCCGTCGGCCGAATTCCTCTAGGTCGGCCGTGTTCCAGCGCTGGGAGGCCGCGAACACGTCGATCAGGTCCCGAGGCGCGCCTCTGTCTCCCAAGGCGCGCACTTTCGTCCCGATCACGTCTTCTTCCGCGAGAACGGGGCCGTAAGGGCTGTCGGCGACGGGGCGCCAGAAGATCTCTTTGAGGATGTCGACTTCGACCTCCTGGCCCGCGTCCGGGTCGCGGACGGTGAAGCGGGCGGACAGTGGGGCCGTTTCCAGGGACTGCACCTGCCAGCCGAGTCCTTCGAGGCCGTCGCGCAGTGTGGCGGCGATGTCCGCCATCGGAGCCGGGTTCTCGGTGGCGACATCGAGGTCCTGGCTGGGACGGTCGACCAGCTGGTGCGCGCGCACCGCGTAGCCGCCGGTCAGCACGAGGGGGTAGGGGGAGCCCAGGGCGATCACGTCCGCCAGGAGCCGTGCGTGCAGCTCCGGCATGTCTTCGCTCATGCGGCCAGTCGGCCGCGCGCGGCGAGCTGGGGGAAAGCTTCTTCCCACACGGTGCGCACGGTGCGGCCGACCAGACGCCGGAGTGTGGGCCACAGCTCCAGCAGAACGTCCTGGTTCAGGAAGGACGTGAGGTCCTCACGCAGGCCCTCGTGCAGCACGGTGCGGTACAGGCCCATGCGCTGACGGGGCTTGTCCAGGTCGTACGAGGTCAGCCCGGACCACGCCACATGCAGGGGAAGATCCACGACCCCCCGGACCGGCCCCCGCAACTCGTCCAGGGAGCCGGGCAGACGCTGCTGGAACTTGCGCCGGTACAGCGCCAGGTCGTCCGCGACTGCCCCGGCCGGCTCAGGTCCGGGGGTGGGAGAGTGCGCACTGGCTGCCATGTCCTCATTATGACGGCGGGCACGCCGGACCGCGGGTGGGGCGGTGCCGTAGGTGGGTCGTCAGGGCGCACCTACCTCGGCCCGCCCTGCCCCGGCGCACGAATGGACTCAGCGGACGCGACCAGCGGCTGTGTGCGAGGAACCTGGTTCAGGCTGTCGTCACAGGCGCCACTGAGGAGGTCCTGTCCGGGCTCCCTGGGTTCTCCGCCTCGCTGGTGAACCACACCGTCGCGTCCGGCGGTACTTCGTCCGTCACCGGTGTCGAGGCGATGAGTACGTGGGCGGTGGGTGGGAGCGGGACCGGGGTGGGGGTGAGGTTGGACAGGACCTCGACGGGGCCGTTGGTGAAGTGGAGGAGCCCGGTGGGGGAGGGGATCCAGTGGAGCTCGCCCGCGCCCAGGGCGTACCGGCGGCGCAGGTGCAGCAGGCGGCGGTAGAGGGTGAGGGTCGAGGCGGGGTCGTCGCGTTGGGCGTCTGCCGCGTAGAGGGCGTAGTAGGAGGGCTGCGGGAGCCAGGTGGTGGAGGCGCTGCTGAAACCCAGGGTCGGGCCGTCGGCGGTCCAGGGCAGGGGGATGCGGCAGCCGTCGCGGCCTCGGATGCGGTGGCCGGAGCGTTCCCAGACCGGGTCCTGGCGGGCGCTGTCGGGCAGGTCGGTGGCCTCGGGCAGGCCCAGTTCCTCGCCCTGGTAGAGGTAGGCGGATCCGGGCAGGGCGAGCATGAGGGCGGTCGCGGCGCGGGCGCGGCGCAGGCCGAGGGCACGGTCGGGCTGGGGGTCGTCGGCGCCGACGCCGTGTTCGAGGGCGACGGGGCCCTCGTAGCCGAAGCGGCTGGCGTGGCGCATGACGTCGTGGTTGGACAGGACCCAGGTGGTGGGGGCGCCGACGGCGTCGTTGGCGGCCAGGGACTCGTCGATGACGGCGCGCAGGGCGTCCGGCCGCCAAGGGGTCTCCAGGAAGCGGAAGTTGAAGGCCTGGTGCATCTCGTCGGCGCGGATGATGCGGGCGGCGCGCTCGGGCGGCAGCCACGCCTCGGCACACAGGATGCGCCGGCCGTCGTAGGAGTCGAGCAGCTCGCGCCAGGCGCGGAAGATCTCGTGGATGCCCTCCTGGTCCCACATGGGCGGCATCACGCCGTCGACGGGTTCGACGACGCCGTGGGCGGCGTGCGGCCAGTCGGGCAGGCCGGGGGCCTTGACGAGGGCGTCGCAGACGTCGACGCGGAAGCCGTCGACGCCGCGGTCGAGCCAGAAGCGGAGCGTCCTCTCGAAGTCCTCGCGGACGGCGGGGTCGTCCCAGTTCCAGTCGGGCTGGCCGGGGTCGAACAGGTGCAGGTACCACTGTCCCGGGCTGCCGTCGGCCTCGGTGACGCGGGTCCAGGCCGGGCCCTCGAACATCGACGTCCAGTCGTTGGGCGGCAGGTCGCCGTGCGGGCCGCGGCCGTCCCGGAAGTGGAACAGGGCCCGCTCCCGGCTGCCGGGCCGCGCGCTCAACGCGGCCTGGAAGGAGAGGTGTTGGGAGGAGCAGTGGTTGGGGACCAGGTCGACGACGACGCGGATGCCCAGGGCGTGGGCGCGGGCCAGCAGCGCGTCGAAGTCGTCGAGGGTGCCGTAACGCGGGTCCACGGCGCGGTAGTCGGCGACGTCGTAGCCGCCGTCCACCTGCGGTGAGGGGTAGAACGGTGAGAGCCACAGGGCGTCGGCACCGAGGTCGGCCAGGTGGTCGAGGCGGGCCGTGATGCCGGGCAGGTCGCCGGTGCCGTCGCCGTCGCTGTCGGCGAAGGAGCGCGGGTAGACCTGGTAGATGACGGCGGTGCGCCACCAGGAGTCGTCCGCCGCGGGGCCGTTGGCCACCGGCGCGGGCGTGCTGTCGGCTGGCGTCATAGCTGAGGGCTCTCCTGGGCGTAGAGGTCGGTGCGGCGGTCGTGGAGCAGATCGTTGTGCGGGGAGAGGGCCTTGTCCCGGGAGAGGTGGAGGAAGAGGTCGCAGACGGCCCGGTGCTCCGCGGCGGCGGTCGCGGTGGTGGTGAGCCAGCCGTACTGGTTGATGACGGCCGTGCCCTGAGTCCAGGCCTGGCCGCGTTCGGTGCCGCCGCGGTCCGCGCAGGCGATGTAGAGGCCGTTGGCGCGGGCGGCGGCCTGGGCCTGGATGATCTCGGCGGGACGTTCGCCGGCGGGCTGCTCCTCCAGGGGCCAGTTGGTCGGTACGGCGATCAGGTCGGCGCCCGCCAGGGCCAGTCGGCGGGGCATCTCCGGGAATTCGAGGTCGTAGCAGATCAGGACGCCGATGCGGCCGTGCGGTGTGGTGACGACCGGTGCCATCCGGGCGCCGGGGGTGAAGAACAGTGTCTCGCGGTCCCACAGATGGGTCTTGCGGTAGACGGCCCGTACGCCGTCCGCGTCGACGACGGCCGCGCTGTTGAACAGGGTGGGCCCGCCGTCCTCGCAGAAGCCCAGCACGACGACCGTGCGGGTGCCGGCCAGCAGGAGGGTGAGGTCGGTGAAGAAGGTGTCGTCGGGGGTGATCGCCGTCCGCCGTGCCTCGTCCAGGTCGGCGAACACGTAGCCCGACGTGGTGAGTTCGGGCAGGACGACGATGTCGGCCCGGTCGGCGAGGGCGCGTCGGACGGCGTCGAGGGCGAGCGCGGTGTTGTGGGCCAGGTCGCCCACGCGCGGCGCGAGTTGCTCGCACACCACACGGGTGACGCCACTGTCCTGAGCGGAGGCGGGCGTGGTCACTTCACGGCTCCTTCGGTGAGTCCGCTGATCAGGCGCCGCTGGAGGAAGACGTACGCCAGCAGCACCGGCAGGGCGACGAGGACGGCCGCCGCCGCGGTCACGGCCGGGTCGCTGGAGCGGGCGGCGCCGGAGAAGAAGGACAGTGCCAACGGCACCGTCTGCACGGAGGTGTTGTCGGGGACGAGGATGAGCGCGAGCAGGAACTCGTTCCAGGTGAACAGGAACAGCACGGTGCTCAGGGTGGTGATCGCGGGCCCCGCGATGGGCAGGACGACCAGGCGCAGGCTCTGGAGCCGGCTGGTGCCGTCGATACGGGCCGCCTCCAGCAGCTCCACGGGCACCGAGGCGAAGAACGACCGCATCCACAGCACGCCGAGCGGCACCGACAGGGCGATCTGCGGCAGGATCAACGCCCAGTAGGTGTCGATGAGCCGCCAGCCGGAGAGCAGTTCGTACAGCGGCAGCACCGTCACCTCGTACGGCAGGACGAGGCCGAGCAGGAGCAGGCCCACGATGACCTTGCCCGCGGGCACCCGCATGGTGGCGAGTGCCCATCCGGCCAGGGAGGCCAGGGCCACGGTGACCACGACGACGGTGACGGACACCAGCGCGCTGGAGAGCAGGGCGGAGCCGAAGTGGCCCTGGGTCCAGGCCGTGGAGTAACTGGCGAAGGACATCCCGCCGTCGGAGCCCGCGCTCCCGCGCAGGGACGAGACGACGATCGAGGCCAGCGGGAAGACGGCGACGACGGACGCGAGGACGAGCAGCGCGTGCGTGGCGACGCTCTCGCTCCGGGCGATCCTCATGAGTGCACCTTCCTGTCCGGCGTGCCCCGGTCGGCGGAGCGTGCCGTGCCGCGGGCGAGGGTGGACCGGCGTCGCGGCGCCTCGCGTTCGCGCAGCGCCAGTTGGACGACGGCCACGACGACGAGGATGACCACGGTCAGTACGACGGCCAGGGCCGAGGCCCGGCCGAGCATGCGGTTCTGGAACGCGTCCTGGTAGACGTACAGGCTGGGGACGGTCGTGGTGGTGCCGGGGCCGCCCCGGGTGGTGTTCCAGATCAGGTCGAAGTTGCGCAGCGCGAACGTGATCGTGAGGATCAGCGCGATCGAGATCTGCGGGCGCAGGGCGTGCAGCGTGATGGCGAAGAACTCGCGGACCGGTCCGGCGCCGTCGAGGCGGGCCGCCTCGTAGGTGGAGCGGTCGATGGCGACGATGCCGCTGAGGAAGAGCACCATGCACAGCCCGTACTCCACCCAGGCGCCGATCGTGCCGATCGAGGGCAGGGCGGTGTCGAAGTCGCCCAGCCAGCTGGTGGCGAACCGGCCCAGGCCGATGCCTCTGAGCACCGTGTTGACGGGGCCGTCCTCGGCGAGCAGGTTCCGCCAGGCGACGGCGACGACGACGCTCGAGAGGATCTGCGGCAGGAAGAGGGCCGCGCGGAAGACCGTCAGTCCGTACACCCGGATCCGGGACATGGCTCCTGCCAGCAGCAGGCCGGCGCAGACCGGCAGGGCGGCGTAGAAGAACAGCAGGACGAGGGAGTGCAGGAGCGCGGCGCGCAGGTTGCCGTCGGTGAAGACCGCCGTGTAGTTGCCCCAGCCGACCGGGGTGCCGACGGTCAGTCCGTCGTAGGCGTAGAACGAGTACCAGACGGAGATGCCGATCGGGTACAGCACGAACACGCCGAAGAACGCCATGGCCGGGGCGATGTACAGCAGCGAGGTCCAGGACAGGGACGACAGGTGGGCGAGCGGGGACGGACGGCGGCGCCGCTCGTGGGTGCCGCCGCTCACGGCGGGGGCGGTGGTGGTGGGGGCGGCGGTGGTCATTGCGCCTGCCTCGCCTTCTGCCAGGACGCCTGGACCGCCTTGAGGAATTCCGCGCTGCCGGTGCGGCCCGCCATGACCTCCTGGAGTCCGCCGCCCATGACGTTGAGCATGTCGGTGGCGGTCCAGTCGTAGTAGCCGACCTGGGTGCCTGCGGCGATCGTGCGCTTGAGCGCGTCCAGGGTCTGGCTCTGGAGACTGTTGCTCCCCTTGACGCCGTCGGTGACGACGGGCAGCCGGCCGGTGTCCAGGATCGCCTGGCCGGTCTCGGGGGTGTGCAGGGCGGCGAGGAAGGCGACCGCGGCGGGGGTGGCCTTGGAGGAGGCGGAGATGTGCCAGGGCGAGGCGGTGGCCCCGGCGCCGCCCGTGGTCAGTGCGCCGAAGCCGAACTTCTCGGGGTCGAGGCCGGCGCCGTTCCAGGAGCCGCCGACGAAGAAGACGCCCGAGCCCTTGGCAAAACGGGAGATGGCGTCCTCGTTGCTCAGGCCGTCGTAGCCGGAGCCGAAGTACCCCTTCCTCGCCCAGTCGGCCATCGTCTCGGCCGCCTTCGCGTTGCCGTCGGTGACGAAGGTGGTGCCCTGCTCGCCGCCGATCCAGTCGCGGATCGAGACCGGTGACTGCTCGGTGGCGGCCAGGTCGGAGAAGATGTGGGTGGCGGCGTACTGGTCGCTGTTGCCCAGCATGATCGGCTGCTTGCCGGCCTTCTCGACGAGCGGCAGGTCCTTCTCCAGGTCCGCGAGGGACCGCGGCGGTTCCAGCCCGAGTTCCTTCAGCTGGGCCTTGTCGTAGTAGATGCCCTGGACCTCGCTGATGGGCGACATCCCGTAGAGGTTGCCGTTGCCGAACGCGGTGCCGGAGCCGTTCCAGCGGGCGGGGGCCAGGGTGCTGGCACCGGTGCCGGAGATCCAGTTGTACGCGGCGGCCACGTCGTCCAGCGGCCGGACCAGCTTGGCCTTGACCAGCGCCCCGTCGACCGCGTAGCCGATGTTGCCCTGGAACAGGTCGGGCGGGTTGGTGCCGGAGGCGGCGTTGACGACGGTGGCGACGAGGTCGTCGAAGCTCTTGTAGGTGATGTCCACCTTGACGTTCGGGTACTGCTTCTCGAAGGCCGGCACCACCGTTTTCATCAGCGGCTTCTCCGCCTGGTCCGCCCACATCCGCAGCGTGACGTCGCCGAGTTCGGCGACCTGTGCGGGGGTCACCGGGTCGGTGACGGCGATCTGGCCTGCCGTGGCGGCCGTACCCTTCCCGGCCCCGGGCGGGCTGCATCCGGCGCAGACCAGCAGCGCGGCCAGGGCGGCGGCCGTGGCGGCGACCGGGACGAACCTGGGCGGGCCTGCCCCTTCACGACGTACGGATTTCATGTGGTGCACCGGTTCTCTGTACGGGGTTGCTGGTCGGGGAGGTGGGGGGGGAAGGAGGCTGGGTCGTGTGTGCCGTTCTGGGGACATCGGGGGATTGGGTCGGGTGTGTCCCTGGATTCTCCGCCGTGCGCCCGAGGGGTCCGCGCGGGGCGGGCCCTTCAGGCGCGCCGGGTCCCGGCTCTCAGGGCCGGGGCGAGAGGGGCCGGGGAAGGGCGGGGTCAGCTCGCGTAGCTGCGCAGGCGCAGGGTGGCGGTGGCCTCGTGGGCCGTCATGCCCTCGCTGGCGGAGATGACCTGGACGGCCTCGGCGAGCAGCGGGGTCGCCTCGCGGCTGATGCGCTGGTACGTGAGCGGCTTGAGGTAGCGGGAGACGGACAGCCCGGCGCTGTGCTTGGCGCCGCCCGCGGTCGGCAGCGTGTGGTTGGTGCCGGCCATGCCCTTGTCCGAGTAGGCCACCGTGCTCCAGTGGCCCAGGAAGAGGGAGCCGTAGTTGTGCAGGGCGTCGTGGTACCAGTCGTCCTCCGCCGTGTGGACCTCAAGGTGCTCGGGGGCCAGCTCGTCCATGACCGCGACCGCGTCCTCCCGGTTGCCGACCAGGACGACCGAGCCGTGGTCGTGCCAGGCGGGGCCGCAGATGTCCTGGGTGGACAGGGTCGCCAGTTGGCGTTCGACCGCCGCGATGACGTCCCGTCCCAGCTGCTCGGAGGTGGTGACGAGGGCGGCGGGGGAGGTGGGGCCGTGCTCGGCCTGGCCGAGCAGGTCCGCGGCGACGGCCTCGGCGTCGGCCGTCGCGTCGGCGATGACGGCGACCTCCGAGGGGCCGGCGAGCAGGTCGATGGCGACCGTGCCGAACAGCTGGCGCTTGGCCTCGGCGACGTAGGCGTTGCCCGCGCCGACGAGCATGTCGACGGGCGGCAGGTCCAGCAGACCGAAGGCCATCGCGGCCAGGGCCTGCACACCGCCGAGGACGTGGAGGTGGTCGATCCCGGAGAGGTGGGCGGCGTAGGTGACGGCGTCGTTGGCGCGGCCGTCCGGCTGCGGCGGAGTGCACCCGACCACGGTCGGGACACCCGCGGCCTTGGCGACACCCACCGTCATGAAGGCGCTGGCGGTGAGCGGGAAACGGCCCGCCGGCAGATACGCCCCGACCGCGCCGACCGGCACATAGCGCTGTCCGACCAGGAGCCCGGGGGCTATCTCCTCCTCGAAGTCCGTCAGGTGCGCGCGCTGGAGCGCGGCGAAGCGCCGGGTGCGCTCGGCGCCGAGTTCGATCGCCTCCCGGAGGTCCTTGGGCAGACGGTCGCCGCTGCGGGCCACCTCGGCCGCGCCGAGCTCGACCGCGCCGTCGGACTGGCCGTCGAGGGAGCTCGCGTACCGGCGGATCGCGTCCACGCCGTCGCGCTCGATCTCCGACAGCATGCGGCTGACGGTCTCGATCACCTCGGGGTCGCGCTGGGCCGGCGGTGCGTCCACCGCGGGTGCCTTGAGCAGGGTGAAACGGTCGGCGTAGGCGGTGGTGAAGCGGTGGCTCAATTTCATACGGCTGAGCCTGAACCAGCCCTTCCTCTAGGACAACCCCGATTTGTCCGCGACACTTCATAGGGTTGCCCTATGACACGATGGCGGACATGCCTCCTTCCTCCGCTCCGGGGATCACCCTCAACCAGCTCCGGGCCTTCCTGGCCTCCGCGCGCCTGGGCACCTTCTCGGCCGCCGCGACCGAGCTGCGGACCACCCAGCCCTCGGTGTCGGAACTGATCAAACGCATGGAGGACCACTACCGGGTGCCGCTGTTCACCCGCGGCCCGCGCCGGCTGGTCCTGACCGCCGCCGGTGAGGAACTCCTGCCGTACGCCCAGCAGGCGACCGAAGCGGCCGACGGCGCCGACCGCGCCCTGCGCTCACTGACCTCGCTCGACGGCGGCGTGGCCACCTTCGGCCTGCTGCGCAACGCCGACTACTACTTCCTGTCCGAGCTGCTGGAGACCTTCCACACCCGTCACCCCAAGGTGCGGCTGCGGATCGTCGGCCTGAACTCCGCGGAGGTCGCGGAAGCCGTCGGCGCCGGTGATCTGGAGGCCGGTCTTGTCGTCCTGCCCGTCGACGCCGAGGGCCTCGACGTCACCCCGCTCATGCGCGACGAAGTCGTCTACGCCTCCGCCGATCCCGGCCGCACCGCACGCCCCGTCACCATGGCCGACCTCGCGACCGCCAACCTCATCCTGTACGACGCCCACTACGGCTGGCGCGACCCCACCCGCCGCCAACTCGCCGAACGGGCCCAGGTGGAGGGCGTCACCCTCTCCGCCGCCATCGAGGTCGAGCACGTCGAATCCGCCCTGCACATCGTCGCGCGCGGCGCCGGTGACACGATCGTCTCCCGGGCGGTCGCCCGCAGCCGCGCCTTCCCCGACACCCTCCACACCGTCGGCTTCGCCGAGCCGCTCTACGACACGATCGCGGTCGTCCGCAGACGGGGTTCGGTCCTGTCACCGGCGACGCGGGAGCTGACTCGGCTGGCCCGGCGGATGCTGCTGGCGCACTGAGCGGCAGGCGTCCGGGAGGGCGACCACCGTCTCGTCGTCCCGATGCGCGATCGGCGCGCGATTCGCCGAGTGATTCAGAAGTTGATCAGGGTAAGGTGCGTGCTGTGCGTGCTGGAGGTGTGCCCTGTGACTGCTGAGAACGAGCTGTTCAGCGCTGTCGACGCCCTGCTGGAACAGGTCGCCCAGGACGACCTTCCGGAGCCCGTCGAACGCAGGCGGCTGCGCGAGGCCGCCGGTCTCAGCCAGGCCCAGATCGCGGCGGCGCTCGGCACCCGCCGGGAGGCCGTGGGCAACTGGGAGGCCGGCCGGACGGACCCGCGGCCACCGCAGCGCGCCGCGTACGCCCGCCTCCTCGAAGGGCTCGCCCAGCGTTTTCCCGACGCGGTTCCCGAGGCTGACCCGGCGCCTGCTTCTGCCCCTGTTCCTGCTGACGAGGCCGCTGCCGCACCTGCGCCCACCGTCCCGGAGCCGACGCCCGAGCCGGAGCCGACTCCGACGCCGGAGCCGACGCCCGAGCCGGAGCCGACTCCGACGCCGGAGCCGACGCCCGAGTCCGTCTCGCCGCCCCGCCCGCGCCCCGGCACTCGGAAGCCGGGGACGCGCACCGGGCCGGGGCGGGCGAAGCAGGCGGCCGTCCCCTCGGCCTCGGCTCCCCCCGCCGACCCCCGCTTCGAGAACGGCCCCCTCGCCGTGGTCGACGTCGCGGACGGGCACGTGTCGGCGTACTGCGTAGGCGGACTGGTCCTGGACGTGCCCGCCAAGTCCCTTCCCGCGCTGGTCGATTGGACGCTCGCCGAGGCGAAGCTCGGGCAGGCGCGGCTGCACCGCAACGGCCGGGACGCCGACCCCGTCCTGGTCCTCACCCCGGCCGCGCTGGAGCGGTACGGCCTGCCCGCCGCCCTCTCCGACGAGGAGCGCCGCGCGGGACGCCTCCCGGACAGCCATAAGGTCGTCAAGCAGATCAAGAAGGCCGAACTCCAGCTCACCCAGCTCGGGTTCGGCCCCTGGGCCCGCGTCTACCGCGACCCGGAAGGCTCCCGGCGCCGCTGCGTACAGGTGTGCATCCCGTCCTGGAACGCCCTGGACGCACGCGAGTGGGACGACAAGGACGCCCCCCAGCTCCCGTCCATGCACCCCGCCGACCTCGCCCGCTACCTCGGCACGTACGCCCAGCAGGTGATCACCCCGCGCGGCACCGCGTCGACCACCGGCCTGGAGCTGATGACGGCGCTGCGCCCGCCGACCCGCGCGGAGAAGAACGAGACGACCGGCGAGTTCGAGCGGGCCTTCAACCCGGACGCGCTCACCGCCGTGTACGACGTCGTGGAGTGCGAAGTCCCCGACGAGCACCCGATCCTGAAGGGCAAGTGGCCCCGGCACCATCTGCGCACCCCGGACCAGATGCTCGCCGAGGAGCCGTACGACTGGTGCCGCGAGCTGACCGACGACGAGTGCATGCAGCCGTATCTGGTCGCGATCGACGTCAACATGGCGTTCGCCGCCGCCGCCAACGGCCTCACCGTCGGCCTGGACGGCCCCACTTACGGCAGGAACCCGGTCTTCGACCCGACGCTCCCCGGCTCCTGGCTGGTCGACCTCAGCCATGCCGACCTGTCCCGCGTGGAGGTCAACGGCCGTACGGTCGACGGGAATCGGCTCCCGTCCCCGTTCACGCCGAAGGGCGATCACCCCGCGGGCCCGGCCTGGTACGCCACCCCCACGCTCGCCTACGCGCAGGAACTCGGCTTCGAGGTCAGACCGATCGAGGCGTACGTCCGTCTGCGCAACGGCCGTTACCTGGACCCCTGGTACAAGCGGCTGCGCGACGCGTACGTGGCGACGATGGCCGAACTCGGCGTCACCACGGCCATGACCGGCCAGGAGTTCCTGGACGCGATGACCCGCTCCAGGACCACCGACCCGACGATGGCCCTGCTGGCCAAGGCGATCAAGGCGACGGCGAAGGGCGGCATCGGCAAACTGCGCCAGCGCAGCCGCGGCCAGGTGCCGTACTACGAGCCGTGGCCCGCGCTGAAGCGGGAGACCTGGCGCCCCGACATCCGCGCCGCCGTCCTCGCCAACGTACGCATCGGCATCCATCGCAAGCTGATGAAGACCGCGGCGACGGCCGGCCTCTACCCCGTCGCGATCGGCACGGACGCCATCGTCTACCCGTCCCCGGGCCCGTCCCCGCTGGACTTCCTGCCGCACACGGACGAGGGCAAGCCCGTCCCCGGCACGTTCCGGCTCGGCATCTCGCCGGGGATGGTGAAGCACCAGGGCACCCAGACCGTGCTGTGGGCGGAGGCCCGGTTCGAGGAGCAGGGCGGGGTCTTCAACGTCGCCAACCTCATCAAGACCGACCCGGCCGCCGGAGAAGGGGAGTAGCCGACGATGACGGACTCCGTCGGGGACGGCCTGGACCGCGCGCTCCAGGCCGCGTTCACCCGCCCCATCCCCAAGTCCGCCCAGGCACAGATGAAATACCTGGTCAGACAGCTCAAGACGACGAAAGCCGTCGCCGACCTGCTCGGCACCTCCCAGCGCACCGTGGAGCGCTACCTCGCGGGCAGGTTCAAGCGCCCCCGCAAGGACCTCCGCGACCGCATGGAACGCGAGGTCACCCAGCGCTGGCAGCCCCAGATCAGAGCCAAGGCGAAGAAGAAGGCCGCGAGCACCGACGGCGTCGTCCTCTCCGCCCGCGCCCGCTTCGGCTTCACCGCCGCCCCCGGCACCACCGACGACGCCCGCGTCCGCGACATCACCCAGGCCCTGCCCCCGCACTGGGCCGGCCGCCTCTTCGCGGCCCGCGACGCCGGCGCCACCGAACACCAGCTCCAGAGCATCACCGCCGACGCCCTCGCCGAGATGTACTTCCGCGCCAACAACTCCCGCGCCCCGGGCCTGGGCGTGGAGTTCACGGACATGAAGTTCATCGAGATCGAACTGTGAGGCCCGCCGCGCCCCGCCGTGCGGTAACAGCTGTTACCATGCCTCCATGGCGAAGACACAGCTGGGAGCGCGCGTAGACGACGAGGTGGCCGAGCTGGCCCGGGCCCGGGCCAAGGACCGGGGGCTGAGCGTCGGTGACTACATCGCCCTCCTGGTCAGGGAGGACGTGGACGGGCTGCGTGCCCGCGGGCTCGACGCCGCGCGCCGCTTCCTCGACGAGCACCAGGCCCTCTTCGACGAGGCCGAGGACGCCGACACCGGACACACCGCCGCCGCCTCCGGAGCCCACGCCGCCTGATGGACCTGCACATCGACGTCCCCTGGATCCTCCAGGTCGCCGAGCTTTCCGGCGCCCGCGATCCCGCGCCTGACGACTACGGCATCCCCGTCGCCGCGATCGCGGCCCACCAGGCGGAACTCCTCGACCACCCCGTCTACGACGGCCCCTACGCCCGTGCCGCCGCGCTCGTCCACATCCTCGGCCGCTGCCGCTGGCTGGAACGCTCCAACATGGCCGTCGCCGCCGCGACCGGCGTCATGTACCTCGAAGCCTCCGGCATCCCCGTCAAGCCCACCCGCGACGACGCCATGGCCCTGCGCGACCTGCTCCGCGACCCCGCCTGCACGACACGCAAGCTCGCGGCGCTGCTCCGCTCCTGGCCCACGGCCACCTGACGGCACTCAGCGGCCGGGCGGACAGCGCCTCCACCCGGGTGGAGGCGGCGGCCGGTGCCGGGCGCAGCCCACCGCACCGGCCGACGACCGTCCGGGCCGCGTCGGACTCGGCCGTGGGGCGCCGGCGTCCGGCAGCAGTCCGGGATCCGCCCGGAGGCTCCGCTGCCGCATGGCACCTCCTTGGCACGTCCTTCGCACGTCCTTGGGATCTCCCCACAGCAGGTCTTCGCAGGTCTCGGTACGTGGCGGCGCCTCCGCGAGGACGCCTCAACGACCCGCTGCCGGGCCTTCGTTCGCCAGCGCGGCCAGCGCTGCTCGGGCGTCGTCCGCCCAGTGCCGGGAGTTCCACCGCCCGGCCACGCGCTCGGCGCGCCCGAAGTGCTCCCGGGCCTCCTCCACACGGCCCAGGAGCAGCGCGAGTTCACCCAGAGACTGGGCCACGGGACGCAGGGCGACGGAGAGGGTCGTCGCCCCCGCCACCTGGTCCCGGAAGGGCGACAGCATCACGTAGAGCTCGGCGGCCTCGGCACGGTCGTCGAGGGCGACCACGGCCATGGCCCGCAGCGTCGCCTGGAGAGCGAAGGAGAAGTCCCGCCGCAGAGGCACGCGTTCGGCGTGGATGCGCCGCGCGCCTTCCCGGTCGCCCGTGGCGAGCAGGGCGAGGACGGGGAGCGCCTCGTTCGCGGGGCGTATCTGCTCGTACACGGCCAGCACCGCGGGCGCCGTCTCCGCCAGACGGCCCTGCTGGAGCCGCAGGCAGCCGACCGCCAGCGCGACGAACCCCTCCAGATTCACCATGCCCTGCGCGCGCAAGACGTCCACGGCCTGGAACAGGGCCTGTTCGGACTCCTCGTACCGCCCCTGCGCCATGGCGAGCATCGGGTGCCGCAGCAGGCCGAGCGTGTACGTGCCCGCCAACTCGTAGTCCCGCGCCAGTTCGTCGGCCAGGTCGAGACAGCGGGTGAGGGCGGGCAGGTCGTTGGCGGCGGCGGCCACACGCGCGGCCGTGTACCGCGCGATCCACGCGTACTCCGGCAGGTCACCGGCCTCGGTGAGCCCGGCGAGTTCCCGATGGAGCGTCACCACCGTGTCCGGGCCGTGCAGAAAGTCGACGATCTTCACAAGCGTGGCGATCGACTGGGCCACCAGGCGCGGTTCGCCGAGACCGCGGGCGAGCGCCACCGCCTCCCGCGCCGGCTCCAGCGCACGCGCGTCCGCGAGATCGTGGGCGCACGCCAGCCGGTCCAGCAGCAGACAGCGCCGGCGCGGCTCCAGGTCGGCGCCGTCCAGCAGCCGCGTCAGGTCCGCGACGGCGACCGCGTCCGTGATGCCGTAGCCGCGTGACTGCCACGGGGTGGGCTCGCTCCACGCGCTGTACGCGGCGGCCATCAGATCGTCCCGGCCGTGGCCGCGCGCCAGTTCCACCGCCCGGCCGAGGGCCTCCTGCGCGCCGAGGATCGCGCCGAGCCGGACCCGGATACGGACCAGCCGGCCGAGCAGCGCCACCTCCAGCGCCGGCGCGTCCGCCGCGGCGAACAGCGCGGGGCGCAGCTCCAGACAGCGCAGCGCCTCGTCGAGAAGGGCCTCGCCCACGTGGGGCGCATGGCGCTGGACCGCCTGTTCCGCAGCCTTCTGGGCGTACTCGACGGCGAGCGGAGCGTCGGCGGACAGGACGGCGCCGGACCGCAGGAAGTGGTGGGCGATCGCCGCCACGTCGCGCGAGCCCAGCTTCAGCAGGCAGTGGCCCAGCTTCGAGTGCATCCGGGCCCGGCGCACCTCGGTGAGGTCGGCCTCCAGGGCCTCGCGGACCAGCGCGTGGCAGAACCGGACCTGGCCGATGGACGGTTCGACGACCAGCCCGGCGGCGACGCCCGCGTCCAGGGCGTCGAGCACCCGCTCCTCGTCGACGTCGGCCGCGGCGGTCAGCAGATCGACCGCCGTCCGCCGCCCCGCGACCGCCATCAGCCGCAGCACCGCCAGATCGGCCGGCTCGAAGCGCGCGAACCGGCGCCGCAACGTGTCGAGAATGCCCTGCGGAATCCGGGCGAGAGCCCGCTCCTCGCCTTCCTCCGCCAGCAGCAGCGCGCTCTCGCGGAGGTAGAACGGGTTGCCGCCGGTCCGCTCCGCGAGCGCGACGGCCGCCCGCTCGCTCACCTCGACGGGACAGACCCGCTGCACCAGGTGCCGCGCCTGCGCCGCGGGCAGCCCGTCCAGGGGCAGCCGTACGGGATAGCAGCGCGCCAGCCGGTCCAGCGCCCGCGTCATGTCGTCCTCGCCGGGACGGTAGGCGGCGACCAGCAGCACGGCCGCGGTGCGCAGTTGCTCGGCGCACAGGAGGAACAGTTCGAGGCTCTCCTCGTCCGCCCGGTGCAGGTCGTCCAGGTACAGGGCGACGGGGCGCTCGGCCGCGGTCTCGCGGAGCCAGGACAGGAACGCCTGGTGCAGGCGGAAGCGGTGCGCCGGGTTGCCGTCCTGGACCGTCCACGCGGCGGCGCCGGGACCCCGGCCGGACAGCAGCAGGCCGAGGTCGTCGGAGAGCGGGACGGAGGCGGTGAGCGTGCCGACGATGGTGAGCCAGGCCCAGCCGGGCGGCGCGCCGTCGGTCTCGGGGCACTGCCCGCCCGCCACCAGCCACCCTTGCGGCGGGAGGGCGCCGACCAGGTGGTCGAGGAGGCTGGACTTGCCGATCCCCGCCTCACCGGAGAGCAGGACGACCTGCCCCTGCCCCTGACGCACCCGGGCCGCTGCGGCGTCCAGCTCGGCCAGTTCGGTGTCCCGGCCGATGAGTTCGATGCGGCCGGGGGCGGTCGTGGGGGCGGCCTGAACTCCGGCCTCCGGTGCGGGCGTCGACGTACGCGCACCCTCCCGCGCCTCCGTGGCGGTGGCGGTTGTGGCGGCGGCCGGGCGGGTGAAGCGGTACAGCACGTCCAGGCGCTGCTGGAGCACGGCCTGTTCCAGTGCGACGAGTTCGGGGCCGGGGACGACACCCAGGTCGCTGCGCAGCCGGTCCCTGATCCGCCGCAGCGCCGCGAGCGCGTCCCCCTGACGGCCGACGGCCCACAGGGCGACAGCCAGCAGCCGCCACCCCTCCTCCCGCAGCGGCTGGTCCCGCGTGAGCGCGTCGGCCTCCGCCAACGCCTCCTGCGGAGCACCGCTGTTGAGGTGCGCGGTCACCAGGGCCTCACGCCCGGCGCACCGCAGGTTCTCCAGCCGCGCCCGCTCGTCCGCCGCCCACGGCTCGTCGGCGAACTCGGCGTAGGCGGGGCCCGACCAGAGCTCCAGCACCGTCTTCAGCCGCCGGGCCACCTCGGCATGGTGATCCGGGGGAAGCGCGAGGCACGCGGCCAGCTCGCTCTCGAACTGCCAGGCGTCCACCAGGTGCTGGTCCGGGGACAGGCGCAGGGCGTAGCCGTGGGGTGCGCTGATCAGCAGGCGCATGGGCGCCCGCGGCGGCCGGTCCGGCTCCAGAACGCGGCGCAGTTGCGCGACGTAGGCCTGGAGGGACGCGCGGGCGCTGGGGGGCGGGGCCGCCCGCCACAACTGCCGTACGAGCCGGTCCGCCGAGACGGACGCCCCGCGCGCGATCAGCAACTGGGCGAGGATCGCGCGCGCCAAGCGGCTGCCGAAGTTCGCTGTCCGGCCTTCGACTTCGACCCGCAGCGGACCGAGCACGCATATCTTCACCATGGTGCGGCGACCTTAGGCCAGCCCTGGCCGAGGCGCGAAGCGGCCCGCCGGTGTCCCGCGATGTGGGCCAAGTCGTCTCCAAGGCAGTCCCGCGACGGTGGCCACCCCTTCGAACCGCCCTCCCCGGCTTCCCCGGCTTCCCCAGCTTCCCCGTTCTCTCCGCCCTCCCCGCTCTCTCCGAGGAACTGAATCCCCCATGGCCACACCGTCCCTCGTCACGCCCGCCGAGAAGCAGCCCGGCGGCGGCACACGGATGCGTCGGCTTGCCGGCGCCGTCATGCTGTCCGAGTTCGCCTGCACCATCGCGTTGACGACCCCCGTCCAGCTCCTGCTCGCCCTGCACCTCGACGCCGTCGCGGACACCGGGGCCGCCACGGCGTTCGGGATCGTCACCGGCTTCGGCGCCCTGGTCGCCATCCTGAGCAGCCCTGTCGCGGGCCGGATCTCCGACCGCACCCGCACGCGCTTCGGCCGGCGCCGCCCCTGGATGCTCCTCGGCTCCGTGGCCGCCGCGCTCGCCCTGGTGGTCATCCCCTTCACCACCGAGGTCTGGCAGCTCGTCCCGCTGTGGTGCGGTGTGCAACTGGCCTGCACGTTCCAGCGGGCGGCCGGCAGCGCTCTGCTGGCGGAGCAGGTGGCCGAGGAGCGCACCGGACGCATGGCGGGCCTCATCGGCCTCGCGGCGGCATGCGGACCTCTGGCCGGTCTGGCCCTCGCCGACGTCGCCCCCGGCGGCAGAGCCGGAACCTGGGCGGTCGTGGCCCTGTGCGCGCTCGGGACGACCGTCGTCTCCGTCCTGCTGCTGCGCGAGCGGCTCGGCGACGCGCCCCGGCCCCCGCTCGACCTCCGCGCGCTCGTCGCGTCGTTCTGGTTCGATCCCCGCCGCCACCCGGCGTTCACCTGGGCCTGGCTGGTCCGCTTCCTGATCACCTGCGCCTACGCGTCCAGCACGTACAGCACCTTCTTCCTGATGGAGCGCTTCGACACCACCACCGAGGAGCTGAGCGGGACGGTGCTCCTGCTCGGGCTGCTCACCATCAGCTGCGTCGCCGTTTCCTGCGTGGCCGCCGGGCATCTCTCCGACGCGCTGCGCCGCCAGAAGCCGTTCATCGCCTTCTCCGGTGTCCTGGCCGCCGTCGCGCTCGTCCTGATGGCGGGAGCCCAGGACATGGCGTTCGTCTACGGGGGAGTGGCCGTCATGGGCGTCAGCATGGGTACGTTCCTCTCCGTCGACCTCGCCGTCTGCGTGCGCGTGCTCCCCGACAAGGACGAGTCGGCCCGGGACCTGGCGCTCTTCAACGTCGCCAACGCGCTGCCGGACTCCCTCGTCCCGCTGGCCGCGCCCGCCGTCCTCGCGCTCGGCGGCTACACCGCGCTGTTCACCGGGCTCGCCGCCTTCGGGCTGCTGGGCGTCCTGGCGGGCTCACGGCTGCCCGAAGTCGGCCACGAGACCCGGCCGGGCCGCTGGACGGTGCCCGTGCACCGGACGTAACTCCGGAACCCCGGAACCCGGGCAGACGCGAAGTCACGTCTCCTCGGCGGCCGTTCACCGGGGTGAGCGGGCCGCCGTCAGCTCCGTCGCCGCCCGGCGCGCGGCCTCGGCGGAGTGCGGCGAGGACCAGATCCGGGCGGTGCGGTACGCCAGCGCGTAGTGGTCGGCCGCGGCCTGGCCCTCGCCCAGGAGCCGGTACAGATCCGCCAACGCGTGCGCGAGCGGCCGGGTGGCGTACGCGCCGCCCGCCGTGCCCGCGAACTGGGCGCCCAGCGGCAGCAGATGCCCCACCAGCAGCGCGGCCTCCTCCGCGTCGCCTTCGAGGACGGCGAGACGGGCACGGAAGTCGAGTTCGATGCCGTAGAGATGATCGGTCACGGGCTGCTCGGGCATCTGGACGGCGCGCGCCTCGTCGGGCCGGCCCATGAGGAGCAGGGCGAGGGCCAGCAGGATGCCCACGGGCGCCCCGACGGTGTCGTACAGGGCCCGCATCACGGGCTCGATCTCACGGGGCCGGCCCTGGGCGAGCCGGATCGTGGCCATGCCGAGGGTGTGCAGCCCCTGCGCCTTGTGGGCGCCGACCCGCTGCAACAGCTTGTCGGCCTCGATGTACTGGGCTTCCGCGTCCTCGAAACGGCCTTGGACGGCGGCCAGCATGGCGGAGGTCGCCGTGTCGAGGCCCTGGGCCCACACCATCCGGTAGCGGTGCGCGAGGCTCAGCCCCTCCGCGGTGTGCCGTACGACCGCGGCGGGGTCGTTGACGGTCGCGGCGGTGAGCGCGTCGAGGCGCTCGCAGACCCAGCGGTAGGCGGGCAGGTCGTGCGTGCGCGCGAGTTCCCGCAACTCCGCGACCAGAGGGGTCCGTTCGGCGCCGCGCACCTCGTGCGGGAGCAGTTGCGCGGACGTCATCAACGCGGCTGCCAGCAGGCGCGGTTCACCGTTGGTCCGGGCCAGCAGCAGCTGGGTGCGGGCCATCCGGGCCGCCCGCCGCGCGTCCGTGGGCGCGACGGTGGCCACGAGCGTCTGGAGCATCCCGATCCGGCTCGCGTCGTCCAGGTCCGGGTCCGACGCCAGTTCGTCGATCCGCCGGAGCACGGCGTCGTCGTCCTTCGTGCCCAGGCGGCTGTGCCAGGGGGAGGGCTCGGTCCAGGCGCCGTACACCGCGGCCACCAGGTCTCCCCGGCCGGCGCGTTCGGCGAGCTCGACGGCCCGCCGCCGGGTGTGCCTGGCCGCGTCCGTCGAACCGGCGCGCACCTGCGCGCCGAGCAACCGCACCAGCAGCCCGACGGTGTGCTCCGGCCCGTCGTCCGCGCCCTCGTGACCCGCGGCGGCGCGTACCTCGATGGCCTGCTCGATGAGGACCGCGGCGATCTCGTGGGCGTAGCGGCGTTCGGCGGCCTCCGCCGCCCGCAGCGCGTAGTCGACGGCCGCGGGCGCGTTCGCGGTGCTGCCGGAACGGGCGTAGTGATGGGCCAGGGCGGCCAGGTCGTCGGGCCGGTGGCGGCGCAGCACGTCGGCGAGCCGGTTGTGCAGACGCGCCCGCCGGATGCCCGACAGGTCGGTGTACACCGTGTCGCGCACCAGGGCGTGCTCGAACCGCACCCGGCCCGGGCGGGGTTCGACGAGGAGCCGTGCGGTGAGGGCGTCGTCGAGCCCTTCGAGCAGGTCGTCCTCGGTCGTGTCGGACGCCGCGGCCAGGACGCTCACATCGGCCTCCATGCCCATCGCCGCCGTGAGTTGGACCGCCGACCTCGCCCGTGCGGGCAGCTTGGCCAGCCGCCGCCGCAGCACATCCCGTACGCCCTGGGGCACTTCGGAGGTCGCGACCAACGCGCCCTCGCTGGCCAGCAGTCGGGCGCTCTCCAGGACGTAGAACGGGTTGCCGCCGGTGCGTTCGGCGAGCGCGGTCATGGTCGCGGCGTCCACGCCGTCGCCGCAGACGGTCCGTACGAGGGTGGCGACGTCCTGCGCGGGCAGGCCGTCCAGCGTCAGGCGGTGCGGGGCGCGCGGCGCGACGTGGGCCAGGGTCTTGACCAGGTGTTCGCCGGTCTCCGCCGGACGGTAGGTGACCACCGTCAACAACGGCACACCGGTGATGTCGGTCGCCGTCTCCAGCAGGGCGAGCGCCTCGCTGTCGGCGCGGTGCAGGTCCTCGACCACCAGGGCGATCGGGTGGGCGGACGCCGCCGCGCGCAGCCAGGCCGCGAACGCGCGATGCATCCGGAACCTGCTGGTGGCGGCGTCGTCGGGGTGCGGCGGGGTGACGTGTTCGTGCTCGTGCAGCAGGGCCGCGAGTTCCTCCGGGTCCTTGGGCGGTGTGACCTGGGCGAGCTCGCGGAGCATCTCCGACCAGGACCAGGCCGGCGGGGCGCCCTCGTACTCGGGGCAGCGTCCGACCAGGACGGTCCAGCCGTCGCCGCGCAGCCGCTGCGCGAGGTGGGCGACGAGCGCGGACTTCCCGGCACCGGGCTCGCCCGTCACCACCAGCATGCCGCCGCCCTGCCGCGCGGCGCCGATGGCCGCGGCGGCGGTCCGCAACTCCGCCGCCCTGCCGACGAACAGCTCGCGCAGCGGGGGGTGGTCCGCGGTGTGCGCGGCGGGGGAGTGCGCGGCGGGGGCGGGAGCCGTGGCGTGCGCGGCGGGGGCGTGTGCCGCCGCGACGGAGTGCCTCGGCCGCGCCTCGTCCGCCCGGCTCCACGACGGTGCCGCCGCGGCGCGCAGTACGTCGAGGCGCCCGTTCAGGACCGCGTCCTCCAGCTCGGCCAGTGCGGGGCCGGGCTCGCAGGCGAGTTCGTCGCGGAACGTCCGGGCGGCCCGGCGCAGCGTGGACAGCGCGTCGGCCCGCCGGTCACCGGCCCACTGGGCGAGGGCGAGCAGGCGCCATCCCTCCTCCCGCAAAGGGTGTTCCCGCACCAGCGTTCCGGCGTCGGCCGCCGCCTGGGCCGCGTTTCCCGTACGGATGTCGCACGCGATGGCCAGCTCGCGGGCCTCGGCGCGCAGCTCCGTCAGCCGGGCCACCTCGGCCGCCGCCCAGCCCGCCTCCTCGTGTTCCGCGAACGGAGGGCCCTGCCAGGTGCCGAGCGCCCCGGCCAGCAGCGACCGGGCCCGCGCGGGTTCCTCGTCACGTGCCCGGCGGACGGCCGTCTCGAAGCGCCAGGCGTCCACCGCGTCCGGGCCCAGCCGCAGGAGGTACCCCGGAGGGGCGGTCGCCAGGACCGTCGCCGGGCTGCGCGGCGGACGGTTGGGTTCGAGCACACGACGCAGGTTGGATATGTAGGCGTGCAACGAGGCCGGGGCCTTCGCCGGCGGCACGTCCCGCCACACCCCGTCCACCAGACGGTCCACGGGCACGACACTGCCCCGCGCGGCGAGCAGCATGGACAGGATGGCCCGCTGCCGTGGCGTCCCGAGGTCGATCGGCTCCCCGTCGAACTCGGCGCTCAACGATCCCAGGATGCGTATGTGCAACACGGCAGCGCAATCTACCCGAGGCGGCCTGATGGGCTCGGCCGGCTGCGCCGGCACGGTGAGCTGGTCCGCCTTCGCGCTCGGCTGAGCCCGCGCTTGCATTCGCCCTCGGCCGCGCTCTTGCTGGCCTTCGCCCGCCAGCCCGCGCTCGCTCGCCTTCGCCCGCGCCCTCGGACGTGCTCTCGCCCGCGCCCGCCCTCTGCTGTGCTCGCGCTCTCGTCCTTGGCCGCGCCTGCGCTCTCGTCCGCGCCCGCCTCCGGCCTCAGCCGCGCTCTCGCCCTCCGCCGTGCTCTCGCCCTCGCCAACCCCACCGGACCGGTCGGCCCCCGCCCCCTCCCTTCCGTCTCCCCCCTCTCTTCCCCCCGGAGCAGCCCTCCGTGATTCCAAGAAGGCGCCAAGCATGTTCCAAGTCCCCCGCGGCAACTTGAGAGGCTGTTGCCGAAACATGATCGTTTGGAGCAGGTAAGCGTGTCCCCCAGCAGCGCGACTGGCGAACTTCCCGCCACCGAGCGCCCCTACACCCACGAGATGGTCGTGGTTCACCGGGTCTTCCGCCGTGAGTCGAGGTTCCTGCCGCGACTGGTGCGCGCCGTGCCCGACAGTGAGACGGCACGCGCGACCGAGGTCGCCGACTTCCTGCGCGAGTACACGGCGGGTCTGCACCACCACCACGAGCTGGAGGACGAACTCGTCTGGCCGCTGCTGCGCGCCCGCGCCGAGCAGGACGACGAACTGGTCGGCCGGATGGAGGAGCAGCACCGCCGCATCGACCAGAGCCTGGCGGCCGTCGCCGAGTGGACGCCCCTGTGGGAGCAGGGCGCGGACGCCATCGCCAGGGAGGAACTGGCGCTGGCCCTGGAGGAGCACCGGACCGCGCTGCTCGAACACCTCGACGACGAGGAGCAGTTGGTCCTGCCGCTGATCGCCGAGCATCTGACGGTCGCCGAGTGGGACCTGGTCGGCCACCGCGGAATGGAGCGGCTGCCCAAGAACAAGCTGATGCTCGCCCTCGGCGCGATCCTCGAAGACGCCACGCCGCAGGAACGCGCCTACTTCCTCGGCAAGGCACCGCTGATCGGCCGCCTGCTCTGGAAGGCCGTCGGCCGACGCCAGTACGCCGCGTCCTGCCGTGCCCTGCGCGCGCCTCTGGACCAGGGAGCGGGACGGTGACCCTCCTCGACTCCGCCCCGCTCGACGTCCTGGACGCCTACCGGACCTGCGAGTTCGTCACCCTGGGCCGGGACGGCACCCCGCTGACCTGGCCGACGGCCGTACGGCGCCGCGAGGACGGGACGCTTCTGCTGAGCACGTCCCTGGCCTTCGCGCAGAAGGCTCTGAACGTGCGCCGCGACGGCCGCGTCGCCCTCCTCTTCTCCGACCCCACCGGCAGCGGCCTCGACCACGCCCCGCAGATCTTCGTCGGCGGCCGGGCCGAGTGCCCCGACGCCATCATGACGGGGCCCCAGGGCGCGGAGGAGTACTGGCAGATGCTCTTCGAGCGGCAGCCGCACAGCCGGTCGTACCTCGCCGCTCCCATGCGGCGCCTGATGGACTGGTACTACCTGCGGCTGCTGATCACCGTCACCCCGGAACAGCTGACGGTGCGGTCCCCGCTCCAGCCGCTCACCCCGCCCGAGCCGGGCCCGCCGTCCCCGCTGCTCGGAGCCGCCCAGCTCGCCCGCTTCCCCACCGCCGTGCTGGGCGCCCGCGACGCCTCCGGGGCGCCCGTCCTCGCCAGGACCCGGCCGGTGGCCACGGACGACGGCTTCACGGTGGTGCTGCCCGCCGACTGCGCCGCGACCCCTGGCCCCGCCTCCCTGCTGGTGCACCGGCACGACGAACGCCTCAACCACATGCACAACGCGCTCGTCCGTGGCCAACTGCGCGAGAACGGTGACGGCTGGCTGCTGGTCCCCTCCAAGGTGATCGAGCCGATGGGCTCGGGCCGCCCGACCGACGCGATCCGCGTCCTGCGCCACACCAGGCAGGCCACCAACCGCTACCTGGAACGGCGCGGCCTGCAACGCCCCCGGGTGCAATGGGACGAGTTCAGGAAGCTCTCGGCCCTGGCACGGGAGCGGACCAACGCCTGACGGCGTTCGACGCGCACGGGGCTCCAGTGGCCGACGCGGCATCTGTCCGACTGCGTCGCGTCGACCACTGGACGCCAGAAGTCCCTCACGAGCGGTCTTCCACGCGCCGCCCCGCGCGCGCCGGGTACCGACGGCTGGACCGGGGACGCCCGGCGGGTTGATCTCCGCGGCCTAGGGGCGGACCGCGGAGATCAACCCGCCGGGCCGTTCCTCGGGCCGCGGCGGGCTGTCGATGGGCCGGCCGTAGGCGGCGGCGCGCTCGCGCAGGGTGTGGCACTCGGCCCGCCACCCGTACCCGGCCAGCCATTCCACCGGATCGTCGGGCATCTCCGAGACCCACAGGGACGCCGCCGATCCCGGCGCGGCATCCGCCCCGAAGCGGTCGATCACACCGCGCGAGCCCAGCGTCAGCCCCATCCGGCTCTCCTTCGCCGACCGCGCCCCGACCCTCGCCAGCAGCGACTCCACGGCCTCCGCGGGCAGATAGATCAGCAGCCCCTCGGCGATCCACACGGTGGGCTGCGACGGATCGTGCCCCGCGGCGGCCAGCGCACTCGGCCAGTCCTCCCGCAGATCCACCGGGACGGCGATCCGCTCGCACCGCGCGACGGCCCGCTCCCGCTCCAGCACCGCTTCCTTGAACTCCAGCGGCGCACCGGTGTCGACCTCGAACAGCCGCGTCCCCTCCGGCCAGTCCATCCGGAACGCACGGCTGTCCATACCGGCGCCGAGCAGCACCACCTGACGCACCCCGGACGCGGCAGCCCGCCGCAACAGGTCGTCGAGGAACCTCGTCCTGATGACGATGGAGAACGCCACGGCCCGCCGGCGCCGCCGCGCGGCCTCTCCCTCCGCCGGGGGCGAGGAGGGCCACAACCCGCCGGCGGCGGCGAAGGCCCGCGCCAGCGGATCACGGAACAGAGCGTCCTTCCGCCCGCTCTCCAGCGCCCGCACCCGGGCCACCCCCACAGCCGTGGCCCACACCCCTGACGGCTTCACGTGCTCGTGCTCCTCTACGGCTTCCACGGCTTCTACGGCACTTACGGCTTCCACGGCTTCTACGGCTTCGCCTGGGACGCCCGCAGTCGGGTGGCCCGGGGCGGGGGTGACGCGAGGGGGAGGTCAGCGGTCGGTGCGGGGAGGCCGTAGAGGGTGTGGAGGCGGCGGCGGATCCGCTCGACGGGGTACTGGTCGCTGTAGACCGCCGTCTTGAAGACGACGCCTTCGAGGACGCTGCGCAGCAGGACCTCCTCCGTGCGCGGGTCCTCGGCGCCGCGCGCGGCGAACAGGGCGCGCAGGCTGTCCTCCAGGGCCGTCACCCGCTTCTCCTTGCGCCGCTCGGCCGCCGCGAACAGGGGGTGCGTGGCCGGGTTGATCACCAGGCTGAGCGTGATGCGCTGCACCGGGGCCGTCGAGGCGGCGAGGAGCATCACCCCGTCGATGATGGCGGCCAGGCGCTCGTCCGGGGTGCCGGTGACGTCCGTGAGGGCGGTGACGCCGTCGAGGTAGCGGTCGAGGAGTTCGTCGACCAGGTTCTGCTTGCCGGGGAAGTAGTAGGTGAGCAAGCCCCGTGAGACGCCCGCCCGTTGGGTGATGTGGGAGATCGTGGCGTCGTGGTACCCCTTCTCGGCGAACACCTCCAGGGCCGCCGCGAGGATCCTCTCCCGCGACTGGGCCCTCAGTTCCTCGTTGGCTTCCGCCGACCGTGGCGACACCCGCCCCCCACTCCCGCTCGTCGCTGATGCCGTGCCTCGCCGGCCGGCCCGCTACGCCCATTCTCGCCGTTGTGCTGCAGGGCCTCGGCCCTGGGGCGGACGGGTGAGCCAACTCCGTTGACGGAGGACGTAGTTGGGATTCGGTCTTTTGACTGGCTGGCTGTACAGTCAACGCCAGTTCTGACAGTCTCGGTACTCGTAGGGAGTGCGAAACAGTGGTGAGCAAGGAACAGCTCAAGGCGGAGATCCACGCGGCCTTCGACGCCGCCGTGCCCGACGGCGCGGGCTACACCAAGGTCTACGCCTCGGACATGAAGGAGCGGAACTTCATCGTCTACCGCAGTACGACCATCTACAACTACGCGGTGGGCTTCCGGCCGGGCAGCACCGAACTCGTCATCGTCCCCGTCGACGAGAACAACGGCCGGGTCACCGCGGGCACGCCCGTCACCATCTCCGACGCCAACCGCGGCGCCACCAAGAAGCGTGACCTCCAGGGCCGTTTCCACATCGCGACGCAGGACGGGCAGAAGTTCCGGCTGTCCGTCATACCGTCCGTCCCGAAGATCACCGCGGGTTTCTACCAGCTGCCCGTGGACCAGAAGGCCGAGTACGACGCCTTCCAGGAAGTCCGCAACCTGATCTGCGCGTAGGCGACGAGGACGACCTGCCCTGGCGCCGCCGCTCGACAGCGGTGCCAGGGAGTGGGAGTGGGCCGTGGTCCTCGCGGCGCCGTGGGCGTCAGCCGAGGAAGTCGGCGATCAGTTCGGCGAACTCGTCCGGGGTCGCCAGCCGGACACCGAGCGTCTCGGCCTTGGCCCGCTTCGAACCGGCACCGTCCCCGGCCACCACGAGGGTGGTCTTCTTGGAGACGCTGGAGGAGGACCGGCCACCCGCCCGCTCGATCAGCTCGTTCATCTGGTTGCGGCTGAGCTGCTCCAGAGGACCGGTCATCGCGCCGGTGACGACCACGGTCATCCCGGCCAGCGGCCCCTCCTCGCGCGCGGCACCGCCCCCTGAGCCGTCGCCCCCGCCGCCCTTGGTCTCTCCGTCCTCGGTCTCGTCGTCCTGGGGGACCGGCGGGGTGGCGCCGGGCTCGGTCATGTTCACTCCGGCGGCCACCAGCTTGTCGATGAGCGGGGCGAGTTCGGCGAGTTCGGCGACGATCGACGGCGCCTTCTCGACACCGATGCCCTCGACCTGCTGCATCGCCGCGGCGTCGGCGGCGCGGATGTGGTCCATCGTGGCGAAGTACCGGGCGATACGGCGCGACATGGAACGCCCGGTGCCGCGGATGCCGAGTGCGCACAGCACCCGTGACAGGGGCTGGCCCTTGGCCGCGGTGAGCGCGGCGAGGAGGTTGTCGGTGCTGGTGTCGCCCATCCGGTCCAGGGCGAGGAGCTGCTCGCGGGTGAGCGCGAACAGACCGGCGAGGTCGGTGACGAGACCGGCGTCGACGAGCTGGACGACACGGGTGTGCCCCAGGCCCTCGATGTCGAGCTGGTCGCGGCCGGCCGCGTACGACAGCGCGGCGACCAGGTGGCAGTTGCGGCCGTTCACGCACCGCCAGCGCTGCTCGCCGGAGTCGATGCCGGCCCCGCATCGCGGACACACGTCGGGGAAGACGATCGGCCGCTCCTCACCGGTCCGCAGATGGGCGACCGGTGCCTCGATGCGCGGGATGACGTCGCCGGCCCGGTGGACCATGACCCGGTCGCCCAGCCGCAGGTCGCGCCGGGTGATGTCGGCCGGGTTGTGCAGGGTGGCGTACGTGATGGTGGCGCCGTCGATCTCGACGGGCTCCAGGACGGCGCGCGGGGCGATGATGCCGGTGCGGCCGACGTTCCACTCCACCTCCAGCAGCCGGGTGATCTTCTCGACCGCGGGCAGCTTGTAGGCGATCGCCCAGCGCGGGGCGCGCGAACCCGAACCGGCCGCCTGCTGGTCGGCGGCTAGGTCGGCCTTGATGACGATCCCGTCGATCCCGAAGGGCAGCTCGGCGCGCAGCGCGGCGATCTCCTGCACCCGGGCCAGCACCCCGTCGACCGTGTCGGCGGTGACGCCGGGCACCGGCGTGCCCGCGGTGGTGTTCACCCCGAGCTCGCCCGCCTTGGCCATCAGCGCGCTGTGCGGGCTCTGCTCCAGCAGGGCGGCGAGCTCGGGCTCGGTACCGGCCACGGGCAGCAGGCCGTAGCCGAAGAACGTCATGGGCACGGTGTAGGCGCGCTCCTTGGCCCGCAGCGTGCCCGCCGCGGCGCCGCGCGGGTTGGCGAACGGCTGCCCGCCGTGCGCGGTCCGGACGTCGTTGCCGTGCTCGAACTGTGCGGTGGTCATGAGCACTTCGCCCCTGACCTCGACGGTGAGGGGTTCGGCGAGTTCGTCCGGCAGGCCCTCGATGGTGCCGATCGCGTGCGAGACGTCCTCCCCGGCCACCCCGTCCCCCCGGGTGATCAGCTGTCTGAGTCGGCCGCCGCTGTACCGGGCGGCCACCGCGAGCCCGTCCAGCTTCGGCTCGACGCTGAACCGCTCGACGTCGTGGCCGATCCTGCGGGCCAGCGAGGCCGTCCAGGCGGTGAACTCCTCCGGCGAGAACACGTTGTCCAGGCTCAGCATCGCCACCGTGTGCGGGACATCGCCCTCGACGGCGCCACCGGCGACCTTCCCCGTCGGCGAGTCGGGCAGCACCTGATCGGGATGCCCGGCCTCCCACGCGGCGATGCCGCGCACCAGTCGGTCGTAGGAGTCGTCGTCCAGGGCCGACGTGCCGCCCGCGTAGTAGGCGGCCGACGCCTTCAGCGCGTCCTCGACCGCCTGCGCGTAGGCGGCACCATCCATGATCACTGCTGCTGGTGAACTCATACCGCCATCCTGCCTCCCACCACTGACAACGCCTCTGGGGCCGCGGGGGATGGGAGGTGATGTGAGCCGGAGCCTGCCTGAGGGGGCGGGATCAGTCGGTGTTCCACCTCATCAGGAACTCGATCTCGCGGACCGCCAGGTCGGCGCAGGCGTCCACCTCGTTGTCGTGCTCGACGACGTCCCTTTCTCCGCGGTCCCAGAGGCCGACCACCAGTCCCTTCATGTACGGGGCGGGGCTGCGGCGCAGGTCCTCCACGTAGCGCTGCCAGAGCTCGATGAGTTCGGGGGAGTCGCGTACGCGTTCGGTCACCAGGCGGGTGAGTTCGGCCCTCCCCGGACGGGGTGGATCGGTCTCGGTGACGAGTTGGGTGATGAGTTGATGGGGGCTCTTGGAGCCTTCCTTGTGGTCACGCGGGAAGTTGAGGAGACGGTCGAGCCAGTCGTTTGAGGTCACGGGGTGAGCGTGGCGTCCCGGCGGCCGGGAGGGAAGCTCTGCGTGCCCTCGGTCAAGGGAGGCGATGGGGGCGGGTGACGGGCGTGAGCAGCCACTCGACCCATTACTTGGCTAGCCACATATTCGGTGCTACTTTTATGTGGCTGGCCACATTAAGGGGTCGGCGCGGTTCGCGACCATGGAGGACAGTCATGAAGGCCATCGTTTTCGACGCGTTCGGTGGTATCGAGGTTCTGCGTGAGGCGGAGCTGGAGGTTCCCGAGCCCGGTCCCGGGCAGGTCCGGGTGCGGGTGAAGGCCGTCGGGGTGAATCCGGTGGACGGCAAGATCCGTGCCGGGGGTATGGAGGCCGTCTTCCCGACCGCGCTTCCCGCGGTTCCCGGTGGTGAGATCGCCGGTGTGGTGGACGCCGTGGGCGAGGGCGCCGGCCTGGAGGTGGGGGACGAGGTCCTGGGCTGGTCCGACACCGGCTCCTACGCCCAGTACGCCCTGGCCTCCGCCGACGTTCTGGCCCCGAAGCCCGCCGCACTGGACTGGACGCATGCCGCTGCCCTGCCGGTCGCCACCGACGGTGCTGAACGTGTCCTGGACCTGCTGGACGTCGGTGCCGGCGACACCCTCCTCATCCACGGGGCGTCCGGGGCGCTGGGCACCATCGCCGTCCAGCTCGCCGTCGCCCGCGGCGCCCGTGTCCTTGGCACCACCTCGCCCGCCAACCAGGAGCACGTCACCTCCCTCGGCGCCACCGCTCTCGTCTACGGCGACCACCTCGTCGAACGGGTCCGCGCGCTGGCCCCCGAAGGAGTGGACGCCGTTTTCGACGCCGCGGGCAAGGGCGCGCTGGAGGACTCCATCGCCCTGCGCGGCACGACCGACCGGATCGTCACCACTGCCGACTTCCGCGCCCGTGAACTCGGTGTCGTCTTCGCCGAGGGCCCCCAGCGGCGCTCCGCCGCCCGGCTGGCCGAACTGGCCCGGCAGGCCGCCGACGGCACCCTGGTCACCACGATCAGCGCCACCCACCCCCTGACGGACGCGGCCAAGGCCCAGCAGGCCAGCGACGCCGGCCACAACCGCGGGAAGATCGTCCTCACCGTCAACTGACCCCGCACGACGAGGAACAGACCATGCCCGACACCCCCACCCCCGCACCCGCCCCCGCCCCCGCGCCCGATCCTGCCCCGGCCGCCGCCTCCGCGCTCCCCGACACCGCGCGCGACGGACGCCTGAGCTACGCCGTCTTCCAGCTCGCCCGCGCCCACCGCGCCCACGCCGCCACCATGCTCCGCGCCCTGAACCTGCACCCCGGCCAGGAACTCCTGCTGATGCAGCTCTTCGACCGCGACCACCGGACCCAGGCGGAACTCCTCGACCACGCGGGCCTCGACCACTCCACCGTCTCCAAGTCCCTGCGCCGCATGCAGGAGGCGGGACTGCTGACCCGCGAGCCCGCCGAGCACGACCGGCGCGTCATGGTCGTCCACCTCACCGACCAGGGCCGCGCCCTGCGGCAGCCCATCGCCGACATGTGGCGCGCCCTGGAGGAGATCTCCGTACGCGAACTCACCGCCGAGCAGGCCGAGTCGTTCACCACCTGGGCCCGCACCATCGAGAAGTCCCTCAAGGACCACGCCCGGCGGAGCGGGTGAAGCCGTTCTGTGACGCGGATCCGGCGGGCTCTACCCGAGGGGGTGAGGATGTTCCTCCGGTGCGGGGACATCCGGCCCGTGAAGGGGTGAACAACTGCCGCGGGCCATGTCCCCGAAGGGGGTCACGGGCGTTGGCCGGGCATGAACAGCACGTCGACCTCCCCGATACTGACCGCCCCGGCTGTGAAGGCCGTGGCCGGCACCGAACAGGGCGCGGACGCCGCGCCCGGCCACATACTCACTCTTCTCAGCACCACCCCGGACGCCCGCACCCTGCACGTGGTCCTGGCCGGTGAGGCCGACCACTTCAGCAGCCGCCCGCTACGGACCCTGCTGGCCGCCGAGGCCGTCCACGGCCGCCGCAGCCTGATCCTGGACTGCCGCCGCCTGAAGTTCGCCGACAGCGCTCTGCTGTCCGCGCTGGACGGCTGGCGACGCAGGGGAGGACAGGTACGCGTCGACCATCCGCCACCCCAGCTGAGCCTCCTGCTCGCCGCGGACGCCCGTCGCCCGCAGAAGGCACGCACGGGGCGGGTGGAGCGGTGATCTTCACCTTGTTCACCGCGGGCCCGCTCCTGCTCGCGCTGATCCTGCTGCACTGTCCTGCGCCCGTAAGGCCCGTAAGGCCCGTAAGGCCCGTAAGGCCCGCGAGGTCTGTAAGGCCCGCGAGGCGCGCACGGCCCGTGAGACACGTAGGACACGTCGGACACGTCGGACACGTAGGGCGTGTGCGGCCCGTAAGGCCCGGCACACCCCGCAGGCCGGTCGGCCGAGCGTTGCGGCCGTTGCCTTCCACCTGACCGGCGACCGACGACGACGGGCTGCACAGCGTGATGCTGTGCAGCCCGTTCGTGCATGGCCTGTTCGTGCATGGCCCGTTCCTGTGCGGCCCGGCCGCCGGCCGCCCGGAACCGTCACGCATGAAGCGCGCGGTCCTGGGCAGCGGCAGATCAGCGGAGGCGATCAGGCCCCGTTCGCCGCGAGCCGGTCGGGCACCGTTCGTTCACCGCGACGGCTGGGCCAGCTGCGCGGCGAGCAGGTGCGCGTCCAGCAGGGCGGTGTCGGAGGTGCGGGCGGCCCGGGCGAAGCCGGTGAGCATACGTTTCGTCAGGTGCAGGGCTCCGGGTGAGCGTCGGGAGAGGGGTCTGGTCCAGGCGGTGATGGTGTCGTCCAGGGCGTCGAGGGGGGCGACCTTGTGCAGGAGCCCGAGCTGATGGGCGGTGGAGGCGTCGAAGTCGTCGCAGGTGAGCATGAGTTCACGGATCCGGGAGGCGCCGGCTTCCGTGATCAGGCGTCCCATGGCGCCGCCCCACGCGGGGGCGAGCCCGATGCCCACCTCGGGCATCCGGAACCGGGTGTCGTCGGCGCCCGCGCGCAGGTCGCAGTAGGCGGCCAGAGCGAGCCCCGCGCCGATCACCCGGCCGTGCAGGCGGGCGATGGTGACGGCGGGGGAGTCCTCCAGCGCCCGGCAGACGCGTTCGGCCTTGCCGGCGATCCGGCGCAGGGCGGCGCCGGTGGGATCGCCGTGCAGGGCGTTCTGGAACTCCTGGCGGTCCGCTCCCAGACAGAAATCGTCGCCCAGGGAGGAGAGCACCAGGATGCGTATGTCGGGTTGGTCATGGAGGTCGTCGAGGACGGTCGTGAGGGCGTCGAGGACGGCGGAGTTGAGGACGCTGTCCGGTCCGGCAGGGGTGAGGCGGACGTGCAGGACGGCGCCGGCGCGGGTCAGGGAGAGGGGACGGTCGGTGGGAGCGGAGGCCGGGACGGTGGCGGTCTCCTGGGCTTTCCGGTGCGGGGCAGCCGCTGTGGCGGGGGAGGACGGGGGGTTCATGCGGTGGTGACATCCAGGTTCATGAGGCGCCGGAAGGCCACCCGGGGCGCCCGCTCGGGGCGGCGCACCAGGGCCAGTCGCGGCAGGCGGTCGATCATGTGACGGAGCAGGGTGTGCGCTTCCAGCCGGGCGAGCGGGGCACCGAGGCAGTAGTGGATGCCCCAGCTGAAGGCCAGGTGGTTGGGGTTGCGGCGGGGGTCGAAGCGGTCGGGGTCGGGGAACCGGGCCGGGTCGCGGTGGGCGGCGCCCACCATGAGGTGCACCATCTCACCGGCCTTGACCTGCGTGTCCTCCAGGACGGTGTCCTGGCCCGCCACCCGGCTGATGACATGGGTGGGAGCGTCGTAGCGCAGGGTCTCCTCGATGAACGAGGGGACGAGGTCGGGCTGCTGGGCCAGCAGGGTCCACCGGTCGGGATCCTCGACGAGATGGAGGGCCGCCGTCGACAGCATGGTCGCGGTGGTCTCCAGCGCGGCCAGGAGGACGAACAGGGCGAGGAAGTAGACCGCCTCGTCCGCCTTGTCCTGGTCGGGTTCGAGTTCGTCCCAGGTGCGGATCCACTGGGAGACGGGATCGTCGCCCATACGGCCGCGCCGCTCGCGCACCAACTGGAGGAAGTAGGCGCGCAGTTCGGTCATGGCGAAGTCCGAGCGGGCCAACTGGCTGGCGTTGGGCAGCAGTTCCTGGGTGAAGACCTGATCGTGCGTGAGTTCCCGTAGCCGGGGCCAGTCGGCGCTGGGCAGTTCGAGCCAGGCGCCGATGGTGGCCACGGGGAGTTCCTCGGCGACGAGTGCGGAGAAATCCGCCTCGCCCGCCTCCAGCCGTTCTCGGAAGACGTCGAGCAGGTCGTCGACTGTTCGGCGGACCTGGTGGCCCATCCGGTCGATGGTGGACCGGTCGAAGGTGCCCGCGGACCGGCGCACCCGGGTGTGCTCCGGTGGGTTGAGCGCGGGCAGCGTGCGGCTGATCTCCCGGGAGGAGGGGGCGCTCCAGCGGGTGCGGGCACCCTGCTGCTCGCGCCACTTGCTGTCGGGTTCGAGCCACACGCCGTTGCGCAGTACGTGCTCGCAGGTGGCGTACCCCGTGACGAGGTGCCCGCCCCAGGGCGCGGGGCTGACCGAGCCACGCGCCCTGAGTTCCGCGTAGAAGGGGAAGGGGTCGGCCTGTCCTTCAGCCGTCCGAAGACGGGAGAACAGGGAGATGGTGGCGCGACGGTCCGTGGTGGCCCGTCGGTCCGTACTGGTCCGAGGGTCCGGGGACTGGGTCGTGACACTTCCCACGATGACGGCTCCTTTCTGCCAGCCGCCATCCGTACCCGTTCACTGGTTCAACCATCCAATAACACAGTGTTCTCGTATGGTTACTTACGTCACTCGCCATTCATCCAGGCACGGAACCGGCTGAACATGCCGCCCTTGGGCCGGGGCGCACTGGAGGTGTGACGAACCGCCGAGGTCAGCGGCGGTACGGCGTGCGTGGCGACCGGCTGCGCCGAAGACGGCCCGGCCGGACGGGTGGTGACGGCCTTGGGCACCGCGCGCGGCGTGTACCGCACGGGCACGGTCACCAGCGAACGGCTCCACGGGGTGGGCACCCAGGCGAGATCCTTGAACGGGACGCGCATCTCGATGTCCGGCAGGCGGTTCAGGAGCGCCTCCACGGCCGTCGCCGCGATCATGAACGCCGGGTCCTTCGCCGGGCAGGCGTGCGGGCCCGCGCCGAAGGCCAGGTGGGCCTTGGAGCTGAGCTGCTCGCGGTGCTTGGTCAGCTTCGGGTCGGTGTTGGCCGCCGCGAAGGAGATCAGCACCGGATCGCCCGCCCGCAGCGTCCGGTTGCCCACCTCGACGTCCTGCGTGGGATAGTGCCCCGCGTAGTTGGCGATGGGGGCGTAGTTCCACAGCGTCTTGACGACGGCGTCCTCCACCGGCAGACCGGTGGGCCAGTCCTCGCTGAGGTACAGCGCGCTGCTGGTGCCGATCGCCCCGCTCAGCGGTGCCGTACCGCCCGACAGCAGGGTGACGAGCTGGTGCAGCACCTCCTCGTCGGTCAGCCGCGCGGAGTGCACCATCAGCCGGGTGGTGAGGTCCTCACCGGGCTGCTGCCGTTTGAGGGCGATGAGTTCGGCGAGCGCTCCGCCGAGGACCTCGTCCGCGCCCGGAGTGCCCTGGAAGATGCCGCTGATACCGGCGATCACCCGGTCACCGAGCTCCGGCGGACAGCCGAACAGATCGCTGAACACCAGCAGCGGCAGCGGCTGCGCGTACGCCGCCATCAGCTCCGCCTGCCCGATCGCGTCCGAACTGAACTGGCTGATCAGGTAGTCCGCCGACTGCTGCGTCAGCCGCACCAGCCGGCCCTGGTCGATGGTGGCGAGCGAGTCCGTCACCGCCTGCCGCAGCCGGGCGTGCGCGGCGCCGTCGCTGAACAGCGCGTTGGGCCGGTAGCCCATCATCGGCAGGGCGGGGCTGTCCTCGGGCACCCGGCCCTCGTTCAGCGCGTTCCAGCGGCGCGAGTCCCGCACGAACAGCGTCGGGTTCTGCAGGATGTACAGGCTCGCGTCGTAGCTGGTCACCAGCTCCACCTCGACACCGGGGGCGATGTCGACGGGCGCGGTGGGGCCGAGGGCGCGCAGCTGGTCGTAGGCGTGCTCGGGGTCGGAGCCGAACTCGGGCCCGTGCAACGGGAAGTTGGCGTGCGCGGGGCAGCCGGCCGGGATCCCGGTCGTCTCGAAGGGCTGTTGCATTGGGAGTTGGCTCCTAGCCGAGTGAGGACAAGAGGTGCTTCACGAGCGTGATGAGGGCCTGCATCGAGGAGTCCTGGTCACGGACGTCGCAGTCGATGACGGGGGTGTCGTCGGAGATGTTCAGGGCCTCGCACACCTCGTCCAGCGGGAAGTGGTTCTTCCCGTCGAAGGTGTTCACGCCGATGACGTAGGGCAGCCCGAAGGCCTCGACCAGGTCGAGGATGGGGAAGGTCTCCTCCAGCCGCTCCGGGTCGACCAGGACCAGCGCGCCCAGCGCACCCCGGGACAGCCCCTCCCACATCTGCTTGAACCGCTCCTGGCCGGGGGTTCCGAAGATGTAGAGGACCAGGTCGTCGCTGAGGGTGAGACGCCCGAAGTCCATCGCCACCGTGGTGGTGGTCTTGTCCGGTGTCTCGGAGAGATCGTCGAGGCCCTCGCTCGCCTCGGTGATCTCCTCTTCGGTCTGAAGCGGCTCGATCTCGGAGACGCTTCCGATGTACGTCGTCTTCCCCACCGCGAAATGGCCCACGACCAGGACCTTCACGGAGCGGGAGACATCGGGATCCAAGTACACGGCTGGCTACGCTCCGGTTCGTATTCGCATCAGGCCGTCCAGCACGGCGGTGAGCAGGACGGGGTCGTGGCGTTCGGCGTGCGGCACCGGAGCACGTACGTGGATCAGCCTGTCCTCGGCCATCTGGGCCAGCAGGATGCGCACGATGCCCAGCGGCAGCCCGGTGTGGGCGGCCACCTCGGCGACCGAGAGGAACCCGTCCGCGATCAGATCCATGACCGTACGGGCCTCCGGAGTCAGCGTCCGGGCCGAGGCCTGGGCACCCTCCTGCGCCGTGATCATCGTGGTGTGCTCGTACTCGCTGTCACGCGGCAGCGCACGGCCGCCCGCGATGACGAACAGGGGGACTAATGGGGTGGTCAGTTCCAGTTCGCCGGCCGGGTCCTCATGCATCGCTGGCCCTTCCTCCCTGGGCGACACTCCGCGAAGTGAGCGCGGGGATCGCGTCGTTGAGCTGAGTGGTGAACTCCTCGATGTCGCAGTCGTGCTCCGCGGACGCGGCGAGGAAGTCGCCGTCGCCGGCCGCGATCAGGAACACCCAGCCATGCTGGAACTCGATGACCGTCTGGCTCCACTCGTCGTCCCGCGCCCCGCCCGCGAACGGCGCGGTCGCGCGACTGTAGGCGTGGATGCCGGTCATGGCCGCCGAGATGGTGTCCGCGAGGTCGCGTCCGATGCCCGCGCTCGCCCCGCGCGGCAGCCCGTTCGCGCCGAGCAGCAGCGCGTGCACCGCCCCCGGCACCGAGGCGACCGCCTTGTCCAGCTCGCCCAGCACGGTCACCGAATGGTCCGCGTCGCGGTCCTGCGTCTGCCGGCCCTCACCCGCGTTCTCCGCGTCGGCCGCGTTCACCCGCGGCGGCGCGGTCAGGTTGCTGCCCAGGCGTGCCACCAGCCGGTTCATCCGGAAGCTGAGCTGCTCCATGTCGACGTCCGGCTCGGCGGCGGCGGCCAGGTACGCGCCCTGCCCGGCCCCGATGAGGAACACCCAGCCGTGCTGGAACTCGATCACCGTCTGGATCCAGGCGCGCTCCGGGGACAGCCCGGCGAAGTGCGCGGTCGCCCGGCTCAGCGACTGCATCCCCGCCATGGCCGCGGAGATCGTCCGTACGTCCTGCCCGGTCAGGCTGTCCGTGGAGCCGCGCGGGATGCCGTCCGCGGAGAGCACCACCGCGTGCCGCGCCCGCGGCACGTTGTCCACGATGTCCTGGACCATCCACGACAGGTCTGTCGTACTCATTCGCTCTCAGACCCTTCGGACGCGGAGCCGTCGAGGGACGTCACGTCACGCCCGGTCTGGGCGCCGCGCTGGAGCGCGGCCAGACTGCCCGCGCCCCGCCGTGCCGTACGCCGGACCGGAGGCTCGGAGACGCCGCCACCGCCGTTGACGGGGGAGGTGCGGCTGCCGCGCTTGGGCAGGCCGCCCGCGGTACGCGCGCTGCGGCCGGACTCCACCGGCCTGATGTTGCTCACGGGCGCCGACTCGGGGGTCGGCGGCAAGGTCTCCTCCATGGTCCACAGCTCCTCGGGAAGCAGGACGACGGCGCGGACACCGCCGTACCGGGAGACACCGGTGACATCGACCTGGAAGCCGTGCTGGCGGGCGATCAGCCCGATCACGGGGAAGCCGAACTTCGGCTGGGTGCCCAGCTGCGACAGGCGGGGCACGTCGGAGCCGGACAGCAGGTCGCTGGCCCGCTGGCGCTCCTCGTCGCCCATGCCGACGCCGGCGTCGTCGATGATGATGCAGAGGTTCTTCTGCGCCTGCCGGAACGTGACCTCGATCGGGGCGTCGGCCTGCGAGAAGCTGGCCGCGTTGTCGAGGAGTTCGGCGACCGCCAGCGCGACCGGCGCCACCGCGGACGCCTTGAGCGCGATCCCGCTGGGCTGCATGACCTCGACCCGCTGGAAGTTGCGGATCTGGCTCTGGGCGCTGCGGACGACGTCGTAGACACTGGCGGGCTGGTTGCGGCGGCCCAGCGGCGCACCGCACATCACCGCGATGCCCTGGGCCTTGCGGGCCATCTGGGCGTTGGCGTGGGTGATGTCCATCAGGTCGGAGAGGACGGCGTGGCCGCCGTACTCGCGCTGGACGCCGTCCAGCAGCATGGTCTGCTCGGCGGCGAGGCTCTGAAGGAACCGCGCGGCGCCCTTGAGGACCGTCTTGGTGTTCTCCTCGGCGGCCTGCTCGGCCTCCCGGATGACACTGCCCTGCTCATCGCGGAGCCTGGCCAACTCGGCCTGTGCGCGGCCCAGTTCGTCCTGGCTGTAGTGCAACCGCGCCTCCAGCGCGGTTTCGGACTCCTTCTTCCTCCTCTTCAGGCCCCTGCTGCGGAGCACCAGTGCGACGGCGGCGGCTATCGCTGTCACCGCTATCGCGACCAGGCACCAAAGAAGCGCGTATTGAGACATGGAAACCTTTCCCGGCGCGTGGTGCAGGCGTCCATGCGAACGCCTCGCAAGGTTCCGCAACCCGTCCAGGTGCACGCACAACTGAGGGGGAGTCAGCCCGTTCGGGTCGATGCCCGAACAGAAGTGGATCAAGGTCGCAGACGGCCGAATGCTATCACCGTCAACACCCGTCCCAGTGGCCCCGTCCACGCCCTTAACACGTCCAACACATCCCGAGGTCAGCCCGGTTGGAACGGCACCTTCCACCCCTCGGGGCGAGGTGGTCTGACTTACCGTCATGGGTCGGTCTATGGGTGCTTTACGGCCATTGCGTGGGGGGTGCCCGGTCTGGGCGGGCAGGGGTCAGCCGTTCCAGCGCAGCCGCATCAGCAGGCGGTCGGCTCCCGGGCCGAAGTAGTTCTCGCGCAGAGTCGATTCGCCGACGAAGCCGAGGCTCTCGTAGAGGAGTATCGCCGTCTTGTTCGCGGGTGCGACGGTGAGGGCGACTTCGCGCACGCCGAGGTCGCGGAGCCTGCGCAGCGCCTCCTCCATCAGCAGGCGTCCGAAGCCCTGGCCGCGTTCGTCCGGGGTGATGCCCAGGCCGAGGACCCAGCTGCGGCTCAGGTCGGGTGCCGTACCGCACAGCACGTATCCCTTGAGGGCGGTGCCGTCGTCGAGAACCAGCAGGTGGCCGGCGTAGATGTCGAACATCTGGCGGAGGACGAAGTAGGGGTAGGGCTCCTCCGGGAACGACTCCCGGTCGAGGAGGGAGAGTTCCTGGAGTTCCGCTTCCCGGACATCGCGGGGCTGGAGGCACCTTGATGTGCGACCGGAGGGCACCGCAGTCATTTCACCCCCTGGTGTGAAAAGTGAGGCGCTAATTGACCACTTGAGAGTGAATCGATCCGAGGTCCGATCAGGATGACGGTGCGTTGCCGGTGCAACAAGCGACTTCAAAGCCAAGTCTGCTTGTCGATATGCTTATTCGACGGACGTGATGCCGCTCTACCACTTATCCTGTTGCACTGTTACCCGGCGCCAGCGCGTGTACGCTAGAACGATGCATTTCCCAGCTCCGGTCGACGAGTGCGTCCTGAATGATCAGGCGCCTTGGAATAACTTCGACAACAAGGCCTATGTCGCGCAAAATTACCTTGAGCTTCTGCCTGTCGACGAGGAGATCCTCGTCAAGGTGGGCAGGTACTTCAGCCGTCACTGCGAGAGCGGGAGCGAGGGCGAAGGAAGGCCGGTTCTGGGTATTGACATGGGCGCTGGAGGGAACCTCTATCCGGCGCTGGCGATGCTTCCCTGGTGCAGGAAGATCACCCTTTTCGAGCGGGCTCCGGAGAACGTCGCGTACCTGCGGCAGCAGCGCGACGATGTCGGCCAGAACTGGGAAGCCTTCTGGAAAGTGCTGTGCGAAACGAAGGCCTACTCCCGCCACGATTCGAAATGGAAGATTGACTTCCAGGAGGCTGCCCGGGTCGAGCAGGGGAATCTGTTCAAGATGGGGCAGCGGAATTGGCTCGGGCTCCGTAGATCGGCGGGCAAGTACCAGATCGGCACCATGTTCTTCGTGGCCGAATCCATCTCCACCTCGCCCGACGAGTTCCGGCAGGCCATCGACTGCTTCATGAACGTTCTGGCGCCGGGCGCCCCTTTCGCCGCCGCGTTCATGGAAGGCTCGCACGGGTACGACGTGGGCACTGAACACTTTCCGGCCTGCGATGTCGACAAGGATGAGGTCGAGGCCGCTCTCACCCCCTATGCGAGCGACCTGGAGATGGTGCGCCTCAGCGAAGCGGGCCACCTCGTGCGACCTGGCCATACGGGAATGATCCTGGCATGCGGAAAACGGAGTTCAGGGGGCTGAATTTCCCCTTCCGCCCTTCCGTGCCGAAGAACGGGCAGTGTGCGCGACGACCTGTGTGAAGGGCGTGTGGATGGAGATCAAGCCGAGAGCTCATCTGCTCCAGATCTGGGAAGCGATCGCACGGCACTCCTTCGACGGCGGGCGGTTCGCCTGGGGTGACTCCGGCGGGCGCAGCAGCGTCGCGGACGCCGAACGCCTGCTGAGCCTCATGTACCCGGCCACCGAGATCCCCGAGTTCCGCCTGGACGAGCCGGACACCACCCAGAAGGACGTGCAGCGCGCCCTCCGCCCGGCGGGGGGACGCACCGAGATTCCCGCGACGCTGATCGCCGCCCTCCGCGACTTCATGCGCACCCACGCGGAGCCGGACGGCACTCCCACCTTCGGCGGCGGCCACTACTTCACCACCCCCGACCCCGACGCGGAGATCACCACCGAACAGCGGGACCTCGGAATTGTCGACTCCTACAGCATGTCGGTCACCCTCTGCCTCGCGACCCTCGGCTTCCTCGACAAGTTCACCGGCCCCACCGTCCGTTCCGACCTGCGCGAGGCCGTCGGGGAACTCAGGGAGGCGACGAGCAGGCGGCTCACCGCCGCGATGGTCGGTCTGCTGCGGTCCTTCACCGTCAGCGTCTTCGACGCCGACACCACCCAAGGGCGCCGGCTCAGTCGTACCCTCGGCCAGCGCAGGCTCTCCGAACGGGCGGTCCTGCGGCAGTTCCAGGAGCGCTTCGAGACCCTCCGCGCCACCATCGGCAACCGCATCACGTTCGGCGTGGACGTCGAGGACGGCCTCAAAGACCCCGGGATGATGTTCGAATGCGGGTGGGCATGGGGTGTCGTCAAAGACGCACCGCCCGTCACCCGCACCGGCAAGGACGGCAAAGAGGAGCCGATCGGCCGCCAGAGCGTCGGGGTGGCGGACCCCATCCCCTACCTGTACTTCACCGTCGTCGCCCTCGACGGCATCCAGGACCTGTCCTCCGACCGCACCCTCACCCTCGGCCTCCTCGACGAGGAGCAGCAGACGCTCGCCGAGGCACTGCGGCTGCGCTGGACCGTCACCCGGGAGTACTGGTCCGCCCTCGCCCGGTTCAGCACCGACCGGTGGCCGCTGGAGGACATCCCCTGGCGCGTCACCCACCAGAAACTCGAATCCGAGTACTTCTCCCTCTCCGTGGCCTCCCTCGTCGTCCACGACCTGGTGCGCAGCCGCGCGGGCGACGAGGACTTCGCCCGCACCGCCGACGTCCTCGCCCGGCTCGCCGAACGCGGCCGTATCACCAGCCCCCTCACCCGTGACGACTCCGCGCTGGAACTCCACAGCCCCGGCGTCGTCCTGCCCCTCCAGGGCAGTGAGCAACTGGGCCCGCCCCTGGAATGGACGGTCGCCGATTTCTCCGCGCACCTGCTCAAGCGCACCGTCCAGCTCGCCACCTACTCCCGCAGCGCCGCCATCCAGGACGAACTGCTGGCGCTCGCGGAGCAGACCTTCGACCACCTCTGGCAGCGGCGCATCGCCGACGGCGAGGGCACGGACCTGTGGGACGACGCCCAGGCCGTCTTCCCCACCGCGCCCAAACGCGAGGGATCACCCTCCTGGAGCATGACCGAACGCCTCACCGAGTGCATGGTCGCCGCCTACAACTTCTACGACCGCAAGCCCGTCGGCAGCCCCGAACTCGGCTCCTTCGCCACCGCGTTGCTCAGCGAGGCCACCCACCGCTTCGGCCGCGAGCAGATGCGGTCCGCCGTCGTCTCCGACAGCGACCACGCCAAGTCCCTGCGCACCATCGAGATCCGGCTCCGCAGAGCACGCGAACTCGTCGGCGACCAGCCCGGCACCGCCGGCGCGCTCGCCCTGTCCGTGCTCGGCGAACTCGACACCCTCGCCCAGGCCCGCAGCGCCGCCGCGGGGGAGGTGTGGCGGTGATCGTCTTCGCCGCCTCCGACAAGGGAGGCACCGGCCGGTCCGTCACCAGCGCCAACCTCGCCTACCAGCGCGCCCTCACCGGCGACCATGTCGCCTACGTCGACTTCGACTTCGGCTCGCCCACCGCACCGGCCGTTTTCGACGTCCCCGACATCCTGCGCGGCACCGGTGAAGGCGGCCTGCACTCCTACCTGGAGGGCCTCGCCTCCGAACCGGCCCGCGTCGACGTCTGGCGCCGCACCGAACACCCCGTGCTGCGGCGCACCCCGATCGGAGCGGGACGGCTCGTGCTGCTCCCCGGCGACGTCAGCGGCGGCGAGTTCGTCACCGACGAGGACTCGGTGCAGCGCTGCGTGGACCTCTTCCTGCGCCTGCACGGCGAGTTCGACCTGATCCTCGTCGACCTCAGCGCCGGACGCAGCTACGCCATGGACATGGTCCTGGAGGCCACCGCACGCCCCGAACTGCGCAACGTCCCCCACCGCTGGGTCGTCTTCCACCGCTGGACCCGGCAACACGTCATCGCCGCCGCCGGACTGGTCTACGACACCCGCGGCATCCTGGAGGGCGGCGCCGAACTCGGCCACGACAAGGACGCGCTCCGCTCCGTGATCCGCTTCGTCCGGGCCGCCGTACCCGACCCCGACTCCTCACTGTGGTCGCACGTCTCGCCCGCCCAGTCCGCCTGGATGCAGATGTACGACGAACGCCTGCGCCGGCTCGCCGCCGAACTCCGCGTGGGCGACACGGTGTTGCTGGGCACCGTGCCGCTGGAGCCGATCCTTCAGTGGCAGGAACAGCTGATCACCGAGGAAGAGGTCGTCGCCACCAAGATCGCCAACCAGGAGACGCTGGACGCCCTGGAGGAGATCGCCGGACGCCTCACCGACGACACCCACTGGGGGACGCCGTGACCGACGTCTTCCGGGAGACCACCGCACAGAGCCGCACCGCAGCGGTGCCGCTCTCCCATCTCTCCCTGGAACTCGGCCACTTGTACATGGAGGACCTCGAAGGCGGCCCCGACCGCCTGCGCGAGCTCTTCACCCGGGTCCGGCCCTGGGCGGACGCGGCCCGCGCCGACGCCGCCGCCCGCACCGGCGGCGCCCGGCCACGCGTCAGCACCTGCTTCCTCGTCGACGACTACTTCAGCCGCTTCTCCACCCCTGCCGAACTCCTCCCCCTCATCCTCGACGCGGCCGGGGACGCCGGACTCGTCATCGACTACCTGGCCCGCGAATCCGCCTGCGCCGTCGCCGACAAGATCCCCCTGGCCCAGTCCGTCGCGGGCCGCCTCGTCGAATCACCGCCCCCCGGCAGCTACGGCGCCCGCCCGCCCGTCACCGAGTCCGGCTGGCTCGCCAACGGCCAGCGCACCCCCTCGGGACGCTCCCAGGCCATGCGCAGGACGGCACCCTGGCAGCCGCCCAGCGAGACCGCCGCCCGCCGCCACTCCGTCTTCCTCGACGTCGAACTCTGGGACGACGACAAGAACGGCAACCGCACCTGGTCCTGCCCCCTCCTCGCCGCCGTCTGGCAGCTCGCCCGCCTCGGCCTCCTGCGCAACGAAGGCGAACCCGTCCTGTCACCCCGCCCCGCCAACCCTCTCGGCCACCCGGGCAGTTGGGACGAACTGCCGCCGCTCACCCAGCTCAACCCCGCCGCCGCGCCCTTCAGCGCCTACCGCACCTGTTCCGTGCTGCCCGCCCGGTTCCTCCCCGTCGAACACGCGGTGCGGATCATCCTCGACCAGACCGACGTCGACACCGGAGCCGTCGAGCAGATCGCCACCCGCGCCCGCGCGGAAGGCCTCACACCGCCCGACTCGGTGGCCGACCGCGTCTCCTACGTCTTCTGCCCGGAGCCGACGAGGTGACGGCCCCGCCGCACACGCCCCCCGCCCTCCCGGTCCTCGCCTGCGGGGAGATCCGCACCTGTGTGCTGCCCTCCCTGAACCCCCTGGACGCCCGCGCCGCCACCCAGCTGCTGAGGCTGCGCCCCGACGAACGCGTCCTGGTCTCCGAGCGCCCCAACCTCTACGTGCGCTCCCCGCAGACCCTCACCGGCGTCGACTGCCGCATGCCCACCTCCAACGGCGCCAAGGTCCGCGTGGTCGGCACGGTCGCCGGCCGCGCCGCCCTCACCGAGGGCCGCATCCTGCAGAGCAGCGCCTACGTCCGGGCCCTCGCCCGCGGCCCCGAACGCCGCCGCCCCTGGGGGCACTACCTGATACAACCCGGAGTCCTCGAACCCCTGGGCCGGCTCCCCGAACGCGAGGCGGCCCAAGGCGTCCTCGCCGGCGCCTGCCCCGGCTCCGGCGAACTCGACCTCGGCCTGATCGCGGACGGCATCCTCACCTCCCTGCTCCGCCACCCGCTGCTCGACCAGAAGGCCCCGCTCAAGTCCCGCCACACCAGGCTCCGTTGGGCCGCCCGCCAGACCGAGCCGGAGGACCAGGGGCCCGCCATCGAGGAGTTCACCCTCGCCGAGGACGACCTGCGCACGGTACGGCTACGGGTGCCCGCCGACACCGACCCGGCCGCCGTCGCCGCCCTGTGCGAGGACCTTGCGCTGCACGACTGGCTCCTCACCACCGTCGTACGCCTCCTCGACGGCCGACTCGGCCCGGCCGAAGGCCCCGACGCCCTCACCGCACTGCGCCCGGCCGTCGAACACCTGATGCATCTGTGGATGCCCGCGGCCCGCGGCGACCACGCACTACGGGGACTGTGGGACGTCCTCGAGCGGAACCCCGGATTCACCCGGCAGTGGGACAACCTCGTCCAGCGGATCCGGGACCGCCTGGCCCTGCTCAACGCCTTGCCGAGGCAGCCCATAGGCCCATAGCGACGGGGGAGACGCCATGAACGGAGCACCAGCGACCACCACCACACCGGTGAACCCGGCACCACCGCCCGCCACCCCGCAGCCCCGGCGGCCGGACAACCGGGGACTGCGGATCCCGCCGGTCCTCATGAAGACCCTGGTGACCGTCGTGGTCTTCGGCATCGCCCTGCTCGTCACCAACGCGCTCGACGAGAACCAGGGCGCCGGAGACGTATGGAACCTGACCGCCTCCATCGTCATCGGCGGCGCGGCCCTCATCGTGCAGTACCTGGTCGACTTCGAGAAACGGCTGGAGGAGATCGAGAGCAGCCAGGCCGGACTGATCCGGGACTTCAAGGCCGACCTGGTCAGCCATCACGCCGCCCTCACCGCACTGGTCGACGACCGGTTCCGGCAGATCAACGCGGCGACCGAACTGTTCAGCAACGTGGACCGCTCGGTGCTGCGCTCGGACGCGGTCATCAAACTGGCCCGGCGGGCCACGGAGTGCGGCGAGCTCAACAACGAGACCGTGAAGACCTTCGCCAGCGAGGAGATCGAGCGCCTGGCCGGACTGCTGGAGAACCTCAGCAGCCGCAGCGCGGACTGCCTGGGCGAGAACCAGGACTGGCTCATCGACCTCACCCGCTGCATCCAGCACAGCCTCGACGCGACCAGCACCTCCGTCGACCGGCACTTCTGGGGCAGCGAGCCCGCCGCCCGCTATCTGGAGGCCCAGAGCGACGCCCTGGCCCGGGGCGTGGAGATCCGCCGCCTCTTCCTCGTCGACGACGAGGACCAGATCGACGCGGAAGTGCTCGCGCTGTGCGCCAACCAACGCGCGCTCGGGCTCGACTCCCGCGTGGTGGCCCTCACCCAACTGCCGCCCTGGGCACGGCTCGGCACCCAGAGCGACTTCATCGTCTTCGACCGGGAACTGAGCTACGAGATCGACCAGGACACCAAGGACGTCAACGCCAAGACCACCCTCAACGCCCGCTCCGCCCACGTGGAACACCGGCTCAGGCAGTTCACCCGCCTCTGGGACGCCACGACGAGCCTGCCGGAGGGAGGCATCCCCCAGCCAGGTCCGGCGGACGGGGACTGATCCGCACCCCCTGGGGTGATCGAATCGTTGCCGTCCTGCATACAACCGGGCACGGCCCTCCCCGGTCCCACAGTCGGACAACCGCCGGATCGGACATGCGGCCGGTGCGACCGCGCAAGTGCGGTCCGGGTCGCGAGGAGAGGGGACGCGAGGTTGTTGAGGACGGGGAAGAGAGCGCGGTGCGCGCTCGTGGCAGGTGGGGCCGCCATACTGCTCACCGGGGTGGCGGCCGTACCTGCCGGGGCGGCCGAGGGAGGGGTTTCCTTCTCCCGGGTGTCGGTGAACGGCGGGAAGCCGATCGTGGTCGGCGTCACGGAAGAGGTGGAGGTCCCCGCCTCCTTCCGGATGACGACCAAGCTCAAGTACGACGGCGGGCCGACGGTGTACCCCTACCGGGGGAACGCCACCTCGGGGGACACCCCGCAGACCGCGATCATCACGAGTGACTGCGAGGTCGTGGACAAGGCGAAGGGGATCTGCGACTTCGACGAATGGCTCTACATCGACCCGCGCCACATCGACTTCGGCAACGAGGACGCGGGCACCTGGAAGACCGCGGGCCGGGTCTACCTCGCCGGTGACGCCTACGACACCGACGACCTGAACCTCCCCCTGCAGATCAAGCGCGCCACCCGTGTCACCGCCAACGCCTCACCCGAGCCCGTCACCGCCGGGCGCACGATCACCGTGACCGGGAAGATCACCCGGGCCAACTGGGACACCCACACGTACCAGGCGTACGCGGGCCGCACGGTGAGCCTCCAGTTCAAGGCGGCCGGCTCCTCCTCGTACACGACGGTCAAGAAGGTGACGTCGAGCAGTACGGGATCGCTCAAGGCCACGGCGAAGGCGACCCGTTCGGGCACCTGGCGGTGGGCGTTCTACGGCAACTCGGTTTCCGGCTCGAAGTCCTCGAACGGGGACTACGTCGTCGTGAAGTAGCCGTCTTCGTCGCGTAGTCGACGCGGGCGGCGAAGTGACGCGGGGCGGTGGGTGCCCCGCGTCACTCGCACCGGGCGGGCCGCTGGTCGGGGCCCGCCGCTGTCAGACCGCGGGCGTCTCGGGCTCGCACACCCCGCACAGGCGGTAGCGCAGGCCGCCGCGCGGCCCGACCCGCTCGCCGACCCATGCCGCGGCCTCCTGGACGTCCAGCACGGTTCCCTCCGGGACGTCGTCGGCCGAACCGAAGGACTGCTCCACCTTGCGGCAGCCGGCGCGGTGGAGTGTCTGCTTGATCGCGGCGTACGGATAGCGGTCGGGCGCGTCGAGCCGCCGCGGTCGCTTCACCGACTCCGCCGGACCGTTACTGCTGCCGGGACCCGCCTCCTGCCGTGCGGCAGGCACGGAACCCGACGCGGTCCCCGAGGCGATTCCCGACGTGGTCCCCGTCCCGGTACCCGTACCCGTCTCCGTCCCTGTGCCCATGACCTTGCCCCGCACGCCGTGCTGTCGCGGCGTCCGGGCCAGACGGGCCGCCGAGGCGGCCCGTCGTCCGGCCTCGCCGGCCACCCGCTGCCGCTGGGACACACGTGCTCGGTTCGTCACAGAAGATCACTCCTCATACCCTCTGCCGCCCGCACCCACGTACGCGGACGCCTCAGCCCGCGCGACGCGACACCGACGGCATCTCCGATCACCAACGTGTTCGTCAACCGCGCCGGCACCGAAAAGGGCACGCTTGTTCACCCGGCTTACCTACGCCGCGTGCTCTTCGATGGCTTTCGCGAGGTGGCCGACGAGCGGCCTGGGCGGCGCTGAGGGTGTAGGAGGCCATGAGGATGCCGCGGGCGATGTCTATGGCGGGGCGGGTCTGCATGGCGCGTCGCAGTTGGTCGTTCTCTGTCCGGACGGCGTCGTCCGCCGGGGCCGCGCCCTGTTCCGGGTGCGTCGCGGTGAGGGTGTCGAGGGTGCCGGTCAGTTCGAGCAGGTGCTGTACGGCCGGGCTGGAGACACGCACGGTGAGGGTCTTGGCCGTCTCGCACGCTCGTTGTCGTATCAGCAACAGGGCGTTGAGTCCGGAGCAGTCGCAGAACGAGATGCGGGCGAGGTCCACTTCGAGGCCGTCGGCGGACTGGTCCAGGGCGTCTTCCAGTGTCCGCAGCAGGGTGTGACTGCTGTCGAAGTCGATCTCGCCGGTCTGCTCTCCCTGCTCGTCGCCCACGACCGAAGGGACACCACCTCTGCCGACCCGGACCCCGGCGCGCGAGCATGAACCGTGCTCGCCACCGTGGACCGGCGCGCTTGATGTACCGGACGGCCTGACGGACCGCCCTCATCGGCCGGTCGAGTCCCGGCGAGACATGGTCAAGAACCTCCCGGATGAGGGTGGTTGAGGCTGCGGAGCAGGCCGGCGCGCAGCGGGGCGGTGCCGGGCAGGCCGATCTCGTCGGTGATGGCCAGGGCCCGGGTCCATGCCTCGCGCGCGGCGTCCAGGAGCGCCGCGGCGTGCTGGGTGTTGCCTAGGTCGGTGAGACTGGCGGCCTCGTGATAGCGGTCGTCGGCCTTGCGGTAGAGGTCGGTGGCCCGCCGGTAGCAGTCGACGGCCCGCGCGTACTCGCCGAGGTGATGGTGGATGTACCCGAGGCTGCCCCAGGTGTACGCCTGGCCGTTGGCGTCGCCGATCTCCTCGACCAGGGCGAGGGCTCGCCGGACGTGGTCCAGAGCCGCCCGCGGGTCGGCGTCGAGCCTGACGTGGTACCGGCCGATGTCGTCCAGGGCGATGGCCTGCCCGAGCACATGGCCCGCGGCCGTGTAGCGCGTCAGCGCGAGGTGGGCCTGACGGAGCGCGTGCTGGTGCTCGCCCCGGTCCGAGGCCAGCCTGCCGAGGTGTTTGTGGATACGGGCCTGGCCGGTGTCGTCGCCGAGCTGCCTGAACAGGTCCACCGCGAGCGAGTAGTGGGTGCAGGCGGCTCGGACGTGGTCCAGCCGGATGTGGGCGAGGGCGAGACCGTGGTGCGAGCCTGCCTGCCCGGTTTTGTCGTCGACACGTCGCGCGGCGTCGAGCGCGGTCGTGTGGGCTGCGGCCAGCGCGGACCACCGTCCCTGCCGGTTCAGGGAGGTGGCGACGGCCGCGGCCAACTGCCAGGTGTGGGACTCGAATCCGGCGAGGGCCTGGTCGATGGCGGCGAGGACGACGGGTGTCTCGGCGGCGAACCAGTCCAGCGCCTGGCGACGGTCGAGGAGGCGTTCGGGAGCGGCTCCCGGCACGGCCGGTGCCAGACCGGCCGGAACGTGTCTGCGAGGGGTCAGCAGTCTGTCGGCGGCGTGGGCGGTGTGCAGGTAGTGGTCGAGCAACCGGTGCGTCGCCGCGTGCCGGGCGGCGGCGCTGTCCTCGCCGTTGACCAGTTCCGCGGCGTAGATACGGAGCAGGTCGTGCAGGGCGTACCGCCCCGGGGTGTGTTCGGTCAGAAGGTTGCCGAGGGTCAGTTCGGACAGCAGCGCACGGGCTCGGTCAGGGGGCAGCGCGGCGAGGGCGGCGACCGCGGGCAGGGCGGTGTGCGGTCCCGGGTGGAGCCCCAGGAGGCGGAAGAGCCGGGCGGCGTCGCTGCTCAGTGCCTGGTACGACCAGGAGAACACGGCCCGTAACCGGGTGGCCGGGTCCCCGCCGTCCAGGGCGTCCAGGCGGCTGTCGGATTCGCGCAGTTCCTGGGCGTGGGTGGCGAGCGGGACGTGTGGCCGGGCGGCGGCGCGCGCCGCCACGACCGCGAGTGCCAGCGGCAGCCCGGCGCACCGCGTGACGATCTCGTCGACGGCGGCGGGCTCGGCGTCCGTGCGCGCGGGCCCGAGACGCCCGGTCAGCAGGTTCCGGGCCTGGGCGGGGGAGAGCAGGTCCACGGGCAGCAGCCGGGCGCCCTCGGTCGCGGCCAGGCCGGTGAGGCGGTTGCGGCTGGTGACCAGGGCCAGGCAGCCGGGGGCACCGGGCAGCAGGGGACGCACCTGTTCGGCGTCCCGCGCGTTGTCCAGCACCACCAGCACACGCCGTCCGGCGAGCAGGCTCCGGTACAAGCCCGTCTGTGCCTGCAGACCGTTCGGGACACGGGCCGGGGGCACCCCCAGAGCGTCCAGGAACCCGCGCACCGCCTCGGCCGGGTGCGTGATCGACCCGCCGTGGACGAACCCGCGCAGGTTCACGTACAACTGCCCGTCGGGGAAAGCCTCCCGCGCCTTGTGGGCCCAGTGCACGGTGAGCGCGGTCTTGCCGACCCCCGCGGCGCCCGACACCGCCCAGATGACCACCGCGGTGGGCCGTACCCCGGCGGTACCGGACATGGAGGGCAAGAGGCCGTCAAGCAGGGCGAGTTCGCCGTCGCGACCGCTGAACGCGGCTGCGGAAAGTGGTAGTTGTGCCGGGGGCGGAGCGGGTCGGGCGAGGGGGACGGGGGCGCTGTCCTGTCGCAGGACGATGCCCTGGATCTCCCGCAGCCCGGCTCCGGGTTCCATGCCCAGTTCACGGCCCAACCGGCCGCGGATGCGGTGGTACCGGTCCAGGGCTTCGGCGGAACGGCCGCAGCGGTGCAGAGCGAGCATCAACTGGGCGGCGAGCCGCTCGTCCAGGGGGTGCGCCGCGGCGCGGGCCGACAACTCGGGCAGCAGCGCGGTGTGCTGCCCGAGCCGTAATCGCACGTCGCCCAGGTCCAGTTCGGCCGCCAGCCGCTCCTGGAGCAGGCTGTCCCGCAGCGCGTTCAGCCAGGGAGTGTCCAGGGTCGCGAAGGGCTCCGCGCGCCACAGTCGCAGGCCCTCGTCGAACAGGGCCGCGGCGCGGCTGTCGTCGTCGGTGCATCGCGCCTGTCCGACCAGCCGGCGGAAGGAACGGACGTCCACGCGCACCGTCGGCGCGGCGGCCAGGAGGTAGCCGCCGGGCTGCCGCGCGATGACCGCCTCGTCGGTGGCGGTCAGGGCCTGTCTCAGCCGGGAGAGGTAACCGCGCAGCGTGCTGCGGGCCTGCCGTGGAGGCCGTTCTCCCCAGACCCGGTCGATCAGTTGGTCCACCGTCACCGGATGGCCCACACCCACCAGCAGCACGGCCAGCACACCGCGCTGGCGTACGTGCCCCAGTGCCAAGGGACGCCCGTCGACGCTGCCCTCAATGCTGCCCAGCACACCGAATTCCACCGTCATCCTGGCTGCGCTCCCCCCCCCCGAGGCCCAGACATCGCACACCCGTTCCTACCGGGTCCGAATGGTCGATTCAACGATTGTCCGACGCGTGTCCCTCACCGGCCTGCCACGTTCGTCCGAAACCGCAAGCGTGACGGCGCGGAAGAGCCGATCCGCACCGCCGGATCCGCACCGCCGGTCACCAGCACCCGTCGAAGGAGAACTCCGAGATCATGCGCGCTACTCCGAGCAAGAGAATCGGCGGCCTGGCCGCCACCGCACTCCTGGCCAGCGCCGCTCTGGCCGCCACCGCACCCAGCGCCGACGCACAGCCGGCGTCGACCACGCCCGCCTCCGTGCAGGCCTCCGCGTTCGCCCCCGTCAAGAACGTCGGCAACGGCCTGTGCCTCCAGCCCGCGGGCGGCTCCACACAGGAGTTCGCGCCGATCGTGCAGGCGACCTGTGTGACCGGAAGCCTCGCGCAGGGCTGGAGCTACACCCAGGTCGGCACCCACCACTACCGCTTCCTGAACCAGCTCAGCGGCTACTGCTTCGACGCCTTCGACGGTGCCTCCGACGGAGCACGTCTGCTCCAGGGCACGTGCAAGTCGATCAGCAACGAGGAGTTCAACACCGGCACGGATCTGCCCGACGTCGTGGAACTGGAGTCGCGCGTCGGATTCCGCGACACCGGCTTCTGCGTCGACGTACCGGAGAGCCGGACCACCCCCGGACTCGCCCTGCAGATCTGGGAGTGCAACGGAACCCTCGCGCAGCGCTGGGTCGTCGGCTTCTAGCCCGCAAGCAGCGCAAGCAGCGCAAGCAGCGCAAGCAGCGCAAGCAGATCACTGGTCCCGCCGTCGCGGCGGCGGGACCAGGTCCGTTCCGGGTCGGCCAACGCCATCAGGCCGTCCCACCGGCCCCCAGTAGGGTGGACGGCTGCGATCGTCCGTACCGTCGAACCCACTGAGGTGCCGTGTCCTTCCTCCCGTGTGCCTCCGTGTTCTCACGCCGACCGGTCGTCCTGCGGCTCGCCGCCGCTGCCGGGGCGCTCGCGCTGCTGGCGTCCTGCGCGGCCCCGTCCGCCACCGACCCCTCGAAGAACGCCGACGGCGGGTGGCGGCTGTCGTGGTCGGACGAGTTCGGCGGCGCCGAGGGCACACCCCCTGATCCCGCGCGGTGGGTCCATGACGTGGGCGGGGAGCCGCAGTGGGGCAACGAGGAGTGGCAGTACTACACGGAACGGCCCTCCAACGCGGCCCTCGACGGGCGGGGCCACCTGTCCCTCACCGCGCGCCGGGAACGGCTGCCGGGGATGGCGGACTGCGCGTACGGCACGTGTGACATCACCTCCGCACGCCTGACCACTAAGGGTCTCTTCGCCCAGAGGTACGGCAGGTTCGAGGCACGCATCAAGGTCCCGCAGGGCTCGGCGACCCTGCCCGCCTTCTGGATGATGGGCGCCGACGACGACACCAACTCCTGGCCCGCCAACGGGGAGATCGACGTCATGGAGGTCGTGGGCGGTGAACCCGCCACGGTCCACGGCACCCTGCACGGCCCCGGCTACGCCGACGAAGGGGCGGGAGGACATGAGGAGTTGACCGGCGGGGAGATCCTCGCCGACGGCTTCCACACCTACGGCGTCGAATGGACCGGCAAACAGGTCACCTGGACACTCGACGGCAGGGCATACCACCGCGAACGCCCGCGGCCGGGCCGGTCCTGGGTCTTCGACCACGAGTTCTACCTGCTGCTCAACCTCGCGGTCGGCGGCGTGTGGCCCGGACCCGTCACCGACGAGACGACCCTGCCGGCCCGTATGTCCGTCGACTGGGTACGTGTGTACTCCCGTACCTGATCCGCGCGGCATAAGGGGTTTTGACGGTTCGTCACCTCAATGTCCGATCCGGTCGGCGGCGGGGCCGCAAGAGCCGTCCTCGGCACCGGAAACTTGTTCGTCAGTGCACTGCTTCTGCTTGATAGTGCATGGTCAGACGGCTGACCGTGAGTCCGCACCCGATGAGCTGTGATGATCGGATCCGAGTGGGGGAGCGCGCAGTTCACGGCCCGATCGGCAGGGCCGGACACTCGGGTGGCCCGGGACCGGGGCTCGTCCGGGGCGCGCCCGGTCCGTGCGCAGTCGCGCTCTCGACAAGGAGTTCCATGCCTGCTGACGAACAAGACGTGATCCCGGTTCCCGCGGTCGCCGTACAGGCCGACGACCTCCTCACGCGCGACGGGACGGCGAGCTTCCTGGAGGCCGACCGCAGGGTCAGGCTGCTGCCCACCGAGGACGTCGCCCACGCCGACGTCCTGATCGTCCTGACGGCCGCGGTGAGCGGCAAGACCCTGTCCCTGATGAGCCGCGCGAACCTCGCCTCCGGCGGCCGGGTCCGGGTCGTGCTCATCGCCGACACCATCTCCGAGCAGCAGCTCGCCCTCGCCGTCAACCACGGCCTGGTCAGCTTCCTCGTCCGCCCCTACACCAGCTTCAGCCAGATCGTCGCCGCGGCCGTCGAGGCCTACCAGGGGCGGGCCGTGCTGCCCCCGGTGCTGATGAGCATGCTGCTCGACCGGATGCGCACCATGCAGCGCACCGAGAGCCACTCCGGGCTGCTGCCGATCGAACTCTCCCAGCGCGAGGTCGACGTCCTGCAACTCCTCGCCGAGGGCCTGGACACCGTGGAGATCGCCACCAAGCTCAGCTACTCGGAACGTCTCATCAAGAGCGTCATCCAGGCCGTGATCAAACGGCTCGAACTGCGCAACCGCACCCACGCCGTCGCCTACGCCATCCGCATGGGCATCCTCTGACGCGTCCCGTGGTCATCCGTTCCCCTGACCTGCCGTCAAGTGTCCTGAAGGGTACGAGTGATGTACGTCCGTGCACGCCCGTCCGGCACACCCCGCGCCCCGCGCCCGGCCTTCCTAGGCTGCCCGCGACGGCGGCGACCTGGGAGCGGCCACCTGTCCACTGCACCGGGAAGGGCATGGAGATGAACCACCGCGAGCCGCCCAGCGGTCGCCCCGCCGAATCCGCCGAGCCCGACCGTCCGGCGGGGTCCGCAGGGGCGCCCGGTGGCCAGGCGGCGGTCTGGGAGAGCGAACTGCCCTGGGACTTCCCGCCCCCGGAGGAGCACCCCGCCACCACCCCGGCCGCCGGGGTGGCCGCCCCGGCGGACGCCGACGAACCGGACACCCGGCTCACGCCCGCGCCCGCGCACCATCGGACCCACGACGTCACGACCTCCGCCGCGCGACCCCGCACGTCCGGCGAACGGGGCGACCGAGGTGAACGGGCCGGCCGCGGTGAACGCGGCTCCCGCCTCCGCCTCTCCAAGCCCGTCCTGGCGGGCGCGGGCGTCCTCAGCGCCCTGTTCCTGCTGGTCCCGCACTTCCTGAACGAGGACGCGCCCTCCCAGGCGGTCCAGGCCGGAGCCGAGGACACCGACCCCGAGGCCACGCCCTACGCCGACGGCACCGACGACGTCACCGCCGCACCGAGCCCGAAGGCGTCCTCCGGCACACCGGCCGGCGACGACGGGAAGGGCGGGCACGACCGTATCGACGCCGTCGCCGCGACCGCGCCCACCGAGTCCGGCCGACCGGTCACCGTCCTGTCCGAACCCCGCGCCACCGGCACCACCACCAGCGCCGCGACCCCCCGCAGCGCCACCACCACGGCGAACCCCACCCCCAGCACCCAGTGGACGAGCACCGCGATCCAGGGCACCAGCGTCCTCGAAGCGGGCCAGACCTGGTCCACCAACCGGATCGTGCTCGCCTTCCAGGGCGACGGCAACCTCGTCCTCTACGACAAGGCCGGCACCCCCCTGTGGTGGTCCGGCACCGCCGGACAGGGCGGCGTCAAGGCCGTCTTCCAGGCCGACGGCAACCTCGCCGTCTACGCCGGGGACTCCCGAACCGTCTGGTCCTCCCGCACCGACGGCCACGACGGCGCCCGGCTCGTCCTGCGCGCCGACGGCAACATGGTGATCGTGCAGGGCGGCACGGTGCTGTGGTCGACCGGCACCACGATGTGACAGCCCCACCGGCCCACCGGCCCCCGCGGACGCCTGCCGCGAACCCCGCCTCCGCCGCCCGCTTCACCGCCCACCGCGCGGGCCACGCCTGGCTGATCGCCCCGGCGGGCCCCGCCGACGCGCGCGCCCTCGCCTTCACCGCCGGACTCGCCCCCGACACCGACCCGCACACCGTCGTCGTCGTGGCCGACCTGCCCGACGGCGCCGACGACACCGCCCTCGACCGGTTCGCCCGGGCCGTCCCCGCCGGGACCGGCGAACTGCGGCTGGTGTTCGGCCGGCCGCCCCTGCGGGACGCCGTGGCCGTCGCCCGGCGGCTCGCCGAACGCCTGGACCGCACGGTCGTCACCGCCACGGGCCCCCTCCTGCCCCTCCCCGGCGGAGGCCTCTGGGCCGCCCCCGGCCACGGCCCCGGCTGGCTGCGCTGCCCGCCCGGCGCCCCCGGCGAGCCCGACTCCCGGACCTTCCCCCGGCCCCTCTGGGCACCGGCGCTCCCCGACCGGCCCTGGCCGCTCGGCCGCAGCGTCGCCGAACCCCTCCCCGCCGGGGTGTGGCTGCGCCCCGCCGAAGGCCTCACCGACCCGGACGGCCACCGCGACCGCCTTCTGCGCGCCGTCGGCGTCCGCCCGGACCGGCTCACCGTCGCGGTCGGCGCGCCCGGCGCCCCCGCCGTCCCGGTCGCGGACGTCGCCCGCCTCTGGCAGGACCTCCCCGCCCGACTCCGCCCCGCCGTCCGGTTCTTCTGCCACGGACCGGCCCGGCTCAGCGGCGGACGCCACTTCGGGGACGTCCTCGCCCAGGTCGTCGGCGAACCCGTCCACCTCCTCGGCGGCCCGCCCCGACCGGGCGACGACGGCGACGACGTCCTCCTCACCCACCCCGACGGCACCCCCGGACGGCCGTTGCGCGCACGGGAGTTCGTCCACCTGCCCCCATCCGCCGACGCGGCCGGGGCAGCGCCCTCGCCGTACGCGGCGGACCACCGCTGGCCCCTCGACCACCTGCCGGAACTCACCCCCGGCGTCCACCGGATCACCGACGACGTGGTCGTCGAGGTGATCCGCAGCGGCCTGTGGCTACGACCCTCCCGGCCTCCCGCACACCCCGCCTACGCCACGCACGCCGCCCGGGTGCGCGACGCCGACCCCGAACCCGACCGCGAACGCGTCCTGTGCGACGCCGGATCGGACGACCAGGACCCCCTGCTGCGCCGCCTGGCGCAGGAGTTGACCCGCACCTTCCCACCCGACCTGCGCCGCGCGGTACGCCTCGGCGTCTGCCGCCCCGCCCTCCCGTACGACACCCCCACCGCGCCCGCTTCCGGCGCTCACGCCCGCACGGGGCTGACCGCCCTCGCGGCCGAGGTACTGCGCCGCCACCCCGAACTCACCGGCCAGGAGACGGAATCCGACGCGGTCGCCGCACTGTCCGCCGTACTCGGCCGCCTGGCCGGAGCCGCCGCCGGGGGAGCGGCGGAAGAAGGGAGAGCGGCGGAAGAAGGGGGAGCGGAGGAACTCGGCCTGCTCCGCCGGGGATTGCTCATGCTCCCCGTCCACCACGGCCCGACCGGCCTGCGCGCCACCCTCGACGAGCCCACGCGCCGGTGGTACGCAAGTCGTCCCACCTTGACCGACCCGCTGGCCTGCGAGGCGTCGACGCGGGGCCCGGCGGACACCCCCGGCGACACCGACTTCGTCATCTGGTCCACCGCGGGCCGCCGCACCGACCTCCTGGACCCGCTCAGCCCCGACCGGGTGCTCTTCCTGCCCGGCACCCGGTTCAGGGTCCTGGAGCCCGACCCCGACGCACCCGGCGTGGTCCTGATGCGCGAACTCGCCCCCGACGAACCACCCGAGCCGTCCGTCACGCCCGTCCCGGACCATGAGGCGGCCCGGGACCTGGTACGTGCCTGGCGGGACTGGACGGGGCTGCTCGGCTCTCAGTCGTCGTAGGTGGCGGTGCAGGAACCGCCGGAGAACAGGGGCCCCTTGACCACGGGCAGGTTCTCGGCCGGGTCCTGGATCACGGTGGTCAGGCCCGTCAGCTTCCCCAGACAGGCGTCGGCCGCCGACTCACTGTCCCCGCTGCCCCCGCCGACGTACATGTCGAGCCAGGTCGTCGCGCCCTCGGGGGCGGAGGACAGGCTGTGACAGGGCCCGTTCTGCGGGCTGCCGCCGTCGCCGCAGGCGTCCTCGACGATGAAGTAGCGGCGGACCTTGGGGAAGTAGAACCGCGTCCCGGCCGGGTAGTCGAGGGTGTCCTTGCCGCCTTCGATGACGTGCCCGACGGCGAGCGTGATCGGGTCCTCCCACGTACCGGTGCCACCGGCCGAGTCATGGACGACGGGGTGCGAGATCTGGGCACTGCCGCGAGGGGTGTTGTCGAACCAGGTGTAGCCGGTGGTGAAGGCGTTGGAGATCGTCCGTCCCGTACCGGACGCCGCCCCCGAGCCCTGTCCGCGCGTCGTCGACGCCGACGGCTCCACGGCCCCCTCCGGCAGCAGCACGGGTTCGGCGGAAGCCGACGCCGAAGCCGATGCGGAGGGCGCGGGCACCGGGTCGAGCGCCCCGGAGCGCAGCGTGGCGGTTCCGGGTGCGGTGGTGGTGGTCTTGTTGAAGGTGGTGAGGTAGGCGTGGGGTTGTTGTGGGGTGCCGCTGCAGGTTTCGGAGAGTTGGCCGGTGGTGGTGCAGGGTTTGTCGCGGCCGATGGCCCAGTAGGCGAGTTGCTGGATTCCCTTGTCGATGGCGAAGTCGGTGAGGCGGGTGGCGTCGTCGAGGGTGAAGGTCTCTCCTGGGGTGTCGTTGACGCCGATCATGGGGGTGTTGCCCTGCATGGCCCACAGCTCGGCGTCGCCCAGTGTCGGCCAGATGGAGGCGAGTTGGGTGTGCAGGGCGGTGGCGGCGTCGATGGCTGCCTGGCCCATGTCCTGGATCTGGCTGCCGTAGTCCATGGTCATGATGTTGACCAGGGACACGTCCACGCCTGCCTGTTCGGCGCTGTGGAGCATGGTCAGGCCGTCTGCCTGGAGGCCGTCGGTGCCCGAGGGGAGGGTGAACTGGATGTCGAGGTGGCCTCCTGCGTCCCGGATGTCCTGTTGGAGGGCTGCCAGGGCCTGGTTGCGGCGGGTGTTGGCCGCCGTGTCGGCGAGGGCTGCGCCCTCGATGTCGAAGTCGAGGCGGGTCAGCCCGTAGGTGTCCACAACCGCCCGGTACTGGGTTTTGAGGGCGTCCACTGTGGTGCAGGCCTGGGCGAGTTCGGTGCCGGCGGCGCCGCCGAAGGAGGCGATCACGTCCCCGCCGTCCGCCCGCAGTTCCTGCACGGCCGTGAGCCAGCCCTGGTCGGAGAGGGGCTGGTTGCCGTTCAACGTGGCTGTGCAGCCGCCGCCGTCCAGGACGAACGCGAGGGTGGCGTAGCGCAGTCCCGCCTCACGTGCCTGCGCCAGGACCGAGGGGGAGTTCCAGGTCTCTATGTAGGGGGCCGCATAGCGGGTCGGGAAGGACGACACGGTCGCGTCTGCCGGTGGTACTGCGCCGCTGCTCTGGGAGGGGGAGGTGGTGGGGACGGGCCGGCCGTTGGCGGTGACGAACTTCCAGGTGATGTTCTTGACCAGGCCCTTCTCCAGCGGGGCGAGCTGCTCGAACGCCGTCTGGCTCAGGTCGAGATGACCCGCGTCGCAGGACGGGCACATGTCCTTGACCGGGACCGTGATCGTCTTCCCGTTGTAGGAGACCTCCACCTCCACCCCGTCGCACAGGGGGTCGTTGTTCGGGTTCGACGACGTCCACCACTCGTGGGAGACCGCGACCAGGTCTTCGCGGGAGGCGTCCAGCACCTCGCCGCAGGCTCCGTAGCCGCTGTCGTTGTAGTACGTCATCTGGCCGGTGATCTCCTGGCCGTCGGTCGGGACATCGGCCAATGCCAGCGACACACCGCCCAACGCGACGGCCACCACGGCGACAACGCCGCCCGCGATGACCCGGTTCCGGATGGACACACACACTCCTCGACGGTCGAACGGTGACGGCTGACGGTCCGCGGTCGGACGCGTGCCGGGCCGATCATGGGAGACCTGGGGCGGGTGGTGCGGGGAACGGAAGGCCGTGTGCCCGGCGTGTCAGCGACTCCGCCTCTTCGGCCACGGGGAGACCGCGGCGGCGATGGCCAGTCGTGCAGGGCTGTCCGCAAACGGGCAGTGCCGTGCCGACGGCCTTGTCGGTCCTCCGGCGGCTCTGGTCCGATGGTCGGCATCGGGCGCGCCTCCTGCGACGGGGGCCAGGACAGCGGGTGGAGGGCATGGGCGAGACGCCTCACCGCGGGTCCGGTGCGTGGCCCGGCGAGGACGGAACCCCGTGAGTCGGCGTGACGGCGGTGGACACGGTCCGCTGCGGACGTTCGCCGCGCGGCTCGGTGGAGCCGGGCGGACCGGAGCGGGGCCCGTGGTGGTGCTGCGCCCGGAAGCCGGGCGACGACCGGCGGATCTCGTGGCGGACGTCGATGCCCTGCGGCATCCGGATCCGCGGCACGCCACCGTGGTCGTCGCCGCCGGGGGCGACGGGTCCCGTGACCTGTGGCGCCAACTCGGCCAGACGCTCGACCGGTTCGTGAAGTCCGGTGTCACCACGGTGCGGTTGGTGTGGGCGGGGGCCGTCGCCGACCGGCCGGGTCGGCGCACCCCGGCGCAACGGGTCGCCGACGGGTGGAAGTTGGAGGTGGTGGCGCCTGCCGGGCCGGTCGTGGTCGCTCCCGGCGGTTCGCTCTTCGCGCCCCTCGGGTCCGACGACGTCGGCGGCTGGTGGTCGCTGGTCCCGGGCCGGGAACCCCGGTCGCTGGGGCTACGCCATCCCGCGCCGGGCTGGGAGGACGCGGCGGCGCACCTCGCCTCCGACGCCGTCGACGGTCATGTCGTCCTGTCCGTGCCCGCCGGGGTCCAGGTCGTCCGGGCCGCCGGACCGGTGTCCCCCTCCGTGTCGGACATCGCCGCGTCCATCCCCATGGACGGGGACCGGCTCACCGTCGTCGTCGGCGCCCCGGGCACACCCGGTGTCACCGCCGGGGCCCTCGCCGCGCTGCTCACCCGGCTGCCGTCCCGCGCCCGCTCCGCCGTACGGCTCGTCCCCGGGGACGGGCGGGACCTGCTCGGCACGGGCCAGGAGACCGCGAACCTCCTCGGCACCGAGACGGAGGTCGTCAGCGGTGTCCCCGCCCTGCTGGAATCGGCGGACGGTACGGCTGTCGAGGCGGCGGTGGTGCTCCTGGGGCAGGACGGCGAACCGGTCCGGCGGCCCTACGCCGAGGCGGTCGCCTGCCCGCCGGCCGGGGGCGGACGCGCTCCCGTGCCACGCGTCCTGCGCCCCCGGTCGCCGGTGCCCGGCATGGTCCTCGACCGGGACGGAACGCTGTACCTGGACGAGGAGTGGCAGGCCGCCGTCACCCGCGCGGGGCTGTGGGTGGGCCCCCGGGACACCGCCCGGCCCGCACAGATCGGGTGGGCGCTGGAGCCTGACGCCGTGGTCGTCGACGTCGGTGTGCCCGGTCAGCCGCTGGACGACGAGGTGTGGCCGGTTCTCGACGGCTTCCTCGAGCTGCTGGAGCCCGGGGCCGTCGAGCGGGCGGCTCTGCGGGTGCGGGGGCTGAGCACCGCGAGCGGCGGACGCCGGGCGCGCCGCGTCGCCGAACGCCTCGGCCTCCCCCTGGAGTACGACGTCCAGCCCGCGCCGCCCGAGGAGGAGCCGGAACCCCGCCGGGACGGTACGCCGGAGGCGCCCTGGCACGCTCTGCCGATGCGGGTGAGGGTGCGACGCGTGGCCACACCGGCAATCGTCACGACTCCCACTCCCGCTTCCATACCCACTCCGGCTCCGAGTCCGAGTCCGGCACCAACTCCAACTCCAACTCCGGCTCCGGTTGCCACCGTGCCCGCGTCCGTGCCTCCTGCCGCCCCGCCGGTCGCGCCGCCCGTCAACCGCGCCGGCGGCGCCGTACCGCCGGGGTACGCCGAGGCCTACGCCGCCGGTCGCCGCTCCGGCCCGCACCGTCCCGTCGTACGCGACCAGCCCGTCGTATCGACCGTGGCCCCGCAACCGCAACCGCAACTGCAACGGCAACCCCAGTCACAGCCCCGGCCCTGGCCCCAGCCCTCGGTGGAGCCGCCCGCGCAGGTGGCCGTTCCCGTGTCCGTCGGGCCCTCCCATCGGACCGGTGCCGCCGAGCGGCAGGCGTTGCGCGGGATGGCCGGGGAGGAGTGGTGGCAGCAACAGGCCGCCGTGGCGCGCGTGTTGACGGTGTCGCCGGGGTTGCGGGGCGGTGACCCGGACGACGTCGTGCTGCCCGACCTCATCGCCGTGCGCGCCTTCCTCACCCTCGTCGACGCGCCGCTCGGCTGGCGTTGGCTGGAGCGGCGGCTGGCCGCCGGGGACGAGGACGTCCACGCCTGTCTCGCCGGGCTGGCGTCCGGGCTGCGCAGACTCCCCTCGTACCGGGGGGTCGTCGTCCGGGCCGCCGGGACGCTCCCGCCACGCGCCCGCGCGCCGCTGCCCGGTACCGAACTGTGCCCCCGCGGACCGGTCGGCGCGTACCTGGCGGAGGGGGTCGCCGTCCCGGCCGGGGACCGTTACCTCGTGTGGTCGACGACCGGGCGCAGGGTGCGCGGGCTGACCGGCTCCGCCGCCCCGGACGGACCGCAGGAGGTGCTCTTCGGCCCCGGCACCCGCTTCCGGGTCCTCGGCACCGAGGGCGACTCCGGCGGAACGACGGTGCTGCTGCGCGAAGTCGCGGCCGGTACGGCCGTGAGCCCGGCCGGTGACCAGGACGCGCACGACCGGCAGATCACGGACCTCCTGCTGCGGGCGGCGGCCGGACTCACCGGCACGGGGGCCGCACCGCCCTGGCCGCCCCGGCTGGCCGGGCCGCTGGTCTGACGGCCGGTCCGCCGGCCGAGCCGACGCCTGCCCGACGGAATCCGCGGGCCACTACATGAGGAGAGGAACCATGTCCGCTGAGCGCAGGACGCCCCGGGGCGGCCAACCTCCGCAGGGGAACGACCAGTTGAGGATGCGGCGGGCGGTCGTCCTGACCGCGCCCGACCCGGCCGCCGCGCCCGTCCCCGAGGCGGACGAGGACGTCCCGGCGCCCCGGACCGGTCACCGTCCGATGATCGCCGCGGCGGCGGTCGCGGGCGCGGTCCTGGTCGCCCTGCCCCTCGCGCTCGGCGACGGCGACCAGAGCGACCACGACACCGACTACGAGGCGTCCGGCCACCGGACCGCCTCGCCGCAGAACACCAGCCCCAACTTCACCATCGACCTGCCGACACCCTCGTCCACGTCCACGTCGGCGCCGGGTTCGGGCGAGCGGGGAAGCGGGTCCGGTGGCGAGGCCCCGGAACCCTCCGCGTCGGCCTCCCCGACGGTCCCGGTCTCGCCGGACAAGACGTTCCAGGGGCCCGGCATCCGCGCCCCCCGCCCCGTCGCCTCGACCGTTCCTGCCTCAGCCCCTGCCCCAGACACGGTGAAGTCCGCCGAGCCCGACGTCAGTTCAGAGCCGGAGCCCGCTCCTCCCCAGACCGTGGAGGTCGTCCGGGCCGCCGCCCAGCCCGAGCCGGTCGCCGCGCTCGTGGCCGCCCCCGAGAGCGATCCCGACGCGGGCCAGGTCGCGCAGCCGGAGGCGGTCGCCGCGACGACGGTCATGGCCACCACCGTCACCGACGATTCCCCCGACCCCGTCACGGACGCGGGCGCGGGCCCTGGCACGGACGCGGACCCCGCCGTCGTCACGACCCTCGCGGCCGTCCAGCAGACCGACCCCGGCACCCCCGTCGAGCAGACCCCGGAACCCGCCCCGGAGACACCGGCCGCCACCGGCGCCAGCCCTGAGACCCAGACCGCCGCCGCCACAGCCGAGAACCAGGCCGACGCCGACGCCGACACCGACACCGTCGTCCAGGCGACGCGTGTCCTCGAAGCGGGGCAGTCGGTGGTGTCGGAGCGGGCCACGCTGACCCTGCGGGAGGACGGCAACCTCGTCGTCACCGACGAGACCGGCACCGTCCGCTGGTCCTCCCACACCGAGGGCACCGGCAACCGGGCCGTGTTCCAGGCCGACGGCCACCTCGTCGTCTACACCGCCGACGACCAGACCGCCTGGTCCTCCGGCACGGCGGGCCACGACGGCGCCGAACTCGTCCTGCAGAGCGACGGCGACGTCGTCATCCAGCAGGACGGCGTCGACCTGTGGGTCAGCGGTACCGCCCACTGAGCACCGTCGGCCGTGCCGGGGCGGGCGGGAGCCCGTCGGGTTCGGGCGGCCGGGCGAACGGGTCGAGGTCGCGGGAGCGCACCACCCCGGCGCGCTCGTCCGCCCGCCACAGCCGCAGCGCGGACATGAGCCGCCGCGCCGTCTCCGCCCCGGTCCCGCCGTTCCCGCAGTGTCCCGGGGGCGGCACCTCGCCCAGCAGCAGCACCGCGCGCCCGTCCGCCGGGGCCGGGGTCCGCACCCCGAGGACCGCGAAACGGGTGCCCGGGGTGAACAGCACCCGGTCCGGCAGTTCCGGTTCCAGCAGCGCGGTCCGGCGGCCGGTGATCGAGTGCACGACGACGTCGGTGCCGCCCGGGGCCCCCGGCATGCCGGTGAGGGACGCCGCGAACAGATGGTGCGCGGTGGCCGTGGCGCCGGGCCGGTAACGGCGCAGCGCCGCCGGGTCCAGGGCGGCGCGGAGCGCGCACGCGCCGTCGTACACGGGCAGCAGGCCGAGGGCCGCGAAGGTGGCGGGGTCGGCGGGCGGGGGCTCCTCGCAGCCGGGCTCGTCCGGTTCCCGCTCCGCCCACCAGGCGGCGACGGTCAGCCGCAGCCGTACCGCGAGCAGTCCGGCGAGGACGGTGTCCGGCGGCAGCAGACCGCCGAGGCCGGGCTCGTACTGGAGCGCCCGCGCGACGACGGCGGTGTCCTTGGGCGTACCGCCGCTCTCCCGCTCGGGCTCCACCGGCAGCACGTGGTCCCCGAGGTCCGTCTCCGGGTCCGGGACGGCGGCGTGCGGTGCGCCCCAGGGGCGGTCGGCGGTCACCACCCGCACCAGCAGGCCGTCCTCGGGCGGCAGCCGCCGTACGACGTCCTCGGCGAGGCGGCGCAGGAGCGGGAGGTCGGCGGTGGCGCTGTCGTCGCACAGGATCTGGGCGTGCTGGGGGTCGGCCGGCGCGGCGCGGACGTCGTCGGCGTGGGCCGGTTCGTCGGCCGGGCGGATCCACAGCCCCCAGGGCAGGACCTCCAGGACCGCGTCCCGCCCGCCCCGGTACAGGCCCTGACGGAGCATCGGCAGATGACCGAGCGGCCAGCGGTGGTCGGTGGCCAGCGGGGCGGGGGGAGCCCCTCCGGCCCCGGGTCGCGGCGGCAGGTGCAGGAACTCGCGGGCGAAGACGGGGCGGCCGGGCGTCGCGTCCGCCCCGTCCGTGCCGTCCGTCGTCAGGAGCAGCATCTCCTCGCGGGCGTCCCGGCCGGTGCGCGGATCGCCGGTGGGGAAGCCGTTGCAGACGTGCACCGGTTCTCCGGTGAGGGCGGCCAGCGTCTCGCCGAACGGCCGGTCCCCGGGCTCCGGCGCCGCGCCGTACAGGACGAAGCGGGGGGCGGCCGGGAGATGGCCGGGCAGGCCGTGCCAGAAGCGGGCCACGTCCTCGGCGGCCGGGAGCGGGGTGCCGGGCGAGCCGAGGACGACGGTCGGGGCGTCGTCGCGATGGCGCAGCCGGGCGGCGAGCCGGCCGCGGTGACGGTGCTGGGCGGCGTCCTCGCGCACCGGCCGCAACCACACCCCGGCGCCCAGCGGTTCGGCGACGGTGGACGGTCCCACCGGGCGGGGCCGGTCGGGCAGCCAGGCGTCCCACGCGGGGCGCGGGAAGCGGCGGGAGACGAACCGGGTCTCGCCCTGAGGCGTGCAGCGCACCCAGCCGCGGCCCCGGTCGGCGCCGATGAACAGGGTGCCGCCGGCCGAGGGGCGCAGGACGCCGTCGGGCACCACGACCGGCAGCCCGAGCCGCCGGGCCAGGTCCCGTCCGGCGGGCGCGGCGCCCTGGCCGGGCGTCCGGCCGAACACCACGCGCAGACCGGCGTACCCGGCGGGCACCTGCCGGGCCAGCGCGTCCTCCACGCCGTCCAGCGGGGCGTACGGCGGCAGGTCGACGACGACGAGGGTGTACTCGGGGTCGGCGGCCAGCCCGGCGGCGAACAGCAGGGACTGGCGGTCGGGTCCGGCGGCGGGGTGCACCAGCCAGGCGTCACCGACCCGCCGCACCCCGAACGGCCCGGCGTCGGCCGCGGCGCTGGGTGCGGTGTCGAGTACGACCGTGCCGGGCGCGGCAGGCCGGGATCGTGCGGGCCTCCAGGGGCGCCGTCTGCCGCCGCCGCCCTGGTCGTTCGCCGTCACGTCCCGGTCCGCCGGGGCGTGCGGTCACGGGGGCCGTTCGTCCCCGTCACCTGGCTGCGTCTCATGCGCGGCATCTCCGTGGTCGTGCTGGAACCGCACTGTCCGGAACTGTACGGTCCGGGACCGCACTGTCCGGTTCGGTGCCGATGATGATCATAGGGAGAGCGGACCGCGGTCCGGGTGCTTCCGCGCCCCTGGGGGAAGGGACTGTGCCCGCGCGGGCACAGAGTCCCGTCATTCCTTGCGCGCCGTGGACAGCCGCAGCCAGATCTCGAAGTGGCCCGCCCCCACCGACGTCCGGTACGTCAGCGCGCTCGCCAGCCGGTAGCGGCCGGTGGTCCGCATCTCCTGGCGGATCAGGGTCTGCACCTCCCCCGGCTGGTCGGACCAGTCGAGGACCACGCCGTCGAAATAGCCGTCCTGGATCGCCGCCCGGTAGCCCTCCGGGCCGCTCAGACGCTCGCCCTCGCGGCCGGTGTAGTCGATGTAGAAGATCGACGTCCACAGCGTGTAGTCCGTCAGGCCCCGCCGGCTGAGGTAGTAGACGGGTGCCTCGTGCGGCTGGCCCAGCCACTTCTGGCCCGGCCGGACGTTCTTCGCCAGCTCCGGGATCAGATGCCCGGTGTCGGGCCAGACGCCGTAGTTCTGCGCGGACTGGGACATGCCGAAGGTCAGCGCGAGCACCCCGACCGCGATCGCCGCCTGCGGGAACCGCACATGGGCGCCCATCAGCCGGGACAGGCCCACGCCGGCCATCGGGGCGGCGAACAGCAGCCCGTACCCGATGTGCTTGTGCAGGGAGATGCTGGTCTCCAGGTGGATCTGGTAGGCGGGCGCCAGCAGCGCCGTGCCGGTCAGGACGACGCCCAGCGCCAGCCGCCACCGGCGCGCCGGCAGGACCGCTGTCCGGCTGTCCCCGGGGATCTCCCCGAGCCCGTGCCGCCGCGTGTGCAGCACCGTGCCCAGACACGCCAGCGCGAACAGCAGCCCGCCCCAGCGGACGCTGTCCCGCACCAGCGAGCCCAACGACGCGGTGCCGTGGGCCCGTTCCGTCGTCGTGCTCTGGATCGCCTGGAGATAGTCCGTGGCTGGCAGGGCGATCCCCAGCAGCGCGACCGTGCCCGCCGTGAACACCGCCGCGCGCCGCACCGCCTCCCGCGCGCCCAGCCGCCGGTACGCCACCAGCGCCAGCAGCAGCGCCAGCGTGGGCAGGTACAGCGCCGACGCGTACTTCACGCCCACCGTCAGCGCGGCCACCGGCGCCGCGACGAGCGGCAGCGCCCAGTGCCCGGTCGCGTTCCTGACGAGCAGCCAGGCGGTCAGCGCCAGCAGGGACACCGCCGGGGCGTCGTAGGTGGCGAAGTGGCCGAGGAACAGCGTCGACTGGGTGACCGCGAAGACGCCCGCCGCGAGCAGCGCGGAGCGCTCGTTGAACAGCATCCGGGTCAGCGAGTACAGCAGGCCCGTCGCGGCCAGCATGAAACCCAGGCTCAGCAGCCGGACCCCGGCCAGCCCCGCCGCCGAGTCCACCCATGCCGCCAGCACCGGGTACAGGGCGGGCGAGCCGGAGAAGTAGGTGTCGAAACCGCCGTAGTCCGGGGCGCCGTGGAACAGGTGGTCGATCATGGCGTGGCCCGCGTACACGTACAGCGCCTCGTCCTCGAAGGCGCTGTTGTGCAGCCGCAGCGACAGGACTGCCTGGGCCAGCAGCAGACAGGCCAGCAGCGCCCGGCTCACCCGGGTCCGGCGCGGCGAGGGCGCCGCGGACCAGCCCCGGTCGGGGACCCGGCCCAGCGCCCAGTCCGCGCGGAGGATCTCGTCGAAGGTGTAGCCCGGGGCCGGGGCGGCGGGCCGTGGCCCGGGAGCCGGCACCGGCACGCGCAGCCGCAGGGTGGACTCCGGGTCGTAGCCGCCGGCGGACATCGCGGACTGTGGGGCGGGCCCGTTGACGGAGTCGGGGTTGACGCTGTCGCTGGACACCGGGGGGCGAAGGCCGGCAGGCACCGGGGCGTAACCACCGGCAGGCACCGGGGCGTAGCCACCGACGGGCACCGGGGCGTGCCCGCCCGTGGACACGGGGGCGGGCCAACTCGTGGACACCGGGGTGTGATCACCCGCGGACACGAGGGCTTGATCACCCGTCGGCGCGGGGGTGTGGCCGTCGGCGGACACGGGGTTCTCCTCGGTGGTCGTCATGGGCGCCTCACGTCGAAATCGAACCGCCGGTCGGCGACCGCGCGCCGGAACGCCGCCGGCGCCGTGCCGTCGGCCCCCTCCCGGGCCCGCTCGGCCGCGTCCAGCCAGACGTACCCGACGACGTCGTCCCCGGTCGTCACGGCCCGCGTCAGGTCCTCGACGACCGTGGCCTCGCGCCGCCCCTTCGCCACGCCCGTCCCGGCGATCAGCACCGGCGCCCGCGTGAACGCCCGCGCCTCCCGCACCACAGGGCCGAACAGCGCCTCGTAGGTGCGCGGCCCGGTCCTGCCGTAACGGCCCGTCGGCCCCAGCCAGTCGGCGTACGCGTCGCCCGGCCAGTACGGCTTCAGCGCCACCGAGGGCCGGGCGGTCACCGTCGGGCTCCACACCCACACGACGTTCGACACCCCGGTGTCCTGGAACAGGTCGTGCAGCCGCCGCCACGCCCCCACGAAGTCCTCGGCGCCCGCCGCGTCCGGGCCCCAGGGCAGGCCGCGCTCGTTCATGCCGGGCGCGAACGCCAGCGCGACCGGCACGTTCAGGTCGCGGACGGCCTCGGCGGTGCGCCGCAGCCGGCTCTCGTCCGCGCCCGCCGCGATCTCCCGCAGGGTGCGCCCCCGGGGCTCCCAGGTGAGATACGGCAGGATCCGCTGCCGCCACACCGCCGCGACCCGGTCGGCGGGGAACTCCTCCGCCCACGCGAACCGCTGCGCCAGCAGGGTCGGCGCCCGGCCCGCCCGCCGCGCCCACAGATCCAGGTAACCGGCCGTCACCGGCACGCCCTCGAAGGAGACCCCGAGGTACTTGCGCCCGTTCCGGGGCCGGATCAGCCAGGTCACGTCGAACGGCACGTACGGCGCCGTCCGCCGCTCCGCGCCCTCCCCGCCCGCCCCGACGGGCGCCGTACGGCTCGGCGCGCAGCCCGTGAGCCCGGCGGCGGTGACCGCCGCGGCGGCCAGCGCGCCGCGCAGGACGCTCCTGCGGTCCGGACGCCCGGTCATGCGGTGTCCTCCGGCCGGGGTACGACCACGACCCGCAGCACGGCCGCCGCGTAGAACAGCCCCGAGGCGAGCGGCAGCGCGAAGTCCTCCGGCACCATCGTGTCCATCCGCCACAGCGCCGCCCCGATCCACAGCACGGTCGCCGGAACCGTCCACGCCCACACGCCGATCCACAGCCGCCGCGTCGTGCTGCGCCGCGCCCCGCCCGCCCCGGTGGGCTGCCAGCCCATCGTCCGGCCGCGCGCCACGTCCCAGATCGCGAACAGGTGCGACCAGCTGTACAGCAGCCGCGCCGCCCACGCCTCGAGGCGGTACGGCGCCCGGTGCCACAGCGGGTACACGACGACCAGATAGGCCAGCCCCGGCAGCAGCAGCCGCATGTCGGTGAACTTCACCTGCTCCGGGAAGAACAGCAGCAGCACACAGACGATCAGCGGTCCGCTGAACAGCAGCAGCGCCGACTCGACGTAGTAGACGAACCCGGACAGATAGCACAGGCGGCTCGCGAACCGCATCGGCACCCGCCAGAAGTCCCGGACACTGCCCAGCATGCTCATCGACGCCATGCACCACCGGTACTGCTGGTTGCAGTACGCCCCGACGGTGTCCGGACACAGCCCGGTCGCCAGGGCCAGCGGCACGTACCGCAGGTCCCAGCCGCGCGCCCGCAGGTCGAAGCCGGTGTGCATGTCCTCGGAGTGCTCGACCAGGCTGGTGCCGCCGATCTCCGCGAGCGCCGTGCGCCGGTACACCGCGCACGAGCCGACGCAGATCGAGCCGTCGCTGCGCTGCCGGGTCACCTGCACCGACCGGTAGAACAGCTCCTGCACGGCGCCCGCGCCCCGCTCGATCCAGTTCTGCTGGTCCAACACCCGGAAGAACTGCGGCGATTGGACGATCCCGAGCGCCGGATCGGCGTCCATGTACGGCAGCAGCTCGGTCAGCAGGTCGGCGCGCGGCGCGAAGTCGGCGTCCAGGATGAGGATGAACTCGCCGTCGGAGTGCGTGAATCCGTGCCGCAGGTTCCCGGCCTTCTTGAACCGGCCCCGGTCCGGCCGCACCAGGTAGCGGAAGCCGAAGTCGTCGGCCATCGCGGCCACTTCGGGGTTGTCGGAGTCGTCGAGGACCAGCACCACGACCTCACCCGGGTAGGTGTCGGCGAGCCCCTCCAGATACGTCCAGGTGTTGTGCAGCACCTCCAGCGGCTCGCCGCACACCGGCAGGAACACATCCACCGACGGGTACGTCCGGGGCGTCCAGGCCCGCACCAGCGCACGGTGCGCCGCGAGGTCGAAGCCCCGCCCGGACAGCTCCAGCCGCAGCGAGATCAGCACCCCGAGCACCGACAGCAGCAGCACGGGCGCGAAGCACCAGATCCACGGTCCGTGCCGGGCGGAGTCGACCTGGCTGTAGAGCACGCACGCGAACCCCACGAACGACGTGCCGGCCAGCCACCCCGCGTGCCGCCGGACGTACGCGTGCTTCTCCCGGTCGTCGGGCGGTGTCGGCAGCAGCCCCGCGGGCGCCGCCGCACGAACCCGCCGTACGGCCCCGGGGGAGGTGAGCAGGGAACGTGCAGCCATACGCGAGGGCTCCAGGGGCGGCCGGAGGGGAGGGAGGGACGGGGTGACGGTAGGGACGAGGGCGGCATGACGGGGGTGGCGGAGCGGAAGGGTGCCTTTCCGGACGCCGGTCGTGCACCAAGGAACGTCCGCGGCGGGGCAGTTGCCGTCCGCCCCTTCGGACAGAGTCGGCGTTCAAGCGTGCAGCCGCGGCGACCTGCTGTTTCCCCGCCGGGGCCGGTCGGGTTGATTGAAGGGGACCGGGAACCGGGGCGGACCGCGCGAGCGCGAACGTGAGCGCGAGGGCGAGCGTGAGGCCGCCGCGGAGGCAGAGGGAGTGGGTGGATGGCGACACCGTTCGACGAGCAGATCGAGCAGCTGGGGGAGACCTATCGCACCCAGCTGGCGCAGATCGGCGACCTCCAGCGCCGGATGCGCGAGGTGTCCGGCACGGCGACCGCCAAGGCGCAGGCCATGAAGGTCACGGTCGGCCCGCAGGGCGAGCTGCTGTCGGTGGAGTTCCCCACCAGCGCCTACCGCCGCATGGCCCCCAAGGAACTCGCCGACCTCCTCGTCACCACCGTCCAGGAGGCCCGCGGCAAGGCGACCGCCGAGCTTGCGAAACTCCTCGACCCGCACCTCCCCGACGACGTGGACGCCGGCAGCCTGCTGCGCGGCACGGCCGACGTCGGCCACCTCCTGCCGAGCGAACCCGCCATGCCGGGCGCGGTACGGGCGTACGTCGAACAGGGCGGGATGGCCCAGGACCACGGCGACGGACCACCGATCGCCCACCGCTGACCGCCTGTTCTGTTCACGCGTTCTGTCCTGTTCCTTCTTCTTCCTTCTTCTCCTTGGGGTGAGTGCTGTGCCGGAGCAGCGTCTGATCGTCGACACCGACGGCCTGGAGCACGCGGCCGCGGTGCTGCGGCCCGTCGCGGAGCGGCTCCGGGTGCTCGCCGCGGGTGTGGGACGGCAGTTGGCGGCGCTCGGCGACCCGGCGGGCGACGACGTCTTCGGCGCCCGGTTCAAGGGCAAGCACGATCCGCAGGCCGCGCTGGTCCGTGAGGGCGCGCGCGGGGTGGGGGTCGCCGTGACCGACGCCGGTGACGGACTGACGAAGATGGCCGCGTTGTTCGAGGCCGCGGAGCACGGTGCCCAGCGGACGACGGCGCGGCTGAACACCCAACTGGGACAGGGCGGCAACTCGGGTGGAGGGGGCCGCCGCTAGTGGCCGCCGTCCCCGAGCCCCTGCGGGTGATGGCCTATCTCACCGGCACTGAACTGCCCAAGGCCGACCCCGACGGACTGCGTCGACAGGGCCGGATCTGGGCCGACTTCGGCCGTGACGTCGTCAGCGCGGTCAGCGAGATCAACGCCGCCAACGCGCAGGTGCAGGGGCATGTCAGCGGTGAGCCGGCCGAGGCGTTCTCGGACTACATACGGCAGTTGAACAGCACCCTGCCGGTGCTGGCGCAGGCCGCCGACAACCTCCAGATCATGAGCGACGACTTCGCCCTCCAGGTGGAGCACGCGACCGACCTGGTCATCGCGATGCTGTCCTGGATGCTGGTCGAGCTGGCGTTCCTGATGAACTCCCTGTTCGGAATCGCGGCGGTTCCCGCGCTGATCACGGGCGTGCGCCAGGTGGTCATGGCGATCCTGCGGCGACTGCTGATCTCGGCCGCGGCGGGCGCCGGCATGATGACCGGCCTGGAGACCCTGCTCCAGGCGCTCGAGATCCTCCAGGGCCGCCGCAAGAAGCTCGACGGCGACGCCATCAGGGACATGGCGATCGGCGGAGCCATCGGCGGAGCCGCCTTCGGCGCGCTGTCCGGACTGGGCCGGGTCGTCGCGCCCAAGCACTCCAACTCGCTGATCGGGCGCACGCTGATCGGCGGCGTCGCGGGCGTGGCCGGCGGCGCGGCGGCCAACGCGGCGATCGGCGGCGACCTGGACCTGGGCCTCGCCTTCCTCGGCGGCGCGGCGGGCGCGGCCCTGGGCATGCCCGGCACGGGTGGCGGGCGCCGCCAGGGCCCCGACGACACCAGCGCCGGCCTCGCCGACACGATCAAGTCCCTCCCGGACACCCCGGATGTCACGGCGCCCGGCCCCGTGACGACGACCCCGACGACGGGGAGAGGCGGTACGGGGGTCGGACCCGAGGGCGAAGGGGGTGGCACGGGCACGCAGGGTGCGACTTCCGGGAGTTCCGGGGCTTCCGGGGGGTCTGCGGCTTCTGGGCGGGGTGGTGCGACAGGGTCCGCGACCGGAGGGCCGGTTGTTGCGACGGGTGCGGCGGGCACGACCGGTGGGCCTGTTGGGGGTTCCGGGCGGGGTGCTACGACGGGGTCGGTGGGCGAGGGCCCGGTCGGTATGGCGGGCGCGACCGGTGGGCCTGCCGGGGGTTCCGGGCGGGGTGGTACGACCGGCTCGGAGGGCGGGGGTTCCGCCACCCCGGCGGGTGGGGGACCGACGGCCACGGCGGTGCCGGCGGGCGGGGAGCCCACGGCTACGGCGAGTTCGGCGGGTGGGGGCCCGGTTGCCGCGGCGGGGTCTGCGACCGGAGGTCCGGCGGGTTCGGCGGGTTCGGCGGGTTCGGCGCCCAGGGGTACCGGCGTGACCGGACCCGTGGTCTCGGCGAGCGGCGGCCCCACCGTCGTGAGGGCACCGCAGGACGGCTTGCCGGGCTTCGCGGACTCCACCCCCACGGCGACCACCACGCCTGGGGCATCCCGTGCCCCGGTGAACGTGGCGGGGGCCGCACCGGAAGCGACGGGAACGGTGCCCGGGACTCCGTCGGTCACGGGCGGCGTCCGTGCGGAGACGCCCGCGACGAGTGGCCCCACGGCCACCGCCTCCCCCTCCCCCTCCCCCTCTCCTTCTCCGGTCCGGGCCACCGACCCGGCGATCTCGACCTCCACCTCCACCGGAACGGCTTCCCCGGCCCGCCCCGCGGAGACGACACCTGCGGCGCCTGTGTCGACGGCGTCCAAGGCGACGAGCGCGCCGGGTGCTGAGACCCGGACGGTCACTCCTGGTCCGGAGATCCGGACGGCCGCCTCCAACTCCGACGCGCGGGTGGCGTCTTCGGACTCCGTGACCCGAACCGCCTCACCCGCTCCGGAGGCCCGGACGGCCGCCCCCAACCCCGTCGCACGGGCGGCGTCTTCGGACTCCGGCGTTCGGGCCGCCACGCCGACACCTGAAGCTCGTAGTGTGGTTCCGGTCTCCGAGGCGCGGACGGTCACTCCTGGTCCGGAGGTCCGGACGGCCGCCTCCAACTCCGAAGCGCGGGTGGCGTCTTCGGACTCCGTGACCCGAACCGCCTCACCCGCTCCGGAGGCCCGGACGGCCGCCCCTAACCCCGTCGCACGGGCGGCGTCTTCGGACTCCGGCGTTCGGGCCGCCACGCCGACACCTGAAGCTCGTAGCGTGGTTCCGGTCTCCGAGGCGCGGACCGTCACCCCTGGACCGGAGGCCCGGACGGCCGCCCCCAACTCCGAGGCCCGGGCGGCGTCTTCGGACTCCGGAACCCGAACCGCCTCACCCGGCCCCGAAGCCTGGACGGCCACCCCTGCCCCCGAGTCCCGCACCTCCACGTCCGGCCCTGAGTCCCGCACCTCCACCTCCACCTCCGGCCCCGGTCTCGGCCCCGAGACCCGCACCTCGGCCCCACCCCCCGAGCCCCGAACCGCCGCCGCCCCCGACGCGGTTCGGACCGCATCCGGTGCGCCGTCGACGAGTTCGGCACCCGGTGGTTCCCTCCGCACCGAGGGTCCGGCACCCCGTGCCGATTCCACCCCCGGTCAGGGTCCGGCACCCCGTGCCGATTCCACCCCCGGTCAGGGTCCCGCACCCCGTGCCGATTCCACCCCCGGTCAAGGCCCCGCACCCCGTGCCGATTCCACCCCCGGTCAGGGACCCCGCACCGAACCCGCCCCGGCCCGTGACGTCCCGGTCGGGCGCGGGCCCGATGACGTCCCGCCCAGGGGGGTCACCGAGGCCGACGGGAACGCGTCGGCCGGATCGGGGCGGGGCGAGCGGGATGCACCGGGAGCCGTCGCCGCCGCGCCCACCCTTACGCCCTCCCCCCGCAGACCGCTCGCGTACTCCTACGCCTTCAAGGCGGACGACCCGCGGCTCACCGAGCGCTGGCGGGCCGAGCAGGAGGCGCTGGTCGACGACACGCGGCTTCGGCTGACGTTGGAGGACGCCGCCGGAAGGCGCGTGGAGCAGGCGTTCGCGGAGCGGACGGGCCCGTCGGGGCAGGACAACCGGCACGCCGAGGTCGAGGCCGAGGCGTTGCGTCAGGAGGTCCGGGACCGGTTCGACCAACGGTGGCGGTCCGACCTGGCGGATCACCTGGAGCACCGGACGATCAGCCGGCAGACCCTCCTGTCTCGCTTCGACGAGCACGCCGCCGCGCTGCGCGCCGACATCGAGGGCACGGCCGCCGCCCGCGAGGCACGCGACAGGGCGGGCGCGGCCTTCGACGAGACGCTGGCCGGGCTGCGCGACAACCCGTCGCGTTCCGGGCGCCCCTGGACGGAACCGTCCGCGGCGGCCGTCGAGCAGGCCCGCCGGACTCTCGTACGGGACGCGGCCGAGGACGCCCGGCGGTCACGGGTGGACGAAACCGGGGCAGGGCCGGGCCAGTTGGCGCGGGGCGTGCGCGCGCGGCTGGAGTGGGAGGCGCGGGCCGACACCGCGTTCGAGCGGGCGGTCGACTCGGCGGGGGTCCGCCGTCACGCGGGCCGGGACCAGAACGGCGGCGACGGTCCCGGCGCATGGCTGGAGCGGGCGCGCGCGGAATTCCGTACGGAGGCCGAGCAGCGCGCCGGACGGCTGCCGCGCGGCGAGGAGCGGAACCCCTGGCGGCTCTCACCGGAGGAGTGGGGGGCCCAACGGCGCTCCCTGGAACCGGCGTTCAGGGATCTGGAGAACCGCTGGGGCGCCCGGCTGCGCGCGGCGGCGGTGGAGGACAGCCTGCGAGCCGGAGTGGAGGAGAAGATCGTGGCGGCCCGCCGGGAGTGGGCCGAGCGGTCCGTCCTGCGCGCGGCCGGTCCCGGCGACCCCGATCCGGACGCGGGCGCCGTGGCGGCCGGCCACCGGGCGGAACTGGACGCGGCCGGGGAGGAGTTCCTGGCGGGACGGCAGCCGCACGACCTGTCGGCGCGCCAGTGGAAGGCGTACGCCACGCACCTGCGGCAGGCCGACGACCGGCTGACCCGGGACCTGCCCACCCGCATGGAGTTCCGGTTCGGCCTGGAACGGGCCCTCAGGACCACGGACACGCTCTTCTCCCGCGCGGACACCGGTGATCCGGTTCCCCCTCGGGTGCGGACGGCCGTACGGGACGAGGCCGCCCGGGTCTTCGGCGACCTCGCGGGCCGCGACGGCGACGGAGGATGGCGGCTGCGCCGGATCGCCCAGGCGGAGACGGCGTTCGGCCGCGAGTACGTGCCGGTCGTCGAGCGGTCCCTGCCGCACCGCACCGCACTGGACGAGGCCGGCACGCAGGCCCGTCAGGAGGCGGACACCCGCTTCGAACGCCTCACCGCGGAAGAAGGAGGATCGGGCCAGGGGCCGCGGGCCCTCGACCTGGACGGCGCCGCCCGCGACCGGATCGCGGACGCCTTCCGCGACGACTGGGCGCGCCGCTTCGAGGAGGTGCACGGACCGGCCGCCCCCGTCGTCGCGGCCCGCACCCTCCACCTCGACCCGTTCGTCTTCCGGGGCGACGATCCGGAGCTGGCCGGGCGCTGGCGGGCGGAGCAGGAGACGGTCACCGACGGCTTCCGGGACCGTTTCGCCGTGGAGGAGACGGCCCAGCGGCGGCTGGACGAGGCCTTCGCCGAGCGGCTCGCCGACCCCGCCCCGGCGAACCGGCGCCCCTACGCCGACGCCCTGGAGACGGCCGGGGACGGCGAGGGAGCCCCGGCGTCGCGGACGCACGTGCGACTGGAGTCCGTCGAGGGCCAGGTCCGGCTGCGCGGCGACCACGTCGAACTGCCGCCCGAGGCACGCGCGATCGCCGAGGGCTGGCGGCAGTACGTCAAGGAACGGTTCGACGAACGGTGGCGGGCCGACTGGGAGGAGTACCGGCAAGGCGACATCGCCCGCTCGGAGTTCGCCCACCGCTTCGACGAACTCGCCGCGGGACTGCGCGACGACTTCGAGATCACCGCCGCCGCCCGGCACACGGACAGGGTGACGGGCGCGGTCTTCGACGAGACGCTCACCGGGATCCGCCTGGAGGCCCCCTTCGAGCCGGTACGCCTGTGGCGCGGCTCGGCCGGTGCCTGGACGGACCCGTCGGCGGCCGTCGTGGAGCGGGCGCGCGCCTCGTTCACCCGGGACGCGGCGGGCGAGGTGCACCGGCTCGCCGAGGCCCGCCGCGCCGAGAACGGCTCGCGTGCCCACCCGCTGGACTGGACGGGGCTGCACGACGACCTGAACACCGGGATAGCCCAGCTGACCCGGGGCGTACGGGCACGGGTGGAGCTGGAGGCCCGCGCCGACGCCGTGTTCGAGCGCGCCGTGGACGCGGCCGGCGTCCGCCGCCACCTGGAGCGCGCCGCCGGCACGGCGGACGGCACCGACGGCGGACCGGCCGCCTGGCTGGAACGGGCCCGGGACGACTTCCGCACCGAGTTCCGCGAGCGCACGCTCCGCCTGCCCGGCCAGGACGGCCCGGAGACGCTGCGGCTGAGCGGCGACGCGTGGCGGGCGGGCCGCCACACCCTGGAGCCGGTCTTCCGCGACCTGGAGAACCGCTGGGGCGCCCGGCTGCGCGCGGCGGCGGTCGAAGACAGCCTGCGCACGGGCCTGGAGGAGAAGGTCGCGGCGGCCGGCGGCGAGTGGCTCCGGCGCTCCCGGCTGTGGTCGCTGGAGCACAACGCCGTCGACCGCGACGCCGTGGCGGCAGGCCACCGCGCGGACCTCGACACCGCCCGGGACGCCTTCCTGGACGGGCGGCAGCCCCGCGACCTGACGGCACGCCAGTGGAAGGCGTACGCCACGCACCTGCGGCAGGCCGACGACCGGCTGACCGGGGAGCTGCCCGCCCGGCTGGAGTTCCGGCTCGGCCTGGAGAAGGCCCTGAAGGCGGCCGACGACGTCGTCACCCGCGCCGACGTGCCGGAGTCGGTCGCCTCACGGGTCCGCGACGCGGTCCGCGACAACGTCACCAAGGTCTTCGGCGACCTCGCGGGCCGGGACGGCGACGGGCCTCTGCGGCTGGACCGGGTGCGGCGCGCCGACACCGTGTTCACCCGCGAGTACCTGCCGGTCGTCGACCGGTCCCTGCCCGAGTGGGCGGCGCTGGAGAGCGCGATGAGCCGCGCGCTGAGCGAGGGCGGTGACGGATTCCACCGGATCACCGCCGAGCACAGCGAGCTGACCGGCCGCGAACGCCGCGTCTTCGCCGTCGAGGACACGACGTACGACCGGCTCTCCGACGACTTCCGCGCCGACTGGATGCGCCGCTTCCACGAGCTCTACGGCCCCGACGAACGCGACCTGCGCGCCTGGCTGGACCGGGAACGGGACGCCGGTGACGCCTTCACCGGCCGGGTCCGCGCCGAGTGGGAGGCGCTGAGCGACGAGGCCCGCAACCCGTACCATCTGCGGCAGTCGCGCGAGGCGCAGGCCCGCTCGGCCCTGGAGGCGGCCGAGTCGGAGAACGCGCGGTGGCGGGCGCAGTTGGCGGCGGGTTTCCAGGATGTCATCGGCCGCAACGACTTCCTCCAGGAGATGGCCCGGCAGGTCGAGACACCGTCCGGGACGCTCGCGAACGCGCGGTTGCGCCACGAGTACGAACAGCGGCTCTCGGAACTGCGCGGCCGGTTCTCCCAGCGGTGGGACGCGGCCCGCACCGCCGGTGCCGACGGCGGCGGCACCGTGCTCGCCCGCACCGACCTGGAGAGCACCTCCCGCGCCGAGTGGCGACAGACCGTCGAGGAGTTCCGGCGCCGCGACGAGACGTACCGGACCTGGCGGGACAACCCCACCTGGCGGCTGGACCCGGCACGCGGGGTCGTCGAACGCGTCGCCTTCGAGCACGGCCCCCTGAACGAGACCGCGCGCCCCGCCGACGGGTCTTCGGTCCAGTTGCTCCGGGACGCGGCGCCGACCGTGGCGCGGGAACTGGACGGCCTCCGGAACGCCGTCGAGAACCGCGAGCGCGCCCTCACCGAGTTCGACACCCGGCTGTCCCGGCACACGGACTCTGACTCTGACTCGGGCTCGGGCTCGGGCTCGGCCAGGAACCCCGTCCTGGACTCCGCCGTGGTCCAGGACGCCCGGCGGGCCTTCGCCGCCTCCTACGCCGAGAACCCCGCCACCGCCCTCGCGGGCCTCGACAGCAGGCTCGCGTCGGTCCGTGACACCCTCGCCGCGCACGACCGCGCGGACGGCGTCTTCGCACGCGAGATCGCCACCGTCGCCCACGGCACCACCGTGTCCGCCGGGGACGAGACCGGTTTCCGGGACTCCCCGCAGGCGCACGCACTGCGCGAGGAGTTCCGTACCACCGCGGCGACACCGGAGACCGTGGCGGAGCACCGGCAGCGCTACGCCGACGCCCGCACGGTGTGGAGCGCCGAACAGGCCGCGCGCACGGCCTTCGACCGGGCCCTCCTGACACCCCGCAGCGACGGTGGCGCCCGGACCGACCTCGCGGACGGCTGGTCCGGCGCCACCGCCCAGGAACGCCGCTGGTACGACCGGCAACTCACCGCGCTGCGCGCCGCGTACGTGACCGACCGCGTCACCCTCCTGACCCACCCCGGTGCCGACGGCGTCCGCCAGGACCTGCTGGCACGGCTCGACGAGGACACCCGGGACGCCGCACGCGGACTCCAGCAACGCGCCCACGCCGCCGTGTCGTTGGAGCGCGCGCTGACAGGTGTGACCGCCCGCTTCGCCCCCGAGCGGGCGTGGCGGCCCCCTCTGGCGGCGGAGTACGAGCAGCGGCGCGCCGAGCTGACCGAGCCGCTGCGGGACCGGCTCGACCTGCTGGGGCCGCGGGAGCGGACCGAGGCCGTGACGCGGCTGCTGAACGAGCTCGACGCCCTGCGCACGGACACCGTCGGCCGCCACCGCGTCCACCAGGACTTCGCCGCGCTGATGGCGGACCGGACGGGCGAGCCCCTGACCATCACCCGCGAGGACACCGCCCAGTGGGCCCGGCAGCGGATCGAGACGCTGCGCCAGGAGTACACGCGGACGGTCCAGACAGCGGGGTATGAGACGGCGGGGTACGAGACGGCGGGATACGAGACGGCGGGGTACGAGACGGCGGCGCACGAGACCGCCGCGCAGGAGACCGCCCGCGTCGGTGATCTGCTCGACGTCCACGAAGTCGGTGACGTGGCCGCGCGGTTCGGGGTCTCCGTGCGGACCGCCGAGGAACTGCTGCTCGGCGCGGGCGGCTATCTCGCCGCCGCGCTGGAGATCGGGCGGGAGCCCGAGGTCGAGGCCCGCCGTGTCGCGCGCCGGGTCGCGCTGGTCAGGATCGCCGAACGGCTCCACGCCCAGGGTCCCGGCGCCGCCGAGGCGCTCGCGGACCGGCTCGCGGCCGAGAACCCGGAACTGCGGGGCGCCGTCGGGCGCGTGCGCGCGGGCGCCCCCAAGCGGAAGTCGGCAGCCGCGAGAAACAACGCGTCCGCCACCCCGTCCGCCAACGCCACCACCCCCGCTCCCGCTTCGGCCTCCGAGCAGGACCAGCCCACCGCGTCCGGTTCCGGAACCGCCGCGACGGCCGCCCGCCCCGAACAGGCCCCGGCCCCGGCATCCGCATCCGCATCCGTATTCGTTTCCGCGCCCGCGCCCGCGCCCCTGACCCAGGCCGCCCGGGCCCAGTTGGACCGCGCCGCCGCCTCCGCCACCACGGAGGCCCCGCACCGCAGGGCTCAGCTCCTCGGGCGGGTGACCGCCCTGGTGCAGCACGCCGGATGGCACGACACGATCCCGGTGGTGGCGCTGACCAACCTCGTGAGCGTCGACCCGAAGTGGACCGACGCGGCCAACCGCCCCCTGGTGGAGAGGGTGTTGCGGCCGGACGCCGTCCATCTCGTGGAGCAGGCGGCGGCGAACCCGTGGCTCAACGTCTTCCTGCTCTCCCACCCGGACATGCCGGACGCCCTCGCCTCCTCGCCCACCCTGCTGCGCACCCTCGGCGACATGGCGCGGCACCACCCGGAGCAGGCGCAGACCTTCGCCGTCGACAGCCACCTGCTCGGGGCCCTGGTGGCCAGGACCCCCTCGGGCCGCCGCGACGTGCTCGACGCGATCGAGAGCGGCGCCGCGTGGACGGACAGGCTCTTCACCTTCCCCGAGCTGGCCCACCGGCTGTCCGGCCAGTTCGAACTGTTGCGGACCGTGGCGTCGGCGGGTCTGTGGCAGCTGAGCGCCCTCGTCGCGCGCGTGCCGGAGGCCGCCGAGGCGTTGCCCCGCGGCGACCGGCCGGTGCAGCGGGCCGAAGTCCTCGCGCACGAGACGGCGTTGCTGTCCGGACTCCTCGCCGCCACCGCGCCGCCCGCCACCACCGCGTCCGCCACCGCGCCGCCGGTCACCGCCCCCGCCGTCGACTACCGGCAGCTCTTCGCCCACGAGGAGCTGCGGGCCGCGCTGCGCTCGCGCGCCGACCAGGCGTACGCCCTCTTCCAGGTGCCCGGACTGCTCGCGCTGGCCCTGCGGGACACCTCCGTCCTCGACGTCCTCGCGCGCGGCCCGCGGCTGGTCGACGTCCTGACCGACGTGCCCGCCTTCGGCGCGCGGATCGCCCGCTCCAGGGCGCTCGTGGAGGCCGCCGTGGACAACGCCTCGGTCGCCGAGGCGCTCTCCCACGACCCGCGCGCCTTCGACACGGTGCCCGACGACCGGCTCGCCGCGGCGCTGCGCGAGGCCGCCGCCCCGCCCCGGCGCACCGCACGGGTCACCCAACCGGGCCCCTCCGCACCGCCGTTGGAACGTCTGCGGGCCGCCGACGCCACCGCGGCGACGGTGCTCGCCGATCCGGCGCAGGCCCGGGTGGTGCAGGGCGAGAGGCGGCTCGCCGAGACGCTGGCACGGCACCCCGGTCTGCTGCCCGAGCCCCACCAGTACCGCCGACTGCTGCGGCCCGGCAGCGCACCCCTGCGCGCCCTGGTCGCCGCGGGCGCGCCCGCCGAGCTGTTCGCCCCGCGCGTGCTCGCCACCGTGCTGCGCCATCCCGTCCTGGAGAACGCCGTGACCGCCGCCGACGGCGCGCATGCCGTCCGGCGGCTGGCGGAGTTCCTCACCGAGCGGCCGGACCTGCGCGAGGCCGTGTACCGCAACCCGGGCGTGGCCGACACGGTCGCCACCGTCTCGGCCGCCGTCCCCATGCACCAGGTCTACGACGGTCTCGGAGCCCGCCTGCGCACCGACGACCGTGCCGCGGCCCTGCTGCGCGTCCCCGGCGGCGACTCCCCGCTCAACGCGCTGCGCGCCCACCGCGCGCAGTTCCTGGACGCCGTCGCCGAGAACGGCGGCGCCCTGCTCACCCTGTTCGTCCGCAACCCCCGTGCGGCGGCGGCCCTGTCCACCCCCGCCTTCCTCACCGACCTCCGCGCCCACCCCCTCCTGGTCCGCGAGATGGCGAAGCGGCCCGGCCTGCCGCTGTCGGCACAGCACTGGAAGCGCCTCTACGGCGACCGCCGGATGCTCACCGTCCTCGAAGACCGCGCCGACGCACGGGAGCTGCTGCTCGCCGCGCCCGAAGCCCTCACCGAGGCGGTGGCCCGGCCCGCCTTCGCGCCGGCCCTGCTCACCGGGCGGCTCGACGGCGCCCTCACCCGGATCGCCGACACGAAGAAGAACACCAAGAACAAGAAGAGCCGCGCCTGGGTCAACGACCTTCTGGAGACGGTCCGTTCGACCGGTGAGCCCACCGTGTCCGTGGAGGGCATCGTCCTCCAGCCGCACGACGTCAGCCTCGCGGCCCTGTTCCACCGCACCGAGGCGGAGGCCGGGACGGTCCTGCGCGCCCGGTTCAGCGGGGGCTCGGCCGACGACGACGCGCACCTCCTCGCCGTGAACCGCGACACCCGCGCCCACCCCCGCATCCTCGAACTCGCCAAGTCCCGGCCCGCGTTGGGCGCGGCCCTGTTCCGCAACGCCGAACTCCTGCCCGCACTGCGCGATCGCGGGGGCCTGCTGGACCTGGTCGCCGACCCCGCCGACTTCAGCCTGGCGCTGATCCACGCGCAGCCGTCCTTCACCCGGGCGCTGCGCACCAACGACTACCTCTACCGGTTCTTCGTCACCGACCACCGCAACCGCCACTGGCTGGCCGACAACCCCCACCTGCTGCCCCGGTACGTCGACAGCCCGGACCTCGCCCGGCTCTTCATGTACCGCCCCGACATCAACGCCAGGCTGACCAGCCGGTCCGACATCACCCTGATCAGCCGCAGCAACGACGTCGTCCGGGTCCTCGCGGACGGCGGTCCCGCCGCCGACCTGCTGATGCGGGAGCCGGACCTGCGCGGGGACCTCGCCCGCGCCGTGACCCGCTCCCAAGGCCCGGTGACGGTCCGCGCGGCGGTCAGCAGCCTGCCCCTGCTCACCGCCCTGAGCAGCCGCCCGGAACTGCTGACCGTCCTCACCGCCGTACCCGGCCTCGGACAGGCCCTGGCCGACCGGCCCGACACCCTCACCACGGAAGCGGCCTACGTCGCGTTCCTCGACAACCCGCCGCTCGCGAGCTTCCTCATCCGGCACCAGGACCAGATCCCGGTGGTGCTGGGCGACCCCGAACTGGCGCGGACCGCCACCGCCGCCCCCGGGGTGGTCGGCGCGCTCGCCGCCGACGGGCAGGTCGCCCGGCTGCTCCAGCGCCGCCCCGCCGTCCACCGCCTCCTGCGCCGGGCCCCGGAGACCACCGACCGGCTCGCCGCGGACGGCTCCGCCCTGCGGCGGGCCCTGGAAGCGGTGCGCGGCCTGCCCGAGGCACTGGCCGACACCCCCCGGATCCGGGACGACGTCCACGCGGCGCCCTGGCTCGCACCGGCCCTGCTGCGCAGCCACCACCTCCTCGACGAGGCCCGAGCCGACAGCCCCCTGTGGCGGGCGGCCCGCACCGACCGCACCCTCGCGGACGCCCTCACCGCCCAGCTCGTACGACGGCTCGCCCCGCGCGCGGCCCTGCTCACCGCCCTGGCCGCCCGGGACACCACCGCACCCCGGCCGGACGCCGCCGACACCCGCAGGCTGCTCTCCGACCCCGACCTGACCGCGTTCCTCGACGACGAACCCCGCTTCACCGCCCGCTTCCTGACCACCCCGGCCTGGACGTCCCACGCGCTGACCACCCCGGGCACCGCCCACACCCTGCGCGCCCTGGCCCGCGACGGACGGCTGCCCGCCCTCACCGACGACCCGTCACCGCAGCCCCTGCTGCGCGCCCTCACCGAGAGCCCGACGCCCGCGGCCCGTACGGCGACGGCCCCCGCGTCCCGGGCCGACCGGACGGAGCGGGCGGCCCGGCCGGCGAACCGTTCCGCCGCCCGTACCTCGGTGTGGGCCGAGGCCCTGGCCACCGTCCCCGAGGCCGCCGAACTGCTGCTGACCCCGGACGCCGCGCCCCTCGCCCAGGCCCTGCCCGGCCACCCCGAACTGCTGCCCCTGCTGCTCGGCGCCCCGACGGTGACCGAGGACCTCAGAAAGGACCCCGCCCTCTGGCGCGACTACACGTTCGCGCCCTTCCTCCACACCTCCGAGGCCGCCCTGACGGCCTTCGAGGACGACTTCCACCGCTGGCTGGACGAACGGGGTCTGCTCCTCGAAGGCGACTACCGCACCCGCGTCACCGACGCCGCCCGCGCCGTCTGGAACCGCGCCCGCGCCGAACGCGACGCCGAACGCGCCGAGGAGCGCGCCGAGATCGACCGGCGAATGGCCGCCTTCGCCCCGCACGACAGCGGCACCTGGGAGTACAGCGGACGCCTGGTCCACGCCGCGCACGTCCGCCCCGACCGCTTCTCGGCCGACCAGGCCCAGGTCCTCGGCGAGGTCGCCGCCGGTCTGCGCCGCCCCCGGGAGAACGCCGTCCACGCCAACAAGGCGCTCCACGTCCACCTCGACGGCGGCAGCGGCGGCGCCTCCCTCGCCCACGTCCTGGCCCCCGACGGCCGCGTGGACACCCTGGTCTACGCCCTCAGCACCTCCCGGCAGGGCAACCGCTACCAGTGGGAGGGCCACGGCGGACGGTACGTCGACGGCCCCCTCGACCTCGACGCCGTACGCAACGCCCCCGCCCTCGTCACCTCCACCGGCCTCACCCGCGAGGCCGGCCGGCGCACCGAGCCCCGCACCGCCGAACCCGCCACCCGCGCCAAGGGCAAGAGCAGAGCCACCGCCGCCCCCTCCGTACCGCCCCTGGTGACGGACCCCGAACTCACCCGGCTCACCGACGCGTTGACGGCCTACCACTCCGCGCTGACCGAGCACTCCGCCGCGCGCCAGGCGCGGAACGCGGCACGGCCCCAGGCCAAGGCGCAGGGCCGTCTGGAGGAGACCCGGCGCACCCTGCGCGACCTCGGCCTCGACCCCGACACCCGCGACGCCGACGTCCTGGCCGGGGACGCCGCCCGGCTGCGCCTGAGCACCCCGGTCACCCGGCAGCCGGACCCCGTCCTCGCCCCGCGCACCGACCAGACGACGACCACCATTCCCCGGGCCCCGCGGTCCCTGCGGCTGGACGACCTCGACACGCGTGAACTCCTCGACGGGAGCGGGCGGATCGTCGGCCACGACCTCGTCCCCACCGCCGACCCCGCCACCGCCCGCCCGATCCGGGCCGCCGCCGACGCCTCCGTCTGGCGCCTCGACTACGACCCCGGCGTCCCCGGGACCACCGCCCCCGCCGTCCTCGCCCACCGCGACGGGGCGCCCGTACGGCTGACCCCGGACGCCTTCGCCGACCTCGTCGCCCGCCACCGCACCCGGCCGGGACCGGTGTGGCTGGTCGCCCCGCGCGCCGCCCGGTACGGCCTCGACCTGGCCCGCACGGTCGCCGACCGCACCGGCACCCGCGTCCACACCCACACCGGCCATGTCGACCTGTCCACGACCCCGTTCGGCGACACCGCGATCCTGGCGCGCGACACCGTCACCGACCCCGGCCAGTGGGTGTACGCCGACCCGGCCCCGGCCGGCACCTCCGCCGACACGGTCGTCACCACCGTCACCGGCGAACAGGTCCCCGTCCACGACCTCGCCCTCACCCCGCTCGCCGACGCCGACGGACGCCTGATCGGCCACGCCTCCCTCCCCGAGTCCCAACTCGCCTCCCACGGACACCACTTCGCCGCCCTGCCCGGCGCGGTGGCACGCCACTTCCTCGTCTCCCACGGCGCGCCCGACGCCCCGCACACCGACCTGACGACCCGGGACGGCCGCACCCTCACCTTCACCGGCGACCAGGTGGCGACCGTCCTGCGCCGCCGGGCCAGCCTGCGCGCCTTCCGCACCGACGCCGCACGCCGCACGGACAGTTCGGTGATCGTGGTGACCTGCTACGCCGCCACCGTCACGGCCGTCCACCCGACCCCGTACATCCAGCGGTTGGCCGACGGCCTCGGCCTCCCGGTCACGGGACCCGCGGGAGCGCTGGAGATCGGCCCCGGCGGTGTCGTCCTGGTGCCCTCGGGCGGAGTCGCGGGCGCCTGGCGGACCGCCCGGCCCGGCCAACACGCCACGAGGCCGACGGAATTCACCCTGACGACCGGCCCCGTTGCGCAGAGCACCTCCCGCGATGCCACGCTCACCCTGTCCTCCCACTCCTCGCGCAGCGACCTCCTACCCGGCACCGGCGTCCTGGAGCCGCGCCCCGTCCGTCCCCCGATGCCCGGCCTCGACGGTCTGCTCACCGGCCTCGACCTCGCCGTCCCGCCCGCCGAACGCGTCGTACCGGAACCGCCCGTCACGCCTGTCGCCGAGAGCGAGGGGCAGCGCCGGGACCGGCTGGACGCCGGTCTGGTGTTCGCGCCGCCCGCGTACGCGACCGCCCGGGACGCGGGGCGGGGCGTGGGCGCGGAGAGCCATGCCCTCGTCGGCGACCGGCTGACGGGCGCGATCCGCGACGGGGTACTGGGGCTCGTCCCGGAGGACCGGCGGGCGGAGACCGGGCGGCTCCTCGCCGCGTACCTGGACGCCGCCGACCTCGACACCGTGCTCCGCGAGGCCGTCGCCGACCGGCTGACCGTCGTCCTGCGCCCGCCCGGCGGGCCCGTGGCGGTGACGCTGGGCCTGCGGCCCGGGGCCTGGACCCAGCTCACCGACCCGCGCGGCGAACCGTCGGGCGCGCCCGGTGCCGAGGACGTCCTGCGGGACCTGGCGGCGCGGCCCTCCACGACCCAGGTCGGCCGCCTCAGGGAGACGAGCACGGCGGACCGGTCGGTCGACCACAGCCTGCGCCCCTACCTCGCCCTGCCGTTCTCCCAGGCCCTGTCCCACCTGCCGGGGCTCGGCCAGGTCGACTCCGTCGCACAGGCCGTGCTCGGCGCCTACGGCAAGCGGACCGAGTACCGCTCCGCGACGGCCCTCGGCACCACCCGGACCGTCCGCCCCGCCTCCGCGCCCCGCGAGGTGCGGTTCCTCCACGACGTCGAGGTCCAGATCGGGGTGCGCGGTCCGGGGCAGGAGGAGCGGTCGGCGCGGACGGTCGTGGAGGGGGCCCTCGTCGCCACCCACCCGCGCCGCTCCGTCCGCGCGCTGCCCCGCCCGGCCGCCGACACCGGCCACGCCACCTCCGCGCTGTGGACGACCCTCGGCGGCGACCCGGTGTCCGTCCCTGCGGGGTCCGTGCGGGCTGGTGGCGGCTCGGCGACCGTTCCCGCAAGGCCTGTGCGAACGGGCGGCGACCCGGTGTCCGTCCCTGCGGGGTCCGTGCGGGCCGACGGTGACCCGGTGTCCGCCCCTGCGGGGCTTGCGCGGGTCGGCGGCGACCCGGCGACCGTTCCCGCAGGGGCCGTGCAGGCCGGCGGCAACCCGGCGATCGTCCCCGCGGGGCCGGTGGAGGCCGGTGGCGTGGGTGTCCGGCTCCCCGCCCTGTCCTGGGTGGACGCGGTCACCGGCGTGGGGGAGTACCGGGCCGCCGTGTTCGCCGCGGCGGGACCGGCCGCCGCCGACCCGCTCACACGCGCCCACGAGACCCTGGACGCCTTCGCCGGGGCCGGCTCCCTGCTGACCGGGCTGCACGACGCCGCCTCCGGAGGCCTGTACTCGGACCCGGTGACGTCAGCCGACGGACGGACCGACGCGGTCCGGGTCGACGCCGTCCTGCACCGCCCCCGGCTCGTGCCGGACAGCGACGAACTCGCGCGCGTCGACGTGGAGGACGTCAGCTCGGGCACCGTCGCGGCGGGGTCCGTGCAGTCCGACACCACCAGCACCGGCGCCGGTCCCGTCGTGGCGCTGGCCGCCGGGGCGCTCGGCGTGCCGGGCGGTATCCCGCTGCCCCAGCTGACCTTCGCCCGCTCCGTCCAGTACACCCGGCCCGGGCCGCAGTCCGACAGCCTCCAGGCGCGACGCCTGCGGCACACCGACGAGCCGACCGTCGTCGTCGAGTTCGACGTACGGCTGGAGACCCGCTCGGTGACGGGACGCCCCGGCGGGCCGGCCCGGATCACCGCCCGGGTGCGCATGCTCACCGCGGACGCCGCCCGCCTCGTACCCGCCGGGCAGGCACCGGCCGTCCTGCCCGCCGACCCGGAGACCACGGCACGCACCGCCCCCGGCCGGGTCCTCACCCTGCCGCCGTCCCAGGACGGCTGGCTGCCGCCCACCAGCCGGGTCACCGACCTCGACCCGGCCGGTGCCGCCGAAGCCCTCGACCGCGCCCTCGCCCTGGTCCGCGACCGCTTCCCCGGCCACCTCGCGCACGACCCCGCCGACGCGGGGGCCCAGCCGCACCACGTCACCAACCACCTCGCGCTGGCCCGCGCCCTGCACCCCGCCGCCCTCGCCCGCGGCGCGCACCCGCTCACCGGTCAGGGCCACGTCGTCGTCCTGACCCGCCCCACCCGGCAGGGCGACGAACGGCTCCGCGTGACCGTCCGGGCAGCCCTTGACCAGGCGGACTTCGGCTACACGCGCACCCGGCGCGGCCAGACCGAGGTCGTCCACGGCACCTCCTTCGACCTGCACAGCTCCGCGGTACGGCAGTCGAAGGCGGTCGCGGGCATCGGCCTCGACGTCCCCGACCCGGCGGAGTCCGGCGCGCTCGCCCGGCTGACCGGCCGGGTAGTGCCCAGGGTGAGCTGGAGCCGGTCGGTCACGGAGACCGGCGGGTTCTCCGCGTCCGGTGCCGTCGGCGGCGGCGCGCTGTGGCTCGCCGAGTTCACCGGCCCCCTGACCCTCCACGTCACCGCCGAACCGGTCCCCGCGCAGGGCCGGGACACCGTGCCCCCGGCCGCCGCGGACCCCGTCGTCACCCGCGCGACCCTGACGGTGCCCGAGGACCTGGCCCTGGAACGGGACGCCGAGGGCCGGGCGCGCACCACCCTGGAGTTCGAGACCCGGACGGACGGCCCCGCGTCCGCCCCCGCCCACCGGGTCCCGCGCACCCCCGCCCCCGCGCCCCGCCGCACCTGGACCCCCGGCCCCGGCGACCGCCTCCCGCAGGACGCCCTGCACATGGTCCGCACCGACCACCTCTTCCCGCACGTCGCCGCCCTGCTGGAACGGGTCGGCGTGCACCGGCTCGACCCGGCCGACGAGGCCGCGCTGCGCACCTCCCTGTCCGGGCTCGCCGCCCGCGCCGGCGACCTCGGCACGGCCCCGCACCCCGTCCTCGCCCGCCCGCTGGGCCGCGGCACCTTCGGCCGGCCCGCCCGCATGGAGGTGACCGTCCAGGTCAGGCCTGCCGCACTGACCGCCCTCGGCGAGAGCGCCCACGCCCTCGCCTACGACCACACCTCCGCCACCGCGCTGCTCCGCGCCGCCGAGACCGTCGACCGCGCCTTCCGCGCCAAGGCCGAAGGCGCCCTGGACACCGGCCTGTCCACGGACGACCCCGGGCCGCCGCTCGACACCACCGGCGGGCAGTTCACCCTCGACTACGGCCGCGGCGCGCCCGTCACCTCCGGGCGCGCGGTCAGCGGGCGCGCCGACCGCACCAGGACCCGCACCGGCGGCCACGTCTGGGCCGAGGCCCCCGTCGACGTCGTCGTCACCGTCCGGCGCTGGGAAGAGGCGCACGTGGGTCTCCTCGGCGGGCTCGGCTCCCGTCGCCACGACCCGCGCGAGAGCGTCGGCGACCCGCTGCGCACCCCCGGACTCGCCCTGCTGTCCTCGGAGTCGGCCCGCGGGCTGGGCCTGCTCGGCCCGCGGACCCCCGCGCCCGCCGAACCGTCCCTCCTCGCCCCGGCGAACGTGCTGCGCGGCGACGGCTTCGACCACGCCGTCGTCCTCGGCGTCCCCGACATCGGACCCGCCGTCCACGAGGCGCTGACCCGGATGCGCGACCTCGGCGCGCTCTCCCGGGAGCACGCAGACGCGGTGGACGCCGAACTGCGCAAGGCGGCCGGACGGCACGGCACGGCCGCCCTGCTGGAGACCATGCTCACCGGCCTGCCGCTCCTCGTGCCCCACCGCAACGAGATCAGCACCGCCATGGCCCGCATCACCCTCACCGCCGAACTCCTCGCCCCCCGCGCCGAGGGCCGGGAGGACGGCGAGCACGTCGTCGAACGCGCCGACGTCACGGCCCGCGAGGACACCAGCGCCACCACCCGCAACCTCAGCCTGGAGGGCCGTACGACGGCCGCCGGGACCTCCGACCAGGTCGACCTGCTCGCCGGACTCGGCGGCGAGCACCTCAGGCCCGCCGTCACCCGCACCGACACCCGCGGCACCCGCACCGAGGACCGGCGCGGCACCGGAGTCCTCAGGGTCCTGCGCCCCCACGTCACCGCGTTCGACGTCCGGCTGCGCGCCGAACTGGAGGTGCACCGCGCGCTCGGCGCCGTACCGACCCCGCTCGGCATGGTGACCCCGCTGCTCGGGCGTCGCACCCACCATCCGCTGGGCGAATGGCTGCTCCCCGGCGCGCTGCGGCTCGGCCACGAGGAGCCGCTGACGCGCCCCGGTGCCACTGCGCCCTTTCACCGGACGACCACTGTCGCGCCCGCCGCCGTGCCCTGGGAGCGGCCCGGTCCCGCCCTGCCGGCGGACGTGCTGGGGGAGGCGTTCGTCGGCACCGTCGGGGATCTGCGCGGCCTGCGCCGGGCCGCGGAGTCCCTGATCACGGGCAGCACGGGAGCAGGGGCGTCCGCGAGGTCCCGCGGCTGGGACGCGCGGACCGCCGTCTCGCCCGCCGCGCACTCCTGGCAGGGCGGGCCGTTCCTGCTGCACTCCCGGATCGCCGCCCTGTTCAGCCCGCCCGCCATGCACCGGCTGTTCCTGGACCTGGCGTCCGGCGAGACCCTGCGCGAACCGGTGACCCTCCCCGGCACGGGCAGCGACCTCGCCGCCGAGCTGGAGATCACCGCGCACGTCGAGGGCCTGCGCGCCCCGGCCGGCGCCGCGCAGGACACCGTCCCCGGCACCTTCCTCAAGGACCCCGCGCGCTCCGTCCTCCTCCCGGCCGGAGGCCCCGGCGCCGCCGTACGGCTCGGCGGCCCCCTCACCGGCTCCGCCGCACAGGACACGACCGGGCGGGGCGACGCCGAGACCCTCGCGCTCACCGGCCCCGGGCGGCAGGCGGGCCGGCCCTTCACCCGCCTGGAGGCCGACTCGGTCACCTGGCACCTCGTCCTGCGCCCGGCGAGCGGCGAACCCCGCGCCGTGCAGGCGACGGTGACCGGCCAGGCGGCGGTGCTGTACGTGCCGGCGGACCGGGTGGACGCGCTGTCCGCCGAGGTGGCGAGTGCCACGGCGTCGGCGGCGCGGGACACGGACGGCGACGCCCCCGTCAGCGCCGACAAGGGCAAGGGCAAGGCGACGGCCGTGGACGACGGGATGCGCGCCGGGGAGGAGTTCACCGAGGCGCTGACCGCGCTGGACCGGGCGGAGTCGGCCCTCGCGGCGCTGGAGGCACGCCAGGCCCACACCAGTGCGGGCGGCTCCGCGGCCCTCGCCGAGGAGATCGCGCGGGCCGAGGAGACCCTGGGCCGGGCCCGGGAGCGGGCACAGGCCGCCGCCGCGCATCTCGACCTCGTCCTGGAGGAGGCGGAGACCGCCGGGAACCTGGGCTTCCCCTCGCCCACGGAGGCCCAACTCCGCGAGCGCCCGGCCCCGTTGGGCGCCGGACCGCTCGACCGCCTCCTGCGGCGGACCCGTCCCGCCACCGTTCCCGCGGCCGAGGAGAGCATCGAACTCCGGCCGACGGCACAGGAGTCGGCGACAGCGCCTGAAACGGCGACGGCGACGGAGACGGCGCCGGTGGCGGTGACGGTGACGGTGACGGCGCCTGAGCCGGTGGCGGTGACGGTGACGGCGCCTGAGACGGCTATGGTCACGGCGGCTGAGACGGTCGCGGCGAACCCGGAGCACCCCTGGTACCTCGACCACGGCCTCGCCGGGCATGTCGCCGTCACCTCCACCGTCGGCTTCGGCGCCTACGACGCCGACCGGTCCGCCCGAGCGGTCGTCGCCGCCCTTCCTGCCCGCCTCGGCCCCCTGGCAGGCGGCATCACCGACGCGCTGCGGACCCTGCTCCTCACCACCGGCAGCCACGCCTGGGAGGACCTCCTCGCCCACGGCGTGACCCTGACGGTCCAGGACCGTCTGGTCTGGCTGCGGCCCGTGCTGACCGGCCTCGCCCCCGTGCCCGAGCGGCAACGGGCGGACGGCGTACGCGAGTACGGGGTGCGGTTCGCGACCACCGCCGCCGCGAGCGAACGCGTACGCGAACGCGGGCTCGGCCTGGAGGCCGCCACCCTGCTGGGCATCAGCACGGCCTCGGCGGTGGCCTCCTCGATGCTGCTCGGCCTGCCGCAACTGCGCGCCGACACCACCGTCAAGACCACCGACGTCCTGCGGCGCAACGTCATCGCGGGCCGCACCCTGTTCATCGCCGCCAACCGGCCCTTCACCGCCGGGCTGCGCGTCCGCGTCTTCGTGGACGGCGTCGAACACACCTCACCGGTCACCGTCGACCGGCGGCTGCGGGTGGAGTTCCCCGCCGAGTACACCGGGGCCGCCGCGCCCCGCCCCGACATGGCACCGGTGACCGAGGCCCAGCCCCAGCCCCAGCCCGAAGCGGCTCCGCTTCCGGGGCTCGACCGGCCCGTGCTCAACGCCCTCGACACCAGCCCGGTCGTCGCCGCCCTGCACCGGGCCCTGCGGCGGGCGGGACTCGGCGCCCCGGCGGCCGAGCGGTTCATGGCGGGCGCGCGCGGCACGCTCAACGAGCGCACCGCCCGCACCCGCAGCCGCTGGTGGCTCACCAACGGCGACGTCTCGGGCGTCATCGAGATCCCGCTGGGCGCGGGCCGCACCGCCCACGCCCGGCTGGCCGTCCGCACCGGGATCGAGAGCCTCCAGTTCGCCGGGGTCAGCGAGAACGTGCAGATCCGCGACGACCTGGGCCGGGGCGTGGCCCGGGGCACCGGACGCGCGAGCGGCGACTCGGCCGGGATCGCCCTCGGCTACAACGCGTACGGGTTCTCGCTGCCCGTCACGGAGGGTGCCGAGGCCGGGTCCGGTTCCAGTTCCGGTTCCGGGGCCAAGGGGCTGCTGCCGATGGCGGGGGTCGGGTTCGACGTCGGCGCGGGCAGCGGGCTGACCGTCACCTCCCAGACCCTCAACCACACCGTCCTCAACTCCCGCGACGACCAGGCCCGTTACCGCGCGCGGATGCGGGTCGTCGTGGAGGTCCGTGACACCGGGCGACTGCGTGTGGAACCGGTCTCCGAGGTCGTGGAGGCGGAGATCGCGGTGCCGTGGCGCGGCGGGGAGGGCGCCGCCGCCTTCGAACGCCGGGTCCTCGGAGCCGTCCGCACCCCGGGGCTGCTGCCCGAGGCGCCCACGGTACGGCCCGCCCCGGTCGCCGCCCACCCTCATGTCCGGGCCCTGCTGCGCGAGTCCCGCACCGCGCCGCACCGGCAGGCGGTACGTCCGTACCGCATGGCCGCCGACCGGGCGCGCGTCACCCACCCCGCCGAACCGCTGGCGCTCGCCGCGCGCCGGGGGCAGGGCTTCGCGATGGCCCTGGCCATGCCCGGCTCCGAGCTGGTGGGCGAGCAACTGCTCGGGCGGTTGCGGGAGTCGGCGGAGTCCGCCGTGCTGCGGAGCACCGACTGGACGGGGGTGGAGGCCGAGGTGAACCTGTTCTTCGGGCGCCCGGTCCTGGAGTCCGACCTGCCGTCCCTGCTCGCCGGGATCGCGCACACGGTGACCGTCGCCGGAACCCGCTACCGGCTCACCGCCCGCGCCCTGCTCGGCGACCGGCTCTCCGGCGACAGCTACCCGATGACCGTCAACGCCCGCGCGGCCCGCACCGAGACGGTCACCGGCAAGCGGAGCGGCGAGTGGACCGCGTCCGTCGGCGGCGGCGGAGGCGTCATCGTGCCGCTGGGCGCGGGGCGGCGGCTGCGCGTCGGCGGACTCACCGTGCGCGGCGCCCTCGAACGCTCGCGCGACGAGCAGTTCACCTCCGCCCACTCCGGCTACCGCCGCACCGAGACCGAGGGCACCGTCGACGAGCACGTCTACGACACGGTGTACGAGCTGTCCGTGCGCCGCGAGGACGCCGCGCCGGGCCGCTCCGGGGCCGAGACCTGGTGGATCGACCCCGACGAACCGCTCGTCACCCAGGTCGTGGTGCCCCGCCAGCATGTACCGGCCGCCCCCGTCGACGCGGGCGCCGTCGCCGACGCGGGCCGGGTCTCCTTCAGCCGCGACTGGCCCGCGGCCACCCGGCAGCGGCTCGACTTCGGCCGCGCCGGCACCGGCGGCCTCTACCCCGCCTTCCTCGTCGCACCGGAGCTGACCCGGCTGGCCGCCGACGGCTACGCCCGGCTCGCGGGCCTCCCCGCCCACTGGGCCCAGGACCCCGGCAACTGGCCCCAGGAAATCGCCGAACTCACCCAGCCCGCGGCCCTCGCCTCCCGCATCGGCGCCCTGACCGGCCCCGACGGCCACGAGGCCGTCCTGCCCAAGCGCGACGGCTGGCGCTACACGGTACGGCTGCGGCTGCGGGCGTACGACCCACGCGACCTCGGCGTCACCGACGGGCCCACCGAGATCGAGCAGTACGCCCAGACCGTCGACAAGTTCGCCCGCACCGACAGCACCACCTGGCGCGCCGGGTTCTCCGGCAGCCTCGGCCCGCAGCTCGGCTTCGGCTCCTTCGCGGGCGGCGGCGCGCACGCCACCCACGCATCGGAGGGCGACCCGGACGGTGCCGCCGTCCTGGCCAGGTCGGACACCACAGGACACGAGGAGGACGGCGGCGCGACGGCCCATGAGTCCGGGCACGGCGGTGGCGTCGGCGTACGGGTCGTCGCCCTCGCGCAGACCGAGGCGAAGTGGGCCAAGGGGTCGAGCCGCGGCACCGTCGCGGGCGTGATCGAGATCAGCCGCGCCACCTACGCGGGCGTCCCGCACGTCGTCGAGGCGTCCCCGGTCTTCGAGCTCATCGTCGAGCGCACCAAGGGCGGGCAACGCGAGGAGTCGGTCCGCTATGTGCGCGTCGAGCGGGGCCTGGAGCTCCTCGTGCCCGCCCGTCGACTGGAGGACCTGCTCCCGCCCGTCCCCGAGCAGCAGGCCGCGACGGGCTCCGGACAGCGGGAGCCGGCCCGCCGACACCTCCTGGGCCGCCCGCTGGCCGGAGCCGTGCACCCCGAGGTGCTGCGCGCCGACGGCGTCCTGCGCGAGATCGAGAACCGCCTCACCACGCACGGCGTGCTCACCGGGACGGGCGCCGCCCGCGACCAGCTGCGCCGGGCCCTGCGCGCGACCTTCTCCTCCGACGCCCTCCAGTCGCAGTACACCGCCCTCACCGGCACCGGCGTCGCCCGCTGGTTCCCCGTCGCCGGACCCTTCGGCACCACCCGCTACGTCTGGGTACGGGCCACCGCCGACGTCGGCGAGCCCACCTCCCAACGCGCCCGCGACGAGATCAGGTTCACCCTGCGCTCCGAAGGCGTGCGGGAGGACGTCACCGGCACCGAGAGCTCCTTCAAGGCCGGCGCAGGACTCGGTGTCCGCACCCGCTTCGGCACCCACGACATCCACGGCGGCACCGAACTCGAAGCCGTCTACGAGATGAGCCAGGGCCGCTCCCACGAGGTCGCCCGGCAGATCCTGGACATCGCCCGCGCCAACACCCGTGAAGGCTCGGAGGAGTTCGAGCATCCGCTCGCCGTCCGCATCGAGATCCGCACGGCCACGGAACCGCCCACCGCGCTCGCCGCCCCGCTGGGCGCCGTCAGCCGGGCGTTCGGCACGGCCCTCCGCCGCCCCCGCGGCCAGTTCCGCTGGGGCACGGTGTACGACGACGGTCTCGGCGCGGGCCGAACCGTGCCCGCCGAGGTCCGCCTCCTCGTCCCCCGCCACCTCACGGTCCCCGCCGACCTGCCCGCCCCACCCGCCGTCGCCGCCGCCAGCATCCTGCCGCCGCGCTGGACGGCCCCGGTCACCGTGCCCGAACTCCCCCAGGCGCTCACCGAGTTCCTCCACCCCTGGGACGTCCCGGCCGCCCGGGCGGTCCAGCGCTGGACGGGGCTCGCCGCGCACCAGCCGACGACCGCGCCCGACCTGACCCGCGAGAACGCCTGGCACGTGCCCGGCCTCGACCCCCTCGGCATGGCGGGCGTCCGCTACGACCACCACACCTCGACCGGCATGCTCCGCGCGGGCGTGGTCCGGCTCCTCCGGCACCGCTACCAGGTGCCGGTCGGCGGACGCACGGTCACCGTCGGCTTCGACCTGACCTCGGCGGAGGTCGTCGGCCCGCCGGAGGGCGTCGCCTTCAAGGCCCGCCGCTACCAGCAGGACCACGAGAGCCCCAAGTCCGAACGGACCAGGTCCCGGGGCGGCGCGATCTCCGTCGGCCCGGAGACCGGCGGCATGCCGGACGGCCACCGCCTCTACGAACGCACCACCGCCGACGTCCTCGACCGCAGCACGGAGGACAAACAGGGCTTCGAAGCGGGCGAGACCCGGGAGACCAACCGCGAGGCCACCCGCCGCTACCGCCACTACCGCTTCACCGTCGACGCGGTCATGCAACCGACCGAGCACGCCCGCCGCGCCCTGCGCGTCGAGGTCCCCGGCGGCCTGTACGCGATGCTGCCGCTGGACGCCGAAGGCCACCTGGCAGGAGGCCTGGAGGAATCCCTCTCCCACCTCTTCACCCCCGAGAAGCCGCCGCCGGAGCCCGCGTTGGCGGAGCTCCAGGCGGATCCCGCTGCGGCGCAGCGGCAGACCGAGCCCGCTTCTGCGGATCCGCAGACCGATCCTGCGTCCGCGCAGCCGCCGACCGAGGCCTCTTCCATGGTGCCGCCGACCGGGGTCTTGTCCGTGGCGCCTCCCACGGAGATCGTTTCCGCGGAGCCGCGTGCCGGGGTCTCCTCCGCGGAGCCGCCCACCGAGACCGCGCCCGCGGAGTCGCTTGCGGTGGTCACGTCCGCGGAGCCGGGAGCCTCCTCCACGGCGCGGTCTGCCGTCGCTTCCTCCAAAGCGCCGCTCACCGCCACCGCGCCGCGCTCCGAGACCGCTTCCTCCACTGCGCTGCCGCCCGCCGCTGCCTCCGCCACCCCGTCGGCCGAGGCCTTGTCGTCGGAGTCGGGTGCCGAGGCGTTTTCCACGCAGCCGCCTGGCAGGACCGCTTCCCCGCTGCCGCCTGCTTCCTCTGTCGCGCCGCCTGCCGCTTCCCTCGACGCGCCGCTCGCTGAGACTGCTTTGTCCGCCGGGTCGCCGCCCGCCGTTACGCCCGCCGCCCCGCTGACCGAGACAGCTTTTGGGGAGCGGCCCGCCGAGGTCTCTTCCATGCGGCCGTCCGCCGAGGCCGCTCCGATGGAGCCGTCGGCCGAGGTCTTGTCCATGGGGCCGCTCGCTGAGATCGCTCCTGCGGAGCCGCCCGTTTCCTCCACCGTGCGGCCCGCTGCCGCTTCCACCATCGCGCCGCCTGCCGAGACTTCCTCGTCCGCCGGGTCGCCGCCCGCCACCGCTTCCACAGCACCGCCCGCCGAGGCCACTTCCCCCGACGCGCCGCCCGCAGCTCTCACCGCGCCGCTCGCCGCGGCCTCCCTCACCGCGCCGCCCGCCCCCGCCACCACCTTCAACGCACCGCCGCCCGAGGCCACTTCAGGTGTCGTGCCTGAACCCCCGCCCGCCGCGCCCGACCTCTACGCGCCGCCGCCGGACCCCGCTCTGGCCGCCCTGGTGAACCCGCTCATCGACCTGCCCGACGGGGTGGGCCGGCCGGTCGCGGTGCGTGCCGAGCTGGTGCGGCAGTTCACCCGGGTTCTCCGGGACCCGGCCGTCGCCGCGCGGGTCGCCGCCTCCGGCGTCCGTGTCCTCGTGCTGCCCCGGGGCACCCGGCTCACCGACCTGCCCGGCGCGCCCGTACCGGTGGACCTGCCCACCCACGGCCCCGTCACGGAGAACGAGAACCGCGGCCTCGTCGACGTCGCCCAGAGGCTGGTCGTGGTGGCCGAGGAGAACCTGCTCGGCGAGGACCCCGGCCTCGGCGGAACGTCCTCGCACGCCGACGGCTACTCGACCGTCACCCACGAACTCGCCCACCTGGTGCACCTGTTCGGCCTGCACGACACCGACAGCACCCTCGTACGGACCGCCTACGACGAGCGGCTGGCGGCGGGCCCGGACGCCGAGTGGGCCGACGGACCGCGCCTGCACACCGACGGCGGCCCCGTCGACAACTACGCCTCCCGCAGCGTCGAGGAGTACTTCGCCCAGACCAGCAACGCCTACCTCGGCACCAACCGGGGCCACGACCCCTACACCGGCCGCCGACGCCACAACGGCGCCGACTGGGTACGGTCCAACGACCCCGTCCTCGCGGGCCTGTTGAGCAGGCTGTACGGGCCGGACCCCGACACCGCCGCCCCCGGCAACCCCGTTGCCGCCGCCCGCGCGGAGGACGCCGCGTACGCGGCGGCGAGCGACCTGCACCGCCTCAACCCCGCCCCGGCCGCGCCGACCCGCAGGCCCGCGCCGACGAGCGGGTCCCGGGTCCGTGTCCCGGGCCGGAACCCGGCGGCGGCCCTCCTCCGCGCAGGACGCTCCGCCGCCGCGCCCGCCACCCTGGTCCGTGAATCCGTCGAGGTCCGCGGCACCTTCCGCGCCCGCGACACCGCCCCGGCCCAGCCGGAGAGCCAGGAAGCCCAGACCCCGGCCGAGCCGCAGCCGCAGGCGCACCCCCAGTCGGAGGAGACCAGCCGGCCCCAACCCCCCGTCCCGGTCACGGAATCCGAGCCCGTGCCCGAGCCCGCACCACCGGCGGCCGAGACCACGAACGAGTCCACGGCCGAGTCCACGGTCGGGACCACCGCAGAGACCACGACCGAGTCCGCGGCCGTGGCCGAGACCACAACCGTGGCCGCGACCGTGGCCGAAGAGCCCACCCCGGTCACGGAACCCCCCGTCCAGCAACCCCCCGTCCAGCAACCCCCCACCCCCACCCCCGCCCCCGCGGAGCGACTCAGCAGCACGGTGACCACCTTCGGCAGCGACCGCCCCGGTTCCCTCGGTCTCGTGCATGTCGCCCCCGTCCCGGACGCGACCGTGACCTGGCTCCAGGAGCAGGTCTTCCGGCAGGTCGAGGGCGACCGGGGCGAGGACCGGGCGTTCCGGGACGCGCTCCGGGCCGAGTTGACCCCGGCCCGGCTCAGCAGCGAGTGGCCACGCCTGTTCAGCGTGCGCGGACTGGCGCTGCGGGCGCCGTACCGCGGCAGCAGCCACCAGGTGGCCGTACGGTTCGCCCTGCACAGCCCCCGCCGCGTCGCGCCGGACATCGAGGAGATGTCGGACGGCCCGCCGATCACGCTCCAGCGCTGGGCGATCGGCGTGAGCGAGGCGGGAAGCACCGACTCCGCCGGTGACCTGCGCGCGTTCTCCGTCAGCCACGGCCACACGATGCCCTTCGCGGACACCGGCTGGTTCCGCCGCCTGACGTTCTCCCCGCAGCTGACGTACACGCACAACCAGACCACCACCACCGTCAGCACGAGCGCGGTCGTGCAGCCGCAGATCATCATGCAGAGCCGGGAGCGGTCCTGGCCCATGGAGTACACGCTGCACGCCGAGATCCGGTCCACCGGGTCGGCCGCCCAGGCCGTGACCGGCACCCCCCGCGACGAGCTGTGGCGTACCCCCGGGAGCGAGGCGCCCGCGCCGCTCACCGTGTGGTTCCCCAAGCACCTGATGGAGGACGAGCCCGACCACGAGGGCCTGAACAGCGGCAAGCCGGAGCGCAGGCCCGCCCCGATGGACACCCTCCTCGACGACGTCCCTCTCTTCGCCACGGAAGCCGCCCCGGAGGCCGACGGACTGCTCTCCGACATCCTCCAGTCCTTCTCCCGCGACCTGGCCGACCTGTCCGACGGCTCCCACGACCAGCTCCGCCAGTTCCTGGACGAGGGCGTGCTGCGTGGCAACCTGCCCCTGATGTGGGCCGGGCACCACAGTTCCCCGACCCTCTACGCGAAGAACGGCACCGTCATCGGCATGCTGCGGGTGCGGTCGCGCATCGTGCGGCGCGACAGGCCGGGGGCGCTGGCCGGGCCCGCCACCCGCAACGTCGTCCTCCAGAGCCATGTCCTGCGCTCGCTGAAGATGTCCGGCAGCACCTCCGTCACCAACGCCGTCGGCATCGGCCTCGGCGTCAGCGGCGGATTCGCCGTCAGCCGGGCCGGCGAAGGCACCGGCACCGAACCGACGGGCACCGAATCGACCGGCACCGAACCGATGGGGTTCACCGTGTCCGCGCAGGCCGCCGTGCAGCAGCAGGTCACGCACACCCTGGTCGCGGGCGGCAGCGTCCGCACCTCCCGCTCGCTGCGCACCGGCGCGCCCCTGCTGCGGGTGCGCGTGGAAGCCGCGTTCGAGGTCACCCTCGTCCGGCCCGACCGGCCCGAGGTCCGTCCCGCCGACGAGTCCCCGCTGGCCCGCGGAACGACGTACCCGCTGATCCTGCGCGTGCCCTCCGAGGCGACCGTCACCGGCACCGACACGGCACCGCGCTATCTCTCGCCGGAGATCCTGCACCTGCGCGATCTGGGCGCCACCGTCACCCCGACGGCGGTCCGGGGGACCGGGCCGGTCTTCGAGGCGCTGGAGAGCTGGCTCGCCGACCACGGATTCCTGCCGCCCCGTCAGGGCCCGGCCGTGCCCTGGTACCAGGGGCCGGTGAGCGGCGCCGCCCATCTCCAGCGGCTGAACAACCAGCGCCGCCTGGACCAGATCCGCTCCGAGGCCGGACTGCGCGCGGGCTTCGACGAGATGACGTCCGGCGGCCACCCCGTCTGGTTCGAACTGCCCACCCTCACCGGCGTCCGGCGCGTGGCGTTCCGGATCACCGCCGAACGCCGCTACCTGGAGGACGAGGAGCAGGGCGGCGTCACCCACGACCGCCACCTGAAGTCGGTGCAGACCTACAACTACACCGGTGCCACCCTGGCCGGTGACGAGCAGGTGAACCGTGTGCCGCTGGCGCTCAGCGGCACCCTCCAGGGCTCGGTCACCAACCCCTTCGACCGCCACGGCAACCTGTGGATGCAAGGGCTGACCCCCGAGTACACGTATTCCCGCCAGGCGTCCGCGGTCACCGGGTCGAGCGCGAGCACCGGACAGGAGTACTACGTGCTCAGCCCGGCCGCCGACGGCATCCGCATGCACACCCTGCCGGTCACCTACCGCACGTCGATGGCGTACAGCCACGGCCCGGCGATGGACCCGCTGGAGGTGCCCGGGCACGCCACGCTCGCCGTACCCGGCTACAAGACCCTGGAGCACCCCGACGACCGGATGCCGCCCGCCCTCGCCGCGCCCCGCCCGCTGACGGCGGCCGACGCGGACCTGGCCGACGACGCGGTCCGGCTCCCGGAGACCGCCTTCGTCGACCGGGTAGGGGGCAGCGAGCGGCTGCGCGAAGCCGTCAACGAGATGATCGCCGCCGCCGGCCGCACACAGCGGACCGACCGAACCGCCGCCGCGGACACGGGAGTCGAGACGGACGACGGCATGGAGCTGGGCCCGATCCCCGGCGCCTGGCCCGACGCCACCGCCGACTCCGCCACCGCCGACTCCGCCACCGCCGACTCCGCCACCGCAGCCGACGCCAGCGCCGCCACGGCAGCCGCCGCCACCGTCGATGTCGATCCGGTCGACATCCCCCTGCCCCCCAGCCCGGTCGTCGACCCCACCGAGATCCCCCTCCCGCCGAGCCCCGCCCCCGAGACCGCCGACCTCGCCCAGGCATCCGATGCCCCCGTCAACGCCGCACCGTCCCGGACCAGTTGGGCGACCTCGGCGTTCGGCGGCCTGGGCCTGGCGGTACGGGCTGCGGTACGGCAGGCCGTCGGCGCGTACGAGCAGGTGGCCGCCGTGACGACCGGCGGGCCGCTGAACGCCCCCGAGAGCGCCGCCCAGCAGGTGGTGGAAGCGAGCCTCACCTCGCACCACCTCGTCACCCACGCCTACCGGATCTTCAACGAGGACGACGTCACCGAGTTCGAGTTCACCTCGGGGGTGCTCACCGGACTGCAGGTCCTGATCAGGATCGAGGGGTTCCTGCGCGGAGTCCGCGCGCTGTCCCGGCCCGGCACCATGGACTACGAGCGATGGCTCCAGGCCATGGACGCCGCCGCCGACACCCGCGGCACCACCCGCGCCCACGCCGCGGGTCTCACCCTCGCCGCCGACTACGGCACCGGAAGCGGCACCGTCGCCCCGGCCGGCCACTACGCCCGCAAGGCCGCCGCCGGCGAGAGCACCACCGTCAACGACATCACCTCGGTCTTCCGGGTCACCACCGAGAACGACGCGCCCGCCCACCGCCTGCTGGCCGACGCCGCCTACAAGGTCACCGTCCAGGTGGGCAGGCGCAACGCCGTGACGGGCCTGCTGGCGGGCCGCCCCCTGTTCACCGACACGCGGATCGTCGAGGCCCCCGACAGCGTGGAGTTCCTCCTCAGCGACAACGACCTCGCCAACCACCCCCTGTTCCACCGGCTCGCGGGCTCACCCACGCTGCCGCCCCAGGCGCCCCTGGACCGGCGGCTGCCCTCCTACTTCACCGAGAGCGGCGGCCGGGCCGGCTTCGGCGGTGTGACCGAGGTCCTCCCGATCAGGGAGGACGCCCCGCGCGGCGAGCTCCAGCGGACCACGCTCGACCTCGTGGAGCGGATCGCACCCGGGGTGACGGTGCCGGGCTCCGACACCTACACGCCCGGTGTCCTCACCCGCGTCAACGAGCACACCTCGTCCCTCGGCATGCGCGCGCTCGCTTCGCTCGGCCCCGGCAGCCGTACCTCCTTCCACTTCATCCACCGCTCCTGGCTCGGACCGACCCAGGTCGAGGTCACCTTGACCGCCACCCCGGTCGGCGACCTCGACGCCGTCCGGGGCCGCCGCGCGATCGGCAACCAGGGCATGGACAACGTCTTCGGCCACGCCAACGGCGACGGCACCTCCCTCCCGGTCCCCGGCACCACCCGCCAGTCCCTGTCCCGCGCGGTCACCCACTCCCTCGACGCCGCCCCGGTCGTCCAGCAGGGCGGCATCCGCCTCCGGCCCACCCTCGCGGTGTCCCGGCAGGCCAACACCACCGACACCGCCACTTCCGTGCGCGAGCGGCGCGTCTGGCAGCGCAGCACGGGCGACATCACCGAGGCCCGGCTGCGCTACAGATTCGACGTCACCGTCTCCGCCCGCCCCCTGGAGGAACTTGTCACCAGCCTGCCCCTGCGCCTGTTCCACTCCACGCGCCGGCTGACGGGGACGGTCCCCGCCGACGTGGTCCTCCACTTCAACGGCACCGACACCCCGTCCGTCCCGGTCGAGGCGGCACGCCTGGCCGAACCCGCCGTCTACGAGACGGACCCCGCCCAGCCCTCGGAGGTCCGGCGGGGACAGCGGGCCATCGACATGGAGATCCCCGCCCACCTGCGCGCCGCCCTGTCGTCCGGCCCGGCCTGGGTCCCCCGACGGCCCATCTCCCTGTACGACTTCGACGCCCTGCCCCAGCTCGCCACCGCGCTGCGCGCCGTGGACCCCGCCCTGGGCCGCCCCGGCGAACTGCCCACCTCCACCTCGGCGGAGGGCATGCTGGTCCGCCTCGCCCAACTCGTCCGCGCCGGCCGCCTCAGACTCCTGCCACCCGCCGCGACCGCGCCCTTCCTCGGCGGCCCCGGTACCGGCGCGACCTCCGTCGAGGTCTCCCTGTACCGGCCCGTCAGCGACCTCGTCGGCAACGACGTCGGCCTGGACCACCTGGAGATCTCCACCGACGGATTCGTCTCCCAGGGCGACCTGTCGACATCCACGGCCCTGGGCTTCGGCGTCAGCGTCCCTCTCAACGCCTCCGCCGACGACCGCATCGGCCCCTCCGTCCCCGTCACCGGCCAGCGCACCACCGCGGGACTCACCCACACCCAGACGGTGCCGCGCCGCGAGGTCCTCAAGTTCGGCACGTCCGCCGCCGGCGCGGAACGCGGCGCCTCCGGCCACCAGGTCCGCGCCCTCGCCGTCTTCCGCACGACGGGCCCGAAGGGCACCCGCTGGGTCATCGGCACGGCGATCCTCCGCACGACGGAGGCACCGCCTCAGCCGTCGACGCGGACCGGGCCCGCCGACACCCCGCAGCCCCCGCCCTCGGCCCATGTCACCACCCGCCGCCGAGCCCAGCCCTCCACGGGCACCCGCAGCCGCGGCCTCTTCTCCCGCCCCTGGGGGAGCCCTCGCCTGGACGCGATCCAGGAGACGACCCCGGCGCCCGCCGCGAAGACGACAGGCCCCGAGACCGGCCCGGGGCGGGACGCGAAGGCGATTCAGGATCCCGGTCCGGGGACCGCCGAGGAGCCTGGTCCGGAAGCAGTTGGGGATGCCGGTCCGGATCCTCGTCCCGCGGCAGGTCCCGAGACCGGCCCGGGGCTCGGCGCGAAGGCGATTCGGGAGCCTGGTCCCGGGACCGTCGAGGAGCCTGGTCCGGAAACGGCCGGGGGCACCGGTCCCGACCTTCGTCCGGCGGAAGGTCCCAAGTCCGGTACGGTGCCTGACCCGAAGGCCCCCGAAGAGCCTGACCCAGTGCCCGGCCCGGAGGTCGTCAAGGAGACCGGTCCGGCCGGTTGATGCGGAAGCGGCCAAGGGGACCGGTCCCGATCCGCGTCCTGCGGCGAGTCCCGAGACCGGTCCGCGGCCTGACTCGAAGGCGGTCGGGGGGCACGGTTCAGTGCGCGGTCCGGAGCCGTCGAAGGGTTCGTTCCGGCTCCTCCCGCAGCGGGTCCCCAGCCGATCCGGAGCTCGGCCCGTAAGCCGCCTGGGAGCCCGGTCCGGTGGCCCAGCCCCGGGACCCGTCCCGCGGCAGATCCCGAGCCCTGTCCGCCGCCTGGCCCGCAGGTCGTGGAGCGAGCCGGTCCCGAGCCCGTGGGAGACCGCCAGGCCAGACACCTTCCCGCCCCGCCATCTCACCACCCTGAAGCCCGGTCCGGTGGCCCAGCCCCGGGACCCGTCCCGCGGCAGATCCCGAGCCCTGTCCGCCGCCTGGCCCGCAGGCCGTGGAGCAAATCGGTCCCGAGACCGTCGAGAACGCCAAGCCGCACACCCGCCTGTCCTGCCCCCGCCCCACCCCGATCACCCACCGCCCGCGAGCCCGCCCCCGTCGCTCCCTCCGCCCCGCCCCGGGCCTCCCGACGACCGCGCCCCGGTATCGCCCGCCCTCACACCGAGCCATCCGGCCACCGCGAGCCCGCACCCCCTTCCTCCTCCCTCCCCTCCCACCCAACCGTCCCGGCGGAAAGGGAAGTGCGCCCGTCCGTGCGGGCAGGAAGCGGGCGGGGGCACCGCGCACCCCGGTGATCCCTCCTTACGATCACGCCGGGCGCCCCGGCACCGCACACGGTTCCCCCACCCGTGCGCCCAGGACCGAGAAGGGCGCGCACGTGGCACAGCAGGATCCGGGCACCGGCCGTGCCCCGCGGACGCCGGAGGAACCGGCGGGCGGGGCGGTGTGGCGGCGCCGACTGCCGTGGCAGGAGCGCCCGTTGGGCGACGCCGGCGACCTCGGAACGGGCCGGTCCGAAACGCCCCGTTCCGACGACGGCCTCGCCGGCTTCGACGCCTTCGCCCGCCGCGCGGACCGCGCGGACCGCATCGCCCCGGAAGAGGAACCTCCCGAAGAGCTTCCGGCCTCCCGCGAGCGGCTGACCCGGCATCTCCTCGCCGCCGCCGTCGGGGCGGCCCTGCTCGTGCTGATCCTCCCCGTCCTGCTCACGAACGGCACGAACGGCACGGACGGCACGGACGGCGCGGATGAAACGGATGAATCCGATAGCAGGGGCGGCGCGCGCCCCGAACAGGTGTCGCCCACGCGGGACTTGACGCTCACCCTGCCGTCCGAGTCCCCGTCTCCGTCCCCGCCCGCGCCCTCACCCGCAACCCCCACCCCGTCGCCGTCCACCCCCGAGACCGTCGCCGTGGGTCTCGCGGCGCCCCGCACCACCCCCGCCGCGCCCCGCGCCACCGCGGCGACCGTCGTCCACGGCACCAGCGTCCTCCTACCCGGCCAGACCTGGACCGCCGGACGGACCGTCCTCGCCTTCCAGGGCGACGGCAACCTCGTCCTCTACGACGGCCGCGGCCACTCCCTGTGGCAGTCCGGCACCGTCGGACGGGGCGCCAGGACCGTCTTCCAGGCCGACGGGAACCTCGCCGTCTACACCGCCGCGATGCACCCCGTATGGACCTCCCGCACCGACGGGCACGACGGCGCCACCCTCGTCCTCGGCGCCGACGGCGACCTCACCGTCCGCCACGGCACCACCGTCCTGTGGTCCGCCGACGCCCCCGCCGACAGCGACAGCTGACCCGGTTCACGACCCCCGCCCCCGCCGTCCCGAACACCCCCCCCCGCTGGAGACGCACCCGTGAACACCGTGGTCAAGAAACGCCCCCCGAGGGCGTCGGGACCCGAGGTGCCCGAGGCCCGTATCGAGCTCGCCGAGCCCCCCGTCCTCGGCGAACCCGCCTCCGCCGACCTCGGCTCCGTCATGGTCGTCCTGCCCATGGGCATCGGCTTCGGCGCGATGGCGCTGATGTTCACCGCGGGCGGCTCCTCCTCGACGTATCTGATGTCCGGGATGATGGGCGTCGGCATGATCTCCATGAGCATGGGGCAGATCGGCCGCGCCGGACTGGAGCGCAAACGGCGGATGCGCGCCGAGCGCCGCGACTACCTCCGCTACCTCGCCCAACTCCGCGTCCGCGCCCGCCAGGTGGCCGAGGCGCAGCTCGCCGCCGCGCTGTGGGACAACCCGCCGCCGGACCGCCTGTGGTCACTCGTCGGCTCGCCCCGGGTGTGGGAACGCCGTTCCGCGCACGACGACTTCGCGAAGGTCCGCATCGGGCTCGGCACCCGCCGCGCCGCCCTCGAACTCGTCCCCCCGGAGACCAAGCCGGTCGAGGACCTCGACCCGCTCGCGGCGATCTCGCTGCGCCGCTTCACCGCCGCCTTCCAGACCGTCCCCGGCATGCCCGTCCCCGTCGGCCTGCGCAGCTTCACCGCCGTCGAGCTGGCCGGCGACATGGACGACGCCCTCGGCCTGGTGCGGGCCGTGCTCGGCCAGCTCGTCACCCTGCACTCGCCCGACGAACTGCGCGTCGCCGTCCTCACCGACGACACCGGACGCGAGGAGTGGGAGTGGGTCAAGTGGCTTCCCCACAACGCCCATCCCAAGGAGTACGACGCCGCGGGCCCGCTGCGGCTGATCGCGGCCGACCACGCCGAACTCACCGACCTGCTCGGCACCGACGTGACGGACCGGCCCGACCACGACCCGCACGCCACCCCCAGCGCCGCCGAACCCTTCGTGGTCGTCGTCGCCCACCGCACCACCCTGCCCGCCGGCTCCCGGCTGCTGGGCGCCGGACTGCGCAACACCGTCCTGCTCGACGTCACCGGCGCCATGCACGGCGGCCCCGGCGTCCTCCGCCTCACCGCCGAGCGGGGCCGCGTCTCCTTCCCCGTCGCCGACTCCACCGCCGACGCCGAGGCCGACCTCGTCAGCCGCGCCCAGGCCGAGACCCTCGCCCGGCAGCTCGCCCCGCTGCGCACCAGCGGCACCATCGACCTGACCGACAACCCCTTCGAGTCCGACTTCGAACTCACCACCCTGCTCGGCATCCGCGACCCGCGCACCTTCGACGTCACCGCCCACTGGCGCCGCCGCGCCGACCAGAGCGCCCGGCTGCGTGTGCCCATCGGCGTCACCGAGGACGGCGAGGTCGTCGAACTCGACCTGAAGGAGTCCGCACAGACCGGCATGGGCCCGCACGGCCTCCTCATCGGCGCCACCGGCTCCGGCAAGAGCGAACTGCTGCGCACCCTCGTCATCGGGCTGGCCGCCACCCACTCCTCCGAGGTCCTCAACTTCGTCCTCGTCGACTTCAAGGGCGGCGCCACCTTCCTCAACATGGAGCGCCTGCCGCACACCTCGGCCGTCATCACCAACCTCGCCGACGAACTGCCCCTGGTGGACCGGATGCAGGACTCCATCGACGGCGAACTCATCCGCCGCCAGGAGCTGTTGCGCGCCAGCGGTCACGCGTCCCTCTTCGAGTACGAGAAGGCCCGGCTGGCCGGCGCGCCCCTGGCCCCGCTGCCGTCCCTGGTCGTCATCGTCGACGAGTTCTCCGAACTCCTCGCCAACAAGCCCGAGTTCTCCGACCTGTTCGTCACCATCGGCCGCCTCGGCCGCAGCCTCGGCGTGCATCTGCTGCTCGCCTCGCAGCGCCTCGACGAGGGCCGTATCCACCAGGTCGAGGGGCATCTGTCGTACCGGATCGCGCTGCGCACCTTCTCCTCCATGGAGTCCCGCAGCGTCATCGGCGTCGCCGGGGCCTACGAACTCCCCTCCGTGCCCGGCAACGGCTACCTCCGGGTGGACACCACCAACCTGGTGCGGTTCAAGGCCGCCTACGTCTCCGGCCCCTGCCCCGCCGCGCCCGACGGCGACGACGGCGAACCGTCCGGCCCGGCCGCCGCCCACGAGATCGTGCCCTTCGGGCTGGACCAGCGCCCCGCCGCCGAACGCCCCCCGGGCGAACCCGAACCGGACGCGGAACCCGCCGCATCCACCTCTGCATCCGCGCCCACGCCCGCCCCGGCCGCCGACGGCGACGACACCCTCCTGGACGTCCTCATCGACCGGCTCGCCGACGCGGGCCCCTCCGCCCGCCAGGTCTGGCTGCCGCCGCTCGCCGAATCCCCGAGCCTCGACCAGCTGCTGCCCGGCATCGTGCCCGACCCGGTGCGCGGCATGACCGCCGCCGAGTCCCCGCTCCTCGGCACGCTCCGGGTGCCACTGGGCATGGTCGACCGGCCGCACGAGCAGATCCGCGAACTCCTCGTCGCCGACCTGTCCGGCGCGGGCGGCCACATCGGCGTCGCCGGCGCCCCGCAGACCGGCAAGTCCGCGCTGCTGCGCACCCTGATGATGTCCCTCGCCCTCACCCACACCCCCGCCGAGGTGCAGTTCTACTGCCTGGACCTCGGCGGCGGCGGCCTGGTGTCGATCGCCGGACTGCCCCACGTCGGCTCGGTCGCCACCCGTCTCGAACGCGACAAGGTCCTGCGCACCGTCGAGGAGCTCACCCAGCTCCTGGAGCGCCGCGAGCAGATCTTCACCGAACGCGGCATGGAGTCCATGACCGCCTACCGGCAGCAGCGCCGCGCGGGCGCCGTCGACGACCCCTACGGAGACGTCTTCCTCGTCGTCGACGGCTGGGGCACGCTGCGCCAGGACTACGACGAACTCGACGACCGGATCACCGCGCTCGCCGCCCGCGGCCTCTCCTTCGGCATCCACCTGGTGGTGTCGGCGGTGCGCTGGTCGGAGATCCGGCCCCGGCTGCGCGACCTGCTCAGCACCAAGCTGGAACTGCGCCTGGGCGACGCCATGGAGTCCGAGCTGGGCGTCCGGCAGGCGGGCGGCGTCCCGCACCAGCCGGGCCGCGGCCTGACCAGCTCCGGGCACCACTTCCTGTCGGCGCTGCCCCGCCTCGACAGCTCCTCCGCGACCGACGACCTCACCGCAGCCACCAAGGTCGCCGCCGCCGAGATCGGCACCTTCTGGACCGGCCGCACCGCCCCCGGCGTCCGGCTGCTGCCCAGCCGCCTGCCCGCCACCCGGCTCCCCGCCCCCGAGGGCGACCTGCGGGTCGCCGTCGGCTGGGACGAACAACGCCTGCAACCCCTGTGGCACGACTTCTCCACCACCGCCCACCTGCTGGTCTTCGGCGACGGCGAGACCGGCAAGACCAACCTGCTGCGCCTGATGGCCCGCGCGGTCACCACCCGCTTCCGCCCCGAAGAGGCCCGCATCCTCCTCGCCGACCCCGACCGCGCCCTGATCGACGCCGTCCCCGAGGCGTACCGGGTCGGCTACGCCGTCGACAGCCAGGGCCTGAAGGAACTCGCCGGGAACACCGTGGTGTCCATGACCAAGCGGCTCCCCGGCAGCGACGTCAGCCCCGAGCAGCTCGCCCGCCGCGACTGGTGGCAGGGCCCCCGCCTGTTCATGCTCGTCGACGACTACGACATGTTCGCCACCAACTCGATGGACAGCCCCCTCACGCCGCTCGTCCCGCTGCTCGCCCAGGGCGCCAACATCGGCATGCACCTGGTGATCGCCCGCTCCACCTCGGGCGCCATGCGCGCCATGATGGACCCCACGCTGCGCAGGCTCTGGGAGCTCGGCAACCCGGCCCTGCTCTTCTCCTATCCCAAGGAGGAGAACAAGTTCATCGGCGAGGCCAAGCCCCGCACGCTGGTCCCCGGCCGCGCCCAGCTCGTCACCCGGCGGGGTATCCGGCTCGTGCAGACCGGCCTGGTGGAGGACCGCGAGTGACCCGCCCCCGCCCGCCGCACCCCGGCCTTCCTCGCCCCGGCCTTCCTCGCCCCGGCCTTCCTCACCGCGGCTCGCTTCACCGTGGCTTCCCGCGCCCCGGCTTCCCGCGCACCCCCGCCCCGCCCCGGCCGCCTCGAACAGGAGCGCCATGACCACCCCCGGTCTCATGCCCCACCCCGACCCCGCCACGGTCTGCCGGCTCACCGTGGCCGGACCCGGGCGCGGCGCCGACCTGAGCGTCCCCGGCGGCGTCACGGTCGGCGCCCTGCTCCCCGTGCTCGCGCAGCGCCTCGGCGACCCGGACGCCGCCGCCGGTCAGGAGTACGTCCTCCAGCGGCTGGGGGAGGAGCCGCTGGACCCGGACGCCACCGTCGACGCCCTCGGGCTGCGCGACGGGGAGATCCTCCATCTGCGGCCCGCCGCCGACGCCCTGCCGCCCATGCTCTTCGACGACCTCGCCGACGGCGTCGCCACCGTCGTCAACGCCCGCACCGACCGCTGGCGGCCCGAGCTGACCCGGCGCCTGTTCACCGCGCTCGCCTGTCTGACCCTGGCCCTGCTCGCGGCGTTCGTCCCCGCCGCCCCCGCCGCGCTCCCCACCGCCGCCCAGTACGGCGTGCTCGCCGTGCTGCTGACCGCCGCCTGCGTCGTCATCGGCCGCGCGCCCGCCCCCGACCCCGCCACCGTCCTCGTCACCGGCGCCGCCGGCTGGGCGTACGCCGCCCTCGCCGGACTCACCGCCCGGCACGGCACCGCCGCGCTGCCCCTGCCCGACCGGCACGAGCTGCTTACCGGCGGCGCCTGCGCCGTCGCCGTCGCGCTGGTGCTGCTGCTCGCCGCACGGGTGCCCGTCCGCGTCTTCGGCGCCCTCCTCGTCGTCGCGCTCGCCGTCGAGTCCGGCGCGGGACTCGCCGTCGGCCACGACTGGGACGCCACCACCGCGGCCACCGTCGTCGCCGTCACCCTCTTCCTCCTCAGCGCGATCGCCCCCCGCCTGGTGCTGCGCCTGGCCGGCCTGCGCATTCCCCAACTCCCGCGCAACGCGGACGAATTGCAGGAGGACACCGACCCCCGTACCCGGCGCGACCTCGACCGGCGGGTCGCCGACGCCGACGCCTACCTGACCCTGTTCACCGTCGGCGCCTCCACCGTCTACGCCACCGCCCTGGTCCTGCTCACCCGGCAGAGCGGCTGGTTCCCGTGGCTGCTCGCCCTCACCCTCTCCGCCGCCGTGACCCTGCGCTCGCGCGGCGTCACCGAGACCGGCCAGCGCGTCGCGCTCGCCCTGGCCGGCACCCTCGGCCTCGGCCTGACCCTGGCCCGGCTGTTTGTCCCCGGCGGCCCCGTCGCCCACCTTGCCCTGACCGTGCTCCTGCTCACCGCGACGGCCCTGCTGCTCCTCGGCGCGCTGCGCCTGCCCACGATCCGGCTGCTGCCGATCTGGGGCCACACCGCGGACATCCTGGAGATGGTCACCGCGATCGCCCTCGTGCCGCTGCTCCTCCAACACCTGCACGTCTACTGGTACTTCCGTACCCTGGCCGGCTGAGGGGTCCCCGTGCAGAGCCGACGCGACCACGTCCACGCCTACCAGTTCGCCACCGGGCGCCTCGCCGCCGCGCTGGTGACCGGCGAACCCGCCACCGGCGACCCCCCGGCCCGGCGCAGCGTCGTCGGCACCGCCATCGGGATCGTCCTCGCCCTGCTCGTCTGCGTCGGGTTCGGCGTGTACGGCCTGATCCGGCCCGGCGGCAACACCGCCTGGGCGAAGCCGAACGCCATCGTCGTGGAGAAGGACACCGGCACCCGCTTCCTCTACCTCGACGGTGTCCTGCACCCGGTCGCCAACTACTCCTCCGCGCTCCTCGGCGCCGCCGGATCCGCCACCGGGACGAAGGTGTACACCGTCTCCCGCGCCTCCCTGGCGGGCACGCCCCGCGGCGCCCAGATCGGCATCACCGGCGCCCCCGACTCCGTCCCCGCCGCCGCGTCCCTCCTCACCGGCGCCTGGTCACGCTGCCTGACGCCCGGTCAAGACGGCGGCGAGAGGCCGGACTTCGCGCCCGTGGCAGGCCGCTCGGCGAACGGCCGCCGCATCCTCGTCGCGGACGGCCACGGCACGTCGTACCTGCTCTGGAACGGCCGCCGCCACCGGCTGGAGGGCCGCGCGGCCCTCGTCGCGCTCGAACTGGACGGCCAGGACCCGCTTCCCGCCCCCGCCGCCTGGCTCACCGCCCTGCCCGAGGGCCCGGCCGTCACCGCCGCCGACATCCCCGGCCGCGGCGCCACCGGACCCCGTGTCGCCGGCCAACCCGCCCGCGTGGGGCAGGTGTTCACCACCGCCGCCGACGGCACCGGACCCGCCCAGTACTACGTCCTGCGCGCCGACGGACTCGCCCCGCTCACCCGCACCGAGTACCAGCTCCTCGCCGCCGCCTCCGGACAGGGCGCCGGCCGCCAGGTCACCCGCGCCGACGTCGCCGCCGCCCCCGGCTCCGCGGACCGCACCCTGCTGCACCGGCTCCCCGACTTCCTGTCCGGCCCCGTCGCCCACGCCGGCTCCCACGCCGGCTCCCACGCCGGCTCCGACGCCCGGACCGTCTGCCTGCGCCAGCGCGCCGAGGGCACGACGGTCCGCACCTCCCTCACCTGGCAGAAGCCGCCGACCGGGAACCCCGTACCGGTCGGCACCGGACTGCTCCTCACCGCCCTGCCCCTGCCGGCCACCGGCCTCCCCGGCACCACCTGGCTCGTCACCGAACTCGGCGTGAAGTACCCGATCACCGACACCGGAGTCCTGTCCGCCCTCGGCTACGGCAGCGGCCAGACACGGCCCGTCCCGCCCGCCGTCCTGGACCTCCTGCCCACCGGCCCCGCCCTGTCCAGGACCGCAGCCCTCCGGCCCGTCCCCGTCGTCGCCGCCCCCTCGCCCCGGGAGAGTGGCTGAGATGGCGTCAGGGGCCCTGCGGCTGACCGGCCGCCGTGCCGGGCACGCCCTGCTGGTCCATGTGCGCGGCGCCGCCGACCCGCAGGCGCTCGCCTTCGCCGAGGGCCTGCCCGAGGACCCCGAGCACCGACTCGTCGTCCTTGACCTCCCCACCGACCTCCCCGAGCCGTCCTGGCCCGCGCTCGCCGCGGTCCTCGGCCGCCACGAGGGCACCTTCCGGCTGGTCACCGGCCGCCGCCCCCGGGGCGGGGCGCTGCCGCTGGGCCAGTGGCTCGCCGACCGCCTCGACCGCACGGTCCTGATCGGCGACGGCGACGTGATCCCCGCCGCGGGCGGAGTCCTCTACATCCCCGGCGACGGCGGCGCGGGGGCCGACGGCGACGGCGACGGTGGCGGTGACGGCGGCGCGGGGTGGGTGCGGCTGCGGCCGGGGCGGTCGGCGGTCCCCGTCTCCCGCCGATTCCCCACCCCCCTATGGGAGTTCTCTGTCGCCGACCGCTCCTGGCGGACCAGCGAACGGGCCGTCGCCGACCCCCTCCCCAGCGGCGTGTGGCTGCGCCCCCGGGCCCGCGAGAGCGCGCTCACCGGCCATCGCCGACAGCTCCAGACCCGGCTGGCCTGCCGCCACGACCTGCTCACCGTCGTCCTCGGCTGCCCCGGAACACCCCGCCTCCCCCTCGACGACGTCTCCCGCTTGTGGGGCTCGCTCCTCCCCGGCGCCCGCTCCCAGGTGCGCTTCGTCCGGTACGGGCCGCTCGCCCTGCCCGGCGACGACACCGACGGCCAGGCCCTCGCCGACCGCCTCGACTCCCCGGTCGTCCTCTACAACGGCCTCCCCGTCGGCCGCGCCCTGTGGGAGACCCCGCGCACCCACACCGTCGACGAGGACGGCACCCTCGGCTGGGCCACCTGGGCACGCGAACTGCGCTACCTCCCGGCCCGGACGACCGGCGGCCGACCCACCGCCCCCACGGTCCTCAGTCACCGGCCCGTCCCCGTCGCGGCCCCCGAAATCGCCCCCGGCGTCTACCGGTTCACGGACGACGCGGTCCTGGAAGTGGTGCCGGGCGGACTGTGGGTACGCCCCGCGGCCGAGCCTCCTGAGGGGGCCGTCGCCGTCCGCTCGGCCACCGCCGACCCCCGGCACGTCCGTGTCGTCTACGGCACCGTCGCCCGCGCCGCCGACCGCATGCGCGACCTCGCCGAATCCCTCCTGACCCACCTCGACCCCCTCACCCGCGCCCTGACCTGCCTGGTCCCGGCCACCCACCTCACCGAGCCCCGGCCCGCCCCGACCCGGCCCGGCTTCCACACGGCCCTCCCCACGGAGGTCACGGCCCCGCCGCCGATGCCAACGGGGTTGGTGAGCAGTCCTGTTGTGCCCGCGGTGATCACGGGCACGGCTACGGCCGGTGCGGCGCCCGCGGGGGATACGGCGGCGGATACGGCTGGTTCGCCTGCGGGGGATACCGGGGCGGCTACGGCTAGTTCGCCTGCGGGGGATACCGGGGCGGCTACGGCTGGTTCGGCGCCTTGGGGAGTGACGGCGACGGCCGTGTCCGCGCCGACGACCCATTTGATGGACCATCACTGGCACGGTCCGGAAACGGACTTGGGATGCGTCACGCTCCCGAACCCGAACCCGAACCCGAACCCGGAGCCGGAGCCGGCCCCGAAGCCGGACCCGCACCCCAACCTGATCCCAAAGCGGGACCCGCACCCCAACCCGAACCCGAACCCGATCCTGATCCCGGACTCGGACCCGAACCCGATCCCGGACTCGGACCCGAAGCCGGACGCGGCCCCGAACCCGGCACGGAATCCGGGCCTGGCCCCTGCCCCGGAACCACAGCCCTCCACCCCCGATCTGCAGCCCTCCACCCCCGATCCGCAGCCCATCGCCCCCGCCGCCGCCCAGGCCCCCGAGCCACCCGCTCGCCCACCGATCCCCGCCTTCCGGCTGGTGTCCGCCCCCACACCCGCCCCGGCGCCCCCGCCCGCCCCCGCTCCGACACCCACACCCCCACCCCGACCTGCTTCTCCACTCCCACCCCCACCCGCGCCTCCACCCCCGGCCGCCGACACCGCCGTACCGCCCCGGCCAGGGGGCCCGCGTCCGCAGCCGGTGCCGAGCGCGGCGGCCTGTGCGCTGCCGCCCGCCAAGGGGATCGCCCGGGAACGGGAGTGGCTGCGGAGCGCGTTCCGGCAGCAGTACAACGACGGCGCCGGTACGGTCGCCCGCGTCCTGTCGCAGTCACCGGGGCTGCGCGGCACCGGCGGCGCCTCCACCGAGGACGTCCTCACCGACCTGGTCGCGGCCCGCCTCTATCTGCGCGGCGAGGGCGACCTCCTCGACCACGCGGTCCGCGGCGCGACCGCCGGCCCGCACGTGCCGCTGGCCCGCTGTGTCACCGCCGGACTGCGCCGCCTGCCCTCCTACCGGGGCGCGACGGTGCTCCGCGCCCGGCTCGACGACGCCGAACGGGCCTGGTACGCCGGGCGCCGCCTGGTCACCGAGTGGGCGTTCTGCTGGGCGCTGACCTCGGCCGCGGCCCTCCCCGGCGACGTCGACTTCGTCATCTGGTCCATGACCGCGCGCCGGACCGCGCTGCTCGACCCGGAACCGGCCGACCGGGTCCTCTTCCTGCCCGGGACCAGCTTCAAGGTCCTCGCCACCCGCGAGGGCGAGCGCCCCGCCGTGCTGCTGCGCGAGCTGTCCGCCTCGGAGATCGGCCCGGACGGCCGTGTCGAGGCGGGCCGGACGCCGGTCGACGACCTGGCCCTGTCCGGCCTGGAGAAGGCCCACCAGGCCTGGCGGACCGCCGAGGAGGGAGCCGCCGAGGGCAGGCGGGCGCCCGCGCCTCCCGACACCGTCGCACACCGCTTCGGCGCACCCCCGGGCCTGCTCACCGCCCCCGAACACCCCTGACGTTCCAACACACTTGGCCGCTTCCCTCCCCGAATCGAGGACGACTCATGAGCCGGCAGGTCTTGCTGGTCTCCCAGGACGGCTCCGCGCCGCACCGCACGATCGGCGCGGCCCTGTCCGCGGCGGCCGACGGGGCGCTCATCACCATCTCGCCGGGCACCTACCGGGAGTCGCTGGTGGTCGACCGGGTCGTGACCCTGGCCGCGGGGGCCGACGGGGTGGTGATCGACGGGGCGGGTGACAGCGCCGTCGTCGTCGACGCCGAGGCGGTCCGGCTCTCCGGTCTCACCCTGACGGGCGGCGGCGAGCAGACCCCGGTGGTGGAGGTCCGCCGGGGCGAGGCTGCCCTGGAGGCGTGCGCGGTCTCCGGCGACGAAGCCTGGGCGGCCGTGCTCGCCTGGCACCAGGGCACCCTCATCGCCCGCTCCTGCCGGGTGCGCGGCCCGGGCGGCGCCGGCATCGTGGTGACCTCGTCGGGCCAGAACGTCGTCGAGGGCACCACCGTCGAGCAGACCCGCTCCTCGGCGGTCGTCGTCACCGAACGCGGCCGTCTGACGGTACGGCAGTGCCGCCTCGTCGATCCCGGCGGCAACGGCGTCTGCGTCAACGGGCAGGCGCACGGCACCGTCGAGGACACCGCCGTCACCGGCAGCGGCCAACCCGCCCTCGTGGCCGAGCAGAACGGCCGCCTGGACCTCCTGCGGGTGACGGTCTCCGGCAGCGCGGGGCTCGACGCCTACCTGACCAGCGGCGCCGAAACCACCCTGACCGACTGTGCGTTCACCGGCTCGGGCGGCGAGTCCGTGCTCGTCGCGGGCGGCGCCGCACCCGTGCTGCGCGGCTGCACCCTGTCCGGCGCCGCCCGGGGAGCGGTGCGGATCACGGAGGCGTCGGCCCCGCGCCTGGAGGACTGCGCCGTCGACGGCACGCCGCTCGGCGTCCTGGCCGACGGCGGCAGCCGGCCCGTCCTGCGCGGCCTCACCGTCCGCGGCACCGACCGGGGCGTGCTGGCCGGTGACGGGGCCGTCGTGGAGGGCGACCGGCTGACGGTGAACGCGGGCAGCACTGGCGTCCTGGCCGGACGCGGCGCCGTGCTCACCCTGCGCGAGTCGGAGATCTCCACCGAACGCCCGGGCGCGGCCTTGGAGTTGACGGAGGGTGCCACCGGGCGGCTGCACGAGCTGCGGCTGCGCGCCGCCGACGGCCCGGCACTCGCCCTGACCGGGGCGAGCGCCCTGGCCGAGTCCTGTGTCCTCACCGCCTCCGGCGCGGTCGTCGGCGCGGACGCCGGGCTGGAGCTGAAGGACACCGAGATCGGCGGCTCCGACACCGACGGGCTGCGGGTGTCCGGGGGCGGCCGGCTCACCGCGCTGGGCTGCCGGGTGCACGGCGCGCGCGGCCACGGCGTGCATCTCCAGGCCACCTCCCGGGCCGAGTTGGAGCACTGCGTCGTCTCCGACAACGCCGGGGACGGCATCCGCGTGAACACCGAGGAACCGGTCCGCGTCCAGAGCTGCGAGCTCCGCGACAACGGCGGCCGGGCCCTGCACCGCATGCGCTCCGGCGCCCGCCTCACCGTCGTCGACGTCACCGGCGCGGACGCCCCGGACGACCCGCACCCCGACCGTCAAGGCCCGACGCCCCAGGACGGCGCCGCCCGCCCGGACCCCGCCCCCACGACGCCTGGCGGTCCGTCCGGACAGCCGTCGCCCACCGCCCGGCACACCGGCACAGGACCGCTCGCCGAGATGGACGCCCTGGTCGGCCTGGACAGCGTCAAGCAGGAGGTCACCGGCCTCATCAACCTCAACCGCATGACCCGGCTGCGGGAGGAGATGGGCCTGCCCATGCCTCCGATGAGCCGCCACCTGGTCTTCGCGGGCCCGCCGGGCACCGGCAAGACCACGGTCGCCCGGCTCTACGGCGCCGTCCTCGCCGAACTCGGAATCCTCAGCCAGGGCCACATCGTCGAGGTGTCCCGCGCCGACCTGGTGGCCCAGATCATCGGCGGCACCGCCATCAAGACCACCGAGGTCGTCAACCGGGCCCTCGGCGGCGTCCTGTTCATCGACGAGGCGTACACCCTGACCAACCAGTCCAAGGGCACCGGCCCGGACTTCGGTCAGGAGGCCGTCGAGACGCTGATGAAGCTGATGGAGGACCACCGCGACGAGATCGTCGTCATCGTCGCCGGATACAGCGCCCAGATGGACCAGTTCCTCGCCTCCAACCCGGGGATGGCGTCCCGGTTCTCGCGGACGGTGGAGTTCCCCAACTACACGGTCGACGAACTGGTCACCATCGTGCGGGGGTTGTGCGGCAAGCACTACTACGAACTGACCGAGGACGCCTTCGACGCGGTCGCCCGCTACTTCGAACGCATCCCGAAGGGCCCCACGTTCGGCAACGGCCGCGTGGCTCGCCAGCTCTTCGAGACGATGATCAGCAAGCAGGCGTCCCGTCTCGCCCTGTCCGCCCCGGACAGCAACGCCGAGCTGAGCCGGCTCACCGAGGCCGACGTGGAGACGGTCCCCGACCCGGCGCCCACCCCGACGGACACCACGGGACCGGCCCCCGAGGGCACCCCGCCAGCCGACCTCACCAGCCCCGCGCTGGCCCGTATCGCCACGCTCATCGGCCTCGACGACGTCCGGCGCGCCCTCGGGACACGCCTCGCGGAACTGGTGGCGACGGCTCAACGGACCCCGGCGCCGCCCGGCACGGCCAACCTGGTGCTCGTCGGCCCCGAGGGCAGCGGCCGGGACGCGGTCGCCGTCCTCTACGCCAAGTCCCTGGCCGAACTGGGCGTTTCACGGACCGGTACGGTCCACCGGGTCCCCCTGTCGGCGGTGCCGTCCCGCTGGCCGGGCCAGCCCGAGGCATACCTCTCCCACCTCCTCGACGAGGCGTCGGGCGGACTGCTGCTGGCCGAGCTGGACCCGTGGTTCGCGCAGCGGACCCCGGACGAACGCGCGGCGGTCGTCACGGCGTTCACCGAGGCGGCACCCCGCCACCCGGACGTGGTGCTCGCCCTCTCCGCCGACCAGGCCCTCCTCTCCACGCTCCTCGACGGGCCCACCGGCACACGGCTCGCCGGGCTGTTCACCGAGCGCCTCGACTTCCGGCCCTACCTGCCCGAGGAGTTGGCGCGCCTCACGGTCCGCCGTCTGCTCACCCTGGGCCTCGAACCGGCGGACGGCACGCTGGAGGCCCTCACGGACCACTTCACCGCCGTACCCGCCCCCCGGGGTGCCTTCGACGCACACCTCACCGCGGACCGACTCGCCGACGCGGCCGTCTCCGCGACCGTGGGCCCGGCCGAAGTCCGCACCGACCGGCGGGAGTCGGAGGCCGAGCGGCCCGGAACGCCGGCACTCGCCTGACGACGCGATCCGGACCCTCGGGTCACGGGGGCAGGGGGTGTGTCACAGCGGGCAGGAAGGACGGCTGCCGCTGTCGGCCCGTCGAACGGGTGTGAAGGATGGGTTCTGGCCGAATGCGAGATCCACCGAAAGGAACAGATATGGCTTCCTCGATCGAATCGGTATCAGTTGAGGGAATGCAGCTTTCCGGGAACGTGCACCTCCAGACGGCGGAACACGTCCGGACGTCCTACCAGCGGATGGTGAGCCTCACCGAGCGGGCGGAGGCCGGCTGGCAGGGAGAGGCGGGCGCGGCGTTCAAGGCGGCGCTCGACTCGTGGATGTCGAACTACGCGATCGTGGCGGGTGTCCTCGACGACATGCACAGCCGCATGGGCCAGAACCTCGTCATGGTGTCCGGTACGCACGAGGCGACCACCAGCGCCGCCCGACAGGTCGGCGCCGTGACGGCCGAGCCGGTCGGACTCATCGGTTTCTGACGACCCACCCCACCGCACGGCAAAGGAGCAGCAGCATGCCGACGTATGTCATCGACTGGCAGGCGTTCAACGAGGTCATCGAGCAATTGGGCATTCTCCAGCAGGAGATCGACTCGCTGAACACCGAATTCACCTCGGGCAACAGCTCGGCCCTCAGCGAATGGACCAGCGAGGCCAAGGACGCCTTCGAGACCCGCAGGGTGGACTGGACCAACGCGGCCACCGCCATGCATGGACAGGCCGCCGCAGTGCAGAAGGCTGCGGACGACTGCCGTGAGGAATATCAGGCGGCACGGGCCTACGGCGTCAGACTCTGGAGCAAGTAGCCATGGCAGAGGTTCCGACGACGCCCGTGGAGCCGTCCTCTTCGGACCCCGACGGAACGGCGCAGGCATGGGATCCGACCAGCGTGCACCGTCCGGCCACCGTGACGGGACCGGTCACCGGAGGGACCCCGGATCCGCCCCCCGTACCCAAGGGCGGCGGCGGATCAGGCAACGAGGTCGTCAGCACGGCCTCGCTCGACCTGTTCGCCCGGAACATCGAGAAGCTCGTCCCCACGGTCATCGCCGCCCGGGACAGCATGCGCGCCGGTTCCGCAACCGTCGCCCAGCCGGGGGCCTTCTACGACGCCTACCAGCTGCGCTCCCAGACCTCGGGCCCCAACGGCGGCGGCGGTCTCCAGGAGCGCTACTACAAGACCCTGGCCGACCTCGCCGAAGGGCTCGCGGACATCAGCCGCGGAGCCCAGCTGATGAGCAAGAAGTACACCAGCACGGAAGAGCTCAACAAGATGAAGACGAGCGACCTGGACGAGTTGCTCGCCTCCGCGACAGCGGACTTCCAGCGCCTGGCGGAGGACAGCGGTGCCACCGTCTCCACTCCGAGCGGATCCGGCACCGGCTCCACAGGCGGTACGAACAACGGCGGCGGCACCAAGTAGCCCGCCCGCGACGATCCCCCACGGACCGCTCCGCCGCCGGCGGTACCGGACACCCCGGTGCCGCCGGTAGCCGTGCGGTCCCGCAGCGACTCAGGAGAGCGAGCGCCGGACGATGCCCGACTACAACGCGAACGGGTTCTCGCAGGACGACAGCGGGATCTACGGCGACCCCAGCGTCCAGGGCTCCCCGGCCGACTACGACAGCTGGGACTGGAAGCAGATCATGGCCGCCATCACCGGCGGCTCCAATCTGACCCCGGGCGCAGGCGGCGAGTCCCGGGCGTCCGGCGTGGCCGACCCCCAGACCCTGGTCGCCGCCGCCAACCAGTTCCAGCAGGTCCAGCAGGTCCTCGCCATGGTCGCCACCAGTCTCGACGCCCAGGCCAAGGCCCTCGCGAGCGGCAAGGGCGCCCCCTGGCAGGGCGCCGCCGCCGACGCCTTCGCCGACACCATGACGACGTTCTCCCGGCAGGTCGCCTCCAACGCCGAGGCCCTCGCGGGCGGGACCACGGGCAGCTCCGTCGGCCAGAACCTCGTCTGGAGCGCCAACGCCCTCACCGTCGCCCAGGCCAACATCCACGCCATCGACACCTGGTACGCCAACCAGGCCATCAGCCTCGGCGTCCAGCCCATGGCGAACGGGCTCATCCCGATCAGCCAGCGGCCCGACATCGTCGAGATGATGACCAACGACATGCGCGCCCAGCTGAAGCAACTGGCCTCCAACTACGCCCAGGTGAGCCAGACCCTCGGCCGCGTCCAGCCGAAACCGGTGACGTCCCCGGTCAACGACCCCGGCTCCACGGGCGGCAACGGCGGAAGCGGTGGAAGTGGCGGAGGCAGCGGAGGGAGCGGCGGCAGCGGCAACCAGCTCAACACCCCGGACACCTCGGAGCTCAACACCGGCGGCGGAACCGGCGGCACGGGCGGTACGGCGGACCCGTACACCAGCGAGCTCGCCGCACCGGACGTGAGCGGCACCGGAGGAACCGGCGGCACGGGCACCGGCCTGACCACCCCCGAACTGGCAAGCCTCGACGACGGCACGGGCGGTACGGGCGGCACGGCGAGCCCCTACACGAGCACGCTCAGCTCCCCGGACCTGGCGACGGGCACGGGAACGGGGACGGGGACGGGGACGGGGTCAACACTCGGCACGGGCACGGGCGGCACGGCGGACCCGTACACGAGCACGCTCGCCTCCCCGGACCTGGCCGGCACCGGAAGCGCCGGCTCGACCGCCTCGCCGTACACGGGCACACTCGACCCCGGCCTGGACGCGGTCCTCAACCCGGCTACAGGAACGACGAGTTCGACAGCAGCCACCCCCACCGCGCTGCCACTCACCTCCCTGGCCTCCCTCCCCGCCGGCTCCCTGGGGTCCACGGGCGGCCTGGGCACGACGGGAACCACCGGTTCGACCGGTACCGGCCAGAGCCTGACCGAACTCCCCGAGTCCTGGACCGGCGGCACATCCCTGACCGGCCTCCCCGCGTCCACGTCCACAGCCCTCCCGGACACCACGGCGACGGGCCTGCCGGCCACCGGAACGTCCGTCACCCCCAGCGCGCTCCCCGCCTCCAGCCTCGTCTCCACCCCCGGGCTGACCGACGCGACCAGCTCGTCGGGGTTGCCGATGATGCCCATGATGCCGGGCACGGGTGCCGCCGGGGCGGGCGCGGGTACGGGCGGCGCGGAACGCCCGGACGCGGCAGGCCTGTTGGGCGGCGAGGGAGTCGTACCGTGGACAGGCACGGGAGCGGCTTCCCTGGACGAGACGATGCCGGTCGCGGGCGTGGCGAGCGGCGGCGCGGGCCTGACCGGCACGGACGGCCTGACGTCCCTGACCCCGGCGGCGTCGGGAACGACGACGAGCGCGTCTGGCATGTCGGGCCTGCCGATGATGCCCATGATGCCGGGTGCGGGAGCCGCGGGGGCCGGCGCGGGCACGGGCGGCGCGGAACGCCCGGACGCGGCGGGCCTGTTGGGCGGCGAGGGCGTCGTACCGTGGTCGGACGACTCGACGACCTCGGCATCGGAGGAGGCGCCCACGGCAGGCGCACAGGCGGGCGGCGCGGCGCTGACGGGTGCGGGTGCGAGCACGGACGGGGGAGTGCCCTTCCTCCCGATGATGCCGGGCATGGGCCAGTCGGGCACGGGCGCAAGCACGGCCAGCGCCGAACGCCCGGACGCGGCCGGCCTGCTGGAAACGGGCGACACCGCATGGATCCCGGAAGCGGACGAGGCCGCCACCGCCGCCCCGACCGCGGGCGCGACACCGGGCGCAGCGGCCTTGCAAGGCGCGACCGCGACCGATGAGCAGGCCGCCACAGCCGCAGCCACAGCCGCCACCGCCTTCGCGGCTGGCCCCACCTCCGCCTTCCGGCAACCCGAACGCGCCAGAAGAGAGCGGGAGTCGACCTCAGGGGAGCCACAGGCACCGGCGGCGACCGCCGCCCCGGCCGCTCAGGCGGACTCACCCGACGACCGGGTCCCGTTGGTCACTCCGGCGGGGGAGGACGAGGGCGAGGACATCTCGGCGTGGAGCGTCGCCGCCGCAGGCTTCACCCCGCTGCTGTTCGGCCTGGCGGGACGCGGCGCCGCGCACCGGACCACCGACGAGCACGACACCTCCCGCTACACCGTCGCCGCCCCGGCGATCTGGGACGAGGAGGAAGGCGAAACGGCACACCGCGCAGAGCAGACAGTGGCTCCGCCACCATTCACCCCCACAACTCAGGCCGCGACGGCGGAAGTCGACGAGGGCGGCCCGGAACTGACCACATGGCGCCCCTCCCAACGCCCCGCCCCGGCCGCGGCGACCCTCGCCACCGACCTCGGCGACCAACCGGCCCGCTCCGGCGACGCCGGGGACCCCCCACCGGCCGACCCCACCGGCCGGCCGGCCGACCAGGAGGACCCGGAGGGCGAGGACGAGGACGAGGAGGGGAGCAGCGCCCTCGACCTGCTGCGCCAGGACGCGTCGACCTGGGGAGGCACCCGCTCCCGGGAGATCCCGGACTCCATCGGCTGACGTACGGAAGGGCACCGGCACGGTCACCAAGGGCATCGATCGGACCTCGCCTTGAGCTACGCACGGTAACAAGATCATGATCCGGTCGACACCCCTCCGGAAGCGCCGGTTCCCCCACCGGTACCCGGCACCTCCCTGTCCGCCAGGAGCCCTCGTGCGACCCCCGTCGACCCCACCAGAGATCTCCCCCGAACAGGCCCTCGAACAGTACGAGTTGCACCGCGCGTACTGCCGTCAGTGCGAGGTCGACGCGGCACCCTGCCGTGCCGCCAAGCACCTGAGACGCGCCTACAACAACGCCCTCAGATCAGCCGAAGCGCCCCGCCCCGGTGGCAGATCAGGCGGACTCACTGCCTGACCGGGCACACGCCCCACCGATCCGCACCATCGCTCCTCCAGCTCTCCCATGATCGGCTGGACGGTCGCCCGGCCCAGCCCCTCCCCGCCTCCCCCGACGGACGGGACGGGGCCGGCGACCGCTCCAACCCCACCTGGAACCGTCGAGGAGTGTGTGTGTCCATCCGGAACCGGGTCATCGCGGGCGGCGTTGTCGCCGTGGTGGCCGTCGCGTTGGGCGGTGTGTCGCTGGCATTGGCCGATGTCCCGACCGACGGCCAGGAGATCACCGGCCAGATGACGTACTACAACGACAGCGGCTACGGAGCCTGCGGCGAGGTGCTGGACGCCTCCCGCGAAGACCTGGTCGCGGTCTCCCACGAGTGGTGGACGTCGTCGAACCCGAACAACGACCCCCTGTGCGACGGGGTGGAGGTGGAGGTCTCCTACAACGGGAAGACGATCACGGTCCCGGTCAAGGACATGTGCCCGTCCTGCGACGCGGGTCATCTCGACCTGAGCCAGACGGCGTTCGAGCAGCTCGCCCCGCTGGAGAAGGGCCTGGTCAAGAACATCACCTGGAAGTTCGTCACCGCCAACGGCCAGCCCGTCCCGACGGCTTCCCCCTCCGAGAGCGCAGGAGAGGCTCCGGTGGCAACGGGTTCAGCCTTCCCGACCCGTTACGCGGCCCCCTACATAGAGACCTGGAACTCCCCCTCGGTCCTGGCGCAGGCCCGTGAGGCGGGCCTGCGCTACGCCACCCTCGCGTTCGTCCTGGACGGAGGCGGCTGCACAGCCACGTTGAACGGCAACCAGCCCCTCTCCGACCAGGGCTGGCTGGCGGCGGTGCAGGAACTGCGGGCGGACGGCGGGGACGTGATCGCCTCCTTCGGCGGCGCCGCCGGCACCGAACTCGCCCAGGCCTGCACCACAGTGGACGCCCTCAAAACCCAGTACCGGACGGTCGTGGACACCTACGGCCTGACCCGCCTGGACTTCGACATCGAGGGCTCGGCGCTGGCGGACACGGCGGCCAACACCCGCCGCAACCAGGCCCTGGCAGCCCTCCAACAGGACATCCGGGACGCGGAAGGCCACCTCGACATCCAGTTCACCCTCCCCTCCGGCACCGACGGCCTCCAGGCAGACGGCCTGACCATGCTCCACAGCGCCCAGCAGGCAGGCGTGGACGTGTCCCTGGTCAACATCATGACCATGGACTACGGCAGCCAGATCCAGGACATGGGCCAGGCAGCCATCGACGCCGCCACCGCCCTGCACACCCAACTCGCCTCCATCTGGACCACGCTGGGCGACGCCGAGCTGTGGGCCATGCAGGGCAACACCCCCATGATCGGCGTCAACGACACCCCAGAAGAGACCTTCACCCTCGACGACGCCACCCGCCTCACCGACTTCGCCATCGACAAGGGAATCCAGCAACTCGCCTACTGGGCCATCGGCAGAGACACACCCTGCACCACCACCGGCCAACTCTCCGAAACCTGCAGCGGCACCCCACAACAACCCCACGCCTACCTCACCACCTTCAACAAGACCACCACCACCGCACCCGGAACCCGTACGGCCGTCGTCACCCAGCCGGTCACGGGGCCGACGACCGGCGAGGTCACTCCGTCGCCCTCGCCGAGCACGGCGAAGCCGGAGACCACGGCCGCCGCCGGCGGCGGACGCAGCGGCATCGACCTGTCAATCTGGCAGCTCCAGGAACCGGTCGGCTCCCAGGGCTCCCCGAGGACGATCAGCGCCTCCCAGCTCCAGAGCGGCTATGAGGACGACTACTTCTACACCGCCACCGACGGCGCCCTGACCTTCTGGTCACCGGAAGCGGGCGTCACCACGCCCAACTCCAAGTACCCGCGCTCGGAGCTGCGGGAGATGAACCAGGACGGCGGCAGCGCCAACTGGTCCCTGTCGGGCACGCACCGCATGAACGCCACCCTGCGCGTGGACTCGGTGACCTCCAACGTGTGCGTGGGCCAGATCCACCTGGGCGAGGGCGGCGGCTCCACGAAGCCCCTGCTGGAGCTGTACTACCGCTCCAACGGCGACATCGTGCTGGGCACCGAGAACTCGCCCGCGGGCGGCCAGACCCTGCATGACGTGGGCAACGTCCCGGTCGGCCAGAAGTGGAGCTACACGATCGGCGTCTCCGGCGGCGACACCATCGACCTCACCGTGAACGGCAGCACCACGCACTACCCGATCGTCGACTCCTTCAAGTCCTACAAGCAGTACTTCAAGGCGGGCGCCTACAACCAGTCGGCCTCGAACAGCTCCACGAAGGGCGCCAGAGTCTCGTTCTACGCCCTGGACGTGACGCACTCCTGACCTTTGCGCATCGCGGGCGTCCAGTCCTTCTGGTGCCCGGTGCGTGAGTGGTCCGGGTCGGGCTACTCAGGTGGGGTTGAGTAGGTGGGCAGATGCCCGGCATCTGCCCACGCGGCGAGTATCTATCCATCGGCACAAGGAAGTTGGGCCGATCGGAAGCACCACTCACTACCGCTGCTCACTACCGCTACGGAGATTGCCATGTCCCGACGTATCGCCCTGTTCGTGTCCGCCGGTGTCGTCGTCCTGGGCGGTGCGGGTGCCTTCGCGTTCGCCTACGCCGGTGAGCAGCCGCCGTCGCTGGAGAAGAGCACCGCGCGCTACACGGCTCCGGCCGGGGACGGTGCCGGTTCGCTGACGTTCTCCACCGACGTCACGGCGTCCTCCAGGGTGAAGAGCGTGAAGGTGCTGGCCTGGCCGGCCGACTCCTCCCTGAGCGAGAAGAAGCTGACGGCGAAGGACATGGCCGCGGCCGAGTCGGCGACCTGCGCCCCGGCTGGGGACGACACCGTGCACTGCACCTACAAGGTCGCTGTCACCGGCTCCGAGGCCTCCCCGCAGGGTGCCTGGCACGTCGCCGTCCTGGCCACCGCGAAGAACGGCACCACCACCCTGGACACCACCGCGGCCGACTTCACGGTCCGCTAGTCCGCTAGCAGCCGAGCGCCCGCACCCGCCGCCCGCTGAGGCCTCGGGAACCCGCCCGAGGCCAACCCCAAGCCGACCAGACAGACAGACGCCAAGGAGCCAGCCCCCATGTCCCCCGTCCCCACCCCGCCGGCCGCCCCCGCCACCCAGGGAGCTCACGTGCCCACCGGCCGGCCCGGCGCCGCGTCCGGCCGACGCCGGTTGCCGGCCGTGCTGGCGGTGCTGGTGACCGTCGCGCTGGCGGTCTCGGCATGGCACCCGAAGGACCCGACCACCTGGTTCCTGGAGACGGTCTGGGTGGTCCTGGGCCTCCCGCTCCTCATCCTCCTCCACAAGCGGTTCCCGCTCAGCAACTTGCTGTACTGCCTGCTCGCCGTGCACGCCCTGGTGCTGATGACCGGCGGGCACTACACCTACGCCGAAGTGCCCGCGGGCGACTGGGTCCGCGACTGGCTCGGCCTGTCCCGCAACCCCTACGACCGCCTCGGCCATCTCGTGCAGGGCTTCGTCCCGGCGATCCTGGTCCGTGAACTCCTCATCCGCACCTCGCCCCTGCGCGGCAGCCGTTGGCTCGCCCCGCTCACCGTCTGCGCCTGCCTCGCCTTCAGCGCGGTCTTCGAGATGCTGGAGTGGCTCTCCGCGGTCATCGGCGGCGACGCCGCAGACGCCTTCCTGGGCACCCAGGGCGATGTCTGGGACACCCAATGGGACATGTTCTGCTGCCTCATCGGCGCCACCCTCTCCCTCCTGCTCCTCTCCCGCCTCCACAACCGCGCCCTGACCCGCCTCACACCGGCCTGACCCGAGACCCGCCGGAGGGGATCCGGAGCACAACTCAGCAGGTGGACAAAGGACTTGGCCTGCTTCAGGATCTGCTGGTGACCGACGACGATCTGATCCTGGCCGTGCGGGAGAAGGTGGCCGACCGGGGCCTGCCCGAGCCGGCCTCTCCAGCCGATGTGCGCGCAGTGGAGCAGCTGGTAGGACACCCGATGCCCGAACTGTTACGGAGGCTCTACCTCGAAGTGTCCAACGGCGGCTTCGGGTCCTGGGACGCGGTGTCGTTGACGGACACCGGCGACTGGTTCAGCGACTGCGCGGACATCGCGGAGACATACCGGGACTTCTCCGAGCGCGACTGCCCTCTGCCTTCGGGAATCGTCCCGCTCATGGACCGAGGATGCGCGATGTGGACGCTGATCGACTTCAGGACGGCCGACGGACAGATATGGGACTGGGACCCCGCCAGCTGCTGCACGGACCATGCCCTGGCTCCCTTGGACCAGCCGCTGGCCCAATGGCTCGCCGACTGGCTGCGCGACACGGCCTCGGACAGCTCCTCCCCGCATCGCGAGCCGACCGGCAGGGACCGCACCGCCCACTGACGTGCCCACGCGTAGCCGAGAGACCAAGACCAGAGCCGCCAACTCGACGCTTCACCGCCGCCGGCTGCCCGTGGCTCCGATGCCCGCCACTCCGGAGGCGCCTTGCCTCCGGCAGCCCCAGGCACGCTATAGTGGATCAAGAGCCGGTCACCGCAACTGCGGCCGACTGGTACTGCGTTGGTGGTCCAAGGAAAGACGCCCCGCTTCCTGCGGGGAAATGCAGGTGCAAGGCCTGCCCGGCGCTCAGATGGAAGGTCCGTCCGCACACAGTGCGGACGGACCTTTCTCATTGCCCCACGAATCTCATTGCCTCACGACGGCGAGGCGGCCCAGGTCGGCCCCTCCAACGACTGCCCCCTCCGCCATTCCCCCTCGTCCCGGCGCAGGTGAGGCCCCGCTACGGCCAAAGCCTCACGGAGAGTCATACATTCCGGGGTTGCCTGCCCCTCGCCTCCCGGTGCCGCACCCGTCCCGCGCCGCCGGGCCCGCCCGGCGCCCGCATCCGCTGAAAATCCGGGTCAGTTGACCTCTTTTCTCTTAAACTTTGCCCGAGTTGCGATGATCTATACCGCCTATAGGCTTTTGCGTGTCCACCTGTTCTAGGAGCTGATCCCCATGGGCATGGAACACACACTGCCGACCGAGACGGCTGACCTCGCTCTCCAGGTAGAGGGCCTCGTCGACGCCCCCGAGCCGGACGGTGTCCACCACGACAGCGCTGAATGCGCCGCTCTGCTGGTCATCGCAGGCGCGGGCGGGCTGCTGCTGTCGACCCCGACTCCCCGCCCCAAGAAGTCCGGCTGAACCGAGGGGATCCGCATTGGCTGAGCAGGCCCAGGAGGCCGCGCCCCTGAACACTGCGATCGCCGAAGCGGCCCACGGGGTCACCCTCGCCCTGCGCGAGGGTGGCCCCTACGCCCTGTCCCGCGTCCTGCGCCCGGAGGACCCGCTGACCCCGGCGGCGGTCCGCATCCTCGGCGCGGACGTCCTGCTGCCCTACGCGGCCGGACGACCGGAACAGCGCGACCCGGCCGACGAGACGGTCGTACGGCGGTCCCTGACCGCCTATCCGCCCAGTGCGGGCTCCGCCGTGTCCGCGTGGAGCCATCACGGACTGACCGAAGCGGCACGGCAGTTGCTGCCCGCCGCCTGGCCCGCCTCCGGTGAGCCCGACAAGGGCTGGACCGAGGCCGAACCTTGGCCACGTCTGGCCCACCAGGTGTCCCAACTGGCAGCCCTCGCCGTCCCGGGCCTCGCCGTAGACCTGGAGGAACGGCTCGCCCCACGCGTCGTCGACCTCTCCCGCGGCTTCGTCCGCGCCGTCCGCCGCCGCGACTGGCTCCAGGCCGCCGGTCTCGGCCGCTGGCTGGCCCGCCTCCCCGATGTCCCCGACACCCTCGGCCTCGACGCAGGCCTCGCTTTCGTCGGCAACTGGGGCGCCGCGGACCCCCGCGTCGTCCTCCATGTCGTCGCCGCCGACCGCCTGTTCGGACGCGGCCGATGACCGTCGCGGGGGACACGACGGCCCAGGACACCACCCCTCTCGACCCCGAACTGCTCGACGAGGTCGCCCGGCAGGCCGTCGACTGGCTCGTGCGGGCCCGGGACTCCTTCCGGCTGCCCGACGACGCCGTCACCGACGCCGACCGCGACCGCACCTGGAAGCCGCTGGGCGAACTCGCCGAACTGAGCGGGTACATCGCCGTCGCCCACCCCCGCGCGGACATCCGGGAGACCGCGCGGTCACTCCTGGACTTCGCCTGGCAGGAGACCGCGCGCGGCGAACTCTTCGCGGAACTCATGCACCGCGAGCCGTACGCCACCTACCCGGTCGAACTGTACGGCGCCTTCGCCCGCGCCGGCCTGCGGCACCCCCGCGCCGACGCCCTCGCCGGCGTCACCACACGGCTGCGCACCCGGGCCGTTCCCCGGGACGCACCCACCCGCACCCTGGGCGTCCTGCGGGCCGAGCAGCGCATCGGGCTCACCCCGCACGGCGACCTCGACACCGAACTCGCCCGCACCTGGCTCGGATCGCTCCCCGAACCCTGGGCACTGGAACGCCGCACGGCGTACGGCCTGACCCACGACGTCTTCCACGTCACCGACTGGGGCCGCGCCCGCGCCGACATGGCCCCGCGCACGGCCGACTACCTGCGGCTGTGGCTTCCGGCCTGGCTGGAGTGCTGGCTGGCGGAGGAGGAATGGGACCTGGCCGGGGAACTCCTCGCCGTCGCCGCCTGTCTGCCGACCGCCGCCCGCCACGGCACCGCCTGGGAACGGCTCGCCGCCGCCCAGAGCACCGACGGGAGCATCCCGGAGAACGGCACGCTGCCACAGGACCTCTTCCGGACCTGCTACCACTCGACCCTGGTCGCGGCGTTCGCGGCCACCCTGGCACTCGCGGACGGGAATCCTCGATGACGACTGCCACGACTGCCTCCCCGGCCGTGCTGCACCACGTCGGCGAGCGGGCGCTGGACTGGCTCGATGCCCAGCGCGACCACTTCCGCCTGACCGACCACGACCGGGCCACCAACCTCGCCCTGGGCGAGCGGCTGAAGCCGATCGGCGAACTCGGCATCAACATGCGGGTGTTGTTCCGCGAGGGCCTCGCCGGCTCCCGCCAGCGCGAACGGGGCGGCGCCCTGCTGGACTTCGCCTGGCGTGAACTCCTCGACGGCGGCGCCCTCCTCGCCGACATCCAGCGCAGCGAGCCGCTCTCCCCGGTGCCGATGGAGGTCTACGCACCCTTCTACGAGTGCGGCTACCGCAACCTCGCGCTGGAGGAAGCCCTGGCGGTGCCCCGGCGGCTACGGAGCTGGGCCGCGCTGGAGGTGCTGCCCAACCGGCAGATGGCGCTGCGCGCGGCCGAACGCAGGATCGGCCTCACGGAGGGCGGCGACGTGCGCGAGAACCTGGCACGCACCTGGCTGGGCCAACTGCCTGAACCCTGGACCCTCCAGATGGACACCGCCTACAACCTCACCCATACCGTCTTCCACCTCAGCAACTGGGGCGAGGCACCCAGCCGTATCCCCTCCCACGTCTCCGACTACCTCACCCAATGGCTACCGGCCTGGATCGACGAGTGGGCACAGCGCGAGCACTGGGACCTATTGGGTGAACTCCTCGTAGTGGACGCCTGTCTGCCCACCCCCGCCCTCGACGCGGACATCTGGGAGCGCTTCGCCGCCGCGCAGGCCCCTTCCGGAGCCATGCCCATCCAGTACGGCATGCCCGAGGGCGATCCCGGCGATGTCTTCGACCTCGTCCACCACCCCACCCTCGTAGCCGCCTTCGCCTCCGCGATGGCCACCTCCCGGGCGCTGAGCTGAGTGACCCGCACCGCTGACCGCCTCCGGGAGGCCATCACCAGGATCGACGCACCCGACGTCGTCCTGGCCGTCTCCCGCAACGGGGAACGCACCATGGTCTGCGGAGGCCGAGCCGACCGCCCCGACGACGTCCGACTGGGCCTGCGCTACGAACTCGGCTCACTGACGAAGACGTTCACGGGACTCCTGCTGGCGGAACTGACGGAGCACGGCGTAGTAACCCTCAACGACCCGGTGACCCGATACGTATCGCCCCGAGCCGAACAGGCGCACCACACCGGGATCACCCTCCACCACCTGGTCACGCACACCTCGGGCCTGCCAAGGCTCCCGCCCGAACTACTGCCCAGCGCAGTTCTGTTCCCTCGAAGAAACCCCTACACGGCTTACGGAACAGCCCAGTTGCTGAAGGCGTTCACCCGCACACGAGCACGGAGGAAGCCGGGCACGGCCTGGCGCTACTCCAACTTCGGAGCGGCGCTGCTCGGACAGGTGCTGGCCCGGGCGACCGGAACGCCCTACCTGGACCTGCTCAGGGCACGAGTCCTGGAGCCGCTGGGCCTCAAAGCAAGCACGGCGAAGCCGGAAGAGACCCCCGGCGACGCCGTGGGCCACGACCGGGACGGCACCACACAGGTGCGGGTCACATCAATGGGAGCCTTCGCGCCGGCCGCCTCCGTACGCACCACACCGGGGGACCTGCTCACGTACCTGGAGGCCCATCTCCGCCCCGGCAGCGGAACGTTGGGCGCCGCGCTGCGACACGCCAGCACCCCACAACTGCGCCACGGACGAGGGCTGCGGGAGACCCACACACTCACCTGGTTCCAACACCCGGCCACACAAGGCCCCGTCCTCTTCCACCCCGGAGCAACCTTCGGACAGCAAGCCTTCGCCGCACTCCACCCGGCATCCGGCACGGCCCTGGTCGCCCTCGCGACCCAGCACTTCCGCACCTGCCACCTCGTACCGGTCGCCTACGACCTCCTGCACGAACTGGCAGACGACACGGACCGCCAACTGGCCTGACTCCGCACTGCCTTGAGGCGCCAAGACACCAGGACGCGGCCTGCCCCGCGCCGGCGCCGTCACGTCATGGAAGGAGTCGCCGATCCACTCACAGCATCCCCCGCCTCTTCGCTGAATGCCAGAATTCCATGCACCTCGCGCAGTGGATGGACATTCTTCCTTCGTTTCGCAAAGAGATCCAACAATCCATACCCGGCGACCAGTACGACCTCGTTCCCCTCGTACGATTCCAGGTTGATCACCGCAGCCTCAAGCAGCCCGACCTCGTCGGCGAGCAGGGGAATGTCATGAAAGCCCTGGATCGCAGCCAGCCCGACCCGCGCAAAGAGTGAGGGCACGAGAGCGGCTCCGCTGGCGTCGGCGACGGTGTCGCTTTCTGCATCGCTCAGATGTGAAATCTGCGCATGGGCATGGTCGAGAACCTCGACAAGGCTGACTATTTCCTGAAGCGTAATTGCAATCACGTCAGGAGTGGCTGCTGTCAGGGCGACTTCAACCTTGCCGCGGTGACGTCGGCGCATCGGTGTGCTCCCGGAAGGAACTGTGACGGGGATGCCTGCTCGCTCCTTGCTTTCCGGCGCCGCGACTCTGCTGCCGAGACGCAGGATTCAAGGGGTGCCGGAATCCTAGCGCAAGCGCTTTCCCGCTTGATCGATCTTGATCGTCACTTGCGTCAATCTTTCCTTTTTCTTTGTTCAAGCATCGCTGGCGGGTTCTGCGGGGTTCTGCGGGGTCCTGTGCGTGCCGCTGCTCATGGGGAGTGAAGACGGAAATGCGGCAATCAGTCTCTGAGCTGGGAGTCGCTGGAAGGTTTCGCTTCCCGTGACGAAGATTCGCCCGTTCGGCGTTTTGCCCTGGCGTCCCTGATTTCTTTGACGGAACCGGCCGTGATGGCGACGCCCAGGGCTACCTCACCCCCGCCCAGAAGCGCAGGACACCCGGAATCCTCAAGCCTGCCGATTCCGCTGGAGACCATGAACGGCACGAAGAACAGCAGAAAACTCAACCGATAATTTTGCATGGTCCGATTTACCTCAAGAATGCGGGATCCTGGCAGGTATGATTTAGTCAATGTGGCGTGAAGCAAGGTAAAGTTGATTACGGCTGCCCCTGGGGGAGAGGGGAGGGCTTTTCGGCCTTGTCGTAGGTAGAGGGGCGAAACGATCAGGGGTTCCGCGTAAGTGATTGCTCGGGTATTTCGTGTGATGCCAGCTGATCCTGTACTCGGCCTCGCTGCTTCTTCCTTTCCCGGTAGGGCTGCGGGACGCACGAGGATATCCCTGTCCCGGCAGAGTCAAGCAAGTAGGAATTTCTCCCTGCCTGCCCGCAGGGTTGATTCGATTCCGGATTCGGGCTCTACTCTTCCAGTAGCTCGTCAAGAGTGTCAGCCAAATCCGGCGGCTCGATGACGCGTCCTCCGGTGACCGCCGTACGGACCGCTTCGGCCAGGGCCGGGGGTGAGACGCTCTTCGTCGGATAGCCCGACCCGCCCGTATCGAGGGCGCGGCGGACATGGTCGTGCCGGTTCATGGCCGTGAGCACCGCCGCGCGGCGGGACGGAACCTGGCTGGACAACGCGCTCGCCAGTGCGATCCCGTCCATGCCCGGAAGGTCGATGCCGATGAGTGCGGCGTTCGGACACACGTGTTCTGCGGGATCCAGAGCCTCGACCCGCGTCGGCGACCTGACGTACGACCCCGATGCCGAACTCGCCGCCGAGGAGAGCGGTCGGCCCGGCGGCATCGCCTGCGTGTCCTCCACGACGAGCACTTTGATCATGAAATCAATGCTGGGGTCCTCGTCAGGCGATCGCATTGCGTGAATCCGGCAGTCCTCACCACTGAGGTCTGCATGATCCCGGCAACCATTGTCAGCGGCAACTCCGTTGCGCACACCCACGACAGACAGGCAACGTGTGCTGCCGTTGGCGTCTTCGTAAGGACGGTGCCTCCCCCGGTCATTCGTCCGCTGCAAACCTGTAGGAGTTCAGGAGGCGGCCTGCCAAGGTAATGGTCGGCTGACCTCTTCGGGATCAGCCATCGAAGCGGTTCCAGTCGATCGGCAGGTCGGCCGGCGGATCCAGGGTGCTTCGGTGAGCTGCTTGACCTGGGTGCGGTGAGTTTGGAAGTCAGGGCGACGTAGTCGGCGCTCAAGGAGGCCTCGAAGAGGGAGAACTGCGCAGGGGGAGTGGTGGGCGTGCCTGGTTGAGGAGTTCTCTGCTCAAGGGCGTCTCAAAGCGCAGTTCGCAGTCGATGAGGACACCATCGGAAGCGTCCGCTCGGCTCACTTCGGCGGTACCCAGGTACACGACTTCCCCGCCGACGCGGACCGCGATGTGGATCGGCCACGAGCCGTCGTTCACGTCCAGGGCGTTCCTATGAGCCGTTCCGTGACCGAGGCCGGTGCGGGCCCGATCAAGCGGACCTTGTCAGCGCTCCACACGCCCCTTTGGGTGGGTGTGTCACACGCTTCCGTGACGACCACTGTTCCGCTCGGACCTATGACGACACGGGCGCCTCCCACTGCGAAGTGCCGGGCCGGCGCCGATCTGCCGACGAGTACGGGCACGTGGTCCCGGTCGAACACCATCGCCGGATACGCAGCGGGAACCTGATCATTCATTCCCGCACCATCCTCGCGCGCTGCTGGCGTTCTCCTCCATGTCTTTCGGGGCACCGGCTCTGTCTCCTCATCGTCGTCGCCGACTGGCATCCGGGTGCTGTTCCAGCACGCGGGCGGAACGCTGCATTCCGTCGAGATCCAGTCCCTTCGGTCCCTTAACTGCACTTGTTGGAGACCGTTTTGGGTAATTATCGTCCGGATTGCGAGGGTCTGATGTCGGCGGCTTGGGCATCGGTCGGCCAAGCGGGGATCTTTCTCATCGACCGGTCGTAGAGAAGTTGGCCGCCGACGGACGTCCGACCCTCCAAGCAGGCAGGCCGCAACAGGGGCCGGATCCCGCGCCGCTCCTCGCGGTGGAACCGCACGAACTCGTACCGGAGCCGGCCCGCGTGACAAACCCGGTGGCGGCGGTGTCAGTCGTATGACCTATTCTTCGCTCACTCGCCACACGTGACGCACAGGCCCCCCCATGGGTACGGGGCCGCGCGCGTGGGCATCCGCATTCGTTCCGGGGGGTTCGAAAACCTAGTGCGCAAGCGCTCCCTCGCGGCCGCCACCACACTGGCGGTCCTCTTCAGTTCGGCGGCACTGGCCGTCACTCCGGCGTACGCCGACTCCGTCAAGCCCGTCACGGTCCTCGAGGACGCCACCGACATGGTGGTGGACGCCGTGCACGGCCGCGTCTTCATCAGCGACCGGTCCACGAACCAGATCGCCGTCACCGACCCCACCGGGGCCGTCATCGGCACCCTCACCGGCCTCCCCCAGGTCCGTGACCTCACCCTTAGCACCGAAGGCGGGACGCTCTACGCCGCGGTCTACGGCGCCGACAAGATCGTCGCCTTCGACACGGCGACGCTCGCACAGACCGCCGAGTACGCCACCGGCGACAAGACCATCCCCTCCCGGCTGGCCTACACGGACGGCAAGCTGTGGTTCGGCTACGGGGACCAGTGGGACTCTGGGCTCGGTGTGGTCGATCTGACCGCCCAGACCCCGACGGTCACCCTCGACCTGGCGGTGGGCCACGACTTCGCCACCCCGCCCGAGCTCTACGCCGACCCCGACAACCCGGGCACGCTCCTCGCTCTCGACTCCGGCATCAGCTCCGGGCCGATCGTCGTCTACGACATCTCCTCCGGCACCCCGGTGCTCAAGGTCACCGCTGACAAGGGCGGCTTCTACAAGGACGCCGCCCTCACCCCCGACGGGCAGAACGTCGTCGTCGCCGGACCCGGCACCCGGGCGCTCACCGAGTACCGTCTCTCTGACCTGGCCGAGGTGCGCACCTACCCCGTCCCCTCGCAGCCGGAGACGGTGTCCGTCGCTCCGGACGGCACGGTCGCGGCCACCGTCCTCGACACCGACGACATCGGTGACACCTACGTCTTCTCCACCGACGCGAGCAAGCCGGCCAGCGTGCGCAACCTGTCGCACGACTGGATGCCGTGGGGCGGCCACACCACCGAATGGTCGGCGGACGGCAGCAAGCTGCTCGTCATCACCGACACCTACTACACACCCCAGTTCCGGGTCGTCGACGAACCCCGCAAGTACGCGACGACGCTCACCGTGAACGCCCCGGCCTCCGCCGCGCGGGCCAAGACCCTGACGGTGACCGGCACGCTCACCGCCAACCTCGCTCTGCCCGCCGGCACCCCGGTCACGGTCACCCGCACCGACACGGAGTCGCCGGGCGGCAAGTCGCTGGGCACCAAGTCCCTCGCCGCGGGAGGCAAGTTCAGCTTCACGGACACCCCGCCGGCCGGCGGCAAGGTGAAGTACACGGTGACGTACGCGGGCGACGCCGAACACAACGGCGCCTCCACCGGCGACACCGTCGACGTCTCCCGGGCCACGCCGACGCTGACGCTGAACAACAACGGCAAGGTCTACTCGTACGGCCAGGACGTGAAGTTCACCGCGCACCTCGGCAGCACGTACAAGAACCGCAAGGTGGAGATCTGGGCCAACCCCTACGGCGCGGACAAGCCGAACAAGCTGGTGAAGACCGGCACCGTCAACTCCGCGGGGAACCTGTCCGTCGTCGTCGACCTCAAGCGCAAGACGGAGCTGACGGCGAAGTTCGCCGGGGACGCGCGCTACGCCCCGAAGTCCGTGCAGAGCACGGTCGGCGCCAAGGTGTCGATCTCCACGTCGGTCAGCGGCTCCTACAAGACGAAGTACACGTGGAACCACACGTATCTCTTCTTCCGCCAGTCCAAGGACCCGTTGGTCACCGCGAAGCTGCCGCCGTACCCCAACCGCAAGCAGAAGCTCCAGGTCCAGTACTGGTCGGGGACCAGCTGGATCACCACGTACGGCGACTACTTCAAGCTCGACTCCGCCGGCAAGTCCGCCGTCCAGCTGACCGGCACCCCGCCCAAGGGCATCCGCTTCCGGGTCCGCAACTCCTACATCAGCGGCTCGGGCGACAGCGTCAACACCACGACCTACGGCTCCTGGAAGTACTTCACCTTCACCAGCTGAGCATGAACGACCGACCTCGATAGTCGACGACACCGCCCAGGGCGCCCCCGCGGCGCCCTGGGCGCACTTCTCCCGCATTGCTGCGGAGCGGCGGAGGGAAGCCCGCGCCGCGAAGCGCACTGACGGCTGACTGCTTGCGGTCACACCGCAGTTCGCGATCCAACCAAACAAGAGCGACAGAGAGGGCGCGGCGGAAGAGCCTGCTGTGCCCCCTCAGCACGCTCCGCATACGGGCCGCCGACCGGCTCGGGCCGCTCGCTCCCTCGACGACTCAACCGCGCACCGCGCACCGAGCCTCGCGCACCGTGCACCGCGCCCCGGGTAGTGCTGCATCCTTTACGGCGGCGTACCGCGAGGATCAAGCTCTGTGCGTGGCCACGGCAACCCGAGTTCAAGCGCAGTGGGCGCGTTGTGGGAACGGGGCCGAAAACGGGGCATGGGAAAGCGAATGCTTATACGGGTGCGGAACCTCAAATGAATCTCAGATCGGGAATTCGAAGCTCCGGACGGGCAGATGGAAAATCGATTCCAGTCGCCGGGTCACCGGTCGTCGAATCCCCAGGGCGCGACGGAACATGCGAATGCCGCCGAACCGTCCGAGGTTCCGGATGATTCGGCGGCATTTCGAAGTACGTCAGTCGCCCACGAGCCCGAATGGCCGGTGCTGGTCGGGGGCGTGGGTCCGCCAGGTCGCCGCGTCGAGGCGCCCGAGGGTGTGCCCCGCCTTCATCACCTGGGTCGTGAAGTAGCGGGCGATCAGTCGGTACACCATCTCGCTGGGATGCCCGAGGTCGCTGGTGGTGATCCGGTTGCGGGAGGCGAGTGCGGGGTCCTTCTGCGGTTGGCCCGGCAGGGGAGGCGTGTAGAACACGGGGACTCCGTGGTCCTGGAAGTCCTTCGTCAGACCCCAGCCCGCCAGGTCGACGCTGATCTCCTGCATCCAGCGGTTCATCCGCACGTACCGCGCGTGGTCAGGCTGCGGTGCGTGCGGCCCGGCCGGCCAGTTGGCCAGCAGGTTCTCCAGCAGCTTGTTGTAGGAGACGACGACGGGTTCGATGTTCTTCGCTTCCTCGACCTTCTTCGCCGTGTCCTGCCGCATGTTCTCCATGAAGCGGCAGGCGTTGTAGACGCTCGGCAGGTCGATCACCATGAAGTGGTGGCCCTGGGCCTGGTCGGGGAAGGCGGCGTTGATCTTCTCGACACCGGCCTGGATCTCCGCCACGGCGGGGAAGGCGCCCTTGCCGCTCAGGTCCTTGAACTCGCCCGGATGGTTCTGCTGCCAGGCGAGCCAGTCCGCGTACACGCCGGTGGTGGGCAGGTTCGCGCTCGCGGGGTAGTCCGGACGCTTGGCGGTGACGAAGTCGTTGAGGCCGATCCAGATGACGTGCAGGGTGGGCCCGTCGAAGCGGCCGGTGTAGTTCTTGCGCTGCCAGACGTAGCTCTCGACCTGCTCGTCCAGGGTGGTCAGGGCCCCGGCCGCGGGCTTCCAGTCGCGCGTGGCGATGGCTCCGCCCATCGAGTAGTTGACGTAGCGCAGGACCTTGGGCGGCTGCCCCTTGGCCGAGGCCGGCGCGGTGGAGGCGGAGAGCCCGGATTTGCCGCGTTCCTCCAGCTCCTTGAGGTAGGCCTCGGCGTCGAACTTCGCCTGCGGCTGTGCTTCCCAGTCGTTCACCCACATCTCCGCTCCGCTCGTCAGCGAGCGGTGCTGGGACGAGGCGGCGAGGGTGACGTCCCTGTTGCCCCACATGATCGACTCGCCGGTGGCCCACTCCACCAGGAAGTCCGTCCAGTTCTTGCCGTCGCTGAAGCGGCCGGTCTCGTTGACGCGCATCCCGCCCAGACTCAGGGCGTTGAGAAGACGGCCCAATTCCCCGGTGGGCCACGTCCACTTGTTGCCGATGTCCGACATGCTGTCGCCTAAGACGACCAGGTTCTTGAAGTCAGCCATTCCGTTTCCTGCTTCCCCGTGGTGCCGATGTGATCGAATCCATGCCGAAGCACGCCGCTGATACGGCGTACAGGAATTGTGGATTCCTCGATCTCCCCCTGGCTGCCGCCATCCCCCGATCTTTTCGGCAGCGCTTCTCGAAATACCGTAGGTGGATGGAGCGGACAAGGGAAGGGGGAACGGGACATATATTCACCCGAAATCCCGGACAAGGTGATTTCCTTTTTCACGCCCGCACGGCTGTGCGAGGGTCTGCGTGTGAAGTGGTCTTTCCCGAGTTCATCCGTGAGGCCGGGGGAGTTCCGAGGGAGGTGAGGGGTCGACGGCGGTCGCGGGCGGCCTGACGGAGGGCTGCGCCTGTGCCGGTGCGACCGTCCTGGCGGTGGATGCCGACGGAGCCTCGCCGTCGGCATCCACCGCTAGGAGGGGCGGGGGCAGGGGCAGGGGCGGTGGAGCGGGACCTTTGAGGTGTGTCTTCGTGAAGGGGGCGATCGCGGATGTCGTGCGGCGGCATGTTCCGATCCGCCGAGTCACCGCGCGTCCATGCGGCGAGTTGCGCGGGCTGCCCAGCCTCGGGCGGCCGGGCGATCCCTTCGACAGGACCCCGACCTCGCCGCGGTGGCGCCAGGCCAGGCGCAAATGGCCAGGCTGGAGCGGAAACTGGAGCGTGGTCCGCTTGCTCACGGCTGGGCGGACCAGCGGTGGACGCTGGCGCGGGTGAAGACGCTGATCGATCGGCTGTTCCACGCCTCCTACACGGTGGAGGGCACCTGGCGCCTGTTGAAGCGGAACGGCTGGTCGTGGCAGCAGCCCGTCTGGCGGGCCATCGAGCGTGACCACGCGGCGGTGGAGCTGTGGAAGAAGGAGGTATGGCCGCGGGTAAGAGCACCGCGGAGGCGTGCGGCGGCTGGATCGTCTTCGAGGACGAAGCCGGACAGCCGATGACTTCGCCGCGTGCCAGGATCTGGGGCCGGAAAGGCCGAACCCCGGTGGTGCGGGTGCAGGGCCGGGGATCGGGACGGGTGTCGATGGTGGGCATGACCTGCTACAACCCCGGCGAGAGGTCCCGGATCCTCTACGCGGTCCGCGAGTACAACGGCCGCAAGGACCAGCCCAAGGGCTTCGGATGGCGCGACCTCTGCGACCTCCTCATCCGGGCCCGTATCCAACGCGGCGGCCCGATCGTGCTGGTCTGGGACAACGTCCGCATCCACCTGATGGCCCCGCTGCGGGAGTTCATCGCTGCGAACGCTGGCTGGCACACCGTCTCCCAACTGCCCTCCTACGCCCCGGACCTCAACCTGCAGGAGGGCATCTGGTCGCTGTTCAAGTGCGACATCGGCAACCTCGCCGCAGCCGACCTGAGCCAGATCACCAGGGCCAGATCACCAGGGCCATCAAGCACCGGCTCAAGCAGGTCCAGTACCGCCCGGACCTGGTCGACGGTTGCCTCGTCGACACGGGTTTGACCCTCGGAGCGTGATCATCAGAAGGTGCCGAAGAAGCGATGCCACCAACTGGGCCGCTGGACATGAGAGGGCAGCTGGCTGGGCCCGTCGTAGTCGTGTTCCAGCAGTTCTTCGGGAAGCACCAGATAACCGAGATCGGCCAGCGCCCGATCTGCCTTGGCGAGGTCGGCGGCATCCAGCGCGCCCTCGGCCTGGGCATCCTCCGTGCCGAAGAAGGCTCCTGGGTTGTCTGCGCAGATCAAGGCGAGGGACCCGAACTTGCTCACACAGACCACGATCCGGGTCCCGCACACGGTTGCTTCCGCGGGCACAACCACACGTCCGTACTCACTGGAGTCCTGGGTGTCCCGCTCGGCGGTGCAGCGAGCTGTGAAGTCGTCCTCGAGCCGTGCCACCAGCTCACCGAACAGGGCAGCCATCTGACTGCGGTTGTAGTCCCGCGGCCACTCCAGCCACTCCGGGTCATCGAGCTCACCCAGCAACGTCAGCAGATCAGATTCACTCTTCGTCACCCGCACATCTTGGCGTGCGAGCTACACCTGGATCCACACGGGTACAGCCATGCATACCTGCCGGACCTCATACCGCCGACAACACCCATTCAAGTTCAGTAGCGCCGGCCATCCGCCCAGCGAACTTCGCCGCCACGGCGGGAGTACACCGAGGGAGAACCACCTCACGCCTGCGCGAGAGGAGCGACCGGGACGGTGGTGCCGGGCGCGGCGGTCTGCAACGCCGTGATGTGCTGGATGACGAGCCCCAGCAGCACGGCTGCCGCGATCATGAGCGCCTCCGCCACCACGAGCAAAGCCATTGATTCCGGGGCCAGCCGATTCCCCGCGACAAGCACCAGTGCGTGCGCGATCCAGGCGACCCACCACAGGTTCACCAGCATCGTGCCGCGCCCCTGCTCCCATGACGGGGAACTGGCGCGCCCGATGTCGAGGACGAACTGGCGCGGGACAAAGAAGTTGACCACCGGTATGAACCACGCGCCGATCGTCCAGCCCCGACTCGGGAGCGGGGCCTGGGAGGACAGCTCCTGGGCCGTGCGCCGGGACCGGGCCAGCCACACCAGGAACACCACGATCGCAAGAGTCATCAGATAGGGGAAGACCATCGAGATGAAGCCCGACTCGTCCGGGGACGCATCCGTGTGGAGCAGGTAGCGATCCCGGACCGCCGCCGCGCGGAACACGTCCGCCACAGCGGCTGCCACTATCGCGGCCTGCGCGGAACGGGCGAGGATCCAGGGAGATTTGCGGTCGGTGTTCGTCATCGTCTTCGGCCTGTCTCGGAGGCGTGCGCGGCCACAGCGGACGCCGGGCGCAGTGATCTTAGGTCTGCTCGCCGCGCACGTATACGGCTTTCGGAGCCACGCTCACGAGGTGTCGGGAATACGCGGTCGGATCCAGGTATCCAGGTAGACACTGGGCAGGGTCACCAGGCCGTGGGCCATGACCTGGTGAACGAGTGCCTCACCGGACTGTATGTGCGAGGGCCGCGTGCACTGCGCGCTCCGATCATCCGCCGACCTGCGTTTGCCTGGCCTCCGGGACTGCCTTGGGAGTTCGTGCGTAAGCCGGGTACTGCCGTGGGACTTTCAAGCGTGCTCGCCTTCTCCATCTGCGGGGTGCCAGAGGCCCTCACCGTCGATGGCGACGAAGGCCTGAACTTCAGACAAGAGCGTGGGGGTCGGAGCTACGGCGGAGAAGACGTTCATCCTCAAGGTGACCGCCACCGACAGCCCCGGCATCAACGCCCCCCACCCCCCGGCGCCCTCTCGAACCACACGGAGCGCGCAGCCAGGCCCTTCACGTACTGGACATCACCGGCACCCGCGACCCGTTCATCTCCCCCCCCGCTTTCGCCGCCTACACTCACAAATGATCAAAGGAGGATCCCGTGCAGAATCTGCCGCTTCACCAGCCGGGACTGCTGCGCGGGGCAGCAAAGGAACGAGACACCTGTCGCATCGCCCTCAGCGGATCGATGAAGGTCGCATTGCCCAGTTACGCGCACACTGTGTCCTCAACAGCCAAGCCCTGCATGGCTCACACGGTCGGTTGGTGCACGTGTCAAAACTGACCAAGACCCGTGCGATCGTGACGATCGGCTTGGCGGCGAGCCTTTCACTCGCCACAGGCTGCACGGCACACAGCGGCCAGGGCGCATCGAACGGCAGTCCGCAACCCTTCGCGGGCCCGTCCAGCTCCGCTTCCGCCATTGACCTGGCGACAACTCCACCCGACATCTCCGACTCGACCAAAGCCTTTGTCCGACTGGCAGACAGGACGGGGTCCGAAGAGGTGGCCGTGATCGAGAGCATCGACGCCGGGACCGTCGCCGTGGCGACCGAGTGCGCAGGCGAGGGGAGAACGGTCATCGCCATCGGCGACTTGGCCACCTACACGATCCTGTGCGGGGCCACCCCTTCGGCGACGTACAACGAGATCAGCGTGGACAGCAGCAAGCGGCACATCGAAGTCGTGGTCACGGCCGGCGCGGGAATCCGCTGGGGCTTGTCGGTCGGATGGCGCCCGCGGGGACAGAGTCCGTCCTGAAACACGGCGGCGTAGCACCAACTGCCGCTCAGGCCGCGTGAGCTGCTGGACGATGTGGTGTTGTCGAGTGCCGTTGGGAGGCTGAGCAGCCATGTCGTCGCTTGACCGCCTCACAGCGCTCCTGGGCGAACCGGAGCCCTGGGGCGGCCAGAAGGCCGAGTACGACGCCTTCCAGGAGGTCCGGAACCTGATCTGCGCCTAGGGGGATAGGGGGATAGTGGACGCTCCGCCCTGGCTCCCCGCTCGATGACGGCGCCGGGCCACGGGGTCGTCAGGCGGGCGGCTGCTCTAGAAGGCACCGTGTGTCTCCAGGAACCCCAGCACCGTGTCGGCGAACAGGCCGGGGCGTTCGAGGTGGGCCAGATGGCCGGTGTGCCTCAGGATCGCCGGTTCGGCGTCGGGCAGTGACCCGGTGAGAAGGCCGGCCCAGTGGGGACCGCAGATGAAGTCGTCCTCTCCCGCCAGGACCAGCGTCGGCCCGGTGATCCGGGGGAGGGCCGGTCGTACGTCGAACGGGGCGCCCTCTCCCTGATTGGGCGTCGCGTACATGCGCAGTGACTCGCGGGCGGGCCCGAACTCCTTCTCCCGACCCCAGTAGTCGTAGAGGTACGCCGGCATGATGTGCCGCAGGACGGCGGTGGCACCCTCGTCGGTCAGGGCGCCGAGCGGGGTGGTGAGGGCGGCGGTGTAACCGGCCACCTCGGGGTGGGAGTCGATGTGCCGCCGCTCGAACCGTTCCATGGCGGCGACCGCCGCCGACCAGAACGCCGCGTCCGCCACGGGGGAGGTGTCGTACAGGACGAGGGTGGCGAGGCGGTCCGGGTGGTCCAGCGCGTACCGCTGGGCGACGAAACCACCGTGGGAGTGTCCGAGCAGGTGGATCCGAGGCTGCCGCAGCTGGTCGACGACATGGTGCAGGAGGTCCGCGTACGTGGCCACGGTGTAGTCGCGGGCGTCCGGAAGGTGCCCGGAGAGGCCCGTCCCGACCGGTTCGACGTAGACCATGGTCAGACGTTCTTCCAGCTCAGGCATCCGAAGGTACTCCCAGCCGATCCCCGGTCCGCCCGAGTGGGCGACGCACACGGGGCCGGAACCGGCGACGTGGTACCGCTGCTCGATACGGGCGGCACCGTGGGGGACGGTGAGGGAGTGGGTTCCGGGAGCGAGGGGCGAGGACTGATGCGCGTGGTTCACGTCGTCCGATCATCCGTGCACGACGGACCAGAGGCAAGAAAGAATGCCACCGTTTACAACACTGTTATGAGGTTCGCTGCCGGCCCGGGTTCAACAGTGTCATGAAGAGTGTTGGGGTGCGGTACTCTGAACACAGTGTTTTCGACGTCGGGCTGCTCCACGAAGGCGTCGGGAACGCCGCCGCATCCGCCGCACAGAGCCAGGCGGGTGCCGCCGTGGCCCCCGGACGCCTTCGAACCCCCGCGAACCGCGTCCGGGGCCACGGCCCGGCTTCCTGTCCGTCAGGGGCGCGGGGCGGCGCGGTAGAGGCCCCGGCCCGTGCGCCGGACACGGGATGTGCCGACGAGACGGTCGAGCGTGCTGCGGACGGCGTTGATGGTTCCACTGTCGGTGGCGCGGCCCAGTGCGGTCGCCACGTCACGGGCGCGGACGTCGGTGTCACCGACCTGGGAGAGGTAGGTCAGGATCTGTTCGGTCAGTCTGCCGTACCCGCTGTCCGTGTGGTCTCCGGGATCTCCGGCGTCTCCGGGATCCGCGGAAGCTGTGCGATCCGTGCGATCCGTGCGATCCGAGTCCGCTTCGGACCCCGACGGCTGTGCCGCCGGTGCCACCGGCTCCGTCAACGCGCTCTCCAGGGCATGGACGGCTCGGCGTACCGTGTCGAGATGGGCGGCGACGGCCGCGAGTTCCCTCTCCAACGACCGCTTCTGCAACTCCAGGCGGTCGAGATCGCTCTGTAGGCTCTCCGCGGTGCTCGCGATGCTGTGTGCCGTGCGCGATGCCGAAATCATGTCTGCCTCTTCTCCCTCTCATCCTCAACTCGGGCGCCGCACCCCGTCCAGCTGCGATGGGGCGCCGGAACGGTGTGTGGGTCCCGGCCGGCGCTGTGATGGAGATGCAGTGATGGATGGTGAAGGACTTGTACACCGATTGTTGCCACTGTCGTGGCAAAACGCAACGGGTGTGTGAGGCATCGGTGGGACCTCGACGGGCATCAGCAGGCCACCGGCAGGCCACTGGCGGGCAACCGGCTGGTCATCGGCGGGTCAAGCGTCGTGTGCGCCGCGTTCCGCCGCCGGAGCGGTGCCGCGGTTCCAGGAGCGCAGCTTGTCCGGGTTGAGGACGGCCCACACCCGGGTGACGCGATGCCGGGTGACACCGAAGCTGATCACGGCGACGACCTGGTCGTGATGGCACACGACGATCGCGGTACGGCCGTTGGCGGGGCGCAGCTGGAGGGTGATGTGAGGGCGCGGGGCGAGGAGCGCCAGCAGGGCACGGCCCACCTGCCGCCTGCCGTGCACCGGCCGGGGGAGGGCACGCACCTTGCCGCCGCCGTCGAAGAACGCGCCGGCGTCGGGTGCGAGCAGGGAGGCCAGACGCGCGGCGTCGAGAGTGTCACAGGCCCTGCGCACGGCGCGCACGATCCGCTCGTGCTGCCAGGGTGAGCCCTGCCCCGGGCCCTGCCCCACGACCTGCCCCGCCCACCGTCCCGCGACCTGCCCCGCAACGTCCGCGACCGGTCGAGGCGGCAGGCCGGAAGCGTTCACGCCGAGGCCACTGTCGACATCGGCGGCGTGGACGAACACGGCCCGTTCGGCCGGTGACAGTGTGTTCAGCGCGTCGATCAGGACGTCGCTGATCTCTTCCGTCAGCGCCAGGTCGGCCTCGGTGGCGGCCTCCCCGGGGAACGCCCGCAGGGGCAGCCGGTCCAGGCAGATCGTGCCCGTGGCCCTGGTCAGCCAGGTGCGCGGCTCGTCGATACTCGTCCGCTGGGCGTCGGAGAGGTCGTACCAGCGCTGATAGGCGCCGGTGACGGCGTCCTCCGCCTCGGGGCCGGTGCCCAGCATCCAGGCGGCGACGTCGAGCAGATGCCGCCGCTCGTCCAGCAGCTCGGCGATCGACACCGCGTACCCGTCGTGGCCCATGGGACGTCCTTTCCACCTGCACCCTGCCGCGCCCACCACCGCGGTGGCCGCAGCATCCCTTGCAGAGCAGACCGGGCAGCCGGGGCTCATGTGACATCCGTTCGGACATCCACTCGGACATCCACTCGCGGGGAACGGAGGACGGCGACCCGAAAACACGGTGTGACAAGATGTGATCCCTCTTCCATCCGCGAGGCGCCGTACGCCTCTTGAAGAAGGAATCACTCATGCCTGCCATCCTGATCCACGGCGTGCCCGACACCCATCACGTCTGGGACGGCGTGCGACAGCACCTGACCCGGACCGACGTGGAGGCCTGGGACCTGCCCGGGTTCGGCGCCCCGCGGCCGACCGGTTTCGGCTCCACCAAGGAGGAGTACGTCGACTGGCTGATTCGGCGGCTCGAACGGGTTGGCGAGCCGGTGGACCTCGTCGGCCACGACTGGGGCTGCATCCTCACCCTCCGCGTCGCTTATCTGCGCCCCGATCTGGTCCGCACCTGGGCCGGAGGCAACGGGCCCGTCAACTCCGCGTACGTGTGGCACCCGTTGGCCAGGATCTGGCAGGACCAGGTCGAGGGCGACCGCTACATGCGGGAACTGCGCCCGGAGACGTTCGCCGAGGACCTGGTGGCCGGCTTCGACGTTCCGGAGCGGCTGGCCAAGGACATGGTGAGCCGCGTGGACGAGCCGATGACGGACTCCGTCCTCAAGCTGTACCGCTCCGCGATCACCATGGGAGCGGAGTGGGAACCGGGACTGTCCGCGGTGTCGGCGCCCTGCCTGGTCTTCTGGGGAGCGCTCGACCCCGCCTGCCAGATCGAGTTCGGCCGCAGGCTCGGGGCCTCCCTGCACGCCTCCTCCGTGGTCGAACTGGACTGCAACCACTGGCCGTTGCTCCAGAAGCCCGCCGAGGTCGCCGCACTCCTGGAAGGCCACTGGAACGCCCACGCCGACCACTGACCCGTGCACCACGACCACCACGACACCTCCGCCCTCGCCCCCACCCCCAACCTCACGGCCCCACCCCCACCCCCACCGTTCCACTCGTTCAACAGTGAGAAGTGACATGACCGACAGAGCACCCGCTCTTCCCGCTCGACTCACCGGACCGTCCCGCGCACGGCACGCCCTGCGACGCCGCCCGATCGCGTTCGGCGCGGCGGCCGTGGTCGTGGCGGGCGCCATAGCCGTCCCGGCCGTCGCGCGGGCAACCCAGGACGTCCCGGCCCAGGACACCACACTGCAACAGGAGTTCGCGCAGGCCTCCGAGGACTATCAGGTGCCCGTGAACGTCCTGCTCGCCGTGGCCTACCAGCAGTCGGCCTGGGAGACCCACCGGGGCGGGCACAGCGCCTCCGGCGGATACGGCCCCATGCACCTGACGGACGTCACGGCGGACATGATGGCCGGCGGCGCGGCGGGTGCGGCCGGCCGCTCGGACCTGAAGACGCTGATGCGGGACGACGCCCTGCACACCCTGCGGGCCGCGGCCGAACTGACGGGCCTGCCCGCCCGGGAGCTGCGTGAGGACCCCGGGGCGAACATCCGCGGCGGAGCGGCGCTCCTTGCGTCGTACGAGAAGCGGTGGCACGGCCGGCTGTCCGACGACCCGGCCGACTGGTACGCGGCCGTCGCCCGCTACGGCCAGGCACACGACCGGCGTGCCGCCGGCGCCTACGCGGACCGTGTGTTCGCCACGATGGAACGAGGGGCCGCCCGCGAGACGTCCGACGGACAGCGTGTGCGGCTCACCGCCGACCCCGGGGCCACGCCTGACACCGCGCAGCGGGGCGAGCTGAGGCTGCCGGCGACGGCGGCCACGGACACCGAGTGCCCGACGACGCTGGCCTGCACGTTCGTCGCGGCCCATCCGTCGAACGGACAGGCGGCCGACCGGCCCGCCAACGGCACCGTCATCGACCAGATCGTCCTCCACGACACCGAGGGCTCCTACGCGTCCGCCATCGCCAACGCCCAGCTCGCGGGCACGGCCTCGGCGCACTACGTGATCCGCTCCTCGGACGGCGCGGTCACGCAGATGGTCCCCACGCGGAACCTCGCGTTCCATGCGGGCAACTACGTCACCAACATGCACTCCGTCGGCATCGAGCACGAGGGCTTCGCCGCCCAGGGCGCCACCTGGTACACCGAGGCCCAGTACGAGGCGACGGCCGAGCTGGTCACCTACCTGGCCGCGCGCTTCGGCGTCCCGCTCGACCGTCGGCACGTCGTCGGTCATGACAACGTGGTCGGACCCAACTCCGCGCTCGCGTCCGGTGTGCACTGGGACCCGGGACCGTTCTGGGACTGGGAGCACCTCATGGACCTGCTCGGCGCACCCGTCCAGGGCAGGCACGGCGTCGGTCCCCTCGGGTCCGCCGTCACCATCGCCCCCGGCTACACCCGCAACCTCAACACCGTGCGGATCTGCCCCGAGAACGACCCGAGCGGCGCCACCCCCGAGTGCGCCGACGTGCGCAGGGCGTCGAACTTCGTCCCCCTGCGCACCGCGCCCCGGGCGACCGCGCCCCTCTTCGGCGACCAGGCCCTGCACCCGGACGCACCCGGCACCGACCGGGTCGACGACTGGGGCGCCACCGCCCAGGCCGGACAGCAGTTCGTCGTCGCGGGCGAGAAGGGCGACTGGACCGCGATCTGGTTCAGCGGCAGCAAGGTCTGGTTCCACAACCCGCACGGCCGGAACACCGTCCCGGCACCCGGCGCGACCGTCGTCACCCCCGCCGGCGCCGAGGCGGTGCGGGTGTACGGCACCAGCTACCCCGACCCCGCCGAGATCCCCGCGGGCCTGTCCCCCTCCACCCAGGCACCCCTGAGCATGTACACCGTGCCGGCCGGCCAGTCCTATGTCGCCACGGCCGTACCCCGCCTGACCACGGACTACTTCCCGTCGGCCGCCACCACCAAGGTCGTCTTCGGCGGCAGGCGGATGTACACCGTCCAGTACGGCCATCGCACGTCCCTGGTCTACGAGACGGACCTGAAGGTGCGGAGGACCTCGCACACGGCACACTGACACCCCCTCCGTGCGCCCGCGTGCGGGCCACCCTGTCACACCGAGTGCCCACCACCGGTCTAGAAGGTGAGGACCGAGAGGAACAGAGGACACCGTGCGCGACATCTTGATCGTGGGGGGCGGTTACGCGGGTTTCTACACCGCGTGGGGCCTGGAGAAGAAGCTGCGGCGGGGCGAGGCGCGGGTCACCGTCGTCGATCCCCGCCCGTACATGACGTACCAGCCGTTCCTGCCGGAGGTCGTGGCCGGGTCGGTGGAGGCCCGGCACGCGGCGGTCTCGCTCCGGCGGCATCTGCGCCGGACACGGCTGATCGCGGGCTCCGTGACGGAGATCCGGCACGGAGCGCGCACGGTCACGGTCCGCCCGGAGGCCGGGCCCTCCTTCGACCTGCACTACGACGAACTGGTGGTGACGGCGGGGGCGGTCACCCGGACCTTCCCCATTCCGGGCCTGAGCGACCAGGCGTACGGGCTGAAGCATGTCGAGGAGGCCGTGGCGATCCGCGACCGCCTCCTCACCTCCTTCGACCGCGCGGCCGGTCTGCCGCGCGGTCCCGAGCGGCGCAGGCTGCTCACCGTCACCGTCGTCGGCGGCGGGTTCTCCGGCGTGGAGGGGTTCGGTGAACTGCTGGGCCTGGCGACCGCGTTGCTCAAGCGGTATCCGGAGATCGGCGCGGACGAACCGGCCTTCCACCTGGTCGAGGCACGGGACCGCATCCTGCCCGAGGTCACCGGCCGACCGGGCGCCTGGGTGGTGCGTTCACTGGAGCGGCGGGGGGCGCGGGTGCATCTGAACACCCAGCTCGTCTCGGCCGAGGGCGGACACGTGCGTCTCTCGGACGGCACGGAGTACGACTCCGGGCTGCTGGTGTGGACGGCCGGCAACGCCGCCAACCCGATCGTGCACAACCACACCGATCTTCCCGTCGACGAACGGGGTCTGCTGACCGTGCGGGCGGACCTGCGGATCAGCAGCGACACCGGGGTGGTGCCCGACGCCTGGGCGGCGGGTGACGACGCCTCGGTGCCCGACCTCGCGGCCGGCCGGCCGGGCGCCCGCACGGTGCCCAACGCCCAGCACGCCGTCCGGCAGGGCAAGCGCCTGGCGAAGAACATCCTGGCGTCCCTGCGCGGCCGTCCCGCCAGGGACTACGCGCACCGCAGTCTGGGCGTGGTGGCCACGCTCGGGCTGGGCCGTGGCGTCTTCCAGTACCGGGGGCTGGTCGTCAAGGGGTTCCCGGCCTGGCTGATGCACCGTGGCTACCACGTCCTGGCCATACCGAGCTGGGAACGCAAGGCACGTGTGTTCGCCGTGTGGGTCACCGCCCTCTTCTACGGCCGTGACATCGTCTCGCTCGCCTCGGTGCAGCACCCGAGGGAGGCCTTCGTCTCCCACGGCGAACCGGGCCGCTCCGGGGAATCGCGCCGCTCCGGGGAATCGCGCCGCACCGGCGAACCGAGCCGCACCGGCGAACCGGCCTAGTCGGGCGACCGGTTCAGGGCTTCACGGCGCGGTACAGCCCGCGTCCGGCCCGCTGGACGCGGGAGGCGCCGACCAGCCGGTCGAGCGTGCTGCGCACGGCGTTGATGCTGCCGCTGTCGGTGTCGCGTCCCAGAGCGGACGCGACGTCGCGGGCACGGACGTCGGCGTCCCCCGCCTTCGCGAAGTACGCCAGGATCTGCTCGGTGAGCCTGCCGTACGTCGTGCCACCGTCGCCCTCTGCCTCGGACTCGGACTCGGCCTCCGCCGGAGCCTGCGGACGGGCGGTGGGACGGGTGCCGGCGCCCGTGGGGCCCGCGGCGGTCTTCGCCGGGCGCCTGGCGGCCGGGCGGGCGGTCGCGGCGGGGCGCGCGGCCGGCGGCTTCGCCGGGGCCGGGACCTCCACGGGGCCGGGGGGCGTCACGGCCGGCACGGCCCCCGGCATGAGCGCCTGAAGGGCGTCGAGGGCCCGCTGGACGGAACCGAGATGGGCGGTGACCGCGGCCAGTTCCCTCTCCAGCGCCTGCTTCTGGATCTCCAGCCGGGCCAGGTCCTCCTGGAGACTCTCGGCAGTGCTCTCGATGTCGCGAGCCGTCGCGGTCACGGAGACCATGGGGTCCTCTCGTCCTCAACCCTTTGTCCTGGCGGGACCGCGCGATGTCCGGTCCGCCACCCGGCGCGGCACCGGGGGGATGCTGCCCGACATCATATGCAGCGGTCCCGCGGGCCGAGAACGGAGTGGGCCGGCCCCCACCGGGGCGGGCCCACGCGGAACACACTGTTCTTTCACCCGTACGGGTGGTCAGGGGCGGCCCGCCGGTGAGGGGGCGAGCCCCGCGTCGGTCGAGTCGTCTCCCTCGTCCGCCGCCTCGCCCTGACCCGGTCCGGCGCCGGGCCGCAGCAGCCGCCCGATGCGCTCGGAGACCGCGTGGATCTGGGCGTCCACCTCGTGGATCGCCTCCCGGAGCACGCCCAGCCGTCCCTCCAGGACGGCCGCCTCCGCGGCGAGCGACACGGTGACGGCGGCGGGATCGGTCCGGCAGTCAGCGCTCCGAGCCATCTGTGCCGCCCTCCCCGCTCCGTGCCGGAAGTCCTTGGACGGGTCTTGCGGGATCAGCGGTCGCTGGAAAGCGGCTGATGTACGTCCCTGCCATGCTTCTCCTCCGTCGCCGCGGGGCCCGGGCGACGAACGCCACAAGCCGTCGATACCGCATTGACCGGGTAGCCGCGGGAGCTGTGACAGCCGCCGCACAGCCGCGTCGCCACGGTGGCTCGCCCGACGGCTCCACCGAGGGGAACCACACATGCGGAAGTCCGCGGAATGATTCCCTTCGGAACGTGAGTGTGGGTAACTGGGAGAACAGAACAGTGTGTTTCGAGGGGAGTGGGGGAGTGGGGACGGCATCCGTCGGTGACATCGTGCCGCTCGTCGAACTGCTCGACGAGCGGCGGCACTTGGTGGAGATCGCGCACCGGACGCTGGGAAGCCGGGGCATGGCCGAGCGGGTCACCGACGAGGCGTACCGGGAGTGGTACGGACTTCCCGAGAGCGGGCGGTCGGGCATCGCGACACCGCGGACCTGGCTGTCCGACGTCGTGGGCGGCCTCGCCCTGGCCCGCCTGGCCCCGCCGGCTCCGCCCATTCCACCGGCCCCGTCGGCTCCGTCCGTCCCACCGGCCCCGCCGGCACTCCTGGCCCCGTCGGGTCCTCCGGCTCCGCCGAGTTTGGAGAGCGGGGTCCCCGCGGTGCGGTCCGTTCCGGAGCGCGTCGACCCGGCGGGCACGGCCGCCCTGCACGGTCTGCGGGCCCGGCGCGCCCGGCCCGCGTCACCGCGCCGGCAGGAGGAGGCCGCGTGCGCGGTCCGGCAGGCGTGCGCCGACGGCGACCACGAGCGCCTGGTGCCGCTGCTGGCCCACGACGTCCGCGCGTTCTTCGACGGCGGCGGAAAGCTCCGCACACCGCTCGGACCCGTCACCGGTGCCGCGCACGTCGCCGCGAGCCTGCTCACCCTGCTCCCCGCCCACCCCCGCACCACCGTCGACACGCACCCGGTCAACGGACGCACCGGGCTGGTCGCCCGCTGTCACGGGCGGGTCGCCGCGGTGATCACCCTCGACCTGGCCGACGCGCTGGTCGCCCAGATCTGGATCGTCGTCAACCCCGACAAACTCCGCTCCTGGAACAGCCCGCGCCTCAACCGCGCCTGACGGCGCCTCACGCGGGTGCCAGGACACGGACACCCGACCGTGACCGCAGCAACGCGGCGATCTTGGCCGGGTTGAACACCCACATCACCTGGTGGATACCACGGTGTGTGGCGGCGACGGTCATGAAGGTGGTGGCCCGGCCGCCGCGGTGCAGGATGACCCCGCCACGCCCGTTCGCCTCGACCCTCTCGGCCTCCACCGTCGGCCAGAACCGCGGATAGGCGGTCGACAGGTTCGCCACCCGGGCCCGCCCCAGGACCGGGACCCGGGCCGCCCCGCGGATGCCGTTCCCGTCGGACAGGCTGACCGCGTCCGCGGTGAGCAGCGACTCCAGCGAGGCGACGTCCCCGTGCCGGGCGGCGGTGACGAACGCGTCGAGCAGCCTGCGGTGTTCGACGGCGTCGACACTGTCCCGCTGCTCCCCGGTCAGATGCTTCCGGGCCCGGCTCACGATCTTCCGCACGTTCACCGGGCTCAGCCCCAGCATCCGCGCGATCTCCGGGTACGAGTAGTCGAAGGCCTCCCGCAGGACGTAGGCGGCGCGCTCGGTGGGGGGAAGCTTCTCCAGCACCAGCAGCAGGGCGAGTTCCAGCGCCTCCGCCCGCTCGGCCCCCACCTGCGGATCGTCGCTCGTGTCGATGGGTTCGGGCAGCCACGGACCGATGTAGGTCTCGCGGCGGACCCGGGCGGACTGGGCCACGTTGATGGCCAGCCGGGTCGTCGCGCTCGACAGGAAGGCGACGGGACTGACCACCACCGACCGGTCGGTGTGCTGCCAGCGCAGCCACACCTCCTGGACGACGTCCTCGGCCTCCACCGCGCTGCCCAGCACGCGGTAGGCGATGCCGAACAGACGCGGCCGGAGCGTCACGAAGACGGACACGGCCTCCTTCAGGTCGCCGAGGTCGCTCTCCACGGGGATCGCCTCTGGATACATGTCCTTCGGTCTCCGTTTCCTGTTGCCGGTTCCTTGGGGAGGCGGCACTCGCTCCCGCGGGGCACCCTCCGCTCCAGGAGACCGGGCACACCGTCACTTCGTTACAGGTGCGCGACGCACTGTGTGCCAGGACTTCGCGCCCCACCGTCCGCCCGGCCCCGATGTCACACATGTGGCGATCTGTCGGTCCTTCAGATGAAAGGTGGTGGCGCTCGGCCACAGTGTTCGTTCCATACCCAGGAGGTGTTTCATGGACTGGCGCGACGAGGGTCTGTGCCTGCGCGAGGACCCCGATCTCTTCTTCCCGATCGGCGACTTCAGGAGCGGTGTGACAGCCCTTCAGATCGCCGAGGCGAAGGCCGTCTGCGGCCGGTGCCCGGTCGCCGGGCGCTGTCTGTCGTGGGCCGTCGACACGGGCCCGGTGGAGGGCATCTGGGGCGGTACGACGGAAGGGGAGCGCCGCGCCCTGCGCCTGCGGACGATGCCCCGACGCACCGCCGGGGCACCCGCGGCGGCGACCGAAGAGGCCGCGTGAGCGCCGCCCCGGTGAACGACGGGGGGCCTGCCGTGACGCGATGCGCACGGCAGGCCCCCCGTCGTTCAGGTCAGGCTCTTCCCCCTGTTCGCTGCCGGACGGTTCAGCCCTGCTGCCGCGCGAGCCAGTCGCTGAACCGCGTCTCCGCGATGTGCGCGTCGGGACCGGGAAGCAGCGTGTCCTCCTTCAGCTCCGCGCCGAAGTACGGCGCGTGCACGTCCGACACGACCTTGCGCGGGTCGTTCTTGGCGGCCAGCCCCTTGCCGATCAGCTCGTCGAGCCGGAACACGTCGGGACCGGCGACCTCCACCACACCGTTGACGGGGGTACCGACGGCGGTACGGCCCACGGTGGCGGCCACGTCGTCGGAGTGGACGGGGCGGATCCCGACCGGGGCCAGGTGAACGGTGTCACCGTCGGTCGCGGCCTCGGCGATGCCCTTCATGAACTCGAAGAACTGCGTGGCGTGCACGATCGAGTACGGGATGCCGGAGTCCTTGATCAGCTCCTCCTGCGCCTGCTTGGCACGGAAGTAGCCGCTCTCCTGGAGCCGCTCCGTACCGACGACGGACAGCGCCACATGGTGGGTCACACCGGCGTCGGCCTCCGCCTTGAGGAGGTTGGTGGTCGACGTGCGGAAGAACTCCATCACGGCGTCGTCCGCGAAGGAGGGGGAGTTGGACACGTCGACCACGACCGAGGCACCCGTGAGGACCTCGGCCAGTCCCTCGCCGGTGAGGGTGTTGACGCCGGTGTTGGGGGCGGCCGGCACGGCCTCGTGACCGTGCTCCGAGAGCTTGGCGACCAGCTTCGAGCCGATCAGACCGGTACCGCCGATGACGACGACCTTCATGAGGAGATCCCTTCGTGGATGGTGTTCGCTGGGAAAGGGTTTGTTAAGAAAGACCGGCTTCACCTGCTTCGTGTGACACGGCAGGGAAATGTGAGCCCCGTACGCCGCTATTCGACGAGCTTGCCCTCGGTGGAGACCTCCGCCATGAGCGCGGCGATCTCCCCCGGAACCGGCGGAATGCTCTCGCGGGTGACACCCGTCCCCGGGGACCACACGAGGTTCACGCGCAGCGCCGGGTCCGTCTCGGGGAAGTCGCTGCGGTTGTGGCAGCCGCGCGTCTCCCGGCGCTCCAGCGCCGCTTCCAGCGTGGCGCGCGCGGCCAGAGCCGCCGACTTCAGGTCGAAGGCGTGGGCGAGGTCCTGGAAGCCCGCGATGTCGGGATGCACCCCGACGTTCTCCATGCGCTTCTCGATCAGGTCCAGCTCCGCGAGACCGGCGCGCAGACCCTCCTCGTCCCGGACGACACCGGCGTGCTCGGTCATCGTGTTGCGGATCGCGCGCTGAAGAGCGCGCACGTTCTCCGGCCCGTCCGCGGCCAGCAGTCCGTCGACCTCGGCGCGCGCCTCGGCCACGGCGGAGGCGTCGCGGGGCTGTGCGGTGAGCGACTCCGCGTAGGCCGCGGCGGCCTGCCCGGTGATACGGCCGTACACCAGCAGCTCGATGAGGCTGTTGCCGCCCAGCCGGTTGGCGCCGTGCAGTCCGCTGGAGGCCTCGCCGATGGCGTACAGGCCGCGGACGTCGGTGCTGTGGTCCTCGGGGCGGACCCAGACACCGCCCATCGAGTAGTGGGCCGTGGGGGCGACCTCGATGGGATCGCGGGTGATGTCGAGCATCTGGAGTTCGAGGAGGGTCTGGTACACCCGGGGCAGCCGCGCCATGATCGTCTGGCGGGGCAGGTGCGAGACGTCCAGCCAGACACCGCCGTTGGGTGTGCCGCGCCCCTCCTTGATCTCGGTGTAGGAGGCGAGTGCCACCCGGTCGCGCGTCGACAGTTCCCCGCGCTCGGGGTCGTAGCGGCTCATGTACCGCTCGCCGAGGGCGTTGCGCAGGACGCCGCCCTCGCCGCGGGCCGCCTCGCTGACCAGCGTGCCGGCCGCGTTCTCCGGCTCGATGATGCCGGAGGGGTGGAACTGCACCAGCTCCGGGTCGCGCAGCCTCGCCCCGGCCTCGACCGCCAGCCGGAAGGAGTCGCCGGTGTTCTCGTCGCGGCGCGAGGACGTACGGCGCCAGATGCGGGTGTGTCCGCCGGCCGCGAGGATGACGGCGTCCGCGTGGATGCGGTAGCGGGTGCCGTCGTTCAGGTCGAAGCCGTAGGCGCCGAACACCGCGCCGTCGTGGACCAGCAGGCGGGTGATGTAGACGCTGTCCAGCATCGGGATGTCCAGCTGGGCGGCCCGCCGGATGAGCGTCCGCTGGATCTCCAGGCCCGTGTAGTCGCCGGCGAACGCGGTGCGCCGGAACGTGTGGGCGCCGAAGAAGCGCTGGGAGATACGGCCGTCCTCCTCACGGGCGAAGGCCATCCCGTAGCGCTCCAGGTCGTCGATGCCGAGGGCGGCGCCCCGGGTGACGATCTCGGCGGTACGGGGATCGCCGAGCAGATAGCTCTCCTTCAGGGTGTCGGCGGCGTGCTGCTGCCAGCTGTCCCCGGGGTCCATCGTGGCCAGCGCCGCGTTGATCCCACCGGCGGCCAGCGAGGTGTGGGCGTCCTCCTTGGGACGCTTGCCGACGGCGATCACGTCGACGCCGGCCTCGGCCAGCTCGATCGACGCCCGCAGACCGGCTCCGCCGGTGCCGATCACCAGCACCGTGGTGGCTGGACGTTGTTCGGTAATGGCCACGATCACTCCCGTCGCTGTGGGTGGGTCCCGGAAAGGTGACCGGCCCAGGCAGGGGTTTGTGACAGCGGCACCGATGCGGTGAGCACGGTCCGGCGACGGGTGTGTGCAGGTGTCACACCTTGACGGAGTCCTCGGTCACACCGTTGGGCCCACAGCCCACAGCCCACAGCCCACAGCCCACAGCCGGAGAGGAGCGACGGAATGACGTACGTCATCGCGCAGCCCTGTGTCGACGTCAAGGACCGGGCATGCCTGGCCGAATGCCCGGTGGACTGCATCTACGAAGGTGTCCGCACGCTGTACATCGACCCCGCGGAGTGCGTCGACTGCCACGCCTGCGAACCCGTGTGCCCGGTCGAGGCGATCTTCCCGGAGGACGGACTGCCGCCCGAATGGGCGCACTTCCGGTCCGTCGACGAGGAGTTCTCCGCCGGACGGCCGGGGCGAGCGGACGGCCCGCCGCGGGAGCCCGGCGACCATCCCTTGGTCGAGGCCCTGCCCCCGCAGCACCCGCGCCGGAAGGGGATCGCCGCGTTCGCCGTCCGCAAGGAGGAGGCCGCCGACGTCGAGCCCTGGTTCCCGCTCTGAGCGCTGAGGGCGCTCCGACCGCTCAGGGCGCGAGGGTGATCGTGGTGGGCGTGCCCCGCCACGCCATGCGCGCGTAGGGACACAGCCCGTCGGCCCGCTCCACCAGCCGCGTGGCCGTCTCGCGCGGGACGCCGGGCCATCGCACCACCAGGTCGACGTGGAGCAGATAGCCGCCGTCCCCGGGATCCCGTCCGAACGCGACGGTCGCGAGGACCGAGACGGCCGAGGGATCGAGCCTCTCCTGCCGTGCCAGCAGGCTCAGCGCGCCGTGGAAGCAGGCGGCGAAACCGGCCGCGAACAACTGCTCCGGGTTGGTGCCCTCACCGCTGCCGCCCAGCTCGGCCGGCATCCGCAGGTCCAGGTCGAGGGCGCCGTCGCAGGAGCGTGCCCGGCCGGACGCCCGCCCGTGCGCGACCGCACCGCCGTCCACGGTCACGGTCGTCGTGTAGAGGGGCGAGAACGCGTCCCCGGTGAAGTCCTTCGCGGTGGACAGGGCGGGCAGCGGGATCCGGTCGGTCACGGCATGGCTCCGGGGCGTGGTGGTCGGGTGGCGGCAGCGGGTCCGCCTCCTGCATGACCGGGGAACCGCCGCTCCTGTGACGCCGGTCAGTCCCGCAGGGAGTCCACGTACGGCGCCAGCTTGGCCGGGTTCATCACCCACATCACCCGGTCGACGCCCTCCTCCGAGACGTCCAGGGACAGCAGGCTGACGGCCTCCCCGCCGGAGGAGACGAGCACCGCCGGCAGACCGTTCGCCTCCACCCACCGGACCTCCGTGCCCGGCCAGAAGCGCGGGGCGAAGGCCGCGAGGTACCGCGCCACATGGTCCCGTCCGACCACCGGGATCTTCGACGCGCCCCGGATCCCGCCGCCGTCCGAGTAGCTGACGACGTCGGCGGCCAGGATGTCCTCCAGGACCGACAGATCGCCCGTGCGCGCCGCGGAGAGGAACACCTTCAGCAGCCGCCGGTGGGCGGTCGGCGCGACCCGTGCCGTGCGCTCGGCGGCCAGATGCTTGCGGCCCCGGCTCACCAGCTGCCGCGCGTTGGCCTCGGTCGTCTCCAGGATCTCCGCGATCCGGCCGTAGGGGTAGTCGAACGCCTCCCGCAGCACGTAGGCGGTGCGCTCCACCGGGTTCAGCTTCTCCAGGAGCATCAGCACCGCCAGCTCCAGCGCCTCGGCGCGCTCCGCCCCCAGCTGCGGATCCTCCGTCGTGTCGACGGGGTCGGGCAGCCACGGCCCCACGTACGACTCCCGGCGCACCCGGGCGGACTGGGCCAGGTTGATCGCCAGCCGGGTGACGACCGTGGTGAGGAAGGCCGCGGGTTCCTTGACCTTCGTGCGGTCCGTGTTCTGCCACCGCACCCAGGTGTCCTGCACGACGTCCTCGGCCTCCGCGACGCTCCCCAGCACGCGGTACGCGATGCCGAAGAGCTGGGGGCGGGCCCCGAGAAAGTCCTCCGTCGCCCGGTCGAGGGTGTCCGGTTGGCTGCCAGCGTGCATGAAGAGTCCCTTCCGGCTCGTGCCCACCATGTTACAAGCGGTGCGGTGGGACGGCCGCGCGGCCGACCGCCCGTCCCCACTCCTGACACTTCCCCTGTCACACCATGTCGTTCACGGCGCGTTCCCGGGGTGTCACGGATCGGTCGAGCGACTGGTCAATGACGGTGTACGGCACGGATTCCGGAAGGTGCACACAGTGTGGGAGATGACGTCCATGGCCACCCCCGTCGACGTCGAACACGGTTTGCTCACGGTGGTGTTCTCGCTCGTCGCGGCGCACGCGCTGTGGCAGGGCGCGCGGTTCCCGGGCGATCGGCGCCGTGACCGGGTCGACCACCTCCTGCACGGCGTGATGGCCGCCGCCATGGCCGCGATGCCCTGGAGCCTCGGCCGCGTGCTGTCCGGCCGGACAGCGCCCCTCCTCTTCACGGCCGCCGCCCTGTGGTTCCTCCTGACCGCCCTCGACCGCCGCACGGCGCACACCCCGGCGGCCGGGGCACGGCTGCCGTCCGCCGCGGGCATGGCGGCGATGGCGTGGATGCTGAGCCCCTTCCACCACCGCAACGGCGCGGTCACCGTCCTGCTGACGTCGTATCTCCTGGCCTGCGCGCTCCGGTCGTTGACCCGCCCCATGCCCTCGCTCCGCGCGGTCGCCCGCCGTACGCCCGGTGCCGTGGCGGCGGACGTGTACGGGCAGACGCGGCACGGGGCGATGGCGCTGGGCACCGCGCTGATGCTGCTCATGCCCCACTGAGCCCCGGCGGTGCGGAGCGGTCAGGGAAGGAGGCTCTCCAGGGGGACGCCGGCATCGGCGAGGACGGCGTCGTCGGTCTCCGCGCCGGACTCGACGAGGGCCCGGATCGGATCGATGACGTCCCACACGTTCACGCTCATGCCCGCCAGGACCCGCCTGCCGGACATCCAGAAGGCGACGAAGCGCCGCTCCTCCCGCGCGCCGCGGAAGACGACCCGGTCGTGGCCGCCCGGCTCCGTGTGGCCGGTGTACTCCATCCCGAGGTCGTACTGGTCGGTGTAGAAGTACGGCAGCCGCTCGTAGGCCGCCTTCTCGCCCAGCATGCTCAGCGCGGCGGTGCGCGGCTGGTGCAGGGCGTTGGCCCAGTGCTCCACCCGGATGTGGCGGCCCAGCCGCGGGTGATAGGCGTTGGCGACATCACCGGCGGCGTGGACGTTCTCGTCGGAGGTCCTCAGGCCCGCGTCCGTGACGATGCCGTCGCGGACCTCCAGGCCCGCCTCCTCGGCCAGCCGCACGTTGGGCGTGATCCCCACGCCGACGACCACCGCGTCGGCGGGCAGACGGGTGCCGTCGGCGAGCAGGACACCGTCCGCACGCCCGCCGCTCCCGGTGACCCGCACGAGTTCCGCGTGGGGCCGCAGCACGACGCCGTGCTCCCGGTGCAGGCCCGCGAAGACCTCGGCCGCCTCACGGCCCAGCACCTTCAGCAGGGGCAGCTCCCCGCGCTCCAGCACGGTCACGTGCGCCCCGGCCGTCCGGGCCGCCGCCGCGGTCTCCAGGCCGATCCAGCCGCCGCCGACCACCACGATCCGCGCGCCCTCGGTGAAGGCCGCCCTGAGCCGGTCGCTGTCGCCCAGGCGGCGCAGGTACAGCACGTTGTCGAGGTCCGCCCCGGGGACCGTCAGCCGGCGCGGCGTGGAGCCGGTGGCCAGGAGCAGCCGGTCGTAGGGCACACGGTCGCCGTCCTCCAGCGTCACCGTGCCGCCGTGCCGGTCGAGGGAGGTCACGGTCCGGCCGAGAAGCAGCTCGACATCGTGCGTCCGGTACCAGTCCTCGGGGTGCACATGGACCGACTCGCGGTCCTCCTTGCCCAGCAGATAGCCCTTGGACAGCGGCGGCCGGACGTAGGGCCGTTCCCGCTCGTCGCCGATGACGACGAGGGGTCCGTCGTGACCGTGCGCGCGCAGTTCCTCCGCGGCCTTGCCCGCGGCGAGACCGCCTCCGACGATCACGAACGTCTTCACACGCGACATGAGGGGATTCCCGTTCTGGAGAGTGCGGCCCGCACAGCGGGCCGTGTGGTGGGTCCGACCGGAAGACCGGACGGCGCGGGCAGGTGTGACAGAGCGGCGAAGGGACCTCCGCGCCACCGGTGTCTCACCGGTGGCGCGGCAGGGTGACGGCCAGCAGCCGCGGGTCCCCGGGGCCGGGGAGCGGGACGAATCCGTGCGGCGCGAGCTCCGCGGCGAGCCGGGAGCGGGTCGCGGGCCACATCCAGAACGTCTCGGTGTGTTCCCGCAGCACATGCTCCGCCTGCCTGACCCAGTAGTCGACGCGGGTGCGGATGCGGTGACCGGCCGCCGACATCGTGATGCGCCCGCCGTACGTGTGCTCCCCGACGCGTGTGTCCCCCAGCGGGCGCACGACCGCGCCGACGGGAAGCCGGGCCGGCGGCAGCTCGACGAACAGCGAACCACCGGGGGTGAGGGCGGCGGCGATCGCGGGCCACAACTCCTCGCGTACGGCGGGCGGGAGACAGCCCACCATGTTGTGACAGACGGCCACGTCCGCGACCGCGCGCAGCGGCGCCTCGTCCAGCGGGAGCGGGTGCACGGTCACCCGCTCCCGCTGGACGGCGGGCAGCGCGGCGAGCCGGGTCAGCAGCGACGTGCGCATGGCCCGGGCCGGCTCCACGGCGTGCACGTCGGCCCGCGAACCGGCCAGCGCCAGCATCGTCACCCGCCCGGTCCCCGCCCCGACGTCCAGCACACCGTGGCGGGCCCGGGCCACCTCACGGCCGTAGAGGCGACGGACCCGTGCCGCGTCCTCGTCGGCCTGGAGGATGTCGTAGAACTCCGCGGTGACCGCGTAGGAGTCCGGATCCCGCCGGAGGCCCGGCGCTCTGGTCATGACAGTGTTCATGCCCGATATGACAAGGTATGGGAACGACGTGTGACAGCCGGTCCCCTGGTGAGCCCCTGGGACGGCCCGCGACCGGGACGACCGCCCCGGTGCCCGGTGCCCGGTGCCCGGTGCCCGGTGCCCGGCGGCCGGTGCCCGGCGGCCGGGGAACGGGAGAACAACGTCACACACTGACACCGGACCCGGAAACAATGTCACACCTTTGCGTGCTCGCCGGTCTTGGAAGAGACGGCAGTTCACGACGAATGGTGACGAGATGGGCAACGACAGCCGGCCGACCGAGCCGGAGCGGGAGGAGCCCGCGGAACAGGGGCGTGGCGGGGACCGTTTCGCCACCTGGGTGGACGGCCGGACGGGCCTGCGCGCCCCGATCCGCTCCGTACGGCGCCTGGTGTTCCCCGGGCACTGGTCGTTCCTGCTCGGCGAGATCGCGCTCCACAGCCTGATCGTCCTCCTCGTCACGGGCGTCTACCTCAGCCTCTGGTTCCACCCCTCCTCCGACCTCGTGGTCTACGACGGCGGATACCTGCCGCTGCGGGGCCTGCCGGTGTCGGAGGCCTACGACTCGACCCTGCGCATCTCCTTCGACGTCCGCGGCGGTCTCCTCGTCCGCCAGGCCCACCACTGGGCGGCCCTGGTTTTCGTCGCCGCGATCTTCACGCACCTGATGCGGGTCTTCTTCACCGGCGCGTTCCGCAAGCCGCGCGAACTGAACTGGGTCCTCGGGTTCCTGCTCCTCGTCCTGGCCATGTTCGCGGGCCTGACCGGCTACGACCTGCCCGACGACCTGCTGTCCGGAACCGGCCTCCAGGTCGTCAACGGCACGCTCCTGTCCCTCCCGGTCGTCGGGACCTACCTGTCGTTCCTCCTGTTCGGCGGCGAGTTCCCCGGCGACGACCTGATCCCGCGCTTCAACACCCTCCACACACTGGTCATCCCCGCGCTGATCGTCGCCCTCCTCGCCGCACACGTGGCCCTGGCCGTACGCCACCGGCACACGCAGTACCCCGGGCCCGGCCGTACCGAACGCAACGTCGTCGGCCTCCCGTTCAAGGTGCGGGCCGTCAAATCCGCCGGCTTCCTCTGCCTCGTGTCGGGCGTGATCTTCTTCATGGCCGCCGTCGCCCAGATCAACCCCGTGTGGAACTACGGTCCCTTCCGTCCCGACCAGGTCTCCGCCGGGTCCCAGCCGGACTGGTACATGGGCGTCGCGGACGGCCTGCTGCGCGTCATGCCCGGCTGGGAGACCGACCTGTGGGGCCACACCCTGGCCCTCGACAACCTCGTGCCCCTGCTGGCCGGCACCCTGCTCTTCCTCGCGATGGGCGCCTACCCCTTCCTGGAGGCCTGGGTCACGGACGACGACCGCGACCACCACCTGCTGGACCGTCCCCGCAACCGCCCCGTGCGCACCGCCCTCGGGGTGGCCTGGCTCAGCGTCTACGCGGTGGCGCTCATCGGCGCCGCCAACGACATCATCGCCACCCGGCTGCACGTCTCCGTCGAGTCCGTGACCTGGACCGTACGCGTCGGCCTGTTCACCGTCCCCATCCTGGCCTTCGTGCTCACCAAACGCCTCGCCCTGGCCCTCCAGCGACGCGACCGCGACCAGGTCCTGCACGGCCGCGAGACCGGCGTCATCAGACTCCTGCCGCACGGCGAGTACGTCGAGGTCCACGAGCCCCTCGACCAGGCGCGCCTGCACACCCTCACCGCGCACGAGCAGTACCGGCCCCTGGAGAACGGGCCCGACCGGGACACCGGCGGCCCCGCCCCCACCCGCACCCGGCGTCTGCGCGTCGCGCTCAGCCGCGCCCTCTACGGCCCCGGCGCCCAGATCACCAAACCCTCCCGCACCGAGTACCGGCGGCTCACCGGCCGGCACCGCCCCTGACCTCCCCCCCCCGCATGGCCCCCTCACCACACGTCCACCCGCCTCCCGCCCGGGAGACGCGGGCCCCCGACCCGCCCGAAAGGCACCCGACATGACCCGTCCCGCCCTCACCCACCGGACCCGCATCGCGCTCACGGCGCTCGCCGCCACCAGCGTCTTCGCCGCACTGCTCGTCACCACGACCGGCCGGGCCGCCGCCGACAAGGGCTCCACCGAACGCCCCAAGCCCACCGTCGTCCTCGTCCACGGCGCGTTCGCCGACTCCACCAGCTGGGACGACGTCATCCGCAAGCTGCGCCACGACCACTATCCGGTGGTCGCCGTCGCCAACCCGCTGCGCTCCCTGAGCGGCGACTCCGCCTACCTCAAGGAGGTCCTCGCCGGCATCGACGGCCCCGTCGTCCTGGCCGGGCACTCCTACGGCGGGTCCGTCATCAGCAACGCCGCCACCGGCAACAAGAACGTCAAGGCACTCGTCTACATCGCCGCCTTCCTGCCCGAGAAGGGCGAGAGCGCGGTCGACCTGTCGGGGAAGTTCCCCGGCAGCACGCTCGGCGACGCGCTGCGACCGGTGCCGACCACCAACCCCGACGGCTCCCAGGTCAACGACCTCTACATCCAGAACGACAGGTTCCCGCACCAGTTCGCGGCGGACGTGCCCCGCGACAAGGCGTACCTGATGGCCGTCACCCAGCGGCCGATCACCGACGCCGCCCTCGCCGAGGGCGCCGCCGAACCCGCCTGGAAGACCATCCCCTCGTGGGTCCTGGTCGCCACCCAGGACCTCAACATCCCGCCCGCCGCACAGGAGTTCATGGCGAAGCGGGCCCAGGCCCACGTCTCCGGGACGAAGGCCTCCCACGCCGTGAGCGTCTCCAAGCCCTGGAAGGTCACCGAGGTCATCGAGGACGCCGCGCACTCGGTGCGCTGACCCCCGCCGCACACCGGCACCCGACACGCCCCGACGCCTCACGTGCGGACGGGTCCGCCCACGGCGGACCCGTCCGCACCTCGCGTCCGCCCACTGCGCGCACGCCGCCCACCGCGCCCACAAGGACCAGCCCATGCGCCGCGAACCGCGGATCACCCCCACCGGCCCCGCCGACCTCGCCGCGACCGTGGCCCTCCACCGCCGCTGCTCACCGCAGACCCTGTGGAGCCGCTACCACCGGGCGATGCCCGACCCCGCGACCTACCTGCCCACGCTGCTCAGCCGCCCCGGCTCGGTCCACCTGGCCGTACGCGACGACACCGGACGCCAGATCGCCGTCGCCCATCTGATGCCGGACCGCTCGGCCGCCGAGGCCGCCCTCCTGGTCCAGGACTCCTGGCAGGGCCGCGGACTCGGGACCCTGCTGCTGCGCGGACTGGCGCGGCACGCGGCCGACGGCGGCTGGGAGACCCTCTACGGGCTCTTCCTGTCCGGCGACGACGGACGGATCGACACGATCCTGCGCCACGCGGACGTCCCCGTGCACCGCACGGAGGAGGGCGACACCGTCACCGCCTGGGCCCGCGCGCGCGACCTCGCGGCCCTGCGCACGACAGGGGAGAGCCGGTGCGGTCCGTGAAGGACCGCACCGGCTCTCCCCTGCGTTCACGCCACCGTGCCGGCGTACGCGTCGCGTCCGGCGCCCCTCAGCGGTCGAGGCCGTAGCGCTCACGGGCCCGCCCGACCGTCGCCGGGGCCACCTGACCGGCCCGGGCCAGCCGGTCCAGGGCGGTCACGACGATCGACTCGGCGTCCACCCGGAAGTACCGGCGCACGTCCTCCCGTGTGTCGGACAGACCGAACCCGTCGGTGCCCAGGGAGTAGTAGTCCTGCTCGACCCACTGGCCGATCTGGTCCGGCACCTGCCGCATCCAGTCGCTGACCGCGAGCACCGGGCCCGGCGCACCGGCGAGCGCCCGGGTCACGAACGGGGTGCGCTCCTGCCCGCGCAGCGTCGCCTCGTCGGCGCGCATCGCGTCCCGGCGCAGCTCCGTCCAGGACGTCACCGACCACACGTCCGCACCCACGCCCCAGTCGGCGGCGAGGAGTTCCTGCGCCCGCAGCGCCCAGTGGACGGCCGTACCGGACGACAGCAGCTGCAACCGCGGCCCGCCGGCGCCCGGTTCGGCGGCCCGGAACCGGTAGATGCCCCGGACGATGCCCTCCTCGATGCCCGGCACGGCGGGCATCGGCGGCTGGCGCCGCGGCTCGTTGTAGACGGTCAGGTAGTAGAAGACGTCCTCGGGCCGCTCGCCGTACATCCGGCGCAGACCGTCCCGGACGATCACCGCGATCTCGTGCGCGAAGGCCGGGTCGTAGGCGACCGCCGCCGGGTTGGTGGCGGCCAGCAGATGCGAATGGCCGTCGCCGTGCTGCAACCCCTCGCCGGTCATCGTCGTGCGCCCGGCGGTGCCGCCGACCACGAAACCACGGCCCATCTGGTCGCCCAGCGCCCAGAACTGGTCGCCGGTGCGCTGGAACCCGAACATCGCGTAGAAGATGTAGAACGGGATCATCGGCTCGCCGTGCGTGGCGTACGACGTCGCCGCCGCCGTGAACTCGGCGACGGAACCGGCCTCGGTGATGCCCTCGATCAGGAGCTGCCCGGTGGCACTCTCCTTGTAGTGCAGGAGCTGGCCGGCGTCGACCGGGTCGTAGGTCTGCCCCTGCGGCGCGTAGATGCCGGCCGTCGGGAACATCGACTCCATGCCGAACGTTCGGGCCTCGTCGGGGATGATCGGCACCCAGCGCGCTCCGCTCACCTCGTCCCGCATCAGATCCTTGACCAGCCGGACCAGCGCCATGGTGGTGGCGATCTCCTGGTGGCCCGACCCTTTCTCCAGCTCCTCGAAAGGCCTGGCCGGCGGCTCGGGCAGCGGCCTGGCCGTCACCCGGCGCAGCGGGAGGGGCCCGCCCAGCGCGGCCCGCCGCTCCCGCAGGTACCGCACCTCGGGCGAGTCCGGCCCCGGATGCCAGTACGGGACCTCGTCCCCGGCGAGCGCACTGTCCGGTACGGGCAGCTCCAGCACATCACGCAACTCACGGAACTGACCCATCGTCAGCTTCTTCATCTGGTGGTTGGCGTTGCGCGACTCGAACGCCGAACCCAGGGTGTGCCCCTTGACCGTCTGGGCGAGGACGACCGTCGGCGCGCCCCGGTGCTCCACCGCGGCCCGGTAGGCGGCGTACACCTTCAACGGCTCGTGTCCGCCACGGGAGTTCTCGAACAGGTCGACGACCTGCGCGTCGCTCAGCGAGGCGGAGAGCGCGGACAGGGCGTCCCCCGTGAAGAAGGTCCGCCGGACGTACGCCGCGTCCCGCGCGGCCAGCGTCTGCATCTGCGCGTCGGGCACCTCGCCCAGCCGCCGCACCAGGTCACCCGTGGTGTCCCGCCCCAGCAGCGGGTCCCACGCCTCACCCCACAACGTCTTGACGACGTTCCAGCCCGCGCCCCGGAACCGGGCCTCCAGCTCCTGGACGATCTTCGAGTTGGACCGGACGGGCCCGTCCAGACGCTGGAGGTTGCAGTTGACGACGAACGTGAGGTTGTCGAGGTTCTCTCGGGAGGCGAGCGTCAGGGCGGCCGTCGACTCCGGCTCGTCCGTCTCCCCGTCGCCCAGGAACGCCCACACCCGGGAGGCGGAGGTGTCCTTGATGCCGCGCGCGTGCAGATAACGGTTGAAGCGGGCCTGGTACACGGCGCCGAGCGGGCCGAGCCCCATGGAGACCGTCGGGAACTCCCACAGCCACGGCAGCCGCCGCGGGTGCGGGTAGGAGGGCAGACCGTGACCACTCGCCTCCCGCCGGAAACCGTCCAACTGCCGCTCGCTCAGCCGCCCTTCGAGGAACACCCGGGCATACACACCCGGGGAGGCGTGCCCCTGGAGGAACAGCTGGTCGCCGGAGCCGTCGCCGTCCTTGCCGCGGAAGAAGTGGTTGAAGCCGATCTCGTACAGCCAGGCCGCCGACGCGTAGGTGGAGATGTGGCCGCCCAGCCCCAGCCGGGAGGCCCGGGTGACCATCGCGGCGGCGTTCCACCGGTTGAGCGCGGTGATCCGGGACTCCATCTCCAGGTCGCCGCCGAACGACGGCTGGGCGGCGGCCGGAACGGAGTTGACGTACTCCGAGGACAGCAGCCCGGGCAGCGGGGCCCCCGACGTCTGCGCGAACTCGAGCACCCGCCGCATCAGATACGCCGCCCGCTCCGGCCCGGCGTTGCGCACGACGGCGTCGAGAGAGGCCCGCCACTCGGCGGTCTCCTCCCGGTCCCGGTCGGGTAGCTGGTCGAGCTCACTGAACGCGGGCGGCTCAGTGGGCCGGGACGGATCGTTCATGGCGGCCTTTCTGTCACGACGTGGAAGTGGAGGAGGGAGGGGGCGGGGCCGTCGAGCCCGGCTCAGCGGCTCTTGAGCCACTCGGTGAAGGTGTGGTGGCCCAGACGGGCGTCCGGACCGGGCAGCAGGGCCCGCTCGGCGAGCACCGCGCCGAAGACGGGGGCCCGCGGGTCGGTGACCACCGGTCCGGGCCGGCCGAGGACGGCCAGCAGCTCACCGGCGGCCTCGTCGAGCCGCAGCTCCTCCGGACCCGCCACCTCGGTCACCCCGAACAGGGGCAGCCCCACCGCGGCGTGGGCGACGGCGACGGCCACGTCGTCCGTCGACACGGGACGCACCAGCAGCGGCGCCACATGCACACCGTCGGGCCGCTCCCCGTCCGCCGCGATCGCCTCCACGGACTCGTGGAACGGGGCGGAACGCACCACGGTGCAGGGCACGGTGGCGTGCCGCGCCAGGTCCTCCTGGGCGGCCTTGGCCCGGAAGTAGCCCGAGTCGACGCAGTCCGCGCCCACCACCGACAGCGCCACGTAGTGCTCGGCGCCCGCCGCGGCGGCGGCCTGGAGGAGATGGCCCGTCGAGGCGGTGAAGAACGCCGTACTGACCGTCTGCTCGCGGGAAGGGGCGTCGGTGACGTCCACGATCACGTCCGCGCCGCGCAGGGCCCGTTCCAGGCCCTGCCCCGTGCTCACGTCGACCGCGTCCGCGCGGGAGACCGGGACGACCTCCACACCGTGGTCGCGGAGCCGGGCGACCGTCCGGGAACCGATCAGACCGGTGGCGCCTGCAACGACGACTCTCATCTGGATCTCCTTCGTCGGGGGCCGATGACCCCGCCGGGTGTCCGAAGGGCGGCCGGCGGCGCGGGCATCCGCGGGCCACCGTGCTCACCACACCGACGTAGACAGGCGGACGCCGGTTCTTGTGACACCGTGTCGATCAGAGGGGACGTCACCACGTGTCACAGATCCCGGGGCCACCCGGTCAGGTGGGTCGAGCGGTCGTCGCGACCGCGACGACCACGTGACGGCGCGGACGGCTTGCCGCGCGGACACGGTGCAACCACGGAAGGTGCGACCCAGTGTCGGAGAACTCAGAGCACACCCACCACGGCCACCACGGGCACGGAGGGGGCGGGGAGGACGACCCCGGCTGGACCCGGGCGGCGCGGATGCTCCAGGACGCCTCACCGCTCGTCATCGCGGAGGGCGCCTCCGCGATGACCATCCATGTGCAGTGGGAGCCCGGCGACCCCGGCACCCCGCCGCACCGCCACTCCGGCCCGGCGTTCGGCTACGTCCTCAAGGGCGCCGTCCGCTTCGAACTGGAAGGGGAGCCGGAGCGCGTCGTCGAAGCCGGCGGCACCTTCTGGGAGCCCGGCGGCGACGCCATCCACTACCAGGACGGCAACGCCCTGGACGACGAGCGGACCGAGTTCGTCGTCACCATGCTGTGCGCGCCCGGCAAGCCCATGCTGGAGCTCGTCGACGAGGCGGAGCTGAAGGAGCGCGCCCACCTGCGCGCACCCCGCCCGACCGCCTGACGCACGGCGCGGGGCCCCGCGTCCGTGACCTCCGGGTACCACCGGTGTCACGGAGGCGGGGGCCCGCGCCTGTTGCGTGCTTCTACCTCCTGCTTCGCCGGGTCCTGTGGCGGCGCACCGCTGACCGTGGTCGAGCAGTACATGGAGAAGCAGAAGTGGCCCGTCTGACCGTCACGGCGGAGGCGCAGAGAGCTCCGGCGCTTCGCGGCTGCGCCCCAAGGATGGCCTTCACCCCTGCCCTGAAGGGCGGAGCACTGGCCGAGATCAGACTTGCGCGGCATCCGGGCCGACACTCCCTTGAGGGAGTTGACCAGCTTCGAGAGCTGGACCTTCGGTGGGTGGTGCGCCAGGAGGTGCACGTGGTCGTCCTCGCCGTTGAACTGTTTCAGCTCGGCCTCGAAGTCTGCGCAGACCTCCCTGATGATTTCCTCGTACTGCGTCAGCATGGTGTTGGTCATGGCCTTGCGCCGACACCTGATGACGAAAACCCAGTGGGCATGCAGGTTGTGGACGACGTGACGGCCAGTGCGTACATCAGGATGTGGATTCCGTCGTGGTGACATGGGCCAAATGCCATAGTGATCGGCATGCAGCTTCGGTACAGCTTCCGTCTGTACCCGGGCGCCGGCCAGCGCACAGCCCTGGCGAGGGCGTTCGGGTGCGCGCGGGTTGTCTTCAACGACGCCCTCCGGGCTCGTGAGACCGCCCGTGCCGCCGGGATGCCGTTCATCCGGTCCGGTGAGCTGTCCAAGCAGCTCGCCGTCTCGAAGAAGACCCCCGAGCGGGCGTGGCTCGCCGAGGTTTCCTCGGTCGTGCTGCAGCAGTCCCTCCGGGACCTGGACACCGCCTACAAGAACTTCTTCGACAGCCTCAAGGGCAAGCGGCCGAAGGTGGGGCCGCCCCGGTTCAAGTCCCGCAAGGACACCCGGCAGTCGGTCCGGTTCACCGCCAACGCCGGATGGAAGATCACGATCGGCGGGAAGCTCCGGTTGCCGAAGGTCGGTGACGTTCCGGTCAGGTGGTCACGCTCCCTGCCGTCCACCCCGTCCACGGTGACCGTGGTCAAGGACAGCGCGGGACGGTACTTCGCGTCGCTCGTCGTGGAGACGGACGGCTCCGAGGCCCTGCCTGGGACGACAACCGAGGTGGGTGTCGATCTGGGGCTCACCCACTTCGCCGTCCTGTCCGACGGCCGGAAGATCTCCGCCCCGAGGTTCTTCCGCCGAGCGGAGAAGAAGCTCCGCAAGGCACAGCAGGCTCTCGCCCGGAAGGCGGAGGGTTCCGCGAACCGCAAGAAGGCTGTCGTGAAGGTCGCGCGGGCTCACGCCCGCACGGCCGCCGCGCGCAAGGACTTTCACCACAAGCTGTCGACGACGTTGATCCGCGAGAACCAAGCGGTGTACGTCGAGGACCTCGCGGTGAAGGGACTCGCCCGCACACGGCTTGCCAAGTCCGTCCACGACGCCGGATGGTCGACGTTCGTGAGCATGCTGGAGTACAAGGCGACCCGGTACGGACGCACCCTCACCCGCGTGGACCGGTTCTTCCCGTCCTCGCAGATCTGCTCGGCCTGCGGGCTCAAGGACGGCCCGAAGCCGTTGGACGTCCGGGAGTGGACGTGCACCGACTGCGGGACCGTCCACGACCGGGACGTCAACGCGGCCCGCAACATCCGCACCGAAGGATCCAAGGTCGCCGCCGGACAGGCGGAGACCGTAAACGCCCGTGGAGCGCGGGTAAGACCGGTATCCGTACCGGCACCGCGCGCAACCCGTACCCCCCGGTTCGGAAGAAGCAGGAACCCACCCGAAGCGGCCAGCCAACCGGCTGGATGCAGACGGGAATCCCCGGCCTTTGGGCCGGGGAGGATGTCAATCCACGAAGTACGAGTCGTGCCGGTCGAAGAACGCGGCCCGCTCCTCCTGCGAGGCGTGCGCCAGTTGCGACACCTGCTCGAAGTACTCCTCGCGCGGAGCGCCCGGCGTGAACAGCAGCAGCATGTCGGCCGGGGCGTCGGAGTCGTTGCGGAAGGCGTGCAGCCCGCCCTGCGGCACATGCAGGAAGTCGCCCTTGCGGGCGTCGACCCAGCGCACGCCGTCGAAGACGCGCACGGTGCCGTCCAGGATGTAGAACGACTCCGAGATCCGCTTGTGGAAGTGCGTCTTGGGCCCGCCCGCGCGAGGGCTCATCTCGACCCGGTAGAGCCCGAACTCGCCCCGGGTGGTGGCGGTCGTCGCGAGATAGTGGGTGGCGTCCTTGCCCGTCCCGCTCTCGCCGCGGTCCGGGGCAGTGGTGGCCGGCCGGAAGACGGCACTGACCTCACCGTCCTCGCCCCAGTACTTCTGCTCGGGATACGGATACGACATGGGGGTTCCTTCTTTCTGTGACCGGACGTCGCACCCCCGGCGGGGTTCAGTCGACGACTCGGCGCCCGGGGCGAGGGGAGTGATGGGGGTGGTGGGTGAAGCGGGAGACCAGCGGCGGCTCGAACGACCAGCCGTGGAGCCACCGTTGCGGCGTCGTCGGCGGCCGGTGCGGGGCCGCGGAGGGCCGCCGCAGCAGGGTGAACGCGAGCGCCGCGCCGAGGACCGGCAGAGCGGCGCACAGCGGCATGGCCCTGCGGAACGACAGGTCGAACGCGGTGCCCGACCGGTAGGCGTCCGGCCCCATCCCGACCAGCAGCGGCAGCGCCGCCACCGCCACCAGCCCGGCCGCCCGCGCCGCCGCGTTGTTGATGCCGCTGGCCAGCCCGGCGTTGGAGGCGTCCACCGAGGACAGCAGGGTCACGGTCAGCGGGGCGACCAGCACGACCATGCCGGTGCCCGTCACCAGCAGCGCGGGCAGGACGTCGGCCGTGTAGGACGCGTCCGGCCCCACCCGCAGCATCAGCAGCATGCCCGCGCCGCACGCCAGCGGCCCGAGCGTGAGCGGTGCGCGGGGCCCCAGCCGCTGGGCCAGCACGCCCGCCGCGGAGGAGAACAGCAGCATCAGCACGGTCGTGGGCAGCATGGCCGCACCGGCCGCCAGGGCCGAGTACCCGACGACGATCTGGAGGTGCAGCGCCGTCAGGAAGAAGAACCCGCCGGTGCCCGCGTACACGCACAGGGTGATCAGGTTGACGGCGGTGAACTGCCGGGACGAGAAGATCGCCGGCGGCATCATCGGGTCGCTGCCGTGCCGCTCCACTCGGAGGAAGACGGCACCGCAGACCAGGCCGCCGAGCGCCGCGACGACGGTCACCGCGCCGCCGTCGCGTGCCGTGGTCAGCGCGTACGTGGTCAGGGCGAGCGCCAGGGCGCCCAGGACTGCTCCGGGCACGTCGAAGGCGGGCCGCGCCCGGGCCGCGCCTCCGCGCGCCGTGTCCTGCCTCAGGCCGCCCACGGACTCCGGGACATGGCGCAGCGCGACGGGTACGCAGAGCAGCGCCGGGACGATGCTCAGCGCGAAGGTCCACCGCCAGCCGGGGCCGTCGACCAGCCAGCCGCCGAGGAACGGGCCGAGGGCGGCGGCGACACCGCCGAAGCCGGACCACAGGCCGATCGCGCGCGGCCGGTCGTCCGGGTGGAAGGACGCCTCGATGATCGCGAGGGAGCCGGGGGTGAGCAGGGCGCCGCCGACGCCCTGCAACGCCCGGGCGGCGATCAGCGTCCGGGCGTCCGGGGCGAGGGCGCACAGCAGGGACGCCACCGCGAACCAGCCGGCGCCCACGACGAGGACCCGCCGCCGCCCGAGCCGGTCGCCCAGTGCGCCGCCGAGCAGGATCAGCCCGGCCAGGGTCAGCATGTAGGCGTTGACCGTCCACTGGAGCACCTCCAGCCCGGCGCCGAAGTCCCGGCCGATGCGGGGCAGCGCGACCTGGGTGACGGTGGACGCGAGCAGGACCACGCTCGACCCCAGCACCGTGGCCAGCAGGGTCCACCGGCCGCGCGCGTCGGCGATCCGGAGGACGGCGGCGGGAGCGGGTTCGGGAGCGGGGTCGGCGCCGTCCGGGGTGTCGGGGTGCGTCATGGCGTGTCCTGGCTCGGGGCGAGCGGATACCGGGGTGTGGGGCCCGGGTCGGGGGTCACGGAGGGGCCGCCGCCCGGCCGGTGGTCGGGGGGCCGGGGGACGGACCCGTGCGTCCGGCCGGGCCGGAGCGGTCGGCTCAGCCGAACATGCCGGGCTTGTAGCCGCCGGCGGGCTGCCGGTTGATGACGTTGATGCGGTTGTAGGCGTTGATGACCGCGATCAGCGAGATGAGCGCCGCGAGCTGGTCCTCGTCGTAGTGCTTCGCGGCGTTGGCCCACGCCTCGTCCGACACCCCGGCCGAGCCGTCCGCGAGGCGCGTGCCCTGCTCGGTCAGTTCCAGGGCGGCGCGCTCGGGCTCGGTGAACACCGTCGCCTCGCGCCACACGGCCACCAGGTTCAGCCGCTGCTGGTCCTCGCCGGCGGCGGCGGCGTCCTTGGTGTGCATGTCGGTGCAGAAACCGCAGCCGTTGATCTGGCTGGCACGGATCTTCACCAGTTCCTGGGTGGCGACCGGAACGGCCGAGTGCACCGCCGCGCCGGCCGAGTTGAGGTGCTTCATGACCTTGCCGGCGAGGGCGTTGCCGAAGTAGTTGATGCGAGCTTCCACGGGGGATCTCCTCAGATGTCCTCAAGGACGGAACGGTTACGGTGCACTGACCGGGCACCCCGCACTTCTGTGACAGCGAGGGTCACCGGACCGGTGCCGGGCCCGTGGGACATCGTGTGAAGATGTTGGCACCACCCTCGGCGAACACAAGGTGATCATCATGGCAACCGAAAGTGTGCTGCACCCCCGCCTCATCGTCCCGATCGGGCATGTGGAACCCGTTCCGCGCCGTGTCCGGGGGACCGTCGCCGGCCGGGTCGTCTTCGACACCCGCCGCGCCCTGTACGTGTGGGAGTGGCAGGCTTACCCGCAATTCAGCATCCCGGTAGCCGACTTGGTCGACGGGGTGCTCAGTGACGACGGGCACATGGAGCAGCTCGGTGCCGGTCCCGCACACCGTCACACTCTTCAGGTCGGGCCCGAGGTCCGGGCGGGGGCGGCGTGGGTATGGGGCGAGGGGGCGCCCGGCCCGCTGCATGACACCGTGCGTTTCGAGTGGGAGGCGCTGGACTCCTGGCTGGAGGAGGACGAGCCGGTCTTCGTGCACCCCCGCAGCCCCTACTCCCGGGTCGACGCCCTGCGGTCGAACAGCAGCGTCCGCGTCGAACTCGACGGGGTCGTGCTCGCCGAGGCGGACACCTGCGTCAAGCTTTTCGAGACCGGCCTGCCGACGCGCTACTACCTCGACCCCGCGACCGTCCACCGGACCCGGCTGCGGCCCTCGGACACGGTCACCCGCTGCCCGTACAAGGGCACGACCAGCGCGTACTGGTCCTTCGACGGCATCACCGCCCACGAGGACATCGCCTGGACCTACGACTTCCCCACCGTCCAGGCCCACCGCATCGCGGGCCTGACCGCCTTCTACAACGAACACGTCGACCTGTACGTCGACGGCTCCCTCCTGCCCAAGCCCACCGACATCTACCGGACTTCGTCCGACTAGGCACACGGGCACACGGTCCGGGTCCGTTCGCCCGGTGCGTCACACATTGACCCCCGGCCCGGTCTCTGGGGTGGAAGGAACTTCCGCTCCAGCACCCGTAAAGGACCGCGCCATGAGTGACATCGTTCTCGAACCCGCCGCGCAGGAGTTCGCCGACGCGACCGCCAAGCCGCCGCTGCTGTACGAACTGGGTGTCGAGGGTGCCCGCAAGCTGCTGGACGACGTCCAGTCCGGGCCGGTCGGGAAGCCCGACGTGGACGAGAAGTGGATCACCGTCCCCGCGGAGGCCGGCGACGTGCGGGTGCGCATCGTCAAGCCCGTCGGCAGCACGGGCGTCCTGCCCGTGATCCTCTACGTCCACGGCGGCGGCTGGATCCTCGGCAACGCCGGCACCCACGACCGGCTGGTGCGCGAACTGGCCGTGGGCGCCGAGGCCGCCGTCGTCTTCGTCGAGTACGACCGCTCCCCGGAGGCCAGGTACCCGGTCGCCGTCGAGCAGGCGTACGCCACCGCCCGCTGGATCACCGCCCGGGGCGGTGAGGAGGGCCTGGACGGGACCCGGCTGGTCGTCGCCGGTGACTCCGTCGGCGGCAACATGAGCGCCGCCCTGACCCTCCTGGCCAAGCGGCGCGGGGACGTGACCTTCCTGCACCAGTCGCTGTTCTACCCCGTCACCGACGCGGGACAGGACACCGAGAGCTACCGCCTCTTCGCCCACGGCCCGCACCTGACCGCGAAGGCCATGGAGTGGTTCTGGGACGCCTACACCACCGACCCCGCCGAGCGCGACGAGATCACCGTCTCCCCGCTGCGCGCCACCCTGGACGAACTGCGGGGACTGCCGCCGGCGTTCGTCGTCGTCGACGAGAACGACGTCCTGCGTGACGAGGGCGAGGCCTACGCGCGCAAGCTCACCGAGGCCGGCGTCCCCACCACGAGCGTCCGCTACAACGCCACGCTGCACGACTTCATGATGCTCAACCCGCTCCGCGCGACCCAGGCGTCCAGCGCCGCCGTCGAACAGGCCGTCCACGTCCTGCGCAAGGCCCTCGGCACCCACTGACCGCGCACGCGTGCACGCGCGCACGCCGCGGAACGCGTCCCCTCCCTCCCCCAGAGGGCTCCCTCGAAAGGCCACCCATGTCTGCACAGCACCCCACCGTCGTCCTCGTCCACGGAGCGTTCGCGGACTCGTCCAGCTGGAACGGCGTCATCGAACGGCTCCAGGCCCACGGCCACACGGTCGTCGCCGCGAGCAACCCGCTGCGCGGGCTGAGCAAGGACAGCGACTACGTCCGCCAGCTCGTGCGGTCCCTCGACGGCCCCGTGGTCCTCGTCGGACACTCCTACGGCGGATCGGTGATCAGCGCCGCCGCCCACGGACTCGACCACGTCAAGGCGCTCGTCTTCGTCGCCGCCTTTCTGCCCGACGAGGGCGAGAGCGCCGTCGGCCTGTCGGGCAGGTTCCCCGGCAGCACCCTCGGCGAGGCACTGCACCCCGTTCCGGTCGCCCTCCCCGACGGCGGGCGGATCGCGGACCTGTACATCGAACGCGGCACGTTCCACGAGCAGTTCGCCGCCGACGTCCCCGAGGAGATCACCGCGGTCATGGCCGCCACCCAGCGGCCCGTCGCCGACGCCGCGCTCGCCGAGGGCGCCTCCGCCCCGGCCTGGAAGGACATCCCGTCCTGGGTCCTCGTCGCGACCGAGGACCGCAACATCCCCGCCCAGGCACAGATCTTCATGGCGGAGCGCGCGAAGGCCACCGTCGTCACCGTCGACGCCTCCCACGCGGTCGCCGTCTCCCACCCCGGCGACGTCGCCCGCCTGATCGCCGAGGCCGTCCGGGCCACCGCTTGAGCCGGCACAAGGGCGTGGTGCCCCGTCACCGCGCCGTCCTCGCGGCCCGGCCCCGCCCCCGGCGCCGGGCCGCCGACCCCCGGGAGCCCACATGAGCACGGAAGAGCAGGCCGCTCGCGGCCTCGCCGACATGGAGGCCTACCTCTACCGGGAGGCCCACCTCAGCGGCGCCCGGCTGCGCGTGGCCGCCTTCGTCGCACGGTCGGCGGAGCTGACCCACCAGCAGAAGCGGGCCATCGAGGACTGGTACCTCGACGAGCAGAAGTGCGTCGCCCAGATGGTGACCGAGCACATCGCCGACAGCATCGCCGCGGCCGACTCCGCACACCACCGCCGCTTCCTGCGGGGGATGCGCCGCATGCTGATCGCGGTGGCCGCCCTGACCCTGCTGACCTTCGTGGGCACCGTCCTCGTCGTGACCGCCGTCGCCTGACCCGGACGAGCCGGGGAAGGGGCGGTTCCGGGCCGGCCGCAGCCGCCGTGAACAGCGTGAACACCGGGGTATCGTGACCGCGGGAGGCGGCCATGGCGAGGGACGGGGCACGGACCGGGCTCATCGGGAGACAGGATGAGTGCCGTGTCCTGGACGACCTGGTCGCGCAGGCCAGGGACGGACACAGCGGCGTCGTGGTGGTGCGCGGCGAGGCCGGCATCGGCAAGACCGCACTGCTGAGCCGGCTCATCGGCCAAGCCACCGGATTCCACGTCCTGCGGGCCGCCGGGGTGCAGTCCGAGATGGAACTGTCCTACGCCGGACTGCACCAGCTCTGCGCCCCCTTGCTGCACCGTCTCGACGACCTCCCCGGACCGCAGCGCGACGCCCTGCGCACCGCGTTCGGGATGCGCGCCGCGGACACCCCCGACCGCTTCCTCGTCGGACTGGCCACCCTCAGCCTCCTCGCCGGGGCCGCGGGCGACCAGCCCCTGCTGTGCGTGGTCGACGACGCCCAGTGGCTGGACCGCGTGTCGTCCCAGACCCTGGAGTTCGTCGCCCGCCGGCTGCTCGCCGAATCGGTGCTGCTGGTCCTCGCCGTCCGTGAGTCCGGCCCCCGCGAGATCCTGGCCGGACTGCCCGAACTCCTCGTCCACGGCCTGGACGAACAGGACTCCCAGCGACTCCTCGACTCGGTCGTCACCGGCCCGCTCGACCCGCGGGTCCGCGACCGCATCGTCGCCGAGACCCGCGGCAACCCGCTGGCCCTGCTCGAACTCCCGCGCGGCCTGACCGCCGTCGAGATGGCCGGAGGCTTCGACGGCCCCACCGCCCGCCCTCTGGCCGGCCGGATCGAGACCGGCTACCTCCGCCGTATCCACGCACTCCCGGCCGACGCCCAGCGACTGCTGCTCGTCGCCGCCCTCGAACCCGTCGGTGACGTCTCCCTGCTGCGGCGGGCCGCCGCGCGCCTGGGCATCCCGGTGGACAGCGCCGTCACCCACGCCGAGGCGTCGGGCCTCCTCACGCTCGGCACCTGGGTCCGCTTCCGCCACCCCCTGGTCCGCTCGGCCGCCCACCGCTCCGCCGGCTTCGAGGAACGCCGCCGCGTGCACCAGGCGCTCGCCGACTCGATCGACGCGAGCCTCGACCCCGAACGCCGGGTGTGGCACCGCGCCAGCGCCGCCGTGGAGCCCGACGAGACCGTGGCCGCGGAACTGGAGGGTTCCGCCGGCCGCGCCCACCGCCGCGGCGGACTCGCCGCCGCCGCGGCCTTCCTGCACCGGGCCAGCGAACTGACCCCCGACGCCGAACGCCGCGGCACCCGCACCCTGGCCGCCGCACAGGCCAAGTACCAGGCGGGCGCCTACGACACCGCGCGGGAACTCGTCGACATGGCGGACCTCGACCCGCTCGGCGAGGTCGGGACCGGCCGCGCGAACCTGCTGCGCGGACAGATCACCTCGGCCGCCCGCAGCGCCGGCGCCGGACTGCCCCTCCTCCTCCGGGCGGCCCGCCAACTCCAGCCGTACGACTCCGAACTGGCCCGCCAGACCTACCGGGACGCCATCTACGCGGCGCTCACCGCGGGCCGCCTCGCCACCGGCGGCGTCCGCGACGTCGCCGAGGCCGTGCTGAGCGTCCCCGGCCCCGAGCGCCCCACCCACCGCGAGGACCTCCTGCTGACCGGCATCTCCCGGATGGTCACGGAGGGGTACGCCGTCGGCGCCCCGCTCGTCCTGGACGCCGTGGACGCCTTCCGCACGGAACGCCGCACACCGCGGGACGCCCTGGGCTGGCTGCCGCTCGTGTGCCGCATGGCCCACAGCGTCTGGGACTTCGCCGCCTGGTCCGAGCTCTCCGCCCGCCTGGTCGCCTCCGCCCGGGAGGACGGGGCCCTCGCCGTGCTGCCCGCCGCCCTCCTGCTGCGCCTGTCGAACCGGGTGTTCGCGGGCGACCTGCGCGCCGCCGACTCCCTCCGCGTGGAGGCCGACGCGATCGGCGAGGCCACCGGGAGCAGCTTCTTCGCCCACTACGGCTCCCTCGTCGTGGAGCCCTTCAAGGGACGCGAGGCCGCGACCCGGGAGGCCATCGCCGCCGTCACCCACGACCGGCTCCTGGAGAACGAGGGCAAGGTCGTCACCGCCACCCAGTGGGCGGAGGCGGTCCTGTGCAACGGCCTCGGCCGCTACGAGGAGGCCTGTGCCGCCGCCGAACGCGGCTGCGAGAACCCCCAGGAACTCGGCCTGTCCCTCCAGTCCAGGATGGAACTCGTCGAAGCGGCCGTCCGGCTCGGCCGCACCGCCCGCGCGACCGCGTCGGTGGCCACGATCGAGGAGATGGCCCAGGTCAGCGGAACCCCCTGGGCGCTCGGCACCTCGGCCGCCGCCCGCGCCCTGCTCACGGAGGGACCGGACGCCGAGCCCCTGCACCGGGAGGCCGTCGAGCGACTGGACCTGGCCGGGACCCGCATGGACGGCGCGAGGGCACGCCTGCGCTACGGCGAGTGGCTGCGCCGGCGAGGCCGCAGGGCGGACGCCCGGACCTGGCTCGGCGAGGCCCACGAGATGCTCGGCGAGGCGGGCGCCGAGGCGTTCGCGGAGCGCGCGCGGACGGAACTGCGGGCCGCCGGGGTGAAGGTGCGCCCGCAGAGCGCGCCGACGTCCGTCACGTTCACCGCGAAGGAGGCCGAGATCGCGCGGCTGGCCCGGGACGGCTTCACCAACCCGGAGATCGCCGCCCGGCTGTTCCTGAGCCCGCACACCGTGGAGTGGCATCTGCGCAAGGTGTACGCGAAGCTCGGGATCTCCTCCCGCAAGGACATCGGCTCCGTGGACCTGGACACCCTCGCGACCGGTTCCTGACCCGGCCGGCCGCGCCCCCGCTCACGCGGTGGGCCGGGCCCCGGTCAGGCTGTGGGCCGCGCCTCGGTCACGCGGTGGGCCGTACCCCGGTCACGCGGTGGGCCGGGCCCCCGGTCAGGCCGTGGGCCGCGCCCCGGTCACGCGGTGGGCCGTACCCCGGTCACGCCGCCGGCGGCGTTCCGGCGGGGGAGACGGCGTCGGGCTCCGCCAGCAGCGCGGGCACGGTGACGATCTGCATCTCGCGCGTCAGTAGCCGGTGCACGGGACAGCGCCCGGCCGCCGCCAGCAACTGCTCCCGCTGCGCCGGCTCCAGAGCACCGGTCAGCCCCACGTTCTTCACGACGCGCCCCTGCCCGCCGAACCGCACGGCCACGTCCACCCGCTCCAGCGGCCAGCCGCGCCGGTCCGCCAGGGCCCGCACCGCCATGGACGTGCACGAACCCAGCGCGGCCAGCAGCAGTTCACCCGGGGTGGGGCCGGCGTCCGAGCTCGCCGGCTCCGGTTCGTCGGCGGTCAGCATGTGGCTGCCGATCGCGACGGAGCGGGTGAGGCGCTCGCCTTCGGCGACGGACACAAGGCGCGTGTTCATGGGGTCTTCCTATCGGCCGGGACACGGGACCGCGGCGAAACGTGTCCCTGCCCTACAGACCGCACCGGCAGCACACCTGTGACACCCCAGGACAGCCCGCCCGTCAGAGCGCCGAGTCCAGCTGCCGACGCGAGGCGATCCCGAGCTTCGCGTACACCTTGCGCAGATGCCACTCCACGGTGTGCGGGCTCAGGAACAACTGCGCGCCGATCTCGGAGTTGGTCAGTCCGTCCCGGGCCAGCCGCGCGATCTGCGCCTCCTGGGCGGTCAGCGCCGCCGCGGCACCGCCGTCGCGCCGGGCCACCGACTCACCCGCCGCCCGCAGCTCCCGCACCGCACGGCCGGCGAAGCCCTCCGCGCCGAACCGGGTGAACAGGGCGTGCGCCGCGTGCAGTTGCTCCCGGGCGTCACCGCGCCGCCCCTCCCGCCGCAGCCACTCCCCGTACAGCAGATGCGCCCGCGCCCGTTCCATCGCCACCCGGGTCCGCCCGAGCCGCTCGATCGCCTCACGGTGGAGTCCCTCCGCCGTCTCGCCCTCGGCGAGCAGCGCCCGGCAGCGGGCCCCGACCCCCAGCGCCCAGTCCGTGCCGGCGGCCTGTGTGGTCCGCGCGAGCCGGTCCAGGGCGGTCCGGGCGGCGTCGGGGCGACCGCTGCGCACGGCCGCCTCCACCAGCTCGATCAGCCCCCACTGGGCCGCCACCAGGTCCTGCGGATGCGCGCTCGCCGCGAGCGCCGCCGCGAACGCCTCCTCGAACCGGCCCAGACCGTTCAGAAGCACCGCCTCGGCCCTGCGCGCGACGGCCACACCGATGCCCTCACCGCGCCGAACGGCGTTCTCCAGGCCCGCCTCGATCAGCGGCAGGGCCTCGTCCGCCCGCCCCTGCCAGGCGGCCACCGTCACCGTGCCGAACAGGGTGAACGCGCTGCCGACGGCCTCCTGGACGCGGCCGGTCTCCGCGATGAGCTGGGCCGCCTCTTCGAGTTCGCCGGCACAGGTGTGGACGGCCACCCGGGAGTTGAGGGCCAGCGGCAGCTCGGCCAGGGCACCGACCGCGCGGGCGGTCCGCACATGGCGGGCCGCGATCTCCGTCCAGCTCTCGTCGTCCCACATCTCGGCCGCCAGCGCCGACGCCAGCCACGACCAGCGCAGGATCCGCTCCGGGTCGCTCTCGCGGCGGAACAGGTCCAGCACGGCGTGCGCGGAGGGCACCGCGTCGGCGTAGCCGTCGGTGAACCGTGTCGCCAGGGCCTCCAGCAGCAGATCGGCGGTGCGTTCCGGCCCGGCCGGGGACACCGGTGTCCGGGGCGCGGCCTCCGCCACCGCGCGGGCGTCCGCGTCCGTGGCGAGGCGCCCGGCGAACACGGCGGCCGACAAGGCGTCCAGGAACGTCTCATGGGCGAGGCCGGTGTCGAGCGGCAGCAGACGCCGCGCGGTCCCCAGCAGCAGCGGGACCGCCTCGCCCAGACGCCCCGAGGCGAAGGCGATCTGCGCCTGGACCAGATCCGCGCGGGCCCGGTGCGGTGCGTCGAGGGGGCCGCTGCGGGCCAGCGCCAGCAGCTCGCGCGCCGCGGCGGGCGCACCGGCGCGGACCTTCGCCTGCGCCGCGGCCAGGGCCCGCGTCCCCTTGCGGCCCGGGTGGGAGGTCAGGACGGCCGCGTGGGCCAGGAACGCCGCCGCGGCGGAGGTGGCGCCGCGCGCCGCGGCCCGTCCGGCCGACGCCTCCAGCTCGGCGGCGATCGACTCGTCCGGCCGCACGGTCGCCCGCGCCAGATGCCAGGCACGCCGGTCGGGATCGAGGGCGGGGTCGGTCGCCTCCGCCAGCACCCGGTGCGCCTCCCGGAGTTCGGCGAGACCGGCCGAGCGGTACACGGCGGAGCGCAGCAGCGGATGCCGGAACCGTACGAGCCCTCCGACGGCCAGCAGCCCCGCCGCCACGGCCGGGTCGAGCGCGCTCGGACCGACGTCCAGGCGTTCGGCGGCCCGCCGCAGCAGGGCGACGTCACCGATCGGCTCGGCGGCGGCGATCAGCAGCAGCCGCTGCGTCGCGGCGGGCAGGGCGTGCACCCGCGCGAGATAGCTGCGCTCGATACGGCCCGACACGGGGCCGGGGACACCGCGGTGCGGGGCGCCCCCCGTTCCCAGGTCCGGGCGGTCGTGGGGCAGTTCCAGCAGCGCGAGCGGGTTGCCGCCGGCCTCGGCGAGGACACGGTCGCGGACCCGGCGGTCCGTGGGACCGTCCGCCGACGCGTTCAGCAGGGCGCGCGCGTCGGTGTCGTCGAGGCCGCCCACCGTCAGTTCCGGCAGGCCCGCCAGGTCGTCGCGTCCCCGCTGCTCCCGGGAGGCGAAGACCAGCGCGAGCGGTTCGGCGAGCATCCGCCGCGCCACGAACGCCAGGGTCTGCGCGGAGACCCGGTCGAGCCACTGCGTGTCGTCCACGAGGCAGAACAGGGGCTGCTCGGCGGCCACGTCGGTGAGCAGCCCGAGGACGGCGAGGCCGACGAGGAACCGGTCGGGCGGCGGGCCGTCGCTCATCCCGAACGCGGTGGCCAGGGCCTCCCGTTGCGGCGGCGGAAGACGGTCGAGACGGCCGAGGAACGGGGCGCACAACTGGTGCAGCCCCGCGAACGGCAGCTCCATCTCGGACTCGACACCCGCCCCGCGGGCGACACGGTGCCCGGCGACCCGGGCCTCCAGATGGTGCAGCAGCGCGGACTTCCCGATCCCGGCGTCGCCCCGCAGGACCAGAACGGCGCTCCGTCCGGCCTCCACCTCCGCGGCCAGGGCGTCGAGCGCCTCACGCTCACGGCGGCGGCCCCGCAGCTGCCCCGGACCGTTCTCGCTGCTCACGCCGACCCCTGCACGAGCCGGAGCATAACAACCTCACAGGTCGCGACCGCCGCCGCGGTCCGGCGGGACGGCCCGCGCACCGTGACGCGGATCATGGGTCCGGGAGGGCATGGATGCCGTGCGGCGCCCGGTGTTCCCTGGCGGCATGAACGAAGAACGCGCGATCCGTCCCGCCCCCTTCCCCGCCCCGTCCCACTGGATCGACGGCCGTGCCGTGCGCGGCGCGGGACCCCTGGCCGACGTCCTGAACCCCGCCGACGAGTCCGTCGTCGCCACCTTCCACGAGGGCACCGCCGACGACGTGGACCTGGCGGTCGACGCCGCGCTCGCCGCGTTCCCCGGATGGGCGGCGACACCGGTGGAGCACCGGGCCGCCGTCATGCGGCGCCTGGCCGAGGGCCTGGACGCGCACCGCGAGGAACTCGCCGCCACCGTCACCCTGGAGATGGGCGCGCCCATCGCCTTCTCCCGGCAGGCCCAGGTGGGCTTCCCGGTCGCCTCGGTCCTCGCCGCGGTCACGGCGGCCGAGGAGTTCGCCTGGACGTCCCAGGTCGGCAACTCCCTCGTCGTCCGCGAGCCCATCGGCGTCGTCGGCGCGATCACCCCGTGGAACTTCCCGCTCCAGCAACTCGTCACGAAGGTCGTCCCCGCGATGCTCGCGGGCAACACCGTCGTCCTCAAGCCGTCCGAGATCTCCCCGCTCAGCGCGCGGATGTTCGCCGGGATCGCCGCCGAGGCGGGCCTGCCCGACGGTGTGTTCAACGTCGTGCAGGGCACCGGCCCCGTCGTCGGCGAGGCACTGGCCCGGCATCCGAAGGTCGACATGGTCTCCTTCACCGGATCCACCCGCGCCGGGCGGGCCGTGTCCGTCGCCGCCGCCGGCACCGTCAAGCGGGTCGCCCTCGAACTCGGCGGCAAGGCCGCCCACATCGTCCTGCCCGAGGCCGACCTCGACGCCGCCGTCACCCGCGGTCTCGCCTTCGCCTGGGCCAACGCCGGCCAAGCCTGCGGCGCCTACGTCCGGATGCTCGTCCCCCGGGACCTCCAGGACACGGTGGTCGAGAAGCTGCGCGCGGCGGCCGGGGAGTACGTCGTCGGCGACCCCTGCGACGAGGCCACCCGCATCGGCCCCCTCGCCTCCGAGACCCAGCGCCGCCGCGTCGACGACTACATCCGCCGCGGTGTCGCCGACGGCGCCACCCTCGTCGTCGGCGGCCCCGGCCGCCCCGAGGGCCGGCCGACCGGCGCCTACGTGAGGCCCACGATCTTCTCCGACGTCGACCCCGCGTCGGTCATCGCCCAGGAGGAGATCTTCGGCCCCGTCCTCGTCGTCATCCCCTACGCCGACGACGACGAGGCCGTCGAGGTGGCCAACGGCACGATCTACGGCCTCACCGGCGCGGTCACCGGCGACGAGGAGCACGCCCTGGCCATCGCCCGGCGCCTGCGGGTCGGCCAGGTCGACGTCAACGGCGGGCCGCACAACTTCCAGGCGCCCTTCGGCGGGTACAAGCAGTCCGGCAACGGCCGGGAGATGGGCCGCGCCGGTCTGGAGGAGTTCCTGGAGACCAAGGCGATCACCCGATGACACACGGTGTCACGGGAATGCATTGTCCTCGCCACATCGTTCACCCGGGCAGACAGCCGGAGCCGGACATCTGGATAGCCGGATAGCCGGGCGGCCGGGAGCCAGGGAAGCCGCAGAGGACGGGGAGGACGACGATGGCGGACCGAGCGGCGCTGGCGGCCTTCCTCCGGGCCCGCCGCGAGGCGCTCCAGCCGGAGGACGTCGGCCTCCCCCGCGGGCGCCGTCGGCGCACCGGGGGACTGCGCCGCGAGGAGGTCGCGGCCCTGTGCGACCTGTCGGCCGACTACTACGGCCGCCTGGAACAGCCCCGGGGCCCGCATCCCTCGGAACAGATGCTGGCCGCGCTCGCCCGCGGCCTGCGCCTGTCCCTGGAGGAACGGGACCACCTCTTCCGGCTCGGCGGCCACGCCGTGCCCCGCCGGGTGCGGCGCGCGGACCACGTCGACCCGGGCACGATGCGCATCCTGGACCGGCTCGAGGACACCCCGGCCCTGGTGATGAACCACCTCGGGGAGACCCTGCGGCAGACCCGGCCGGCCGTCGCCCTGCTCGGCGACACCATGGCTTACACCGGACCGGCGCGCAGCGCCCACTACCGCTGGTTCACCGACCCCGCCGCCCGGCTGGTCCGTCCGCCGGACGACCACGCGGAGCACAGCCGGCTGATGGTGGCCGACCTCCACGGCGCCCGCACCCGCGACGGCGCGGACTCACGGGCCGCCGAACTCGTCGACGTCCTCGGCCGGGAGAGCGCCGAGTTCGCCGCCATCTGGCGGGAACACCCCGTCCTGGGCCCCGTCTGCGCCCCCAAGCGCTTCCTCCACCCCCAGCTCGGGGAGATGGAACTGCACTGCCAGACACTGCACGACCCCGAACGCTCCCAGCGGCTCGTCGTCTACACCGCGACCCCCGGGACCGAGAGCGACACCGACCTGCGCCTCCTGTCCCTGCTCCCCGACCACCTGTCACAGAACCAGGGCGCGTCCGGTCGTTGACGTATGAGCCGGTCCCGGACGGACCGGTCCCGGACGGACCGGTCCCGGACGAGCCGGTCCCTGAACGCGCGCACCGGTGGCGACGGCCCGGTCACCGTCATCCTGGACGGCGGACGGCGGATGTTCGACGGCCCCGGACTCCACATCACCTCGGAGCCCGCCGGCTACCGCGTGGGCGCCCGGTTCGGCCCGTCCTGACCCACGGCCCCGCGCGGCGTCACAGGTCCCGGTCCGGTGACGCCGTGTCCGACGGGACGTCCCGCATCAGCTCGGCGAGATGGGTGGGAGTGGGCGGAAGGGCCTCGCGCCGCACCCCGGTGGCCGGGGACCACACCAGCGTGACCGTCAGACCGGGGTCCACGTCGGGGTGGTCGGACCGGTGGTGGCTGCCCCGGGTCTCCCTGCGCTGCTTCGCGCACTCCAGCGTCGCGCGCGCCGCGAGCAGGGCGGACCTGAGGTCGTAGGCGTGGGCGAGGTCCTGGAAGCCGCCGATGTCGACATGGACCCCGGCGTCGGCCGCGCGGGCGTCGATCTCGTCCAGCCCGGCGAGCCCGGCGTCCAGCCCTGCCTCGTCGCGGACGGCGCCCGCGTGCTCCGTCATCAGGTGCCGCACCGAGCGCAGCAGTCCGCGGACGTTCTGCTCGCCGTCGGCGGCCAGCAGCCGGGCCGTGTCCGTCTCCGCGGCGCGCACCGCGCCGGGGGAGCGGTGCTGCACGGTGAGCCGGGCCGAGTACTCCGCCGCGGCCCGGCCCGCGATCCGGCCGTGGACGAGGAGTTCGACCAGCGTGTTCTCCTCCAGCCGGCTCGCGCCGTGCAGCCCGCCGGCCGCCTCCCCGACCACGTAGAGCCCGTCGACGTCGCTGCTCTGGTCCTCGGGCCGCACCCGGACGCCGCCCAGGGAGTACCGGGCGGTCGGCGCGACCTCGACCGGGTCACGGGTGAGGTCGCGCGTCCGCACGTCGAGCGGCGTCCGGCGCACCCCGGACAGCCGCGTCAGGACCGTCTCGCGCGAAAGCGGGGACAGGTCGAGCCACACCCCGCCCGCCTGGGTGCCGCGGCCCTCCTTGATCTCCGTGTACGCGGCAGCCGCGACCCGGTCCCGGCTGCCGCGCTCCATGCGCTGGGCGTCGTAGCGGGCCATGAACCGTTCACCGAGGTTGTTGAGGAGCACCCCGCCCGCGGCGCGGGCCGCCTCGTCGACGGGCAGTCCGGCCGTGTGCTCGGGCCCGACCAGGCCGAGGGGGTCGAACTGCACCAGCTCCGGGTCGCGCAGCCGGGCGCCCGCCTCGACGGCCAGCCGGAAGGCGTCCCCGCCGCTCTCGTCACGGCGCGCCGACGTGTGCCGCCAGATACGGGTGTGCCCGCCCGCCGCGAGGATCACGGCGTCGGCGTGCACCAGGTAGCGGGAGCCGTCGGCGAGGTCGAACCCGTAGGCGCCGAACACCGTCCCGTCGTCGACCAGCAGCCGGGTGACGCACACCCCGGTCAGGACGGGGACGCCGAGCTCCGCCGCGCGAGTGCGCAGCGCCCGGTGCAGGTCCGGCCCGCCGTGACCCTCGCGGTCGTGACCGGTGCCGAAGCGTTCCATGTCCTGGAAGGCCCGCTCGGTGTGGCGGGCGACGGTCTGGGCGGCGCCCGGGTCGGCCAGCAGGCGCCCCTCCCGCAGCGTCCGGGCGGCGTGGTGCTGCCACGCGCCCTCGCGGTGGGAACAGGCCGGCGGCAGCGCGCCCGGCCACGACGAGTGCCGGGTCACGGGGGCGGCGGATCCCCCGGCCGCCGCGGCGTGCTCGGGCATCCGCCTGGCCACGGCGACGACCGCGACCCCGGCCTCCGCGACCTCGATGGCCGCACGGAGGCCGGAACCACCCGCTCCCACCACGAGAACGGATGTGGCGAGCTGGTGTCCGAGCGAAGACATGGGGAACCTCCTGCGGCGGCGGGCGGGATCATCGGCACTGGTCGACAAGACAGCGGCCCCGTTTGTGACAGCCTCCGGAGAATTCGGGACGTGGAGACCGTCACAGGCGACGAACACACAGGGTGTGATCGGTTCCGGGTATCGTTGCAAGGCTTGTTCCGACACTGTTGTGGGGCCTCGTTCGTCCCCGAATGTCCCGAGGAGCCGCGTCGCATGATCGCCAGTCCGCTTCCCGACCTGGTCGGCCGGCAACGCGAGTGCGCGGCGCTCGACGACCTGCTGGCCGGGCTGAGCGACGGCGGGTCACAGATCCTGGTGGTCCGCGGCGACGCAGGCATGGGCAAGTCGGTGCTCCTGGAGTACGCCGCCGCGCAGGCGTCCCGGGTGAAGGTGACCTGGGCGCACGGCATCGAGGCGGACATGGAACTGCCCTACGCCAGCCTGCACCAGGTGTGCACGCCCTTCCTCGGCGAACTGGACGACCTTCCCGAACCCCAACGCGACGCCCTGCGCGTCGCGTTCGGCATGGCCGCGGGAGATCCCCCCGACCGGTTCCTGGTCGGCCTGGCCGTCCTCACCCTGCTCACCCGGGCCTCCGAGACCCGCCCGGTGCTCGTCCTCGTCGACGACGCCCAGTGGCTCGACCAAGTCTCCCTCCAGACCCTGGAGTTCGTCGCCCGCCGGCTGCTCGCCGAAGCCGTCGCCATGGCGTTCGCCGTACGCGACCCCGAGGGCGCCGCCGCCCTCAACGGGCTGCCGACCCTCCCGCTCGAAGGCCTCGACACGGTGGCGGCCGGCCGCCTCCTGGAATCCGTCGTCGGCGGACGCCTGGAGAAGCGGGTCCGGGACCGGTTCGTGACCGAGATGGACGGCAACCCGCTCGCGCTGCTGGAGTTCTCCCGAGGCCGCAGCGCCGCCGAACTCGCCTACGGCCTCGACTCGCCGGCCCGTCCCGGCGCCCACTGGCCGGTCGCGAGCCGCGTCGAACGGGACTTCGCCGGCCGTATCGCCTCCCTGCCCGAGGCGACCCGCACCCTGCTGCTGATCGCCGCGGCCGAACCCGTGGGCGACGCACGCCTGTTGGTGCGCGCGGCGGCCCGGCTGGACATCGTCCCCTACGCGGCACCGGCCAAGGCGGCCGGCCTGATCGAGTTCGGGGAGTCCGTCAGGTTCCGCCACCCCCTGGTGCGTTCCGCCGTCCATCAGGGCGCCACCTCCGAGGAACGCCGAGCCGTGCACCGGGCACTGGCCGACGTCACCGACCCGGTCCTGGACCCCGACCGGCGCGCCTGGCACGCCGCCCAGGCCACCGACGGGCCGGACGAGGACGTCGCCGCCGGACTGGAACAGGCCGCCGACCGTGCCCGCCAGCGCGGCGGCATCGCCGCCGAGGCGGTGCTGCTGCAACGCGCCGCCGAGGTCACCCCGGACGCCTGGGCGCGCGGACGCCGGGCGCTGGCCGCCGCCGAGGCGCACTTCTCCGCCGCGGCCCCCGACCGGGCCACCGAACTCGCGACGGTCGCCGAACTCTGCCCCCTGAGCACCCTGGACCGGGCCCGGCTCGCACGCCTGCGGGCCAGGATCCTCTTCGCCCGCAGCCGCGGCGACGAGGCGGCCCCCCTGCTGCTGGAGGCCGCCGCCCAGTTCACCGCCGCCGGATCCCCGCTGGCCCGCGAGACGTACCTGGAGGCGATCAGCGCGACCATCTTCGCCGGCCGCGTCCACGGCCCGACCGGCGCCCGCGCGGCAGCCATCGCCGCCCGTGACTCGGGTGCGCCCCCGTCCGGTTCGGAGGCCGCCGACCGCCTCCTCGACGGCGTCGCCGCGCTCCTCGCGGACGGCTACGAAACCGGGGTCCCCGCCCTTCAGGGCGCGCTGGATCTGCTCATGGACGAGGAACTCGGCACCCGGGAGGCGGTCATGCGCTGGCTGCTGCTCGTCCCGGTCGCCCTGGAGGCGTTCATCCACTACGCCTGGGACCTGCACGCCTGGGACGCGCTGTCGAAACGGGCCGTCCGCCTGGCCCGCGACATCGGAGCCCTCGGCGCCCTGCCCCCGGCCCTCATCTACGCGGGCGGCGTGCACATCCACTACGGCGACTTCGCCGAGGCCGACCGGATGATCGACGAGGCCGACGCCCTGACCGCCGCCACGGGCCACGCCCCGCACCAGTACGCGACGCTGGTCCTGGCCGCCTGGCGCGGTGAGGCGGACGTCGCCACCGGCATCATCGACGAGGCCCGCCAGCGCGCCGAACAGACCGGCGAGGTCTCCCTGCTGGGCGCCACGGGCTACATCCAGGGAGTCCTCTTCAACGGCCTGGGGCGCTACGAGGAGGCCCTGGAGGCCGCCCGGACCGGCATCGAGCACGACGGATTCAACTTCACCGGCCTGTCGCTGGTCGAGCACGTCGAGGCCGCCACCCGCTGCGGTGAACCCGACCAGGCCCGCGCCTCGCTGGCCCGGCTCGTCGAACTCACCCGGGCCGCCGACTCCGGCTGGGCCCGCGGCGCCGCCGCCCGCGGCCGGGCCCTCCTGGCCGACGGCGAGGAGGCCGACCGGCTGTACCGCACCGCGATCGACGAGTTCCGGCGCGGCGGGGTGGCCGTGGAGGTGGCGCGCACCCATCTGCTGTACGGGGAGTGGCTGCGCCGCGGCCAGCGTCGCGCGGCGGCCCGCGACCAACTGCGCACGGCGCACGAGATGTTCGACGGCATGCGCGCGCACGCCTTCGCCGAGCGGGCCCGCCGTGAACTGCTCGCCACCGGCGAGCACGTCAGGGAACGCGAGGACCGGCCGACCAGCGCCCTGACCCCGCAGGAGTTCCAGGTCGCCGCGCTCGCCGCCGACGGCATGACGAACGCGCGGATCGGCGCGGAGCTGTTCATCAGCCCGCACACCGTGGAGTGGCATCTGCGCAAGGTGTACATGAAGCTCGGCATCAACTCCCGCCGCGCGCTGCCCGGTGCCCTGGGCGACGCCCCGGACGCCACCGGCCTCGACGACCAGGACACGATGCGCAGCGCGTGACGCCCCGCCCTCCGTGGGTCGGCGCGGCGCGTGACGTGCGTGGCCCCCCGGGTGCGGGGGAGGCCGGGAGCGGGCCCCATGGGGTCGACCACGGATTCCCCCGTGGGACCCCCGGATGGTCCACGGGGGACCCACGGGGTCCCACGGACCGCACCACGGACAGCAAGGGCGCGGCGGCCGGGGCCCCGCGGCCAGGGTGGAACCACTGCCCCCGACGGGCGTCCTTCCACCCCGAGGAGTTCCCCATGTCCGCGACCGGACCCCGGACCACGACGCCGGACGACCCCGCGCTCACCCACCCGGCCGGGGACGGCATGGACGCCGCCCTCGACACCTTCCTGGCCCAGCGCACCCGGCTCTTCCGCGTCGCCCACCGGATTCTCGGCGATGTCGCCGGAGCCGAGGACGTGGTGCAGGAGGTGTGGCTGCGCTGGCAGCTCACCCGGCGCGAGGAGATCGACAACCCGGCCGCGTTCCTGGTGACGGCGACGACCCGGCTCGCCATCAACGTCGTCCGCTCCGCGCGCCACCGCCACGAGGTCCCGGTCGAGCCGAAGCTCGCCGACCTCGGCGACCGGGCCGCCCAGGACCCCGTGCTGAGCGTCGAGCGGAGCGTGGCGGTCGAGAGCGCCCTGGCCCTGCTCATGGCACGGCTGACGCCGGACCGGCTGGCCGCCTACGTGCTGCGCAAGGGCTTCGGCTACGCCTACGCCGAACTGGCGGCGCTGCTGCGGATCAGCGCCCCGAACGCGCGCGTGGTGGTGCACCGGGCGCAGGCCCGGCTGGAGTCCGGCCGGGAGAAGCCGGTCCCCGCCGAGTCGCACCGCCGCCTCGCCGCCGCGTTCCGCACGGCGGCCGACACCGGGGACCTGGACGGCCTGCTGCGCGTGCTCGCCCCGGCCGGACCCGTGCGGCAGGCCGCGTGACGGTTGTTGAAAGTGTCACACTGTTCAAAATTTGACTGTCACACGCGGGCGAACCATTGTGTTCAAGTGCCAGTGACAACACCGGCGAGACCGCCGAGCAGTGACGAAGGCAAGGAACGCGCGATGTCCGCAGACTCTTCCCAGCAGATCTCCGACCGGATCGCCCACCGGATCTCCGACCAGCCCTCCGACCGGATCTCCGACCAGACCTCCGCCGACACCCATGACCGGACCTTCGCGGGCCACGTGGCCGTCGTCACCGGAGCCGGCTCCGGGATCGGCCGGGCCGTCGCCCTCGCCTTCGCCCGGTCCGGCGCGCACGTGCTCGGGGTCGGCCGGCGCGAGGCACCCCTGAAGGAGACCGCCGCGCTCCACCCCGGCATCGACGTCCTGGCGATGGACATCCGCGGCCCCGGAGCCCCCGCCGAGGTGATCGCGACCGCCGTCCGCCGCTGGGGACGCGTCGACCACCTGGTCAACAACGCCGGTGCCACGGCCGTGATGCCCCTGGCCGACACCGACGAGCGGACCGTCCGCGACCTCCTCGACCTGAACGTCGTCGCACCGAGCCTCCTCGCCCACGCCGCCCTGCCCCACCTGCGCGAGACCTCCGGCACGATCGTCAACCTCTCCAGCACCTACGGCCACCGCCCCATGGCGGGCGGCGCCCACTACGCGGCCACCAAGGCCGCCGTCGAACAGCTCACCCGCAGTTGGGCGCTGGAACTCGCGGGGCAGGGCGTACGGGTCAACGCGATCGCCCCCGGTCCCACGCGCACCGACGTCATGCTGCACGCCGGACTCACCCCCGAGGCCGCCGACGACATGTACGCCTACGAGCGCGACCGCATCCCCACCCACCACATCGCGAGCGCCGACGAGGTCGCCCACTGGGTCCTGCGCATGGCCGAACCGGCCGGACGGCACGCGACCGGCCAGGTCGTCACGGTGGACGGCGGCCTGGAACTCGTCTGACACGGCCCGGGAGGGAAGTCGCCTCACGCGGGGAAGCCGGGGAAGCCCGGGAAGTCGGGGAAGTCGAACAGGCGGTACCCCCACACCGACGTGAAGCCGAACCGCCGGTACAGCGCCTCCCCGGCGGGACTGGCCACCAGGGCCGCCGCGTCCATGCCGCGCTCCCGCCCCACCCGGAGCGCGGCGGCCGTCAACGCGGCCCCCACACCCCGCCGACGGTGCTCCTCGGCCACATGGACGAGGAAGATCCCCGCCACACCGTGGGCGGCGATCACCGTGGTGGTCCCGACCACCTCCCCCTCCAGCACCGCGGCCAGCCGCACGATGTCCGCGCCGTCCGCGCGCCCCGCCTCGGCACGCACCATCCCGGCCTGGAGGTCCGGTCCGACACCCATCGAGGTCCGGTACGTCCGCACCAGCCCGGCCAGCCGTCCGGCGTCCCGCACCTCCTCCACCCGCAGTCCCGCGCAAGGCCGCCCCGGTCCGGCCGGCCCGTCCAGCGAGCGCACCATCACCGGAAGGCTCGCGATCTCCCGGCCGCCGTGACGCCGCAGGAGCCCGGCCGTGCCCGGCGGGCTGTCCGGCCCGACCCACCACCACCAGGGCACCCCCGCCAGCTCCCCGCGGACCGCCGCGACCGACTCCTCCACCGGCCTGTCGGCCCCGGCCGACGGCAGAAGCCGCACCACACCGTTGAACTGCGGGGTGGCCAGCCCACTGCGGAACCGGTCGACACCGATGTCCCCCCTCCGTCCCTCGGCACCCCAACCCAGCAGATACTGACGGAAGGTGGCGAACACCGAAGCCATCGGCACCGGCCGCCCCGTCTCCGCCTCGTCCAGCATTGACACTGTCTCTCCCACCTTGTGGCTACGCACACAGTGTGCACGACCGTGATCACGGCCGCGATCCACGGCTGTCACACATCGGGCTCCGGTCCGGTCAGACCGCGGAGGAGAGGAGGGCGGTCCGATGAAGATCGTCGTGTTCGACGACGGCGGGCTCCTGAGCGTCGAGACGGCGCTGTGGGTCAGGGACCACGGCCACGAGGTGGTCATGGTCCCGGCGCCCGCGGGGCTCGACCCGCTCACCCGGGAGGAGATCGCCGACGCCCTGCACGACTGCGCGGTCGTCATCGACCTCGCCCATCAGCCGTCCCCGGCCACCGGCACGCCCCCGGGCGGCCACGACCACGTCGGGGACGAGGCGTCACGCCTGCGTTCATGGCTCCGTTCCGTCGGCGGACTCCGGCGCGCCGTCCTCGCCGCCGGGGTGCGGCACCACGTGTGCCTCTCCGCGGTCGGCGTGGGCCGGGTACGCGGCCCCGGCGCCTTCCTGGCCCTGCGGGCCCGGGAGGCCATGATCGAGAGCGCGGGCACCCCCTACTCCATCCTCCGCAGCACGCAGTTGTTCGAGGCCGCCGAGGGGATCGCGGACGCGGCCACCGAGGACGGTGTGATCCGGCTGCCCCCGCTGAGGGTGCAGCCGGTGTCGTCGACGGACGTGGCGATGTTCCTCGCGCACCTCGCGGTCTCCCGCCCGGTCGGCGGAGTGCGCGAGATAGCGGGCCCCGAACAGGTCGGCCTGGAACGGTTCCTGCGGATCGCGCTGGCCGCGGAGGCGGCTCCCCACCGCCCGGTCCGCACCCACGCCCACAGCCAGTTCTTCGGCGCCCGCCCGCGCCCCGCGGACCTCCTCCCGGGCCCCGGCGCGTTCGTCGCGCCGACCAGCCACCGGGCATGGCTCGCCGCCCGCCCCACCCCCGACCCAGGAAAGAGCAGCAGATGACGACGACGACACTGGAGATCGAACTGCTCGGCGCGTTCCGCGGCCTCGCGGCCGTACCGCTGCCCTCGGGCACGTCCCGCCCCGACGGACGGCCCCTGCGCCGGTTCGCCGTGGAACTGCACGTCCCGGACGAGCGCCACCGCGAGCTGGAGGGCCAACTCCATGCGGCCGCCACCCCCGAGGGCCCGCACCTGCGCGGGAACGAGGGCCGCTGGCGCGTCCTGGACGGCTGGAGCAAGCTCTCCACGGGACGCCGCCACGAGATCCTCGTCTACCGCGTGGAGATCCAGGAGACGGACATCCAGGAGACGCAGATCGGGGAGACGGACATCCAGGAGACGCAGATCGAGGAGACGGACATCCAGGAGACGGAGATTCACGAGACGGAGATTCACGAGACGGAGATCCAGGGCGCCGAGGGCCGGGAGAGCTGAGCGGCCGGGGCCCGGCCCGGCACACGTGTCACACGGTGCGGCCCTCACCGGTCTTCAGGACGACAATCCGTCGCCGCGCCGCCCGCATCGGCCCGTGCCCCGAGGAGTTCGTGTGACCAGCACCGCCGAGACACCCCCGACACCGTCCCGGGCAGCCCGTTCCGCCCCGCTCGCCCACGTCACCTCCATCGCCGCCGCGGCCGCGATGGGCGGTTTCCTCTTCGGCTACGACAGTTCCGTGATCAACGGCGCGGTCGAGGCGATCCGGGACCGTTACGACGTCGGGTCCGCCCTGCTCGCCCAGGTGATCGCCATCGCCCTGATCGGCTGTGCGATCGGAGCGGCCACGGCGGGCCGGATCGCCGACCGCATCGGCCGTATCCGCTGCATGCGGATCGCCGCGGTCCTGTTCACCGTCAGCGCCGTCGGCTCGGCGCTGCCCTTCGCCCTGTGGGACCTGGCGATGTGGCGGGTCGTCGGCGGGATCGCCATCGGCATGGCGTCCGTGATCGGCCCCGCCTACATCGCCGAGGTCTCCCCGCCCGCCCACCGCGGCCGGCTCGGCTCCTTCCAGCAGGCCGCCATCGTCATCGGCATCGCGATTTCCCAGCTCGTCAACTGGGGCCTGCTGAACGCCGCGGGCGGCGACCAGCGCGGCACGCTGCTCGGCGTCGAGGCCTGGCAGGTCATGCTCGGCGTGATGGTGGTCCCGGCCGTCCTCTACGGCCTGCTGTCCTTCACGATCCCGGAGTCCCCGCGCTTCCTGATCGCCGCCGGCCGGCACGAGGAGGCCCGCCGTGTCCTCGCGGAGGTCGAGGGCGACGGGATCGACGTCGAGGCCCGCGTGGCCGAGATCGGGACGGCCGCGCGAGGCGAGCGGAGGCCGGCCTTCAAGGACCTGCTCGGCGGCGGCTCCTTCTTCAAGCCGATCGTCTGGGTCGGTATCGGCCTGTCGGTGTTCCAGCAGTTCGTCGGCATCAACGTGGCGTTCTACTACTCCTCGACGCTGTGGCAGTCGGTCGGCGTCGACCCGACGGACTCGTTCTTCTACTCGTTCACGACGTCGATCATCAACATCGTCGGCACCGTGATCGCCATGGTCTTCGTGGACCGCGTCGGACGCAGACCGCTGGCGGTGGTCGGCTCGGTCGGCATGGCCGCCGGACTGGCCCTGGAGGCATGGGCGTTCTCCGCCCGCGCGGCGGACGGCGGACTCCCCGCCACACAGGGCTGGGTCGCCCTGATCGCCGCCCACGCCTTCGTCCTCTTCTTCGCCCTGTCGTGGGGTGTCGTCGTCTGGGTGATGCTCGGCGAGATGTTCCCCAACCGGATCCGCGCCGCCGCCCTCGGCGTCGCCGCCTCCGCGCAGTGGATCGCCAACTGGGCCATCACCGCGAGCTTCCCGTCGCTGGCCGACTGGAACCTCTCCGGCACGTACGTGATCTACACGCTCTTCGCCGCGCTCTCCGTCCCCTTCGTCCTCAGGTACGTCGAGGAGACCAAGGGCAAGGCGCTGGAGGACATGGGCTGACCGCCCGCGAGGTGACACCAGGAGGGGGCCGTAAAGGCCAGGGATGACCGGGCACGGCCAGGGGCAACCAGGCACGGCCAGGTGATGGCCCGGCCCCGTACGGCCCCTCCATCCACCCCTACGCCTTCTCGTCCACCCAGCTCATCAGCTTCCGCAGCTGCTTGCCGGTGGTCTCCAGCAGCAGCTCGGAGTCCTGCTTCCGGTACTCCTGGTACCTCTTCAGACCGCCGTGGTACTCGGCCATCCACTCCCGGGCGAAGGTGCCGTCCTGGATCTCGGCGAGGACCTTCCTCATCTCGGCCTTGGTGGCGTCCGTGATGATCCGCGGACCGGTGACGTAGTCGCCCCACTCGGCGGTCTCCGAGATCGACCAGCGCATCTTGCCCAGGCCGCCCTCGTACATGAGGTCGACGATCAGCTTCAGCTCGTGCAGGCACTCGAAGTACGCGATCTCCGGCTGGTATCCGGCGTCGGTCAGCGTCTCGAAACCGGCCTTGACCAGAGCGGTGACACCGCCCGCCAGAACGGCCTGCTCACCGAAGAGATCCGTCTCGGTCTCCTCGGTGAACGTCGTCCTGATGACACCGGCCCGGGTCCCACCGATGCCCTTGGCGTACGACAGGGCCAGCGCGAGCCCGGCGCCGGTCGCGTCCTGCTCCACGGCCACGAGACACGGAACCCCGCGGCCCTCCTCGTACTGACGGCGCACCAGATGGCCCGGCCCCTTGGGCGCGACCATGCACACGTCCACCCCGGCCGGCGGCTTGACGAAGCCGAACCGGATGTTGAACCCATGGCCGAAGAACAGCGCGTCGCCGTCCTCCAGATGCGGGGCGATGTGCTGCTCGTAGATCTCGCCCTGGAGCGGGTCCGGGACCAGGATCATGATGAGGTCGGCCTCGGCGGCGGCCTCGGCGACCGTCACCACCCGCAGGCCCTGCTCCTCGGCCACGGCCCGGGACCGGGAGTCCTCGTGCAGACCCACCCGCACGTCGACGCCGGAGTCCCGCAGGGACAGCGCATGGGCGTGGCCCTGGCTGCCGTAACCGATGACCGCGACCTTGCGGCCCTGGACGAGGGACAGATCGGCGTCCGAGTCGTAGAACAGCTCTGCCATGGAACACACCTTTCAACGATGACATTGACACTATCGCACGGTCGATGGGTGTCGGATGCGTGGGAAACCGTAAGACAGTGTCATGTGCGGGGGCCCCGGGGCGGCGCGCGGCGCCTGTCACAGATGCCAGGACTCACCGGTCAGTGGTGTGACCTCGGAGGGTGTGCCCACACCGTCAGCACCCCTCGACTCCACCAAGCCGAGACGAGCCTTCCGCCATGCCCGGAACCCCGACCACCCCCACCTCCACGACCGCCGCCGCCACGACCGGCATCACCACCCTCGAAGACCTCCGCACACATCTGCAATGGGCGATCGAGATCGAACACTCCACCCTGCCGCCGTACCTGACGGCGCTCTACTCCCTCGACGCCGAACGCAACCCGGACGCCGTCCAGTTGATCGGCGGGGTGTTCGTCGAGGAGATGATCCATCTCGCCCTGGTCGCGAACCTGCTGAACGCGGTCGGCGGCCGACCCCGCCTGGACGCACCGCACATGCTGGCGCAGCATCCGCGAACCATGCCGCACGCCGACCCCTCCATCGAGCTGTCGCTCCTGCCGTTCGGCGAGGAGGCCCTCGCGATGTTCCTGCGCCTGGAACAGCCCGCGCACCCCGGGGACCTCGCGGAGAGCGACCACTACGAGACGATCGGGCAGTTCTACGACGCGGTCGAGAAGGGTCTGCGGGCCCTGTGCGCCGAACTCGGCGAGGAGCAGGTCTTCACCGGCGACCCCGCCCGTCAGGTCTCCGGCGGCCCCTTCGCCCACACCGCCGGTCACCTCGCCCCCGTCACCGACCTGAGCAGCGCGCTCGCGGCGCTGGAGGAGATCGTCGAACAGGGGGAGGGCGCGGCCCGCGCCGACGTCTGGGACGGTGACAAGGACCTGTTCCACCCCGAGACCCAGGCCGTCTCGCACTACTACCGGTTCCAGGAACTCGCCGTGGGACGGCGCTACCAACCCGGTGACACCCCGGAGTCCGGCCCCACCGGCGACCCCGTCACCGTCGACCCGGCGGGAGTGCGTCCGTTGCGCCCCGATCAGCGGCTGGCGGACCACCCCGAGGGCAGCCCGATCCGCACCGCGCAGGAGGCCTTCAACCAGACCTACTGCAAGATGCTCCAGATGCTGGAGCAGGCGTTCAACGGCAACCCGGCGATGCTCGGTATGTCGGTCGGCACGATGTACGCGGCCAAGGGCCAGGCGCAGAGCCTGATGGCCCTGCTGGACGACGACGGCCTGGCCGCCGCCCCGACCTTCGAGTACGTCGCCCCCGAGGACCGGCTCTAGGGTGCACCGCACCCCCGATGCTCCGTCGCCGGGGCACCACGCGCCGACGGCGGAGCCGCAGGACGGGGGGTCAGGGGCGAGTCGCGGCGGGCCGACCGAGGACGAGCGACCCTGCGATGAGCAGGGAGACGATCGCGCCGGTGCACAGCACGGGGTACGGCGCGGCCGTCGAGGCGAGGACGGCGACGGCGGCGACCGGCGCGAGTGCGTCGGCCGCCCTGGACACCTGGGCGATGCGCCGGTGCAGCAGCCACACGCAGACGACGAAGAGGGCGACGGGCACCGTGTAGACGGCGGCGGCCTGGACGTCGGTGAGCGCACGGCTGCCGGTGGCGTGGGCGACCTCGACCGCGAGCCCCGCGCCGACGGCAGCGGCTGCCGCGAACACGACGTAGTGGCCGTAGCCCCACAGCATTGCCGTCCGCTGCGTCCGGAGACGGCGCGGCGCGTCCTGTGCGAAGTACAGCCACCACAGGGCGAAGACGGTCAGCAGCCCGCCCAGCGCGATGGGCAGGACGGATCCGAGGCCGGCGTGACCGTCGAGTGCGGCACCGACGGCGACGCAGGCCGCCATCACGGACTCGCCGAGCACGATCAGGGTGAACAGCCCGTACCGCTCGGCTATGTGCCGCGGATGCCAGGTGGTGCCCTCGGCCCGCTCCGCCCAGACCGGCACGGCGAGTTCCAGCACGGCGAGCACCGCGAACGTGACCGTCCCGCCACCGTGCGGCAGAGCCAGCCGCAGCAGCCAGCCGAGCTGGAGGACGAGGATGCCGACGGCGTAGCGCAGGGCGGAGCGCCGACGCGCGCGGTCCGTGCAGGCGGCACGCACCCACTGACTGACCATGGCCAGCCGCATCACCACGTACCCCCAGGTGATGACGGTGAAGTCCCCGTGTTCCAGGGCCTTTCCGGCGCCGGCGGCCATCACGAGCGTGCCGACGATCTGCACCAGCGTCAGCAGCCGGTACGCCACGTCGTCCGTGTCGTACGCCGAGGCGAACCAGGTGAAGTTCATCCAGGCCCACCAGATCGCGAAGAACACCAGGGCGTAGCCGACCAGTCCCCGTCCCGCGTGCCCCGACGCCACCTCGTGCTCGAACGCGGACGACGCCTGCGCCACGGCGGCGACGAAACAGAGATCGAAGAACAGCTCCAGCGCGCTGGCGGCGCGATGCTCCTCACTCGCCCGGCGCCCCAGCATGGGCTGGTACCAGGCACTGAACACATTCGAGGACTGACTCATGACGCCCTGATCCTGACCTCTCGGACGAAACCGCATCGACGACGGCCACCGGCTGGCCGCCGTTGTCTACGACCGGGTCGGGCGGGGTTCTGTGACAGGTGTCCGTCGGACGGCGACGAGGATCACCGGCATTACTTGGCTAGCCACATATCCGGTGCTACTTTTATGTGGCTGGCCACATTAAGAGGGCTGGTGTCGGTTCGCGATCATGGAGGACAGTTATGAGGGCTATGAAGGCCATGAGGGTCATGAAGGCTGTCGTTTTCGACGCGTTCGGTGGTATCGAGGTTCTGCGTGAGGCGGAGCTGGAGGTTCCCGAGCCCGGTCCCGGGCAGGTCCGGGTGCGGGTGAAGGCCGTCGGGGTGAATCCGGTGGACGGCAAGATCCGTGCCGGGGGTATGGAGGCCGTCTTCCCGACCGCGCTCCCGGCGGTTCCCGGTGGTGAGATCGCCGGTGTGGTGGACGCCGTGGGCGAGGGCGTCGGCCTGAAGGTGGGGGATGAGGTCCTGGGCTGGTCCGACACCGGGTCCTACGCCCAGTACGCTCTGGCCTCCGCCGATGTTCTGGCCCCGAAGCCTGCCGCACTGGACTGGACGCATGCCGCCGCCCTGCCGGTCGCCACCGACGGTGCTGAACGTGTCCTGGACCTGCTGGACGTCGGCGCCGGCGACACCCTCCTCATCCACGGGGCGTCCGGGGCGTTGGGCACCATCGCCGTCCAGCTCGCCGTCGCCCGCGGCGCCCGTGTCCTTGGCACCGCCTCGCCCGTCAACCAGGAGTACGTCACCTCCCTCGGCGCCACTGCCCTCGTCTACGGCGACCAGCTCGTCGAACGGGTCCGCGCGCTGGCCCCCGAAGGAGTGGACGCGGTCTTCGACGCCGCGGGCAAGGGCGCGCTGGAGGACTCCATCGCCCTGCGCGGCACGACCGACCGGATCGTCACCACTGCCGACTTCCGCGCCCGTGAACTCGGTGTCGTCTTCGCCGAGGGCCCCCAGCGGCGCTCCGCCGCCCGGCTGGCCGAACTGGCCCGGCAGGCCGCCGACGGCACCCTGGTCACCACGATCAGCGTCACCCATCCCCTGACGGACGCGGCCAAGGCCCAGCAGGCCAGCGACGCCGGCCACAACCGAGGCAAGATCGTCCTCACCGTCAACTGACCCCGCACGACGAGGAACAGACCATGCCCGACACCCCCGCCCCCGCGCCCGATCCCGCCCCGGCCGCCGACCCCGCCCTCCCCGACACCGCACGCGACGGACGCCTGAGCTACGCCGTCTTCCAGCTCGCCCGCGCCCACCGCGCCCACGCCGCCACCATGCTCCGCGCGCTGAACCTGCACCCCGGCCAGGAACTCCTGCTGATGCAGCTCTTCGACCGCGACCACCGGACCCAGGCGGAACTCCTCGACCACGCGGGCCTCGACCACTCCACCGTCTCCAAATCCCTGCGCCGCATGCAGGAGGCGGGACTGCTGACCCGCGAGCCCGCCGAGCACGACCGGCGCGTCATGGTCGTCCACCTCACCGACCAGGGCCGCGCCCTCCAAGAACCCATCGCCGACATGTGGCGCGCCCTGGAGGAGATCTCCGTACGCGAACTCACCACCGAGCAGGCCGAGTCGTTCACCACCTGGGCCCGCACCATCGAGAAGTCCCTCAAGGACCACGCCCGGCGGTCGACGACGGAGTGACTGCTGGATCGGAGGGCTTTGGCGGAGTGACCTCCGGACGACCGGTTCCCGGCGGAGTGGCCGTCGGATCACCGGTGTTCGGTGGAGTGGCCGCTGGATCGCCGACTCCCGGTGGAGTGACCGTCGGATCACCGGTTCTCGGTGGAGTGGTTGCCGGGTGGCCAGCTTCCGGCGGTGGTTGCCGGGCTGCTGGTCGACGGCGGAGTGGCTGCTGGACCGCAGGCCTCCGGCGAAGTGACCGCCTGACCGCCGGCCGACGTGGGAGTCACCGTCGGACCGCCGGTCTCCGACGGAGTGACTACCGGACCGCCGACTGACGACGGAGTGGCTACCGGACCACTGGCGGTCTGACGGAGTCACCGCCGGACCGCCCGTCCGCCGGACCACCCACCGTCGGCTCCCGATCGACTGACCGACGAACTGCCGGGCGAGCGGCCCACGCTCCCGGGTCGCCCCGCCGACACCCCCGCTCCCCGCTCTCGGTGACGCGTACCGGGACGGGGCGGACGAAGGAGCCTTCACCACCGACGACCGCAGATGCCTCGAACTGATCGCCGACACTCTGCCAGTACCCCTCCGTCAGCATCGTGCCTCCGGCGCCCCTCCTCCGGCGCCCCTCCTCCGGCGCCCCTCCTCCGGCGCCCCTCCTCCGGCGCCCCTCCTCCGGCCCCCTGCGCCGGCACCGTCCCGCCGGCACCCCTCCGTCAGCCTTCTCCGACAGCCCCCCGGCGGCACGCTCTGCCAGCCCTCCCTCCGGCCCCCCCGAAATCCCTCCGCCCCTGCCCACGCACGCCCCGCCTACTCGCCGGCGAGCAGGCGCGCCGGTGAAGTGCGGTGCAGCCCGCGGATGCTGAGCGCGAGGACCCCGCAGACGAGGGCGACGCCCGCCAGGGTCGACAGCGCAGCCGCCCCGGTCATGACCAGGAACCGCCCGCCCCACAGGCCCCGGCCCACCGCGAGGACCGTGGCAAGTCCCGCCGCCGCACCGGTGATTCCGCCCAGGAGGGCGAGCCCGGCCCCCTCGTACAGGGCGAGGCGCCCGAGTTCGCGCCGCGACCAGCCGGAGGCGCTCAACACGGCCAGGTCGGCCGCCCGTTCACGCAGGGAGAGGATCAGGACGTCGACCGCGCCGGCCGCGCCGAGCAGCAGGGTCAGCGCGACGCTGAGATAGTCGGCCGCCCGGGCCTGCGCCACGACGGCGTTGCCCAGCAGCGACCCCGCCACCTCACCCTGGAAGGCGAGCGTCAGCGTGAGCAGCACGGTGAACGCGGCCACACCGAGCGCGAGTCCGGCGGCGCCCAGCGCGGTACGCCCCGGCACCCGCACCAGGTTGTTGAGGGCGAGGCCGACGACCGAACGGGCGCCCGCCGCGCGCCGCGCCCCGGTGACCGGGGGAGTGACGGCGTCCAACGGCTGGACCCGGGTGGCCCGCCACGCGGGGAGCAGTCCGGCGGCCAGCGTGAGCAGCAGCGCGACGGGCAGGACGAGGGCCGCCTTGGCCGTCGAAACGGGCAGGCCGAGCAGGGCTCCCAGGCCACGGGCGAGGAGGGCACCGAGGGTGCCCGCGCCGAGCCCGATCACCGCGAGCTCGCCGAGGATGAGCCGGAGGATCTCCGATGCGCTCCACCCGACGCAACGCAGGGTGCCGATCTCGGAGCGCCGGGAGCGTACGGAGGCCAGCGCGGCCTGCCCGACGAACAGGGCGCAGACCACCAGGACCAGGCCGAACAGGACCGCGCTCTTGGTGTCCACCGCCCTGAGGATTCTCAGGGCGACCCCCTTGGCCACCCAGTACTCGGTGACCTTGACGTTCTGGGGCAGGGCCACCGTCTGGGGCGCCGGGGAGCTGCCGACGGTCACGTCGACCTGGAGGTTCGGGTAGGCGGCGCGGATCTGCCCGGCGACGGAGTTGACGCGGGCGCGGGAGGCCGGGTCGACCCCGGTGACCCCGGCGACCCGGATGCGCACCGCGCTGACCGGCGCCTTCTCCTGCGCTGTGGGCTTCCTGCGGCTGTGGGTGATGACCGAGAGGGAGTCCATCGTGGTGAGCAGGGTGGGCGGCGGGCTGAGATAGCCGCCGAGGTTGCGGTCCGGCAGCAGCGGCCGGTCGCCGAGCAGCGCCCGGGACCGCTCGTCCGCACCGGTGACCTGCGGCGAGCGGTAGGTCTCCAGGGGGACCTGGGAGAGCGTGGAGAACCCGCGGAGCCGGTCGGTGTCGTAGCGGCCCACGATGTTCAGGATCGGCGTCGCGCCCCGCCCGGCGTTCTCGTAGTCGCAGCTCTTGGTGTTCATGCACGTCGTGGAGGCGTGGGCGGTGACCTCGCGGTACTGGGTGCCCTCGTTCTCCTCCGGGACGTTGGCCACCAGGCCGTCCTCCCAGTTGGTCTTCCACAGGTCGGGTGACTGGGCGGGCCGGGTGCGCGCGGTGAGGCCGTCCCCGGTGGGGGCGTAGTCGACGGGGCCGACGGTCCAGTACACGGGTATCTCGAAGTCGTCCGCGGTCGTCACGGTGCGCAGGCCCGCGCCGAGGTCGGCGCCCGCCCGGCCCAGTTCCGTGCCCTTCAGCGCGTTCACGAAGTCGTGCGCCCGGGGACTGCTCAGCCTGGCGGCGAGGGTGGCCGGGTCGCCGACGTCGAGCCGCCGCACGGTCGCCTCCAGGGTGCCGGCGGTCAGGGCGCGGTCGCTGAGGACCACCGGGACCTGCCAGTCGTGCTGGCGTTCGGACTCCACGGGGTTGAGGTCGAAGGCGTCCGGTCCCCAGAAGGGCCGGTCCTTCGCGGTGAGCATCCGGCCGGAGGAGACCGCGGAACGCAGACCCACCAACGCGTCCTCCGCGACCGGGTCGATCGCCGACAGCAGTACGGGGTAGGCCACCGGGACACGCGCGACGGCCTCGCCGTCGCCCGGGACGCAGGTCATGCGGGAACGGGCGTCGGGGGTGAACGCCGACTTCGGCACCGGGTTCCACACGAACAGCGGCTGTGGCAGCCGCTCGCCCAGGATGTCGTAGGTGTCGCCCTTCTTGTCCTCGTTGTAGAACCAGCACACCGCGTACCGGTCCGCGCCGTCGATCTCGTGCTGGAGACCGGGCCAGAGGGTCTCGTCCTTGTTCCACTTCTGGTGGGTGACGATGGGGTTGCGGGTGAGGTAGACGTACTGGTCGGCGACCGGATAGCTGCCCAGACCCACCGTCAGACGCGGTGTCAGACGCAGGAGTTGGGCGGGTTCGTCGCTGTCCCGGAACGCGGAGACGTCCACCGGGACCGTGCTCTGCACCATCAGATAGCCGACGTTGGCGACGGGCGCGGCCGTCTCCACACCGGCGAGGTCCTTGATCCGCTCGTACTGGCCGAGCGTGATGCCGCCGAAGACCCCCGAGAGGAAGTTCGCCTCCACCAGGCCCCGTTCACGTTCGACGGCGGTGCCGGTGCCCGGCGGGCGCACCAGGATGTCGTAGGCGGAGCGCGCGCTGTCCTCGACGAGTCCGGTCGTACGGGCCTGGCTGGTGGTGACCGTCGAGGTGAGCAGGGTGAAGCCGGTGGCCGCGACCAGGATGGCCGAGGTGAGCGCCAGGGCGCGGGCACGGCGCCGCCGCAACTGGGAGAGGATCATGGCGATCACGGGCGCAGGCCCCCGAGCCGGTCGAGCACACCGTCGGCCGGTGTGAGCGTCTCGTCCGCGACGACCCGTCCGTCGCGCAGCCGTACGATCCGGTCGCAGCTGACGGCGACCTCGGGATCGTGCGTGCTCAGCAGCATGGTCATGCCGTACCGCTCCCGCAGGGAGAGCAGCAGGTCGACGATCTCCCGGCCGGTCGCGCTGTCGAGGTTGCCGGTCGGCTCGTCGGCCAGCAGCAGACCCGGCCGGCCGATCAGCGCACGGGAGATGGCCACGCGCTGCTGCTGGCCGCCGGAGAGTTCGGACGGCAGCGCGTCGGCGCGCGCCGCGAGCCCCACCGCCTCCAGCAGCTCCATCGCGCGGGCCCTGCGGTCGAAGTCCACGCGGCGCGGCAGCACCGGAGCGAGCACGTTGTCCAGCACCGTGAGCGCGGGCAGCAGATGGAAACGCTGGAACACGAACCCGGTCCGCCGCCGGTGCGCGTCCAGCCGGCGGGGCGCGAGGAGCTCGCCGTCCACCTCGATCGTCCCCTCGTCGGGCCGGTCCATGCCGCCGACCAGATGCAGCACGGTGGACTTGCCCGATCCCGACGGGCCGGTGATCGCGACCGCCTCACCGTCACCGATCTCCAGATCGACGCCGTCCAGGGCGACCAGCCCCGGATACCGGCGGGTCACACCCCTCAACCTCACACCCACGGTTCGCTCCTCCTGCATTGCCACAATGCAGCGGTACATTGTCACAATCCAGGAGGTGTGTACATTGCCGCTGCACCACGCCGTGCTCGCCCTGCTCACCGAGGGCGAGAGCCACGGCTACGAGCTCAAGGGGCGCTTCGAGGACGCCATCGGGCCCCAGTGGGGCGGCCTCAACATCGGCCACCTCTACCAGATCCTCGACCGGCTGGTCCGCGACGGATTCGTCACCCGCTCGCAGGTCACCCAGTCCGACCGGCCCGACAAGACCCTCTACCGGCTCACCCCGGCCGGCCAGGAGGAGGTACGGGACTGGGCCACCACCGCCTGGGTGCGCACCGGCGGATTCCGCGACGAGCTCTTCCTCAAACTGTTCGGTGCCTCCGCCCTCGGCACCGACGCCCTGGACACCTTCGTCGAGGCCCAGCGCGCCACCTACCTCGCCGAACTCGCCGGACTCTCCCGGCTGCGCCGCACCCACACCGACGACCCACTGGTCACCCTGCTCCTCGACGCCGCCATCGCCCACACCAAGGCCGACCTGGGCCTGGTGGAGGGCGCGATCGACCGACTGGCCCCCCTCGCGACGGCCGCCGACAGCGCCGAGCCGTGCCAGGACCACGAGCCCCCGTCACTGCGCGAAGCAAGCGGCTGACCGAGCACGCAGGCCCCCACGATCGCGGGACCGCTCGGCGCCCCGGTCGGCTCGGGCCGGTGAGGAACGTACAAGACGGACGCCTCCGAGGCGCGACACGCTGAAGGCCCACCGCCTCCGGGCGGACCGACCACGAGAAGGGCCCCCGCATGTCCGCACAGTCGCCCGCCGTACCCGTCGACCTGGCCGAGAGGCTGTCGCAGTTCAGCGAGCTGTGGTCGCAGAAGAAGATCGCGACCTTCAACGACTACGAGGCCAAACTCGCCAAGCTGAAAGGGGAGTTCGTCTGGCACACCCATGAGGACACCGACGAACTGTTCCTGGTCGTCAGCGGCCGTCTGACCATCCAGCTCCGGGACGGGGACGTGGTCCTGGGACCCGGCCAGCTGTTCGTCGTGCCCCGCGGAGTCGAACACTGCCCCCGCGCCGAGGAGGAGACGGCGATCCTGCTGCTGGAACCGGCGGGAACGCTCAACACGGGCGACGCGGGCGGCCCGATGACCAGGCCGGCCGAGAACCTGGCCTGAAGCCCGCGCGTCCGCGCAGGCTGCCTGGGACGAGGCCGGCGCGGGTCGCACCCAGGCCGCTGAGGGATGGTCCCCGGCGCGGGGACACCCACCCCGTGAAGGCCATGGCCGACACCGAACAGGGCGTGCTGGGCTTGCCTAAGCCGCGTGCTCTTTGACGGCCTTCGCCAGGTGGCCGACTAGCGGCTGGGGCAGGTTCTGGCCGTGCACGGTGTCCAGGAGCGCCTCGGCGAGCAGGTGGAGTTTGATGTTGCTGTTCTGTGAGGTGCTCACCAGGACGTTCCATGCCTGCTCGGCGCTGAGGGTGTAGGAGGCCATGAGGATGCCGCGGGCGATGTCTATGGCGGGCCTGGTCTGCATGGCGCGTCGCAGTTGGTCGTTCTCCGTCCGGACGGCGTCGTCCGCCGGGGCCGCGCCCTGTTCCGGGTCCGGCGCGGTGAGGGTGTCGAGGGTGCCGGTCAGTTCGAGCAGGTGCTGCACGGCTGGGCTGGAGACCCTGACGGTGAGGGTCTTGGCCGTCTCGCTCGCGCGCCGGCGGATGAGCAGGAGGGCGTTGAGTCCGGAGCAGTCGCAGAACGAGATGCGGGCGAGGTCCACTTCGAGCCCGTCGGCGGACTGCTCCAGGGCGTCTTCCAGTGTCCGCAGGAGGGTGTGACTGCTGTCGAAGTCGATCTCGCCGGACGCAGTGACCAGGGCGTGCCGTCCGTGCGGGCCGGTATGGACGGTCAGCGACAGCCGCGGGAACGGCGAGGCGGAGCGCCATGGGGCCCCGCAGTCGGTGCACTTCTGACCGCCTGGCAGGGCGGTGAGGTGATCGGACATGGCGACTCCCGAACATCCGTCCTTCCGGGTTCCTTCCGTGATGGTTCCAGGATCCCCATCCACGCCTTACACGTCAAGTAATACATGAAATTGAAGTCGTGCTTTTGAAAGCGTGAAACGTCCGTCCTACTCTGTGGGTATGGACGAAGTCGCCGAGCCGTATGCGAGCTGGACCTTTCTGACCAACCACGCGCGAGTGCTGGCCGCCGTCGCCGAGAACGACACCACCCGCATCCGCGACATCGCCGCGCGCTGCCGCCTCACCGAGCGCGCGGTCCAGCGGATCATCGCCGACCTCGAAGAAGGCGGCTACCTGACCCACATCCGCCAGGGCCGCTCCAACCTCTACCGGGTCTCACCCGACACCGTGCTGCGCCACCCCGCCGACGGCGAAGCCACCGTCGCCGCCCTCCTCGCCCTGCTCGCCCCCCACGACCGAACCGACACCACCCCGGCCGCCCCGGACCCCGACGAGGAGCGGTGAAGGACGGTGAGGGACGGTGAGGGACGCTGAAGGACGACATCCGATGACGCTCCCCACCCCCCTGCACGTGATCAACGAAGGGCTGGCGTTCCTCCTGGAGTTGGCGGCCCTCGCCGTGCTCGCCTGCTGGGGATGGCAGACCACGGAGAACACCGCGGCGCGTCTCCTCCTCGCCGTCGCCGCTCCCACGGCGGCGGCCGTCCTGTGGGGCCTGTTCGCCGCCCCGAAGGCCCGGATACCGGTACGCCTGGCGGGCGTTCTCGCCGTCAAGGTGCTCGTCTTCGGTGCCGCGGCGGCTGCCCTCCACGCCATGGGCCTCCACGGCTGGGCCACCGTCTTCGCCGTCGTGGCCGCGGTCAACACCGTCCTCGCGACCCTGGACCGAAACGCCCTGATGCACCGGGCGGCCTGACGGGGCCTCATCCTTGCCTCCCCACCCCGACAGTGCCCGGTGAGACGCACTCAAGAGCCCTCCAACGAGCGGCGGTTGAGGTTGCGGAGCAGGCTCGCGCGCAGCGGGGCGGTACCGGGCAGGCCGATCTCGCCGGTGAGGGCCAGGGCCAGGGCCTGGGGCCAGGCCTCGCGAGCGAGCGGCAGCGAGCAGCGCCGCAGCGCACCGGGTGTTCCCGAGGTCGGCGAGATGGGCCTGCGCGTACTCGCCGAGATGATGATGGATGCACCCGAGGCTGCCCCAGGTGTACGCCTGCCCGTTGGCTTCGCCGATCTCCTCGCCCCGGGCGAGGGCTCGCCGGCCGTGGTCCGGCGCCGCCCACGGGTGGGCGTCGAGCCTGACGTGGTACCGGCCGATGCCGTCGAGGGCGATGGCCTGCCCGAGCGCATGGCCCGCGGCCGTGTAGCGCGGCAGCGCCAGATGGGCCTGCCGGAGTGCGTGCCGGTGCTCACCACGGTCCGACGCCGTTCTGCCGAGGTGTTCGTGGATACGGGCCCGGCCGGAGGCGGACGACGAAGCCGAGTGCCGATGTCCGGTCGGCGCCTGCTGTTCCCGACGCCGAAGCGGTGGGACCAGCAGGCGTTCCGGACGGCCGGCGCCACCCTGCCCGGCCGTCTCACAGACCGAAGGCGCCGCCTTCGACGAGGATGAGCAGGCCGATGGTGATCAGGACCAGGGGCAGCAGGACATGGCCCCAGCGGGCGAGGGCCTGTGCGACGACGGGACGGGTGGCGAAGAAGCGTCCGGCGAAGCACCACACCGCCACCAGGATGAGGAACACCACCGTGTAGACGGCCATCCCGCCGGTACCGGCCGTGGCGAGGACGGGAACATAGACGCCGATGTTGTCGCCGCCGTTGGCGAAGGTGACCGCTGCGACCTCCAACGGACCCGGCCCGCCGTCCCGGTCCGGCTCCCCTTCACCGCTGTCGCCGCGGTCCCTCCACGCCTGCCAGGCGGCCTTGAGGCCGAGCGCGAGGGGCAGCAGGCCGAGGTAGGGGATGACGGACTCGGGCAGAAACGTGGCTCCGACCGCCGCCGCCACGGCCACGACGAGGATCGCGGCGAATCCCAGGTACTGGCCGAGCACGATGCGGCGGGCGGAGCCCCGGTGCCCGGCCCCCTCGGCGAAGAACAGCGCCAGGATCACGATGTCGTCGACGTTCGTGACGGCGAACAGCCCTACGGCCTGCCCGACCATACCCAGGTCCACGCACGGTTGCCCTCTCCTCCGGCGCCGATGACCCGGCCGACGCTACCGGCTGGCCGCCCGCACCACCCCGCATGAACACCAGTGGGTGATCGGGTCGGCTACTCAGGTGGGGTTGAGTAGGTCGTCCGATGCCCGGGATCCGTCCGCGCGGCGAGTATCTGTCCATCGGCACAAGCGAGTTGGGCCGATCCGATCACATACTGACCAATCGTTGCGGAGTTGACCATGTCCCGTCGTATCGCCCTCCTCGTCTCTGCCGGTGTCGTCGTCCTCGGCGGTGCGGGTGCCTTCGCGTTCGCCTACGCCGGTGAACAGACTCCGTCGCTGTCGGACAGCACCGCCCGATACACCGCTCCGTCCGGGGACGGCGACGGCTCGCTGGTGTTCTCGACGGACGTGAAGGCGTCCTCCGGGGTCAAGAGCGTGAAGGTGCTGGCCTGGCCGCAGGACTCCTCCCTGGGCAAGAAGGGCCTGACGGCCGAGGACCTGGCCGACGCGGAGTCCGCCACCTGCACTCCCGCGGGCGACGACACGGTCCATTGCACCTACAAGGCGGCCGTCACCCGTGCCGAGGCCAAGGGCTCCCCGCAGGGTGCCTGGCACGTCGCCGTCCTGGCGACCGCCAAGAACGGCACCACCACCCTCGACACCACCGCCGCCGACTTCACCCTGCGCTAGCCAACCAGTCACATCCACAAGGGTCTTGGGGTCCACCGAGGCCGATCCCCACACAGAATCCGAGGAGCCGGCCATGTCCCCCCTCTCCGCGGCGACGGTCACCCCGTCCACCGACCTCGCGCCCGGCCGACGCCGGTTGCCGGCCGCGCTGGCGGTCCTGGTGACCGTCGCGCTGGCGGTCTCGGCATGGCACCCGAAGGACCCGACCACCTGGTTCCTGGAGACGGTCTGGGTGGTCCTGGGTCTCCCGCTCCTGATCCTTCTCCACAAGCGGTTCCCGCTCAGCAACTTGCTGTACTGCCTGCTCGCCGTGCATGCGCTGGTCCTGATGACCGGCGGGCACTACACGTACGCGGAGGTGCCCGCGGGTGACTGGGTTCGCGACTGGCTCGGCCTGTCCCGCAACCCCTACGACCGCCTCGGCCACCTCGTGCAGGGCTTCGTCCCGGCGATCCTGGTCCGTGAACTCCTCGTGCGTACCTCGCCCTTGCGCGGCAGTCGCTGGCTCGCCCCGCTCACCGTCTGCGCCTGCCTCGCCTTCAGTGCGGTCTTCGAGATGCTGGAGTGGCTCTCCGCGGTCATCGGCGGCGACGCCGCGGACGCTTTCCTGGGCACCCAGGGCGATGTCTGGGACACCCAATGGGACATGTTCTGCTGCCTCATCGGCGCCACCCTCTCCCTCCTGCTCCTCTCCCGCCTCCACAACCACGCCCTGACCCGCCTCACACCGACCGATGTCACGCGGGCTTCTGGCTCCTCCTGACGCATTACCAGCTGGACGGCCGCGCGATCGCCACGCGACACGAAAGCCGGTGCAGGCCCTCGGTGGTACTTCCTACGACTCCGGGCACGCTATGCTTGATCTTGAGCCGGTCACCGCAACTGCGGTCGAGTGGTGTTGCGTTGGTGGTCCAAGGAAAGACGCCCCGCTTCCTGCGGGGAAATGCAGGTGCAAGGCCTGCCCGGCGCTCAGAGAGAAGGGCCCGTCCGCATCAGTGCGGACGGGCCCTTCGTCTTGGCTGACGATGTCGCGTCCGGCCCTCAAGGCGAACCACCGCCCTGTAACCACGAGGCGTCAACAGAGCGCGGCGATACCTTCGACCACGAGCGCCACCACGCTGACTGCGACCGGGATGACCAGGAGAATCTTCACGGCTCCCGAGACTCCGGAGACCTCGGTCGCGCGAACGTCCGAGGAGGGGGACCCGCGTCCAGAGCGTGGCGGTGGGCGAAGCCCAGGCTGTTCCTCCCGATCCCAACACGCGGCCGTCTCTTGCCCATCCGGGCTCGTGAGACGTGAAAGGACGCGGTGGCGGCTGAGTTGGCCCGGGGGCGATTGTCAGAGGGCCGTGCCAGAGTGCGTGGTCATGAACAGCGACACGTTCTGGAACGTCATCGAAGCAGCGCGAGCCGGAGCGGCCGAAGCGGGCGAGTCGTTCGACGAGGTGCTCGTCAGGCACCTCGCGGACAAGCAGCGGCAGGAGATCCTGGAGTACGCGGAACGCTTCGACGAACTGCATGACGCCCTGTACCGCTGGGACGTGTGGGCCGCGGCCTGTCTCATCGGGGGTGGCTGCTCCGACGACAGTTTCATCGACTTCCGCGCCGGTGTGATCGCTTTGGGCCGTGAGTGGTACCAGCGTGTGCTGGCAGACCCCGACTGCCTTGCTACGCACTCTGATGTGATCCAGTCCGTCGATGACCGAGACCGCTCCGCGGTGTTGTTCTACGAGGACGTGAACTACGCGGCCAGCGGTGCGTTCAAACGGATCACCGGTGAAGCGGATGCCTTCTACGAGGCCAGGGACGGCTTCCGTGGTGCTGACGAGAATGACGACGTGGTCGACATGGGCGAGGACTTCGACTTCGACGACGACAGTGAGATGCGCCGTCGGCTTCCCCGTCTGGCCACCCTCGTCCTCGGCACACCTGCCGATGATCGATGACGTGCTCGGCGAGATGACTCTGAAACGGATCAGGCCCCACCGACCCGGGGTCGGTGGGGCCCGAACTTCGTAGCGGGGGCGGGATTTGAACCACGCGACCTCTGGGTTATGAGCCCAGCGAGCTACCGAGCTGCTCCACCCCGCGTCGGTGGGTTCAGAGTACGGGACACGGGCGGAGCGAGCAGGGGATTTACGGATTGCCCACGCGGCGTCGTCGTCCCGCTTCCGTGGGGTGCCTGCTCGCGGCGGTCTCCGGGGCCGTGTCGGTCGTGACCCACGTCCATCGCCTTCGGCGTTCTCGTCCCAGGTGGGTGGCAGTCGCCGGGGTCGCAGCAGCGTCCGACGACGAGGGTCCAGCCGTCGAGTTCCGGGCTGCCGTGGACCCGGCTGAACCCTTCCGGGCCTCTTCCGTTGTGGGCGGCGGCGTTGATGAGTTCAGCCGCGTCGGCAAAGGCGATCGAGGTGGGCCCGGTCCCCGCAGGAGGCGGTGGCCCGCCGCCTCGACCTCGCGTTCAGCACCCACCGTCGCCATCAAGCGCGGAGTGCGCGAGCGCATCTGGCAGTGGAAGACCCGGTCGGTGGGTGACTGCTCCATCGCCCACCGACCGCGAGGTCCTGGAGCTCGTGTCCAAGGGCTGACGGACCGCCCCGGCCGTCACTCCCGCGCGTCGGAGCTGTCGGAGCTGTCGGAGCTGTCGGAGTTGGCGGAGTTGAGGACGCGTGTCACCGCGGTGACCACGGACTCCCGGTGGGCCGCGATCCGCCGCGGATCGTCCGGGTCCTGGCCGTCGGCTTGCAGCAGCCCCACCGGGGACAGGTACCAGGCCTGCGCCACGGCGTAGATGAAGACCAGCAGGTCGACCGCGGTCAGCGGGGCGCTCCCGGTCGCCGAGACCGCGGTGGTCTTGGCGAGGTAGGCATCCATCGGCTCCGAGGCCGACGCGGGGCGCTCCAGCTGGGCCCACATGGCGATCCGCAGGGTGGTCGGCTCGCGGTGGTGGTAGTCGAAGAGGTCGCCCGCCCAGGCGGCGAGGTCGTCGGGGCGGGGCGGCACCGTCGTCGCCATCGAGGTGATCGCCTTGGTGAGCGCGGCGTCGAAGAGCAGGTCCTTGCTTCCGTAGTACGCGTAGATCATGCGCACGTTGGTCCCGGCCGCCTTCGCGATGCGCTCGATGCGGCCGCCGGCGTGCCCGTGTTCCGCGAACTCCGCCAGGGCCGCCCGCAGGATCTCGTTCTTCGTCGCTTCGGCATCGCGAGGGGGCATGTGTTCTCCAGATCCGCGCACGTGCGTTTGACAGGGACAAGGGCGGTTCCTAGGCTAACAGTAAATAAGCATTTACTTACTTCGCTGCGGGCATCGTGTCCGCCACGCGAGACATCCGTGAGGAGAGCTCCTTCCATGACCGAACACAGCACCGCCCTGGTGACGGGCGCCAACCGGGGCCTGGGCCGGAGTACCGCCCTCGCGCTGGCCGCCCGGGGATTCGAGGTCGTCGTGACCTACCGGGGCGGGGCGGACGGAGCGGCCGAGACGGTCCGGCTGATCGAGGAGGCCGGGGGAGAGGCCGTCGCCCTGCGACTGGACATCGCCGACATCGGCTCGCTCAAGGCGTTCGCCGACGAACTGGCCGCCGTCCTGCACGCCCGCTGGGCCAGGGACCGGCTGGACGTGCTGGTCAACAACGCCGGTGTCGGCCTCTTCGACCCGCTCCAGGACGTGACCCCCGAGCGCTTCGACGAGCAGATCGGTGTCAACTTCCGCGGCACCTTCTTCCTCGTCCAGGCGCTCGTCCCGTACCTCGCCGACGGGGGCCGGATCGTGAACGTCTCGACGTCCCTGACCCGGCACGTCAGCCCCGGCACCTCCGTGTACGCGGCTTCCAAGGCGGCGGTCGAGGCGCTGTCCCGCAGCCTCGCCGGAGAGCTGGGCCCCCGGGGCATCCGCGTGAACGCCGTGGCCCCCGGCCCGAGCGCGACCGACTTCAACGGCGGCGCCATGCGCGACGACCCGGAACTGCGCGGCTTCCTCGCCGGGCAGACGGCGCTGGGCCGGGTCGGCGACCCGCAGGAGATCGGCGACGCGATAGCCGCCCTGGTCTCCTCGGACATGCGCTGGGTCACCGCCGAGCGACTGGAGGTGTCGGGCGGCGCGCTGCTGTGAGCGAACCGCTCCGCACAGCGGGAAAGGCCCCTGGAATCCGGCGGATTCCAGGGGCCTTTCCCGTCTCTGCCGCACCCTCCCCGGGGCGCGTCCGTGTCACAGCTCCCGCAGCACGCGGATCTTCCCCTCCTGGTGCCGGGGCTCCCCGAGCAGCAGGACGTCGTAGGCGTGCGGCATACCGGGGACGACGTGCAGTTCCGTCGAGACCCCCGCCTGCCACAGACGCAGGGCGTACCGGACGTCCTCGTCCCGGAAGATGTCCAGCTCGCCCACCTCGATGTAGGCGGGCGCCAGAGCGCCGAAGTCGTCGTTGCGGGCGGGCACGACACCGGGCCCGGCGCCTTCCCCGCCCCGGCCGGACGTTCCCAGCACGGCTGACCAGGCGGTGCGGTTGAAGACGTGAGGGAAGAGGAGCGGCGAGGCGTCCAGGTGGGGATCAGGACCGGTGGTGCGGTCGTCGAGCATCGGGTACACGAGCACCTGGCGGGCGAGCGGTACGCCCCGGTCCCGGGCCAGGATCGCCACCGCCGCGGCCACCCCGCCCCCGGCGCTGTCGCCCATGACCGCGATCCGCGAGGGCTCGACGCCGAGCGCCTCGGCGTGCGAGGCCAGCCACCGCAGCGCGGAGAACCCGTCCTCGGCGGCCGTGCCCGCGGGGGCTTCGGGGGCCAGCCGGTAGTCGACGGCGAGCATGGGCACGCCGGTCCAGGCCACGTAGGTGCGCACCAGCGGGCCGTACAGGTCGACGCTCCCGGCGACCATCGCGCCTCCGTGGAAGTGCAGGACGGCGGACCCGGGCGTGGAGCCGTCCTTGCGGTACCAGCGCACCGGCAGACGGTGGCCGTCCGGTGTGTCGATCACGAAGGAGGTCTCCGACACGTCCGGCACGTCGGGCAGGGCGGCGAGCTGCGCCAGCCCGTCGTCGAGGAGGCCGCGCAGCCGCCGTACGTCGCCCTCGGCGAAGTCCTCGGGTACGGCGGGCCCCGCGCCCAGGGCGACGAGCCGGGCGATCTCGGGGTTCAGGGGGAAGGGCATGGGTGGGGTGTCCTTGGTCGATGAGGCCGCGCCGGGGTCCCGCGCTCCGTGGCGGGACCCCGGCGAGCGGTGGTCAGCTCTGGTTCTGGACCTGGCCGGAGGCGAGAGCCGGGCCGAGCAGCATGCCGCCGTCGGCGATGTGCTCCGAGCCGGTGATGAACGACGCCTCGTCGGAGGCGAGGAAGAGCAGCAGCCGGGAGATGTCCCACGGCTCGGCGAGCCGCTTGATGGCGAAGGCGTCGGGGGAGTAGTAGTCGCTGACCGGCGCCGCGCCGGGGTGCAACGGCTCGGTGATCAGCGGGGTGTTGACCACTCCCGGGTCGATCGAGTTGACGCGCACACCGTCCCGGGCCAGTTCCATGGCGGCGGTCCGGGTCAGCCCGCGCACGCCCCACTTGCTGGCGACGTACGGAGCGATGAGCGCGGTGCCCACGTGTCCGGAGGTCGAGGCGATGTTGACGACCGACCCGCCGCCCGCCGCCCGCAGCGAGGGCGCGGCGGCCTGGATGCCCAGGTAGGTGCCGGTCAGGTTGACGTCGATGACGTGCTGCCAGGCGGCGAGGTCGCCGTCCTCGATCAGCGCGGTCGGGGCGAGGATCCCGGCGTTGTTCACCAGGACGTCCAGCGGGCCGAACGTGACCTCGGCGGTGCGGACGGCGGCCGCCCACTGCGCCTGGTCGGTCACGTCCAGGCGGACGAACACGGCGCGCTCGCCGAGTTCCGCGGCCAGCGCGCGGCCCTCCTCCTCGCGGATGTCCGTGATCACGACGTTGGCGCCCTCCGCGTGGAAGGAGCGGGCGTGGGAGGAGCCCATGCCGCCGGCGGCACCGGTGATCAGGACGGTCTTGTTCTCGAAGCGGTTCACAGAAGTTCCCTTTCGGCGGGCCGCGGGCTCCGGCGCGTTCTCGGCACGGAGCGGACCGCACGGCCAATGGCGAGGTGAGTCACTCGGCTCACCATGAGGGGAACGCTACGCCCCGATCCAGTGGTGAGTCAAGTGACTCATCTCTTCATGGGGGTCGGGGGAAGGCGCAGGTCCGGCCGGGGGCGCCGATGTGAGTCAAGTGACTTGGCTCGCTATGCGCCATACTGAGGCCCATGACTACCGAGCCCACCACCTACCACCAGCGGGTCGCCCTCCAGAAGCGCGCGGCCATCATGGAGGCCGCCACCGGCCTCTTCCTGGAGTCCGGCTACGACGGGACCTCGCTGGCGCGCATCGCCGAGGCGGCGGGCGTCTCCAAGGCCACCCTCTTCAAGCAGTTCCCCACGAAGGCCGCCCTGTTCGGCGCCATCGTCACCGAGAGCTGGGAGACCGGCGCCGACGGCGAGGCGTCCCCGAAGCCCGGCGACCCCGCCGCCGGACTCACCGCGATCGGCGGCCGGTACGTCGATCTGCTCACCCGCCCGGGCATGGACGCCCTCTTCCGTATCGTGATCGCCGAGGCGCCGCGCTTCCCCGAACTCGCCAGGATCCAGTTCGAGCACGGCAAGATGCCGTTCTTCGACACCGTCGCCGAATACCTGAAGGCGGAGGCCGAGGCCGGGCAGGTTCGCATCGAGGACGTCACGACGGCGGCCACCCAGTTCCTCGGCATGATCTCCAACCATGTGTTCTGGCCCCGGCTGCTCCTCCCCGACTGGGACCCGAAGGGCGTCGACACCAGCCAGGTGGTCGCCGAGGCGGTGGCCACGATGCTCGCCAGATACGGTGCCGCCGCCTGACCCACTCGCCCGGATCAGCGGGACACGAGGTCCCGCACTGATCCGATGCTGATCGGCGGCACCCAAGCTGAGGTCATCGGCCAGGGCGCACACCGCCCGGCCGGGGGGCGTGCCGGACACGCCCCCGCGGGGCGGCTCCGCCCCGTCCGACACCTCAGGGGACCCGCCTGCCCGGCAGGCCGGCCCCGATCAGGAAAGGCGCACGGCATGACCTACGTGATCCCGGGATTCGAGTACCAGCGGGTGGAGGTGGCGGACGGCGTCGAGCTGAACGTCGCCGTGGGCGGCTCCGGCAGCCCCGTCGTCCTCCTGCACGGCTTCCCCGAGACCCACCTGATGTGGCGGCACGTGGCCGAGGACCTCGCCGCCGACCACACCGTCATCTGTCCCGACCTGCGCGGCTACGGCGACAGCGACAAGCCCGCCGAGACCGGCCCCGACGTCTACTCCAAGCGCACCATGGCCGCCGACATCGTCGCCCTGGCCAAGGCGCTGGGCCACGAGCGGTTCGCGCTGGCCGGGCACGACCGCGGCGCGCTGGTCGCGTTCCGCGCGGGCCTCGACCACCCGGACACCATCACCCACCTGGCCTGCCTGGACGTCCTGCCGACGCTGGACATGTGGGACGCGCTGCACGGGGTGCAGGCCGCGGTGGGCTTCCACCTCTACCTGATGGCGCAGCCGCCCGGCCTGGCCGAGGAGATGATCCAGAACAGCTCCGACACGTTCTTCTCCTACTTCCTGGACATCTGGGCCAACGACCCGGAGGCCGTCCCGCCGGGCGTCCGCCAGGTCTACCTGGACGCCTGCCGCGCCGCGGTGCCGTCGATCGTCGCGGACTACCGGGCCTCGGCGGGCATCGACATCGAGCACGACAAGGCCGACCGGGCCGACGGCCGCATGCTGGCCATGCCCGTCTCGGTGCTCCAGCAGGACTGGGGTGCGGCCCTCGGCTACGAGGCCGCCGCCCTGTGGGGCGCCTGGGCCCCCGACCTGAACCACTCCACGGTCTCCTGCGGCCACTTCATGGCCGAGGAGGACCCCGACACGATCGCCAAGGCGCTGCGCGACCTTCTCGCCCGCTGACCCGTACGCCGTACCCCCGTACCTCGCACACCACGGGCCGCCACGCTCTCCGGCGTGGCGGCCCGTGCCGTACGGCGACTGTGACGGTACGGCGTACGAACGTGGTGCTGTGTCCGTGTTCTGTCACGGCGACGTCGTGGAAGCAGGACTTTCCGCGGCGCCGGACGATCTTGCGGCCACAGTGGTCACACAGCCCGGGCGCGACGCCCCGCGGAACGACACCGCGCGGCACGGAACGAACCCGGCTGCTCTCTCACCCCACCCGACCGTCCTACGGAAGGACCGTGTTCGTCATGACCGCGTACCCCACCCGCACCCGCGTCCGCTCTCTCGTCCTCACCGCCGTCGTCCTCGCGGCCGGCGCGTCCCTCACCGCGTGCGAGGAGGAGGAAGCCGCGTCCGCTGCCGCCGCGTCCGCTGCCGCCGCGTCCGCGTCGCCCGCCGGGAAGAGCGGGGTGAGCGGAGTCTTCGCCGGCGGAGTGGTCGAGTACCTGGCGCCCGGCAAGTACATCGTCAGCGTGCAGGGCAAGGACCAGCAGTTCTTCGTCACCGAGGACACCCGGATCCTGGGCGCGGGAGCCATCTGCGGGCAGAGCGCCACCGTCGCCGCGACCACCTGCACGGAGGCCGACCTGGAGAAGATCACGACGTCGGGATCGGTCGCCGCGGACGTCGTCCTCAAGAGCGGTGCGGCCGTCACGATCACCGAGCGTCCCGCCCCGGACGAGGGCGACGCCGTGGACGACTCCGTCGGCAGCGGCAGCGGCAGCGGCAGCGACAGCGGCAGCGGCACGGGCTCCGGGGCGGGTTCCGGCACGTCCGCCGGATCGGGCGAGGCCGACACCGAGGCCGAGGGGATCGAACAGGGCAAGGGTGTCAACGCCACGATCACGGGCGGCATCGAGTACCTCGCACCGGGCGCGTACATAGTCTCCGGCACCGGCGGTGACCAGAAGTTCCTCGTCTCCGACGACACCGAGATCCTGGGCGCGGGCGACGGCGGTGCCTGGACCGAGGCCGAACTGGAGAGCGCCGCCAAGAAGGGCGACCTGTTCGGCACCGTCGAGATCGTCAACGGCATCGCCGTCTCCGTCCATCAGGGCTGAGCCCCGTGCCCTGCCCGCGGCCGGACGCGCGACGCACGGCGACGGCGGCCCCCGTACGCGACGAGAGCCGCCGTCACGGCGTCGGGGCGCGGTCAGTCCGTCAGGAGAACGACCTTGCCGGTGGTCGCGCGGCTCTCCAGCGCGTGATGTGCCGCGGCGGCCTCGGCCAGCGGGAACGACCGGATCGCCGGCCGCAGCCGCCCGCTCGCGGCCTCGGCGAGCGCACGCTCCTCCAACGCCCGCACCCCACCGGGCAGTTCGAACAGCGACGGGCCGACGACGAACGTGGACGTGATGCCGCGCCGGTCGAGTTCCTCGGCGGGCAGCGCGCCGAAGCGGCCGGGTTCGGAGGCCCACCCGTAGAACAGGTGCCGCCCACCGGGAGCCAGCCGGCGCATGGCCGTGGTGCCCAGGTCACCGCCCACCCCGTCGAACAGGACAGTGGCTCCCCGGGGCCCCAGCGCCGCGTCGAGCTCCGCCGTCCAGCCGTCCGCCGTGTAGTCCACGGCCGCGTCGGCACCCTCGGTCAGCACCTGTTCCGTCTTGCCGGAACCGCCGGCCAGCCCCACCACGAGGGCACCCGCCCGACGGGCGGCCTGCACGAGCAGCACGCCCATGCCTCCGGCGGCGGCGGTGACCACCACGACGTCCTGAGCCGTGAGCCGCGCCTGGTCGAGAACACCCAGCACCGTGCGGCCCGTACCGATCATCGCGACCGCCTCGGGGTACCCCACCTGGGTGGGCAGGGAGTGCGGTGCCTCGGCGTCGGCGATCGCGAACTCGGCGTATCCGCCGGACCGTTCGTGGCCCAGATAGGCGACGACGCGCTCGCCCAGCCGGCCGGCGTCGACGTCGGGACCGACGGCCTCGACGGTCCCGGCGACCTCACGGCCCGGTGTCATCGGCAGCGACGGCAGCGGCAGTCCGTAGCTGGAACCGGCGCGCAGGGCGGTGTCCATCAGATGGACTCCCGCCGCCGCCACCCGGATCAGCACCTCGCCCGGTCCGGGGACCGGGCGCCCGGTCTCCTCGTACCGCAGGCTCTCGGGCGGACCGAACGCGGACTGGCGAATCGCGTGCATGATCATTTTCTTTTCCGCCTTCTTTTCTGTCTTCTCTTCCGTACCTGCCGGGATCCGCTTCGAGATCAGTGCGCGGGCGTGGGCGCGGGCGCGCTCGCGGTCGCAGTCGTCGTGGTCGTGGAGGCGCGCTCCAGGAGCAGCGTCAGGACGTCCTCCGGGGTGCGCGCGCCCGCGATCAGCTCCGACGTCGTCGTGGCGGCGGCGAAGAACGAGGACTCGGCCAGCACCCGCGCGACGGCCGCGCCCACTTCCCCGGGCCCGGTCACCGTCAGCGCGGCCCCCGTGGCGGTGGCGCGCTCGGCGTTGAGAGGCTTGTCGAGGCCCTTGGGCAGGACGACCATCGGGATGCCCGAGCTCAGCGACGCCAGGACGGTTCCGGCGCCGCCCGAGGAGACGACGACGTCCACACCGTCCAGGAGCAGGCTCATCGGGACGAATCCCACGACATGGGCACGGGAGGCGTCCACCACCAGGGAGTCCGTGCCCGAGGCGGGGTTGACCGCGACGATCGCGTTCACCTCCTGCCCGGCGAGGGAGGCGACGATCGCCGCGAGCGTGTCGGGCTCGTCCACGATGGTCCCCAGCGTGACCAGCACCCGCGGCAGATGGTCCCGCCCGGGGAACTCGGGGCGGGTCCACGCGGCTGGCTCGGACTCCTCCTCGTGGGCGGAGGACCGCAGGGCGATCCGGTCCGCGGAGGGCTCCCAGTTGTCGCGCTGGAGGCAGGCGGGCCACGGGTCGACGGAGGCCACCGGCTCCGTCGGCTCGATGCCCCGGTCGCGCATGCGGCGCACGGCGGCTGCCTTCATCGCCTCCGCCAGAGGAGCCTCGATGGCGATGCCCACGGCGTGCGACACCCACGGCACGCCCAGCCGCGCCGCCACCAGCGGGCCCAGGAAGTCCGCCGACTCCGCGACCACCAGGTCGGGCGCGAAGGCCTCGGCGGCGGCCAGCGCCTCCTCCGCGCCCAGGTCCACCCGGGCGCCCCCGAAGAACTCCCCGGCCGTACCCGGACTCATGTCCGTGGCCGCGTCGGCTCCCGTCCGCCGGTGCACCTCCGTCATGACGGCCTCCAGGGTCGGTCCCGCCGGCACGACCGCCGTCGGCGCGAGAGCGTCCGCCATGGACGGGTGCGTGAGCACCGCGGTGCGGTGCCCGGCGGCGCGCGCGGCCCGCTCCAGGGGAAGCAGGGGGAGTAGATGCCCGAAAGCGGGCGTGCCGGAGAACAGGATGCGCATGACGTTCGACTTCCTGGGAGGGGAGTGCGGGTGGGACGAGGCGACCGGTGACCTGCCGGGCCAAGACGGCCTGCGACGCGGCACCTCATCGTCATTGTGCGAGGTCAGCGGCGTGCGAGAGCGCTCACAGGGTGCTCAACCGGAGTCCGGCGCACGCCACAATTGCTCATGTCCGCGACCTTCGCCGCCGGGGCGCGGACCACGTGGGCCCTCATGATCGACCGGCTTTTATGCTGGGGCGCGGGCACCCCCACATCGCCCCTGTCCGCGTACGTGCGGCGTCCTCACAGAACAGAACGAAGGCAAGACCCCCATGAGCGCGAACGGCATGACACGGCTCGGCGACCGGCAGAAGGAGACACGCCGCCTGTCCTTCGTCGGACGGGACAGCGAACTGCACCGGTTCACCGAGGCCCTCGACGGGAGCGCCGGCGCCCCCAGAGTGCTGTTCGTGCACGGCCCGGGAGGCGTCGGCAAGTCGATGCTGCTGCGCCGCTTCGCCCACGAGGCGGAGCTGGCCGGCCGGTCCGTCATCCATGTCGACGGCCGGATCACCCCCGCCGACCCGCGCAGCTTCGACGACGCCGTACGCCCCGCCACGCAGAACGGCGGCACGCTGCTCCTCATCGACACCTTCGAGAACTGCCGGCACCTCGAATCCTGGCTCTTCGAGGAGTGCCTGCCGCGGCTGCCGGAGGACACGGTCACCGTCATCGCCGGACGGCAGGCCCCGGACCCCGTCCGGCTCGCCGACCCCGCGTGGCTGGGCCTGCTCGCCGTACTGCCCCTGCACGGGTTCGGGCCCGAGCAGAGCCGGGCGCTCCTCACGGCCCGCGGCGTCGCCGAGCACCGGCACGCCGACATCCTGGCCTTCACCGGCGGCCACCCGCTGGCACTGGCCCTCGCCGCCGCCGTCGCCGACCAGCCCCCGCACCCGGCGGCGGACACGGCGGCGATGGACTGGTCGCCGAGCCCGGACGTGGTGTCCGCGCTGCTGCGCAACCTGGTGGGCCAGCCCCCGAGCCAGGCCCACGGGCTCGCCCTGGAGGTGTGCGCCCACGCGTACCTCACCACCGAGGGCCTGCTGCGCGCCGTCTTCGGGGACGAGGGCCGCGACCTGTTCGCCTGGCTGCGCGACCAGCCGTACATCGAGACGACCCCGGCGGGGATCTTCCCGCACGACGTGGTGCGGGAGGTGCTGGAAGCGGACCTGCGCTGGCGCGACCCCGACACGTTCGCCGATCTGCACACCCGGCTCCGACACCATCTCCTGGAGCGGGTCCGTACGGCTCCCCAGGACCGGTTCCTGCGGGCCGTGGGGGAGTTGCAGTTCCTGTACCGGTCGGACGGGTTCATGGCCGACACCCATGGCTGGCACCCGTACGGGCTGGTCGAGGACGTGCCCTACACCTCGGCCCACGAACCGACCGTCCTCGACCTGATCAGGAAGCGGGAAGGGGCCGAGTCCGCGCGGACGGCCGCGTACTGGCTGGCCCGCCGGCCCGAGGCGTTCCGTCTGCAGAAGGTGCCGCCGAGCGAGGAGATCGCCTCCTGTTCGGCCTGGCTGAAGGCGGGCGCCTTCGACGGCGAGTCCGAGGACCCGGTCGCCGCGGCGGCCTGGGAGCACGTGCGCCGCAACGGTCCGCTGCGGGCGGGGGAGCACATCGCCCTGGCCCGCTTCCACGTCAGCCGGGGTGCCTACCAGCGGCCGTCACCGGTGATGGATCTGGTGCTGTGGCGCATGCTCGGCGAGATCGTCCGGGACGAACGGCTCGCCTGGTCCTTCATCGTCATGCGCGACGACGGCTTCTGGGACCGGCACCTCCTGCACTGCGACATGCGCCCGGTGGAGGAGCCCGTCGAGATCGGCGGTCACCGCTACCGCCTCTTCGCCCACGACTGGCGTCCGCTGCCGGCCTCCTCGTGGCTGGCGGAGAAGACCGAGGTGATGCTCGGCGGCGGCCCCGTGGAGGGCGCGCCGCCCGGGACGCCCGGCGGCGGGACGACGGTGATGACGCGCTCGGAGTTCGACACGTCGGTCCGCTCCGCCCTGCGGGCCCTGCGCTGGCCCGAGGAACTCGCTCTGAACCCGCTCCAGAACAGCAGGCTCGTCCAGGCCGACGGTCGCGGACTCAAGGACGTCGTCGTCCGCGCGATCCGTCAACTCCCGCTGGAACGCGGGGGATCCAAGAGCTATCGGGCGGCCATGGCGGCCTTCGTCGAGGGCGCTTCCACCCAGGAGGCCGCGGCCCGGCGTCTCGGGGTGCCGTTCAGTACCTACCGGCGCCATCTCGCCACCGCCGTGGAGAGGGTCACCGAGATCCTGTGGCGCCACGAGCTGGACGGAACACCGCTGCCGGACGACGGAGGCTGAGGGGGCGGGAGGCTGAGGGCCCCGAAGACGACGGCAGGGGCCGCGAGTTCGCTCGCGGCCCCTGCCGTCGTTCCCGGCTGCGGGAGGCTCAGTCGAAGGTGAACCGGTACTTGCCGGCGACCGCCGCCATCGCGGCCACGTCGGCCTCGTTCAACGGCGGCCCGACCTCGCCGCGGACACCGGGGGTGCCTATCTCCTGGAACATGCCGTCCATGCCGCCCGGCGTGTACAGGAAGTAGATCCGCGCGGGCCGGGTGCGGCTGAGGTTCCTGAAGGAGTGCCGCATGCCCTTGGGGACGTAGACGACACTGCCGGCCTGTGCCTCGTACTCCTCGTCGCCCGCGGTGATGATCAGCTGGCCTTCCATGACGATGAACGTCTCGGACTCGGCGTTGTGCGCGTGGGGCGGCGGACCGGCGTCCGCGGGGACGACCGCCTCGGCGAGGGACAGTTCCCCGTTGGTCTGCGTCGACTTCAGCAGGGTGGTGTACGTGTCCCCGACGAGGAACACGGGCTCCCCGCCGTCCGGCGGAACATGTACGGGGGGAATGAGGAGAGACACGCTGGATCCTTTACTCGGCGCTTCACGGACGTGAGTTGACGCACCCTCAGGTGCAACGGCCGTTCGTTCCGAGTCTCTTGGGGTTCCGTGCGGGGCCCCACGCCGTCCGGTGGTCATTCCCTGCTCACCGGTGATCGTTTCTGGCCGGGTGGGGGCGTCGTCACAGCACGGTGCCGACCAGCAGGGCCGTCGCACCGCTCAGCAGGCCCAGGACCATCGCCGGTGCCGTCCGGGGGAGCGGATCGGCGGCCCGCTGGTGGTAGACGACGGCGCCGGCCATCAGCGCGGTCAGTCCGAGGGCTCCGAACAGGGCCGGGAGCGGGCTCCAGTAGGCGGTCACCAGAGCGAACCCGGCGCACAGTTCCAGTGCTCCGATGCCTTGCTGGCCGCGCGCGGACAGTCCCAGCCGGACCGCGTCCGCGCGGATGTCACCGGCGCCGACGACCTTGATGGAGCCTGCCGCGACGAACAGCACCCCCAGGAGCAGCGTCAGGACGGTGGTCGTGGCGTACATCGTGCGCACCTCTCGTGTGGTCTCCAGGCGCCAGGTTCCGACCTGCCGCCGTCGAGCATGATCACCCGCCGCCGGACCGTCACCCCGCCCGAATCGGTGAGGTATGTCGAAATCATGACCTTGAGCTACGGCGGTACGGGCCCGGCCGCTGATGGCCGCGGGCCGGCGTCCGCCCGTCAGCCAGGGAAGCTGACCTCCGCCAGCCGGCAGTCCAGCCAGTCCTCCAGACGGATCGGCTGGGGAAGGGTGCCCGGATTGTGGGGCTGGTTGAGGTCGGCGACGATCTCCGTCAGTACGGCCAGCCGCTCCTGCGGGTCGGTCACCGGGCGGGCCGTGGCCGGGAGGTCCGCGCGGACGCCGTGCTTGAGGTGGAAGGTGAACCGGGGCTGCGCCACGAGGTTCACGTACCAGCTCGGCGGCGGCATGGTGCCGCTGCACAGGAACGTCCTGCCGAGGGCACGGTAGAAGAAGATCTCGATCCGGCGGGGCAGTCCGGTGCGCCGCCCGGTGGTGGTGATGTCGATGATGCGCTGCCGGGTGGTCGCCGCCGGGGTGATCTCGATGGCCTTGCGGATGTCCTCGTCCATGACGTGACGCCTTTCCTGCTGCTGGTCGGCGGGGCGATCCGGGCGTGCGGAGTTCCCGGAACCGTGCGGTCGCCACTGGGTGAGACGAGCCACTCGGCTCGTCTCGCTCCGGTCATCCTAGAGAGCCCTTTATGGTGAGTCAAGTGACTCACCTCGTGGTTCGAGGGTGGCTCGCGCTCGGTGTGACGCACCGGCAGGCAACGGTTTCTACCCGTCTCGCCGTCCCGAGCGGAAACCCGCGGTGGCGTCTCCGACACTCGGCCCATGGCACGAGTCTTCTTGATCGCGGAGAGCGAGAGCGAACGCCGGGGTGCGACGGCCGAGGTCGGTGACGAGCTGGCCCGTCTGGGGATGGAGGTGACGGTCGCGCCCGCGGACGGCAGCCATCTCACCGCGCTGTCCGCGCACCGGCCGGACGCCGTCGTCCTCGACCGGGCCGTTCCGGGTCCCGACACCGTCGAGGACTGCCGCAGGATCAGGCAGGCCTTCCGGGTGCCGCTGCTCTTCCTCTCCGAGCGCGGCGGCGACCGGGACATCGTGACCACCCTGCACGCCGGCGCCGACGACTATGTCGTCAGGCCCGTCACCGCGAGAGTGCTCCAGGCGCGGATCGACGCCGTCGTACGCCGGTCCGGCGAGTCGTGGCCGACGGACGGCCGTACGGAACGGCACGGCAGGATCTCCATCGACCGGCTCACGTCCAAGGTCGCTCTCGACGATGTGCCGGTGCTCCTCACCCGAGCCGAGCGCAAGCTCCTGTTCGCAATGTCGGCGGAGCCGGGCAGGGTGTTCAGCCGGGGTGAACTACTGCGTGATGTCTGGGCGTTGGCCGAGACGGAGCAGACCCAGCGAGTGGAGGCGTGCGTGAAACGACTCCGTCTGAAACTGGAAGGCCCGCAAAGGGAAGGCCCGCAACTCGAAGGCCCGCAACTCGAAGGCTCACAACTGGAACGACCGCAACTGGCGGGCTCGCACGAATCCGGAGGCGTCATCCAGACCGTCCGCGGCCTCGGCTACCGGTTCAACGCCCTGCGGTAGACGGGGTGGATGCCCCCGTAGGACGTGCGGCCCCACATGCCCGTACTGCGGACGGACAGGCCGTGCGCCGCCAGGCTTTCGTCCAGGCGACCGATCCGGGCGTGCAGGGCGCGCCGGTTCAGCGGGTCTTCCGCGTCCCCCAGCAGCAGGCACAACTCATGGCAGCACCACGGGCGTTCCAGCGCTGTCAGGACCTCGGCCAGCACCTGCTGCGACTGCTGCCGGAACCTGGGCGGACGGGCTACGGGGGTGGGAGACCGGGAGGCGGGTAGCCCGCGCGAGGCGCCGGAGGCGGCCGAGTCCAGCCAGCGCCGCTCGGCGGTGAGCCGGCTGGCCAGTTCCCTGGGCGGTGTGTCGCGGAAGAGCACGTTGGCCGCCCCGGCGCGCAGCAGGGAGACGGGTTCCACGTTCTTCTCGGTCAGCACGACGACCTGGCTCAGCGTGCTCAGCACCCGTACCCGCTGTTCGAGTTCCCGTGCCGTTCTCGTGCCGGGAGCGTCCAGGAGCGTGAGGGAATCCCTGTCGCGCAGCAGGTCCAGATATGCCTGGCCCGATCCCCACGGATGGGAGTAGGCGGGCATCACATGGTGATGACGAATGCCGCGCAGCAATCGTGCGGTGGCGTTCCGTTCCAGGGTCACCACGGTGCTCACCGGATAGTCCCGGCAGGGGTGGGGGGTGGACAGGACGGTGGACCGGGGCCCGGTTTCCACGAGGTGCATGAAATCCGCCGAAGAGGAAGGAAAAAGATCTCTGACGGTGCAACATGCTGGACAAGGTCAAAAGCCACCGACAGATACATCGGTGGCTACAACCTGCTCACCCCTGCTCAGTTCCTCTCCCGCCGCGGACCCGGTCGGGCCGTCGGACGCGCGGCCGTTCCGGTGTGTGCGAGCACGTCGAGGGCGAAGGAGCGTACGGCGTCACGGATCTCCTGGGGAGCGAGCCCTCGCTCCACCGTCAGATGGTGCAGCAGGTCCGCCCGCACGGAACCGAGCAGGACATGCGCCGTGAAGGGCGCGGTGCTCCCGCCCCGGCCGGCCCGGAGAGTCTCCTCCAGGGCACGGTGGAGCCATGCGTAGGGCGCGGCGCGGTAGGGGTCGGTGCATCCCGCCGACGGGTGCGCGCCGGTGCTGCTCTCCACGGCCAGGGCCAGCCGGTGATGGCGGAGCTTCACCTGGAGCAGGGTGTCCAGGACCGCCGGTATCCGCAGGTGCGGGGGTGAGGCCGGGCCGAGCGGGGAGTCCGTGTCCTCCAGCTGGGCCCGCAGCGGTTCGAGCACCCGGCTGAGCACCGCGCCCATCAGCCCCGCCCGGTCGCCGAAATGGCGGAAGACGGTGCCCTTGCCGACCCCGGCCGCGGCGGCCACGTCCGCGAGGGACACGCCCTCGACACCCCGGGGGCCACTGAACAGGGCGTGCGCGGTGTCGAGTACGGCGTCGTGGTTGCGCTGTGAGTCCGCGCGTCGCTCGCGGTGCATCCGTGCCGTTCCTCTGTGCCCCGGCGGAACCTGGCCGTTCCACCGGGGGTGTGTCGTCGGGGGAGCCGGGCGGGAGCTCAGACGAGCTCGGCCCGCAGGGTGATCTCGGTGCCGGCGAGGGCCTGGCTGACCGGGCAGCCCGCCTTGGCCTGCTCCGCCACGGCGACGAAGGCGCTCTCGTCGAGGCCGGGGACGGTTCCCTCCACGGTCAGCTCGATGCCGGTGATGCCCACGCCCGGCTGGAAGGTGACGGCGGCGGAGGTGACGAGCCGGGTGGGCGGGGTGCCGGCGCCGGTCAGCTCGTGGGAGAGGGCCATCGCGAAGCAGCTGGAGTGGGCGGCTGCGATCAGCTCCTCGGGGCTGGTCGTACCGTTCGCCTCCTCGGCGCGCGAGGGCCAGGACACCGGCTGCTCGCCGATGCCGGAGGAGTCGAAGGTGACGACGCCCTTTCCGTCGGTCAGGTTTCCGTCCCAGACGGTGTGGGCGTTGCGGGTGGTGGCCATGCGTACTTCCTTACACGAGTGGGCTGTTGGGGTTGCCGGGCCGGGCCGCGGGGATGGTGCCGAGGGTTCCCGATGCCGCGTGGTGAACCCGGCCGAGCCTGTGGTCCGGGCCGGTGGTCCGCGCCGGTGGTCCGAGCCTGGCACGGTGCGCCTGCCGTCCTTTCCCCAGCCGATGCGTGTGCGTCTTTCGTTATGGACGGGGCCGCCTGGCCCGCGGGGGCGGGTGGTTGGGGGTCGGGTTCACGGGCCGGTGTCGGCGGACGCTTCCTGATGCTCCGGGAATTGCCGGGCCGGGAGAACGCGGCCACGCGCGGAGGGATCCCGCTCTTCCCGGGCCGCCGGGCCTGGCCGCCGGGCCGGGCTTTCGCACCGGGACGTCATGCCACGAATCTCCGCCGACGTGATCCGGCCGAGGGCCGGGGATCTCCGCCGACGTGATCGGGCTGCCGGCCCGGGGATCTCCGCCGACGTGAATCGACCGCCGGGCATCGAACGGCCAGGGAACGGAACGAGCAGAGCCGAAGTGTGTGCTCTTGGGCCGCACCGGCGGCACCGGCCGCACAGACCTCATCAGGCGGTACGTCCGTGTCGCCGGCCGGGGGCCGCGCGGCCGTCACCGGCCCGCGCGGCCGTGGCCTCCCTCCGTGTCGTGCTCCGGGGCCTTCAGGCAGCCGTTCGCGGTGTCGTGCCCAGCCACCACGTCGGGTTGGCCGTGCCGTCGGTGGTGTCGCCGTCGCGGTGCACATAGTGCCGGGCGTCGCGGCCGGGCTCGCACAGGTCGCCGTCCAGCGCGCGCTCCAGCCACTCGGCGCCGAAGCGGAAGATCTCGGCGGCGACACCGCCCAGCGGGTGGAACTCGTTCTCGTAGACCCGCATCTCCTTGGGGGCGCGGATGCGCTCGTAGGTGGCGAGGGCCTGTTCCAGCCGGGTCAGTTCGTCGAACTCGCCGATACCGACGAGGGTCGGGACGGTGATGCGGTTCACGAGGTCACCGAGCGGCATCCGCCGGGCGAGGTCGCGGTCGAAGCGGTCCTCGTCGGTGTAGCCGGACATGTACATGTAGTTGCTCTTGAAGCTGGGCTGCGCGCGCTCGAAGATCGTGTCGAAGTCGCCGGTGACCGCCTCGAACGTCGCGAGCGCCGCCAGCCGGGGGTCCTGCGCGGCGGCGCGCAGACCCCAGTAGCCGCTCATGCTGATCCCGAACATGCCGATCCGGTCGCCGTCCACCTCGGGCAGATCGCTCAGGTGGTCGAGGTACGTTCCCAGCGCCCGCTCGTAGTTGGTGAGGTCGACGGTCAGACCGTTGGCGCGGGACTCGCCCTGTCCCGGCCCCTCGATCGACAGGGCGACCATGCCGCGCGAGGTGTAGTAGCGCTCCGCGGCGTAGATGTAGTCCTCCTTGATCATGTCCATCCCGGGGCCCAGGATCACGGCGGGCCGGTTCCGGACCTCGCCGGCGGGCAGGTGCAGCAGGCCGTAGAGGTGCTTGCCCTCGAAGTCCAGGACGACGCGGCGCACCCGGCCGTCCCGCAGCTCGCCGAGGCGGGCGACGCAGTGGTCGGCGTGCCGGCGGAAGGCGGCCTTGCGCGGGTCCTGGGAGTCGAAGAACGAGTACTGGGCACGGCCCCACATGACGGCGGCCCGCAGGTAGAGGTCGGCCGCGGTCTGGCGGAAGCCTTCCTTCTCGTGGTGGGCGGCGCGCCGCTCGGCCTGCCCGGCGACGGTGGCCCACGCCTTGGGGAGCATGGCCCCGCTCTTGACGAGGGCGAAGACCTTGTCGAAGTCGGTGTGGTCGTGGCCGAGCTGCTCCATGGTGCCCTTGGCCTCGGGGTGCAGCGCGTCGAAGCCGCCCTGGGCGAGGGCGATGTCCAGGCTCCAGCTCTGGCCGGTGGATCGTACGGTCATGGGACTCAGTCCTTCCTGGGAGTCGACGAGCCCTGGGTTAAGTACTTATCCAATGGGTCGCCCGGTGGGCGGCCCCAAGGGCCCGGCGATCGGTAAGTACTTACCTAGTAAGTACTTAATGTAGGCTGCTGTCAAGTCGGCACCCGTTCCCCGCCACCCCAGTCCCGCCCGCCCAGGAGGACCACGATGACCAGCAGCGCGCAACCGCCGGACCGCCAGGCGGCCCTGGAAGCACTGGCCCGCGCCGCATACAGCCTGAGCGCCGCCGACGCCCGCCTGAGGGGCAGAGCCACCCGCACACCCGGCGCTCTCTCGCTGACACACGCCCGCGCCCTGCGCGTCCTCGCCGAACGCGGCCCGCTGTCGATCGCCGAACTCGCCGCAGGCGTGGAGACGACCAGCCCCGCCGCCACCCAACTCGTCAACGGTCTCGCCAGAGCCGGCTACGTCGACCGGCGGCCCGATCCCGCCAACCGCCGGGCGGTCCGGGTGAGCCTCACCCCCGAGGGACGCGAACGCCACCGGTCGCGCGAGCGGGCCCTGTCCGGCGCGCTCGACACCGCGCTCGCCGAACTCGGCGGTCAGGACATCACCGTGGCCACCGAGGTCCTGATCCGGCTCGGCGCGATCTACGACGAACTGTGAGCCGCCCGCTCCCGGGTTCCTGACATGGCGTGGAGGCACCGGGCCCCAGGGCAGGACCTGCATCCGCTCTCCCCCAGGGTGCCGAAGAAGCCGAGGAACCGGTCCTTGGGACGGGGCGGACGGAACGGCTCAGGGGCGCCGGTCGCGCACGAGCACGGAGACGACTCCACCGTCCGGACTGCGACGCTCTGGGGCGACACGGCGACACGGCGACACGGCGACGCACGCGAGGCGCGGTTGCTGTGGGTGTGAGTGTGGGTGTGGCCGTGGCGGGGTGCTGACGTTTGCTTCCCCGGGTCTGATGTGACGGCTGTCGGAGCGTGTGCCGAAGGCCCGTACCGCCTGCCCGGGTCCGGACGTCAGCGCAGCGCGGCCTCGATCACCGCCAGGTGATCCGCCACGGGACCCAGCGTGATCAGGCCGCTGCCGGCGCCCGCCACTTCTCCCGCGGCCGGTGTCAACTGGGTGCGGGCCCGGGTCAGTACGTCACGGTCGCCGACCGCGACCGCCGCGCGTGCCACCAGGCACCACAACGCCTCGAACATGAGGTCCCGGGCCGGGGAGACGATGTCGCGCAGCGCCGCCGAGGCCTCGTCGGTCCGTCCGGCCTCCACGAGCAGCACGGGCCTGACCCACGGCTCGTACGGGCCCCAGTCGGTGCCCGGCTCCTCCTGCGGTGCCACGCCGTGCGTCAGGCGCAGACACAACCGGGCGAGGGGCAGGAGCCCGTTCTCCAGCCCGGGCATGCCCGAACCCTTCAGGGACCGGGCGGCCTGCTCGTACGCCTCCTCGGCGGCGGCGAGGGAACCGGTCGTCGCGGTGCGCAGGGCCCGGAACCAGTCGGTGAAGACGGAGACCAGCGGCAACTCGTGGCGGGCGGCGAGTTCGTCGACCGCGGCGGCGTGCCGTTCGGCGGCGGCCAGGTCCGCCAGGGCGCAGCGCGACTGGATGCGGATGAGATGGCCGAGCACTTCGTAGCGGACCAGGCCGTGCGCGGCGGCGAGAGCGGTGATCTCGGTGCCGATCGCGTCCCGCCGGGCGGCGAGACCCGCGCGGCGGAAGGACTGCATGAACACCCCGTTCAGCGCGAACGCCAGCAGCGCGGGGTCCTCCAGGCGCCGCGCCAGCTCCTCGGCCTGCCCGGCGGCTTGCAGAGGACGTGCCAGGGCTCCCGAGGCGGCCGTGTCCACGGGCAGGGTGCCGCGCGACTCGACCGCGACGGTCGACAGCAGCCGGCAGCGCGCGGCGTCCTGCGTGTTCTCGGTCAGGGCGCGCAGGGTCCGCTCCGCTGCGGCCACCAGCCAGCGGGACTGCTCGGGATCGTCGGCGCGCGGCCAGATCGCGGGGACGTCGTAGATGCCGATGACCCGGGCCGTCAGCTCGGGATCGTCGAGCTGCTCCGCCGCGGCCACCGCGCTGACCCGGTGACGGCGTGCCGCCTCCAGCCCTCCGCCACCGGTGACCGCGAGATCCCGCATGAGGCCGACGGTGGACTCCAGCCTGGTGCGGGCGCTGCTGCCCAACGTGCCTTCGTAGGAGGCGGTCGCCTGTTCCCACACCTGGTTGACGGTGGCATCCGCCGCGTCAGGGTCCAGGTGGTCGGCCTGCTGGAGGATGTCCTCCTCCAGGCGCCGCAGCCGTGGTCCGGGGTCCACACCGAGATGCTCGCGCAGCATGCCGCGGGCCCTGCGCAGCACCGACAGGGCATCGGCCTGCCGTCCCGAGCGGTACAGCGCCAGCGCGAGCATCCGCCAGGCGTCCTCACGCCACGGATGGTCCGTCACATGTGCGTCGAGATCGGGCACGGCGTCGGCCGGGTTGCCCAGGGCGATCAGCGCCTCGGCACGACGCTCCACCGCGTGCAGCCGCAGCTCGGTCAGCCGGGACCGGGCGGAGCGCAGCCAGCGTTCGTCCCCGAAGTCGGCGAAGGCAGGACCACGCCACCAGGTCAGGGCTTCGTCCAGCACCTCCAGGACTTTGGCGGGTCGGGCGTCACCGAGGTCGTTCATGCACTTCTCGAACCGCCAGGCGTCCACGTCGTCCCGCGGGGCGCGCAGCGCGTACCCGGAGCCCTCGGTCACCAGCAGCCGGGAAGGCGTACGCGGGGGACGGTCGGGTTCCAGGGCGCGCCGCAGATCGCCCACGAAGGTGCGCAGGGTGCCCACCGCGTTGGCCGGCGGGTCGTCCCACAGGTCCTCCACCAGGCGGGTCACCGGAACGACCTGACGTTGCGCCACGAGCAGGCGGACGAGGACGGCACGGTGGCGTGGCCCCTTCAGGGCCAGCGGACGTCCTGTCTCGTCCCAGGCCGTCACTGCCCCCAGCACTCCGAATGTCACACGCACCGCTGTCGTCCGTCCTCTTCTCGACTACTCCGCCAATCTATAAGCGCGGACGCGATGCCGAAGCACGCGCGCTCCGTGCCCTGTGATCCGCGGTCCGTGATCCGCGGTCCGTGATCCGGTGGACGGTGAACGGTGGATGGTGGCGTCAAAGGTCCGGTCGGCCGTGTCAGGACGGGGAGTCGTACGGCTGATCCGCCCAGCAGGGGAGAGGCCGAGTCGGAGCGTCCAGCACGGGCACGCTGCCGGTGGGGTGGCGTGGTTCTGCCGGGGCGGGGCAGTCGGAATGTGTGTCGCGGGTCCGACGGTGGGCCGTGGTGGTCGTGGGTGGATGCAGCTGGTTCCTTGCGGGTGCGGTGGTCGCGCTGCGGGAGGGCTGTGAGAGAGGGGTATCGTCGTGATCGTTCCTGCGGAGAAGGAACTGCGGGCTGTTCTGGCTCGGTTCGCTCAAGCGAGGATCGAGCATGACGTGCGCCCCACGGGCCGGACGAGCAGGGATCTCGAGGACTCGACGTACACGCTGTGTGTGATGACCGGGGCCGGCACGGTCAAGCAGGCGCTGCTGGACGCCGATGCGCTGCTGGACCAGTACCGCGCGAGCCGGCCGAGCGCCTGCCAGGGTGACGAGACGTTGGCTGCTTAGCGGGCAAGGGCAAGAGGCGCCGCCCGAGCGCTCGACGGGGTCGTGCTGGCAGGTGAGGGCGTGGTGGGCGGACGGCCCGATGCGCCTTATGGCGTCGAGGCGGCGCGTCCGCCGCGTTGCAGGGCTGCGGGTCACGGGGCCGCTTGTCGCGGGGCTGCTCGGCGCACGCGCCAGGCGAGGCGTCTCACGGCTAGCCCCGGCTCACACGCCCCGCCCCGCCCCGGCGTCCGGTTCCCGCGTTGTCTCTGAGCCCGGTGTGTTCCAAGCTGCTGGGAGGGCGGGCGAGTCGACCATTCGATTTGGGGGATGGTTCGCGTGCTGCGTATTCATTTCACCTCGCGGGATCTGGCCCGCGTCCGGGTGTCCAGGGCTCCGGATCCGCTCTGGGAGATCGCCTCCAGCCTGCACCGATTACAGACCACGCGGGGACGCTGGGCCTACGCAGGCTGGTACCGCGAGACGCGTTCGACCCTCGCCGGGACCGAACTCGGCGCGGCTGTCAGCCGGTTCCTGCTTCCCGTGCTGCCCAGGGCCCGCTACCTGCCGGACTTCCTCACCCCGCAGGACGCGGCCGACGGCCTGGACCGCGGGCTGGCGGCGATCGTCGACACGGCACCCGAGCGGATCGCCCACGAGATACGGATGCTGAACCGCTACAGCGGCGCCCCCGACTGGGCGCCCCGGCTGCTGGAACGGGAGACCCGCAAGGAGCTGGCCGGGCTCCTGCGGGCGTACCACCACGCGGTCATCGCGCCCTACGAGGACCGCATTCTCGCCACGATCGCCGCGGAGGGCGCCCTGCGCGGCCGGGAGACCCTCGCGTCCGGGCTCGACGGGCTGCTGGCCAGTCTGTCCCCCGCCATCCGCTGGCGCCCGCCGGTGCTGCACGTCGACTACGTCGTGGACCGGGACCTGCATCTGGCGGGACGCGGACTGCGCCTGATCCCCTCCTACTTCTGCTGGCAGCAGCCGATCTCGCTGGCCGACGACACCCTCCAGCCGCTCCTGGTGTATCCCGTGCACGGCCGTCGCGCGCCTGACTCCGCACCCGCCCCCGACGCCTCGCTGGCCGCCCTGCTGGGGCGGACCCGGGCTGCGGCGCTGCGATGCGTCGCGCTCGGCGCGACCACCTCCGAGGTGGCCCGCTTCCTGGGGGTGTCGGTCCCCACGGCCTCGCATCACACCACCGTCCTGCGCGACGCGGGCCTGATCTTCAGCCAACGGCACCGCAACACCGTTCTGCACACCCTCACGCCTCTCGGCGCCGCGCTCTTGCGGCCGTCGTCGCGTCCGGCGCCGGAGTGAGGCGGCGACCGGAGCAGCGGAGTACGGCAGTACCGGAGCAGCCAACTCCACCGCACTGCTGGGGACTTTAGAGCACGGTCGAAGGACGTGGTCCATGCGGTGCGTGCCCTGCGAGTGTTCCGAGTGCACGATCCACCGCACCCGACCCAGGGGGAACCATGAGAAAGGCCATCGCCGCCGGCGCGCTCGCGCTCGTCTCCGCCGCGAGCTGTCTGGCACTCGCACCGACCGCCTCCGCGGCGCCGAACGCCTGCGTCACCAGCTCGCTGACGACCGGGGCCTACGAAGGCGTCGGCAGCACACCGAGCAAGTCCGCCACCAGCAGCTGCAACGACCTCAATTTGACCCAGGCGCTCAACGCCACGGCCCGGCTCTACGACTACTACGCCGGCCGTCTCTACTACTCGTCCTCCGGCTCGTGGAGGACCTGCAACGCCGGTTACGTCTACGTCGCGGACGGCAGCTACGCCGTGGACGCCATCGTCCTGTGCTCCGACGTCAAGGACAACACCAGGTTCACGGTGGCGAGTTGGTACGAAGGGGGCGACTTCGTGGACATCACGCACTGAGGTCGCGGAGGCAGTCCCTGCTTCACGGTGCCGTGAGCCCGAGCGGCCCACGGCACCGCCCCTCCCTCACTCCAGGCAGGACCCACGATCCCCATGCACCGGACGCCCCGCCCCGGCCTCACCGCCGCCGCTCTCGCGCTCGCCCTCGTCACCGCCTGTGCCCCCGACTCCGCACCCACCGCGCACACCGGCTCCAGCCCTCGTGCGCCCGCGGATACCCGGGCCCGGCTCACCACCGCCCTCCCGGCCGACCCCGTGCGCATGGTTCTGCCCGCGACGGGCGCGGAGTCCCGCTGGACGCAGGGCCTGGACGTGTTCGTGCGCCAGGTGGGACAGGCCGAGGCGGTCTCGTGCGCCCGCGAGCGCGGTGCCTCCCTCCCCGTCTCGGCCCCTGCCGCCTTCATCCGCTTCGGTGAGGTGCCCGACCTGGACTTCATCGCCCGCCACGGCACCAGCGAGAGCGCCACCGTGCCCACACCTACCGCGAACCCCACCGGGACGCGCCCCGCGACCGCGGCCGAGATCAGGACCTGCCTCGCCCAGGGTGCGGCGACCACCGACGCCCTCCGTGACCGCTACGCCGAGGTCCAGGGGGCATGGTTCGGCACGATCGCCTCCCTGCGCCGTGACCCCGCCACCCTCCGGGCCGGGCGCAGCCTGCCGGACTGCTTCGCCCGGCACGGCGTCCAGGCCCATGACGAGCCGTCCTACTTCGCCCTCGCCGACCGGCTCATGCGGAACCCCGACGCGAGCGAACTATCCTCTCGAGAGCACACGTTGGGCCAGGTGTACGCGGCGTGCATGCGCCCGGTGGAGGCCGTCCGCGACCCCGCCCGCGCCCAACTGCGCACCCGCTTCCTCATCGACCCCGAACACGCCGACGCCGTCGAGACGGTGCGCACCACCCTGGTCCGGGCGCTGCGCGCGGCCGAGAAACGGTACGGAATACCTCTGGTGTTTCCCGCGCCCTAGCCCTTCCAGCACCGCACCGCGCCCTCGAATCATGTCGATGACCGATTCGGAGCGTCGGCTCCACCACTGTCGGAACGTCCCGGCAGTGAGTGTGCCGAGTCTGCCGGTGGAGGGAGGCCATCGAGCCGAGGGCCTCCCCTTGAACCCGGCCACGACTGAGCAGGAAGCCGCCGCAACCCGCTGCGGGGAATACAGGCGCAAGGCCTGCCCTGTACCCAAAGGGCAGAGGCCTGTCCGTGCGGACTGGCTTCTCGCGTTGGCCGACGGTGGTCATCGATGTGACTGCTGGCTGAACGGGCGGACAGTGGTTCGGCTCCGAGCTCGGGTGGGAGCGGGCGCACGCCCCCAGCTGAGAGGGTGGCTGCTATTGGAGCGGCATGTCAGTATGTGAAACGACCCGCCGAGGGCGCCGGTTGCGATCGGCCGGCCCCACGGGTCACCCACCTCAGGACGGCTTCCGCCGGACCCCGGCGCCCCTTGGCGGTGAGCGGCCGGCTCACCGCCAACTGACCGGCGAACAGCAGCACACAGCCCACGACGACTTGCGTAGCGCCAACCCTGTCGTACCAACCGAGCCCGACACCCGTGAAGACGAAGCAGAGGACGAAAGACTGCGTCAGGTAATGGGTGAGCGACAGTCGGCCTGCGGCCGCAAGGATGTCGGCGGCGCGCTCGCCGCCCGATCCGGAGAACAGCAGCAGGGCGCAGCCCACATAGCCGGCCGTCAGCACTGGACCGATCAGCACACCGACGGCCTGGCCGACGAAGAACCAGCTCCGCTCCAATGGCCCATGGGTGCACATCGCCGTCGCGATGCCGCCGACCATGCCTAGGGGCAGGCAGTGACGCACCATGCCCCGAAGCCGCTCTCGGTCTCCTGCGGATCGCTTCAGAGTCTCGGATCCTGCCACCGCAAGACCGAAGAGGAACGCCGCGAACATCTGCGGGGCGTACAGCAGGTTGGTCGCCACGGTGCCGGGGAGTGCGTGAAGGTGCGCTGTGACGACAGACGAGAAGCCACCACGGTACGCCGACACGGTGGCCCCGGTGACGGCCTCACCGCCCGCACCTGATTCGGACGTGGTGGTCGCCACAGCCACCAGACCTAGCGTCAGGAGCATCAGGGACAGTATCCCGACGATGACGAGCCCCACTCGCACAGCCGTTCGCGCCGAAGTATGCCGGAACGCGAAGAGTGGCAGGGCCAGTACGGCGTAAGCCGTGAGGATGTCGCCGGGGAAGAGCAGCACGGCGTGCAGGGCCCCCACGATGAACAGCGCCGTCGTCCGGCGCAGATGACGTGGAGCGAAGGCGGCGTCGTCTCGTTGCGCGGCTCGTTGTTGCTGGACGAAGGAGTAGCCGAACAGGAAGGCGAACAGGGGATAGAACTTCCCCGCGACGAATGCACCGACCAGCCAGGCCGTTGCCCGGTCGGCGGGACCGGAGGACGGCCCGGCGCCGAACACGGTGCCAGGTCCCGCCATCAGCAGCGCGTTGACGATCAGCACACCCGAGAGGGCGAGCCCGCGCAGTGCGTCGATCTCCTTGACCCGGTCCGCCGCCTCGCGGGGCGCGGCCGCGTCCACCGTCAAGGGAGCCGTCGCGTGCCTGTTCACCGCAGGGAGGACTTCCAGTACCCCACCAGGAACGCCTTTTCCCGGGCGGCCTTCACCGTGACGTCGAATGATTCACGGAGCATTTCGAAAGCGAACTCGTCGCGTTCAGGCAAGTCAGACGGCTTCTCAGAGTTCGCGAACCCCTGCAGGATGTCCCGGACAGGTTCCATGGTGCCGAGGTCTTCTACGTTTCCTGACTTTTCGACGCTGAATCCAACATCCTTGAGAATGCTCTCGAGTTCCTGGAGCGACGTCATGTACGGCAGCATGTAGGTCCTGCACACCGGGTCGATAAGACGGGCGTATTCGCTGGGATCCATCGAGTCCGCACAGAACCAGTCAGTTCCGATGAACGTGCCACCGGGCTTGAGCACTCGGGCGATCTCGGAATAGGCGTCATGCTTGTTCGGCGTGTGGCAGATCGCTTCCAGTGAGAAAACGGCATCAAAATAGTTGTCTTCGAAGGGAAGGTCCATGATGTCTCCTTCCACGAAGGAGCACCGATCGCCTATTTCCTGCTGCTCAGCCGCTTCCCGTGCGATCTCCAGCTGAGTGGTGACCAGATTTACGCCCGTCACAGAGGAGCCGCTGAACTTGGCTATCTCGATGGCGGGGCCGCCCACACCGCATCCTGCGTCCAGGATCCTCATTCCGGGGCGGAAATTTCCCTCACGGGCTATGAAGTGCTGTTGTGTGGTGATTGCCTCGGGCAGGGTCTGTCCGGCGCGAAACGGCGGGAAGTGGAATGATGTCCCCCAGCCGCTGAGGTAGCCGGGTGTGGCGAGAGAGTAGTACTCCTTCACGCCTTCCTTGTAGTTGCCTTCCCGGTTCCCCCTGTCCGACACGATACGCTGGTATTGAGTTTTTTCCATGATGCGTCCACCTTCTTTTGCCTGGCATTGATAGATCGAACACCGGATTCGCATGTCCAGTATCCGGGCAGGGGGACAGGGATTTTCCCTCAGGAGTGAATCGTGACCTGAAGATGAGGTGCGGAACCCCATTCGTCCGGCTCATAAGAGATCTGAGCGAGCGGCATGTGCTGGGCCGCAGCGGTCATGATGGCGGTGAGTTCGGCACGTTGTTCCGAATTCAGATATCCTTGGAAGAAGCTGTGCCAGACGACCGTGTATGTGCCGTGTTCGGTCTTGCGGGGTAGTTCTTTTCGGAGCCATTCTGATGCGGTTGCCTTGTCGACGCGCACCGGTGATTGTGCTGCCAGGATGAGAGCTTCATCGAGTTCCAGCTGATCTATCTCACGCTCGGGAGGTATGAAAGAGCGCAGGATCTGCTTGTCCCGTTCGATGCAGGGGTCGCGGGGGGAAACATCGCAGCCCGCTCTTTCGACTATATCGAAATGGCCGGGCCGCGGTCCATCCGCGGAGATCCGCACCGAGGACTTCTCGTCTCCCCATTGCCAGTCCCATCCGAACCAGAGGTAACGGTCAGGGATAAGGGTGAGTCCTGCGCATGCGCCGAGTTCCAGCAGGCGTATCTTCTTTGCGCCCAGCATTCCCAGTCCGCGCAACAGGAATCCGGCGCGGTTCGGAAGATGCTGCTGGACTGGGCGGTCAAGGGCTTCCCGAATCTCCTTCGGGTGCGCCAAGACCGTCTCTCGAAAAATGTGCTGCATACGTTCTACGTAGTGCGTGTCCGTCTGGCCAGACATGAAGTTCTCTAGATTTGAGCCCAGTTCCGGTGCCTGACCGGTCAGGACCAACAGCTTCACGCCGGCGAGCACGCGGAGGCCGAACAGCGGGGTCGTGGCGTCCGGATGGTCACCGATCAGCTCGGAGACCGGGCCGCCACGTGAGATGTCGTCCAGTAGAACGTCCAGCAGGCCACGGGACACAGGCATGTGGTCGGCCATCGCCGCAGCCATGCCCTTGAGGCCGTGCGCATTATCAGGAGAAATCATCCTAGCTCCTCGGCTGTGGACACGGTCAGGAATGCGTTCGCGGTCGACTCATCGATCATCCATTGAATAATGTCGCGGTGTTCCGAAGGCTCGGTGAGCAACTCGTTCAAGCGGGAAAGTTTCGACCGCAGTGCCCCTAGCCTCCGGTTGTACGGTCCGGCCACTTCGGCAGACCGAAGGCACTCCATTACATACAGCCGGGCGGAGGGGGAGTCGAGTGCGCGCAGTCGTAGAGCTCGAAGTTCTTCTCTCTGCCGCGGACCGAGTTTCTCCATGGCAAGTGCTTGCAGAAGTGTCCACGTTCCATTGATGAGATCTTCGTCTTCTCTGGCGTCGGCGTATGCCCGATCATTGGCCAGCTGTCGCAGTACGCCGAAAAGTCTGCCGAATACACGCCAGCTGTGGGTGGTGCTTTCGTCCGCTCCTGCGGACTGCGCTGCCAGTGCGGTATCTCGCCCGTAAGGCGCGCCTGACTTTCCTGCGTAGATTTTCATCACGTCGGACCAGGAGCGGATTTCTCTCCTGGACACGTCGTCGAACTGGCTCTCTGCGGCTGCCAGTGTCGATTCCGCGTACTCCTGTTCCCATGCCCTCTTGAGGTCTTCCGGCACATCGAGCTTCTTGATGATAAGGCTCGGAAGGGCAGTGAGGCATGCGGTGCTGACAACAGTTGCCTGTGAACGGGAGAGTGCCGGCCCTTCGGGCGGCTGCTTACCGTCGTTCAGATCATCGAAAACCTCGGCACCCAGCCACCACATACGAGACAGGACCGCCACAGGAACCGCCGAGTTTTCATCCCTGGACAAAGCTCCCGCAACCGCGAAAGGAAGAAGTCGATAAGGGCTTGTGACGCTGGAGTCTGCATCGGCCAGACGGGAAACTGTCTCAATGATCGAAGGATGCCGTGAGGTCAAGAAGTCAAGTTCCAGCTTCAGCCTTGAAGTCACCAGAGAACCCCAGTGGCTCAAATCTGGTTCGCCTTCGGGGCCTCCGATTCCCAATTCTGTCATTTTTCCCCTACGCTACTCTTTCGCATCCCGAAATCGGCATGCACCGAAGCTGTAATTCCTGGCCCGCCGTCTGTGGGTCTCTGCACGAACGGCGGGCCAGGCGTCGAGGTGATCAAAATGCCTGGAGGCAAAGGGGATCCTGCCCGTTATCGCGCAGATTCATCGCCGCCATGGCATGCTTCGCCAGAATGTTTCAGCAGTACGGAGTCGTTCCGTAGCCAGGCCGGGGCGTGGTTCCCTCGAAAGTCACCTGGACGTCGACTTCGTCTTCGGTGAGCGGGGCGAGCGTGTCCCATTCACCCTTCAGCAGCTGCTCCAGATCGTCCACGGTAGGTGCGAGGTGCATGAAATCCTCAATTCTTGAGTGAGAAGGCTGTGCGCCGGTCATTTATCTCAGGAAGGAGCATGACCGTGTCAGCTGCTGATCGCAGATTTTGACGTGCGCGTACATGGCTGCTTAGCCATCTATAACCTGCACTTGAGACAGTAGGCGAATCGTCGATGGCCCGGATAGAACATGAGTGCCAAGACAAAGCGGGAGTCGCTCAGTAATCCGAGGCCTGACCCGGACGTCTTCCCAGGGCGTGCCCGCCGGCGCTCAGCGTGCCGATATGAGGAGCTGGGTCGCCGCCAGCTCCGCGTACAGCGGATCGCCCTCCACGAGTTCCCCGTGCGTGCCCACTGAGCGCACCCAGCCCGAGTCCATGACGACGATCCGGTCTGCCATGGTCACCGTCGACAGCCGGTGCGCGACCACCAGGACCGTGGTCGACCGTGCGACGTCGGCGACTGTGTCCCGCAGCGCCGCCTCGTTGACCGCGTCCAGTTGAGACGTCGCCTCGTCCAACAGGAGCAGCCTGGGGCGGCGCAGCAACGCCCGGGCGATCGCCAGGCGTTGTCGTTCCCCGCCGGACAGCTTCGTCCCCCGGTGTCCGACCGGCGTCTCCAGGCCCTGCGGCAACCGTGCGACAAGACGGTCCAGCCGCGTCCTGACCAGCACCCGCCGCACCGCGCTCTCATCCGCGCCCGGGTTACCCAGCAGCAGATTGTCCCGCAGGGAACCGGACAGCACTGGTGCGTCCTGCTCCACGTAGGCGATCGCGGCCCTGAGCCGCGGCAACTCCCAGTCAGGGAGCGGTCGTCCGTCCAGGAACACTGTCCCGGACTCAGGATCGTAGAACCGCTCGATCAGGGAGAACACCGTGCTCTTACCCGACCCGGACGGGCCGACGAAGGCCGTCATGCCACGGGCCGGCACCGCGAAGCCCACCCCGTCATGGACGTACGGCTGGTCAACGGCGTACCGGAAGTGGACGTTGTCGAACACGACCGAGAGCGGACCCGCGTCGGAGGCCGGCAACTCCACCGGCTCAGCCGCGGGTTCCGACGGAAGCCGCAGCGCCTCGTCGATCCGTTCCAGCGCCGCGGCACCGGTCTGGTACTGGGTGACCGCCCCGACGACCTGCTGGATCGGCGACAACAGGTAGAAGACGTACAGCAGGAACGCCACGAGTGTGCTCACTTCGATGGCACCCGTCGCCACCCGTGCCCCACCCACCGCCAGCACCGTGATGAAGGCCAACTGCATCGCCAGGCCCGCGGTGTTGCCCGCCGCGGTCACCCACTTGGCGGCCCGTACGCTCTGCCGCCAGGATTCCTCGGCGGCCTCGTGCAGGACCCGTTCCTCGCGATGTTCGGCGCCCGACGCCTTCACCGTCCGCAGTACCCCGAGAACCCGTTCCAGCGAGGCGCCCATCACGCCCACCGCGTCCTGAGCCCGGCGGCTGGCCCGGTTGATACGCGGCACGAGCGTGCCCAGCACCGCGCCTGTCCCCGTCATCACCACCAGAGTGACCGCCAGAAGCACCGGGTCGACCACGCCCATCATCACCAAGGTCGCGACGAGGGTGATTCCGCCGGTGCCCAGCGCGACCAGGGAATCCGTGGTGACCTCGCGCAGCAGTGTCGTGTCCGAGGTGATCCGAGCCATCAGATCGCCGGGTTCGACGCGGTCCATGGCGGCGATCCGCAGCCGTAGCAGGTACGACGACAGTGCGCGCCGTGCCCCGAGGACCACCGACTCCGCGGCACGCCGCAGCACGTAGCCGCCCAGCCCGGCCATGACAGCGTCGGCGACCACCAGCGCCGCCATCGCCAGCAACTTGCCGGTGATGGACCGGTCGTGAGCGAGATCGTCGATGAGTCCTCGCGCCACCAGCGGCAGCAGTAGCGCGGCCGCTCCTGACACCAGCGACAGCAGGGTGCCCGTCAGCAACGTCCAGCGGTGCGGCCGTACGTAGGAGAGCAGCAGCCGGAACACCGACCGGCCGCCCGCTTTGCCCGGCGGGTTCATCGCCTGGACTCCGCCGGATGCGGGGGCTGTCCCCAGGGGTGCCGCTGCGTGGGTCACTGGGCCATGCCTTTCATGGGGTCGGTGCTTGTTGAGTGGATCGCTGGACTCGATGGCCCGGGGTGCCAGCGGCACAGTGGAGATCGCGTCAGGAGGTGTGAGGCTGAGGGTTGCTCTGCTCCCGGAGAACCGACGCCCTGGCCTGCCGAGGCCGGCTGAGACCCGCGTCGCATGCCGTCGAGCCGTCCCTGGAACGCAGATCCGTACGAACTCAGTGGTCTGTCACGTCGGACATCAGCCCGCGATGCGATGCGAGGCGCTCCCTGAGGACGACTGCGGCCATGTGGACCGGCAACTGCAGCATGAACTGTTCCTCAGCCTGCCGCATCACGTCCGATACGAGGACCACACGTTTGTGTCGACGCACTGCGTGCCAGACCGCTGCATGCGCAGCGGCTCGGGCCCGCTGCCAGTCGTGCGCTGAGGCGACGAGGGAGAGATGGCTGTCTCGAGAGGCGGCCACGCGGCGGCGGAGCAGCAGCTCCATGACTTCTGTCCAGTGCATGCGGTACATGACAGAGGTAACGGCTCCCGCGCCGATTCGGGTCATGCGGGGGTGCGAGTGCGGTGGCCGAAGCGCTCATCGTGGGTCAGACATACATGACTCCGTCGTGAACTGGGCGGTCAGTACCGCTCGATGGAGCATGACCACGGTGAACGGACCGGGGCACCCTCAAGTGGCTGCTCCACGAGCACAGAGCAACTCGTCCGGCGATGACGTCGTGTCCGGCTCTGCTGGGCACATGCACATGCGGGAAGGGCTACGAGCGGCTGTGGAGGCGAGGTCTGCGCGGGAGGAAGTTTTTTGAACTGACTCACGTGGAGAGACGTAGACAGCAGCGAAAGCACCCGTCGATATCTTCCGGGTGTTTCTGGATTCCAGCGACCCAGGCAGTGAAGCACACTCATCGACGGAGGACGGTATGGCAGAGTCAACTGGGACAGGCGAACTCATCGGGATCCGGCCATACGCTGTTCCCGGTGCAGCCGACCCCGCGACGCGAGACTTATCGAGCGAAGCGATATCCGTCATCGAGGCGAGACTGTTGGATCCGGATCTGACGCCTTCCCTCATAGCGCGAACGCTCGGAGTGTCCCTTCGAACGCTGCATCGCTCGTTCTCGGCGTCGGGTTACTCGGTCATGTCGTTTGTGCGTAGGCGGCGGTTACAGAAGGCGCACGATGATTTGTTGAATTCCGGCGACGTGGGCCTGGTGTCTGAAATAGCCGCAAGATGGTTTTTTTCAGACGCGAGTCATTTTATCAGGAAATTCAAATCACTTTATGGTGTCACTCCTGCCGTCTATCTCAGGAATTCGGAGGCTTTGAGCCCCGAAAAACTGAGGCTGGAAGCGGCTCGGTGATGTGGTCCGGTATGTGGCTCGTACGAAAAATTGAGACCTTGACGAGGAAAGATATGAATTCGATGCATAAGATGCTTCCGGCCGCGTTCACCCTGAGTATCGCGTTGGCCGTCACCGCATGTGGCGCGGGGGGTGACGAGACCGGAGCGACTGAGAGCAGTGTGAGCGCAGGAGTGGACAAGAGAGGGGCGGACGCGGACTCGAGTGACGTGATCGGAGAGGGCAAGCGGATCTCCGTGTGCGATGCCGGGACGATTGAACCGGTGGTGCCCGAAGGCGAGGAGGGGCCCGTTCAGGACGTCTCGACCGTCAACCCCGCACCTTCGGACGACGAGATCGTGCCCAAGCTGCCGGAATGCCGGAGAGACGACATCATCACGCCCAGGTACGAAGATGAACACGGCTGCTTGAGCGGTGCCATCTGCTTCTACAAGGAGGCTGACTTCAAGGGGCCTGTCGCCACGTTGGACACTCAGGGATTCGCATCCATAGCCCATCAGTTCCGCAAGGAAGGTGATCAGGCATCTCCGAGAGATGTGCTCTTCTCTGACGGCACTCAGGTGGGTGATCAGGCGTCGAGCATAGTCAACAATTCGGAAAAGGATGCGGAATTCTTCGTGGATGCCGGCTGGAAGGGGGGAGGCATCAAGGTTGCCGCCCATTCCTCCAACTCCAACCTGGCCGAATGGGGAGTCAATGACGTGATCACCTCGATGCTTGCCAGCTAAGAGACCGACCGTCCCGGTCCAGACACGGCGATCCAGGGTTCATTCACTCTTCGTCCACCGTGTACAGCTAGCTTCTTGATCACAGAGCGTCAAGGACGACTGCCTCTTCGGTATCTTCAGTGAACGAGGTCGAATCAATGACTACGCCCGTTGTCTTCATCCATGGTCTGTGGATCCACTCCGTCTCGTGGCTTCCCTGGCAGCAGCTCTTCGGTGAGCGTGGCTACGACACCCTCGCGCCGAACTGGCCGGGCGACGGCACCACCGTCTCCGAGACACGTGCCGACCCCGGCCGCGTCCTGGACATCGGCGTCGAGGATGTCACCGACGCCTACGCACGGGTCATCGAAGGCCTGCCCGACGCACCGATCGTGGTGGGCCACTCGTTCGGAGGGTTGGTCGCGCAGAAGTTGCTGGACCGTGGTCTGGCCGCGGCCGCCGTGGGTATCTCACCGGCTCCGATCAAGGGGGTCCGAGCCGTTCCCCTCAGCTTGCTGCGCTCAAGTTTCCCGGTGCTCAAGAGTCCCGCCAACAAGCGTAGGACCGTGGCGCTCACGGAGAACCAGTTCGCGTACTCGTTCGGCAACGCGATCTCCCGGGGCGAGTCCGATGAGCTCTTCCGTGATCTCACGATCCCCTCTCCGGGGCGTCCGCTGTTCGAGGCCTCCACCGCCAACCTCCGACGCACCTCGCCCACCGGAGTCGATACCCGACGTGGCGACCGTGGTCCCCTGCTGCTGATCGCCGCCGGACAGGACCACACCGTGCCGGCCGTTGTCGTGCAGGGCGCCCACAAGCTCTACGTACGCGGCGGTGCGCAGGTGGATCTTCGTACCTACGACGACCGGGGACACAGCGCTCCGTTCGACCGCGGCTGGCGCGACCTCGCCGAGGACACGCTCAGCTGGCTAGAAGTGCAGGGTCTCAAGCCGTGACGGTCACCACCGCTGAGGGCTCGCCGTCCTGAGCGACGGCGGGCCCCGCGGGGCTGTCGGATGCGATGTCGAACAGCCCAACGTCCCACCGGTGCACCGGATGTGAGGACGCGAAGCCAAGAGTCCTGTGGTACCCGCCTGTTGCCCCTGGACTACCGGTCGGTGTCGCTGGGCCCCTGGGCACGGCGCAGACGTTCGGTCTCCGCCTCGAGAGCCTCGATCCGGTCCCTCAGCGGCTGAACCAGTGTCCGGACCTCCTCCGTTGTGTAGCGAGGAGTGATGTGTTGAGGGCAGTTCCAGTCGAAGGCTTTGACCTCTACCCGGACCTCACGCTCGATGATCGCCCGGTATCCGCCGAGAGCGGACGCGCTCGCCGGCGGTTCCTGACGGCGCACGTCGTTGATGGTCGCGACTCCGAAGATCTTGAGGCGCACCTGATGGGCATAGTCCAGGAAGATGAGGGACACGCGCGGGTCGTGTGCCATGTTGCCGGTGCTGATGTACTGACGGTTCCCCCGGAAGTCGGACCAGGCGAGGGTGTGCGCGTCGGGTGTCGTCACAAAACCCGCCGGTCCGCCGCGGAACTGCACGTACGGCCATCCGCCGGCGGCGACCGTGGCCAGATAGAAGCCGTCCTGTTCAGCGATGAAGTCCTGTTCGGCGGGGCCCAGGGGGTCCCGGATCAGGGCGGAGGCGTCAACCTCGCCGATTCCGGGCTCAGGGTGTGGGCCCGCGACCGTGTCCGCCGCCGCGTCGAAGCCCGCATCCCTCGCGCTGGAGAGACGCGGACCCTTGCGGCCGACAGCGGTGCGGCTGCCGTACTGGACCTGCGCGTCGACGACCGGTTCGGTGAATGCGAGCGAACTGTAGTTCCGGCTCATCCGTCCTCCTGGGAGGAGCGATCATCGTGTTCGCTCCGAGTGTCTTGTGCTGCTGTGCGGGGGAGCGCTTCGAAGCGCCCTTCTGCGAGCTGATTCCTACGCTTCTCGGTGAGCGGATACGAGGCGGCCGTTCTCCTGCGTGCCGCACAGCCGATGGGTCAGGACGCCACTGTGCCTTCGCCTGGCCTCCAGCAGGGAAGTCGCCGCGAAGGCGCCCGCCATTGGGGCGACCAGGTACGCCCAGAGAAGTGACTGCCGACCGGAGAACAGAGCCGGGCCGAACTGCCGTACCGGGTTCATCGAGGCGCCTGTGACATCACCGAGCAGCACGATTGCCACTCCGATCAGGAGTCCTGCCAGCCACGGGACCAGAGGCGCGAGGCGAGGCGACTGCAGGAAATACCCGATGGCACAGATCAGGATGCCCGTGCTGAGCGCTTCGACGGTGAACAGTCCTACGGCCGACCAACCGGGTGCCGGTTGGAGCACGCCGAAGCTCACCGGAGGATCCGCGACGGCGGTTCCCCATGCGGAGCGGGCGGCAGCGACTCCCGCTACGGATCCGGCGAACTGTGCCAGGAAGTAGGGGAGGAGCAGACGGCCGGGAAACACGCCAAAGCGCCACATCGCCAGGGAGATTGCTGGATTCATGTGCCCGCCGCTGATCCGGCCCGGCCGGCTCAGGATGAGCAGGGAGACGATGAGTCCCACGCTCAGGCCGATGATCACCAGCCGCCACTGGACTTCTGCGACCCTGCTTGAGATCGGGGATGTTCCCATCACCCATCGGGTGACGCTGATGGCTCCGAACAGCAGGAGGAAGGACAGCAGCGCCTCCAGAGCACTGTGTCCCACGATGACCCTTGGCGTGAGGGGCACCTGTCGGGGACCTGTGTCCTCGGCGACGCTCGACGTTTCAGCCGCGTGCCTCTGCATCGAGTCCCTCCATCGCGGAGTGCGCACCAGAGGGTGTGGATGCATCGGAATGCCGGCGCTTCGCGAGAGGTAGTCGTCCCATGAAGTCGAGGATCAGAGCGGCGATCTCAGGCCCGTGGGATTCGAGGGCGAAGTGGCCGGCGTCCAGGAGATGGATCTCCGAATCGGGCAGGTCTTTCGCGTAGGCGTGTGCGCCGGCGACGCCGAAGACCTCGTCGTTCTGTCCCCAGGTGAGCAGCGTCGGGGGTTGGTGCTTCCGGAAATACTCCTGGAACTCCGGATAGAGACGGATGTTGAACTGGTAGTCCCAGAACAGCTGGAGCTGGATCTCCTTGTTTCCGGGACGGTCCAGCAACGCCTGGTCGAGGGTCCATGACTCCGGGGCGATGCGGTCCAGTCGATCTGCCGGGACGCCGTGCGTGTACTGCCAGCGCGTCTTTTCGAGCGTCAGGTATTCGCGTGCACCCACTTCGTTCGCCGCGCGGTCCTGGGTGTAGGCGATCAGGATGTCGGCGAAGGATGTGAAGCCTTCCAGGTAGGCGTTGCCTGACTGGACGAGCAGTGCTGTCACTCGTTCCGGGTTCCGGCTGGCGATACGGAGCCCGATGGGGGCTCCGTAGTCCTGGATGTACAGGGCGAACGTCCGGAGGTCGAGTTGGTCGATCAGATCGAGGGTGATGGACGCGAGATTCTCGAAGGAGTACTCGAAGTCATCGACGGCAGGCGCGTCCGAGAAACCGAACCCGAGGTGGTCCGGGGCGATGACATGATAGTGATCCGCGAGTTCGGGGATCAGGTTCCGGAACATGTGGGACGAGGCAGGAAAGCCATGCAGGAGCACAATGACCGGAGCGGTCGGATCCCCTGCCTCGCGATAGAAGACCTTGCGTCCACGGACGGTGGTGAAGCGATGCTTCACCGAGATGTCTGGCGTCACGGTTTCCTCTTTCAGGTGTGAGGCGAGCGGGGATTCGTTCGCATGACGTGCCGTGCTTCGGCTTCGAAGCTAGGCCGCCGCAGTGGACGGCCAGTGTCCGATCTGTGGATCAGGGCGGCAGTCACGTCCGCTTGTCCGGGCCGGTGGTGACAGCTCATCGAGGGACACGCCGTGAATTTCTGACAGCGCATGTCCTGACCGGATGTTCGTCTTCGTCCGTCACAGAACGAAGCACGGGTCGAAGACCGCGTGCGGAGTGTCGGAGGCCAGCCCTCTCCCGGCCCGCCACTGGCGGTGCTGTTCGGATTCGGTCACCGCCTGTCCCAGAAGTTCGGCCTGGCGCGCGCCGGCGATGCCGGGCGGCACAGTGGCCTGGTAGCCCCCGAAGTGCGCTACAGGGCTCCAAGCCGGCTGAATCGACGGGATCGCCTCGTCCATTCCCTCGTACTCGGCCGAGGCGTAGACGATGCGGCCTCCCGCGACGGTCAGCACGGATTCGATGTGCGGGATGTCCTGCTCGGGGACGGTGAAGTAGTCGTCGGACAGGAGGGCCAGGTCGCCGTAGTACCCGGGCTTGAGCACGCCCTTGACGTCCTGCTCCCCGGTGAGCTGGGCGCCGGCCTTCGTGTACATGGTCAGGGCCGTTTCGCGGCTGACGCGGTTCTCGGGCGGACGGATCGTCAGGTTCCCGACGGTCCGGCCGGTGACGAGCCAGTGCAGTGCGACCCAGGGGTTGTAGGAGGACACACGTGTGGCGTCCGTCCCGGCGCCGACGGTCAGACCTCGTTCCAGCATGGCTCGTACCGGTGGCGCTTCGGCGGCGGCCGCGGCGCCGTAGCGGCGCACGAACGCCTCTCCCTGGAAGGACATACGGTTCTGGACCGACAGGCCGCCTCCGAGCGCGGCGATGCGGTCCAGACTGTCCCGGGAGACGGTCTCGGCATGGTCGAACAGCCAAGGGACCCTTCCCTGGAACAGCCCCTCGCCGGCGAGATTCTCGAAGACGTTCAGGTCGCGGCGGATGGTCTCGTCGTAGGTGGCGTGCAGGCGGAAGCCCCAACCGTGCTCAAGGAGCAGCCGTACCGCTTCCTCGAAGTCCCTCTCGTAGTCCGTGGCCAGTTCCGGCCGGGGCTGGGCGAAGTTCTCGAAGTCGGCTGCCGACCAGGTCAGGTTCTCTCCGGCGCCGTTGAACCGAAGCCACTCGTCGCCGTCTCCGGGTTCGATCATGGTGATCCAGCGCCGCAGGTCGTCGATCTCCTGTCCCGGGGTTTGCGGGAACAGGTGGTAGGCGATGCGCAGCGACAACTGGCCGTCTCTGGCGAGATCGATGATGGTGCCGTAGTTCTCGGGGAAGTCCTGGGCGCCGCCGGCCGCGTCGATGGCCGAGGTGAGACCGAACCGGTTCAGTTCTCGCAGGAAGTGCCGGGTGGACGTCTTGAGGTCCTCACCGTTCAGCGTCGGTGCGGCGGCCAGGGTGGAGTACAGGATCAGGGCGCTGGGCGCGGCCAGCAGCATGCCGGTCGGCTTGCCGTCACGGCCCCGCACCATGTGGCCGCCTCGGGGGTCGGGGGTGGACTCGGTGTAGCCGGCGGCCTCCAGCGCGGCCCGGTTCATGAGAGCGGACTGGTAGAGATGCAGGACGAACACCGGTGTTTCCGGGGCGGCGGCGTTGAGCTCGCTGAGAGTCGGCAGCCGCCGCTCGGCGAACTGGTCGGCCGACCAGCCTCCGACCACCCGGACCCACTGTCCCTTCGGCGTGCGAGCAGCCTGCTCGCGCAGCATCGCCAAAGCCTGCCGCAGGGTCGGAACACCGTCCCAGCGCAGCTCCAGGACGTAGTTGAGGCCACCCCGGATCACGTGCAGATGGGAGTCGTTGAGGCCAGGGACGGCGCGCCGGCCCAAGGCGTCGACCACCCGTGTCCGGGCGCTGATGAGCGGAGCGACATCCGCGTCGTCGCCCAGCACGGTGACCCTGCCGTCCTTGATCGCGACGGCGTCGGCGTGCGGACGCGCCGGGTCACCGGTGTAGATCTTGGCGTTGCGGATCACGAGGTCGGCGACATGGTCGGCGCTGACAGGTGGAAGCCCTGCCACAGGCATGGTGGCCATCGGAGTTTCTCCGTTCGAGAGTGCGGGAGCACGAGAGCGCGAGAGCGCGAGAGGCGAAGAGCGGCAAGCGAGGAGCGAGGAGCAAGCCGCGAGAAGCGCGGGGACAGTGGGTGGAGGTGCCCGTCGGGGGACGGCTCAGCGGGTCGATGCGCGGCGCGGGAGCGTCAGCGCGGCAGCGGTCGTGCCCAGGGTGCTGAGCAGCAGGGGCCAGCCCAGTCCGGTGTGCCGCACCAGCACGGCGCCGACCGACGCGCCCGTCAGCATCGCCAGCACGGAGGCCAGGCGACGGCCCAGCCGCGGATTGGTGCCGCCCGCCCAGGTGGAGTCCGACGCCAGGCCGGTCAGGGTGAGTGTGAGGACCGTCGTGGTCACATCCGGTACGGCAAGTCTGCGTACCGTCGCGTTGCGCAGCCCCATCGCCAGTGCGGTCAGGGCGATCAGAGGGTGGACCGACTCGCTGGTGGTGCAGGCGATGGCGGTGCTCGCGGCCAGCAGCATCGCCTCCAGGCCCAGGATCCGGCGCAGCCGGGCGCTGGGTGTCCGGGCCCGCATGACGCCTTCCAGGCGCCCGGCGATCACTGCGCCGGTCAGGAAGGCGGCCAGCGACACCAGTGAGCCGAGAACGGAGAAACCGGGGGCGCCCGCTGCCGCGAACCCGATGACGACCACATTGCCGGTCATGTTCGCGGTGAAGACATGTCCCAGGCCCAGATAGCTGATCGCGTCGATCAGACCGCTCACGGCCGTCACGGTCATGAGCGGCGCCAGCAGCGGCTCACGACCGCCTGCCGAGGGGGAGGGGGAGGGTGAAGGGGCGGATCGGGGGGATTGCACAGTCGATTCCCTGGTTCCTGACAGTGCGTTCGGTTCAGGGCCGGGCCGGTCAGCCCGAACAGGCGTTGCCGGCCTGGAGCCGGGTGCCGGCCGCGGGGGCCGGCACCCGGTGGGCGGGTCAGCCCGCGGCGTGGTCACCGTTCATCGCCTGGGCATAGACCAGGCCCAGTCCGTAGGCGCCGCCGTGCTCCTTGACGATGTCCGTGACGGGACCGTAGGTCTTCTCGCGCCCCCAGTCGCGCTGGAGTTCGAGCAGCACCTGGAGCCAGGTCACCGGGACCGCGCCGGCGCCGATCATGCGCTGGATGGCGTGCTCGTGGGCCTGCGCGGTGACACCGGCGGAGGCGTCGGCCACCACGTAGACCTCATAGCCCTGTTCGAGAGCGGACAGCGCCGGGAGGACGATGCACACCTCGGTCCACAGACCCGCAATGATGATCTTCTTGCGGCCGCTGGCCTTGACCGCTTCGACGACCGCGTTCTCCTCCCACGGGTTCATCGTGGTGCGGTCCAGGATCCGCTGGTCCGGGAAGACCTCGACCAGCTGCGGCATCATCGGGCCGGAGAACGACTCCGCGGCCACGGTGGTGAGGACCACGGGGATGTCGAACACCGTCGCCGCCTTCGCCAGTCCCACGGTGGCGTTGATGACGGCGGTGCGGTCTCCGTTGCCGGCGCCGAAGAACATCTGCGGCTGATGATCGACGAACAGCATCAGGGAGTTGTCGGGAGTCAGCAGGTTCGCGCTGGGGGCGGCATGGACATTCGCGATATCGAACATGTGAGATTCCTTCTGGCGTGGCTCGGCCATGGACCGGCCGAGCCGGTGGATGCCCTGACGGCATGTGAGGGGTGTGTGGCAAAGGCCGGGCCGTGTGCGGTGCCGGTCGTGAGCCACCGACCAGGTGCCCACTCGCCCTGCCTGGGCCGAGAACTTAGGCGCGCGCAGTGGACGGAGTGTGAAGGAATCCTGGACCGCCCCGCGCATACGTGCCTGACCGCGTCCGCCGGGAGTGGGAACCGGTGGACGGCGCGGACGGTCGACCGGCGTTGACAGGAGGGGTGTCCTGGCCCGTGTCGAACGTCGGGCCTGCGGTGCTGCCCGTGCTGGACCGATCCGGCCGAGAGCGCGCGACCGTCGGTTTCCGCGGCGAAGTCGGCCTATGCGTCGGTGAGTTCCGTGTCCGTCCCTGGACCATCGGTGGGTCCGTCGAGTCGGTGCAACCGGTGCAGGACGGGCTCCGCGATGCGCTCGGCATCGGCGTCGCCGAGCTGGTTCATCGCGTGGAGGGCCTCGGTCCACTCGGCTCGTGCCGCGTCGGGCCGGCCGGCGCTCACGTAGGTGTCACCGAGGTGCATGAGCGTGATGGCCCGGAGCCGGGGGGCATCGAGCTGCCGGTAGAGAGCGAGCGCGTGGTGATAGGCGGCCACGGCTTCGTCGTACTGCCCGAGATGGTGGAGGGCATGACCGATGCTGTCCCAGGTGTCCGCCGTACCGGCGTCGTGCTCGAGTTCCTGTTGCAGGGCCAGTGCCTGCCGGCAGTGGTCGAGGGCCTCTTGGTGCTGCCCGAGCAGAGTGTGGCACCAGCCGACCGCGTTGAGCGCTGTCGCTACGGCCCGCTGGCCGCGTCTGTCGTCGCCGCCGAGCTCGCGGACGCAGTCCCGGAACAGTGCGAGCGACTGCTGTACGGCGCCGAGCGCGGCCTGCGGATCGCCTTGGCGCACCCTGACCCAGGCCAGGTTGTAGTAGCTGTCCGCGTACGCTCTCATGCCGCTCGACTCGGTGAACAGTTCGACGGCGCTCTCGGCGTGGACGCGCGCGTCGTCGAAGCGGCCCAGATTTCCCGTGGCGAGGGTGAGACCGTTGTGCACGTGTCCCTGGGCGGTCCGGTCGCCGAGTCTGCGCGCCGCGTCCATGGCCGCGAGGTGCACACCCTCCTGCTCTCGCCACAGGCCACGCAGGTGGAGATAGTGGCCGATGGCCCAGGAGAGTCGCCAGGTGTGGGCATCCTCGCGGCGGGCGGCGGCCTCCTTGACGACCGCCAGGAGAACCGCCTCCTCGGCGGCGAACCATGCCGTCGCCCTCCCGGCGTCGTCGCCGAGGTTCTCGGCACCCGCTCCCTCGACCGCGGGCGCGAGGGAAATCAGCGCACGCGACGTGGTCAGTGCGGCCGCCTCGTGGGCGGTGTGCAGGTAGTGGTCGAACATCCGAAGCCGGGCAGCCCGCGCCTGCTCCGGTGGTTCGACGGTTTCGATCAACTCGGTGGCGTAGGTGCGGAGCAGGTCGTGGGAGGCATAGCGGCCTGGGACGGCCTCACCCACGAGGTGGGCCTGCACGAGCTCGCCGAGCAGTCGCCGGGTGCGGGGGACCGTGAGGCCCACCAGGCTGGCGGCGGCGGGCAGGCTGATGTCGGGGCCCGGGTGCAGAGCGAGCAGCCGGAACAGACGGGCGGCGTCGGCAGTGAGGGCGTGGTACGACCAGGAGAAGACGGCACGTACGTCGGCGGTGTCGTCGCCGTGGAACGCGTCCAGGCCCTCGGCGCTGTCGCTGAGTTCGGCCGCGATCGACGCCAGCGAGATGACCGGTCGGGTCACCGCGCGAGCCGCGGTGATGGCCAGCGCGAGCGGCAGCCGGGCGCACCGCGCGATGATCTCCTGGACGGCGTCCGGTTCGGCCGTGATGCGCGCCTCTCCCAGGCGGTGGGCGAGCAGTTCACGGGCCTCCTCCAGGGACAGCAGGCCGAGGTTGAGGGAGTGGGCGCCGTTCACTGCGACCAGTCCGGTGAGCTGGTTGCGGCTGGTGACGATGACCAGAGAGCCGGGTGCTCCGGGCAGCAGAGGGCGCACCTGTGCGGCATCGCGGGCGTTGTCCAGCAGCAGGAGTACGCGCTTTCCGGTGAGCAGTGTGCGGTATCGGGTCGCGAGCGTGTCGACGTCCTGCGTCAGGCCGTTCGCGTCCGCGCCCAGGGACTCCAGCAGCGTTCGAAGGGCGTGCTCCGGCGGAACAGGAAGGCCGGCCGGGTCGAAGCCGCGCAGATTCAGATACAGCTGTCCGTCGGGAAAACGGTCGGCGACCTGTCGTGCCCAGTGCACTGCGAACGTGGTCTTGCCGACGCCAGCCATGCCCGCGATGGCGCTGATCACCACCGCTCCGCTGGAAGGCAGTGCGGACACCTCGGCCAGTTCCGCTCGGCGACCGACGAAGGACGCCAGTCCGGTGGGCAGTTGAGCGGGAACGGCCGGTGCAGGAACGGGGAGCGGGGCAGCAGGTTCCGCCGGGGCCGCCGGAGCCAGTAGTCCGGCATCGGCCCGAAGAACGCGCTGGTACATCGTCTGCAGCTCCGGGCCGGGATCGACCCCCAGCTCGTCCGCGAGCAGTGTCTGTGTCTCGCGATAGACGGCAAGGGCCGCGGCCTGCCGCCCTGACCGGTACAGGGCGAGCATCAGCAGCTCCCTGAGCCGCTCGTCCAGAGGATCCTCGGCGACCAGTGCGGCCAGCTCTCCGGCTGTCTGCGCATGGGCGCCCAGGTCGAGTTCGGCGACGAAGCGGGCCACCTGTGCGGACCGGCGCATCTCGCCCAGGCGCTGCTGCTGGCTTTGCGCGTATGCGCCCCGGACGCCCGCCAGGGGAACTCCCCGCCACAGACCGACCGCGTCACGCAGGTATGCCGCCACGCCTTCGGTGTCCCCCGCACCGCGGGCCTTCTCGGCCAGGGCCAGCAGCTCCTGGAACGTGCTCAGGTCGACGTCGCCCGGCGACACCTGGAGCTGGTAGCCGTCCCCCGTGGAACGGATCATGGTCGACGAGGTGTCCCCGCCGGGCCCCAGCGACTTCCGCAACCGGTGGATGTAGCCCCGCACAATGGTGAGAGCGGAGGCAGGTGCCGCGGGTCCCCACACCGCGTCGACCAGCCGGCCCGCCGGTACCTGCGAGCCCTCCGCGAGCAGCAGCACCACCAGGACCGCCCGCTGCTGAGGCGGCCCGAGTTCGACCTCGGCCTCACCGCGCCACGCCCTGACCGGTCCGAGAACCGAGAACCGCAACCGCTCCTGCACCGGTCTCCTCCCCAGGCGACGTGCGTCCCAGCCGACACTGAGGGCCGCTCACCGGGGCAGACGCACGGATGGCTTCCAGAGTCTAGTCGCGCGCCTGACTGCCTACGGCAGTTGCGGCAGCCCGCCGCACTCCGCGAACCACGAGCCGGACCAGTGCTGTTGCCTGCCCGGCGTCGCGCGAGGCGTGGACCGGTGCGCCGGGAGGAGGCGCGAGCCAACGTCTCCCCTCGGTGGAGTCGGCGCGCGCCTGCGGTGCCGCCCGGAACCCTGTGAGAGCATTCGGCCGCACTGATCCAGCGACATGAGCAGCCACCGGGACGAGGAGAGACGTTGCCAGGCCAAGCACCGAGCCGTCGTGACGAGTATGCCCAGATGACGCGGCAGGACGTTGTCAGGGCTGCGCGGAAGCTGTACCTGGAGCCCGGTTACGCGCAGACCACGGTCGACAGGATCGCGCGCGAGGCACGCGTCTCCCCGGCCACTGTCTATGCCCAGTGCGGAGGCAAGGAGGGCCTGCTGAAGACGCTGATGGACATGTGGACGACGAGCCCGACGGTGGGCCGGATCATCTCCGACGCGGCAGCCGCGCCCACGGGGCGTACCAAGCTGGAGGTCCTGGCCGAAGGGTATGCCGCCCACGCCGCGGAAGCCGGCGACATCATGCGCATCGTCGAGCGCGCCGCCCCCAGTTCGCCGGTCGCCCAGGAGTTCCTCGACATCGCCGACGAACGTCACATCGAGGCACTGGAGACGATCGTCGTGGGGATCGCCGACCTGGGTGACCTCGCCGAAGGGCTCTCGAACGAGGACGCGGCGCGCATCATCTTCTTCCACTTCCGCAACCCGCAGTTCGTCCTCGCCGTGGAGACGTTCGGCTGGGGTGTGGAGCGTGCGACGAAGTGGCTGGTGGAGCGGGTCGCGGCCGCCATTCTGAAGGGCTGACGCGGCCGTCACGACCGCTCAGGAGCCGCAGGCCACCGGGCAGCGCGCCCGGCCGTCGGCTCAGCCGGTCGGCGCAATGTACGCACGGAGCTCACCCATGCGGTGTGCCTGCCAGGAGCGGGCGTAACCCGGTGGCTTCTCTCCCGGCGCCACGATGACGGCCACGTGTGTCCACCTGGTGGCCCTCACGATGGCGCCGGGTGTGCTGTTCGCGTTGTGGCCGGAGGTGGCGGCGGAGGAGCATCCGGCGTAGAAAGCGGTGGGGAGGGCCTGGTACCCCGCCAGCATGCACGGAGCGCGCACGCCCGCACGGTGCAACTCGTCCGCGGTCCTGGCCCATTCGCGATGGGCGGCCGTGGTGCGCTGGACGGTTCTCTCCAGAACCAGGTACTGCACCGCCAGGTGTCCGGTGAGACCCACGCCCACCAGCGCCACGACGACGGGCCGCCACGCCCGGTTCACCGTGCGCGGCAGGTGTGCGAGCGCATCCGCGACAGGTAGCGCGAGCAGGGCGTAGAAGGGCAGGAGAAAGCGGGGCGCGGCGTACCCGATCATGAAGAGGTACGGAATGCCGGATGTCGCGGCACAGGCGAGGAGTATCGAGGTACTCGTCGCGCGTCCGAGCCTGATCGCCGTCACCAGCCCCAGCACGGCGAGCAGGGGAAGGAGGAGCCACCAGCCCGTCACCGCGAGAGTCGGTATCTCTCCGGTGCAGGGGCGGCAGAGCGTACGCCCACCGAGGCTGCGCAGTTGATCGCCCACGGCGATGTTCCATCCCAGGCCGCCCTGGATCCGGGCCGCCTCCGCGAGACGGTTCCCCAAGCCGCCGTAGTCGACGTATGCCTCCACGACCCATTCGACGGCGCCTGACAGCAGACCTCCCGCGAGTGCGGCGAACAGCCGTGGCTGCCGCCACCTCCGCGCGGTCATCATCAGCGCGAACAGCGGGAGGCTCCACCAGACCGCGTCCGTCGGCCGCATCCACGCGATCAGCGCCGCGCTCCCCGCCACTCCCCAGAGCGCTCTCCGGTCGACGACAGCCGATCGCGTACGCGCGAAGTAGCCCGCTCCGGCCAGAGCACCGATGGCGACCCAGTAGTTGGGCATCGCCTGGGGGCCGTAGAACAGGGTCACCCACAGCGTGCTGAAGAGTGCTGCGCCCACGGCCGGCACCCGCGTCGGGAACGCGGTGCGCCAGGCACGGAACGCCAGGAAGAGGCCAGCTCCCGACAGGACCGCGAGGTAGACACGTAGCACCGAGGTGGACGACGACCAGGACGTGATGGGCGCGACGAGAAGGGAGATACCGCGGGCACGCGGTGCGCTGAAGAAGGCCGGCGGGGCGTGGGAGCTGACCTGGCTGACGTACACGGCCTCGTCCCAGCCGAGCCCCATCTCCGGGTGCACCAGCAGGACTTGGGCGAGGGCGAACAGGGTTGCCGTGATGGCCAGGAGATGGGCGTCGGCACACCGTGTCAGGGCGCGGACGGAGGTCCTGGGGGTGTGACGCCCGGTCACGCTGGTGTCAGCTCTGCGCTCGGTCGTCTCCGTCAAGGTCGTGCCTCTCGTCAGTGATGCTCGGCTCTGTCGGTGTCATCGGCTGGGATCCAGGGCTGAGATCCGACGTGAGCGCAGAACACCGGACAGCCCTCTGCATCGCAGACGACGGGCGAGGGCGCTGTTGAGTTCAACTCGGTCCGGAGGCGCGCACTTTCGTGATGGTCCGCCGCTTCCAGGGCGTCCAAGGCGTTCCTGTCGACTCACACCTCCCGAGGCACGACGGCTTTGGTAACGGTTCCGCATCGGCGCTCTTCGTGCAGAACTCAAACGCGGATGAGGGCCGTGTCAGAGGCATACAAGCTCGGAATGCGCGGTCAATAGCCGTTTGTTGATTGAGGAGATGACGTGCCTAGCACTCGTAACATCGTGACTGGAATCGCGGCCATGGCTTTCTGTCTGACGCTCTCTGCGTGCGGCAGTCAGGGGAGCGACAGTGCCGGCGGCGGGAACGAACCGTCGAATATCTCTGTCAAGGACGGACCCGACGCAACTGCGCTGCCTGAGTCGTCGGTTGCTCCCGCCGTCCTGGTCGATGACTGTGCGCTGACGGAACCGGTCTGCCTGTACACGAATGTCGACCACAAGGGGAAGATCGACCTGCCGGAGGGGGACTGCTTCGCGGATCTCCGCCTGCTTTTCCTTGGTGCCGCGAATGACGCCGTGTCATCCGCGGTGAACAATTCTTCGGAACCGATTCGCCTCTACGAGAGCACGAACAACGGTGGGCGCTACATCGTCATCGAGCCGCATTCGGCGCAGGCTGACCTCCGTGCGAAGATCTTCACGGTCTTTCATGGCAATGGTGAAATCGCCAGCAATTCCGGTGAGTTCAACGACGTGACGAGCTCCTACTGCGCCGTCAAGCCCTCCTAGCGGGATCGATCGGCATTCTCCTTCTTGCCCTTCGGCAGGCGTCTTCTGTCGGTCCGGTCGGACTTGACTCCGACCGGACCGGCCGTCCGCCTCCTGACGGCTCTCGCTACGCCTGTACCGCTCGTGACATGGGGCATGGGGCATCGGACATGGGTGACGGAACATGGGAAAAATGACAGGAATTCGGGGTCTGGGGACGCACCGGCGCGGCCCTGAAGCAGCACAGGAGCCGCCGGCGCTCGAGCCGCAGGACGCGATCGCTGTCTCGTTCGCGGAGCTCAGGACGCTCATGGCCGTCGTGGATCACGCGTACGCGCAGCTGATGAGCCTGAGCGACGCCGACCAGGACGTGATCGCCAACGCGAGCGGTACCGTCCTGCTGCCTGAGCTGTACGCCCGGTCAGGTTGGGCAGCACTGCGGGACGCGGATGTGATCCCGTTGCTCGTCGACGAGATCGGCCAGCTGGAGGCGGCGGTGCTCAATCTGGAGTCGTACGGAGGCCATGAGGTCGCGCTCGTCGCCGGGTACGGACTCCTGGAGTCTTTCGGCGGGCGAGACAGGAACGTCCATCCACTGCACCGTGTGCACGGGGTCCTGGCCTTCACCGGTGGGACGGCCGACGAAGCGGCCACCGGATCGGCGACACCTGCGCCGGCATGATGAACGGACCCGACCACCGGCGGCACACGCCGCCACCATCGGCTGACGTGCCCGCCCGCCGTCCCTGGCAGGGGTACGGCGGCTGCGACGGCCTGGACACTCAGGGACCGGACGCACTGGCGACCTCCACGGAAAGGTCGTTGTCCACCGTGTAGTACGGGCGTGCCGTCACCCCGTCCCCTACGGCTGTCGGGTAGACGAAGACCGGCTTGCGGTCGGCGAGATCGTCGAGCAGCCGCGCCACCCTGACACGTGGAGCGTCGGCGTCCGGATGGACGTAGACGTCCCACACCGCGACCTCCGTCCCCGGGCCGGGACCCGCGCTGTCCGCCGTGAACTCCCGGCAGTTCATGGTGAAGACGAAGTCCCCCTTCGCGCCGGGCCGCAGTGGGATCCGTCGTGCGACGGCGCCGGGGCCCCGGCGTCTCAGGGACACCGCCGCGCCGTCCCCGAACTGGGCGCCGAGCAGACGTGCCGTCACGGAGATGACGTCGTCCTCGACGACGATCCGGCCCGCCTCGGCGTGAACGGCGCGGTACCAGGCGCGCACGGCGAGACGCCCGTCCTTGGTGACGTACGGGACACGGACCGCCAGCGGAGCGGAGTGCTCGGCCTCCCCGCCCGACACCAGCGCGCGCAGATCGCGCAGACCCGGCAGCAGGGCAGTGCGGTCCTCCTCCGCGGCACCCACGAGGCAGGTGTCCCAGCGGCCCTCCTCCAGAGGCGGGTCGCTTTCCAGCACCCCTCGCCACTGGTTTCCTCCCGCCGGTTCGAGTGCGACGAGCCGGCTGCCGTGCTGAGGCTTTCCCTTCACCGGGCGCCGCCTCAGAAGGAGCCGGGGGCGTGTCCCGTCGTCGGGCGGCGACGACCGCACGTCCAGGACGAACCGTCCGTCCGCGTCCATGGACACGTCCGCACGAGGGCCATCGGTCGGATCGGCCGGATCCGCAGGCCGGCTGGAGCCGTTCATGTCGCCGTGGCTGTGATCCGTCATCGTCGGGCCTTTCGTATGGTTCTCACGACATTGCTCGCCGCGACGAGGGCAGTGTCCCTGAGCGCGTGCCCGGCGCTGACCAGGGTGTGGTCCGCACGGTCCGTCCGCCTGCGGTCGTCGGCGCGGGCCTCCAGCAGGTCCTCGAACAGCCGCTCCGCCTGGGCCACCACCGGCGCGGGAGCGTAACGCCGCGCGTTCTGCCGCGCCGCGACGCCCATCCGGCGGCGCAGCCCGTCGTCACGTACGAGGTCCAGCAGGGCGGCGGACAGGGCGGCGCGGTCACCGACGGGGACGAGACGGCCGTCCTGGCCGGGCGTGATGATCTCACCGGGGCCGTAGGCGCAGTCGGTGCTCACGACGGGCAGGCCACAGCGCATGGCCTCCACGATGGTCATGCCGAACGGCTCGAAGTTGGAGGTGGCCACCGCGATCGAGCCCTTGACCCACTCGGCTTCCATCGGGGTCACCGCCCCCATCAGGAAGACGTTGTTGTACAGCCCCAGCCGGTCGACGAGCGCGCGCAGCCGCTGATGCTCCTCGCCCTTGCCGTAGATGCGCAACGTCCAGTCGGGGTGCTCGGCGGCCACTGCGGCGAACGCCTCGATCAGCAGGTCGAATCGTTTCACCGGGACCAGCCGGCCGGCCGCCACGACGAGACGCTCCCGACCGTCCGACGGTGGGAGAACGGGGTCGGGGACGCTGTTGGGCAGGGCCTCCACCCGTACGCCCGGCAGCCGCATCCTGCGACGGTAGGCGGACGCGTCGGCCTCGGTGACGGTGGTGACCGCGTCCAGGCGCGGATACACCCGCCGCAGCGTTGAACGCAGCCTCGGAGGGTGGTTGCCGAGCGTCAGGTGTTCCTGACCCACGCGTACGGTTCGCGCGGGAGCCTGAAGGGCCAGGTGCACGTTGAGACCGGGGCGGGTTCCCACGACGACGTCGGCGTCGAGCGATGCCAGCGCCTCGCCTATGCGCGCGTCGGTGAGGGCGCTGTACTGCTGATAGCGGTACTCCGACGAGGGGAAGACCGTTGCGGGTGTCAGGTGGCGCGGGTCGTCCTTCTCGTGTCGCAGATCCACGAGGGGACGCAGGGTGACACGTGGGTCGAGCGTCAGGTTCGGTCGTTCCCTGTGCCGGAGCGCGGAGATGATCTCCACGTCGTGGTGGTCGGCGAGTGCTCGGGCGAGATTGAACGTGGTGGTGATGGTTCCTCCGATTCCATAGGCGTTGTGGATGAGGAATGAGATCTTCATGGCGCGCATTGCGCTCGGCTCCCCCGGAGACGGTCTGTTCGAAGGTGTGGTGGTGAGGTGTGCTGTGCGGTGAGGAGGCGGACGTGCCTGACGTCCCGGCTGTGACTCATGCCGACCGACGGGCCGTTCCCGCCCTGTCTGACATGCCTTCAGGGAGGCGCTGGGGCAGAGGATTCATCGGATCCAGCTCCATGCCGGAAAGCTGCAGGGAGCCCTTGAACACTGTCTGATCCAAGTCAGGAAGCGGCACCCGATGGGCCGCGGCGCGAATCCCTGCGTGCTGGTCGACGCTCAGGTGTGGTTGGGAAGGAGGAAGCCGGCGGCGCGGCTCGGCGTCCTGTGCGGTCGTTGACCGTATGTGCTGCCTGAGATCCCAGGCCTGGGTCCACGAGGGAGAGGCTGCCGGGTTCTGCGGCGAGGCGGCAGCTCGGGAGAGTGCATGTGCGAGGCCGGCGTGGAATGGAGCCTCATATTGCCAGACCGATTTGGACCATGCATCCTCCTCTGAGTGAGGCTGTGGTGGGTGCTGCCTGTAGTAGTCGGCCCATCCAATCCACTTGCGGTGGTTGGCGATGACCGGGGGTGGGGATGCGGCCTGGGCGAGGGCTACGGCTTCCGGCAGATGCCGCCAGGTCTCCTCTAAGCCGACACCGGAAGCTGCCGAGACGAGCGGGATCATCGCCTCTGGAGTGTCTTCGATCTCGACCTGGTGACTGATCGCGTAGTCGTAGAACTGGGCCAGGATTCCCAAGAGGCGATCGTTTGGCGGGGGCGTCATTGCCGATCTCTTTCCGAAGGTGTGCCGAGCTGTGTGGTCGGCCGGTTCCACGTCGTGACAGCCGCACTGTGTTCACGACGCAGTGTCACCGGATGAGCCGGGCGGCTCGCTCGCGTACCTCCGGCAGGTCCAGGTAGGTGTTGGAGCCGGGGCATTCGGTGGATGTCCAGTCCCGGTGCCCCCCGAGGGCAGGGCCCTCGGTCGACTTGCCGCTGGTGGGGCTGAGGTAGGTGACCTTGGCCAGTGGGTCGAGCCCGTGGCGTGCGGCGAGGGACGCGGTCAGCCGTACCAGGGAGTCGCGCATCGGCTGCGAGGGCTCTTCCTTGGCGAAGTCCCCGAGCAGGGCGATGCCGATGTTTCCGGGGTTGAAGCCGAAGGTGTGGAACGCGGTCACGACCTCGTTGTCCGCGTTGTGCGCGGGAATGCCGTCCTTTCCGCTGAACCGGCCTTCATAGACAGCACCTTGCCGGTCAATCAGAAAGTGGTAGCCGATGTCGCCCCAGTCGTTGGAGACGGCGTGCTGTTCGTAGATGGCGCGCACGGTGGCAGCCGGGTCCGGATCGTCCGAGGGTGTGGCGGTGTGGTGGACGGTGATGGCCTGCACCCGCGAGAACCGGGTGGGTGACGACTCCTGGCCGGTCGCGGTCAGGCGCTTCGCTTCGTCGGCACCCCAGTCCGCCCTGCGCACCAGCCCCGGCGGCGGAAAGGCGGTGCCCGACGCTGTGGCTGAAGGGGAGGGACTCGTTCCTTCGAGCTTGCCGGAGTCGATCGCGATCGCCTCGATGATCTTCACCCCGGCGTCGAAGTCCAGCTGGTAGCCGTAACTGCCACGGCCCGGTACCAGCGCCCGGTGCGGCGGTCCGGCCGATGCGGTGCGCAGAGTGGCGGCGTCCTTGGCGCACGGACATCCCGCGGTGACGTCCCGCCAGCCACCCGGCGTGCCACCGCGGTCGATCAGCCTCAGCCGCACTCCGCGCGGGGAACCCGACCAGGTGAGGGACACGGCGGTGATCGGGAAGGAGGTCCGGTTCGCCTTGCGCCCCGGTGACGTCACCTGTGAGATCCGGACCCGGGGTGACGGGCTGTCCGCCGGACCCCGCCGGGCCGGGGGCGCCGTTCCGCCGAGGGCGGTGCCGCACGCCCCGAGTAGGGGCAGCCCGGAAGCCGCCGCCAGGACGGTGAGGAAGTGCCGACGGGAGGAGAGAGAGCCGCGCGCCATCGTGGGCCGGCGTCGGGGAGATGTGTGGTTCACGATGCGCTCCGTCAGGATCGGCTGCCATGTACCGACACCTACGGCGCGGTGCGGAAGGTGAGTTCACTCCGGTTCGGTGGGCTGCCGGACGCGAGGCCGCGCCATCGGGATTCGGCCATATGGATTCGTTCAGGCCAGCTCGGACCGCAATCGAACTGCTCGCGCCCGGTGGCCGTAGTAGCGCATGGATGCCGGGCCTGACGAGGTGAGTCCCTGGCTGAACCCCCGCAGCGGCTGTGGCAAGCCTCCTCGGCATCCGCCTTCGGACCGGGCACCCCCGCCCGGTCCGAACGCCCGTGGCCCGTCTCCGTCCCGCACCGACGGAGGCGGGCCACGGTGCTGTCCGTACCAGCCGACGGAGGACCCGCCACGGGCTCACCGTCGATCTCTCCGGATACCGCCGTCGTGCGTAACCGGCAGTGCCAACACGGAAGTTGACGAGTGATCCATGTCACCGACAGCAGTTGAACCCCAGAGCCGGATTACTCGATGTGTCTGTCAAACCAGCGGGGAAACATGGGAGACAGTGAATGGCGATCCTGCGGCCACGTGCCACAAAGGCCACAAGTCATGAAGCGGTCATCAGGGCTCTGTACGTCGAGCACGGCAAAGCGTTGCTGGCATACGCGACGCGCCTGACGGGGGACAGGCTGATCGCGGAGGACATCGTGCAGGAGACGTTGATACGTGCCTGGCGCCATCCGGAGGTCGTCAACGACCCCCAGGGATCCCTGCGCGGCTGGTTGATCACCGTCACGCGCAATCTCGTGGCGGATCGCTACCGGGCGAAGGCCGCACGCCCGACCGAGGTCGGTGAGAGCGAGGCGACGGTCTCGGTACAGCCGGACCACGCGGAGAACGTGGTGGAGTCGGTGGTTCTCATGGAGGCACTGGCCCAGTTGAAACCCGATCAGAGAAACGTGTTGATGGAGGTCTACTATCACGGGCGCAGCGCGGCGGAGGCCGCCGTTCGACTCGGCATTCCGGAGGGTACGGTCAAGTCCCGTGCCCACCATGCCCTCAAGGCCCTCCGTAAGGTGTACGTGGGCAAGCCCGGCAGTGACGTTCAGCTTCGAAAGGTGGCAGTGTGACGACGCAGGAGCACTCCCATGACGTACTCCTCGGTGCTCATGCGCTGGGTCTTCTCGATGCCGACGAGCGATCCCGGCTCGAAGAGCAGATCGAGGCGTGCGAGGTATGCCAAGTGGAGCTGGCTGATCTGAAGGCCCTGGAGGCCGAACTCGGCGAGGTGCCGCCCGAGTTCTTCCTCGACGGCCCGCCCGAGGACGGCGAGCTCATGCTGCAGCGGACGCTGCGGCAGGTGCGCGCCGAGGACGCGGTGGACCGCCGTCGCAGGGGGGTCGTGGTCAGCCTGGCCGCCGCGGCCATGGTGACCGCTCTCCTCGGGGGCGGATACGTCGTGGGCCAGGCGAACACCCCGTCCGACACACTCGCCTCCCGGTCCGCGGAAGACCCCGGCGAGGCGGCGTGGACGGGTTCCGCAACGGACCCGAAGACGCAGGCGAAGATGAAGGTCAGCCTGGTACCCGCTGCGGGCTGGGTCCGGGTCGACGCCACCGTGGGCGGCCTTCGGCCGGGTGAGAAGTGCCTGCTGGTCGTCCGCTCGAAGTCGGGTGAGCGCGAGATCGCCGGCAGCTGGGTGGTGGGAGAGAAGAAAGGCGCCGCGGGGACCGCGGGCCTGGATCTCTCCGGCTTCGCGGCTGTTCCCCTGGACCAGGTGGAGTCCGTGATCGTCGAGAACGACAACGGCAAGCAGTACGTGGAGGTCATGACCTGAAACCCGGAGCCCGGGCACCGGCAGCCTCGCCTCCGTCATCAGGGCGGTGCCGGAATACATACGGACCAGTGGCGGGGGGGGCCCGCGGGCGGCGGGCCGGGGGGGGCTTAGGGGGGGGTCACGGGCACTCCGCGGGGGGGGGCGAGGGTGGGGGGGGGGGCGACGGAGCGGCGCCCGTCA